>JBNJJQ010000051.1:0-211 GCA_051750385.1 Bacillota bacterium | reverse complement strand
ATGTAAAAAAACAATACGTGAGAATGGCGTTAGAATCTGGAAATATGGCTTTCGTGGCTCGCAAGACAGGGGTAAGTAGTTCTACATTAAGTGGATGGGTGAAACAATATCGTGATGAAATAGAAGCAGCTATGGAAAAAGAGGGAGTCTCGCCACTCTCCGAGTCTTCTACCAAAGAGGATCTTCAGAAGAAGTATGATCATGCGATGAA
>JBNJJQ010000050.1:0-217 GCA_051750385.1 Bacillota bacterium | reverse complement strand
AAATTCATTAAGTTAAGAAAGTGGTGCCGGCGATAGGAGTCGAACCCACGACCTACTGATTACAAGTCAGTTGCTCTACCAACTGAGCTACACCGGCATAAAATGAAGATTATTTTCACTGCGTGAAAAAATATTGGTGGAGGATGACGGGATCGAACCGCCGACCCTCTGCTTGTAAGGCAGATGCTCTCCCAGCTGAGCTAATCCTCCAAATATA
>JBNJJQ010000049.1:0-246 GCA_051750385.1 Bacillota bacterium | reverse complement strand
ACTCTCTCATATAAATGTTAGGGGCCTATAGCTCAGCTGGTTAGAGCGCACGCCTGATAAGCGTGAGGTCGGTGGTTCGAGTCCACTTAGGCCCACCATTTTTTAATTATAGAACTTTTTGGGGCCTTAGCTCAGCTGGGAGAGCGCCTGCTTTGCACGCAGGAGGTCAGCGGTTCGATCCCGCTAGGCTCCACCAACAGACAAATATACCATTTGTCATACATGTTCCTTGAAAACTAGATAACG
>JBNJJQ010000048.1:0-248 GCA_051750385.1 Bacillota bacterium | reverse complement strand
TAATTCATTAAGTTAAAAAAAGTGGTGCCGGCGATAGGAGTCGAACCCACGACCTACTGATTACAAGTCAGTTGCTCTACCAACTGAGCTACACCGGCATGAAATGAAGATTATTTTCACTGCGTGAAAAATGGTTGATTATTTTCACTACGTGAAAAAATCTTGGTGGAGGATGACGGGATCGAACCGCCGACCCTCTGCTTGTAAGGCAGATGCTCTCCCAGCTGAGCTAATCCTCCAAATATATA
>JBNJJQ010000047.1:0-268 GCA_051750385.1 Bacillota bacterium | reverse complement strand
TGTACCGTTCCACCATAGCTCAGCGGTAGAGCATTCGGCTGTTAACCGAAGGGTCGTAGGTTCGAATCCTACTGGTGGAGCCATATTCGGGGAAGTACTCAAGTGGCTGAAGAGGCGCCCCTGCTAAGGGTGTAGGTCGTGTAAGCGGCGCGAGGGTTCAAATCCCTCCTTCTCCGCCATCAAAATTCAATCATGCGGCCCGTTGGTCAAGCGGTTAAGACACCGCCCTTTCACGGCGGTAACACGGGTTCGAATCCCGTACGGGTCA
>JBNJJQ010000046.1:0-271 GCA_051750385.1 Bacillota bacterium | reverse complement strand
ATTTTAACTTATGTGCCATTAGCTCAGTCGGTAGAGCATCTGACTTTTAATCAGAGGGTCGAAGGTTCGAATCCTTCATGGCACACCATTTATCTTGCGGGTGTGGCGGAATTGGCAGACGCGCTAGACTTAGGATCTAGTGTCTTTGACGTGGGGGTTCGAGTCCCTTCACCCGCATTGTAATTTTATAAAAAGCGGAAGTAGTTCAGTGGTAGAACACCACCTTGCCAAGGTGGGGGTCGCGGGTTCGAATCCCGTCTTCCGCTCCAAC
>JBNJJQ010000045.1:0-326 GCA_051750385.1 Bacillota bacterium | reverse complement strand
TTCCGGGTTTTACAGCGACGAGCCGATATCCGAACATGATGCGCGGTGCAGGTATCGAGTTTGCTGATCTACTGGACCGCCTGTTGCAAACAGCTTTGGACAGGGAAGGTGCCTGATGGTGAAAACTTGGCGATTATGGAGCGCAGCTCCCGTTTTTAAGGAGACCGAACGCGTCTTACTCCAACGGGATCGTATTCACGAAGGGGATCTGATTCTAGTAAACAGAAGTCACCCTGTCAAAATGCTCTCTCCTGAGTTAACTCCTCTGCCCTCTGGAATACTTCAAGCCCTATCAGCGGAAGAACCTTTGATTCAGTTGGAACGAA
>JBNJJQ010000044.1:0-328 GCA_051750385.1 Bacillota bacterium | reverse complement strand
AAGCCGAGTTATCATGAACGAAACTAGCTCCTTACTCGTAACATCGTAGGTTAATTTGGTTAGACTGTTTTTGAGAAAACAAAACCAATTCAGAGCTACATTACGGAAGGAGCTAGCTATTATGAAGGATACCATAAAATACGTTGGTCTAGACGTGTCCAAAGAAAAAATTGCAGTCGCTATTGCTGAAGAAGGTCGTGAAGAGCCAAGATATTGGGGGCTCATCCCTCATACACCAGAGGCTGTGAAAAAATTAATGAAAAAGCTTGGAAGTAGTGAGAATCTTCGAGTCTGTTACGAAGCAGGTCCTACAGGCTATGCCTTGTAT
>JBNJJQ010000043.1:0-387 GCA_051750385.1 Bacillota bacterium | reverse complement strand
TCTGTTTCTTTTCGCGTTGAGGCATCAGGATATCTAGCTCTTTACATAAGCGATATACTTTCTTCTTGTTTATGACAAGTTTATGCTTCCTTCTTAAGGCTTTCGTCAGCTTTCTATATCCATAAATCTCATCCTCTCCTTCGATGAGATTCATTAGATATCCTTTGATCGTACTATCCTTGACTCTTTTTTGAGTCTTTCTGTTCAAAGAATAACCAGGTATAGGCCTTCCCCCAGTATGAACTCTAGATTTTGGTGGATTAGCTAGACGGTAATAGTAAGTAGAACGAGTAATGGAAGCATACTTTAATACACGACTGGCAGGGAATCCCTCGTCAATCCACTCTTTGGCAAAAGCTATTTGTTCCGAAAGGTTGGTAAGTTTTT
>JBNJJQ010000042.1:0-389 GCA_051750385.1 Bacillota bacterium | reverse complement strand
GACTTGCCGGGGTGGCGGAACTGGCAGACGCACAGGACTTAAAATCCTGCGGTAGGTGACTACCGTACCGGTTCGATTCCGGTCCTCGGCACCAGAATTTTTTGCAGATGCAAAATAACTTTCATAAGCGCCCGTAGCTCAATTGGATAGAGCGTTTGACTACGGATCAAAAGGTTAGGGGTTCAAGTCCTCTCGGGCGCGCCATTTTCGGGGAGTAGCTCAGCTTGGTAGAGCACTTGGTTTGGGACCAAGGGGTCGCAGGTTCGAATCCTGTCTTCCCGACCAGTAGAACTTTATAATTGGGGCCTTAGCTCAGCTGGGAGAGCGCCTGCTTTGCACGCAGGAGGTCAGCGGTTCGATCCCGCTAGGCTCCACCAACAGCATTTTGA
>JBNJJQ010000041.1:0-398 GCA_051750385.1 Bacillota bacterium | reverse complement strand
AAAAACTTACCAACCTTTCGGAACAAATAGCTTTTGCCAAAGAGTGGATTGACGAGGGATTCCCAGCCAGTCGTGTATTAAAGTATGCTTCCATTACCCGTTCTACTTACTATTACCGTCTGGCTAATCCACCACAATCTAGAGTTCATACTGGTGGAAGGCCTATACCTGGTTACTCTTTGAACAGAAAGACTCAAAAAAGAGTAAAGGATAGTACGATCAAAGGATATTTAATGAATCTCATCGAAGGAGAGGATGAGATTTATGGATATAGAAAGCTGACGAAAGCCTTAAGAAGGAAGCATAAACTTATCATAAACAAGAAGAAAGTATATCGCTTATGTAAAGAGCTTGATATCCTGATGCCCCAACGGGAAAAGAAACAGAAGCACCCACGG
>JBNJJQ010000040.1:0-545 GCA_051750385.1 Bacillota bacterium | reverse complement strand
AACGTTATCTAGTTTTGAAGGAATATAGCAAATAGTGCTTGATTTTTCTTCAAAGTTATAGTATAATAATATATGTCTGGTGGCGATAGCGAAGAGGTCACACCCGTTCCCATACCGAACACGGAAGTTAAGCTCTTCAGCGCCAATGGTAGTTGGGGGCTGTCCCCCTGTGAGAGTAGGACGTTGCCAGGCGTATAATTACTATACATATTATTATCGCGGGGTGGAGCAGTCTGGTAGCTCGTCGGGCTCATAACCCGAAGGTCGCAGGTTCAAATCCTGTCCCCGCAACCAATAAGGTCCCGTGGTGTAGCGGTTAACATGCCTGCCTGTCACGCAGGAGATCGCCGGTTCGATCCCGGTCGGGACCGCCATTTTTAAAGAAAACGAAACTTGGTTTCGTTATTTTTTTTGGTCTTTTTTATACATATGATATTGCAAATGGTGAATTTGAATTGAATTTACAACTGAAATACAGTAACTCATCGAAATGAGCTTAGAAACACAGGCTATTTTTTATACTTTTATAGGAGTTCGTGCCAAAA
>JBNJJQ010000039.1:0-545 GCA_051750385.1 Bacillota bacterium | reverse complement strand
GACTGCTTCTGTCACTAGGTATTCATTGTGAAGTAATCGCTCCATCCCTGATTCCACAACGACCTGGAGAGAGAATTAAAACAGATCGACGAGATTCTATTCGATTGACTCACTTATATCGTGCTGGGGAATTAACTGCCATTTATGTACCTACTTCCGAAGATGAAGCTTTGCGGGATCTTATCAGATGTCGAGAAGATGCAAAGGAAGATGAGCTAAGAGCTAAACACCGTTTAAGTAAATTCTTACTTCGTTATAATATTGACGCACCAAATGGAGTGAATAAATGGACGAAAAAATATTACAATTGGCTGGATACATTGAAGTTTGAAAATAGTCATCTGCGAGTAGTTTTCCAAGAGTATTATCATCAATTGAAAGAATTGGGACAACGAATTCTGAGGTTGGAAGAAGAAATAAGCGTCCAAGCTACCGAAGGTATACACGCTCATAAAATTCAAGCATTACAATCATTAAGAGGTGTTGCGCTTATCACTGCGACAAGTATTGTAGCGGAGATAGGTTCTTTCAAACGTTTTTCCACT
>JBNJJQ010000038.1:0-572 GCA_051750385.1 Bacillota bacterium | reverse complement strand
AGACTAGCTAAGAATCGTAAGATTACAGGACCTAATCAGTTGTGGCAGGTCGATATTAAATATGGATATGTGACGAGTTCCCGCCGTTTCTTCTTTCTTGCGAGTGCCATAGATGTGTATGATCGAAGCATTGTGGGGTACTACATTGGGAAGACTTGTGAAGCTCCAAAAATTACGAAAATGCTTATGAAAGCCATGATGAAACGCGGTGTCAAAATGGCAAAGGCTGAAGAAGGAGAGAGTCGACTTATTATCCGTTCAGATAATGGTCCACAGTTCATCAGCAACCATTTTCAAGAGTTCAGTACAGATAAATTTGAACATGAAAGAATCCCACCGAAGTCTCCAAATATGAATGCCTATATTGAATCCTTTCATAGTGTTCTTGAAAGAGAGTGTTACCAGAGAAACGAATTTATTACCTTTGATCATGCGATCGATACAGTAAGTAAGTATATCGACTTCTACAATAAGAGAAGATACCATGGCAGCCTGAACGACTGTAGCCCAAGAGAATATTATGCCAAATGGGCAGCTAAGTCGGTGGAGCCTGTAGAACTAGCTATGTAAAG
>JBNJJQ010000037.1:0-929 GCA_051750385.1 Bacillota bacterium | reverse complement strand
CTACTAAGTGGGATGCAAAACTGCATGTTTTGCTTCCCATTTCTATCCTGGAGGATTAGCTCAGCTGGGAGAGCACCTGCCTTACAAGCAGGGGGTCGGCGGTTCGATCCCGTCATCCTCCACCAGAGGAAACTTATTCCTTTTAAAAAACATCTATTCGATGGGCTATAGCCAAGCGGTAAGGCATCGCACTTTGACTGCGACATGCGTTGGTTCGAATCCAGCTAGCCCAGCCATCTTTATTTTTTGTATTAGCACCTTGCGGGTGTGGCGGAATTGGCAGACGCGCTAGACTTAGGATCTAGTGTCATTGACGTGGGGGTTCGAGTCCCTTCACCCGCACCATATTTTTTCAGCCTTATATATGCGGTCGTGGCGGAATGGCAGACGCGCTAGGTTGAGGGCCTAGTGGGGGCAACCCCGTGGAAGTTCGACTCTTCTCGGCCGCATCGAAATAACTTTTTAAAAAAAAAGTGTTGACATTGAATGGTGCACTTGGTATGATAGTTAAGTCGCCATTGAGCGGCAAGCGAAAATCACAACTTAATTTAGCGCCCGTAGCTCAATTGGATAGAGCGTTTGACTACGGATCAAAAGGTTAGGGGTTCAAGTCCTCTCGGGCGCGCCAACATATAAATTAAACGGGGAGTAGCTCAGCTTGGTAGAGCACTTGGTTTGGGACCAAGGGGTCGCAGGTTCGAATCCTGTCTTCCCGATTTTGTTTTATGCGGGTGTAGTTTAATGGTAAAACCTCAGCCTTCCAAGCTGATGTCGTGGGTTCGATTCCCATCACCCGCTCCAAAATGATTTAATGATCTTTGAAAACTAAACAAAACAACAGCGTCCACGTTAATCTTATAGGGATTAACAAAGAACGAAAAAGCAATACAAAGCTAGTCTACATTTGAGCATAAGCTCAAACTCTTTAT
>JBNJJQ010000036.1:0-1077 GCA_051750385.1 Bacillota bacterium | reverse complement strand
CTAGACAATTTATGGCTTATGTAGGGTTAATTCCAAGCGAATATTCAAGCGGAGAGAGTAGACGACAAGGGAAAATCACCAAAACAGGGAATCGCCATGTACGGCGTTTACTAGTGGAATCTTCATGGAGCTACCGTTACCAGCCAGCTGTAAAAGGGAACTTACAAAAACGACAAAGTGGTCAGCCACCTACCATTCAAGCAATATCATGGAAAGCACAAAATCGACTTCACAAAAAATATTATCGTTTATTATCCAAAGGAAAAGAAAGTGGAAAAGCAATAACTGCCGTTGCCAGAGAATTAGCTGGTTTTATATGGGCAGTAATGCTAGAAGTAGATGATGTACCCCATGCTTAAGGCTATATGATATTCATTGTTTTTTTACGAATTAAAACAGATGCATGAGAATAGGGCTCGAAGGCAAAGTGAAAAACCGGAAAGGAAAAACCACGTGCCTCCTTTGTGCTAGATCGAAAAAATAGATTGAACGCACGCGCCGAGTTAGTGGAAAAGTCCTTTATACGGAAAGATAAAATGTGAAAACCCACGAATATCAGAGTGCTAACCGCAGTTGATTTTTTGCCTTCGTGCCGTGTCCTTACCTTCTGTTCCTAAAAAAATGGAGGCTATGATAATGACTTAGTCAACTTTATTACCGTTGACAGCTGTTGATTGGAGCGCAAGACGTAGACTCCTGCGGGAGAAGCGGAACAGGGGAGACCCCGCAGACGCGCAGCGTCGAGGAGGCTCCCCGTCCGCCCGCGGAAAGCGAAGTCTTGCGTGGAAATCAACAGCGGTGTTTAACAGAGCCCAAAGAGGAGGAAAAGGTTATTCCCTCTTTAGCGAAGGCAGTTTCTCACTACTTGGAATGACAGTCAAGGAGTGCACTTGACAGCCATTCCAAGTAGTGAGGGATGGTCAGTAAGCTAAAGAAGGAGATATTCTAGCCAAAGGGCTCAATCTTTAACTAAGTCAAGAAGCCAGAAATAGCTTCTCTTCTTAGAGTTGCCAAAAAACAAATCAAAACCATAGGAAGAGTGGGGGCCTTGACAGTTTCGTTCATATCAGGAGGCTC
>JBNJJQ010000035.1:0-1334 GCA_051750385.1 Bacillota bacterium | reverse complement strand
AGACTTGCCGGGGTGGCGGAACTGGCAGACGCACAGGACTTAAAATCCTGCGGTAGGTGACTACCGTACCGGTTCGATTCCGGTCCTCGGCACCAGAATTTTTTGCAGCAGTAAAATAACTTTCATAAGCGCCCGTAGCTCAATTGGATAGAGCGTTTGACTACGGATCAAAAGGTTAGGGGTTCAAGTCCTCTCGGGCGCGCCATTTACGGGGAGTAGCTCAGCTTGGTAGAGCACTTGGTTTGGGACCAAGGGGTCGCAGGTTCGAATCCTGTCTTCCCGACCATTAAGATTTTAGTTTTGGGGCCTTAGCTCAGCTGGGAGAGCGCCTGCTTTGCACGCAGGAGGTCAGCGGTTCGATCCCGCTAGGCTCCACTTATAGAAATATAAACTTCACTTTTTTGGCGGTGTAGCTCAGCTGGCTAGAGCGTACGGTTCATACCCGTGAGGTCGTGGGTTCGACTCCCTCCGCCGCTACCAAAAAAGGACCTTTAGCTCAGCTGGTTAGAGCAGACGGCTCATAACCGTCCGGTCGTAGGTTCGAGTCCTACAAGGTCCACCAGAAATTCTTATATACGGAGGAATACCCAAGTTTGGCTGAAGGGATCGGTCTTGAAAACCGACAGGGGTGTCAAAACCCGCGGGGGTTCGAATCCCTCTTCCTCCTCCATTTTTTATAAGAATGATGAGAATTTTATATGTACTACTTTTATTGTCGCGGGGTGGAGCAGTCCGGTAGCTCGTCGGGCTCATAACCCGAAGGTCGCAGGTTCAAATCCTGTCCCCGCAACCAATTGGTCCCGTGGTGTAGCGGTTAACATGCCTGCCTGTCACGCAGGAGATCGCCGGTTCGATCCCGGTCGGGACCGCCATTTTTAACTTAATAGTGGCTCGGTAGCTCAGTTGGTAGAGCAATGGACTGAAAATCCATGTGTCGGCGGTTCGATTCCGTCCCGAGCCACCATTTTTATATTTTCTAAATTAGCCGGTGTAGCTCAGTTGGTAGAGCAACTGACTTGTAATCAGTAGGTCGTGGGTTCGACTCCTATCGCCGGCACCAGAATTACAAAAAAATAGTATTATGGCGGTTGTGGCGAAGTGGTTAACGCACCTGATTGTGGTTCAGGCATTCGTGGGTTCGATTCCCATCAGTCGCCCTTTTTTTTGCGGGTGTAGTTTAATGGTAAAACCTCAGCCTTCCAAGCTGATGTCGTGGGTTCGATTCCCATCACCCGCTCCATATGGGCCTATAGCTCAGCTGGTTAGAGCGCACGCCTGATAAGCGTGAGGTCGGTGGTTCGAGTCCACTTAGGCCCACCATTATTTATATTGCA
>JBNJJQ010000034.1:0-1490 GCA_051750385.1 Bacillota bacterium | reverse complement strand
TGGTCAAGCCCCCAAAAAGTGGAGATGTAAAAAAAACTGGAGCGGTTTCCTTAAGGAAATGGCTCCCTTTTGATTCTTTAAGTTTGATTCGTTCTGTTTATTCACTTGACATGGAGCCTCCTCACGCATGACTCCCGAGCTAGGAAGCAAGTTGGCAATACAACTAGCTCCCCCAAAAGGGTATCATGCGCTTACTCCATATCAAGTGGTGTTTAAAGTTTTATTTACCGTTCATTTTTAGGGGACCCATTTCCTTTATGAAGCAAGTTGCTGGTTCCGATAGTTTACTGGAGACTGTCGGTTTAATCGTTTTTGTCTCCTATTGTAGTTATAATGATTAATATATTGATCTATCATAACTTCTAGTTCTGTAATATTTTGTACATAATAAGGATGAAACGCTTCTGTTTTCAAATGAGAAAAAAAGCTTTCAATACAGGCATTATCGTAAGGATTGCCTGGTCTTGACATACTTGGTCTTAGGTCATAAGATTCCAATGTGTCATTATAAAGCTTGGATGTGTATTGTGTCCCCCGGTCGCTATGGAGGATGACACCTTGCACATCCTTTTCTTTTTGAATAGCTTGGTATACAGTTTTTATCACCAAGCTTGTTTCTGTATTCCTTCCCATTTTGTATGCAATAATTTCATTATTATATAGATCTAATATGGCAGATAAATGTAATTTTTCTTCACCGATTTGGAAAGAAGTTATATCAGTAACCCACTTTTCATTAGGTTTATCAGCTGAAAAGTCTCTATTGATGATATTAGGTGCAATAGTTTCAGGTTCTTTCCGTTTGTAAGCGTTATAGTTCGAAAACTTTGGCTTCTTACGAATTATCGATTGAATTCCAAGTTCTCTACAAAGTCGGTACACCCGTTTGTGATTAATTTCCATATGGTACTCTTCTTGGAGTTCCATATGGATTCGACGATATCCCCATTGTTTATCTGAATCCTCATATAGTTTTAGAATCAATCGTTTCAAATCCGCATCCTTCTCTTCTTTTACATACTTCTTATATTTATAATATCCACTCTGCGATACACCAAGAAATTTACAGAGTTCCTCTACAGTAAATCGATCCCTTAATACTTCTACAATATGAAATTTTAACGGTTTCCCTCCTTCATCAAGAGTTCCTGAAACTTTTTTAGTACGGCATTCTCCAATTCCAATTTTTTAACATAACGGTCTTGATCAGTGTACTCTTTTCTACGCCCTCTATTATCTAAATGAAAAGCTTGTCCCTCTTTTTGATATTTCCTCCACCAAGTCACCACAGTATCACGACTCGGTATATTTAATTTGTCAGCTACCTGTTGGAATGAAAAACCTTCTTCCTTTAATCTTATTGCTTCCGCTTTAGTTTCTAAGCAATAAGTATTAAATCTTTGACCTTTTTTTGCCATAGAAAACACCCCTTAATTAAATGTTGTCCAACTGTGGGTTTTTCAACATCTACTTTAAGGGGTGCAGACTAG
>JBNJJQ010000033.1:0-1506 GCA_051750385.1 Bacillota bacterium | reverse complement strand
AAAACACCCGACAAATTGTCAGGTGTTCTATTGATAAAGGGGGATTTTATCAAATTATTGTAAAGCATTCTCCACGTTGATGACTCCGTTTCCATAATAGAAAGCATCACCTAGCGGAGTTGTTGTATTTTTTAAGCGGTCACGAATTTGAGATGCTGATAAACTAGGATACTTTGCTTTGATCAGTGCTGCAGCTCCTGCAACATGAGGAGAAGCCATAGATGTTCCATTGAAGGAGGAATAGCTGTTTCCTGGAGTTGTGCTTAATACGCTTACACCAGGAGCCATCACTTCTAATTCAGAACCAACGCTAGAGAAAGAAGCTCTATTGTTATTTGAATCAACTGCCCCTACTGCAATTACAGAGCTATATTTAGCTGGGTAGCCGATTGTATTTCTTTTACCTTTAGAACCAGAGTTTCCAGCAGCTGCTACGACAACAATTCCGCTTGCATATGCATTGTCACAAGCTTGTTGTAAGGCAGTAGAACCTGAACTTCCACCTAGACTCATATTGATTACATCCATATCATTATCAATTGCCCATTCAATCCCTTGAGCAATTCCACTTAAAGTACCGCTTCCGGAAGCACTCAATACTTTTACTGCGTAAAGATCTGCATTATAAGCTACACCTAATACTCCAGCGGTATTATTTAATGCAGCTACCGTTCCGGCAACGTGTGTGCCATGACCGTTTCCGTCCGTTAATCCACTAGGCTCCCCGGATACAAAGCTTACACCACCTTTTACATTCAGATCAGGGTGGCTTGCATCAATTCCAGTATCCAATACCGCTACTTTTACTCCTGAACCGGTCACATTTGCAGCATGTGCTTTATGTGCATTAATATGTGTTACACCCCATGGAGTGGATTGTGCTGTTGCATATACTGCTGCGTCCTCTTCCACAAATGCGATGTTTGGATTGTTTTTCAATGCCAGTGCAGCTTTTTCAGGAAGAGTGACAAGCTGTACATCCATATAGTTGTATACATGTTCCACTTCCCCGCCTGCTGCAGTAATCATGTTTTTAGCTGAAAAAGCTTTTGCGTTTGCCTTAAATCCTACTAGATATTGCTTTTTTTCATTTAAACTAGGGCCCTGCGCCTTAGCTTGTGCTGATCCGAACGCCAATGAGAATGCTAACATCGCTACAATGAATACTGAAAATCCCTTAATCCAATTTTTCAAACATTCCACTCCCTCAAGTTTGTTTTGATAATTCTTAATATTAAGAACTATTAATGCTAGTCTACCACCTGTCATCTTAATTTCATATTGGGAAAGCTGGGCCTTCAACATAGATTTAAGTGCTGTTTTTTGGCCTCGGTTGCCCAATGAGAAATTATGTAAAGATTAGCATCGTTTCCCTTTCCTCCTTTCCCCCTCTTTTTCTTGCACAACCTATCTTATTTTCGACCGAAGAAATTATTGCTTGGGAAAGCAGGAGAGTTTCAGACCTTTTATTGAACTAAATGCTTCCGTACTTTCCCAACTCAAATT
>JBNJJQ010000031.1:0-1865 GCA_051750385.1 Bacillota bacterium | reverse complement strand
ATCGAGTAGGAGGATAATCTTTAATTGATTATCCGACCTCTCACACCACCGTACGTACGGTTCCGTATACGGCGGTTCAATTTTATACTAAGCATGTATTTTTACTGTAATGTGCTGCACCAGAGATTAATCCAAATTGGGCTAATCTCTTATTCGTTATTGTCGTAGTTAGTATCCAGGAGTAGGCCGTACGGGTTACTCCTTTACTTGTGTGGCTATATTTGTATGCCGTATATCTATCCATCCCTAGTTTAATTAGGTTTTTCCTGCGATTTTTGGCTGTTTTCCATTTCTTCCAGATGCACATTCGCAGTCTAACCCTTGTATGGGAATCTATTTTTACAAGTAGTTTCTTCATATAGCCGACTCTAAAGTAATTGACCCACCCTCTTACCAACTGATTAATTCGCTCCACCTGATACTTCGTATCGACGCTCCAATTCTTTCTTGTTAGTTGTTTCAATTTGAATTTAAAGCTTTCTACGGATTTTTGGTGTGGTTTCGCTTTATATGAATCAGCTTGGTAATCTTTAAAGAATCCAAAGCCTAGGAACTTCATATCGGGGTCATCAGGTTTCGTCACTTTCGACTTCTCGACATTAACTATTAAACCTAGTTTCTCTTCGACATATCTCGATACGGATCTCATTACTCGTTTCGCTGACATTTCACTTTTGACCATGATAATACAATCATCTGCGTATCTGACGAAACGCAGTCCACGATTTTCTAGTTCCTTATCAAGTTCGTTAAGCATGATGTTACTGAGTAGAGGTGATAAGTTTCCGCCTTGTGGGGTTCCTATTACTGTTTCTTTGTATTCTTCGTCAATTTGCACACCACTCACTAGGAATTTACGAATGAGGGAGATGACATCTCCATCGTGCACTGTTCTCGAAATTAGATTCATCAACTTGTCATGGTGTACCGTATCGAAGAAACGTTCTAAGTCAATATCCACAATCCAATCATAGCCATCATTCATAAACTCTAACGCTTTCAAGATAGCCATCTCTGCATAGCGTCTCGGTCTGAAGCCATAACTGTTTTCGCTGAATAGCTTATCGAACATGGGTGTTAGAATTTGTGAAATTGCCTGTTGAATGACTCTATCCGTGACAGTTGGAATTCCTAAGAAGCGTGTTCCGCCGTTGGGTTTTGGTATTTCTACCCTTAGTACTGGTTGAGGTTGGTATTTTCTTTGTCGGATTTGACGAATAATGTCATCCTTATTCCCCGACATGTATAGGCCTAGTTCCTCTACACTCATTCCATCAACGCCGGCCGCACCTTTATTTCTTTTCACTTGGGCGAATGCTTGGTTCAGGTTATCCCTATCAAGTATCTTGTCGAGTAGTTTTCTTTGGTACATGCTTGTTATTTCCTTTCCTTCTCGTGGGTTGGTATCCACTTTATCGCGTTTAGCCAGTGGTCTATTTCCTTCCCCAATAAAGATTTCTATAACGATAAAATTGTTCAGCCCTTCGCTCTTTCTAACTTTCATTAGACGTCTTCACTACTACGGCTTCTGCTGACTTCTCACTATCCAGTCTTGTATCACTACAAGGTTTTGGTGTAGACCAGTGAGACCTCCCCAGTTAAGGTGCGAACTCTTTCCCTCCATCTATCTGCCATATATACACCGGATGTTAACAGTAGCTATGGGACTTCAACTTCTTTTGCAGTCTTATCCACATGCGGTGCCTCTTATATGATTTCTGTTCGTCAAACCAGAGGTTTGCCTCGAGCTTCCTTCAGATTCCACGTCACCGTGGACACCCTTGCTTTTGGCTATGTACTTACCGCTACCAGGTCGTACTCGGGACTTTCACCCGTTAGAGTTCGCCCATGCTGGGCGAACAAAA
>JBNJJQ010000030.1:0-2932 GCA_051750385.1 Bacillota bacterium | reverse complement strand
TAAGTAATATCAAGATACATTCACAAGTATCGTTCATCTTAGTAATTTTCTTTTAAGATATCATCGCTGATATCGAAAAAACATGACAATTAGTTTGTCAACGGTTAAGTTATTAAGGGCGCACGGTGGATGCCTTGGCACTAGGAGCCGATGAAGGACGGGACTAACACCGATATGCTTCGGGGAGCTGTAAGTAAGCTTTGATCCGGAGATTTCCGAATGGGGAAACCCACTGCTCGTAATGGAGCAGTATCTTTACCTGAATACATAGGGTACTGAAGGCAGACCCGGGGAACTGAAACATCTTAGTACCCGGAGGAAGAGAAAGCAAATGCGATTTCCTGAGTAGCGGCGAGCGAAACGGAATTAGCCCAAACCAAGAGGCTTGCCTCTTGGGGTTGTAGGACACTCAACATGGAGTTACAAAGGAACGGGGTAAATGAAGCGATCTGGAAAGGTCCGTCATAGAAGGTAAAAACCCTGTAGTTGAAACTTCGTTCCCTCCTGAGTGGATCCTGAGTACGGCGGGACACGAGAAATCCCGTCGGAAGCAGGGAGGACCATCTCCCAAGGCTAAATACTCCCTAGTGACCGATAGTGAACCAGTACCGTGAGGGAAAGGTGAAAAGCACCCCGGAAGGGGAGTGAAATAGATCCTGAAACCGTGTGCCTACAAGTAGTTAGAGCCCGTTAATGGGTGATAGCGTGCCTTTTGTAGAATGAACCGGCGAGTTACGATCCCGTGCAAGGTTAAGTCGATGAGACGGAGCCGTAGCGAAAGCGAGTCTGAATAGGGCGAATGAGTACGTGGTCGTAGACCCGAAACCAGGTGATCTACCCATGTCCAGGGTGAAGTTCAGGTAACACTGAATGGAGGCCCGAACCGACTCACGTTGAAAAGTGAGCGGATGAGGTGTGGGTAGGGGTGAAATGCCAATCGAACCTGGAGATAGCTGGTTCTCTCCGAAATAGCTTTAGGGCTAGCCTCATATGTTAGAGTCTTGGAGGTAGAGCACTGATTGGACTAGGGGTCCTCATCGGATTACCGAATTCAGTCAAACTCCGAATGCCAAAGACTTATCTATGGGAGTCAGACTGCGAGTGATAAGATCCGTAGTCAAGAGGGAAACAGCCCAGACCGCCAGCTAAGGTCCCAAAGTATACGTTAAGTGGAAAAGGATGTGGAGTTGCTTAGACAACCAGGATGTTGGCTTAGAAGCAGCCACCATTTAAAGAGTGCGTAATAGCTCACTGGTCGAGTGACTCTGCGCCGAAAATGTACCGGGGCTAAACGTATCACCGAAGCTGCGGACTGTTCTTACGAACAGTGGTAGGAGAGCGTTCTAAGGGCGTTGAAGCTAGACCGGAAGGACTGGTGGAGCGCTTAGAAGTGAGAATGCCGGTATGAGTAGCGAAAGAAGGGTGAGAATCCCTTCCACCGAATGCCTAAGGTTTCCTGAGGAAGGCTCGTCCGCTCAGGGTTAGTCGGGACCTAAGCCGAGGCCGAAAGGCGTAGGCGATGGATAACAGGTTGATATTCCTGTACCACCTCCACTCCGTTTGAGCAATGGGGGGACGCAGAAGGATAGGGTAAGCGCACTGTTGGATATGTGCGTCTAAGCAGCAAGGCTGAGAAGTAGGCAAATCCGCTTCTCTTATAAGGCTGAGCTGTGACAGCGAGGGAAATATAGTACCGAAGTTCCTGATTTCACACTGCCAAGAAAAGCCTCTAGCGAGGAGTATGGTGCCCGTACCGCAAACCGACACAGGTAGGCGAGGAGAGAATCCTAAGGTGAGCGAGAGAACTCTGGTTAAGGAACTCGGCAAAATGACCCCGTAACTTCGGGAGAAGGGGTGCTCTGTTAGGGTGTTAAAGCCCGAGAGAGCCGCAGTGAATAGGCCCAGGCGACTGTTTAGCAAAAACACAGGTCTCTGCGAAGCCGTAAGGCGAAGTATAGGGGCTGACGCCTGCCCGGTGCTGGAAGGTTAAGGGGAGAGGTTAGCGCAAGCGAAGCTTTGAACCGAAGCCCCAGTAAACGGCGGCCGTAACTATAACGGTCCTAAGGTAGCGAAATTCCTTGTCGGGTAAGTTCCGACCCGCACGAAAGGCGTAACGATCTGGGCACTGTCTCAACCAGAGACTCGGTGAAATTATAGTACCTGTGAAGATGCAGGTTACCCGCGACAGGACGGAAAGACCCCGTGGAGCTTTACTGTAGCCTGATATTGAATTTTGGTACAGCTTGTACAGGATAGGTAGGAGCCTGAGAAGCCGGAGCGCTAGCTTCGGTGGAGGCGTCGGTGGGATACTACCCTGGCTGTATTGAAATTCTAACCCGCAGCCCTTATCGGGCTGGGAGACAGTGTCAGGTGGGCAGTTTGACTGGGGCGGTCGCCTCCTAAAGAGTAACGGAGGCGCCCAAAGGTTCCCTCAGAATGGTTGGAAATCATTCGCAGAGTGTAAAGGCACAAGGGAGCTTGACTGCGAGACCTACAAGTCGAGCAGGGACGAAAGTCGGGCTTAGTGATCCGGTGGTTCCGCATGGAAGGGCCATCGCTCAACGGATAAAAGCTACCCCGGGGATAACAGGCTTATCTCCCCCAAGAGTCCACATCGACGGGGAGGTTTGGCACCTCGATGTCGGCTCATCGCATCCTGGGGCTGTAGTCGGTCCCAAGGGTTGGGCTGTTCGCCCATTAAAGCGGTACGCGAGCTGGGTTCAGAACGTCGTGAGACAGTTCGGTCCCTATCCGTCGTGGGCGCAGGAAATTTGAGAGGAGCTGTCCTTAGTACGAGAGGACCGGGATGGACGCACCGCTGGTGTACCAGTTGTCTTGCCAAAGGCATAGCTGGGTAGCTACGTGCGGACGGGATAAGTGCTGAAAGCATCTAAGCATGAAGCCCCCCTCAAGATGAGATTTCCTTTTGCTT
>JBNJJQ010000029.1:0-4047 GCA_051750385.1 Bacillota bacterium | reverse complement strand
CCTGCTCGCTACAGCTTTCTTTTTTGCTCGATAGCTGCGAAGGGAGCGGTGATATCGCCGTCGTTAGCGGTTACCGATCAAGGGAAGCGCAGGATCTTCTTTATTTGAATTCCCTGAAGGAACATGGGGAGGAATTCACCACTAAGTACGTTGCCTTGCCTGGAGCAAGCGAGCACCAAACCGGTTTGGCCGTCGACGTTGGTCTCTTCCGGGAGGAAACCGACTATATCAGTCCAGCTTTCCCGGATGAGGGAGCAGGCGGAAGATTTCGAAGGGCAGCCTCCGAATTCGGCTTTATCCGCAGATATCAAGAGAACAAAACGGCTATTACTGGGATTGCCGATGAGCCCTGGCATTACCGTTATGTAGGATATCCGCACTCAGCTATTATCGATCGGGAAAATTTATGTTTGGAGGAATATACTGACTATTTGAAACAATTTCATTACGGGCATAAGAATCTTTATGTAGAGGGATGCAATCGTTTTTACGAAATTTATTTTACGGTTGCGAAGGAAGAAGTTATTCCTGTGACGGTCCCGGCGAACCGCGGCAACTGGCTAATATCGGGCAATAATGAAGATGGATTTATCGTTACTGCTCATTATGCAACAAGAGTGGATGGCCATGTCTAGAATTGGCTTTAGTGTTTCGGAGGGATCATCGGCTTTAGACCTAAAGTTTCACGATAAACGAACAAAAACACTGACGCCGGGTGAACATTACAGAGCATGGGCGGAAATCGACCTTACCAGCCTCGACCATAACGTTAAAGCGCTTACGCACGTCATTTCGGGCGAATCGGAGCTTATGGCGGTCGTAAAGGCGAATGCATACGGTCACGGGAGTGTCGATGTCGCAAAAAGATTGGAGCAATCCGGTGTTCGTCATTTTGCCGTCGCAGAAATAGACGAGGGCATCGAACTACGAAGCAGAGGAATTCATGGGGAAATTCTGATCCTCGGATATACACCGACACATCGTTTGGACGACCTTATTGATTACGACCTTACTCAAACAGTTGTTAATGCGGATGATGGAGAGCGACTTCAGGCTTTCGGTAAAATCATTAAAGTGCATGTGAAAATCGATACCGGTTTAAATCGATTGGGAGAACAGTATGATCACACAGACCGAATATTATCAATTTACAAGCAAAAGAACCTTCAAGTTCATGGAACATTTAGTCACTTAGCAGCGGCAGACAGTCTTCTGGATCGGGATGTTTCCTTCACCAGGGCACAGTATAAGCGTCTTCAAACAACAGCTGAACACATTCGGGCAAACGGCTATGATCCGGGGAGGCTTCATATTCTTAATAGTTACGGGATACTCAATCATCCCGACATGCATCTGCAAATGGTTAGACCGGGTATTGCATTGTACGGCGTTTTATCCACAGCTGACAATCCGGTGAAATCTGACGTAACCCTACTGCCAGTTTTATCTCTAAAAGCAAGAGTATCTCGGGTTAACGAGATTAATGCCGGTGTGCCGGTAGGTTACGGACTGAGCTATACTGCAACCCGCGACAGTGTCATAGCTACGGTTTCCATCGGTTATGCTGACGGCATACCTCGTCATCTATCCGAAAAGGGCGGTGCTGTTCTAATCCGCGGCCGGCGCGCCAAGATCATTGGGAAAATCTCTATGGATCAACTTTCCGTAGACGCCACCGATATCAAGGATATCCGGCAAGGCGATACGGTAACCTTGATTGGACAAGACGGAGCCGAAACCATTAAGGCTGAAGCCATAGCCGCAATGACTGGTACCATTACCAACGAGCTGCTGAGCACGATTGGTGCAAGAGTAAAAAGGCGCCTTATGAAATAACTGGTCGGTATAACATTCACCCAGAATAGCTTTGGGACTTTTAGACCGAAAATTGTGAAGTTAACTCATGAAATGCCGTTTTTTGAAAATTTCTTGGAGTTGTAACACCTAAAAATGTTGTTTAAAATGTAACATAGTAAGCACTGTAGGGAACTAGCATTGATAAAAAAAGATGGCCGGCATATGAATCCGGCCTTTTCTGTTTGTCATTACTACATTGTGCTTGATTAAAATGAGTGAAACCGTTTTGCATTTCAGAGTTGGAGTTGTTGGAGGAAAAGGAGTTTGAATACTGGAGTAAAACTAGTGTAAACCCCTATCGTTGTAGCGATGGGCTAGAAAATGCTGCTAAGTAATTACTTAAGTT
This sequence comes from Bacillota bacterium, assembly GCA_051750385.1. Taxonomy (GTDB): domain Bacteria; phylum Bacillota; class Bacilli; order Bacillales; family Bacillaceae_I; genus Sutcliffiella_A. The sequence goes on along the minus strand of JBNJJQ010000029.1, from coordinate 1,844 downwards.
TAGAAGACTTAAATGGCTATATAAATGGAAGTCATCCTAATAATTGGAATTCTTGAGAATTCGTCCAAATTGATAAATTTATTCCTCTTACCCATTCATAACCTTTGCTTGACTGTCTTCCATTTACATAAGCACTCACAAATTTTAATGAATTTTTAAATGATGAATCTGTAAAATTTGGGAGAATTTCATCTAAGATCCCATGTGTCTTGAGTTTACTGCATGCATGCTATGATTTATAATCAGAAAATTCTCAGATTCTTACTTTTTCTTGAACATGATTCGCATTATATATAGGTCAAAGAAAGATGAAAAACCTAAAGAATTAACAGCAGAGCAGAAGGATAGAGCTAATCACGTATATGGACTAACACATAAATGGTGTATTTTCAAGCCTGTTTTCTAGAATATTGTGGTTTTCAAATAATAAATAGAAGACTTATGGGATATTACGTTAAAATATAGATGTTCTTCAATTAAATGGCAGAATTCCTGTTATGAAGAAAAATGGGGTTTGAACTAAAAAATAACCTCTTGGTATGATATGAGTGTCCTGAGCTGGCCAGCAAAATGGACAAAATCATATATACCAGGAGGCCTTCAAGATGAATTATAACCAAAATGAAAAGATTGCTCAAATCACTTCTCAAACACTAATTATAGGTGTAGATATTGCGAAGTTCAAGCATGTGGCACGTGCTCAAGACTTCAGAGGATTGGAGTTTGGCGTACCTTGTCACTTTGAAAATACCCAAACCCATTTCGAGATGTTTCTAGACTGGATCAAGCAGCTAATGAACGAAAATGAAATGGAGAAGGTCATAATAGGCATGGAACCTACTGGCCACTATTGGCTTAACCTCGCTCATTTCTTAAAAGAAAAAAAGATTAAGTTTGTCGTATTGAATCCAATGCATGTAAAAAAGTCCAAGGAATTGGATGATAATTCACCAACCAAAAACGATGTGAAGGATGCTAAAGTAATTGCACAGTTAGTCAAAGATGGAAGATACGCTGAACCAAATATTCCGCAAGGAGTGTATGCCGAACTTCGTGTTCGTTTATATATCTTATATTACTGGTGTTTCAGTTAGTGAACTAAAGGATAATAATAATATTTCTATTAAGAAGAATATATTTTTACACTCTGTATTCTTCTGCATAGGTTTATCTATTGTATATTATATTTTAGGATTTTCATTGAGTACAATAGGCGAATTATTTGCTTCTTATCAAAAAGCATTAACTATGTTCGGGGGCATTTTCCTTGTTATTATGGGGCTTTTTTTAACTGGAATATATCAACCTAAATTTATGTTGAAAGTATTTAAATTTAACCGCAGTAAGAGATCCGCATCTTTATTGAACTCAATGTTAGTAGGATTCATTTTCTCAGCAGGATGGACACCTTGCATTGGACCAATATTTGCATCTATTATGTATAACAATGTTTTAAATGCAATGTGAAACTTTAATAAATGTTACTGCATACTCGCTTGGTTTTTGCATTCCACTAATTTTGATGGGTTTCTTTTTAGGGAAAGTGAAATTTATTGTTAAATATTCGGCTATATTAATGAAGGTTGGTGGGTTTATTATTATTGTTCTATTGTCGATGATTCCTCCATGAGAAATGTGGAGATCCACCAGTGCGACCATACTTTTACTAGTTAACCACTTTTTGGATTGAAGCGGCTGGGTAGGAAGTGAATTCTCCCCCGATTTCCTTCAGGGAATTCAAGTAAAGTAGATCCTGCGCTTCCCTGGACCGGTAACCGCTGACGACGGCGATGCCCTGCCTCCTCCGCAGCTATCGATCAAAGAAGAAAACTGAAGCAAGCAGA
>JBNJJQ010000028.1:0-7716 GCA_051750385.1 Bacillota bacterium | reverse complement strand
AGTTCAGTATATTAGGGAAGAACAGGAATAGCAGGGAACGGAGAGTATGCGGGAGCGAAACTGAATGCGTAAATGTTTTGACAATCAGCGTATAAAACCTCTGCAAATGGTTCTTCAGTAAATCCTATGGAGAAAGTAGCGTAACAAGTATCAAGGTCTAGGCATAAAAACGTAATGGAGGAGATGCGCCTAGTACCTGCTGGATCTGGAGGCACCTGCAACCCTAACGTATATACCGTACTTCCTATTTGCAAAGCACCGAGAGAAACAGGGCCACTGCATTTAAAGGTTTCACAGAAACATCCATCACAATAACAACGATTTGTTTTGTCTTTTGATTTCATCTTATTTAGAACCTCCTTTCTTTTAACTGTTTAATGGTGCAAATGCCACAATCCTTTGACAATCAATAACAGTCTCAGCTGTATATATTCCAGGTGGAAAACCCTCAACACCCGGTGCAATGAAAGATGTAACTACAATAAAGTGTGCACAACAGGTATCCCTGTCTATTTTAGTTAGCGTAATGCTATGGACACTAAGAGTTCCCGCGGTTCCAGGTACAACACCAACTTGTATTGGTACAGGATTTCCTTCCACTAGGATGAATTCAAAATTAGGGGAAGTTCCTCTTAAGCAATCATAGAAATCGCAAAAACAACCCCCACAACTATTAAGTTTATCCATCGAATAATCTCACCTCCTATAGGGTCAAGAAGAAATGGTGACCTTCATATTCATATCTATTTAAACCTTTAAAAAATGTGTAGATGTTTGTCTCGAAAAAATAAAAAAAATCAAAATATGGTTAAATTTTTTCAATGTTAATAAGGAAGAATTTGCACAAATCACATGTATGTAGGCTGTTAACACAGTTGTAACGTGCAGAAGCAAAGCAGCCAGGGCGGATCATTATAGGTAGAGTTTATTCACTCTCCGGTAGAGGACATTTCAAAATACTCTAGCTTTAGAATATAGATAGTGAAAACCTGAAGATGAAAGAGCGGCGGATACCTAGGAAACTGAGAATGAAGTGTATGAAATTGGGCAGCTAATAAGGCGAAGAAGAAATTCCAACCCACGTAAAAACAGGCATGAAACAAAATGTTCCCTGCCTGCAAAAGATTAGAATATCTTCTTCCTGTCCCGTTCTTCCTTCAATATTTCCACAGCTTCGCGGAAACGCTGGGAATGGATGACTTCCCGTTCCCTTAAGAATCGAAGGGAGTCATTGAGGTCTGGGTCATCCGACATGTTAATGATCCATTGATACGTGGCTCTTGCTTTCTCTTCTGCCGCAATATCCTCATAGAGATCTGCAATCGGATCCCCTTTTGCCTGGATATATGTAGCGGTAAATGGTGCCCCAGCTGCATTATGGTAAAAAAGGGCACTATCATGATTAACGTAATGATCGGCAATACCAGCAGCCTTTAACTGTTCAGGGGTAGAATCCTTTGTCAGCTTGTAGATCATCGTCGCAATCATTTCCAGATGCGCAAACTCCTCTGTCCCAATGTCCGTCAATAGCCCAACAACCTTATCCGGAATCGTATAACGTTGATTCAGGTAACGGAGCGCAGCGGCTAGCTCTCCGTCTGCACCACCGTATTGTTCAATAAGATATTTCGCCAAAGTTGGATTACAGGTGCTCACTTTGACGGGGTATTGTAGCTTCTTTTCATAAACCCACATTTGTTATCCTCCTTTCGTTAAACCTGCCAGGGCCAAGGTCCCTTTCCCCAGTCCCAACGATCGTTGGAATTAACGGTAAATTGTTGCAACGGACCGAATTTTGCTGAAAAATTCTTCTTGATTTGATTACTGTAAGTGGCATACTGGTTGAATTGATTTAATGCCTTTTCGTCATCGGGGTGGGTATCCAGATATAAGGTCAGTTCCATCAGGACAAAGTCGACGGCCTGAATTTCCTCGAGAAGCTGATAATACTCAGGAGGGAGAGAGTTTGTCACTTGGTTTACCTCCTTTTCTTTTCATATGGATTTTCATAATAGTCATAAAGATCTGGCCAGAGCGTACCTTTCTTTAATGCATCAAGTGGATGGAACTGCTGGAGGTTCGGTGGTTGAAATCCTAGGTACAGATTGGGGGGTGTACTATAATATTTCTTTCCGATTGGAGGACAAGGGTCAAAAGGGCTGTGATAAGGGATGTAGGATTTCATTTTTGTAAAGGTTTTTTGATCATCATTCATGCTGTTCAGACACCTCACTCTCTATCCTTCTCCTAGCATCTATATTCTGGAAGTAGCAAATAAATTCATGGTTCATGAAATTCATACTTGGAAAAACGTACTCAATCTTTCCACGCATGAAAGCTCATCACCATTAGGAAACTAAATGGTGAAAGGGTGTGAAAGAGTTGACAGTATTAACAACCTTTAAAGAAAAGCGAAGAGAAAAGCAGATGAAATATGAGCGCAAAATGCTTCGCGAAATTTCTTTGGATATTTTGAGAACTAAAGTGAAGGATTTTTTCAATCCCTACTTAAAACATAAACGACAACCGATTACCGCAATAGAAGAAGGCTGCCTGGATGTAGCAATCGAGGCCTATCTTCTGGGTGCTTCCTATAGCAAGTTCGGCTACCATGGAGAAAACGTGGAAAAGGTGAAGACACGCTGCCATGTAGAGGAGAAATACCTGATAGACACGTTATATGATTATTTCCTGTATTGGGGAGCGATTGGTGAAAATGATCTTGTCCATGAATCCTTTTATATGACCTGTGAAGCTTTTATCGACTATTGGTGGAGGGAAGGCTTTCATAAAGGGGAAAAAAGGTACCGGATGAGGCTGCACTAATTATCATAATCCTCCGTCTTGTCCCATATAGTGGAACATGAGGACATGCGGGAGGGATACATATGCGAAGGTGGAAGTTCTGGGCGCTACTGACTACAGGCCTTATTCTACTGTTTTCAATACAATTTCAATTCTTTAGCGAGGATACTTGGGAACAATGGAATCTCCCGCTAAGCGGTAAAATCATCATACTTGATCCAGGTCACGGCGGTCCGGATGGTGGTGCCGTCGGAGGGGAGATTTTGGAAAAGGATGTGGCGCTGCAGGTATCCTTGTATCTGAAGGATTATCTGCAGGAGCAGGGGGCACTCGTACTGATGACTCGCGAGGAGGATGTAGACCTGGCCGATCCTAAAACAAAAGGCTATAGCAGACGCAAGGTGGAAGACCTGAGGAAACGGGTGGAGATGGTAAATGAATCCGATGGAGATCTGTTTATCAGCATCCATTTAAATGCGATTCCCTCACCAAGGTGGAAAGGGGCACAGACCTTCTACCAGCGATCAGAGTCGAACGAAAACGAGCGGGTGGCAAAATTTATTCAGGATGAACTACGCACTAATCTCGGGAATACGGACCGCTACGCAAAATCCATCAACGGCATCTATATCTTAAAGAAGGCGGAGATTCCAGGAGCACTGGTAGAGGTCGGCTTTTTGTCCAATCCTTCGGAGCGGGCGCTTCTAAGTACGGTTGACTACCAGAAGACGCTTGCGGCTTCCATTTATAACGGAATTATGCGGCATTATACATCGGAAGAAGAGCTTGAAGATCCTCCAGGATAAATGAGGATCTTTTTAATTATTTGACCTCGCTTCCTTTCATGCTTTAATCCGTTCAACGTGATGGGAGATATGTTATACTGGGATTGTAAACGAATTCATCTTTTTAAAGACAATAACGTGTAGGGGTGGGGTCAACATGCTAACAGAATCAAAAGTGGTACAACTACTGAAGGATCTACAGGATCCAATTTTACATAAAACGTTCGAAGAGACAAATGCAATCGAAGAGATTTCCATCAAGGAAGAGAAAAACCATGTCAGTGTAAAAATTGCACTGGCTAAAACCGGAACGGCAGAACAGATGCAGCTGCAAGGAACTATCGTTAACCTCCTGAAAGAAGCAGGAGCGGCAACAGTAGGCCTGCGCTTCACAGAATTGCCTAGAGAAGTGATTGATCGCTACGGTGCAACAGCGGCGGCAGGAAAAGAAGAAAACTTGCTGTCAAACAACAAGACAACCTTCCTGGCAATTGCGAGTGGAAAAGGTGGAGTAGGGAAATCCACAGTTTCCGTTAACCTGGCAGTATCCTTGGCACGCCTTGGTAAAAAAGTCGGTCTGATTGATGCCGATATATACGGATTCAGCGTTCCAGATATGATGGGAATCACGAAACGACCGGTTGTTCGAGGCGAGAAGATCATCCCGGTAGAGCGCTTTGGCGTACAGGTCATCTCCATGGGATTTTTCGTGGAGGACAATTCTCCCGTCATCTGGAGAGGTCCGATGCTTGGAAAAATGCTGAACAGCTTCTTCAATGAAGTGGAGTGGGGAGACTTGGATTACCTTCTGCTCGACCTGCCACCGGGGACTGGCGATGTAGCATTGGATGTTCACTCCATGCTTCCATCCTGTAAGGAGCTTATCGTTACCACTCCGCATCCTACCGCAGCATTTGTAGCGGCACGTGCAGGGGCAATGGCCATTAAGACAAACCATGAAGTAATCGGTGTTATCGAAAACATGGCCTATTTTGAAAGCAAAAAGACAGGCGAAAAAGAATTTGTATTCGGCCAAGGTGGAGGGAAAAAGCTATCAGAAGAGCTTCAGGCACCTCTGCTCGGTCAATTGCCTCTTCAACAGCCTGATTGGGACGAGGACGACTTTGCGCCGTCCATCTATCAGAATGATCATGCACTCGGAAAAATATATCTGGATATTGCATCAAAAGTGGTAGAACTAACATAAAGAAAAAGGCAGACCTTGATTTAGAAGGTCTGCCTTTCTTTATTCTCCGCCACCTCCGGATTCTTCGCCGCTCTCACTGCCGGCTCCTTGTTGGGAGTCGCCTCCACCACCTTGTTCCTTTTGCCCGCCTTGCATTTCAGAGGCGCCTTTAAGAAGCAGTTCCTGTAGCTTGGCCTTAAAAAGTGGACTTTCAAACGTTTCGGTTATCACTTTTTGCAAGTGTGTCTTAAACTCCTTGCCAGTTAATACCTTAACCAATTGCTTTTCCATTTCAGGATCCTGCAATACTTGAATCATCAATCCTTGATATTCTGGATCCTTCATGAGATCTTTTATCAGTTTTTCGTGCTCCTTTTGCATGCTTTTTGCAAAAGTCTCTGCAAATTTCGGATCCTCAAAAGCCTTTTTCCAGAACTCTGCCCCTTTTTCACTATCAAGTGTTTGTTGAATGGCACTGGTTACGACTTCCTGGTCCAAAACAAAATTCTGTTTCATTTTGTCATCTGTCATAATCTCTTCGATCGCTTTTTTTCCATCATCTGTCTTTAATATATCCACAACCATTTTCTTGGTTTGTTCATAATCCATTTGGCCGGCACCCTCTTCACCCTGCGCACAACCGGAAAGCAGGAAACACAAGAGGAGAAACGGCAATAGGTAGCTTTTCATATGAAAACTCCTTCCCAAGGTTTTGCATATACTTAATATGTGACAAAGTTAATGAAATATACAAATTTGCACGAGGGGTATGATGGATTTTTATTGGTTAGATTGGTACAATCATTTATAGTGTCTTTAAACTGTTTTATATGGAGGAAAAGAAAAAGTGAACAGTCGTAATTGGGTTCGATTATTTCTTTCCACGTTACTAATCGGAGCAGTAAGTACCGTTATTGTTGCGTTTATAGTGCGTTGGGATCAACATACAGCTGAATTTGCAAATGGAGAATACCTTCAAGTTTTATCGGTTATCTTCTGGTACATAGGAATAGGACTGATTTTTAGTATCATCAGCCAAATGGGTTTCTTCGCTTACTTGACCGTTCACAGGTTCGGACTTGGTATCTTCAAATCATTATGGAATGCCGTTCAAGTGGTGCTGATTGCCTTTGTATTATTCGATCTTGTCTACTTCCGATATATCGCTTTTGCGAATGAAGGAGACTCGTTATTACCTTACTTAGCATTCCCGGTCTTTCTGCTCATCTACGGCCTGCTGGTTGCTTATGTGAAAAAAGCGCAGACGAACCATCATGCCTTTATACCTGCATTGTTTTTCATGGTCGTGGTAACAACTGTTGAGTGGTTTCCGGTACTCCGTGAAAATGAGCCAAGCTGGCTATTGCTCATGCTTTTCCCACTGCTTGCATGCAACTCCTACCAGATGCTGATTCTGCACAAGCTGAATCAGCCTAAGGGGAAAGCGGCAACGGCAAAATAAAACAAAGGGCGTCCTCACTTGAGGACGCCTTTGTTTTATTGTATTTCTTTGCTATTGGCTTTTGTGTTATTGATCAGGTCGGTTACAGAGCTGATTTCATATCCTTTTGTTTTTATCTGCTGAATGATCTCCGGCAAGGCATCCTCCGTTTGTTTGGCAGAGTCGGAGGCGTGTAGGAGGATAATATCCCCGTTGCTTATATTCTTCGTCACATTATCAATGATGATATCTTTGCCGGGGTTGATTAGATCATGGGAATCGACACTCCAATGCACAATCGTAAATCCAAGCGAATTTGCGATTTTCAAAATCCTCTTATCAAAAGAGCCTTTTGGTGGGCGCAGCAGATTCACTTCCTTTACACCCAACTTCTCAAATACATCCAGCGCCTTCAACACATCCCGTTTCACTTTCAGGTCATCCAGATCACGGTAGTTTTCATATGCATAGCCCATACTGCCGATCTCGTGTCCATCGTCCGTGATCCGCTTCACTACTTCCGGATGCCGTTCCGCCCAGGAGGCAGACAGAAAGAACGTAACTCCAGTAGCGTTATTCTTTTTCAACGTATCAAGTATGGGCAGGGCCTTTTCGTCTCCCCAGCTAATATCGAAGGATAACGCAATTTCCTTCACTTTCCCTTCGCCTTTATAAAATGCTACTGGCTGTCCATCCTTCGTTGAAAAAACCGGTAAGTGAGTAAAGTTCTCTATATATAAAATTCCTGCAGTAAAGAAAGAAGCCAAAATGATGATGGATAATTGCTTGAACTTTCTTCCGTTAATCACATAGAAAAAATTCATACGTCTCCCCCTTGTCCACGGTATCTAATTAATAATTATTCAATGGGACAAAACTTATGATAAAAAAATATTTAGGAAAATGTTTCATAAAAACATGATTGGTGGAAAAAAATACAATATAACGTCTTATTCGAGGTGAAGAAATGATAGGAATGCTGTTTAACAATAAAGAGGTAAAAGAAATGGAATACCTGCTAAAGCGCGAACTGGAAGAGCTTCTTCACGATTTTGAAGATAACCGCATAGATCGTGTAGTCAAACATGCCATGGAGGAACGCTACCAAATTCTCTTTAATATGTTCAAAAGAGTGGCCCACCCAACCGAATGCATGCAATACATTCGCTCCAAAGCGGTATACCGGGAACGAGAAACCCTATAAAAAAGTGGAGGCTCCTGCAATGCATATTGATATGCTGCGGGAGCCTTTTATGGAGATGGGGAAGGAGGGGCAATAGACTTTCTATCCAGAAATTAGTACACAACAAAATAGACTAAAAATCTTTTTGAAAAAATGTTATTAAAGTAGTTGACGTTCATTTGAAAACCGTGGTATATTATTATTCGTCGCTGCGAGAGACAAAACAAACGCACGATAAAAAAACAAAAAACATGTTGACTTCTACAAGGTCGATATGGTACATTAATAAAGTCGCTTCTGAGCGATAAACCGATTG
>JBNJJQ010000027.1:0-16696 GCA_051750385.1 Bacillota bacterium | reverse complement strand
TCTATAAGATTAACGTGGACGCTGTTGTTTTGTTTAGTTTTCAAAGAACTTTTTATATGTCGTTCTCTCGAAGCGACTTTATTATCTTATCACATCCATAAAAGCGAGTCAACAACTTTTTTAAGAAGAAGTTTTTTCGAAACGCGATTCGTTTGTGACAACGAAATCTAATATACCATTATAATAACACCCGAGTCAATAAAAAAACAAAAAAAATTCCTCTTTTTTTAGAGGAACCTTAGCCTTATTAAATAATATACATTTGGATGATCACCAAAGCTGCTACACCAGGGATTCCAAGCACTCCTGAAATGGCAGAGGTGGCCAAGTTAATCGGGACATGTATCCCCATTGAATTTCCGAATGCGTTCAAGAAAAACAAGAACAGCGCTCCTATCATTATTTTAATGGCTGTTTGTCCGACAAATCGCAATGGTTTCAGTGGAGTCCCTACTATGAGAACCAATAAAATGAGCGCTCCTATTATTCCAATCACTATCAATGGCTGCAAACCTGCTCCCTCCTCAGCTTGTACTATATACTAATTGTATGTGGCCTTATTGATTTAAGAACAATCTGTTGAAGTTTAAAACCGATGAACTAAATTTACTGTGTAAACAATAAAGTTGTCTCCTTCTTCTATATATAGAGGTTAGTTCTGTTTCTGCTTTTTACCCCTAACAAAAAATCGCAGCCTAATCGGCTGCGATTTTTAATCCGTGCTACTTTACTGTCATTCTGGCACGAACTTCTTTTAATAGTAAGAGATATTTGGCTTCTGCCATTTTGAGCTGGCAGATTACCTCTTCGGATGGCTCTACACTTTTCTCAACAAGGCTTTTTTGTTTTGTCCAACGATCTTTGCACGACTCGGTTGTTTCCATGAGCTTGGCATCGAACTGTTTTTTCAAACGGTCTTTTTTACGAAAAAACATAGCTAGTGTTAGCCCCTTTGCATGGATTTATCATTAAAGGCTGTTCTCGCATACATTGTTGCTTTTGACATTCAACGTATACACGTAATATTACTTACTTTCGTGCTCTTTTCCCGTGTAATAGATATATTTTCTTTTGAATAATACAGGGATAAATGCTGTAAAAAATCCAAAAGCCGTTTTTACGAACATAAGCAACAAACATTACGAAAAGAGCCTAGTTAAATCTCTCTTCGTCCTTCTAACGCCTTGGATAGTGTCACTTCATCTGCGTACTCCAGGTCTCCGCCAACCGGAAGACCGTGTGCGATACGTGTCATTTTGATTCCTGTCGGTTTTAGAAGCCTTGATATATACATGGCGGTTGCTTCTCCCTCAATATTGGGATTGGTAGCGAGAATCAGCTCCTGAACCACATCATCCTGTAATCGTTTGATTAGTTCAGGGATTTTGATATCCTCCGGTCCAATTCCATCCATAGGCGAGATGGCACCATGCAATACGTGATAGAGACCGTTATAATCCTTCATCTTCTCCATGGCGATTACATCCTTGGTTTCCTGGACTACGCAAATAACGGTCTGGTCACGTCGGTTATCCTCACAGATATAGCATGGATCCTTATCTGTGATATGACCACAAACAGAGCAGTACGATAAGTTCCTTTTCGCATTGACCAATGCTTTTGCAAAGTCCAATACGGTGTCTTCTTTCATATTCAATACGAAAAAAGCCAGACGTGCGGCCGTTTTCGGGCCGATACCCGGCAATTTCATAAAGCTGTCAATCAGCTTTGATATAGGCTCAGGATAGTGCATAAAGGTCCTCCTAGAAAAGTCCTGGCATGTTTAACCCTTTGGTGAATTGACCCATTGTATCGTTTGTCAACTCCTCCATTTTCTTCAAGGCATCATTTGTAGCAGCCAGTACTAGATCTTGCAGCATTTCGATATCTTCCGGATCTACTACTTCTTCTTTGATGTTAACTTCGATGATTTCTTTCTGGCCGTTCACAACAACCGTAACCATACCGCCGCCAGCAGTACCTTCCATAGTCTTATCCGCTAGCTCCTCTTGTGCTTTCGCCATGTCCTTTTGCATTTTTTGCATTTGTTTCATCATTTTTTGCATGTTACCCATTCCGCCACCACGCATCATAAGTCATTCCTCCTAGTATTGGTTAGTAGTTTATTCTTTTATTTCGATCAGCTCAGGACCTACCAATTTCTTGGCCTCTTCAATAAATGGGTCCTCTTCCTGCTGGTCTCCACCAGTCTCATCTTTCTGACCTCGGATGAAGTCCTCTCGAATCTGCTGCCACTCTGCATCCGGAACAGCCAGCATATCGAAGGATTTTCCGGTAAGTTCCATCAGGATCTGCTCCAGATTCTGCTTTACCTGTTCATCGGACGCCATCTTACAATGTATCTCATACTTGAATTTTAACACAAAAGCCTGGTTGGAAGCAGCCACCGGCTCACTATCTGTCAATAAAGCCGCATGGGACACCCTGTTCTGCTTCCGAAGCGTCTCCAATAGCTGAGCCCAGCTGCCTTTTATGCTTTCCAGATCGCCTCTTGTCGCATTTTTCAGCACTTCTTGGATACGCCCGACTGCCGGTTTGAACCCATTACGCGATCCTCCACCAGATCTTGCAGGTGTTTTGGCTGCTGCCGCCGCTTGGTTGGCTTCGACCAGTTTACCCGAAGATAATTCTTTCACCTTGTTTTCTAGCATGGTGATTTTCTTCATGAGGATATTCACCTGATCTTGGTCTGCCGCTTCCTTCGAAGAACCCTCAAGCTGACAGAGTTTCACAATCGCCACCTCAAGATAAATCCTTGGATGATTGGTCCACTTCATCTCCTGCTGGCTCTTATTGAGTATATCGATCGTTTCATAGATGGTCTCAGAAGGGATTTCCTCCGCAAACGTCCGGAATCCCTCATCCACCTGCACTCTATCCAGGATCTGCTCGAGCCTTGGGGCAGTTTTATAGAGAAGCATGTCCCGATAATAGAAAATCAAGTCCTCCAAGAATCTCGAAGGATCCTTGCCTGACCGAAAAATGGAATTCAGGGAATCCAAAGCTTCCGCTACATTCTTTTGGTGCAGGGCTTTTACGAGATCGGTCAGAAACGTCTGTGAAACAGATCCTGTTATGGAAAGGGCATCCTGAACAGTCAGGACCCCGTCGCTGAAGGAGATGGCCTGGTCCATCAAACTCAAGGCATCACGCATTCCCCCCTCAGCCGCTCTTGCTATAACCGCAAGGGCATGGGGCTCACTTTCGATCCCTTGGGCATTCAACACGGTTTCCAACCTGCCGACAATCGATTCAGCGGTAATTCTCCTGAAATCAAATCGCTGACAGCGCGATATGATGGTCAGCGGGATTTTATGCGGCTCGGTTGTAGCCAGTATGAAAATCACGTGTTTCGGAGGCTCTTCCAGCGTTTTTAATAACGCATTGAAGGCTCCGATGGAAAGCATATGTACTTCATCTATGATATATACTTTATACTTGACCGCGCTCGGTGCGTATTTCACCTTGTCCCTGATATCACGGATTTCATCGACCCCGTTATTGGAGGCCGCATCGATTTCCATTACATCTGAAATGGATCCGTCTGTGATTCCCCTGCAGGAGGGGCATTCGTTACAAGGCTCTGCAACAGGAGCGTGTTCGCAGTTCACTGCCTTTGCTAATATCTTTGCCGCACTTGTTTTTCCGGTTCCTCTTGGGCCTGAAAAAAGATAGGCATGGGAGAACTTCTGTTGAAGCAGGGCGTTTTGTAAGGTTTTGGTTATATGTTCCTGTCCCACGACATCCTGAAAAAGCTGTGGTCGAAAAACACGATATAAAGCTTGATATGCCACCAATATGCCCTCCTTCTTTCTTATCCTTTCCATTATACCGTAGAAATGGAGTCAATTTCAAAAGCAAACATGAAAAGGCTTGATTTATTTTGAATATGGCTGTTTACGCAGAAATTGTTGCTTTTGACGAATAAAATTTAAGCACGTAAATTTACATACCATCGTGCTCTTTTCGGTGTATTAGATCATTTACTTTTTAAATATTGTGTAGTTTGTCTCTGTAAAAAATCCAAAAGCCGATTTTTTACGGTCAATAGCAACAAACTTTACGAAAAGAGCCTTGGATAAAGAATAAAAAGACAGCAAAAAACTCACCCTGCAATAGAGTGAGTTTGAATGACTATTTATAACTGCCGTGCACCTTCTGTCGATTAGCCACCATAAGCGTTACTTAAGCAGTTAGCTCGACCCAGGCAACCCTGCGGCACATGAGAGAGTCCGCTTAATGCTGCTTCCTTCCGGACCTGACATGGTTCACGGGTTCCCATTGCGCAGGACCCAGGTGTCAACACCACTTACTTAAGGCAGACCCTACAGCCTGCTAACCTCGAGAAGGGATTCAGCCTCGCTAGAGCGGATTGCGAGTTCAGGGCACCGCTACCTCCCCGCTTAGCACGACAAAATTAAAACCAATAGGTTAGTGCGTCATTATGTCCGACGCATAATTTAGTATAAGGGGAAAAAGGAAAAATTGCAACCATAATCACCTGTAAAATTTTAGGATTCGTTTTTTAACTGCAGCTTTTTCTCCTTCTTTTGCTGACGAAGCCTTCTGAAGAAATCGGAAAGGAGAGCTCCACACTCTTCCTCCAATACCCCACTCACTATTTCGGTCTGGTGATTAAATCGGGGTTCATCCAACAGGTTCATTAAAGTACCGGCGCAACCTGCTTTTGGATCAATGGCACCGTACACGACTCTTTGCACTCGTGATAAAACAATGGCGCCCGCACACATCGGACATGGTTCGAGTGTGACATAAAGGGTGGTATCCTCCAACCTCCATGTACCAAGCTTCTTGCATGCTTCATCGATAGCCAGTATTTCGGCATGAGTAATGGATCGCTGAGTCGTCTCCCTCAAGTTATGCCCCCTTGCAATGACCTCCCCGTCCTTGACTATTACCGCTCCGATCGGCACTTCCGCCAACCTTTCCGCTTTTTTTGCTTCTTCTATTGCCAGTTTCATGAACCATTCATCGGTTTTTTCCTGCATAACCCGGATTCCTTTCTTTTTGCATGCTCGTTTATATTCTTGACCCCAATTCCATACACTAATCTGCATGAGGTGATAATACTTGGAGCACACAGCATTACTTATTATAGATATTATCAATGATTTTCAGTTTAAGCACGGAAAAACACTGGCTAAGAAAACCGCTGCCATTACGCCTAACATATTAAAACTTAAAAAACTCATGAAGGCGAACGGTCTCCCAATCATCTATGTAAATGATCATTATCAGCTATGGCAGGCAGATTATAGCAAGATTATGGAGAAATGCAATAATCCACTGAGTAAAAGCATCATTGAACATCTTTGCCCTGAGGGGGATGACTATTTTCTGATCAAACCGAAGCATTCGGCTTTTTTTGGCACTGCGCTACATACACTTCTGTCCCAGCTTGGGGTAAACTCTCTCATTCTGACAGGTATAGCCGGGAATATATGCGTCCTTTTTACTGCAAATGACGCATATATGCGAGAGATAAAGCTTCATGTACCAACGGATGCCATTGCTTCTACTGCAGACGAGGATAATGAATACGCGATTATGATGATGAGGAATGTCCTGAAAGCCTCCATCTATACGACAGATGCGCTAATGAAAGGGTAAAGAACCTTGCATGTTTCCCTCCACACTCTCATACATTGATAAAGTATGATGAATAGGAGGGACGAACCATGCAAATTCATGTCGTTCAGCAAGGACAAACAATCTACGGGATTTCGCAGGCTTATGCAACGGCCCCTGAAGATATAATAGAAGCAAATGAACTGCCCAATCCCGATAATCTTGTAATAGGGCAGGCGCTCGTAATTCCCATCGTGGGGAGGTTCTATTATGTACAGCAGGGCGACACTCTTACTTCAATAGCAAGGAGATTCAATACAACCCCACAACGTCTTGCACAGATCAACCAATTGAATGCCAATCAACCACTGAGTACAGGATTCAGACTATATATTCCACCACAGCCAAAACGGGAAGCGGAAATCAATGCATATATTGAGCCAAGCGGAAAAACGGTATCCCCTCAGCTGGAACAGAGTGCAAGGAACACGGCTCCCTATCTGACCTATCTCGCACCATTCAGTTTTCGCGTACAGCGTGACGGCTCTCTGGAGGAACCGCCACTGAACAACTTTCCTCAAATAGCCCAGGAGAATAATGTCACACTTATGATGGTCCTCACCAATCTCGAGGAGGACGGCTTCAGTGATGAGCTCGGCAGAATCATTTTGACAAATATGTCTGTCCAGAACAAGTTTCTCGACAATGTTGTGGCAACCGCAAAGAAATATAACTTCAAGGATATCCATTTTGATTTCGAATTCCTGCGACCAGCTGATAAAGAAGCCTATAACACGTTTTTACGAAAAGCACGCGACCGTTTCAAAAAGGAAGGATGGCTCATTTCCACCGCATTGGCGCCGAAAACAAAGGCAGACCAAAAAGGGAAATGGTATGAAGCCCACGACTACAAAACGCACGGCGAGATTGTCGACTTTGTCATCATTATGACATATGAATGGGGCTATAGCGGCGGTCCGCCTATGGCTGTCTCACCGATCGGGCCTGTAAGAGAGGTGCTCGAATACGCATTGACAGAAATGCCTGGGAATAAAATCATGATGGGACAGAACCTATACGGTTATGACTGGACGCTTCCCTTCAAGCCTGGCGGGGAGTTTGCCAAAGCAATCAGCCCACAGGCGGCCATCCAGCTTGCCAGTGATAATAATGCGGCCATCCAATACGATGAGAAAGCACAGGCGCCACATTTCGATTATTGGAAAGAAGGAAAAGAACATAAAGTCTGGTTCGAGGATGCACGCTCGATTCAGGCAAAGTTTGACTTGTTGAAGGAATTGAACCTGAGAGGCATCAGCTATTGGAAGCTCGGGCTCTCCTTCCCGCAAAATTGGCTTTTGATAACCGACAACTTCAATGTGGTGAAAAATCCGACAGCGCGATGGTATCAATCATATCAATAAAGAGTTTGGAGGCTGAATGGTATTCAGTCTCTTTTTTTTCATAATTTCCTAATCCACATCCACATTATCTGTGATAGAATGTTAAATGTCTGTCAAAATATTGATGAGTGTTCGGTTTAATTAAGGGGGTTCATTGAGATGCAAGCAACACCATTTATTACAGTTGAAGGACCTATTGGTGTTGGAAAAACCTCGCTTGCAAAGAAGATTGCAGAGGAATTCCAGTATCAATTATTAAAGGAAATAGTAGACGAAAACCCTTTCCTTGGAAAATTCTACGAAGATATAGATGAGTGGAGTTTCCAGACGGAAATGTTTTTTCTGTGCAATAGATATAAGCAGCTAGAAGATATCAATCGGCTTCATTTACAGAACGGGGCACCGGTCGTATCGGATTATCACATCATGAAGAATCTTATTTTTGCAAAGCGCACTTTAAGGGATAAACAGTATGACAAATACCTGAAAATCTATGACATCCTGACATCGGATATGCCAAAACCAAATGTCATCATCTATTTGCACGCAAGTTTGGATACCTTATTAAGTAGGATTGAAATGCGTGGGAGAGATATGGAAAAGAAAATCGACCCGCTTTATCTTCAACAGCTTAGTATGGATTATGATGAGGAAATGGATCGACTAGAACAGCAATACCCATCCCTGCCGATCTTACGTTTCAATGGGGATGAAATAGATTTTATTCAGCGGGAAGAGGATATGCAAAAAATCTTCAACCAATTGCGCGATACCTTGAAAAAAGGAGTTATCATTTAATGAATCTACGTGAAAAATACGGCATCCCATCCAATGCGGTCATTACGATTGCCGGAACAGTCGGTGTCGGAAAATCAACCATGACAAACGCTTTAGCAAACGCACTTGGCTTTCGTACTTCTTTTGAAAAAGTGGATACAAATCCATATCTGGACAAGTTCTATGCGGATTTCGAACGCTGGAGCTTTCATTTGCAGATCTACTTCTTGGCGGAGCGCTTTAAGGATCAGAAGAAGATTTTCGAATATGGCGGGGGCTTCGTTCAGGATCGTTCCATTTATGAAGATACAGGGATTTTCGCAAATATGCATTATGAAAAAGGGACGATGACGAAGGTGGATTATGAAACCTATACAAGCCTTTTTGAGGCAATGGTCATGACACCATATTTTCCTCATCCAGACCTCTTGATCTATCTGGAAGGAAGCTTGGATGATATTCTTGGCAGAATCCAGGAACGCGGTCGCCCAATGGAACAGCAAACACCAATCTCGTACTGGGAAGAAATGCACGAACGCTATGAAAAGTGGATCAACAGCTTTCACGCATGTCCTGTACTTCGCTTAAATATCAACGACTATGATGTTTTGAGAAAATCCAATTCAGTTGAGCCAATCATAGAAAAGATTTCTCATCATATGAAGCAATCACTTCTGCTAAAAAAATAAGCCGCCTATATAGGCGGCTTATTTATTGTCTAAGACGGCGTCGCTTCCATCTTTGACAATAAAAAAATCGTTACTTTCTCCAATGTAACGAACAATCTCCATTTTATGCGCTTTAGGTAAAATCACCTTTTATAAATAAATCGATGGAGGAGGAAGGGGGATTCGAACCCCCGCGGGTTTTGACACCCCTGTCGGTTTTCAAGACCGATCCCTTCAGCCGGACTTGGGTATTCCTCCGTATCAACAAAAAGTAATATATCATATTTCAAAATAACTTGTCAACGCAATAAAAGAAAAGGATGGAGATTTTTTTCTCCACCCTTTATTTGTTCACTATTTAGTCAAAACTTGCTTGCCACCCATATACGGACGCAATACTTCCGGAATCACTACAGACCCATCCGCTTGCTGGTAGTTCTCGATAATGGCAGCAACCGTACGGCCAATCGCCAGGCCAGAACCATTCAGTGTATGCACATGTTCCGGTTTCCCCTTTGGATCACGACGGAAACGAATGCCTGCACGACGTGCCTGGAAGCTCTCAAAGTTACTGCAAGAAGAAATTTCACGGTATGTCTCCGCACTTGGAATCCATACTTCGATGTCGTACTTCTTCGCAGCTGTAAAACCTAGGTCCGCTGTACACATGCTCAGCACACGGTATGGCAGTCCAAGAAGCTGCAATACTTTCTCAGCATTACCTGTTAATTTTTCAAGTTCTTCATAAGAATCTTCCGGTTTTACAAACTTCACAAGCTCCACTTTATTGAATTGATGCTGACGGATAAGACCACGAGTATCACGCCCTGCAGAACCAGCTTCAGAACGGAAGCATGCACTGAATGCTGCATAGTTGATTGGCAGCTGATCGGCACTCAGAATTTCATCACGATGCATATTGGTAATCGGAACCTCAGCAGTCGGAACAAGGAAGTAGTCTTCTTTTTCAATCAGAAAAGCATCTTCCTCAAACTTTGGAAGCTGTCCGGTCCCTGTCATACTTGCACGATTTACGAGGTATGGAGGCAGCACTTCTGTGTATCCATGTTCATCAACGTGTAAATCAAGCATGAAGTTGAATAGAGCTCTTTCCAATCGCGCACCAAGTCCGCGATAGAATACAAAACGGCTTCCTGTTACCTTGCCGGCACGTTCGAAGTCCAGGATTCCCAGTTCATCTGCAATATCCCAGTGTGCCTTTACCTCGTGATCAAATGCAGGAACCTCTCCCCATTTACGAACTTCCACATTGTCATCCTCTGTTTCTCCTACTGGCACGCTCTCATGAGGGATATTCGGAATGGACATCAGTAAAAGATCCAATGTCTCTTCTACTCCTCTTAGCTCATCATCCAACTCTTTAACTTTGTCTCCAACTTCTCGCATTTCCTTGATCAGATGATCAGCATCCTGCTTTTCACGCTTCATTTGAGCGATCTGTTGGGATACTTCATTACGCTTGCTTTTCAATTGTTCCGTCTGACCCAACAAATCTCTTCTTTTCGCATCAAGCTCTTCAAAACGGTCAAGATCTGTTAAGTCTTCCCCGCGGTGTGTAAGCTTACCTTTAATTTCTTCAAAATTGGCACGCAATAATTTTAAATCCAGCATTTTTCCTGTTCCTCCTTTTTTAAAAAACACAAAAAACCCCCGTCCCCTAATAGGGACGAGAGTTTGATATCCCGTGTTGCCACCCTTGTTGAAAAAGGTATGTATAACCTTTTCCCACTTCATTCGATAACGGTAATAATCTTACCGAAGTGACTTACTATACCTGAAAAGGGTAATTCGGTTCACTGCTCAAGGATGGATTCTCAAAGTGTTCTACATCGGTTTTCACCAGCCACCGACTCTCTAAAGTAAAACAAGCTGATACTATTTCCTCTCAACGCTTTGGCTATATTTTCTTGTTAACGAATAATTTACTACAAGTTTCTCTTACTTGCAATAGTTTTATACACTATTTTATTTAGACTCTTTCACCATATTAACAAAATACTGTGTGATACGGTGATCTTCCGTCAATTCCGGATGGAACGAACAGCCGAGGAACTGTCCTTGTCTTGCTGCTACAATGCGGCCATTATGCTTGCAAAGGACTTCTACATCCTCTCCAACCTCCACGATGTGTGGAGCACGGATAAAGACCCCTACAAAATCATTGGCCACCCCTGCAATCGTAAGTTCCGCCTCAAAACTGTCGACTTGACGGCCAAAGGAATTACGCTCTACTTTGGCATCCATCAAACCAAGATGCGGCTCATCATACCCGACAATTTCCTTCGCAATGAGAATAAGTCCTGCGCATGTCCCAAAAACAGGCTTTCCACTTGCGCCGAATTCGCGCAATGGCTCCATGAAGAAATATTTATCAATTAAACGACGCATGGTCGTGCTTTCCCCACCGGGAATAATCAGACCATCAATCTCAGCAAGCTGTTCCACTTTCTTTACTACAATTGCCTCTGCTCCAGATGCTTCGATCGATTTCACATGCTCCCGAACTGCACCTTGAAGTCCCAGGACTCCAACCTTCACCATGATTCAAAACTCCTTTACTTACCAGCCACGCTCTTGCATGCGATTTTCAGGTAATAGTGTAGAAATCTCGATACCTTTCATTGCTGCACCCAAACCTTTTGATAGGCTGGCAATCAACTCATAATCCTGGTAGTGAGTAGTAGCTTCTACGATTGCACGGGCAAATTTAGCCGGGTTGTCAGATTTGAAGATACCAGATCCAACAAATACACCATCAGAACCTAACTGCATCATTAATGCTGCATCTGCAGGTGTCGCAATGCCACCAGCAGCGAAGTTAACTACCGGAAGACGGCCAAGACGCTTAATTTCAAGAAGCAATTCAAATGGTGCTCCTAATAATTTTGCTTCTGTCATCAATTCATCTTCATTCATTCCAACCACTTTGCGAACTTGTGCGTTCACTTTACGGATGTGGCGAACTGCCTCCACGATGTTTCCTGTACCAGGCTCACCTTTTGTACGAAGCATGGAAGCACCTTCACCGATACGTCGGGCAGCTTCACCAAGATCACGGCAACCACAAACGAAAGGCACTTTATATTGACGCTTGTCTAAGTGATACTCTTCATCAGCAGGAGTCAATACTTCACTCTCATCGATGTAGTCTACACCCATCGCTTCCAGAATGCGCGCCTCCACGATATGACCGATACGTGCTTTAGCCATTACAGGAATCGTTACAGCCTTCATTACCTCTTCAGTGATTGTAGGATCTGCCATACGAGCAACTCCACCAGCTGCACGGATATCAGCAGGAACGCGCTCTAATGCCATAACCGCTACTGCTCCAGCTTCCTCAGCGATCTTAGCTTGCTCCGCATTGACAACGTCCATGATGACGCCACCTTTTTGCATTTCTGCCATTCCACGTTTTACACGATCAGTACCTGTTAATGTCATCGAGAATTCCCCCTGTATGTAGATTAAAATAGTTTTAAATAAAATGGACCTTGTCCATATGATTTTCTTACACGTCCTTTATTTTACCTCAATTCCGATAAAAATCCTAATAAATTTCTTTTATGCAAAGAAAATCGCTCCGGCATGCCCGGCATAGATGGCTCTATTAAACACCGCTGTTCATTTCCGCACTAGGCTTCGCTTTCCGCGGGGCGTTTGTGGAGTCTTCGCCTATTGCTCCAATCAACAGCTGGATTCTTAAAATCAAAACTAGACATTAAAAGAGTAAAAAAATAAGTGCAGAAAGACCAGGTAGTCTCTTTGCACTTATTTGTCTGACACTTTATTAAAACAGTCCCTTGATGGAACTAGCGATGGTGGACCATAGATCGGAGAAGAATCCTCCAATGCCGCGCATCGTCAAAACGAACCAGTTGGCTTTTTCCACCGCTTCTGTTGTAACGACTTCGGCCTGTGCACCACTTTTATTTCCCTCAAATAGGTAGCCTGTCTTATCTTCCCCAGTATACTCCACTGTGAGATATCCTACCTTCGCCCCCTTATCAAAAGGAGCAGTGATTTCTTTCTTTTTGTTTACTACCTTTTCATCAAATACATATAATGGCTCAAAGTTTTCTTCTTCGCCACGCTTCACTAATACATTAAGCGGTTCGCTTGTTGCTACTTCCACATTCTTCTCTTTCCCTTTTACCACTTTCAAATTGGAATTTTCATCAATTTGATAGTTCGCAGGGTAGATTTCTTTTACCGAGAAGTTGGCATAACCATAATCGAATAATTTTCTTGTTTCGTCAAAGCGTGCCTCAACATCCGGGTTGCCGCTTTCATTCTTTGCGTTCATTACCACGGAAATAAAACGCATGCCGTCCTTCTCTACCGTACCCGTGAAAGAGTACCCGGCAAAGTCCGTGTAACCAGTCTTGATACCGTCCACACCTTCATACCCCTTAACCAATGAAGGGATCATCCAGTTCCAGTTCGACATTTCAATTCTGTCATCCGTATCTTCTCTGAACACTTGTTTCGCAATGCTTGAAGTCTCCAGAAGTTCCGGGAAGTCCTTCAGCAAGTGATATGCAAGCTTAGCTGTTGCACGTGCTGACATCACATTTTCTTCGTCAGCGGCTGTGTTTGCTGGGTGCATTCCGTATAGGTCTGCATTGTTCAGTCCAGTGGTATTCACAAACTTAAAGTCTTTCAATCCTAATTCTTCAGCTTTTTCATTCATAAGAGCGACAAACGCTTCTTCAGAGCCAGCCACCATTTCAGACAGGGCAATAGTTGCTCCATTTGCTGAATAGATTGCCATCGCGTCATACAATTCTTTTGCATTATACGTTCCATCTCTTCGTAATGGAACATTGGATAAACTAGTATCTTGAGAAATGGTATGAACATATTCAGTTACATTATACTGATCGTCCCAAGATAATTTCCCTTCATGTACAGCCTCAAGAATTAGGTATTCTGTCATCATTTTCGTCATACTTGCAATTCCGAGTACTGTATCGATGTTCTTTTGGTAGATGATTTTCCCTGTGCTTTGTTCAAGTAGTAGAGCAGCTTCCGCATTTATATTTAAATGATCATTTTCCTCTGCTTGTACATCTTGTATCGAAAAAATCATCGTCAATAAAGTAATGGCTAATAGACTAGCAATAAAACGTTGAAGATTTTTTTTCACAATAAATTACCCTCCAGAAACTTTTTCACATAGTCGTTATTTTAACACACTATTTCCAAAAAAAATAGACAGAGAAAGACTTGTTCTTTCTCTGTCACATCTATGACTATGCGCCTATAGGATTGTTATCAAATGGAATAGTTAGGAGATTCTTTTGTGATTTGGACATCATGCGGATGGCTTTCACGCAACCCTGCACCCGTCATCTTAACAAACTGGGAATTTTCTCTTAAGGATTGTAAGTCCTTTGTTCCACAATACCCCATCCCGGAACGAAGTCCGCCAACCATCTGGTAGATTGTGTCAGCAACTGGGCCTTTATAAGGAATGCGTCCTTCAATGCCTTCCGGAACAAATTTCTTGTTGTCCTCTTGGAAGTATCGATCCTTGCTTCCTTTTTCCATTGCACCAACAGAACCCATGCCGCGATACACTTTAAATCTTCTGCCTTGGAATATTTCCGTTTCTCCAGGACTTTCTGTTGTACCTCCAAGCATACTGCCAAGCATTACTGCATGACCGCCGGCAGCCAATGCTTTTACGATATCTCCGGAATACTTGATGCCGCCATCCGCAATAATGGATGCACCATGCTTGCGTGCCTCTGATGCACAATCATATACCGCTGTAATCTGAGGAACCCCTACACCTGCTACCACACGGGTTGTACAGATGGAGCCAGGTCCAATCCCGACCTTGATAACATCGGCACCAGCTTCTATCAGATCTTTCGTCGCTTCAGCTGTTGCCACATTTCCTGCAATGATATTCAGCTTCGGATACTTGCTTCTGATTTTCTTCACGGTATCCAATACCCCTTGTGAGTGGCCGTGAGCAGTATCCACAACGATTGCATCCACGCTCGCCTGAACTAATTTATCGACACGAATCATCGTATCACCTGTCACCCCGACAGCTGCTCCTACCAGCAATCTGCCTTGGTCGTCCTTGGAGGAATGAGGGAATTCAATAACCTTTTCAATATCCTTTATCGTGATAAGACCCTTTAAGATGCCTTCATCATCAACTAGTGGAAGCTTTTCAATTTTATATTTCTGTAAGATGCTTTCCGCATCTGCTAAAGTCGTACCTACGGAAGCAGTTACAAGGTTTTCTTTTGTCATGACATCGGAAATCGGAATGGAGAAATCTTGGATAAAACGCAGATCACGGTTAGTAAGAATTCCCACAAGTTTTTGCTCTTCCTTGTTATTCACAATCGGCACACCGGAGATTCTGTACTTGCCCATTAAATGCTCTGCATCAAACACTTGATGATCGGGAGTTAAAAAGAAAGGATCCGTAATAACGCCTCTCTCGGAACGTTTTACTTTATCCACTTGCTCTGCTTGCTGTTCAATTGACATGTTTTTATGGATAATCCCTAAGCCACCCTGTCTTGCCATGGCAATAGCCATCTCAGCTTCTGTCACAGTATCCATACCAGCACTTATAATCGGTATATTCAACTGCAAGGTCTCTGTCAGCTTCACCTTTAAACTAACATCTCTAGGTAATACCTCAGACTTGGCTGGTACGAGTAATACATCATCAAAAGTTAATCCTTCTTTTGCAAATTTGCTTTCCCACATGACAAAATTTTCCCCCTTATTTTCCTCGAATATATTTATAGTAGATTATCAACTGGACAAAATACTGTCAAGGATACTATTATAAGTTGGATTTTTCAAAAAATTTAATTTATATCCAAATCAACCGAGGAAGTGGAAGAAAAACATGGCTCACTCTAATTTAAATCTTTTTCACCCATTCCTATCTGTGGAAACCGCCCAGAAATTACTAAAAAAAAGCTATCATAAAAATCAGGTGGGAAACTATGAGCAAAAGAGCTATCAAAACGCATACAGTTTTATTTATTTTATTGAGCACGGATTAACCTACCTTCAGCAAACCAAAAACTCACCTCTCTCCATAAAGCCCGTTCTTTTATTTTATGGAATGATACAGCTGCTAAAAGCTTGCCTGCTCACTGTAGATCCCTCCTATCCGGAATCAACTGCAGTATTGGCACATGGAGTCTCTACAAGAAAAAGAAAGAAACAAAGCTATGAATTCATCCAGGACGAAGTGAAGATTCAAAAGAATGGCCTCTTTTCGCACATAAGCGACAAAATGTTTCATGTGAAACAAATGGAAGGGACAAAATACTCCATGCAAGAGCTACTCTATTCCATTCCGGAGCTACAAGAAGTCATTAAAATCACAAAAAGTAAAATACCTTTTTTGCCAATTGGTCTGGCAACTGATTCCACAGTTTCCATTCCTTTAACCATCCTGGATGACTATAAAATGACACAGGATCGGTTTATTCAGTATTTCCAAACGCACACATCCTACAAGTATCTTGCAAACGGACAACCCAAGCAGATGATGACCTTCAGCGGCACTCAGGATAATCAGTCCTTAAGCTATTCACCACTGCTCTATCATCATCAAAATTCGATGCTCTATATTATAAGGAAAAAAGAGCATTTCACTTTCTTTCCGGAGGTACTTGTACATTACCTGCTGCTCTATAACCTAAGTATGATCTGTCGCTACGAAACAGAATGGTGGGGAGAACTCCTCCACACCTTCAACAGCAGCGACCTATCACTCATCATTCAATTCCTAGATATCACCGCAGAAAAAACAGCACACTACCTACACACATTCCTAATGCGAGTATTTGATATCTAAGACTAAATAAAACATAACCGGGCATAGGAGGCATCCATTACTTCCTCTGCCCCCACACCAGTGCCTCGGCCACCTATCCCTCACCACACCAGTGCCAGGGCCCTCCATCCACCACCCAACCTCTTTCTCCCCCCAAAAAAAAGAGGGGCCTGGTACTATTCAGCACCGTCCCCCCACAACAATACATTCAAAGAACAAAAAAACAAAAAACTCCCTCCACCCACACCAGTGCCTGGCCCCTCCTTCCACCACCCAACCTCTTTCTCCCCCAAACAAAAAAAGAGGGGCCTGGCACTAATAAGTACCATCCCCTCACCACACTCATCCAAAGAAAAAAACAAAAAAAGACCAGCGCCTCATCAGCACTA
>JBNJJQ010000026.1:0-24569 GCA_051750385.1 Bacillota bacterium | reverse complement strand
TTTTCGCACGAACTCGATACATTTCGGCACGAACTTCCAAAAAACTTCAAAAAAACATTAAAAAATACCAGAATAAATTCTAAATTATGGTAAAGTTAGTATTGATTACACTATTAGGAGGGAACCCATGATAAAAAAACCATTAGAAATGCCGCTTATTATTCTTATATTGGAGGCTTTACTCAGGAGGATTGCGAAAGATCACCCAAAAAGGCCACTAATTGAGCAGGACTTCGCAAAAAGGATGGCAGGTTATAAAGGTGAGCTTTCCATGAGCTATCATTTGTCCTTTTTGAATCCACAAAAACATCTGATTTTTCACAGTATAAGGTTGAAAAACAATAACTATGCATTTCAGATGGATATCCTCATATTAACCACCCGATATATCCTCATTTTAGAAATCAAGAACATCATCGGTACTGTTTTATTCGAAAGCCACTTTGATCAATTTATTAGGACTTTGAATGGGAAGGAAGAAGGTTTTCTTAATCCACTGAGTCAAATTAAATTGCAGAAGCACAGACTGAAAAAATGGCTTAAGGACCATAAAATAAATGAAATCCCGATTGAGTCTTATGTTTGTTTTACCAATCCCCAAACCATCATCAGAGCCGATTCCCGAGTAAATGCCTCTCGCTCAGTGATTCATAGCCACAATCTTTTAACTAGAATAGAAGAATTGGAACGAAATCATGCCGAGCCAATTCTAACAGAAAAAGAACTGTCAAAGCTATCAAGATTGTTATTAAAGAAACACTGTGAAGAAGAAATAAACATTTTAGAGCGATATAATATTACGCATGAAGAGATTCTAACCGGGGTACAATGTCCAAGCTGCAAGGAAATATCAATGATAAGAACGAGAGGGGGATGGGTTTGTACAAGGTGCAGAAATAAGTCAAAAAATGCACACTTAGCAGCTTTGGAAGATTATTTACTAATTATCGGACCACGTATAACGCATAAACAATTTAAAGAGTTCCTTGGACTTCACTCCGATTCAATTACCTCAAAATTAATTTCATCACTGGAACTTCATCACTGTGGGTCTATGTACCAGCGCACCTACACACTCCCAAAACGAATACAAAAAACAAAACAGCCCCCATAAAGGAGCTGCCCCAACCTAATACTATTTCAATCCGTCCTCAAGTGTAGAGAGCATTTCAGTTTTTTCCTGCTCGGAGGAATTCTCCCAAATTACTTCAAACAACACGCCTAAACCTGGAAGCATTTTTTCCTCGCCTTTATTAATGGCATCTAGGATCGTATCTCTCAGTTGGTCTTGGGAATTGCCTTCCACATTCTGACGAATAGCATGACGTAAATTTAAATTCATCCTTATCACCTCGTAGGGAAAAATAGTATCATCCCATAGGATGTCTGTTCCTGCCTTTAAATATGTATAAAAGATGCGTATAATAACAGTATCGAGCACTAAAAGGAGAAAAGAGACGTTGAAGCATATTGAATCGGTAAAAAACAATAAAGTGAAGCAGTGGAAGAAGCTGCATAAGAAGAAAGAAAGGGAGCAGTCAGGAACGTTCCTGATCGAAGGTTTTCATCTGATTGAGGAAGCTTTGAAAATAGAGGGTCTAATTGAAGAAATCATTGTCGCAGAAGACCGCTCCATCCCATCTCACTGGAACATGAATGCCGTGGAACTGATCTACGCAGTTCCCGATGTGCTAAAAGCAATCAGTGAAACGGAAACGCCGCAGGGAATTGCAGCAATCTGCCGTATCCCTAAAAGTGATCAGCAAACGATCCAACCGAATCAAAGGCTATTATTCCTGGACAATGTACAAGATCCGGGTAATGTGGGCACGATGATAAGAACGGCTGATTCCGCAGGCTTGGATATGGTCATCCTGGGAGAAGGGTGTGCAGATCTTTACAGCTCCAAGGTCATCCGTTCCACCCAAGGATCCCTTTTCCACTTGCCAATCATAAGAGGTAACTTAAGTGAGTGGATTCAAAAAGCCAAAGAACAGCAAATACCGGTGTACGGAACATCTCTGCAGAACGGCATCCCTTACAATGAAATTAAGCCTTCCGAGTCTTTTGTCCTTATCCTTGGCAACGAGGGAAAAGGTATGGCAGAGGAGCACCTGAACCAGACCGACCAAAATCTCTTCATTCCGATCTATGGTCAGAGCGAATCGTTGAATGTCGGTGTCGCAGCAGGAATATTAATGTACTATTTACGCGGATAGAGTTGCATCTGGCACCTGTTTTCAATATAATATAAAAATAGTTACATAAAATGCATGTTCAAAAAGGAGGATAAAAAGAGCAAAGAATTTCGAGGAAGCGAAGTCTCGAGCACCGCAGCGTATGATTTGTAATGTTGCGGAGCGGAGAGGCAAGCTGACGAAGAAATTCGAAGCTATTTTTACCGGACTTTTTTGAACATCCTTATAAAGACTAAAGCAATGACAGAGGAAAGTAGCTTACACCAGACCTTTTCAGGGAAAAAATGCCGTAGACTGCAAGCATTTTTAAGGAAGGCTAAGTGAAATTTCACCTCCTGAGTTGGCACTTGGACCAGCAACCATGCTGTAAAGGTGTTCCGGTTAGATAGCCGTTATCTGGAATTGAGCGAACAAAGAGTTCAAACTCTTTGTTAACTAGGGTGGTACCGCGAATATCTCGTCCCTTTCCTTAAGGGGCGAGTTTTTTATTTGTCAAAAAAATGAATCAAGGAGGAATAGATGTGGAAGAGCGTTTAAAGGAACTCGAAGCACTTGCGTTAGAGCAGGTAAGTCAAGCACAGGATCTGAAGCAGTTGAATGAAGTGCGTGTTGCGTACCTTGGAAAAAAAGGGCCAATCACGGAAATTTTAAAGGGAATGGGTAAATTGTCTGCTGAAGAGCGTCCGAAAATGGGGGCACTCGCAAATGTTGTCCGTGAAGCTGTTGCTTCCAAAATCGAAGAGAAACAGGCGGAAATGGAAAAGGCGGAGGTAGCGAAAAAGCTTGCATCTGAAACCATCGACGTAACATTACCGGGACGTCCTGCACCAACAGGAAATCCACATCCTTTAACGAAGGTTATTGAAGAAATTGAAGACCTGTTCCTTGGGATGGGATACACAATCACTGAAGGTCCGGAAGTTGAAACGGACTATTACAATTTCGAAGCATTGAACCTGCCGAAGGATCACCCGGCACGTGATATGCAGGATTCCTTCTATATTACGGATGAGGTGTTATTGCGTACGCAAACCTCCCCTGTACAGGCAAGAACAATGGAAGCGAACAAGGAAAAAGGGCCAATCAAGATCATCTGTCCTGGTAAAGTATATCGCCGTGATGATGATGATGCGACCCACTCCCATCAGTTCACGCAAATCGAGGGACTTGTCATTGATGAAAATATCAACATGAGTGACTTAAAAGGTACGCTTGAAACTTTTGCGAAAAAAATGTTCGGGGAAGACCGTGAAATCCGTCTGCGCCCAAGCTTCTTCCCTTTCACTGAGCCATCCGTTGAGATTGATGTGACATGTGCTAAATGTGGAGGAAAAGGCTGTGGCATGTGCAAAGGAACAGGCTGGATCGAGATTTTAGGTGCCGGTATGGTTCATCCTCGCGTACTCGAGATGTCCGGCTATGATCCGAAAAAATATCAGGGATTTGCTTTCGGAATGGGGCCGGAGCGTATTGCAATGCTGCGTTACGGCATTGATGACATCCGCCATTTCTACACGAACGATCAGCGTTTCGTGAAGCAATTCAATCGAGTTTAAGAGGAGGGGAAACCATGTTAGTATCTTACAATTGGTTAAAAGATTACGTAAATGTAGATGATATCACGCTTGAAGACTTGGCGGAAAAGATTACAAGAAGCGGTATTGAAGTGGAAGGCGTGGAGGTTCTGAATGAAGGCATCCAAGGTGTTGTAATCGGTCATGTCCTTGAAAAAGAGCAGCACCCGAATGCTGATAAGCTGAACAAATGTCTTGTGGACGTTGGAGACGAAGAGCCTGTACAGATTATATGTGGTGCACGAAACGTCGACAAGGGCCAGAAGGTTGCTGTTGCGAAAGTTGGCGCTGTTCTTCCGGGTAATTTTAAAATAAAGCGTGCGAAACTGCGCGGCGAAGAGTCAAACGGAATGATCTGTTCCCTGCAGGAGCTTGGCATCGGTTCCAAGCTTGTAGCCAAGGAATTTGCTGAAGGAATATTCGTTTTCCCGCAAAACGTGGAAGTCGGGACAGACGCACTCGAATATTTGAACCGTAACGACAAGGTGATGGAGCTTGGCTTGACGCCTAACCGTTCGGACGCTTTAAGCATGCTTGGAGTGGCCTATGAAGTCGGCGCAATTCTTGGAAGAGATGTAAAATGGCCGGAAACAGCATATGATGCAAACAATGAACAGGCTGCAGACTACATCTCTGTTAAAGTGGATGCAGCAGAAGACAACCCATTATATGTTGCGAAAATCGTGAAGAACGTAAAAATCGGTCCTGCGCCACTTTGGATGCAAGGACGATTGATGGCAGCTGGAATTCGTCCACATAACAATGTTGTCGACATTACGAACTATATTTTATTGGAATACGGTCAGCCGTTGCATGCATTCGATTATGATCGTCTAGGCAGCAAGGAAGTTCTTGTGCGTCGTGCGAACAAAGATGAAAAAATCATCACGCTTGACGATGCAGAACGCACATTAACAGAAGATCATCTGGTTATCACAAATGGTACACAACCGATCGCACTTGCCGGTGTGATGGGCGGAGCAAATTCAGAGGTTCAATCAGACACTACTACAATCCTGCTCGAGTCTGCATACTTTAACGGAGTAACTGTCCGTAAAGCATCCAAAGATCACGGACTGCGCAGTGAAGCAAGTGCCCGCTTTGAAAAAGGAATCGATCCGAACCGCACGCGTGACGCTGCAGAAAGAGCTGTTGCATTGATGGCTGAGTATGCCGGTGGAGAAGTGGTCAGCGGTTCTGTTGAAGTGAACACTTTAAAAGTGGAGCCTGCAGTAGTGGTGACTACAGTGAAAAAAATCAATTCCGTTCTTGGCACAACAGTAACTGCGGCTGAAGTGAAGGATATCTTCACTAGACTTCAATTCGAAGTGACGGAAGACAACGGAAGCTTTACTGTAACGGTACCTACGCGTCGCGGGGACATCACAATAGAAGAGGACCTGGTGGAAGAAGTGGCTCGCTTGTACGGCTACGATAATATTCCAACAACCTTGCCGGTAAGTGCAGCAACACCAGGAGTATTGACTCCTTATCAAGCGAAACGCCGTAAAGTTCGCCGCTATCTGGAAGGCGCCGGTCTGATTCAGAACATCACCTATTCCTTGACGAGTGAAGAACGTGCGAAGCAATTCGCTCTTGAGGATGGAAAAGCAATCCGATTGGCGATGCCGATGAGTGAAGAAAGAAGCACCTTGCGTTTAAGTCTTGTGCCACATCTATTGGAGGCGCTGCAGCATAATATCGCTCGTTCCTTACCTGCAAATGCAGTTTATGAAGTTGGATCGGTTTTCATTGGATCAGATGATGCTATCCTCCCTTCTGAAAAAGAGCGTTTGGCTGGAGCATTGACAGGATTATGGGAGCAACATCCTTGGCAGGGCGAGAAAAAGGCTGTTGACTTCTTTGTGGCAAAAGGAATCCTGGAAGGCATGTTCGCAATGCTTGGTGTAAGTGAAGAAATTTCTTATACCCGTGCAGAAAAAGACGGCTTGCATCCGGGCCGTACAGCGGAAATACTTTTGAATGGAGAAGGTGTCGGTTTCATCGGCCAACTTCATCCGGAAAAACTAAATGAGCTTGATCTACCTGAGACATACGTGTTTGAGCTTTCCTTGACTGACTTGTTAGGAGCTAATGTGGAAGAAATCAAATACGAAGCCATCCCCAGGTTCCCATCCATCGGGCGTGACATCGCACTTGTAGTGGACCGCAATACACCTGCAGGGGAGCTTGCAGCGGTGATCAAGGAGACTGGCGGAACGCTACTCACGGATGTTCAGGTATTCGACGTATATGAAGGCGAAAAAATAGACGCTTCCAAAAAATCGGTCGCATTCGCACTGCGCTACTACCACCCAGAACACACGCTGACAGACGAAGAAGTAACAAAAGTTCATACAAAAGTTCTGAAGGCAGTCGAAGAGAAATTTGACGCTGTGTTGAGAAGCTAAATAAAGTAGAAAATGTAGAGAGATGCCATTCTGAAAAGGAGGGTGTCTCTTTTTTATATCATCTGTAAAGAAGGACGTTGACAATTCCAGTTTTCTAGCTGGTAATTGGAGCAAAAGGCGGAGACTCCTCGAAAATGCGAGCATTTTTTTCGTGCGATGTATCGCTGCCGCAGCCTTCCTTGTCCTGCGGGAAGTAGCGGTAGGCTGGAGACCCCGCAGGGCAAAGCCCGAGGAGGCTCCAGCACCGCCCCGCGGAAAGCGGAGCCTTTTGTGGAAATCAACAGCGGTGTTTAAAATGAGCAATTTGCTTAAAGAATCAATCTTATATCTACTTAAAAATAGGTAAAACGTACGATTTATAAGAACGGGTGTTCTGTTTTTATGATAGAATGTTATAATAGAGGAGACAGTATAATAGGAACGGGTGGTGCGGTGAGTCCCTGTGGAGAACGGGGGTGACCGTATGAGTGAGATGCAACTTTTTTTGACCTCAGGACTATTCCTCTTTGCATTTGTGAATCTAGTAATTGTGCTGATAAAGGAAATGACAAAAAAATAACCCACCCGTGACTACTGATTCGCTGTTAGGCAGTCGGGTGAGTTATATAGTACGTTCGACTCCACAGTAGCCGTGCTTCTGCGGGAGTTATACTGTTAAGGGTCAAAGTGCGTCCAACACTTTGGCTTCTTCGAATATGTGTATAAACTGATTATAGCACAACCTCAAAGGCTGTAAACAGATGAAAAGACATCAAACCAATTTTCTGGCTTTCAAAGTATTGGCGAAGTGCACCTTGGCAATTTTGTTCAGGATCGATTCCCCGTGAGTTCGAATCACTTTTGCAGCGACGGTATCCACTTTTGCGCCAGCACCTTTAGGGATGGTTACACCTGCAATCTCACTGATTTTGTCCATCTCTTTCAAAAAAGAATAGCGTGCAATAATGGATGCTGCTGCCACTGAAAGATGAAGGCCTTCCGCTTTTGTGGAAAAGTAGACATTCTCTTTGATGATGGTCTTTTCTTTTGCCACATGCCTGTAGTACACGCCCGCTTCAGCAAACTGGTCGATCAGAATGGCGTCCGGCTTTTCCGGTGCAATTTTGCCAAGCACGTTCTCTAAGGCCTTGTTATGCAATATCGCTTTGATTTTTCCTTGTGTCATGCCGCTCTGCTGAAGCTTGTTGTATTTTTCATTATGCAGAACCAGCAGGCTGTAAGAAATATGAGGCAGTATGTTCTTTGCAATCTGCACAATCTTCTCATCTGTCAATGCTTTTGAATCCTTTACCCCTAGCTCGGTCAGCTTCGCCATTTGGTCTTTTCTTACATAGGCTGCGCACACCGTAATCGGACCGAAATAATCTCCTGTTCCCACCTCATCCGAACCGATGACCGATAATGACGCAAAACCAGGGGGCAAACCAGCTCCACTTTTGGTTACGGAAGACTTTGGCTTAGCAGCAGTGGTCTTCGCAGCAGTTGCAGGTGTCCCTCCAAACTCTTTCCAGATTGTCGCTTCTTCATCTGCACCTTTACCCTGGAATAATACTTTACCTGATTTATAGGCTGTAATCATGCACTGAGGCGATTTTGCTGCGAACACTGCACCTGTTGGAAGCTTCTCGATCCGGTGGGGATGATAGAACTCTTTTAGCTTGATAAGAACACTTGTTGGTACTTGTATGACTTGATATGACAAATCTTTCACTCCTACTACAAAATTTTACATTTTTCTATGGAAACTAACAGCTTTGCTTTCCAACTTCCAATCTTTCATGGTATTATTAAGATTAGGATTTTATGAATGGGGGCATACACGTTGTCAGAGCAGAAAACTCGCACGACCGTCGACATATATGGACAGCAATATTCTATTGTTGGTACGGAAAGTATAAGTCACATACGACTTGTTGCTTCCATTGTCGATGAAAAAATGAGAGAAATCAATGGGAAAAATTCAAATCTGGATATCAGCAAACTGGCTGTCCTTACAGCAGTCAATGTTGTACATGATTATATCAAATTAAAAGATGCATACGAAACACTTGAAAATGATATGAAGAAAAAGGGCTGAATGGAATGTTGGATTTAATCATTATCTTCTTGTTTATAATGGGGTTAATTATAGGCATACGCCGTGGTTTTATCATGCAGATCGTACATCTGTCCGGTTTTATCGCAGCGTTTGTCGTAGCATATATGTTCTATGCCGATCTTGCACCAAAATTGAAGCTTTGGATTCCGATGCCAAGCTTTGGCGATCCGGAGTCGGCGACGATGTTTTTTGAAACAATCAGCTTGGATACCGCTTATTATCGTGCCATTGCTTTTGCCTTGCTATTTTTTGGCACAAGGATAGCGGCACAGATTATAGGTTCGATGTTTGATTTTCTTTCCCATCTGCCAATTCTGAAGCAACTGAACAGCTGGGCTGGTGCTGTACTTGGTTTTGTGGAAATCTATTTGATTGTGTTTATTTTTCTTTACATAGGTGCATTGGTACCAGTGGAAATTGTCCAAAGCTCGATCAGTGATTCCTCCATGGCGAAAGGAATCGTCGAAAACACGCCTGTTTTTTCTGAAAAGCTGAAGGATTTATGGACAGGGTATATGGCTGGAAATTAAAACTCCTCTTCTTTCTTGAGGAGTTTTTCTTTTGTCATGGTGTCATGCCGGTTTTTCAATTGTACTTTTAGGTCAATTATTTGTATGATTTTAAGTAGGACTATTATTCTGAGGTAGGGTGATACCAGTGAACAAGAAGCAGATTGTCAAGTGGTTGGAGACCATTGCGATATATATGGAATTGAAAGGTGAAAACGGTTTTAAAGTATCAGCCTTCAGGAAAGCGGCACTGGCACTTGAAAACGATGAAAGAAGCCTGAGTCAGATCGATGATTTTACGAAGATAAACGGTATTGGAAAAGGGACCGCTTCCGTCATACAAGAGGTCCTGGAGACAGGGAAATCCTCGGTGTTGGAGGAATTGCA
Source organism: Bacillota bacterium (assembly GCA_051750385.1). Taxonomy (GTDB): domain Bacteria; phylum Bacillota; class Bacilli; order Bacillales; family Bacillaceae_I; genus Sutcliffiella_A. Next base: position 15,392 of record JBNJJQ010000026.1, on the reverse strand, counting down.
GGAGCAGGTTCCGCAAGGGTTGGTTCCATTGTTGAATCTGCCGGGTCTTGGCGGAAAGAAAATAGCGAAACTTTATCAGGAATTAAACGTAGTGGATATTGTGACATTGAAAGAAGCGTGTGAGTCAGGGAAGGTTCAGGCTCTTGCAGGCTTTGGAAAGAAAACGGAAGAGAAGATACTGGCCGCCATAGAAGATGTCGGGAAAAGGCCGGATCGCCTGCCAATTTCCTTTATGACTGAGATTGCAGAGGAAATAGAAAAACACCTTTCGGAAGTTACCGGAATAGAGGCCTATTCCAGAGCAGGAAGCTTAAGAAGATACAAAGAAACGATAAAAGATCTTGATTTTATCATCTCTACCACGTATTCTGCCGAGGTTCGTGAGCAGCTTGTAAAAATGGACAGGGTGAAGGAGATTATCTCAAACGGGGATACGAAGGTTTCTATCGTGCTTGAATACAACTATGATGTTTCCGTCGATTTCCGTTTAGTGGAACCGATCAGCTTTCCGACAACCCTGCACCATTTTACAGGATCAAAGGATCATAATGTGCGCATGCGTCAGCTCGCTAAGGACCGCGGTGAGAAAATAAGCGAGTACGGCGTGGAGAATGTAGAAACCGGTGATATTACCCATTTCAAAACGGAAGAAGAATTTTTCAAGCATTTCGCTCTTCCTTTTATCCCTCCTGAAGTCAGGGAAGATGGTACAGAAGTGGATTATGCGATCGATAAGGGAGAAATTCCGCTTGTTTCCTTGAAAGACATTCAGGGCGATCTGCATATGCATACGACATGGAGCGATGGCGCATATACGCTCGAAGAAATGATTGAAGCATGCCGCGCGAAAGGATACAAATACATTGCCATCACCGACCATTCCCAGTACTTGAAGGTGGCAAATGGACTGACGGCACAAAGGCTGCGTCAGCAAAAGGAAGAGATACACAAGCTCAATGAGAAATATGATGATATTACGGTACTATCAGGGGTGGAAATGGATATTCTACCGGATGGTTCCTTGGATTATGATGATAGATTACTTGAAGAGATGGACCTTGTCATCGCCTCCATCCATTCCAGCTTCTCGCAAAAGAGAGAAGTGATTATGGAGCGTTTGAAAAAGGCATTGGAAAACAACCATGTGGACATTATCGCCCACCCTACAGGAAGACTGATAGGTAAAAGGGAAGGCTATGATGTGGATATGGAGATGCTGATCCAATTGGCAAAGGATACGGATACGGCGCTGGAGCTGAATGCCAATCCACATAGATTGGACCTGGCAAGCAAGTATGTAAGAATGGCACAGGATGCAGGGGTTAAGCTTGTCATCAATACGGATGCCCATAGCATCGATATGCTTGAACATATGGAAACGGGAGTGGCAACTGCCAGAAAAGGTTGGATCAGAAAAGAAAATGTCATCAACACCTGGACGGAAGATGAGCTGAAGAGATTCTTATCACGTCATCATACGTAAGGCAAGCAGAGAAGGGAGTTATGGTCACGTGCAACAGAGAGTATTAAAGGTTTTGGAATTTAATAAAGTAAAAGATAAATTGGCTTCCTTTACAGCTTCCTCATTAGGAAAAGAAAAGGTGGCACAGTTACTGCCATCCACCGATTATGCGGAAGTCGTGGAAAGACAGGCCCAGACCGACGAAGCGGCCATGATCCTCCGGTTAAAAGGGGAGGTTCCGCTTGGGGGGATCACTGACATCCGTGCACATGTGAAACGAGCGGAAATCGGCGGTACGCTAAATACGCACGAGCTTCTGGATGTTGCTGGTACAATCTACGCGGCAAGAAAGCTTGATCGTTTTGTTGAAGCCATGCTCGATGATGAAATTGATGTTCCCATCATGAAAAATTACATGGAGCAGTTGAGCATTTATCCGGATTTGGAAAGAAACATAAAAAACTGCATTGATGAGTACGGGGAAGTATTGGATGGAGCAAGTGACAAGCTGCGAGGGATCCGCCAGCAGCTGCGTTCGACGGAATCAAGGGTTCGTGAAAAGCTCGAAAGCATGATCCGATCCTCCAATGCGCAAAAAATGCTTTCCGATGCCATCATCACAATTCGGAATGAGCGCTATGTCATCCCTGTCAAACAGGAATATAGAGGGGCTTATGGAGGGATTGTGCATGACCAGTCCTCATCCGGTGCAACACTATTTATTGAGCCGCAGCAGGTGGTCGATCTGAACAATGTGCTACAAGAAGCGAAAGTAAAAGAGAAGCTCGAAATCGACCGCATTCTCGCTGAACTGTCAACAGAGGTAGCGGAAGTCGCAAGAGAGTTGTTGGCCAATGTCATGATACTGGCTGACATTGACTTTATGTTTGCCAAAGCGAAATACGGCAAGCATGTAAAAGGGACCAAGCCAGCAATCAATGATGAGAAGTATGTGAGACTTGTCCATGCCCGTCATCCGTTGATTTCTCCGGATGAAGTAGTTCCGAATACGATCGAATTAGGGAAAGACTATACATCCATTGTTATCACCGGTCCGAATACAGGAGGAAAAACTGTTACATTGAAGACATTGGGACTATTGACGATCATGGCACAGGCAGGATTGCATATTCCTGCCCAGGACGGTTCAGAAGTCGGCGTATTCTCGGCCGTGTATGCAGATATCGGGGATGAACAGTCGATTGAACAGAGTTTGAGTACATTCTCCTCCCATATGGTAAATATCGTGGATATATTGAAAAAGGTGGACCATAACAGCCTTGTACTCTTTGATGAGCTGGGAGCGGGTACAGACCCTCAAGAAGGGGCGGCCCTGGCCATCTCCATTTTGGATGAAGTATATAGCCGCGGTGCCTGTGTTATTGCAACGACCCATTACCCTGAATTGAAGGCATATGGATATAACAGGGATGGCGTGGTAAATGCGAGTGTGGAATTTGATGTCAATACACTAAGCCCGACCTATCGTCTATTGATCGGGGTTCCTGGTCGAAGCAATGCATTCGAAATCTCGAAGCGCCTTGGATTATCCATGGATGTCATTGAACGTGCCAGAGGCTTTGTGAGCGAAGACAGCAACAAAGTGGAGAACATGATCGCCTCCTTGGAAGCTTCTCAAAAGAGGGCGGAAGAAGAGTGGAAAGAAGCCGAGCAGATCAGAAAGACCTCTCAAAAACTGCATGAGGATTTACAGGAACAGATGCAGGACCTGAATGAAGAGCGCGATAAGCTTATGGAAAAAGCGGCACTAAAAGCGGAAAAAATGGTGGAAGAGGCGAAAGAAGAAGCCGAGAAGGTCATCAGGGAGCTTCGGAAAATGAGAATCGAGCAGCATGCCACTGTCAAAGAGCATGAACTGATTGATGCCAAAAAACGCTTGGAAGAAGCCGTGCCAACCGTCAAGAAGTCAGCCACAACCAAAAAGCAGGAAGCAACAGATCTGACCCTGGAGCCGGGCGACGAGGTAAGGGTATTGAGTCTGAACCAGAAAGGCAATCTGGTGCAAAAGACGAATGACAAGGAATGGCAGGTCCAAATCGGGATCCTGAAAATGAAAGTGAAAACAAGAGACCTCCAGTATGTAAGCAGACCTAAGCCTGTTGAAACAAGGCCTCTGGCAACGATAAAAGGCAAGGATTATCATGTGAATATTGAGCTGGACCTACGTGGGGAACGCTTTGAGGATGCATTGATGCGTGTGGAGAAATACATTGATGATGTAACACTTGCAGGCTATCATCGCGTCTCCATCATTCATGGTAAAGGAACCGGGGCGCTGCGCATCGGAGTGCAAAATTACTTGAAAAATCATCGCTCTGTGAAAAACTATCGCTTTGGAGAAGCTTCTGAAGGCGGCACTGGAGTGACAGTGGTCGAACTGAAATAACAGGGGGAGCAAACTATGTCTAGTTTCTGGGAGAATGAATTAGTTAGAACGGCAGCCAACTTCAGTGTCGTGGTTCTTTGCATGATTTTATTTCTGGCGATCTTTGAGCTGGTAACGAAATATCATAATATGGAAGAAATCAAAAAAGGCAATATCGCGGTAGCACTGGCGACAGGAGGAAAGATCTTGGGGATTGCCAATATCTTTCGCTACTCCATTTTAGACCATGATACGCTTTTTACGATGATCGGGTGGGGAGCACTCGGCTTTGTCCTTTTGCTTTTCGCCTACTTCATCTTTGAATTTCTGACACCAAGCTTCAATATTGACGATGAAATAAGCAAGGATAATCGGGCAGTAGGACTTATTTCCTTTGCCATATCTGTCGGACTGTCATTTATCATTGGGGCAAGCATCGGGTAAGGAGTTATGGAATGGAAACTTTAGCAAAAGTATTAATTGGACTATGCGGATTGTTTGTATTGATCGGCATCGTATATCTATTCTTTTTAGCATAAGACAGCGGGAGTTTGACTAAATCAATTTTGGTCAAACTCTTTTTTTTATGTGGAAGCACACTGATTTATCGAAATATTAAAAAAATGTTATAATTTTGATGGGTTTACTGATATACTATAACAAAAAGATATGGGCCTATTGTAATAGTACAGGCCGAAAAGGGAGGGAATGAATTGGAACAAGTAGTGAATAAGCCATGGCTCTCGCTTTATCCTAGTGAAATACCTCATGAAATCAACTTCGAAGAAAGAACACTTCAATCCTATCTAAAGGAAGCTGCCATTGAACATCCTTCCAAAACCGCCATACATTTTCTTGGGAAAAAGCTTACTTTCCAAGAGGTGTATGATCAATCTTTGAAACTTGCAAACTACCTGAAAGAACTTGGTGTGAAAAAGGGTGATCGCGTCTCCATCATGCTGCCAAACTGTCCCCAAGCCGTTATCAGCTATTATGGCGTTCTATTTGCAGGTGGTATTGTGGTGCAGACCAATCCGCTATACATGGAAAGGGAACTGGAATACCAGATAAATGATTCCGGTTCAGAGATCATCATTACACTCGATATCCTCTATCCAAGAGTATCAAAAGTGAAAGCGCTGACAAAACTCAGGGATATCATCGTTACAGGAATAAAGGATTATCTGCCGTTTCCGAAAAATATGCTCTACCCTTTTGTCCAGAAAAAACAATATGGCATCGTCGTGAAAGTGGAGCATAGCGGAGAAAACCACTTGTTTACAGAAGTGATGAAGCATTCCCAGGTTAATGAGATTGATGTGGATATTGACCCGGAGAATGATTTGGCCTTGCTTCAATATACTGGAGGGACGACAGGGTTCCCGAAAGGTGTCATGCTGACTCACATGAACCTGGTGTCCAACACCATGATGAGTGTGAAGTGGATGTATAAATGTAAAAGGGCACAGGAGAAGGTAATAGGGATTTTGCCTTTCTTTCATGTATATGGAATGACGGCTGTCATGAATCTTTCCATCATGCAGGCATTTGAAATGGTGCTCTTGCCGAAATTCGATCCAGAGACAACATTGAAAACGATTCAAAAAGAGAAGCCGACCCTTTTTCCGGGAGCTCCAACCATCTATATTGCACTCCTGAATCATCCTGATATCCAAAAATACGATCTGTCTTCCATTGATTCCTGCATAAGCGGATCAGCCGCACTCCCTGTAGAGGTTCAGGAACAGTTTGAGCGGGTAACGGGAGGTAAGCTTGTAGAAGGCTACGGCCTCTCAGAAGCATCCCCTGTCACCCATGCAAACTTTTTATGGGATGAAAGAGTATCAGGAAGCGTAGGTATTCCATGGCCCAACACTGATTCCAAAATCCTTTCCATGGAAACCGGTGAAGAGGCTCCTGTAAACGAAATCGGGGAAATCGTAGTAAGAGGTCCCCAAATAATGAAGGGCTATTGGAACCGTAAGGAAGAGACGGAAGCGGTGCTGAAGGATGGCTGGCTTTTGACTGGCGACTTGGGCTATATGGACGAACGAGGTTTCTTCTATGTGGTAGACCGCAAAAAGGACATGATCATTGCCGGCGGCTTCAATATCTATCCTCGCGAGATTGAGGAAGTGCTTTACGAGCACGAGAAAATCCAGGAAGTGATTGTTGCAGGGATACCCGACCCATATAGAGGGGAGACGGTAAAAGCGTATGTGGTCAAAAAGCAGGGAGCAAGCTTGACCGAAGAGGAGCTGGATGCCTATGCAAGAAAGCATCTAGCGGCCTACAAGGTTCCGAGACTGTATGAATTCAGAGACGAACTGCCGAAAACAGCAGTTGGGAAAATACTGAGAAGAGCGTTGATTGAAGAGGAAAAGCAAAAGGTCGCAAAATAAAACGAGCAAATCCGTATCTACATTCCAAAAAGAAAAAGATGATGAATGCATCGTCTTTTTCTTTTTATCTCTGCTAAAGACTAGTGGGAATTTTTAAGAATCTAGCTGTTGATTGGAACAATAGGCGAAGACTCCTGCGGGAGACAGCGGTAGGCTGGAGACCCCACAGGGCGAAGCCCGAGGAGGCTCCAGCACCGCCCGCCCCGCGGAAAGCGCAGCCTAGTGCGGAAATCAACAGCGGCGTTTAATGGTGTACACTTTTTATCTACCATTCTCAGAATAATATGATAAGATAGTAATTGACAGTTCTTTTCGGGTAAAGTATTATGAAATTATGAATGATTATTCATTCATTTTGTAAAAGGAGAGAACAGGTTGAAACAACAACAAAAGCCTAAATACAAACAAATAATAGATGCCGCAGTCATTGTTATAGCAGAGAACGGCTACCATCATGCACAAGTTTCCAAGATTGCGAAACAGGCAGGAGTAGCGGACGGAACCATCTATTTATATTTTAAAAATAAGGAAGACATTCTTATTTCGCTTTTTCAGGAAAAAATGGGGGTCTTCGTCGAAAAGATTCGTCATGAAATTGCAGGAAAATCGACATCAAAAGAGAAACTATTAACATTGATACAAAAACATTTTTCCATGCTTGCAGCCGACCATCACCTGGCCATCGTCACCCAGTTGGAACTCAGACAATCCAATTTAGAGCTCCGCTTGAAGATTAATGAGGTGCTAAAAGGGTATCTAATGGTTGTAGATGAAGTTCTGACTGTCGGGAAAGAAACCGGTGAGTTCAGGGATGATCTGGATGTGCGCCTCGCAAGGCAGATGGTGTTCGGGACGATTGATGAAACCATTACCACTTGGGTGATGAATGATCAAAAGTATGACCTGACAGCCATTGCACCGCGTGTACATGATCTGTTAATTAAAGGGTTTGGAGCCACACCTTAAGTGGCTCCGGTTTTATACATAAGGAGGGATGGGACATGAATTTTCTACAAGTGAATGTTGAGGATGGGGTTGCCGTAATCACCATTAATAAAGCGCCGGCAAATGCTTTATCGTCCGCAGTTTTGAAAGAGCTTTCAATTGTTCTTGACGAGTTGAAAAATCAGGATGAAGTTCGTGTCGTGCTTCTTCACGGGGAAGGCAGATTCTTCTCGGCGGGAGCGGATATCAAGGAATTCACCACTGTCGAAACAGGAGAAGAATTTGCACAGCTCGCTAAATTCGGCCAGGACCTTTTTGAAAAGATGGAGACCTTCCCGAAACCGATTATAGCTGCCATTCATGGTGCTGCACTCGGCGGAGGGCTGGAGCTTGCAATGGGCTGCCATATCCGTCTTGTAACGAAAACTGCGAAGCTGGGCTTGCCTGAGCTTCAGCTGGGACTGATTCCTGGCTTTGCAGGGACACAGCGTTTACCTAGATTAGTAGGATCTGCTAAAGCTTTTGAAATGCTGTTTACCAGTGACCCGCTAACTGGGGAAGAAGCCGTCAAATGGGGACTTGCAAATCATGCATATGAAGAAGATGCTTTAATGGGCGAGGCTTTTAAAATGGCAAAGAAAATCGCACAAAAAGGACCAATATCTGTGGCATCAGTCATTGAATTGGCCCGCTACTCCAAAACGCAGGAATTCTATAACGGCGTTCAAAGGGAAGCGGAGCTGTTTGGAAAAGTATTTACTTCCGAAGATGGAAAAGAAGGCATCCAGGCGTTTATAGAAAAAAGAACTCCCGAATTTAGAGGGAAGTAATTTTTTTATCTATAAAAAACAGAATATTACTAATAAAACTAATGTTTAAACAGGAGGTACTGTGATGAATATTTATGTGCTACTTAAAAGAACGTTTGATACGGAAGAAAGACTGACGGTGTCAAATGGTGGGATAAATGAAGACGGAGCGGAATTTATCATCAACCCGTATGATGAATATGCAGTGGAAGAAGCGATTCAGGTAAGAGATGCTCATGGCGGTGAAATCACCGTAGTTACAGTTGGAACGGAAGAAGCTGAAAAAGAGCTTCGTACAGCGCTTGCAATGGGTGCCGATAAAGCAGTGCTGATCAATACAGAGGATGATATTGAAAACGGCGACCAGTTCACAACAGCAAAAATTTTGGCGGAATACTTAAAAGACAAGGATGCAGATCTGATCCTTGGTGGAAACGTAGCAATCGATGGAGGATCCGGCCAAGTGGCACCGCGTGTTGCAGAACTTCTTAACATCCCTTACGTAACAACAATCACGAAGCTTGAAATCGAAGGGCAAAAAGTAACCATCACTCGTGATGTGGAAGGGGATTCAGAAGTAATCGAGACATCTCTTCCATTATTGGTAACAGCTCAGCAAGGGTTGAATGAACCTCGCTATCCATCATTGCCTGGTATCATGAAGGCGAAGAAAAAGCCTTTGGAGGAACTGGAACTTGATGATTTGGATCTTGAAGAAGATGATGTGGAAGCAAAAACTAAAACATTGGAAATCTATCTGCCTCCTAAAAAAGAAGCAGGAAGAGTCTTGCAGGGTGAGCTGGATGCACAAGTAAAAGAACTTGTGGCAGCACTTAGAAATGAAGCGAAAGTAATCTAACCTATACAGATAGATCGATACATGGACAGGAGGAGACAAACATGGCAAGAAAAGTATTAACTTTAGCAGAGGTACGTGAATCGGCATTACGTAATGTTTCATTTGAAGCGATTGCTGCAGGTAAAACAGTGGCAGAGGGTGGAGAAGTTGTTACCGTATTAGTGGGAGAAAGTGTTGGTTCTCTGGCACAGGAGCTTATTGCATACGGAGCAGATCGTGTCATTACAGTAGAGCACGCAAATTTGAAAACGTATACATCCGATGGATATGCGCAAGCATTAACGGCTGTTATCGACGCAGAAAAACCGGAAGGACTGATTTTCGGACACACTGCATTAGGGAAAGACCTTTCACCGAAGCTTGCTAGCAAGTTGAATTCAGGACTTGTTTCCGATGCTACAGAAGTAGAAGAAGTGGGCGGAAACCTAGTGTTCACTCGTCCGATCTATTCAGGAAAAGCGTTTGAAAAGAAGATTGTAACGGATGGTCTTATCTTTGCAACGATCCGTCCTAACAACATCGCAACGCTAGAAAAGGATGAGTCCAGAACAGGCGACGTATCCTCTTTGGATGTAGATGTTAAAGACCTTCGCACCATCATTAAAGAAGTGGTTCGCAAAGCAACGGACGGTGTCGACCTTTCCGAAGCGAAGGTAGTAGTAGCAGGCGGACGTGGAGTGAAGAGTACAGAAGGATTTGAACCGCTAAAAGAGCTGGCTGATGTGCTTGGAGCAGCAGTTGGAGCATCCCGTGGAGCATGTGATGCTGACTATTGCGACTACTCCCTGCAAATTGGGCAGACTGGTAAAGTTATCACCCCTGACCTTTACATCGCTTGCGGAATCTCAGGAGCGATCCAGCATTTGGCTGGTATGTCGAACTCCAAGGTTATCGTAGCAATCAACAAAGATCCGGAGGCGAATATCTTCAAGATTGCGGATTATGGAATTGTTGGAGACCTGTTCGAAGTCGTACCTTTATTGACAGCAGAATTCAAAAAGCTATTGGTAACAAACTAAGGCAGCGGACTGACCAAGCGAGTGGGGAACACTCGCTTGGTCGTTTTTTATTGGAAAAACCGCAAATTAATTTTGAAAAATAGGTTAAAACTAGAGTGAAGCAAATAATTAGCGTCCGTTTTTCGGAAATGCTATACTCTAGCTATACCGAAAACTCTGAAAGATAATCCATCTGACAGAGAGAAACCAATTAACATACGTTAGTTGTGACATAATCGTTTAGGAGGAATAATAATGGCTATTCAAAATGTAACGGATCAAACTTTTATGCAGGAAACAAGCGAAGGCTTAATATTAGCAGATTTCTGGGCACCTTGGTGTGGTCCTTGTAAGATGATTGCTCCAGTACTTGAAGAACTAGATCAAGACATGGGCGACAAAGTGAAGATCGTTAAAGTCGACGTAGACGAAAACCAAGAAACTGCCGGCAAATTCGGCGTAATGAGCATCCCGACTTTACTTGTAATCAAAAACGGTGAAGTGGTAGATAAAGCAGTTGGTTACCAACCTAAAGAAGCTTTAGCTGAACTATTGAACAAACACGCTTAATTATTGTTGAAAGCGTTCGGAAAGTCCGGTGTCCCAGTTTGGGTTGCCGGGCTTTTTTTGTGAAAAGATTTGTAAATTTGTTTATGTTTCTAGCTGTTGATTGGAGCAATAGGCGAAGACTCCTTGAAAATGCGAGCATTTTCTGCGTGCGATGTATCGCTTCCGAAGCTTTCCTTGTCCTGCGGGAGATAGCGATTAGTGGAGACCCCACAGGCGAAGCCGAGGAGGCTCACGCAAGCCCTGCGGAAAGCGCAGGGCTAGTGCGGAAATCAACAGCGGTGTTTCAAGTACCTTGTTAAATTAGCAGATACAAGATTCATTCAGCTAATGGGTGAAATCGCATCTAACTCAAAATGGAACAAAAAAACAGATAGATGTATAATAAAAGGAGACAAATCATTGGTTGGGGTGAAAGGGTAAATGGAACAAAACATAAAAGAAAAGCTTGCGATATTGCCTGACCAACCAGGATGCTACCTCATGAAGGATAGGCAGGGTACCATCATCTATGTTGGAAAGGCAAAAGTGCTGAAAAACCGAGTCCGCTCTTATTTTACAGGCAGTCATGACGGCAAAACGCTGAGACTGGTGAATGAGATTGTGGATTTTGAATATATTGTCACGTCTTCAAACATTGAAGCGTTGATACTCGAACTGAATCTTATAAAGAAGCATAATCCGAAATACAATGTGATGCTGAAGGATGATAAGCGTTATCCTTTTATAAAAATTACTGCGGAGAAGCATCCTCGTCTTCTCATTACAAGGAAGGTGGCAAAGGATAAGGGCAAGTATTTCGGACCCTATCCCAATGTACAGGCCGCCAATGAAACTAAAAAGCTGCTCGACCGCGTCTATCCGTTGCGTAAATGTATGACCCTTCCAGACAGAGTCTGTCTTTATTATCACTTGGGTCAATGCCTGGCCCCGTGTGTAGAGGATATATCCCAGGAAACGAACAAAGAGATGGTCGATGGAATTGTTCGATTCCTTAACGGAGGATATAAAGAGGTCAAGGATGAATTAACGGTAAAGATGCAGAAAGCCGCAGAGGATCTGGAGTTTGAACGGGCAAAGGAGTTTCGCGATCAGATCCTGAATATTGAAGCCACGATGGAAAAACAGAAGATGGAAATGAACGACTTTGTGGATCGTGATGTGTTCGGATATGCGGTAGACAAAGGCTGGATGTGTGTACAGGTCTTTTTTATCCGACAAGGCAAGCTGATAGAACGGGATGTATCACTGTTCCCGATCTATAATGAACCGGAGGAAGATTTTCTGACCTATCTCGGACAATTCTATTCCAAACAGAATCACTTTGTACCAAAAGAAGTGATGGTGCCAAACGGTATCGAATTGGAGATGGCGCAGGCCCTTCTGCAGACCCATGTGATGCAGCCGCAAAGAGGCAAAAAGAAGCAACTTGTGGACTTGGCGAAAAAAAATGCCAAAGTAGCCTTGGTGGAGAAGTTCTCCTTGATTGAACGCGATGAAAAAAGAACAATCAAAGCGGTAGAAAACCTTGGGGAAATCCTTGGAATACATACTCCGCTAAGAATTGAAGCATTCGACAACTCCAATATCCAAGGGACAGATCCAGTTTCTGCAATGGTTGTGTTCATCGATGGCAAACCGGAAAAAAGGGAGTACCGGAAATACAAGACGAAAAGCGTACAAGGACCGGATGATTACGAATCAATGCGTGAGGTGGTAAGAAGGAGGTACACAAGAGTACTGAAGGAATCCCTTCCACTGCCAGACCTGATCATCATTGATGGCGCAAAAGGGCATATGTCTGCTGTAAGAGATGTGATGGAAAATGAGTTGAACCTCTTTATTCCAATTGTCGGTCTTGCAAAAGACGAGAGGCATCGAACGAGCAATCTGCTGGCTGGAGAAGACGCCATGATTGTCCCGCTCGAGCGGACGAGCCAGGAGTTCTACCTGCTGCAAAGAATACAGGATGAGGTTCATCGATTTGCAATTACTTTCCATCGCCAGCTGAGGAGCAAAAATGTCTTCCACTCCGTTTTGGACGATATTCCGGGAGTAGGGGCAACCAGGAAAAAAGCGCTACTCAAGCATTTTGGATCTGTTGCAAAACTGAAGGAAGCGACAGTGGAAGAGATTCAGCAGGCGAAAATACCACGCCCCATCGCCGAGGAAATTTTTAAAAAATTACAGGAATAAGTGTTGTATCTAATCTTGGAGTCTGATATAATCACTATTAATTTCATAATGTGCCACTTCAAATTAATGAAGTGATGATAGAGGTGCGAACTTCAAAAGTATGTAATCGGAGAAGAAAGAGCTTCCGAGAAGATTACGGAAAGGGGAGGATCGCCGAAGTAAAAAAAAGTCTCTTTTTCTTTTTTTTACTGGTTCTGCGTTTAAGAAATGTAGGACTGTCAGGCTGTATTTGTGCTGCCTGGAGAGCTATCTCACGCGTGAACGGTTTATATATTTTGCCAATCACAGCAATGAGACAAAGCTCATTGCTGTTTTTTTTATACCTTCATTCAGGAAATAGTCATGTTGACTCATTTCTTCGCGAGGTGCATCCAATGGGCTTTCTATCTTTTACATTATGATGAAATAAACTAGAAAAGGGAATGGTGGGTATGTCAACGATTGTTGTACAAAAATTTGGAGGAACTTCGGTCGGGTCTGTTGAGCGAATTCAGCATGTTGCAAAACGAGTTATTTCTGAAGTGGAAAAAGGCCACAAGGTAGTGGTGGTGGTTTCTGCCATGGGGAAAACGACAGATCAGTTGTTAACGTTGGCAAATGCAATCAATCCACACCCAAGCAAACGCGATATGGATATGCTGCTTACAACTGGGGAGCAGATCACCATTTCACTTTTAGCGATGGCCCTTCAGGTAAGAGGCCATGAAGCGGTATCCTTGACTGGTTGGCAGGCTGGTATTCGTACAGAGCCTGTACATGGTAATGCCAGAATCACACATATTGAAACAGACCTTTTGCACAGCCATTTGGCTGCAGGGAAAATTGTGATTGTGGCAGGCTTCCAAGGGATTACGGAGACAAACGAAATCACGACACTTGGCCGCGGTGGTTCAGATACAACGGCTGTTGCTCTGGCAGCTGCCCTTGGTGCGGAGAAATGCGATATCTATACAGATGTAACTGGGGTGTTTACGACGGATCCCCGTTTTGTGAAAGAAGCAAGAAAATTGGCGGCAGTATCCTATGACGAAATGCTGGAGCTTGCCAATTTGGGAGCGGGTGTACTGCACCCAAGAGCGGTTGAATTTGCGAAAAATTATGGAGTGCAGCTTGTTGTGCGTTCAAGTATGGAAGAGGAAGAAGGCACCATCATTGAGGAGGAAGTTTCCATGGAAAAGAGTTTAGTAGTAAGAGGAATTGCGTTTGAAGATCAGATTACCCGTATTACCGTATGTGGATTGCCGAATGAGCTACATACATTATCCACTATTTTTACAACATTGGCAAAACATAGCCTGAACGTCGATATCATCATCCAGACAAGTATGGATAAAGATACAACTAATATCTCCTTCTCGGTGAAAACGAAAGATGTGGAAGAGACAATCCAAGTACTCGAGCAATATAAAGAGCATCTGGGCTTTACCCATATTGAAAAAGAAAGCAACTTAGCGAAGGTTTCCATCGTTGGCTCCGGGATGATTTCCAACCCTGGTGTAGCTGCAGAAATGTTCCAGGTACTGGCGACAGAAGGCATTCACGTCAAAATGGTAAGTACATCCGAAATCAAGGTGTCCACTGTGGTGGATGTAGGAGTTATGGTGAAGGCTGTGGAGGCATTGCATGTAGCGTTCAAGCTTGGGGAAGAATCAGTGGAGCGCGTGATGAACTGAAGATGAAAGAGAGGGGCATCCTTTAGGAGGGTGCTCATTTTTTTGTAGTTTTGTATAATAACATAGATTGAAAAAAATGCCTGGAGGTTCCTGTTACATGAAAAGAAGCCATGTTATCACTTATGGAGATGCTTTTGTCGATTATATTGCAAAGGATACAACAAATGAATCATACATTACCCATCTTGGGGGAGCTGCATTAAATATTGCGGTAGGGTTGAGTCGTCTGAATGTGCCAACCCATCTTATCACTGTAACCGGTGAAAATGAAACCGGAAAGTTCGCACGTAGGGAGCTTCTGAAGGAAGGCGTGGGACTTGATTATGCGCAAAAGATTCCCGAAAAGCAAGTGAGTAGAGTGTATGTACATCTTTTACCCGATGGCGAAAGAACCTTTCATAAATATGTGGATGAAACCCCGGACATTCAAGTGAAGAAATCCCAAATTTATCCTGAAGCATTCCTACATGCCTCCATCTTTCATATCAGCTCGGGGACCATGTTCCATCCGGTAGCGCTCGCGACCACTCACCATGCAGTGAAACTGGCAAAAGGAGCTGGCACTTTGCTTTCCCTTGATGTGAACATCCGACGGCCACGCTGGGATAATGATGAACAATGCAGAAATACAATTCGTTCCTTTTTTCCAGAAGTGGATATTCTCAAGCTAACGGAAGAGGAGTTATTGTTCTTGACAAAAACTTCGCGTATGGAGGAAGGGATAGCCGACCTTGAACAATTCGATATACCGTTGATCCTTGTGACGGTCGGTGAATCAGGTACGTATGCTGTACAAAATCAAATCACCCATCATTTTTCTGTGAAGAAAGTGGAGACAGTCGATACAACCGGTGCCGGAGATGCTTTCATGGCGGGCATACTACGATATGTTCATGTAAAAGGGATACCCTCTACAGTTGGACCACTTAGTGACTGCATAGGATTTGCCAACCATCTAGGTGCCCTTGCCACAACAAAGCAGGGAGCCATGACAGCGATGCCGCGATTGGAAGAAATTAATTCTTTGTAAGGCATGTAGTCAAATAACGGTTTGGCATGAACTTTGCGCTGTTTGGCACGAACACTGTGCTGTTT
>JBNJJQ010000025.1:0-26563 GCA_051750385.1 Bacillota bacterium | reverse complement strand
AACTTCTCTGCGTTTTTTCATACATCAGCCGTTATTAACAAAGGTAGGCTGCACCTATAATCACTAGAAGAATGAACAATATGATGAATAATGTGAAATCAGAGCCATGATTATCGCATCTTCCGCCATCTGCTTTACTCATTAAACGTATCTCCTTTCAAGCTAAGATACGATACTTTATGTTACAAACACCCATGATGTATGGGCATATGCCCCGGGTATTGGAACTCTTTTTCAGGCTGGAAAATGAGTGTTTTATCCTCTTGGGGATATAGACAGGGATATTACCGTCCAGATAATGGGATTAGAGGAAATTATATTAGCGTTATTTGTTGGAAAATTCATGCTAAGATAATTTTGTATTGATTAACAAATTGTGAGAATAGAGGAGAATTGTACATCATGAAAAAGAAAATCATGGCAGGAGCCCTTGTAACGACATTCATGTTTTCCGGACAAGCTTTTGCTGCGGACTATACTGTCAAATCCGGAGATTCTATGTCTGCTATTGCCAAAAGCCACCAGACTACTTTAAACGGATTACTCACTTTAAATCCTGCCATCAAAGATGCAAACCGCATCTATGTTGGTCAAAAAATCACGGTGCCAAACGGTTCTGCACCAGTTAATACGAGTACATACACCATCAAAAGTGGTGATTCGCTATCCATAGTGGCACAACGCCACAAAGTAACCTTACAAGCACTATTGAATGCCAACCCATCCATCAAGGATGCAAACCGTATTTATGTAGGACAGGTTATTACAATACCTGGTGCAGGACAAGCTGTACCTGTAAGTGGGGATACCGCGTGGCAGACGAAAGCGAACGCCATCATTGAAAGTGGAAAGAAATACTTAGGCGCCGGATACTTATATGGTGCATCGACTACCAGAACGGATGGATTTGACTGTTCATCGTTTACTTTAAGAGTATTCCAGGAAAATGGTATCAACCTTCCAAGAACCTCTGCACAGCAAGCAAATGTTGGGAAGGAAGTTCCGCTATCCGAAGTGCGAAAAGGGGACCTGGTTTTCTTTGACACAGACGGAGATGGCACGATCAATCACGTCTCCATCGTTGTGGACGCTACCACAATTCTGCACTCTGCCACCTCCAGCGGAGTTGCCTATGCAACTATGAATTCCTACTGGCAGCCACGAGCGGTGAAAGCAGTAAGAGTATTCTAATTTAGAGATAACTTACGCAAGAAGGAGATGATTTAAAACCATCTCCTTATTACATGGGCAATATTCCTCCGCCACAAGTCGTAGATTCCATCCTTACTTAGTTGGAGAAAATAATAGTTGAAAGAACGAGTGTAAACCATTCTGCAGTACGTATTTATAAAATCCTGATCATTCTATAATTTGGTTATAACAAATTAAAGGGATGATGGAGGATGAAAACAATGCTGTCACTCATTTTCGGTAGTAAAAAGAACCAGGATGTTTTAAACAAGCATGCTTCAATAGATGAGAAAAGAAGAGAAATATTCGCAAAATTTTTTTACCTTAACAAATATTGAGCAGGAAAAAAGAAGTCGCAGGCTCTGCGGCTTCTTTTTGTATAATGGTAATAGAAATTTTAAAAAATAATGAAATTTTTTTTGACTCATCCCGTTATACATAATGAAAGTCAGATGTGAAATGAGGTTACAGGATGCAGGACGATTCCTATTATATAAAAGAAGTGCTACGAGGGGATAAGCAGGCCTATTCCTTTCTTATCAACCGCTACAGCAACAAGCTTTATGCAGTCATCTTAAGAATGGTCAAAAATCCTGAGGATGCAAGGGACCTGGTACAGGAATGTTTGATCAAGGCCTATTCACAGCTTGAAAAATATGAAAATACAGGGAGCTTTGCAAGCTGGCTGTACAGGTTATCCATTAATCATTGCATGGACCAGTTCCGGAAGAAACGGTTTCAGCTAGTGGAGCTGCAGGAAGAAACTAATCAATCAAACTCAGGCGTTACACCTGAGTGCCAGTATTTGCAAAAAGAAAAATACGAACACTTGGAAAAACTGTTGGAGCTTTTACCACAGGAAGACAGAATGATTCTTCTATTGAAATACACAAGAGATTTAAGCTATGAGGAAATAAGTGAACTTATGGGGCAGCCAATCAGTACAGTACGGAACAAAATTCACAGAGCAAAGAAAAAGATGAGAAAAGAGCTTATGCAGCAGAAAGGAGGATATTTTCATGAAATGCTTTAGTTTTGATACACTGGCAGCCTATTTTGACGGCACTCTGGAGGAGACCGAATCCAAAAAGGTGGAAAAGCATCTGGAGTTCTGTCCGATGTGCCGGGATGTGCTGGAGGCTTTGAAAAGAGAAGATTCATTTTTACAAGAGGCCATTCAAGCACCGAGACTCCCGCATGATTTCGATCAACACGTCCTGAAGGATCTAACTCCGTATGCAAGTCAGAAGAAAAAGCCGTCATGGAAATATCAGTTTCTGACAGCTTGCAGTATTGTATTGGCATTTGGCTTGGGAGTATCGATGTATCCCGAGCTTGAGAATTTCCTTGGCGAAGGGTCTTCTGTCAGTGAGCTGGTGAAGCAGAAAGAAGTAAATGCTTTGTACAGTGTGGAACACAATGGGGTGACATTTAATATCACAGAAGTAAGTGCGAGTCCGGTGAAAATCGAGATTTTTTATGAAATACATGCAACAGAGAGAATGCAGGAAAGATTTCGAGATAATTTATTGGATAATGAAATGAATTATGTTTTGATGTCCAAAGACTATGAGTTGCCTTCCATTTCCCTTAAATCGGAGAATGATGAAGTGGTTCCTTTTAAAAACGTGGATATTACCAAGCCCGATGAATGGAATGGTTCGATAATTTTGTATCCTCAAGCTCAAATCCCAAATCATTTTGCAGTTGACCTTGAAATCAATGAAATACTGGATGAAAAGGGAGATTGGTCTTTTTCGATACCTATCGATATGACGGAATCCAAAAAAGAAACCACGACAGTGCAGTTGGATAAGACGCTGGGCATAGAGGGTTTTTATCAGCTGGAACTGCTTGAATGGATAAATGCACCAAATGCAAAAATTCTGAAGTTCGAGACAACATTTTCCGATGAGGAATTGGCTAGGATTCAGAGTTCCATGAAGGATCTGCTTACCTATTCTGGTGTCCATGTTTGGCTTGATCCCATCTTTAGCGTAAAAACAGAAGCGGGGAAGGAACTGGTTTACAGTGGTGCCCATGTATCTTCCACGAGCAGCAATCATTTTCTGACGGAGACGGAATTTGGATTAACGGAAAGAGGAGATAGACCTTCTGAAAAGTATAAAGAAGGAGAAAAGCATATTTTTGAGCTGAGTGGATTTTCAGTGAAAGAACCAGTGGATGCGCAATTTACCCTAAATATTCAACAGGGGGCACACATGCTAGTCGACAAGACGACAGACGAATGGATTCTTACCGGCTATACGGCAAAATTGGTGGAAGGGAAGCTGAAAGTGAAGGTAACTGGTAAAAGCGGCATCGAACATGCAACAACGATCGGTTGGAAGCGTAGAGACCTGGATGCTGATACAAACTATACCGTGATAAATGAAGAAGGAGGATTCGAACTGGAATTCGAAATGAAAGGCTCCGAGGAAGAAGTGCATACATTGAACCTTGATTTCCTTTCCGTCGATAAAACCGTTATGCTTCCTGAACCGGTTGAAGTTCCTTTGGATAAATGAAAAAGGTAGAAGCGAATCTGGAAAGTCAGGTTTGCTTCTGCCTTTTTGTAAATGTTCGCATAATTCAGTGAAAATAAGGAAGGGAATGGTATAATAGGAAATGAGATAAATAAAAGTCACCGAGAACTATTTAAAAGGGTGGAAATTGGCATGATCGAGGAGACAGTTAAGGTTAAAAGAATTTTAGATGGCAATAAGGATGCCTATGATTCTATCATTGAACGATATAAAAACAGATTGTACGCCGTAACTCTTCGGATGGTAGGTTCTGAGGACAAGGCGGAAAGATTGGTGGAAAAAAGTTTCATCGCTGCCTATGAAAGGCTAGCCTTGTATGAAGATAAGGATTTCTTTTCCGATTGGCTTTATCGCCAGACCCTTACACTCATCAAAGCGGAAGTAGCTTCTTTTGGAAAAACTAACCCTGAGGATTATATCCAATTCTACAATCCTCGTTTTCTTGAGATAGAAGAAGCGATTGCAACGCTCGAAAACAAAAAGCGTTTTGAATTTCTTCTTCATCATGCTCTTCCAGAAACCCCTGAAAAGCTTGCCCTGTTCCTGTATGAACAGGTAGAAGACATTAAGGGGAGATATCAGCAATCCTTGAAGCATGTAAGAGATAGATTGATAGAGTTTGATACGGGGAAGGGCAGTGAAGAATGCCTTTCCGTCGAGCTGCTTATTCAATATTTTGATGAAAATCTTCCGGAAAAGGAAAAAGCAAAAGTCGAGGATCACCTTGAATTCTGCCCCTCTTGCAGAGAAGTTCTGACTAGCTTGAAGGTGGAAAAGAGGGGCTTGGAGGACGTCATCCATTCACCGAAACTGGAAGAGGATTTCAATAGGAGAGTACTGAACAAACTTACTCCATATACGAAAAAAGTGCCAAAGCACCGCACCTGGAAATACCAGCTGGGGGTTATTGGTATCATTGCTGCAGTTTTCATGATCGGGGCAGTCGTGGTTCCAAACCTAAAGCCTTTGGCGAATAAAGTGGCAACATACATAGAGTATGGCACCATCTACAATGTCTGGACCGTAGGCACGTATAAGGCAACGGATGGGGATGTGTCGTTTGAAGTAAAGAGTGTGGATATCGATCCTTTACATATGGTGGTCTATTATGAGGCCAAAAGGAAGGATCAACTCCTGCGGAATCTGATGGATTTTGATTTTTATGAACCTCATGCCGTGCAGCTTATCGATGAAAGCGGGAAAACATATCCTATTGAAGTCTCTCAGCCGTTAGGCAGCATGTTCTATACTCCACAAGGGAATGAAATGGATGATACAGAAGAAGCAGACCGTCATTCATTTGTCATCAAGGCAGTAGAGGAGGAGAAGCTTCCGGATAAATTTACTCTTAAATTCAACTTCAGAAGGATTCAAGGATATACGGGAAACTGGGAGCTGGAAGTACCAATCAGGTATGACAAAGTGGAAAATAACCTCAAGGTTGTGGAATTGAATGAAGTGAAGGAGATTGACGGGAAGATAGAGGTGGAGTTTCTCACAATGATCTACGGAAAGCATGGAAGCAGACTGACGTACCATGTCAGATTAAAGGAGGAGGAAAAGAAGCGATTGGAAAATCTTTTGAAGGAGACAAAAGATGCGGATCCTGTTCTCGAACGCTATCAAAGTGCCTTCGCCAACATTCAATTGCTTAATGAGGAGAACCAAAACTTGATTCCGCTTTATTATCATACACAAATGATGGACTGGACACCGGATAAGCCGATCACACTGGATTATTCGCTGTACCATTTTGACTATGAAAATCGTGAAATGCTCGGAAAAACGGAAGCGACAGGTCGTTATTATGCGGATATAAGGGATATTCATTATAATGAGCCATCCTTCATCTCGCTTTCATTACCCCTAGAGGAAACAGATAATAAACCTCTTAATATAGAACTCGAAGGGGTGACGCTTAAGGATCTGACTGTAAGGCCTAAAGAGAATGGGAATGATGGAGAGAAAAGCTATGAGATCATCATCAATGCTATCAAAAATATGAGCAATATTGATAAGCAGTTCCAATGGAATGTAGTCGGAGAAAACGGGGAGTATCTGGAGATGCATTATATGGGTAATCATATACCTACAGATATAGAAGGGGAATTTGAGCTGCTTAACGTGGAGATATTCCCTGGAGGCATCCAGAACGAGATGGAAAAAGTCACTCTTAAGGCAGAAGGTGCCTATAATATCTATAATTTTGATGAGGGTGAATTAAGAATCCCGTTGTTTGAAGAAGAGTAGATAAAACGTGAACAACCGGTTAGCATTGTGACCGGTTGTCCACGATTATTTAGGGATGAAGCATAAAAAATTGAAAGCATATGAAAAATAAGGAAACACGTCACAGTTTACAGGTTGGGTAAAATTGCGTATAATATGTTTAAGTGTTTAAACATTTAAATATTTAAACAGAAGGGAGGATATATAGATGAACAATCAAACAGTATTAATTACAGGTGCTTCAAATGGAATAGGAAAAGAACTTGCGTACCATTTTGCAAAAGATAAGTACTCCTTGATTATAGTTGCGAGAAGTGTGGATAAATTGGAAATGCTAGCTAGTGAGCTAAGGGAGAAATACTCGGTCGAGGTGAAGGTGAAGGGCAAGGACATATCCAAAGAAGAGGCAATCCTTCAATTGGCAAAAGAGCTGAAGGATGAAAATGTAAAGGTAGATGTACTTGTAAACAATGCAGGATATGGTTTATATGGTGATTTCGTGGAGACGGATGTAAAAGACGAACTCGGAATGATCGACTTGAATGTTCGAAGCCTTACACTTCTTTCCAAACTGTTTTTACCTGGGATGCTTGAGAGGAACCGTGGTGGTATCCTGAATGTGGCATCTGTTGCAGCTTTCATGCCCGGTCCATTTATGGCGGTGTATTATGCGACGAAAGCATTTGTTCTCTCCTTTTCAGAAGCATTGGCTAATGAAGTGAAAGACACAAATGTTACAGTGTCTGCGTTATGTCCTGGACCTATTGAAACCGGTTTTGGTGTCAGAGCAGATCTAGGGAAATCCAAGCTTTTCGACGGTTCCTTGTCATCAGCGGCAAGTGTCGCACAAGTGGCATACCAAGAGTTCAAAAAGGGAAAAGTGATTGTGGTCCCAGGATTTCAGAACAAATTCCTTACCAAACTGATCCGGTTCCTTCCGAGAAAAGCAGTAACCAATATTGTTCGTAGCGTGCAGGCAAAAAAATAGAAGATATGGTCCGAAGCTGCCCATTTTTTGGTATACTAAAAGCAAAGTTGCAGGATGAAGGTGTTGGACTATGAATCAACGTGCTATTCAAACTTTCCGGGATTGTATCCCTTTATTTCAAGTGCTTGCCGATGAAGCGAGACAGGATATCATCCTTCTACTTGCTGAAAAGGAATCACTTACCGTAAATGAAATTGCGGAGGCTTCCCGGTTATCAAGACCGGCAATCTCCCACCATTTGAAAATACTAAGAGACAATAAGCTGGTTTCCATAGAACAGAAAGGGACACAGCGAATTTATTCCCTGACCCTCGATACCTCGGTCAATATGCTGAAAAACTTGATCGAGTTGGTGGAAAAGGAATGTTTATAGATTGTCTACTTGGAAAGAACCGCGATTTTTGATTGCGGTTCTTTTATTTTTCCTGAAAGATCAATATTCGTTACACAGCTAAAAGTAAGCGCTATAATAAAAATAGATACATACTTCTGAAAGGACGTGTACATATGGAATTGAATCTAAAAGGTAAAACGGCGCTTGTCCTTGCATCAAGCCAAGGATTGGGCAAAGCGATTGCCTCAACTTTTGTGAAAGAAGGGGTGAATGTAGTACTTGCAAGCCGGAATGAAGAAAAACTGAATGAGGTTCAAACTGAACTCGAAAATCTGCATGGTGGTCAGGTGAGGTATATTCGGACAGATATTACGCAGCCTGATCAAATAAAAAAAGCCGTTCAGCATACGATAGATTCTTTTGGGCAATTGGACATCCTAATAAATAACGCTGGTGGTCCTCCTGCCGGTACGTTTGAGCAGATCACAGATGAGCAGTGGCAGCAATCTTTTGAACTGAACCTATTAAGCTATGTGAGAATGATTCGTGAGGCACTGCCGCATTTAAAGAAAAATGGTGGGAAGATTATCAATATAGCGTCTTCATCCATTAAAGAGCCGATTCCAGGTTTGCTTTTATCCAATACGTTCCGGACAGGGATTGTCGGAATGACGAAAACGTTGGCAAGTGAGCTTGCGAAGGACCGAATTCTCATTAACACGGTGGCACCAGGAAGAATTGCTACGGACCGAGTTGCGTTCCTGGATGAGGTCAATGCGGAAAAGCAAGGAATCACAAAGAGTGAAATGGAAGAGAAAATGAAAAATACGATTCCTCTTGGTCGTTATGGGGAACCGGAAGAGTTCGCTAAGGTCGTGACTTTCCTTGTATCTGACGCGAACAGCTATATGACCGGAAGCTCCTTCCTTGTAGATGGCGGCATGGTCAAATCGATCTAACAGTGAAGAGAAGGGAAAATAGAAGTAGATGAAACATTTATTACTGCTTATTGTCATCGGTTTTGCAATTGGAATTGTTCTCGGATTCATGAATATTGCTTTTAATTTCTGGATTTTTGCCGGACTTCTTGTTGTTGCATTTTTTGTTTTATCCTTTCAGGACATCCGCTTCATGTTTCTTTCAAAAGATGTGAAACGAATAGAAAAGTACCTAGAAAAGAAAAGGCATGAGCCTTATTACGGCTTCATTTTGGAGCTCGCGAACGGAAATCTTCCTGAAGCGAAAAAGCAGCTGGAAGACCTTGAAAAAAAGTGGAAGGGTAAAAAGACTGCAATATTCCGGGCTCAGTATTATCTGCGTGTCGGAAATATCGTAAGGGCGAAAGAGGAAGCTGAATTAATCGACCAGTCGGATATGAAGAACTATGTCCTTACCGCCATTGCAGCTATGGAAAAAGATGACGAAAAAGTGGAAGAGCTGAAAGGAACGCTCAAAAAGGACTGGATGAGGAATGTTATAGAAACAGAGAGAGCTAAGAACAAGAAAAACTATGCTTTGGCAAAGGAAAACAGGGATCTTGCACTTGCATCCACAAAAGGTCTGCAATATTTTATGATTTATAAAGAATATGAAAATCTATAACTTGACAGGAAAGCTTATTCAACTTTACACTTAAACTAGTTGATAGTTATTAGAAAATTTCTAGTATTGAGGAAAATGCAGATGGTATTAGCTATAGAACGCAGAATTGGAAAGTTTGCCGTGCTGCTTTCGATGAGTACGGAAAAAGATGAATTTAATTTTACTCTTCCTGAGCAATGGGGTACCTGTGTAGGAAAAGTCGGTTCGATGGATTCCCAAAAGGTGGTTGCTGCCATAGAAACGGCAGCCAAAAGGGAAGGAATCATCAAAACCGATGGCTATCGGGAAACACATGCTCTCTATCATGCTATCATGGATGCCTTGAGTGGCGTAACACGAGGTCAGGTTCAGCTAGGATCGGTTATGCGTACAGTTGGTCTTCGATTTGCTGTGGTAAGGGGAAACCCGTATGAAGAGGTGGAAGAGGGCGACTGGATTGCAGTTGCGCTATATGGGACAATTGGTGCTCCAGTCCGAGGGTCGGAGCATGAGACAATTGGACTTGGCATCAATCACATTTAAATAAAAACTATGCCCATAGTTGCTGATTTATAGGGGGCTGTACTTTAATGAACGTTTATTAAAGTGCGGCCCTCTTTTGTGTTTTTATTGAAGATTAGAGAGGGATGATTCATGTGATTTTATTAAATGGGCAATCGCTGACTTTGGAAAAAATGAAGGCGATTTTGTTTGATAAGGAGAAAGTTGCACCGTGTAACGATGCGATGCAGCGTGTAGTTGGAAGCCGTGCGGCTGTGGAAAATATTGTCCTGGATGGAGAAGTAGTCTACGGCATCACTACTGGATTTGGGAAATTCAGTGATGTGCTGATTCCGGTGGAAGAGACCGAAATATTACAAAAGCATCTTATCCATTCCCATGCTTGCGGCGTTGGAGAAGCTTTTTCTGAAGTGATTGGAAGAGCGATGCTTGTCCTTCGGGCAAATGCTTTATTAAAGGGCTTTTCGGGTGTAAGACCAGTTATCATTGAACGCCTGCTGGAGTATGTAAATGAGGGAATCCATCCGGTCGTCCCTCAGCAAGGCTCACTTGGGGCAAGCGGAGATCTGGCTCCCCTATCCCATCTTGCCTTGACACTGCTCGGAGAAGGAGAAGTGTTTTATCAGGGAGAAAAGGTTCATACGAGTGTTGTATTGGCTAAAAAAGGGATTGTGCCTCTTGAATTGAAGGCAAAAGAGGGTCTGGCACTCATTAATGGAACTCAGGCAATGACGGCTGTCGGGGTGGTGGCATATCTGGAGGCTGAGAAACTTGCATTTCAGGCGGAATCAATTGCTGCGCTGACATTCGAAGGTTTGGAAGGGATTGTCGATGCATTGGACGAAGATGTGCATCTTGTAAGGGGTTATCCGGAACAGGTGGAAGTGGCTGCAAGGATCAGAACCCTTTTGCATGGGAGCAAGCTCGTAACAAGGCAGGGAGAGAAACGTGTGCAGGATGCCTATTCACTAAGGTGCATTCCACAGGTGCATGGGGCATCATGGCAGGTACTCGGCTACGTGAAGGAGAAGCTAGAGATTGAAATGAATGCAGCGACAGATAATCCGCTCATTTTCGGTGACGGTGAAAAAGTCATCTCGGGTGGGAATTTCCACGGTCAGCCGATTGCATTTGCGATGGATTTCCTGAAATTAGGAATGGCGGAGCTTGCCAATATATCTGAGCGTCGAATTGAACGGCTGGTGAATCCCCAGTTGAATGACTTGCCGCCATTTCTAAGTGCCAAGCCGGGACTTCAATCGGGAGCCATGATCATGCAGTATTGTGCAGCATCTTTGGTGTCGGAGAACAAGACACTGGCACATCCTGCAAGCGTTGATTCTATTCCCTCATCGGCTAACCAGGAGGATCATGTAAGCATGGGTACCATTGGAGCAAGACACGCCCATCAGATCATAACAAATGTCAGGAGAGTCCTAGCCATCGAATGGATGTGCGCCATGCAAGCGGTGGAATACCGAGGAGTTCACTACGCTTCCCCACTCATGCAAAAATGGCACCAGGAAGGAAGAGGCATCGTCCCAAGCATCACCGAAGACCGCATCTTCTCCAAGGACATCGAAGCCCTCACCGAATGGATGCAATATCGGGGGAGTGTACTGTGCGGAGCTTGAAATTCCTGCAGGGGTCTGGCCCCAAAACGAAATATTTATAAACAGTAGATTACAAAATTATATGAGATAAACAAAATAACTATCTAGTAAATGGGAGGATGAAGAAGGATGGAAAAAGTAAATGTGATCAGAGCACCTCGAGGCAATGAGTTGAATACGAAGGGCTGGGTGCAGGAGGCTGCGCTGCGTATGTTGATGAACAACTTGGATCCTGAGGTTGCAGAAATTCCGAGTGAGCTCGTTGTGTACGGGGGAATAGGGAAAGCTGCACGAAATTGGGAAAGCTTTGATGCGATTGTCGCTTCCTTGAAGGAATTGAAGAATGATGAAACGCTTCTTATCCAATCAGGTAAGCCTGTTGCAGTATTTCGCAGTCATGAGGATGCTCCGCGTGTACTTTTGGCCAATTCGAACCTGGTTCCAAAATGGGCCAATTGGGAGCACTTCCATGAGCTGGATAAGAAGGGCCTGATGATGTATGGACAAATGACAGCCGGAAGCTGGATCTATATCGGGACACAGGGAATTCTCCAGGGTACCTATGAAACCTTTGCGGAAGCGGCAAAACAACATTTCAACAATACGCTTAGTGGCACCATCACTGTTACTGCTGGACTTGGTGGAATGGGTGGAGCTCAGCCACTGGCAGTCACCATGAATGGCGGAGTCTGTATTGCGATTGAGGTGGATGAACACCGTATCGACCGACGCATTGAAACGAGATATTGCGATGTGAAAATGACAAACCTGGATGAGGCGATCAAAAAAGCAGAAGAGTATAAGGCTGCAGGAAAGCCATTATCTATAGGACTTTTAGGAAATGCGGCAGAAATACTGCCACAGCTTGTGTCGAAGGGATTCACACCTGATCTGTTAACAGACCAGACATCTGCCCATGATCCGCTAAATGGATATATCCCCGTTGGTATGACTTTGACAGAGGCGAGCTCTCTCAGAAGCTCCAAATCTGAGAAGCTGGTGAAGCTTGCAAAAGAAAGTATGGCTATCCATGTAAAGGCGATGCTCGAGCTCCAGGAAAAAGGGGCAATCACCTTTGATTACGGGAATAACATCCGCCAGGTCGCTTTTGACGAGGGAGTTGTTGACGCCTTTAATTTCCCTGGGTTTGTGCCAGCCTTTATCCGCCCTCAATTCTGTGAAGGTAAAGGTCCATTCCGCTGGGTGGCGCTTTCGGGAGACCCGGAGGACATCTATAAAACGGATGAAGTGATCTTAAAAGAGTTTGCAGATAATGAGCACCTTTGCAACTGGATTAAAATGGCCCGGGAAAAGGTGGCATTCCAAGGGCTGCCTTCACGTATCTGCTGGCTTGGATATGGTGAACGTGCCCGTTTCGGCAAAATCATCAACGAGATGGTAGCAAGTGGGGAACTGTCCGCACCTATTGTCATTGGACGTGATCATCTGGACTGCGGCTCTGTGGCGTCGCCAAACAGGGAAACGGAAGCAATGCTCGATGGCAGTGATGCAGTGGCGGACTGGCCGATTTTAAACGCTCTGATCAACGGAGTGAATGGTGCGAGCTGGGTATCCGTCCATCATGGTGGAGGGGTCGGAATGGGATACTCCCTCCATGCAGGAATGGTAATAGTAGCTGATGGAACGGAAGCTGCTGCAAGAAGACTGGATCGTGTATTAACCTCAGATCCGGGAATGGGTGTAGTCCGTCATGCAGACGCAGGCTATGAACTTGCCAAAAAAGTGGCGAAAGAAAAAGGAGTTCACATTCCATTATTGAAGGAGAGTGAATAAAAAATGCAGCTTGACACTCTCTTAATCAATTGCGGCCAACTTCTGACTATGGATCATGACTCCGCACATGCCAAAGGGGAACAGATGTGTCATCTGCCACATATTAAAAATGGGGCAATCGGCTGGAAGGACGGCATCATAGCATTTATCGGCACATCTCTGGAAGCAGAAGGTCTGGAAAGCTCAAAAGTGATAGATTGCCAGGGGATGCTCGTCACACCTGGGCTTGTTGATCCACACACCCATCTCGTTTTCGGGGGATCAAGGGAGCATGAAATCGCCTTAAAGCAGCAGGGCGTGCCATACTTGGAAATCCTTAAGCAGGGTGGGGGCATCCACTCAACCGTAGAGGCTACAAGAAATGCAAGTTTTGAAGATTTGTATGATAAAGCGACCTTCCATCTCAAAAGATTGATCAGTTATGGCATCACCACAGTAGAAGCAAAAAGCGGCTATGGCTTGGAGAAGGATGCTGAATTGAAACAGCTGGAGGTAGTAAAAAAGCTGAAAGAAAACACAAGTATGGAAATAGCTTCGACATTTTTGGGTGCGCATGCGATACCTAAGGAGTACAAGGAAAACCCGGAGGCATTTCTACACGAAATGTCAGCGCTTTTTCAGGAGATAAAAGAAAAAGAACTGGCGGAGTTTGTGGATATCTTCTGCGAGGAGGGCGTTTTTACGATCGAGCAATCAAAAAGATTCCTTCAACTAGCGAAAGAGGCGGGCTTTGCAGTGAAAATTCATGCAGATGAAATAGTCTCTTTAGGCGGAACGGAGCTGGCCATTGAACTCGGGGCGGCCTCTGCCGATCATCTTATCGCGGCGTCGGGTCAAGCGGTGGAAATGTTCGGGAACTCTGATACGGTAGCTGTTCTCTTACCTGGAACTACCTTTTATCTGAATAAAGATTCCTATGCCAAAGGGCGTGAAATCATAAATGGAGGGGGAGCGGTTGCGCTCGCGACAGATTTTAACCCTGGAAGCTCTCCAACAGAAAACATCCAATTCATCATGAATCTTGCCATGCTCAAGCTGAAGATGACTTGCGAAGAGATCTGGAACGCTGTTACGGTCAATGCAGCTAAAGCCATTCATAAAGACGATGTGTCCGGCAGACTTAAAGTCGGTCGAAAAGCGGATGTGGTTGTGTGGAACGCTCCGAACTATCAATACGTTCCTTATCATTACGGGGTGAATCATGTGCATACCGTT
Source organism: Bacillota bacterium (assembly GCA_051750385.1). GTDB lineage: Bacteria > Bacillota > Bacilli > Bacillales > Bacillaceae_I > Sutcliffiella_A. The sequence continues at coordinate 12,550 of JBNJJQ010000025.1, read as the reverse complement.
TTCTTGACAGGTGTTGAAGTGGCAAAGGGAGGGTCCTATCTTGAATAGACTCCCATACACGCAAAAAGCAGGCGGACCACCATTTGTCGATCGGCATTATCCGAAGGCGGCGGAGCTTCTGCAGCCATGGGACGGGAAGGAGTCGGTGGAGGGACTCGCACTGATTGGGGTACCTCTTTCCAAGCCTTCCATCAGTCATTCAGGTGCAAGCTTCACGCCTGGTGTGTTTCGAAGGCTGCTGCAGTCTTATTCCACTTATGCAGTGGAAGACCAGACCGAACTGCTTTCTTCATCAAAGCTTGCTGATATTGGTGATATTGTCATGCATGCTACCAATGTGGAGGAATCCTACCGCCGGATAGAAGAAGCGGTATTCTCCTTGAATGATGTGCATCCAACCTGCCTTCCGATTTTTATTGGAGGAGATCACTCCATCACTTATTCTACGCTCAAAGGGCTCTCAGGAAAAAAAGGGAAGGTGGGTGTCATCCAATTTGATGCACACCATGATCTCCGCAACACAGAAGACGGAGGACCGACTAATGGTACCCCTTTCCGAAGATTACTGGAAGCGGATCTTCTAAAAGGGGAGCATCTTGTTCAAATCGGGATTAGAAATTATTCCAACAGTGCGTTTTACCATCAGTATGCACGCGAACAAGGTGTGACAATATTCTCGATGGCAGATGTGAAAAAACAGGGGATCGCTCAGGTAATGACGTCTGCAATTCAATATTTAGAGGATAAGGTGGATCATATTTATGTTTCCGTCGATATTGATGTGCTTGACCAGGCATTTGCGCCGGGATGCCCAGCGATAGGACCGGGTGGAATGACCAGTGATCAGCTCCTTGAGGCCATCCATCTATTAGGGAAGCGGGAGAAGGTGTGTGGCCTTGATATAGTGGAAATCGATCCAACCATTGATTTCAGGGATATGACCACTCGAGTGGCTGTTTTTTGTCTGCTTGAGTTTATGCGTGGACGTGAATCTATGTAAAAAAGCTTTGGCCGTTGTTGGCCAAAGCTTTTTTGATTTTACTTCTTCCACAATTTATACAAAGCTTGAGTTCCGCTGTTTTCTTCGCCGCTTTGCGATAATTTCATATACATTTCCTTCGCCAGTGCCAATCCTGGTACATCTAATCCCATTCGTTCCGCTTCATCCAGTGCGATCTCCATATCTTTGATGAAGTGCTTGACGAAAAACCCCGGTTCAAAATTATCGGCAATGATTCTAGGCGCCAGATTACTGAGTGACCAGCTTCCTGCTGCCCCGCTTGAAATGCTCTTCAGCACATCTTCCGGGTTCAACCCTGCTGCTTCAGCGTAGGCAAGCGCCTCACAAACTCCTATCATGTTTGTAGCAATGGCTATTTGATTGCACATTTTGGTGTGCTGCCCGGCTCCGGCTCCACCCTGATGGATGATGTTTGATCCCATTGCTTCAAAGACTGGAAGACATGCTTCAAAGGAAGATTTGTCTCCACCAACCATAATTGTTAGTCTTGCTTCCCTTGCGCCAATATCACCACCGGAAACCGGGGCATCCAGACTATGGATTTGACGCTCCTTCGCTTCAAGAAAAATCTGCTTGGCAAGTGTCGGAGTGGAAGTGGTCATATCGATGACAAATGCTCCGCTTTTAGCATTTGCAAGGATCCCCTCTTGACCAAAATACACTTCCTCCACATCCTTGGGATATCCGACCATCGTTATTATATAGTCTGCTTCCCGCGCAGCCTCGCCAGGACTCCCAGCCCAACTGGCCCCCTGTGCCAAAAGAGCCTCCGCCTTCTCCCTTGAACGTGTATACACAACCACATCATAGCCTCTACTTATCAGATGGCCTGCCATGCTGCGTCCCATCACACCAGTACCAATAAACGCGACCTTCTTCGCTTCTACATTCATGTTCAAATTCCTCCCGGGGTCTGGCCCCCTATTTAAATTTTGTTATCAATGTTTTTATTATTATACCAAATGTGTGGTTTGGGGCTATATTGGTATAGTTTAAATCTTGTGGAAAAAAGCAATTTAATTATAGAAATACGCTTTTTGGAGTTGGTGAGAGAGTTATAATGTGTGTTTATGTTTAATTTGTTATAATATTTAGAAAAATAAAGAAATTTGTAGTATAATAGGGAATGTTGGAAATAATACACATCATTCAAGAAATGACAAATAGATTGATAGAATTAGAAGGGAGGAAGAACGTTGGAAAAGCCTAACTCTTTGTTGAAAAAAGGAAATAACCAACATGTAGAATCCATTTCAAAAATTCATCTCATCATAATCATATCTCCGACAGGAAACATACAGTATGCCTCTTCCTCATGTGCCTCATTACTTGGTTATCATAAGCATGAACTCATAGACACAAAGTTGGAAGACTGGATACATACAGAGGATCTTTATTTAATTGAGAGTTTGATTTACCAACCTTCCCACCAGGCACAATGTTTTTTCCGAATGAAAAGGAAACATTCGGGATTTGTATGGATGGAAGCAGTACTTTCAGAAATACAGGATCCTGCACAGCAATTTGAAAAAGAAATTGTACTGAAACTGTCCCAAACAATGGATATAGGTAGTGAATCCCCCCAACAGTCTAACTTTATATTTAAGACCGAGGGGAATGGTCAGGAAAATAGCAAGAAGGTAAAAGAAAGAAAAGAGTTAATAGAGAAAGAAGAAGACTACTCCGCATTTGACTTGATTGAGCATCTACCGAATGGGCTTTTTTTAACGGTCGATGGGGTCATTAAATATGTCAATGAAACTGGAACAAGAATGCTTGGCGCCTGCCAAAAAAGCCAGTTGATCGATACTTCAGTCTATGACTACATTGAAAAGACCTTCCATGATATTGTAAAGCAGCGGATCAGATCGGTACAGCAAGGCTTTCGTGTGGGACTCATGGAACAAAGGTGGTATCGATTGGACGGAAGAATGATAGAATTGGAGATCATTTCGAATCAGACGATGTACAAGGGGCAGCCAGCTTCCTTTGTGATGCTGATGGACATTTCGCATCGGAAAAACTTTCACAAGATATTGCAGAATAGTCGGGAACGTTTTCGGATGCTTGTGCAAAACTCCATTGATACGATAGGGGTCATTTGTGAAGAGAAATGGACATTCATCAACGAGTCGGGAGTGAAGATGCTCGAAGTGGACAACTATGGGGAACTGATCGGGCAAAGTGTCTATCAAAATATTGATAAAAACGACCTTCAACATATATGGAAGACGATACATGCTCATACCGACGGGAAAAAGCTGCCTGCCTTTGAACAGGAATGGACCACCATGAAGGGGAATAAGCTCTACACGGAAGTGGTAGGGATTCCCACTACGTATCTTGGGAAAAATGCGATGCAGGTGATTATTCGGGATATTACCGAGAAAAAGCAGGCAGAGGCAGTGATGCTTCAATCGGAAAAACTGTCTGTTGCTGGCCAGCTTGCTGCTGGAATAGCGCATGAAATACGAAACCCTCTGACCGCTATAAAAGGATTCTTTAAACTTCTTGAGCGGGAAATGGACCAAAAGAAAGAGTATTTTCATATCATTGAGTCAGAATTGAGCAGAATCGAATTGATTCTTAGTGAACTTCTGTTGCTGGCTAAGCCTCATAAGGTCCGTATTCAACAAGTTTCCCTGGATACATTGCTTAAAGATGTCACGACTCTACTTGAAACGCAGGCTATCATGAATAATGTCTGGTTTGAAATGAAGCTTGATGCCAAGGCCCCGTATATACAATGTGATGACAATCAAGTGAAACAGGTGTTCATCAATCTTATTAAAAATGGAATAGAAGCTATGTCAGAGGGTGGGAACATTTTCATTGAAACGGAGGATGATGGGGTAGAAGTGATTATCCGGATCAGAGACGAAGGCTCGGGTATACCGGAAGAGATAATAACCCGCCTAGGGGAGCCGTTTTTTACTACCAAAACCACCGGAACGGGACTCGGGCTTATGATCACTTTCAATATTATCAAGAACCATCATGGCACTGTCAGTGTCAAGAGTGAAGTTGAACAAGGGACCACCTTTGAGGTTCGATTTCCAAAAGTTTGAAGACTAATACTTTTGTACTAATTAATATATTCCTTTTTACTAATAGTCTTTTGACTCCTTTTTCATTACGATAGATATGTGCCAATGCGGTACGAGGAACTCCAGTTGGGAAGTGAGAATTCATTGTGCCAGCTGGAGTTCCTCTTTCTATTGATATATATCACATAAACTATTGGGAATGGCAGGGAATGATATGAACAAGAAATGGAAGGGACTACACATCTCACAACTTTATATGGGGTTTGTAACTGTAATCGGCTGGAGTCTAGTACTTTTTCAAGTACTATCCTTATCCCCGATTGAAGTTTCATTCACTCTGCTTTTATTGATTGTTTTTCTAGGGATATGTGAGTATTATCCAATGCCTGTACCAAAAGGGCATACTACACTTACATTTCCTATCATCTATATGATTTATGTGGTGTTCGGTTTGGAGCTAGTTATAATCACTTATGCGTCTATCGTTCTTGCAATCAACCTCAGTCACCGGAGACCGCTCCGTATCATGCTATTCAATCCGTCCCAGCTGGTAATCAGCTTTTACTTGGCACATGTTTTCCATCAAATAATTATGGAAACCTTTCTGACTATCAGCCTTACTCCACTAATGGATGGATTGCTTGGCTTTTCTTTAATGATCACTCTCTTTTATGTGTTGAATAACATAATTGTAGATATCGTTCTATGGCTAAGGCCCGAATCCTATTCAGTAAAAATATGGTGGGGGAAAACACAGGGGGAATTCATCAGTTTTGTCATATCCTATATCTATGGCTGTCTCATACATATACTGGGCAGTCAAAATCGTGGAGAAGTAGACATCTTTTCATTCTTTTTCTTCTTTTCTCCACTCGTTGGACTTTCCTTGCTCAGTTCCATCATAGCCCGTCTGAAAACAGAGAAAAACCGGATTCGTGCCCTATTCCAATTTTCCACAGAACTCAACAAGTCCATCCCTTCCAGAGGGTGGGAAAAACTGATAAAAAACCTGTTGCAAGAATTGATGCCATTTGAAGATTGCTTCCTTTTTGTGAAAAATGAAAAAGGTATCTGGGACCACACGATCATCGATGGGAAAATTCTATCCCATTTGCCTCTTAATGATGTTCTCGTTGACTTGGAGAAAATAACGCAAATGCAGGTTTATGATCATAAGAAAGCAGGAAAAGGACCTTTAGCACCTTTTTTGAGAGCTTCTTCACGATCTGTTGTATATGCACCATTATTATTTGAAGGCCATTCAATCGGCTGTTTTGTCGTGACGAAGGGCCGCACTAAGAGCTTTACACTTGAGGATACGCGTTCCATTGCGACGATTGCCAACCAGCTGGCAGTATTTTTGAAGACAAGACAGTTAGTTAGTGAGCAGGAGCGAAGAATCATTCTCGAAGAGCGGAACAGAATTGCACATGACATTCACGACGGTATCGCACAAACCCTAGCAGGTGCTGTCATGAAGCTGGATACATCCTATAAAAAACTGGAAACACATCCTTCAGACGCAAAGTTCCTTATAGCGGACAGCATCAAAAAGCTGCGGGAAAGCCTTAAGGATGTGAGGGACTCCATCTATGCGCTTCGTCCCTATCCAACCGAGCAGCTTGGATTTCATTTGGCCGTGGAGAAAAAGATAACGGAGCTGAAAAAGGATCCATCCTTCTCTGTGGATATTCAGCTTCAAGTACGTGGAAATCGGGGATCCATTAGTCCGATGACAGAAAAAGTCATGTTCAGCGTGTTCCAGGAAAGCATCCAAAACTGCCTGAAGCATGCGAATGCAAGCCATCTACATATACTTATCAGCTACCAGTCAGACCATATTGTATTGAAAATGAGGGATAATGGCCAGGGGTTCTCGTTGTATCATGCTATGATTAAAGCGATGAACCAGCCTCACTACGGCATACTGCAAATGAATGAAGCGGCAGAGAAAATAGGCGCCGCCCTTCAAATTGACAGCAAACCGAACGAGGGAACGGAAATTACACTAACAGTTCCCAAATTGGGGTTAGAAGGAGAGATTGAAAATGATTAATGTCATGCTTGTGGATGATCATGCCATACTAAGGGATGGTTTAAAAAGCATCATATCTTTGGAACGTGACATGGAAGTGGTGGGAGAAGCCACTGGCGGAGCTGAAATGGAAGTTTTATTGAAGAGTAAAAGTCCGGACGTCATCGTGATGGATATAAACATGCCGGTGCAAAATGGAATAGAACTTACTAAAATTGTAAAAAAAGAATATCCTGCCGTAAAAGTGCTAATCCTTACAATGTATAAGCATGATGAATATTTCATGTCTGCATTAAAAGAGGGGGCGGATGGATATCTATTGAAAGATTCCCCTTCCGAACAGGTTATAGATGCCATTCGAACGGTTCATCGAGGAGAATCCATCATCCATCCTGCGATGACCAAAAAGCTCATCAGCTATCATCAGCAGGAGACTCAGGTCAAAGAGGAAACTGTTCTGACAGAAAGGGAGAAGGAGGTCCTCGTTTGTCTTGTAGAGGGACTTTCCAATAAAGAGATTGCAGGACGTCTTTATATCAGTGATAAAACAGTGAAAATCCATGTGAGTAAAATTTTCAAAAAGCTGGATGTGAAAAGTAGATCCCAAGTAGTCATCTATGCCGTGCAGCATAAATTAGTACCGCTTCCTCAGGAAGGATGATACAACTTTTCTGAATTATGACAGAATATTCCCTATACAAATACAAGAATCGATAGTATTATAATAGACTAATCTTTGAAATAGGAGTTTTTCATCATGAAACAACATGAGCAATGGACATCAAAAATCGGCTTTATTTTAGCGGCAGCAGGTTCTGCCATAGGTCTCGGCGCCATCTGGAAATTCCCATATATGGCCGGAACCAATGGTGGAGGAATTTTCTTTTTAATTTTTATACTATTCACTCTCCTCATTGGTGCTCCGATGCTACTGGCAGAATTTATTATCGGAAGGTCCACGCAAAAGGATGCGATCTCCTCCTATAAGATGCTTGCCAAAGGGTCAAAATGGCACCTTATTGGTGTATTGGGTGTTGTAGCCTCTTTTATTCTTCTTTCCTTCTACAGTGTGGTAGGCGGTTGGATTGTCACTTATCTTGGGAAAAGCTTTATTGGAGGGTTATCCAATTTCACATTGGATGAATATAGTGGGCTATTTGAGCAGACCATAGCAAGCCCTTATTTAGCGCTAATTGCACAGTTCATCTTTATTCTCATTACCATCTACGTGGTACAGGCTGGTGTACAAAGTGGGATAGAGAAAGCAAGCAAAATCTTAATGCCTTTATTATTTATCATCTTTCTTGTTCTTCTTGTCCGCTCATTGACATTGGAAGGCGCATGGGAGGGAGTCCGATTCTTTCTTCAGCCAAATCTGTCACTCATCACACCCAATACATTCCTGATGGCATTGGGACAAGCACTCTTTTCCTTAAGTGTTGGTATTTCCATCATGGTTACATACAGTTCCTACCTGACAAAAGGCGAAAACCTTGTCAAATCAGCAGGGTCTGTAGTCGGATTAAATATTATTATCTCTCTATTGTCTGGTCTGGTCATTTTCCCAGCGGTATTCGCGCTTGGATTGCAACCTGATGAGGGGCCTGGATTAGTATTTGTCATTCTTCCTGCAGTGTTTGATCAGCTTCCGTTCGGAGTAATCTTCCTTGCGATGTTTATGATTCTTTTGCTATTCGCAACACTGACATCTGCATTTTCCATATTGGAAATCATTGTTGCTGTTATTGTGAAGGACAACCAGGAGAAAAGAAAAAAGGTAGCCTGGATTACTGGAATCATCATTTTCATTATGGGTATACCATCTGCATTATCCTTTGGGGTCCTATCGGATATTACAATTGAAGGCTTGATTATTTTTGATGCAGCTGACTATGTTGTCACGAATATTGCATTGCCAGTAGGAGCATTATTAATCTCAATATTTGTCGGGTATCGAATTCCCAAAGATATTCTAAAGGACGAGTTCTTCCAGGGGTCAACCGTAAAAAAATCGGTATTTACCATCTGGTACTATCTCATACGATATGTAATTCCAGTTGGAATACTTCTCATCTTTATTCAATCACTCGGAATAATATAAAAAAACACCGAAGCTATTGCTTCGGTGTTTTTTTATGTTTTCCTACTACCAAGGTACTAATTAAAATAGTACGGATACTCTGTCTTTTATAACTGATGACTAATAGTTATGCTTTTGTGGGTATGAGAAAATACAGGTAATTATCTTACTATTCCAAAAGTTGCGAAAGGGGAAAAGGAATGAAAAAAAGTGTGACTTATTTATCAATGGGGGTTCTTTTACTGGGGATGTTTTTCACAGTTTTCAGGGTGCAAGGTCCTGCAACTGCAAGGGCAAATACCAATAATCCAGCATTATTGGATGTGACATTAGAAGAGATTCTACAAACAGCGAATGGTCCCGTTGAGATCATCATCGCATTTGATCATGACGGCGGTATTCAGCAAGAACAGGTAGATCTTTTAAAAGGGCTTGGAATAGAAAAGGGGGTAGCTTTACAAAGCTTGCCGGTTGCCGGTGCACTTGCAACGAAACAGCAAGTGGAAAAGCTGCTTGAGGAGGAAAGTGTTGTTTCCATTTATTTTAACGAAAGACTTCAGTATGAAAATGATGGCTCTACCTCCTATACGGGAGTAGATAAGGTCAGGACGGACGAAGAGCTCCGCACCCAGAATGGAGGTTTGCCGATAAGCGGAAAAGACATCGGTGTGGTGGTAAATGACAGTGGGGTAGATGGAACGCATCATGATATCAAGCTTGGCCGTAATCTGGTGCAGAACGTGCTTGCAAGCTCCAACCTGAATGCACTGACAGGCATTCTTCCAATCACATATGTGGAAAATGTACCGAATACCGATTCCGACTCCGGTCACGGTACACATGTTGCAGGAACGGTAGGTGGCACAGGAGCTATGTCTGGTGGGAAATATGAAGGGGTTGCACCTGGCGCGAAATTGATTGGATACGGTTCAGGAGCAGTGGTTGCCATGCTTGATATAATCGGAGGATTTGATTATGCCTTGACTCATCAGCAGGAATACAACATTCGAATTATCACGAATTCCTGGGGAGCAACAAGTGATGCAGGAACAGATTTTGATCCGTTCGATCCGATAAATATTGCAACAAAAAAGCTATATGACCGTGGGATTATTACCGTATTTTCAGCAGGGAATTCCGGTCCTGGAGAGGCGACGATCTCAGGTAACTATAAAAAAGCACCATGGGTCATAACGGTGGCAGCAGGTACCAAGGATGGAGAACTTGCAGACTTTTCTTCCAGAGGTGTGAAAGACAATGGGGGAGAAGTGGAGGTTGATGGGACCACCTTCGTGTGGGAGGATAGTCCAACTATCACGGCACCTGGAGTGGACATTATCTCGACAAGAGTGCTTTCTCCTCTATCGGCATTAAGCGCGCAGAAGGATGTGGAATACATTGACTCGGCTCATCTTCCATATTATACCACCTTCAGTGGAACTTCCATGGCAGCACCACATGTTGCAGGAATCATCGCACTGCTGCTGGAGGTAAATCCAACCCTTGATTCTTTTGAAATAAAAGAAATCTTACAAACTAGTGCTACCAATATGGAAGGCTATGACAAATGGGAAGTTGGCTCTGGGTATGTCAATGCTTATGAAGCAGTAAAGCTAGCCCGAACCTATTAATTGTTCAGGAAGTCTAAAAAAATATATGAAAAGAGGTTACTAAATGAAAAAAATGTTTGCTGCTGCATGTGCCCTGATTCTGATTCTTTCCATGTTTACCACTGTTGGTGCACAGTCCACGTCATCCACAGGAACTGTAGTAGATGAAAAGGTATGGTCGGTTTTAAGTGATGCTACCAGTACTGCACAAGTGATTGTTACTTTCAAAGGGGAAGAAAAGGCAAATTCAGAACAGCTAGGGCTGCTTGAGGAAATTGGCATCACATCAGCAGTTACAATGAATTCCTTGCCGATAGTGGGAATAGTTGCGACCAAAAGGCAAATAGAAGAATTGGAGGCTTCTCCAGAAGTCCTTTCCATATACCTGAATGAAGAACTGTCATACTACAATGCAGAGTCCACAGACGTAACAGGGGTTAATAAGCTGCGTACCGACGATTCCTTCCGTGAAAAGAATGGCGGCATGCCTGTCTCGGGTAAGGGTGTTGGGGTAGTGGTAAATGATAGTGGGGTAGATGGTACGCACAAAGACCATGAGCTAGGACGCAACTTGGTGCAGAACGTCCTAGGAACTACTAACCTTCAAAGTATTACAGGTATTCTGCCAATCTCCTATACAGAAAATGTACCCAATACCGACACTAACTCCGGACACGGAACGCATGTGGCAGGAACCGTGGGTGGAACGGGGACAATGTCAGGAGGGAAGTATGAAGGGGCAGCACCTGGTGCAAGTTTAATAGGTTATGGTTCAGGTGGAGCATTGTTTGTGCTGGATGGAATCGGAGGATTTGATTACGCCATAACCCATCAACAGGAATATGACATTCGAGTTATTACAAATTCCTGGGGTTCCAGTGGTGAATTCGATCCGAACCATCCCATCAATATCGCTAGTAAAAAAGCCTATGACCGTGGCATAATCGTTCTTTTTGCAGCAGGCAACGAAGGACCATCCGAAAATACACACAACCCTTACGCAAAAGCACCATGGGTAATTTCTGTAGCAGCAGGTGTGAAGAACGGTACGCTTGCTGACTTCTCCTCCCGTGGAACAAAAGGTGCAGGAGGGAGTTTTACAATGGATGGAAAAGAATGGACGTGGGAAGATCTACCAACTGTGACAGCACCTGGTGTGGATATCGTATCCACGAAAGTCGTATCCCCACTTACGGTACTGGCTGCTGAAAAGGATGCAGAATTGATCGATCCGGCACATCTGCCATATTACACAACAATGAGTGGTACCTCCATGGCAACACCTCATGTGGCAGGAATTGTTGCATTGATGCTTGAGGCAAACCAATCTTTATCACCTGATGAGGTGAAAAATCTTTTGCAAGCGACAGCGACGAATATGCCAGGCTATGAAACATGGGAAGTTGGAGCGGGATATGTGAATGCATATGCGGCAGTGGATGCATCATTTGAAAACAAAAATTATGGATCTACTCTAACAATGAATCAAACCTATCATTCAAATGTGGAGACATCCACATCCAGAGAAGAATTTGAAATCGAGAGTTCATTGTTGACAGATGGTGCATATGAATTTGCTGTAGAAGAAGGTTTGGCCAGCTTACTGGCAAGAGTTGATGGAAAGGGTCTTTTGGAGGAAACGGGTAATCCCATCAATCTCGTATTGGTTGCACCAGATGGAGCAGAATACAGCTCGGGGGTAAGTCTACTTTTCCCTCTTTATACAGATCGGGTGGTACTGGTTGATAATCCGGTGCCAGGTACATGGAAAGCGGAGATTCGCGGACTAAGAGGGAACGAGCTGAATCCAATTGGAATTTCACTCCCTGAAACCGTAAAAGGTACCTTTGCTTTTACGAAAATCAATGGTTTTACCGGTCTGAATGATATTGCTGGCCATCCCGCAGAAGCGGCGATCCAACAAGGTGTGAAAGAGCGTCTATTTGATGGATACAAAGATGGTACATTTAAACCGGACTCCAAATTAACAAGAATGGACATGGCGAAGTCTCTTTTAATGGGTGCAGAAATTCGTCAAAGTCTGCCTTCCCAAGCATCTTTTGCTGATGTATCAAAAGCCGACCTTCCTTTTGCCGAGGCAGTGGTTGCCAATGGTGCTGCGTTTCGAGATCAATCTCACCAGTTAAAAGGAGTAATGCAAGAGACAGCTTCAGGAAAATTCTCTCCAAAAGGCAGTGTCACAAAAGCGGATCTTGCCTATACCTTAGTGCAGAGCTTAGGCCTGGAAAAAGAAGCATTGGATCATTCGGGAGACGTGAAGGTTACCTATAAAGATGAGCGCATCGTGTTGAAAGATCAAACAAACATCCCCGACGCCTTAAAAGGGTATGTACAAGTGGCATTAGACCTGAATATTCTAAATGCAAACTTTTCTGTTACGCAAGGAAAATATGATCTGAAGCCAAAAGTGGAAGCAACCTTTGCGCCAGGAGAAGTGGTAACAAGAGGAGATTTCGCTGTGGCATTTACGAGCTATTATCATGTATTTTTTAACTAAAGGCTTTGTTAAACAAGAGAGTTGGTTTTTGTGAATACTAGCTGATGATTGGAGCAATAGGCGAAGACTCCAGCGGGTGTTGCGTTTAGTTAAAGACCCCACAGGCAAAGCCGAGGAGGCTCAACAAACGCCCCTTGGGTCACTGCGCCTAGTGCGGAAATCAACAGCGGTGTTTAACAGACCCAGACTAATAAATAGATAGTGATTATGGAAGAAGGAACGGAAACATTCCTTCTTCT
>JBNJJQ010000024.1:0-34019 GCA_051750385.1 Bacillota bacterium | reverse complement strand
AAAACAGGGAGAGTTGATGCCAAACCATGGCGAGTTCGTGCCAAAAATCCCATAGTTCGTGCCAAACCACACATATTTGATGCCAAACTGTTTTGCGAGCCACTTTCTGCCTACAACACATTCAAAAAAACCTCGCCATCACAAGATGGCGAGGTTTTCTGCTTAATTGTAATTAGCTTGATAGTCGGTTTCTTCGAAGATTTCACTTGCAGACTTCGCTGCCCATTCTTCGATTGGTGTGTCTGGATTTGCATCAAGATAGGCCTTAACCATTTTGTAGCCTTCGCTTGCTCCATAGTTCTTTGGAAGCTGCTGAACTTGTGCGCCACCTTTGAGTATCGCGTTTCCTCTGTCAGGATCAGAGTTGCCAAGATCTCCTTCTATCTTTGCCCACTGCTCCTTTTTGAATGCTTCATCAACCGGAGTAAGATTAAAGTTAGGGAAAACCGTTTTTTCGAACATAACCGCTTTTCCTTTATTGACCAGTTGGTCCAGGACTGTAGCGGAATCAGCGAATTGCTTCTCTAATGCGACACTATTATAGTATTCATGGGCTACCGCAGATTTGATGATATCAGTAGAATAGTTGCGGTTGTAAAGTAGAATGATTTTTCCGGAACCTGCTACAAAGGACAGGGTAGTAGAATCATTGGTAGGGAATATACATACTGTGGTATCTTTTCCAGATGGTAATAGTTTTGAAGATTGGATAAGTGCTTCTTTAACCGCTTCATTAGTACTTGCATAATCGATTTTCTTGATTACGTCCTGAACGGCAATTCTATTCTTAGGCTCTTCGTTCATGATTGTTTCCGCCATTTGAATATTTTCGCCATCTTTAAAACATTTATCGTTGACCTGGTCAATGATACTCGATTTATATAAAGCCAAAACTTCTTCTTTTGGAAGGCTCTTTGATTCTTCATAATAAGGATTGAATAATTGGTAAGCATGTATTACTTCGAAGTTTTGATCGTTTTCCTCAAATGTAGAAGAAAATCCTTCTTCCCCACTGACTGTACCTGCACTCTCTCCGTTGCCACAACCTGCTAAAGCTAAAACAATGATGAAAAAAAACAAAAAACCCTTCAAACGCATTAATTTCCCTCCTAAACATAATTTTGTCCACAATTGATACTTATTTGTGCCTGAGGATAAGTATTCTACAAAATACCTGAAAATCCTTTATTTTCAGAAAATTTTTGTTGTAAGGAAACTTCCCACGCCAAAAGCCCTACCGGTTAGGGTAGGGCTATTGTCACAACTGTATATATGTTTGGAGAGTTTGAACATCGAATCGCTCTTCGTGGTTCCTTTATCTCAGGATATTCAGTCTAGTTTGTACGTCCCAGAGCGGGCGCCCTCGGCTTTTCATTGTCTAGCTCCGCCGGCTAGGCCCTCGAGGTCTTAAGCCAATTTTCCGGTGGAGGTAAAAACCAACCTCCACCGGAAAACTGTCTTAAGCTTGTCGGGCCTGACCGAGCCGGCTCCGCTTTTCTCATTGTCTAGCTCCGGGCGCCTGGGACTAGCAAACTTCCCTCATCTCCCTACGATAAGTCAACATCGAATCGCTATCGCTCTTCGTGTTTCCTTTATCTCAGGATATTCAGTCCAGTTTGTACGTCCCAGAGCGGGCGCCCTCCGCTTTTCATTGTCTAGCTCCGCCGGCTAGGCCCTCGAGGTCTTAAGCCAATTTTCCAGCGGAGGTAAAAACCAACCTCCACCGGAAAACTGTCTTAAGCTTGTCGGGCCTGACCGAGCCGGCTCCGCTTTTCTATTAATCTACCAATTTAACAAGCATATGCGCGAGTTTGTGGCGTTCTTCCTTGTCTCCGACTTTCCAGAGTTCCTGGAGGAGTTTTTCTTCGCTGTTTCTCGGCTCTTCGTGTTTGGCCAGGTAGTCTGCTATTTTTTCTGCTGCGATGGCTAGTTGCTCTTCACCGAGTCCGACTCTTTTTCCTGCGGATACTTTGTCGTTCAAATAGCTCTTAAAGGCATCAAAATCGGCCAGGATTCTTTCTTTCTTGCTATCATCCATGTTTTCTACTGTTCTTTCGACTTTGCTTTGAGTATCTTGATCAGTATGTGCCATTATTGAATTCCTCCTTCAAAATAAATGCATCCCTAGTCCATATCCTTTTTTTGGATGGGTTAAACCTTTCAATGTGGGGCATGATTTATTTTCTTTCTCTTTCTTCTTTCGTTATAATAGTGGATAGCATAAAAAAGCAGAGGGGTGTCGTCTCTTGTCGGTTTCGGATGAGTTTGGATTCATAAGGAATATTCAGCCAGAGACTTTGTTCCATCAGGACAAGGTTGTGGGGATAGGGGATGATGCGGCAATCGTCGAGGCGGATGAGGGCTTTGAAAGCGTGTTATGTGTCGATACCATGGTGGAAGAGGTCCATTTTAGCCCGAAAACGATGAAGCCGTATGATATTGGCTATAAGGCACTGGCAGCAAATATCAGTGATATTGCCGCCATGGGTGGCATACCGCTATATTACCTTGTTTCGATCTCGATTCCAAAAGCATGGCCGGAGGAAGAGCTTTTGGAAATCTATAAAGGAATGAAGGCTCTAGGTGATCGGTACCGGATGGATCTTATCGGAGGCGATACGACTTCCGGTAAATCCCTTGTTCTGAGTGTTTTTGTCATGGGGAAGGTGGAGAAGGGAAAACGACTTCTCCGTTCGAACGCCAAGCCTGGTGATGTGGTGTTTGTTTCTGGAACTTTGGGTGATTCTGCAGCTGGATTGGATGTTCTTTTACAAGATCATTCCGGTTGGTCCGAGTTGATAAGGAAGCACCAGAATCCAACACCTCAAGTGGAATTAGGCAGGATTCTTACAGAATTTGATCGAGTAGCATTGAACGATGTAAGTGATGGCATTGCAAGCGAGCTGATGGAAATTGCAGAAGCAAGCCTAGTAGATATTGTGATAAACAAGGATACACTACCATTAAGTACATCAATGGTTCAATATAAGGAAGAAAAGGCGCTGAAGTGGGCGCTTACCGGTGGAGAGGATTTTGAGCTGGTAGGTACGATTGGTGCCAAGGATTGGTCTGTTTTACAGAAGCGCTGCCAGGATGCAGATATCAGGATTTCCAGAATTGGTGAAGTGATGGCTTCTGGAAACGGACAGGTTTTTATGAGAGATGAAGATAGTAAGGTATTATTGAAAAAAGAAGGATATAATCACTTTTTAAAAGAGTAGGAGCATGGTTATATGATGCAAGTCGAGTTGAAGACACATTCGTCAGAGGAAACGATGAAAACCTCACATGCACTTGGGAAGCTTCTGAATGGAGGGGAAGTCCTATTGTTGGAGGGTGACCTGGGGGCAGGCAAGACCACGTTCACAAAGGGACTGGCAAAGGGATTGGATATCACCCGCAATGTGAACAGTCCTACGTTTACCATCATAAAAGAGTATGAGGGCCGGTTGCCACTATACCATATGGATGTGTACCGCTTAGCTGACAGTGAGGAAGATCTCGGGTTTGATGATTATTTTATAGGCAGCGGTGTGACGGTTGTGGAATGGGCCCATTTGATTGAGGAATATTTGCCGGAGGAACGGTTGGAGATTTATATCTACCATCTTGGCGACGATGAAAGAAAGATTGTGCTGACTCCACGGGGAGCGCGCTATGAAGATATTTGTAAGGAGCTAATGGAATGACTAGAGTATTGGCCATTGATACATCAAGCTATGTGCTTGGTGTGGCGATTGTAGAGGAAGACAGAGTGATTGGGGAGCTTGTAACCAACTTGAATAAAAACCATTCGGTGCGTGCGATGCCTGCAGTCGATAGGCTGATGAAAGATTGCGAGATAAAGCCGGATACGATTGATCGGATTGTCGTAGGGAGAGGGCCAGGCTCCTTTACTGGGGTACGTATCGGCGTTACGTTGGCAAAGACTTTGGCGTGGTCGTTGAATGTGCCGCTAGTAGGCGTATCGAGTCTGGAACTTTTGGCAGCTAATGGCCGTTATTTCAAAGGGTTTATTTCCCCTATCATGGATGCCAGACGCGGACAGGTGTATACAGGTTTATACACATGGAATAAAACGGGCGTACAGACGGAAGTGGAAGATGTGAATATCGCACTGACGGATTGGCTGGGCATGCTGAAAGAAAAGAATGAGGACGTATTATTTATCGGGAATGATGTGCACCTGCATAAGGAAACCATCATAGAGTATCTTGGGGAAATGGCTCATTTTGCCGAGACAAGTGAAAACAACCCTCGTCCGAGTAAGTTGGCTCTGATTGGGTTGAAAAATGTTGCGGAGGATGTCCATTCCTTTGTTCCGAACTACACCCGCTTAGCGGAAGCGGAAGCAAAATGGCTAGAAAGCAAAGAAAAATAGGTGAACAAGATGGAATCAATGATTGATATTGCTAAAATGACAGTCCATGATATTGAGGGAGTCCATGAGGTGGAAATGCTTTCGTTTGCCACTCCCTGGACCCAAGACGCCTTTTATTATGAGCTTACCAATAATCCTTATGCCCATTATTTTGTCATGAAGGAAGAGAACAGAGTGATTGGCTATTGTGGGATTTGGGTGGTCATGGGTGAGGCGCAGATAACCAATATTGCGATCCATCCTTCGTGTCGTGGAAGGAAGCTTGGGGATATTCTGCTGGGTAATGCGATTCAATACTGCCGAATGATCGGGGCTACCTCTTTATCGCTTGAAGTACGGGTCTCCAATGTAGTGGCACAGAACTTGTATAGGAAGCATGGTTTCCAAAATGGTGGAATCCGAAAAAAATATTATGTGGATAACAATGAAGACGCATTAGTGATGTGGGTGAGTTTATGAAAAATGAAGAACAAAAAGACGAATATATATTAGGGATTGAAACGAGCTGTGATGAAACGGCTGCAGCTGTCATCAAGAACGGGACGGAAATCGTGGCGAATGTGGTTTCCTCCCAGATTGAAAGCCATCAGCGTTTTGGAGGAGTGGTTCCTGAAATCGCCTCAAGGCATCATGTGGAACAGATCACCATCGTGCTTGAGGAAACGATGAAGCAGAGCGGCCTTACGATGGATAGCATAGATGCTATCGCCGTTACGGAAGGACCAGGCCTTGTTGGTGCTCTTTTAATCGGGGTGAATGCAGCAAAAGCGATGGCATTCGCACATCAGAAACCTTTGATCGGTGTTCATCATATTGCCGGTCATATCTATGCCAATCAGCTGGTAGCGGAGTTGAAATTTCCATTGCTGGCCCTGGTGGTTTCCGGTGGACATACAGAGCTAATCTACATGAAGGAGCACGGTTCATTCGAGGTTATCGGAGAAACGCGTGACGATGCAGTAGGGGAGGCCTATGATAAGGTAGCGAGGACCTTGCAGCTTCCTTATCCGGGCGGTCCTCATATCGACCGTTTGGCGACAGAGGGACAACCTTCTATCAAACTTCCAAGAGCATGGCTGGAGGAGGGTTCCTATGATTTCAGCTTCTCAGGATTGAAATCGGCGGTTATCAACACGCTCCACAATGCGAAGCAAAAAGGGGAGGAGATCAGCCCCGCGGATTTGGCAGCAAGTTTTCAAGAGAGTGTCATCGAGGTGTTGGTCGGTAAAACACTGAAAGCCATGGAACACTACAAGGTGGACCAGGTGCTGATCGCAGGCGGGGTAGCCGCCAACAAAGGGCTGCGCAGCGCTCTTCAGACGGCTGTGGATAATGTGGGGAAAGAATTGGTGATTCCTCCACTATCATTATGTACAGATAATGCGGCCATGATTGCTGCTGCAGGAAGTGTCCTGTACCGCAAAGGAAAACGTTCCGGAATGAATTTGAACGGAAATCCCGGGCTCGATATCGAAAAACCTTTCAACTGATTTGTTGGTTGAAAGGTTTTTATTTTGTATAAAAATAGAAAGCGCATACGTTATACACAACCCTGTGGACAATTTGTGGATAAAAGTATTACTTTCCTATAAATTCAACCCCGTAAATGTGAATAAAAAATGTGGATAACTTTTGATGGAATTGTGGATAGTGTGCATAAACCTCTTGATAACTTATTAAATAAGGGACGATATGTGAATATGTATGTGGAAAAGTGAGTTTTATCGACAAAGTTCTTAAAAAGAGGGTCAGGTATCGACAAAAACTGCTAAAAGAAGATTTTTATCCACAATCCCATTTAAAAAGCTACTCTCTCATAATAAGAAAGTAGCTTATTTATCACACTAACTCTTCCCACTCTTCCATCAGTACCATCAATCTTTCCTGCAACTCCTCATTTTGGGTGTTGAGCTCCAGTACTTTTTCATGGTCCTGATAGACTTCCGGAAGACAGAGCTGGCTTTCGTTTTCTTCGAGCTTATTTTCGATTTCTTCAATTTCCTTTTCTATTTCTTCGAGTCTGCGTTTCTTTTGGCGTTCCAGGCGCTTTGCTTCTTTTTCCTGTTCGTAGCTAGGCTTTTCCTTTTCAGCTTGAGCAACTCTGACATGGGAGGAGGAAGATGCTTCGCTTTCCAGTCTTGCAAGCTCCAGGGCATCTTCTTTTTTCTCTATATAATAGTCGTAATCTCCGAGATATTCGGTCGCTCCAATTCTGCTTAATTCATAGACCTTGGTTGCCAGGCGGTTGATGAAGTAGCGGTCATGGGAAACGAATAGGATGGTACCTGGATAGTCAATCAAGGCATTCTCCAGAATCTCCTTGCTGTCCAGATCCAGATGGTTCGTAGGCTCGTCCAGGATCAGAACATTGGAGCGCTGCAGCATCATCTTGGAAAGGGCCAATCGTGCCTTTTCCCCTCCGCTTAAAGTAGAAACCGGCTTCAGCACATCATCTCCGGAGAACAGGAAGTTTCCGAGTATTGTACGTATTTCCTTTTCCATCTTGTTCGGGTACTCATCCCAAAGCTCGGCCAATACCGTCTTATTGGAAGTGAGGTCTGCCTGCTGCTGGTCATAGTAGCTCACTGAAACATTTGCCCCGAATGAAAAGCTTCCTTCAAGTGGCTCCAACTGTTTGACCAGCGTTTTTAATAGGGTGGACTTCCCGATTCCGTTCGGTCCGACAAGCGCAACACTATCGCCGCGTGACAGGGAAATGTCCACATGCCGGAAGATGGGGGTCTGGTCATAGGAAACGGCCAGGTTATTAGCTTTCAGTACATCATTTCCGCTTTGCCTATCAATATCAAACATGATGGAGGCGGATTTTTCATCGCCTTGCGGACGGTCCATCACCTGCATTTTATCGAGCTGCTTTCTGCGGCTCTGGGCGCGCTTGGTGGTGGAAGCCCTTGCCAGGTTGCGCTGTACAAAGTCCTGCAGCTTCGCAATTTCGTCTTGCTGTTTTTCGAACATTTTCATATCACGTTCGTATTGCTCTGCCTTCTGTGCAAGGTACGCACTATAGTTGCCAAGAAACTTCGCAGACTGCTTCCGGGAGATTTCATAGACGGTTGTAACCACCTTGTCTAGGAAGTAGCGGTCATGGGAAACAATAAGTAATGCACCCGGATAGCCCTGGAGATATCCTTCCAGCCAGGAAAGGGTATCGATGTCGAGATGGTTCGTCGGCTCATCCAGAATCAATAGATCCGGCTTGGTCAGCAAAAGCTTGGCAAGTGCAAGACGGGTTCTCTGTCCACCGCTCAGTGTCTCGATTGGGGTCTGATAATCAAACTCGGAAAAACGAAGGCCGTGAAGCACAGAGCGGATATCCGCTTCATATTGAAAACCGCCCTTCTGCTTGAAGGCTTCCTGTATTTCGTCATACTCCTTCAGAATGCGAGCGTAAAGCGGGCCATCCTCAAAATAAGCGGGATCTCCCATTTTCGCTTCCAGCGTGCGCATCTGATTTTCCATTTCTTTTAGACCGGAAAACACTGTCAGCATTTCATCCCAGATGGAACGCTCAGTCTGCAGCCCGGTATCCTGTGCGAGATATCCGATTGTGACATCCTTGGGTTTAATAATATCGCCGGAATCATAGGACAGCTGATTGGAAATGATTTTTAATAAGGTAGACTTCCCTGCACCATTACGTCCAACAAGCGCAATTCTGTCTTTCGATTGTACTTCTAGTTTTATATTCGATAGAATAAGGTCAGCACCAAAATATTTCGTTAATTGATTTATCTGTAAAATAATCATCATTTTCACCTCATGCAATTCTAATGTAAGTGTATACTTCTTCAAGCGCCACTTCAAGAATTGGAAACGGCAGCCTCTTACAAAATTGCAGAGAATAAGGTAAAATGAAAGCGATTTAAATTCGAAAAACGGAGCCGGCATCCGTTTTATATAGAAAAGGACCGCAAACTGTTTGGACAATGGGGGAGTAAGATGAATAACGAGCCGATGAAAATACCGCAGGCAACGGCCAAGAGATTGCCTTTGTATTACCGTTTTCTTAAGAATTTGAATACATCGGGAAAGCAGCGGGTTTCTTCCGCAGAGCTGAGTGAAGCGGTCAAAGTGGATTCAGCGACTATCCGACGGGACTTCAGCTATTTTGGGGCACTGGGGAAAAAGGGATATGGCTATAATGTTCAATATTTGTTAACTTTTTTCCGGAAAACGCTCGACCAGGATGAATTGACTTATGTTACTCTAATAGGTGTAGGAAACTTGGGAACAGCTTTCCTGCATTACAATTTTATGAAAAACAATAACACGAAGATCGTGATGGCCTTTGATATCGACGAGTCGAAAATCGGCACGGAGATCGGCGGTGTACCGGTGTATCATCTTGATGACATCGAGGAGCATCTGCCGGACGATGTGACGGTGGCAATCCTTACCGTACCCGCGCCAGTAGCGCAGCCGATAGCAGACAGATTGGTGGAAAAAGGGGTAAAGGGCATCCTGAACTTTACGCCCGCACGCATTAATGTGCCGGAATCCATCCGTATTCATCATATCGATTTAGCCGTGGAACTACAGTCATTGGTATATTTTCTCAAGCACTATCCAACAGAATGAAAAAGTAGTAGAATAAGTATATTTCAAGGAGGTGGCAAGAATGGGTCCAATCGGAATGGGTAGCCTCTTGTTAATTGTTTTCGTAGCACTATTAATCTTCGGTCCAAGCAAATTACCTCAACTGGGTAAGGCAGCTGGTAATACATTGCGTGAATTCAAAAACGCAACTAAAGGATTAGCGGATGACGACGACAGCAAACCAGAGAAAAAAGAAGAAACGAAGTAATGTAAGGATGAACATATATGCTAGATAGAGAAATGTCGGTGTATGACCATATAGGCGAGCTCCGAAAAAGGGTGATCATCATTGCGTCCTTCTTTTTCGTCTCAGCGATCGGCGGTTTTTTCCTAGCGGAACCGATCATTGTCTATTTACAGCACACAAATGAAGCGGAAGCGCTACAGATGAACGCCTTTCGCATTACAGATCCAATCAAGATCTTCATGCAGTTTTCTTTTTTGATTGCATTTATCATTACGTTCCCCGTCACGCTCTATCAGATTTGGTCTTTTATCAGCCCCGGTTTGTATGAGCGGGAGCGGAAAGTGACGTTAAGCTATATCCCAATATCCCTTTTCTTGTTCCTGAGTGGACTGACATTCTCCTACTTCATCCTGTTTCCGTTTGTTGTGAAGTTCATGAGCAATCTGGCAGACCGCCTGGATATCAACCAAGTCATCGGGATCAACGAATATTTCCAATTCCTGTTCCAGCTTACCTTGCCATTCGGCATTCTGTTTCAGATGCCGGTTATTGTGATGTTCTTAACAAGACTGGGGATTATCACTCCAGCTATCCTTGTAAAAGTAAGAAGATACGCGTACTTTGTATTGCTAGTAATAGGAGCATTGATTACGCCGCCGGAGATCATTTCTCATTTAATGGTGACAGTACCGCTTCTTATCCTTTATGAAATCAGCATCATCATATCCCGCTTCGGCTACAAAAAGGTCAAGCTTGCGGAAGCAAAGTTGAATGAGGAATTAAATAAAAAATAGGCAACCTACCGTAAAGGTAAGAAGCCTATTTTTTTTGCATATTATTAATTTTTTTATGAAGCAGATATGCCCGGATGCTAACTCCGAAGTCGAAGGTGGCGATCAGCATCAGCAGCATGGTGTGCCATTCAAAGACGCTTTCCTTGAATGACGCGACTGCCAAATACGTAAATAGACATCCCATGATGGCATAGAAAAAGACCATATTGATCGGTTTTATTCTCATTGTGCTAGTCCTCCAGTTGTAGATGGCCTTACCATTGATTCTGTAAACTATCAGAAGAAGGAGATAAGATTCGGTAACGCGTTCTGCATCTCTTCCATCTGTTTGATCATTTCTTCAATTCTATCCCTGAACATATACTGCACAATGACAACAAAGCTATTCATGGCCACATGGGCGATGATCGGAACAATGATGCGGTTTGTTTTGACATATAGGAAGGCAAAGATCCCACCCATCACAAAGTAAATCAGCAGATGCTTGAAGTCATTATGGACTACAGCAAAAAGTAGGGAACTGATAATGAGTCCGACTGCAAAATTGAAACGCTTGTAAAGGGAACCGAAAATTATTTTACGGAAGATGATTTCCTCTAAAATAGGTCCAGCAATTGTTATTGCAAAAATCATGATCGGTGTGGCTGTTACAAATGCCATGATCTCCTGCGTATTTTCTGAACCAGGTTCGATACCGAATAGCTTCAGCTGAATTTGGGCCGCAATCCCCTGGCCGAATAGAGCCATCGGAAAGCCCAGCACCGTCCATAGCACAGTTTTTGGAACAGAGGCCGTCTCACCCCTGAAGTCGCCTTCCTTCCATTCATCCCGGAGAATAAAGCAGACAATCAAGAGCCCGATTGTAAAACTGACAAAGGTCCAATATCCCACAATATCTCCACGTTCCACACCAAGAGCCATCAAGATAGGAAAACCGATAAATCCGGACAGCTGCATCAACACATAGGTCAAAATGACATACCAATACTTTTTAGTCATAGTAAACTCCTCTAAACTCTATTATTCGCTTTCCGTATTGTATCATATTCTAATACTACCCTTATAATGATAAGGTTCCCATAAAGGACCATCTTTACATAAACGCTAATCAAGTTGATTTTTACTATAAGATTCCCCTGTTGATCGGAGTGCAAGGTGTGAGGCTCCCGAGGCCGCCCTGGATAAGCGAACACCTGGAACGGAGATCAACAGGGAGTTCAGAAATGACATTCTATGTTATGTAGCTATCGAAAAATTTGTCGATATTTTGGTTTATATGAAGACTGCGGGGAGATAATGGAAAAGTGCTAAAAAGGATGAAAAATTTTAAGCAAAGATACTTGCAAAACAGGAAGAGATTCATTATTATAATAATTGTGTTAGCACTCAAGACTATAGAGTGCTAATAAATAAAAATATTACATATGAATCAAGGAGGTTGTTTTCATGTTAAAGCCAATAGGTGATCGTCTAGTAATTGAGCTTGTTCAGTCAGAAGAAAAAACTGCAAGTGGTATCGTATTACCTGACTCTGCTAAAGAAAAGCCTCAAGAAGGAAAAGTAGTAGCGGTTGGTACAGGTCGTGTACTTGACAGTGGTGAGCGTGTAGCGCTTGAAGTATCTGAAGGCGACAGCATCATCTTCTCCAAATATGCCGGTACAGAAGTGAAATTCGAAGGCAAAGAATATTTAATCCTTAAAGAAACAGACGTACTTGCAGTAGTAAGCAAGTAATCAAATAAAAAAAACTTAACTTTACTGAGGAGGTCTATCAATTATGGCAAAAGAGATTAAGTTCAGTGAAGAAGCTCGCCGCTCCATGTTACGCGGTGTAGACAAATTAGCTGATGCAGTGAAAGTAACATTAGGACCAAAAGGACGCAATGTGGTACTTGAGAAGAAATTCGGTTCTCCACTAATCACTAACGACGGTGTTACGATTGCAAAAGAAATCGAATTGGAAGATGCATTCGAAAATATGGGTGCAAAACTTGTTGCTGAAGTAGCCAGCAAAACAAATGATGTTGCCGGTGACGGTACAACTACTGCAACAGTTCTTGCTCAAGCGATGATCCGCGAAGGCTTGAAGAACGTTACAGCTGGTGCTAACCCAATGGGCATCCGTAAAGGGATCGAAAAAGCGGTGGCAGTTGCTATTGAAGAATTGAAAAACATTTCCAAGCCGATCGAAGGCAAAGCATCTATCGCACAGGTTGCAGCTATCTCTGCAGCAGACGAAGAAGTGGGCCAATTGATTGCAGAAGCGATGGAGCGCGTTGGAAACGACGGCGTCATCACATTGGAAGAATCCAAAGGCTTCACTACAGAGCTTGAAGTAGTAGAAGGTATGCAATTCGACCGTGGCTATGCTTCTCCATACATGGTAACAGATTCCGACAAAATGGAAGCTGTACTAGACAACCCGTACGTATTAATCACGGACAAGAAAATCACAAACATCCAGGAAATCCTTCCAGTACTTGAGCAAGTGGTACAACAAGGCAAGCCATTGTTGTTGATTGCTGAAGATGTAGAAGGGGAAGCGTTGGCTACATTGGTAGTGAACAAATTACGTGGAACATTTAATGCAGTAGCTGTTAAAGCTCCTGGATTCGGTGACCGTCGTAAAGCGATGCTTCAAGATATCGCTGCTATCACTGGTGGTGAAGTGATCACAGAAGAACTAGGATTAGACCTTAAAACTGCGAACATCAGCCAATTGGGACGCGCAGACAAAATCGTGGTTACAAAAGAAAACACTACAGTTGTAAATGGACACGGCAATACAGAGGATATTCAAGCTCGTGTTGGCCAAATCCGTGCGCAATTGGAAGATACAACTTCTGAATTCGACCGTGAAAAATTACAGGAGCGCCTTGCGAAAATCGCTGGAGGCGTAGCTGTAATCAAAGTTGGAGCGGCAACAGAAACAGAATTGAAAGAGCGCAAGCTTCGTATTGAAGATGCTCTGAACTCTACTCGTGCTGCAGTGGAAGAAGGAATCGTAGCCGGTGGTGGTACTGCTCTAGTAAACGTCTACAAAAAAGTATCCGAAATCCAAGCAGAAGGCGACGAAGCTACTGGTGTGAACATCGTATTGCGTGCAATCGAAGAGCCCGTACGTCAAATCGCGCACAACGCTGGACTTGAAGGATCTGTAATCGTAGATCGCCTGAAAAAAGAAGAAATCGGTATTGGATTCAACGCAGCAACTGGCGAATGGGTAAACATGCTTGACGCTGGTATCGTAGATCCTACTAAAGTTACTCGCTATGCACTTCAAAACGCAGCAAGCGTATCTGCAATGTTCCTTACTACTGAAGCAGTAGTAGCAGATATCCCAGAAGAGGGCGCTGGCGGCGGAATGCCTGACATGGGCGGCATGGGTGGAATGGGCGGCATGATGTAATCACACTCTTACATCCTTTTACTATCAAGGTTTTTAAGTTTCACTCAAACCTAATGGCCACATTTTGACCATATTACTAATTTATGAAGCTTCTCATTAATTCGCTGAATTTTTGAGAAGCTTCTTTTTTGTGGTTGTGTTTACGTGCAAATGACTCTAACTTCCGCAAAAAAGCGAACAGATTTTAATGTTGTTTTTGGATGGGTAATATAAAAATGTAGGGTGTGGCAATTAATTGTCAACAATTCCTAAAGAGGGTTTATTACGGATGTTATCAAGTTAACATCTTTATCTCATCTTTACATTGTTATGATATTCTTTTATAAATACTAACCTTTTAAACACTGCGAGGGAGAAAAATGCAAAAAACTATTCTAATTGTAGAAGATGAAGATATTTTACGTGAAATAGTTAAAGATTATTTATTAAACGCGGGATATGAAGTATTAGAGGCAGTAGATGGAAATGAAGCTTTAAGTATATTTGAAGAACAGAAAGTACATTTAATAATTTTGGATATAATGCTACCGGAGTTAGATGGGTGGTCAGTTTGCAGAAGAATTCGCAAATTATCCAATGTGCCTATTATTATGCTGACTGCCCGTGTGGATGAAGACGATACGTTACTTGGTTTTGAACTAGGAGTAGATGATTATGTTACAAAACCATACAGTCCGCCTATTTTGTTGGCAAGAGTAAAACGATTAATTGATAGTCGATATTCTCATGCAGGTAAGCTATCTAATGAAGATACCTTAATTAGCAGCGGTATTCATGTCCATTTCCTCTCACGTACAGTGGCAGTAGATGGAGAAAGCATAAGTTTGACACACACAGAGTTTGAAATATTAACCTATTTAATGCAAAATCCAGGGATTATTATTACAAGAGAAAAGCTAATCACTAAAATTTGGGGTTATGAATTTGCTGGTGACGATCGTACAATCAATAGTCATATCCGTAATTTGCGTCATAAGTTACGTAATAAAGCAAATAGTATTGTAACGATTATCCGGGCTGGCTATAAATTTGAGGGAAACGTATGAAAATAGGAATTGCAGCAAAATTGTTTATGCTAACAACATTATTATGTATGCTCATTTTGGCAACTATGTATATTGGAGAAACCATATTTTTCAAGCAATATTATTCAAATCAAAAGGTAAATAAAATAAATACGAGCATTCAATCTTTTAAGAAAGCGTACTTAAAGGCTGAAGGAGACGAATCAACAATTAAAAAGCTGCAACTGGATTTCTACCAGGAAAATCAGACGTGGATTACAACATTAGATAGTATAGGAACGATTCAATACGCTGATGATTTTTCTGTGAAAATTCATTTAGATCCTACTCGAAATAAGGATTTCTCTGATCGTGACATTACCATCCCCCTATATAGCTTCATTGGTTTAGAAGATATAGAAGGGTTAAAGTTTAAATTAGAACAGGGAAAGCGTATTTTTATTGATGGAATCATAGAGGATGATACATTCATTCCAGCTATTATAACGGGAGAAAACAGGATACAAGTATTAGAGAATAAGCAGCTATCTGAAAAAATATATGGCAAACAAGCTAAATTAGAACTTTCTCCACAAGCTGCAATAGAGCCTTCACCAAAAGATAGCTCACAAATATATTTAATGGGGCAAATTAAGAAATTACAATTACCAGTCGGGGCCGCAAGTTCAAACATTTATACCAATCGTCTGTTTATAGAAAGAATAAAACAATTTCAGGTAAACCTGCTACTAAATGAAAATCATACTGGCACTGCTGAAACAATAGACTATGAGCAAAATAACATTAAATACAAACTATTTATTAGACCCATAAAAGATATGAATGGTGAAACAACTTATATTTATGCTATGACATCATTACAACCAGTTGATGAAGCTGTACAAATGCTAGAAGATTATTATGTATACTTAATCATATTTGTGCTTCTTCTTATCGTTCTGGCATCATTTTATTATTCAAAAAAGATTGCTAAACCATTGCTGCGAATAAACGATTCGACAAAGAAGATTGCAAACCTGGATTTTTCAGAGACCATACCTATTACATCAAAAGATGAAATTGGTACGTTATCACACAATATTAATACACTCTCTCATACGTTGCATTCGTATATTAATCAGCTGCAACAGGATATAGAGAAAGAAAAACAACTGGAAAATACACGAAAAGAATTTATTTCCGGTGTTTCACATGAATTAAAGACGCCTTTAAGTATTATGAAGAGCTGCATCTCCATTTTGGAAGATGGTGTCGTTAGTAATAAAAAAGATTATTATTTTAAAGCAATGTCGAAAGAAGTAGACAAAATGGATTTGCTCATTGTTGATATGCTCGAATTGGCAAAATTTGAGTCTGGTACGTATAAAATGAAAATGGATGACTTTTATATTGATCAGGTCATTGAGTATATATGTGAGAAATTAGCTTTAGACTTAGCGAACAAGCAATTACATGTTCATAAACAACTTTCCAAGATTAAGGTAGTAGCCAATCAACATCGAATTGAACAGGTTACTACGAACTTTATTACCAACGCAATTCGTTACACACCAGAAAATAAAAATATTATTATTTCCACGATAGAAGAAAGTGAACGTGTGAAAGTATGTGTAGAAAATCAAGGGGCTCATATCTCACAAGAACATTTAGAGAAAATATGGGATCGTTTTTATCGTGGAGATACGTCTCGCAGGCGTTCGAAAGGTGGAACCGGATTGGGACTTGCTATTTCAAAAAATATTTTAGAGCTGCACGGTTCCCAGTATGGTGTATTGAATACGGAAGATGGCGTGCTGTTTTTCTTCTATTTGGACAAAAAAGAGTAGGGACTTTATTGCAAAACCTTTCTTTCTGCCAAAATTAAATTTTTTTACTAGAGCTATCCGTTCAATGGACTTTTACTAAGGTATTGAACGGATGGCTTTTTTGTATGCCATGCTTGTTGTGTCTATTAAAGCTAAAATTCTTTAAATGGTATCTAAATTATCTGCACCTAATATTTACCTCTATCTAGTACTCTTTATCTAGCACTCTTAAGTATGTCGAAAAGAGTAGAAAAACTGTTGGAGCAGGAATAGTAAAAACAGTTTTTATGACAAGAACGGATCCGTAAATCAAAGCCATCCAAATTTATGACGCTATGTCATGAGATTGGATGGCTTTTTATCATTTTAACCAATCTTTAGCTTACATCCATTTCATCTTCATCTCGTCTTTATCTCATTATATTAATCTGTCAACAAGCATGAAAACGAAATAGAATAGAGGTCTTTACATGAAAATGCTTAAACTATTAATTCCCCTTGCCTGTTTGGTAATTTTTTATGTCTATCAAAGTGATGTTGACCGTAATCAGGTGAAATCTAAGGTAAAGGAGGCAATTGTAGCAGGACACACAAAAACATTACTTGAGGACAAAACATCTGAGATAAATCCGGAATATAAAGGTTCACCAGATGACCAAAAAACGGAATCCGAGAAGTCACAGATAGACAATGAAATGGTTTCTCCAAATATAGAAAATACTGTCTACTTAACCTTTGATGACGGTCCTACTTTAGCAACAACAGACATCTTGGATACGTTACACCAATTCAATGCGAAAGCAACATTTTTCATGCTGGAACCATCTATGAGGGAATTACCAGAGGTTGTAGACAAAATTGCAGAGGAAGGTCATGCTGTGGGTTTCCATGGTGTGACCCACAACAAATACCACTTTTATAAATCTGAACAATCTGCTCTTGAAGAAATGACTACCGCTCAGGAGACGCTTCAATCTATTACAGGAATTCAATCCAATCTAATTCGGACACCTTATGGCAGTATTCCGTATTTAACTGAATCATATCGAGAGGTTTTAGATAGCAATGGATTTAAATTGTGGGATTGGAATGTTGACAGCAGCGATTGGTCTTTATCCAGTGATGAATATGTAGATACGGTTATTAGCCAAATAGAGGAACTGGTAAATGCAGGAGTGGCACCAATTATTCTCATGCATGACAAGCGAAATACAGCTGACCATTTGTCTATTCTGCTAACTTATCTGTCCGAGCATGGATTTCAAACAAAAAAAATTGACGAAAATCTACAACCATATAACTTCAACTGTTATCAACGTTGTCATCGAGTATCCACACAGAATTAGGAAAAACAAGAATTAAGGGAGAGAGTAACATAAACAAACGGATCCGATTTTTCGCATTTAGTTTAGTAGTAATTTTAATTGCAGTTGGTTTCATAGTCGATCAGAAACCATTTGCTTCACATTCAGAAAATAAGTCGCAATCCAAAAAAGAACAGCTTATTAGCAATCAAGCAAATAATAATTCAAAAGGTGAATCAGCCAAAGATCCGTATAAAATAGTGATTGATCCAGGACATGGTGGTAAAGATCCCGGGTCTATTGGTGCCAGTGGTTCATATGAAAAGGACTTCACGTTAACCCTTGCGATGAAAGTCAGCCAATTATTGGAGCAAGTACCGCAAATAGAGGTTTATATGACAAGAGATAAGGATATTTTTCTTTCCTCTGAATCACGAGTAAGGCCAAACTTCGCAAATGACCTAGGGGCTGATTTATATATATCTATACACGCAAATACGTTCACAGACCCATCTGTTTCTGGCACGGAATCCTATTATTACAATCAAAAAAACTCTTTATTTTTGGCAAACATTATACACAAACATGTTGCAGAGGCTACAGGTTTTAGTAATCGTGGAGTAAAAAAAGAAAACTATTTTGTTTTAAAGGATACTACCATGCCGGCAACCTTGCTAGAAATAGGTTATATAACTAATCCAAAAGATGAGCAAATAATGTTAACTGACGAATTTCAAGAATCTGTTGCTAAATCCATTAAAAACGGAGTAAAAGAGTATTTGGAGATAGATTAACAGATGCATGGGGGCGGTTCTCTGCTTCCATCTACAGAAAAGAAGCACGGGAATGATGTGACCCTAAAAAATTAGTGTTTTATATTAAGCAGCTAATTGTCTTATGTAACCACGGTATTGAACAAGAAGTAAGTGGCATGATGATTGACAAGTTCCACTTAAATAATTTTACTATACAACTCGGTGATGTTAGAGAAATGCATGAATGTTAACATTTTGCTAACGCAATCAAATAAAAACGGTATATTCCCGTTAAAGATGTTACACCTCTGATTTAACAAAAACTCGATACACCGCGCTTTTTGTATTCATAGTTAATGATATTACACACTCTCACCTTAGGGGCGGAATGATGTAATAACCGCCCCCAAACCCTTGATTTTAGTGGGTTTTTGAGTAAGATGAGAGTGAAATGCTAACATTGAGGTAAATTAACGGAGGCTTCTCATGAGTTCAATGAACTTGTGGGAAGCTCCTTTTTTTATTTCAAGGGATAATTGTGTAATCTCAAGAGTTTACAACATAAAAAAAACAGCATATCTAACCACTTCGGATTAAATACGCTGCCCTTGTCCCTCTAGTTCCCTCTAAAAACTTAAAGTTAATATACCTTATCCCCATTAAAAATAGAGTTCTTAACAATCACATAATCTACGTGACGAATGGAGTCTAAAGTGGTTCCTCCGGCATAGGAAATAGAAGATTGAAGATCTTGTTCCATTTCGGTTAATGTATCCTGTAAGGATCCTTTATGCTCAACGAACATTTTTTTGCCTTCTACGTTCTTCTTTTCGCCTTTTTGGAATTCGGAAGCGGAGCCGAAATATTCTTTGACTAATTTTCCTTCTATTTCAATGGTTTCTCCTGGTGATTCTTCATGGCCGGCGAAAAGGGAGCCGATCATGACCATTGTTGCACCGAAACGTACGGATTTTGCGATATCGCCGTGTGTGCGGATTCCGCCATCGGCAATGATTGGTTTGCTTGCAGCTTTTGCACATAAACGAAGTGCTGCCAACTGCCAGCCTCCAGTTCCAAAACCTGTTTTAATTTTTGTGATACATACTTTACCAGGACCGATTCCCACTTTTGTTGCATCTGCGCCTGCATGTTCCAGTTCGCGCACAGCTTCAGGCGTACCAACATTCCCAGCAATGACGAAGCTCTCTGGCAGGTGTTTTTTGATATGCTGAATCATATTGATGACAGCATTTGAATGCCCATGGGCAATGTCTATTGTGATGAATTCAGGAGTAAGCGCTGCTGCTGCAAGCTCTTCAACGAATGAATATTCTTCTTCTTTCACTCCAACACTGATGGAAGCGTAAAGACCTTTTGCATGCATGTTTTCAATGAATGCCTGACGCTTTTGTGGCTCAAAGCGGTGCATGATGTAAAAATAATTATATTCAGCAAGATATAGGGCAATCTTTTCATCAATGATTGTTTGCATATTGGCTGGCACTACAGGAAGTTTAAATTGACGACCACCTAGTGTTACCGTGGTATCACACTCAGATCGGCTGTTAACGACACATTTATTTGGCACTAACTGAATATCTTCATAATCAAATACATTTTCCATGAGACACACCCCTTAAAGAATAATTTTCATAGTAATGTTCGACAAAATCTTAACGCAACAAAAAAATCCGGACTAAAAATGGGTAGAGTGATCCACCCATTCGTAGTTAGGATTTTACGGCTCCTAGTAGAAACTCTTAGACCATATCTCTAAGAATATACGAATGAAACTACATAAATTATTTCAACACAAGTTCGATTATAAACGAACTTTCTTGTTATGTAAACGATAAATGTTCGTATTTTATTGGAAATGATGTATATTTTTAAATAATATCTCTCGTTGAATAGGTTTTTTACTAATGAAAAATTGCATTAGATCATCTTAACGAGTTTCACACTTACTAAAAGAGGTCAAAAACTGTTAGATGTCTAATCGGTCTTTGCAGAAGGGTATTACTATGGGGACGAAAGCTTGTTGGAAAAGGAGACCTTCTCTACGAAGAATATGGAAGCCTTCTTGACTGGCACGAAGCTTTGTTCACTGAAGTAGTGGATGAGTATAGGGTAAAGGTGGAAATAGAAGAAGTAGAATAGGTCAACAAAGAGGATGGAGATACTTAACGGGTTGCAAAGGTCTGCACTTCTATTTGCAATATACAGGTGCGAACTTTTTATTGAGTATTATACAGAAAACATAAAAAAACAGGCCCTATAAAAAGAGCCTGTTTGTATTAACGATTTAAGATTAAGAAGCTTTTTGAACGTTAGAAGCTTGAGCTCCACGAGCACCTTGCTCAACGTCAAACGTTACTTTTTGACCTTCGTCTAAAGATTTGAAGCCATCACTTTGGATTGCGGAGAAGTGTACGAATACATCGTCTCCATTTTCACGTTCGATAAAGCCAAAACCTTTTTCTGCATTAAACCATTTAACTGTACCTTGTTCCATTTTTGTTGCCTCCTAGTGCGTTACCACACATTGTATTACTATCCTTGGCCAAAGTACCATCAAGCTGAAAAGTTGATATTCATACTATCCTTTACACCGAACAAAAATAATTCTCTTAATCATATCAGGATACGGATAAAATTGCAAATTATTGATATTTAACTAAACCAGTAAAAATTAAAGAATCCCACTCTGTTATTTTCCTTTTATTAGAAATACAACTTGATTCCTACTATTTTTTTTGATTTTTTAAGAAAAGTAGTTGACGAAGAAAATAAATTTATGATATTATAAAAATTTTGATAAAAAATAATATATGTGTTAAGGTTAAGAAGGTTACCAAATATGGAGGTGGATTATTTGTTTGAAATTGGCGATAACATTGTTTATCCAATGCACGGAGTAGGTATAATTAAAGGCATAGAAGAAAAGGAAATCTCAGGGGAAAAACAACAGTATTATGTCATAAGAATGTTAATCAGTAATATGCAAGTCATGATTCCTACGGGTAAAATATTGAGTTCAAGTATACGCCCGGTTACTGACATAATTGCATTGAAACACATCATGCACATTTTTCAGCATGGAGAATCAGATAGATTACTGCCGTGGAAACAAAGATTTAAAGTGAACATGGACAAAGTTAAAACGGGTAAAATACAAGAAGGTGCTGAAGTTGTACGTGATTTAATGCGTATGAAGAAAGAGAAAGCACTTAATTCAAGCGAAAAAAGAATGCTGAATAACGCAAATGAATTTTTGATTAGTGAACTGAGATTAATTAAAGGGATCACTGAAAATCAAATAAAAAGCTTTTGTTAAGGTTAACTAAAAGATAATGTATTAAATCTCCCGAAAATATCCTGATTTTTTTGGGAATATGATTATTATTTAAAGTAAACTATTTCAAAGACATTCTACTTTTTTACCTCACTTTTGGAGCATTAACCTCTTTTGTTATTTCTACAACCAAATTCATTTTTATTTACCACATTAACTTATATTACGTTCCTTCTCGGTGAATAGCATAATAGATTAAATAAAAAAGGTCTTTCATCAGTTAACTCTAGCTGGTGAAAGACCTTTTTTGCATATTATATAGTGTAAATGTTTTTAGGAGTATAACTGGAAGGAATGGTAGATAGAAAGTCACTGGAATGTTCGATGATGCCTTGTTTTTTCAAATCGTTGTGGATTCCCTGCAGCTGTCTGAGATATGGGGAATAGACATGGGTGATGATTTTTTTAGGAAAGGCTAGTCTTTCCAGCTTCCATAGCTCATATTTGTTGGGGATGATGATCAGCATGCTACCGAAGTGATAGCAAACAAGCTGGTCGTCATCGAGGTATACTTGGCCTTTGTATTTGTAGACAGGATGATCACCTTTCATCACCACATTCCATGGTGCTGCATCGATTCCGAGATGGTTGATGATTATATATTCGGGCAGTAGCTACGCATAACAAGAAAGGGCTGACGTTTACGTCAGCCCTTTTTCATTACACGGCTCTTGCTTTTCTTGCAATAGCCAGATGAATCAACTCCACCACAATCAGAATCAATGTAATCCACCAGAAAGCGGCGAACAGAAGGAATAGGATGACATTCAGCCACCATTTTCCAGCGCACAGCCTGTGGGCGATCACGCATTTTGCGCCTAATTTGGATTTCAGCGTAGGCAGAAAAAAGAACAAGGCAGCAAAGATAATCCCGGTGATTGCAGCCCCATCACTAACTTCTTCTGAATCGCCTTCTGTACCCGAAGCGGACTCGCTTGCAACGGACTGTTCTTCCTTGGCGGCAGTCTCATCTTCCGCTTTTTCATCCTGAACCGGCTCTTCGCTAGTCTCCTCACTGGCAGCCGGGGCTTCCTCGTCTGTTTCTTTCACTGGAGGAGTAGGTGTCTCCTTAGCTGGTCTGTCCGTTTCATAGATTCCACGGAAATTGCTTTTTGCATCATCCATGGCAGAGACAATGAGGTCTTCATACTTGTAATCCCCGTAATCGTAGAAATCCTCAACAAATCCGGCCCTAGTAATTTCCTCTTGATGCAGTTTATCACCGACCCAAACCCATGCGAGAAGCCTGTCATAGTGGTCAAACAGGTCCTTTCCATCTGTCTCAAGCGTAATCGTACCCTGCTTCAAGAAAGTGCATGTAAATTCACTGGATTCTTTTCCGAAGGGCTCTTTCTCGATAGTGCTTTCCGGCGTGTCAATATAGAGGAAGCGTGTCTTATAAACGGTTCCATTGATATTGAAGTTTGCCGTATCGCCGTCCGTGCACTTTTCTAGCGTCGCTGTATATTTTTCGCCTATCATTAAACCAGTTGCAGGAGGTGCACTTGGAGGTGTAGCAGCTGGTGGTTTGCTAGTAACCCCGCCACCGGATCCACCAGGAAAAGAGTATCCTTCCAGGTCAACTGTATCGGAACTCAAACTCACCTTGCAGTTCTCGTTGCTGTTATGTTGATGAATCAGCTCGATCAGTTCGTTCATATTCGTCGCGCTCCTGGCCAAATCTGTTGGATTATGCAGCAGGTATGCACAGTCAGAACTTCTGAAATGTCCACCAAGCTCGTCTCTTCCACCGTTATGTGCATCTGTGTTGATGGGGGAGAAGAGAAGGACGATGCTAAAAAGTGAAAATAGTAACAATGATTTGTTCAAGGTATTGCCCCCTATATATTTTCTACTCTATGGATTTTACCACGAGTTCCAGAAAATTGAAGTAGGTATTAACTAGTATTTTATGGATGATGGGGCAGTTAAAAAGCCTGAATCCAAGTGAGGGACCAGGCTTTAAGGATGGTAAGTTGATCAATTTAATGGAAAAAGGTTCGCGAGAATTGTTTAGGAAAGGAGGTAAGGGGTAAAGGATAAGAAAGAGGACATTTTACCTATCAGAGGAGCAGTCAATTTCTTAACCATTTGACTACTCGTATTTGTGTGCCGTTGTCCACTTGGCTATCAATCAAAAATTCATCCATCAGCCTTTTTACTCCTGGGAGTCCGGCTCCTAAGCCGTTGGAAGTGGTATACCCATCCTCCATGGCCTTTTTGATGTTCACGATGCCTGGTCCATCGTCACGCACGACAACCTGCAGACCGGGAACTAGCTTATGGATGACCTCAATGGATATGGTGCCATTCCCTGCATACTTCACGACATTTCTGGCCAGTTCCGATATGGCGGTAGTGATTCTGGCCTGATCGATATGGTTGAAGCCGAGACTTGTTGCAACCTCACGGCCAATTTTTCTTACTATAATGATATCTTTCTCGTCTTTGATTTTCAGCTGGTGCTTAACAGTCATTCTACAACCCTCCAAGGGTGAGACCTTAAATTTCCTTTGGCTATAAGCAATATCAGTCAATAAGGCTCTTTTCGTAAAGTTTGTTGCTTATGTCCTAGAAAAATCGGCATTTGGATTTTTTACAGCATATCCCCCAGTATTATTAAAAGAAAATAAACCTATTACACGGGAAAAGAGCACGAAAGCAAGTAATGGTACGTGTTTACGTTGAATACGTCAAATGCTACAATATATGCGAAAATATATGCTAATAAAAAAAGGCCAAAGAGAAGGTCGGTTTCCACCTTCTCTTTGGCTTATGTCTAGTTCCATGCCTAGATCATTACTGCCTATTGTTAGGATTCAAAATAAATACGATGGTACTTTTATCCAGATGGAAATCCCAGTTTACAAATATATCGTCAATTTCTGCATCCAGATACTCTTCGAACAGTTCTTTTCTTTGATAGAGAAGACCTTTTTCAAGCTTTCTTTTTGAAATTGTCAATGGTTCTTCAAAACCCAGCTCAATGAGCATCTTCTCGATTTCCACCAAAATCCCTTTTCGGATTACAATGAGAGTTCGGGGGTTTAATTGATGGGAAAAAATTTGACTTGGTGCTTTTTCAGCAATTTTGCTCACATTTGAGACTTCCAATTCCACTTTGATGCTTTCCGGGTAGGAAAAATCAGGTGGGAATGCCTCTTCAGCACCGATCCCGACGAATATGCCTGAAGCATTTGCCAATGTCCAATCATAATAGAATTCGGTTATCTCCATACCTGACACATTTTTTATCAGTTCTTTCAATTCAGGCGCCATTCTTTGCATGAGCTTATCCCGTGTCTCTTCGACAGTCAATTCATGCTTTTCATTTATTAATGCTTGTTCCATGGGTGTCAAGAAATTACGCAAATAAATGGTAATATATGGCCTCGAAATGGTTACAAAAATGGATTCCGGCCCTTTTCCGAAGTGGTCCCTTAAAATTCTTCCGATACTGCTTGCTAATTCCAACTGGCTTTTCTTTATCCCCATCGTGTCATTCCTCTAAGAACAAAGCATCATATCTTTATTCCTTATAATTTTTCTATTAAACAGGGTTAATTTTTCCCAAAAATAAAGAAATCTCTAAATTAGAGTATAACGCAAATAAGGAAACAATCCCACTAATTACGCTTATAACCCAGTATCTACCTCTTTATTAATGAACACTAAACGCACATGTGAATAGGCTCTTTGAAGTATTCTACACAAAAGTTTGGAAACCTTTTTTAAAAGAGTGATTACTACCTATTAATCTATTATTTTTGTTATTCTATAAATAGGGAATATTGCAAAATTATATTCTTTTACCTAAAAAAGGGATTTCGTTAGTGCTGGGCGAATAGTATGAAGGTTAAGTGTCTTTATGGAAAAATGCTAGAAACATAGATTCTCTAGGGGGTACATAGACAATGGAAACTTCTCAGTTACAAGTCAAACGCATCTTGGATAATATCGGAAACGTCATGATCGGAAAAGAGCATGTTGCAGAATTAAGCATAGTAGCACTTTTGGCAGGAGGTCACGTCCTGTTGGAGGATGTGCCTGGTGTCGGAAAAACACTGATGGTACGCTCGTTGGCTAAGTCTGTTGGCGCGGAATTCAAACGTATTCAGTTTACACCGGACCTTTTGCCATCGGATGTAACAGGGAGTTCCATCTACAACCCGAAGGAACTGCGCTTTGAATTCCGTCCGGGCCCGATAATGGGGAATATCGTATTGGCGGACGAAATCAACCGTACCTCACCGAAAACACAAGCAGCTCTGCTCGAGGGGATGGAGGAAGCAAGTGTGACGGTGGATGGCAATACGCTCTCATTGGGCAGCCCTTTCTTTGTCATGGCAACCCAGAACCCGATTGAATATGAAGGAACATATCCTCTGCCGGAAGCGCAATTGGACCGTTTCCTCTTTAAGATGAATATGGGCTATCCAACTCCGGAAGAAGAGGTGCAGATTTTACATACCACAGAAAAACGTCAGCCAATCAATGAACTGCAATCGGTGATTACATTGGAAGAACTTCAGGAAATGCAGAAGCAAGTAAAAGAAGTCCACGTGGATGTCACGGTAAAGGAGTATATCGTAGATCTTGTGAATCGCACGAGAACCCATCAATCGGTTTATCTCGGTGCGAGCCCGCGTGGTTCCGTTGCGCTCATGAAAGCGGCGCAGGCCTATGCGTTTATTCATGGCAGGGATTATGTCCTGCCGGATGATGTGCAATATTTGGCTAAATACGTACTGCCACACCGCATTATCCTGAAATCGGAAGCGAAATTTGAGGGGATGACAGCGGAGCGGGTTGTCAAAAAAGTGATTGATCGGACGCCGATCCCTGTGCGAAGGTCGATGAGCCGCTAATGAAACCATTTTTCCAAAAAGCCAAAAAGGTTTCAAAATTAATTTCGTTCCTATTTCTGGTCATTATCACATTTGTTTATGCCATGTTCCAGGGGGGCTTTGTCAGCTGGTTCCTATTTTTCAGCTTTTTGCCCTTTGCTCTCTTCTCCTTATTGGTGCTGCTTTATCCGTTGGGAGATTTCAAGGTGGAGAGAACTTTGAATCAGGAGCAGTACAAGGCAGGGGATAGGCTGGTCGGAACCATCACGTTAAAGCGGACCATTCCTTTTCCGTTAACCTACTTATTGGTGGAGGAAGTACTTCCAAGCAATCTCCTGTTCAGCCAGCAAACCAAACAGGCGAAAAGAATCATTTTCCCTTGGTTCAAAAATACCATCACTTTTCAGTACGCATTGGATCGTATCCCTAGAGGGGAACACACGCTGTCAGCGATACGTTTCAAGACCGGGGATTTTCTGGGGCTGATGGAAAAGGAAAGACTGATCGAAATGAAACGGAAATTCCTGGTCTACCCACACTATTCGGAAATGGTCTACAAGCAGAATGAAAACAAATTTGATCAAGGATCCACTTCCTCCAATATGAGGTTGATCCGCGATACCTCCATGACAGTGGGGGTCCGGGAATACCAGTCGGGCGACCGCTTTTCCTGGATTGACTGGAAGGCGACGGCCAGAAAGAATGATATTATGACAAAAGAGTTTGAGCAGCAGCAAAGTCATGATGTGGTGCTCCTGCTGGATCGCTCCCAGTCCTCGTCCTTTGAAGCGGCAGTCAGTTATACCGCGACGCTGACAAAGGCTGTATTGAAATATGGGTCCCAGATCGGTCTCGTATCCGTCGGAGAAGATCATTCGGTTTTCTCTTTACGCAGCGGGGAGGAGCAATTTTCGCAAATCTACTACCATCTGGCAAAGGTTGCGCCCAACAGCAAACGCAGCTTCGCAAAAGTGATAGAAATGGAGATCGGAAAGTTCCAGCCGACGGTGACCTTTCTTTTCCTTACGGGTAAATTGACAAAAGAAACCGTGGAAAGCCTCGAAAAATTGTCGCATCGCCACATTCATCTGCAGGTGGTCATCACCAAGGATGAAGGGGCTAGGCTTTCGAAGGAAGAGCATTCGTATATGAATCTCTTAAAACGAAGAAATATTCAAGTAAAGGTTATGAACGCTGGTCATTCAACCGAGACGATAAGTGAGGTGAGTTAAGCTTGGCCACAGCCAATCCGTATCAAAGAAATTTGTATGCATTCCTCATGCATGTATTCGGCTTCATCCTGCTGCTTGAGTGGGTGCTTCCATTGGAGAAAGTGACAGACACCGCCAATCTCTATGTTTTCATCGTGTTTCTGACGGTGGCTTTTGCCCTGTCCTTTCTACAGATCATTCCCATTTTGAGCATCATCGTGCAGTTGGGGTTCATGATGTATTTTCTTCACATCCTGTACATGGATGGCGTGTTCCTGAGCAGGGAATGGCTCTCCTTTTTATGGCAGGATCTGACCTTTAACTTCGATATCATATGGGCAGGGGAGTGGACTTCCATGACCGGCCTGTTTCGAAGCCTGCTCCTATTCATTTTATTATGGCTTGTAAGCTATTTGGTGATCTACTGGATCCTGTATCGCAAGCAGATGCTCCTGTTTGTCGTGTTCACGGTCACCTATGTGGCTATACTCGATACCTTTACGGTGTATGAGGGGAACACGGCGATTGTTCGCCTGATGATTGTCGGTCTGCTCATCGTCGGATTTGTACATATGGAGCGCCTGAAGGAAAAAGAGGGAATCTACAAATCGGGTAAAATGCTCTTGGCATGGGGAATTCCCCTGACCGTTTTTGTTCTTCTCTCTGCAACAGTCGGATACTTGTCCCCTAAAGCGGCTCCGATCTGGCCGGACCCGGTACCGTTTCTTACATCTTTCAACAAAGATAGCGGAAACGGATCAGGTGGAGTCAAAAAGATAGGCTATGGGGAAAATGATTCCCGCTTGGGAGGGCCGTTCGTCCCGGACGACACGGTGATATTCCAGGCAGAGGTCACCCAGTCGCACTATTGGCGGGTGGAGACGAAGGATATCTATACAGGTAAGGGCTGGGATGCGACAGAGGCAGATCCGGTACCGCTTGAAGGCGGCGAGAACACCGCTGTGGAATGGATTGCCGAAGGAGTGGAAAAGAGACCCCTGACCGCAACAATCACGATGGGAAAAACCTATCCTCATATAAACTATCCACTCGGTTTTACCGGAGTGGAAGCCGAGGAAGAAGCGTTGTATGAAATAAACCCGATCACGGAAAAGATAACCACAAGCGACTTGGAAGAGGAATCGATCAGATTGGAAGAATATCAGGTCAACTACAATTTTCCTCGATATTACATCGAATCATTGAAAAACGCCGTTCCTGGAACCGGACTGGAAAGTGAGGAAGAATTCGTCGAGCGGTATACACAATTGCCGGAAAGCTTGCCGGAGCGGATAAGGGAACTTGCTGTCGACATCACGAACTCCTACTCCACAAGGCACGATAAAGTCCAGGCGGTCGAGCGCTATTTCAAAAACAATGATTTTACTTATGAAACCACGAATGTAGCGGTTCCAACAGGGGACCAGGATTATGTCGACCAATTCCTTTTTGAAACACAGATGGGATATTGCGACAACTTCTCCACTTCGATGATCGCTTTACTCCGTGCAGTCGATATTCCTGCAAGATGGGTGAAGGGATACACGGAAGGGGAAACAGTCCAGGGAGCCCAAGCTGTGAACAGTGCCAACAGAGTGCTCGAAGTAACCAATAACAATGCGCATTCATGGGTGGAGGTCTACTATCCGGAGGTTGGATGGGTCACCTATGAACCGACAAGCGGCTTCAGTAATCCTTATAGCTTCGTCTATGAAGCAGTAAACCGCAATGCAGCAGGCGAAAATGGGGAAGAACAGACCCCGGAACTGCCTGAAGCTCCTGAACGACCTGATGCGGAACGACCGGAGCTTGGCCAAGAGGACATAGATGAAGGTGGAAGTTCTTCGAAAGGTACAGGTACAACCTTTGATTTTGAGCTTACATGGAAACCGGTGCTCATCACTATTGGTGCAGGGATTTTATTATTCTGCATTCTCTTCTTCACAAGAAACAAATGGAAGCCTTATTTCTATATTGCACGCTACAAGAGTCGAAGAGATGAGCAGGCCTTCGGCAAAGCATACAACACCTTATTGAAGCAATTCCATTCCATCGGCCTAGTGCGGGAAGATGGGCAGACCTTAAGGGAATATGCTAAGTATATCGATAATTTCTATCGGAGCAGCGATATGCAGAGCCTGACTTCCCACTACGAACGTGTGCTATACCGTGGAAACTCCTCTCGGGAAGAATGGGAGAAATCGGTGGAATTATGGGAAAATTTAATTAAAAAGGCATCATCTTGACCTCCTAGAAACACATTGATAGAATAAGGACAAATTATAAATCAAATAAGTATTGGCTTCATATATCCTCGATAATATGGTTCGAGAGTCTCTACCGGGTTGCCGTTAACTACCCGACTATGAAGGCAGTTTTTTCTAGTAAACTAGGATTCTGCCTTCTTATGTATATATGAGGGGAAAATTCTGGTTTTTTTGTGTTTTTCAGGCATATCTTTCCTTTTTGCGGTCAAAATAAGCGGAAAGCTTTGCTCCGAAATAAATATTCTATTATGAGGTGAATTGGGTTGGAAGGTATTCAACAGATGGTCGTCGTTTTAGACTTTGGTAGTCAATATAATCAACTAATAACTCGTCGTATTCGTGAGTTCGGTGTTTACAGTGAACTGCACCCGCATACGATTACTGCGGAAGAAATCAAAAAGATGAACCCGAAAGGAATCATTCTTTCAGGTGGACCGAACAGTGTGTACGGAGAAGGTTCTTTCCGTTGTGATGAGGAAATCTTTGAACTTGGCATTCCTGTTCTGGGGATCTGCTACGGCATGCAGTTAATGACGATGCATTTTGGTGGAGTGGTGGAAAAAGCAAGTCACCGTGAGTACGGCAAAGCGCTTGCTACTGTTACGAACCAATCCGCTTTATACAATGAGATTCCAGATCAGCAGGTTGTGTGGATGAGCCACGGAGATCTTGTAGTGGGTGCACCTGAAGGCTTCGTAACAGACTTAACGAGTCCTTCATGCCCGATTGCCGGAATCAGTAATGAAGAGAAAAAAATGTACGGTGTTCAATTCCATCCTGAGGTACGTCACTCCGTGTACGGAAATGACCTGTTGAAAAACTTCGTCTACAACGTATGCGGCTGCACAGACAGCTGGACAATCGAAAACTTCCTTGAAATTGAAATGCAAAAAATCCGTGACATCGTCGGTGGCAAGAAAGTACTATGTGCACTAAGTGGCGGTGTAGACTCCTCTGTCGTGGCGGTTCTGATCCACAAAGCAATCGGCGATCAGTTAACGTGTATTTTCGTTGACCATGGTCTACTTCGTAAAAATGAAGCCGAGCAGGTTATGAAAACTTTCACCGAAGGCTTCCATATGAATGTAATCAAGGTGGATGCAAAAGACCGTTTCTTAAATAAACTAAAAGGTGTTTCCGATCCGGAGCAAAAACGTAAAATCATCGGGAACGAATTCATTTACGTTTTTGATGATGAAGCGTCCAAACTCGAAGGAATCGACTATCTGGCACAAGGAACACTCTATACAGATATTATCGAGAGTGGTACGGCAACAGCGCAAACAATCAAATCCCACCACAATGTAGGCGGTCTTCCTGAAGACATGCAGTTCCAGCTGATCGAGCCGTTGAACACATTGTTTAAGGATGAGGTCCGTGCACTTGGAACTGAAATGGGTATTCCTGATGAGATCGTATGGCGCCAACCATTCCCAGGTCCCGGACTAGGTATCCGTGTTCTTGGAGAAATCTCCGATGAGAAGCTGGAAATCGTTCGCGAATCCGACCACATTCTACGTGAAGAGATCAAGAAAGCGGGCCTTGACCGTGACATCTGGCAATATTTCACGGTATTACCTGATATCCGCAGTGTAGGAGTAATGGGAGACCAGCGGACATATGATTACACAATCGGGATCCGTGCTGTTACTTCCATTGATGGAATGACTTCGGATTGGGCGCGTATTCCTTGGGATGTACTAGAAATCATTTCAACGCGTATCGTAAACGAAGTGGATCACATCAACCGCGTCGTGTATGACATTACAAGCAAGCCACCTGCAACG
Source organism: Bacillota bacterium (assembly GCA_051750385.1). Taxonomy (GTDB): domain Bacteria; phylum Bacillota; class Bacilli; order Bacillales; family Bacillaceae_I; genus Sutcliffiella_A. The sequence goes on along the minus strand of JBNJJQ010000024.1, from coordinate 2,275 downwards.
ATTGAGTGGGAATAGGTCGAAAAGCTGACTGGATTTATGCCAGTCGGCTTTTTTATTTGCAAAAAACGAATATATATCAAGTTTTTGTCGAAAACGTTCGTATTTTGTCTTGACGAGCTGCTGGTTGCTTGGTAAAATAAGAGCAGAAATCATATCTTATATAGTTCAAATCTCGTATAAATTTGGGAATATGGCCCAAAAGTTTCTACCAGGCTACCGTAAACGGCTTGACTACGAGGTGTATGGAATAGTGTATGGACTGCTCTTTAATGGAGAATCCATATCGATTTCCTTATCCTCGTCTGTCAACGTCCCTGGTATCCAGGGGCGTTTTTCTAATTGTCGGCTTATAGATTAGTAGAAATTTTTGAGGTTGCTAGCTGTTGATTGGAGCAATAGGCGAAGACTCCTGCGGGAGGTAGTGGTAGGCTCCAGCACCGCCCCGCGGAAAGCGCAGCCTAGTGCGGAAATCAACAGCGGTGTTTAACCGCTCCACTTTATACGATCATCTGCTTCACACATTCGAGGAGGATTCATATGAAGAAATACTTTGAGTTTGGAAAATTCGGAACAAGCTATAAAACAGAATCCATTGCAGGTTTGACAACATTCCTTGCAATGGCCTACATCCTGATCGTCAATCCGCTTATGCTTTCCTTGGCAAGTGTAGGGGACTATCCGGATGCATTAAGAATGGATCAGGGAGCGGTCTTCACTGCGACAGCATTATCAGCAGCGATTGGTTGCTTAGTCATGGGATTATACGCCAAGTATCCTATCGCACTAGCGCCTGGTATGGGGCTTAACGCGTTCTTCGGTTATACAGTAGTTCTAACAATGGGTATTCCTTGGCAGACTGCTTTGGCAGGGGTATTAGTTTCAGGATTAATCTTCATCGCTTTGACACTTACAGGTCTACGTGAAAAAATCATCAACTCCATCCCCGCTGAGTTAAAATACGCAGTGGGAGCGGGTATCGGATTGTTCATCACCTTCATCGGATTCCAAAATGCAGGTGTGATTGTCGGGGACGACGCAGTACTAGTAGGACTGGGCGATTTAACAGCCGGAAATACACTTCTTGCAATCTTTGGATTGATCGTGACAGTAGTTCTTATGGTCCGCGGCTTCAAAGGCGGGATTTTCTTCGGTATCGTTATTACAGCGGTAGTAGGGATGATCTTCGGCTTAATTAATACGCCTGAGGCCATTGTAAGTGCATATCCACCAAGTCTAGAGCCGACATTCGGTGCGGCTTTTGCTCACCTGGGTGACATCTTTACTATAGAAATGCTGGTTGTTATCCTGACTTTCTTATTTGTAGACTTCTTTGATACAGCAGGTACGCTTGTAGCGGTAGCCAACCAAGCTGGACTTATGAAAGATAACAAGCTTCCTAGAGCAGGCAAGGCCTTATTCGCAGATTCAACAGCAACAGTTGCAGGTGCAATCCTTGGAACATCCACTACTACGTCTTACATTGAATCATCTGCTGGGGTGGCAGCTGGTGGGCGAACAGGTTTCGCGTCCGTTGTTACAGCTTTGCTTTTCATTTTATCCCTTTGGTTCTTCCCGCTGCTATCTGTCATCACTGAACCAGTAACAGCACCAGCGCTTATTATCGTAGGTGTGCTTATGGTATCTGCGCTTGGCAAAATTAAATGGGACAATTTCGAAATCGCTGTACCGGCATTCCTGACAATCATCGTCATGCCACTATCGTACAGTATCGCAACTGGTATTGCGGCAGGATTCATCTTCTACCCGATTACGATGATCATGAAGGGTAGAGCAAAAGAGATTCACCCTGTTATGTACGGGCTGTTCGTCATCTTCATCTTATACTTTGTGTTTTTAGTTGAATAGATTACTAGAACCTGACCCCTGCTCCTTAATGGAGCGGGGGGTTTTCTGTATGTGGCTGGATAGATGGAAAAAACTTCTGGAGATAAATCGGATAATGACGTTTAGTAGTTGGTGGGAACGGTAAAGACAATAGTATAGAAGAAACAGACAATGTAGGAGGAGGGGAGGAGGAATATTAATCTAATAGAATAGAAGGAATGAATAAAGAAATAAATAGCGGAAATATTATTTTAGAAAAACAGTTGACGGGTTAATGTGTTAGATGGTATATTAATATTCGTTGCTGCAAAACACGAAATTACTTTTCGGAATAACACGGCAACAAAGAAGTTTTAAAAAAGGTGTTGACCTTGAAAGGTTAACATGGTATAGTAATTAAGTCGCCACAGAGCGACAAGCTAAACGAATG
>JBNJJQ010000023.1:0-36621 GCA_051750385.1 Bacillota bacterium | reverse complement strand
ATTAAGGCTTATTTTGGACAGATTCAGGATTTCACCAGTCCCTATTTCGCTGAAAAGCTGGGTTGGTCAGCCCAAAAACGGAACTGTAACCAAACATAATAAGTTAAGCACTTTTAAAAGCAGGTAATTGATCTCTTTTTACTTAGGATTCATGCAAAATCCAACCACAACAATGGATTTTTTCGCAGAGCAAGGGTAAGATGTACATATAATACGAAATCTTCAATTTTGGAGGATGAAAAGATGAAAGTGGCAATCGCGTCAGATCATGGCGGAATCAATATTCGTGAAGAGATTAAGGGACTTTTAAAAGAGTTGAATATAGAGTTTGAAGACTTTGGCTGTGAATGCGAAACGTCCGTGGATTACCCGGATTATGCATTACCGGTTGCGGAAAAAGTGGCAAAGGGCGAATTCGACCGTGGCATCCTTGTTTGCGGAACTGGGATTGGCATGTCGATAGCGGCTAACAAAGTGAAGGGCATCCGCTGTGCGTTGGTGCATGATCTGTTCAGTGCAAAAGCGACCCGTGAGCACAACGACAGCAATGTTCTGGCGATGGGCGAGCGCGTAATCGGACCGGGCCTTGCACGTGAGATCGCAAAAGTTTGGCTGACTACAGAATACGAAGGCGGCCGCCATGCGAACAGAGTACAAAAAATTCACGATATCGAAAAGTAATGTAGAGCCCATGGGTGTCAGAGGATAGGGACATTCGTGGGCTGCTTTGTTTACCCCAGTCGTGAAAGGAGAGGGATTTCATGCACAATGAATGGAAAGTGCAATTAAGTCAGGCGCTAGCTGACCTGCAAGCCCAAGCATCCTTGCGAAGTGGGCAGGTGCTTGTGATCGGGTGCAGCACGAGTGAAGTGATTGGCGAAAGAATAGGCACAGCCGGGACGGAAAACGTCGCGGAGACCATCTTTGCAGCTTTGGCAGAATTTCGTGCCAGCACTGGGGTCGAGCTAGCCTTTCAATGCTGTGAACATTTGAATCGTGCGCTTGTAGTGGAGCGGGCTACAGCAGAGCGGCTCCACCTCGATGAAGTGACCGTCATTCCCGTTCGCCAGGCCGGCGGTGCCATGGCATCCTATGCATATCATCAACTGAACGATGCGGTAATGGTCGAGCACATAAGAGCCGACGCCGGCATCGACATCGGCGATACTTTAATCGGAATGCACATCAAGCACGTCGCGGTTCCGGTCAGAAGCAAAGTCAAATCCATCGGCGAAGCACACGTCACCATGGCAAAAACCAGACCGAAGCTCATTGGCGGAGCGCGTGCGGTGTATTCGGGGACAGGTCCTTTGTCCCCCTCCTAATCGTTCAATTCAGAAAGGCTCCCAACTTGTGCGGCCTTTTTTCAGTAGTGGAGTAGGACGCGGGACCTGTCCCCACTGGCACAAACCGAAAGTTTTTCATAGTAAGCGCTACCAATCTTCCTTTTCTGTTTCTATTGTGTGGACACCGTGATAAAATGATAGAGGTAATGGTTGAAAAACCGAATGAGAAGAATTTGTGGCAATATTAAACTAATTAATAGGATGTTTATTTCTAAAGGGGGATACCGGAGTGAAGTTAGCGCAACAGGATCAACAAGTGTTTCAATCGATTCAAGATGAGTTAGGAAGACAGCGTACGAAGATTGAGCTGATTGCTTCTGAGAACTTTGTGAGTGAAGCGGTAATGGAGGCGCAGGGTTCTGTGCTTACCAACAAGTATGCAGAAGGATACCCAGGTCGTCGTTATTATGGTGGATGTGAACACGTGGACGTGGCGGAAAATATCGCTCGCGATCGCGCGAAGGAAATCTTCGGAGCGGAGCACGTGAACGTACAGCCGCACTCTGGTGCCCAAGCGAACATGGCCGTTTATTTTACAATCCTTGAGCAAGGCGATACGGTTCTTGGAATGAATCTTTCCCATGGCGGTCACTTGACGCACGGTAGCCCGGTTAACTTTAGTGGAATTCAATATAATTTCGTGGAGTATGGAGTGGACAAGGATACTCATACGATCAACTATGAAGATGTGGCGGAAAAGGCAAGACAGCATAAGCCGAAGCTGATCGTGGCTGGAGCGAGCGCGTATCCTCGTGTCATCGACTTTGCTAAATTCCGTGAGATCGCGGACGAAGTGGGAGCGTATCTGATGGTCGATATGGCGCATATCGCTGGCCTGGTTGCAGCAGGATTGCATCCAAACCCGGTTCCTTATGCTGATTTCGTGACGACTACTACGCATAAAACATTGCGCGGCCCTCGCGGCGGGATGATCTTATGCCGTGAAGAATGGGCGAAAAAGATCGATAAATCCATTTTCCCAGGTATTCAAGGTGGTCCATTAATGCATGTAATCGCAGCAAAAGCAGTGGCATTCGGAGAGGCGCTACAGCCTTCATTCAAGGAATACGCACAAAAAATCATCGATAATGCAGACCGTCTTGCAGAAGCCTTGAAAAAGGAAGGCTTGTCCCTTGTATCCGACGGAACGGACAACCATCTGCTATTGGTGGATGTGAAATCCATGAGCATCACAGGTAAAATCGCGGAGAAAGTGCTGGACGAAGTGGGAATCACAGTGAACAAGAACACGATTCCTTTTGACACGGAAAGCCCGTTTGTAACTAGCGGAATCCGTATCGGTACTGCTGCTGTAACAAGCCGCGGATTTGGTTTGGAGGATATGGACGAGATTGCGTCTTTAATCGCCTACACGCTGAAAAACCATGAGGACGAGGCGAAGCTTGAAGAAGTGAAGTCCCGTGTAGAAGCACTTTCTGGAAAATATGAATTGTATCCTTCACTAGGATAATAGCTTTATGGAGGAGGTCTGATGTTAGACCTCTTCTTTTTGCGTAAAAAAAAGAAAGATTAACTTGAATCGCCACCCCTTTTTATGTAGAATCAATGGAAGTGTGATTAGGAAGCCAGGCCTTGAGCCGGCTTATGAAATCAATAATAATGGAATAAAAAGGAGAGATTTCGAATGGCAAAAGTGTACGTCTTTGATCATCCATTAATTCAGCACAAACTTACATACATCCGAGACAAAAATACTGGTACGAAGGAATTTCGTGAACTGGTTGATGAAGTAGCGAGTTTAATGGCATTCGAGATTACTCGTGATCTTCCGCTTGAGGAAGTGGAAATTGAAACTCCTGTATCTATTTCAAAATCCAACGTTCTTTCCGGTAAGAAACTAGGGATCATTCCTATCCTTCGCGCAGGCCTTGGAATGGTGGAAGGGATGCTGAAGCTGATCCCGGCTGCAAAAGTCGGACATGTCGGCTTGTACCGTGACCCGGAAACATTACAACCGGTAGAATACTATGTGAAATTACCTTCTGATGTGGAAGAAAGAGACTTCATCGTAGTAGATCCAATGCTTGCAACAGGCGGTTCTGCAGTAGAAGCCATCAACTCCCTGAAAAAGCGCGGCGCGAAGAACATCAAGTTCATGTGCCTCATCGCATCCCCAGAAGGCGTTGAAGTTGTAAAAGAAGCTCACCCAGACGTAGACATCTACATCGCAGCCCTCGACGAAAAGCTAAACGAAAAAGGCTATATCGTACCTGGACTAGGCGATGCAGGAGATAGATTGTACGGAACGAAGTAAATTGTAGGGGCCTGACCCTCAGTGCTTTAAAGCATTAAAATATCGGAGCCTGACCCTCACCACTGTGAAGCGCTAAAACAGTGGTGGGAGAGTCAGGTTTTTTTGTTGCAAAACAGTGCTTCGAGCGTGCATAGGTTTAGAATCCTGCTTCTTGGCAGTTCTTTCATACTAAGCTATAGTGCTTACATCAATGTGGAAATTTAGGGAAAAATAGGGAATTGTAGCCGAAATGACCTGTTCTATATAATGAATAAAATGAGTATTATGAAACTTATTTTATTTGGAAAACCCCCTTATAATATGTTCTTAATAGTGAATGATTTCCAAGAAAAGGAGGACGAGCTCTAAGAGAAATCTGAAAGGGGATGTATATGAAAAAACTGATACTATCATTTTCTGTTGTATTTCTTATGATCTTTTCAACTGGAAATGTCCAGGCGACAGATGGTGAAACTCTGACGGAATGGATTACTGAAAAAATCCATTCGTTATCCACAAACAAATCAAACATATCCTTCATCAAAGAAACCTATGAAACGGAATACACCAACCACTCCGATGAATTAGAATTATTCCTCATGTCTACTACAACCTCATCCAAGAAAGAAATAGAACTCCATAAAAGAGAATATCTGACACTTTTGCATGAAACAAAAGAAATATTAAAAACAGATCCACTAGCCGGTTATGTAAAAAAGAGAGAAGAAAGTATCCATACTGAATTGGAAAAAGAATTGGAAGAATTTCTTGCTAGTCTAACCGGGGAATAAGTGTAGCGAAAAAACCTATTAAAAAGGAGAGATTCAGATGACATGGAGAAAGAAACTGGTAGCAGGTACTGTAGCGATAGGTTTAGTTTCGGGAGTTGGCATGACCTTTGCAAGTGCAAGTGCAGGTTCTTCACTGAAGCAGTGGTATGACGGCCTGTTCAATGATACAAAAAGCTCAATATTGGCTGATACTCAGGAATCGGCCAATGTAGCGTTTGAAAATTGGGCAGCCAATACGGAGCAATTGAAAATTGGTGCCGGTCAAAAGATTGATAAGACAATGGAAACAGAACTTACAAGAGTAGGCGCAGAGATTATGAGTACAAAAGACGAACATCTTGCTTCGCTTGATGCTGAAAAGATACAGTTGCTCGATAATATGAACTATCAGGTCTATCAAAATATCTTCCTGGAGGGGTATTTCGCCATTCAAAACCAAGGGGATTCAGCCATGGATGCGGTTAGAGGTAACTTTTCCGATTTCACCACTGCGACCGGACAGGCTGCAGTAAATGAACTGACAGTGGAATTGACAAATGCCAAGGATTCCGCTGTGACAGAACTGGAGGATGCAATTGAACAAGCAAAGTCAGAACTGTCCGCACAATTGGCTATGGAAGAAGAGGTCAGCAGATACAACTTGGAAAGCCAAATTACTTTTAAAATAAACGACTTAAGGGAAGCGCTAACTGCCATCATAAACGGGCTGGTAAGGGAACAACAGAACATCATCACAGCAAAGGCACTAGAATTGGAAGCGGAAGCAAAAGCAAGCCTGGATGAGGTAATCGGCGATATCAATGATTAAAAAAAGGAACGGAACCTTTAAACAGAGGTTCTATTCTTCCTTAAAGAGGTGAACAGTCATGGATAAGGAAAAAAATCTTTTGCGTTATTGCGTCACGTTGGTTTTTATCAGTGCTATCCTTCTGCTTTCAAATAATGCGCAAAGTGTCGTTGCCAATCAGGACATACAAATGCTGCTAACCAGCTGGTTTGACAAAAAAAGCGAAAATACGATTGCCTCGATGGAGGAAGCTATCTCAATAGAAAAAGAAATCCAGATGAGTAAGCTGAAAGAAGAGGTATCAAAAAAAATGGCTCAGGCTGATAAGGAACTAGAAGAATTTTCAGAGAAGGAAATAGAAAAACGTAAGGCAGAGCTGGAAAGGTACACAGCGGAATTAGTTCAAGATGCTGATTACGAAACAAAAGAACAGGAAGAAGCTTTTCTGAAAGAAGTCGATGAAATTATTCGGCAGACCAAGATGAAGTTGGTAGAAGCGAGGGGTAACTTATTGAAGACCATAGAGTAAAGGACGTAAGAAGAATGCTCCTTGCCATACAGGGATAAAACCGAACAAGCAGCCCGCTCTCATGCATATTTCCGACCCTTAAGCAAATGCTATCCTTTAGAGGTGAGGGACGTGAAAATACGGAATTTTATGATGGCGATAAGCTTGGCGAGCGGAATTTTTTCGACCGCTCTACCTACATATACAAATGCGTCAGATAGATTGCAAATAGATGCATTACATAACTTTAGTCCGGCCCGGATGGAGCAATCGCCACAGCCGCAATATCCGGAGCGTCCGCCGCTACCTGCAGCTGGATCGGAACAAGAGGACGAAGAGCAGACCGTCATACTCATAGTGGAAGAGTCCGAGCATGAAAGAATGAGGAAGATAATCGTCAATGATTATCCGAATCTGCATATCAAGCGGACCTACACCGCGGTGTTCAAGGGATTTGCAATCAAGGGTCCCACTAAGGATCTCGAGCGGCTGCAGCAGGAGGATGGCGTGGTGGAAGTGTCCCCGGTTACGAACTATACGCCGATGATTGATGAGAGTGTGCCGTTCATCGGCGGAGACCGCATGCGGAGCTTTTACGATGAGGATGGCCATAGACTTACCGGAGAAGGGGTCAAGGTCGGAATCATTGATACGGGGATTGATTATACCCATCCGGATTTGAAACATAGTTATGGTGGTGGCTATGATTTTGTCGATGAGGACGAGGATCCGATGGAGACAAAAAAGTCACAGGGTATTCCGACGCTCCATGGGACACATGTAGCGGGAATTATTGCGGCGAACGGCCATCTGAAGGGAGTAGCGCCGGAAGCAAAGATCTACGCGTACAGGGTGCTTGGTCCGGGTGGTCATGGGACGAGTGAGCATGTGATTGCCGCGATTGAAAAAGCGATCCATGACAAAGTGGATGTGCTGAATCTGTCGCTTGGCAATACAATCAACGGTCCGGATTGGCCGACAAGCCTGGCGCTCGACAAAGCGGTGGAGCATGGTGTCGTGGCGGTGACCTCAAGCGGTAACTCAGGCCCGAACCTTTGGACGGTCGGCTCGCCGGGTACCTCGACACAGGCCATTTCGGTGGGTGCCTCGACTCCGCCGTTGAATATCCCTCATCTTTCAGCGCTTCTTTCCAATAAGGAGATCGAGATGCTCCCGCTTCAAGGGTCGGCGAAATGGATTTTTAACAACAGGCCGGTCAAGATGGAATATGTCGGACTTGGGGAAGATGACGATTTGAAGGACGTCGACCTGAAAGGAAAGATTGTCCTCATGGAACGGGGGAAGATTCCTTTTTCGGAAAAAGCCTGGAATGCAAAGGAAAAAGAAGCAGCAGCACTTGTCATCTACAATAATCTCGAGGGGAATTTTACAGGATCCCTCGAGGTGGAGATGGACCTGCCGGTTGTATCCATTTCAAGGGAGGACGGCCTCTATCTGAAAAAGCAGATCAACAGGAGGTTTTCCTATGTGAGAACGACCTATAAGTGGCATAAGGACGACATCGCAAGCTTCAGTTCGCGTGGTCCGGTGACGCACAATTGGGAGATAAAGCCCGATGTGGTCGCACCTGGTGTCGCAATTGACAGTACAATCCCGAATGGCTATCTTGCCTTGCAGGGAACAAGTATGGCGGCGCCCCATGTGGCAGGTGCCAGTGCGCTGCTCAAGCAGGCCCATCCGGACTGGTCTCCGAGCCAAATCAAAGCCGCACTCATGAATACGACCAAGCCGCTTGAAAAAGAGGACGGCACCCAATATTCCGTACTCGAACAGGGGACAGGGCGGATCCAGCTTGAGGAGGCCGTGAACACCAACAGTCTCATCTACCCTGGTACGCTCAACTTCGGCATGTTTGAGAAAAAGGATACCCGTAAGGAAAAAGAGATCGAGATCCAGGTGGAAAACGTATCGGACCGCGATATCAAGTACACGTTCACTCCTCCGAAAGCATCAAAAGGAATTCAGTGGAAGGTCCCTATTTCTTTTACTCTAAAGCCTAATGAAAAAAAGAAGACGACCATAACACTCGATATCACCCCTAATCAGCAGAATACCGGAATGCATGAAGGCTCGGTAACCGTAAAAGCGAACCACCAGGAGTTAAGGCTGCCTTTCCTCTATATAATAGAAGAACCTGATTATCCAAGAATCATGGGCTTCCAGTTCGGCTACGGCGACAAGGAAGGGGAGTACCAGTATGAAGTGTATCTACCGGAGGGTGCAGAGGAGCTCGGAATAGCCCTCTATGAGTCGGACACCCTTCATTTCATCAAATATCTCGACTGGGAACGGGACCTGCCAAGAGGACTCTTCAAAAAACAGATCTCAGCCGATAAAGTAAAAGTAAAAGGCCTGGTGAAAGCCGTCGTATTCGCGAAAAAGCTCGAAAAGGAAGACTCAGTCGAAGCGGATCTTTATTTTGAATGAGGTTGTTTTAAAGGGCACGTATTATTGAACTTATTCGCCCCCTGTTGATTGAAGTGCAAGGGGTGAGACTCCTCGGAAAATGCGCGCATTTTCTTCGTGCGATGTATCGTTGCCGGAGCCTTCCTTGTCCTGCGGCAGTAGCGCATCAAGGGAGATCCCGCAGGCGCCAGCATGGTTGATGAAACTAATTGGTAGGGGCCAGACCCTCAAGCAGCATTAAGTGCTGAGGGTCTGACTACCGTCACTCGGGCAAATTAGTAGGAGAGACGGTACGAAAGAGAAGGATTCGTGCCGTCAATCAAGCAAAACGGCAGGAGATACGGTACAAAACCCATATGTTGTACCTAATTTATAGTTAAAATCGCACCTCAAACTCAATCCAACCGCTACCTTTTCCTACGTATCATCCGGTGCTTGTGTAGTGTCTTTGAATTAGAGGATCTCGGTGCTTTTTTCATGGACTTGGACGCGAGCCGAGGAGGCTCCCGAGCCGCCCGCGATCGCTGCCCCTGGAACGGAAATCAACAGGGGAGTTCATTGGTGATTAAGGTTACCGTTAAAGCGAGCACTGGTATCTTAAAACGCACTTGGACACATTTCACCAAACCGGTCAAGCAACCCGACCTGAAAACCGTGAATAGTCACATAATGTTCACAAACTACAAAGTTAAACACGACAATATCTATGTTAAAATATTGATATACAACAGCCGAATGAGGAAAACGTTCATCATTTGGCTGTTTTTTTCTGGGTAATAATAGGAGAGATTTTGAAGCGCTTCACCTGCAAATCTTACCAAGAAAACTTTGTCGATTTTTTCCGTATAACACATTGACATTGAATTTTGGCTATTGTATGCTTACAAAGGGTATAAAATGATAGGGTTTTCATAAACCTTAAGCAACCATTTTTATACATATTTAGCATCGTTTTTGAAGCAAGACCTCAGTATTTTACCGCATGAAAAACGGGGTGTTTTCTATGAATGATAAACGCCGCCCATTCCAAGCAATGGCCTTGATGTCCGCGATCCTTTCCTACCTTGTCGGCCCAACCTTAGTCGGATTATTTGGAGGAAGATGGCTGGATGGCAAAATAGGCACAGAACCATTATTTCTAATAATTGGACTTCTATTAGGACTAGCAGCCGGAGTATACGGCGTGTTGTATGCAGTCCGCCAATTCTTCTCAGGAGAGTCATAATATGCCTGAATCAAAAGAAAATCTCATAAGGCACATAAAGTACTTTTTGTTCTTACTAGCCTTATATGTTCTCGGTTGGGGTTTTACACCTTACCAGGACTGGTTTCTGGGGTTGATCCTCGGGACCGCCGTAAGCTTCTATAACCACTGGCTTTTGTACCAGAAGGTGAAAAAGTTCACAGACGCAGTTGCATCTGGAGCGAAGGCTTACACATTAGGATCATTTTCAAGAATGGCTGCTGCAGTCCTTGCTGTAGTCATCGCTGTGAGATTTCCGGAATACCTGAATCTCTACGGTGTCATCATAGGGATTATGACATCCTATATTGTCATTATCATAGATTCATTTGTTAAACTCTTTACAAGCAGTGGGGAAGAGAGGTGAGTAGTGTTGAATCACAGTGCTCCAATACGGACGCTTGAAATATTTGGCTTTGACCTACATTTCAATTTGTCTAATATTTTAATGACAACAATTGCGGCAACGATTGTGTTCCTGATAGCTGTTCTGGCTACAAGAACTCTAGCGTTGAGACCTACAGGCATGCAGAACTTCATGGAATGGCTCGTAGATTTCGCAAAAGGAATCATTAGCAGTACAATGGATTACAAAACAGGCGGAAGATTTCTTGCGTTAGCATTGACTCTATTAATGTATGTATTCGTATCAAACATGTTAGGGCTGCCATTCGCGATCATCCTGGGCGACGAACACACTTTATGGTGGAAATCCCCTACAGCCGACCCTGTAATCACACTTAGTCTCGCGGCAATGGTTGTTGCCTTGACGCACTATTATGGGATTAAGATGAAAGGCTTCAAGGAATACGGGAAAGACTTCTTCAAACCGATGAGTTTCCTTTTCCCACTGAAGATCATAGAAGAATTTGCAAACACCTTGACGCTTGGTCTTCGTTTATACGGTAACATCTTCGCAGGGGAAATCTTGCTCGGGTTACTGGCAGGACTAGCAGTTACAGGCTATGAAACAGGTATCCTATCCGGGGTTCTTGGAACGTTGGCAGCTTTCATACCGATGCTGGTATGGCAGGCATTCAGTGTTTTCGTAGGTACCATCCAAGCATTTATCTTTACCATGTTAACAATGGTTTATATGGCACACAAAGTGAGTCATGACCATTAATTTATAAATCTTCAATAACCAAAAAACTATTTTTTTAAACATAAGGAGGAAATAATCAATGGGTGCTTTAGCAGCAGCAATTGCAATTGGTTTAGCAGCACTAGGTGCAGGTATCGGTAACGGTCTAATCGTAAGTCGTACAGTAGAGGGTATCGCTCGTCAACCTGAGCTTAAATCCGTACTTCAAACTACAATGTTCATCGGGGTAGCACTAGTTGAGGCTGTTCCTATCATCGCGGTAGTAATCGCGTTCATGGTAATCGGTGCGCAATAATACACCAAATATCTTTTGGTTCAAAATGGCGAAGTCCGTCTCAGTAGAGAACCTTCGCCTTTCCTTTATATCACTATGAAGGAATGTTAGATTCAATAAAGTTAAATGTAACTCTAGATAAAAGCAAAACGTTTAGCAAAAGCGCCATGTTTTGAATCTTTAACAATCGCAAAACATCTTAAGGTGCTTGCGCTTTTCTTATGTATTCCTTGAAGGGAGTGAAAGCATTGTATAGCTTAGATCACTTAGTTCTTGGTGCAGGAGCCCTTACTTTGGGGGACGCACTATACCAACTGATTGTATTTTTAATCTTACTATTCTTACTTCGTAAATTTGCTTGGGATAAGCTTATCGGAATGATGAAGCAGCGTGAAGACCACATTGCAACTGAAATCCAGGCAGCGGAACGAAGCAATGAAGAATCTCGCGTTCTTGTAGAAGAGCAACGAGCATTATTGAAAGAAGCACGTCTTGAAGGCCAAGCGCTTGTAGAGAACGCTAAGAAGGTAGCAGAAGACCAGAAGGCAGACATCATCAGAGCTGCACAAGAGGAATCTGCACGTCTTAAAGAATCTGCAAGAAAAGAAATCGTACAAGAAAAAGAGCAAGCGGTTATCGCATTGCGCGAGCAAGTTGCATCCTTGTCTGTACTGATTGCTTCTAAAGTAATCGAAAAAGAATTAAACGAAAAAGATCAGCAGAAGCTTATCGATGATTATGTGAAACAGGTAGGCGAAGCGCGATGAGCAAAAACGTAGTAGCAAAGCGTTATGCACTCGCTCTTTTCGAACTTGCAAAAGAACATAATCTTTACGGACAATTTGATTTGGAGCTTGCGGAAGTGAAAAAAGTATTCCAAAGCAACCACGACTTGATCATGGTGCTGAGTAATCCTAAGATTCGAAAAGATTCCAAAAAGCAGATCATCCAGGAAGCATTTGCGATCGCTTCACCATTTATCGTCAATACGTTAAAGCTTTTAATAGATCGTCACCGTCAGTCGATCGTGATCGACATGATCGACGAGTATCAATTGCTTTCCAACGAAGCCCGCAATGTGGCAAACGCAACAGTTTACTCTGTTCGCGCGCTTACTGAAGCAGAACAAGCGACGCTTTCCTCTGTTTTTGCAGCGAAAGTTGGAAAAGCAACCTTGAACATCAGCAATATTGTAGATTCCTCTTTAATCGGCGGTGTGAAGATTCGCATCGGAAACCGTATTTTTGACGGAAGTGTCAGCGGAAAATTAGAACGTCTAGGACGTCAACTTACAACGAATAGATAGTAGATAGGGGTGAAATTCATGAGCATCAAAGCTGAAGAAATTAGTGCACTGATAAAAAAGCAAATCGAAAGCTATCAGTCAGAAATCGAAGTTAGCGATGTTGGTACTGTTATCCAGGTTGGGGATGGTATCGCTCGTGCTCATGGTCTCGACAACGTCATGGCTGGAGAGCTAGTTGAATTTTCTAACGGAGTTATGGGTCTTGCTCAGAACTTGGAGGAAAACAACGTCGGTATTATCATCTTAGGACCATACCGAGAAATCCGCGAAGGCGATGAAGTACGTCGTACAGGCCGTATCATGGAGGTACCGGTAGGTGAAGCACTTATCGGCCGTGTAGTAAACGCATTAGGACAACCGGTTGACGGATTAGGTCCTATCGAAACTTCAAAAACTCGTCCAATCGAAGCACAAGCTCCTGGTGTTATGGATCGTAAATCCGTTCATGAGCCGCTTCAAACTGGTATCAAAGCGATCGATGCGCTTGTACCAATCGGACGTGGACAACGTGAGTTAATTATCGGGGACCGTCAAACAGGTAAAACATCTGTTGCGATCGACACGATCCTTAACCAAAAAGACCAGGACATGGTGTGTATCTATGTTGCAATCGGTCAAAAAGAATCCACTGTTCGTGGAGTAGTAGAAACTTTACGTAAGCATGGTGCCCTTGATTACACAATCGTTGTAACAGCATCTGCTTCTGCACCGGCTCCAATGCTATACCTAGCACCTTACACTGGAGTAACAATGGGTGAAGAATTCATGTACAACGGCAAGCACGTATTGGTTATCTATGATGACTTAACGAAGCAAGCTGCTGCATACCGTGAACTTTCCCTGCTTTTAAAACGTCCTCCAGGTCGTGAAGCTTACCCTGGTGACGTATTCTATCTTCACTCCCGCCTTCTAGAGCGAGCAGCGAAGCTTAGTGATGCAAAAGGCGCTGGATCCCTGACAGCTTTACCGTTCATTGAAACACAAGCTGGTGACGTATCCGCGTACATCCCGACAAACGTTATTTCCATCACTGATGGACAAATTTTCTTACAATCAGACCTATTCTTCTCCGGTGTTCGTCCTGCGATCAACGCTGGTCTTTCCGTTTCACGTGTTGGAGGATCCGCTCAAATCAAAGCGATGAAGAAGGTTTCAGGTACATTGCGTCTTGACCTTGCATCTTACCGTGAGCTAGAAGCGTTCGCGCAATTCGGTTCTGATCTGGATAAAGCTACTCAAGCAAAATTAAACCGTGGTGCACGTACTGTAGAAGTACTGAAGCAAGGTTTGAACAAGCCGCTTAAAGTAGAAAAGCAAGTTGCGATTCTTTACGCACTGACTAAAGGTTTCATCGATGATGTACCTGTACAGGACGTTACTCGTTTCGAGGACGAAATGCTGACTTGGTTGGAGCATAACCGTAAAGAAATCCTTGACGAGATTCGTACTACTAGCGGATTACCAAGCGACGAGAGCTTCAAGGAAGCGATCCTTGCATTCAAAAAGACTTTTGTACCTACTGAAAAGTAATAGATCGACATAGTGAGTTACGCACAACGTAATGGAGGAACCCGAATACCCTTCGATTCCTCCTTTACATGTGTCTGACCGCTCTGAATAGGGTTAAAAAGGTGGTGAGAACCTTTGGCATCATTACGCGACATAAAAACGAGAATTACCTCGACGAAGAAGACAAGTCAAATCACCAAAGCCATGCAAATGGTATCTGCATCGAAATTAAATCGTGCGGAAACAAATGCAAAAGCTTTTGGTCCTTATATGAATAAAATTCAAGAGGTTGTTGCAAGCATCGCGCTAGGAAGCACAGATGTGACGCATCCAATGCTTCAGACCCGTCCGGTCAAGCGCACTGGATACATCGTCATCTCTTCTGATCGTGGACTTGCAGGTGCCTACAACAGCAACATCTTACGTACGGTTCATCAAACTATTCAAAAACGTCATAAGTCTCAAGATGAGTACGCAGTAATTGCCATCGGTCGTATTGGCCGCGACTTCTTCAGAAAACGCAACATTCCTGTGTTTTCCGAAATCACAGGCCTTGGGGACCAAGTCTCTTTTGCGGAAATCAAAGACATCGCAAATCGTGCGGTAAGCATGTTTGCGGATGGGACGTTTGATGAGTTATACGTGTACTACAACCACTTTGTAAGTGCCATCTCTCAAGAGGTAACGGAAAAGAAACTCCTTCCTCTTACAGATATCGCTCCTACAACAGGAAAAATCACATCCTATGAGTTTGAGCCTTCCCAGGAGGGCATCTTGGAAGTACTACTGCCACAATATGCAGAAAGCTTAATCTACGGCGCATTATTGGACGCAAAAGCTAGTGAGCACGCTTCTCGTATGACAGCGATGCAAAGTGCAACGGACAACGCGAAAGAGCTTATCCATGGACTTACACTTTCTTACAACCGTGCCCGTCAAGCAGCGATTACGCAAGAGATCACCGAGATCACGGCAGGGGCTTCTGCTCTGGAGTAGATCGAACGTTTCGAACAAATTTTGCAAAAGTAAGTTAGGAGGGAATACGATGAAAGGTCGCGTTACTCAAATCATGGGTCCGGTTGTTGACGTTAAGTTCGACAGCGGGCATCTTCCTGAAATATACAACGCTCTTCATATTAATCATACAGCTCGTAGCGCTAATGAAGTAAATATTACTTTAACGCTTGAGGTTGCTCTTCACTTAGGGGACAACACAGTGCGTACAATCGCTATGGCTTCTACTGATGGTGTCGTTCGCGGCATGGAAGTAGAAGATGCTGGTCATCCTATTTCTGTACCAGTAGGTGACGTAACACTAGGTCGTGTATTCAACGTACTTGGAGAAAACATCGACTTGGATGCTCCAATCCCAGCAGGTTCTCGTCGTGATCCAATTCACAGACAAGCTCCTACTTTCGAACAATTATCCACTGCTGTTGAAATCCTTGAAACAGGTATCAAAGTAGTAGACTTGCTTGCTCCTTACATCAAGGGTGGTAAGATCGGTCTATTCGGTGGTGCCGGTGTAGGTAAAACAGTATTAATCCAGGAACTGATCAACAACATCGCACAAGAGCACGGTGGTATCTCCGTATTCGCAGGTGTTGGTGAGCGTACTCGTGAAGGAAATGACCTTTACTACGAGATGACTGATTCTGGGGTTATTAAGAAGACTGCCATGGTATTCGGACAGATGAATGAGCCGCCTGGAGCACGTATGCGTGTTGCACTAACAGGTCTTACTATGGCTGAATATTTCCGTGATGACCAAGGTCAGGACGTTCTTTTCTTCATGGACAACATCTTCCGTTTCACGCAAGCAGGTTCTGAGGTATCCGCGCTACTAGGCCGTATGCCATCTGCCGTTGGTTACCAACCGACACTTGCAACTGAAATGGGTCAATTACAAGAGCGTATCACGTCTACATCCGTAGGTTCTGTAACATCGATCCAAGCGATCTATGTACCTGCCGATGACTACACGGATCCAGCTCCAGCAACAACTTTCGCTCACTTGGATGCAACAACGAACCTTGAGCGTAAGCTTTCTGAGATGGGTATCTACCCAGCGGTTGATCCTCTAGCATCCACTTCTCGTGCATTATCACCAGAAGTTGTTGGAAAAGACCACTATCAAGTAGCACGTGAAGTACAGGTTACTTTACAGCGCTACAAAGAATTACAGGATATCATTGCTATCTTAGGTATGGATGAGTTAACGGACGAAGATAAATTAATAGTTCAACGTGCTCGTCGTATCCAATTCTTCTTATCTCAAAACTTCCACGTAGCGGAGCAGTTCACTGGACAAAAAGGTTCTTACGTTCCTGTTCAAGAAACTGTGAAGGGCTTCAGGGAAATCCTTGACGGCAAATACGACCACCTACCTGAAGATGCATTCCGTCTAGTTGGACGCATCGAAGAAGTAGTGGAAAAAGCGAAGCAAATGGGTGTAGAGGTTTAATTAAAGGGACCTAGGAGGGAATGAAATGAAGACGTTAAAAGTCAGTGTAGTTACTCCCGATGGCCCGGTTTATGAATCAGACGTAGAGATGGTAGTGGCACGAGCTCAAAGCGGAGAGCTTGGCGTCTTACCTGGACATATTCCAATGGTTGCCCCACTTCAAATCGGTGGCGTTCGCATGAAAAAAGGCGGCGTTACAGAACAAGTGGCTGTCAGTGGAGGATTTCTAGAAGTGCGTCCTGATAAAGTTACGATCCTTGCACAATCTGCAGAAGCAGCTGAGCAAATCGATCTTACTCGTGCTGAGGAAGCAAAAAAACGCGCGGAGCAAAGACTGCAATCCAAACAGGATGACGTCGACTACCGCCGTGCCGAGCTTGCACTCCAACGCGCAATCAACCGCATCAATGTAGCAAAAAGAGGGTAACTTTTGGTGACCCGTGTATAGATAGAATGAAGACCCCCACTTTTGGTAGTGGGGGTTTTTTGTTTGGTGTGTGGGTGGACGTCGAATGCTGCGAGGGCAACGTGTGTGAAATTTGTATAAATGTGCAACATATTGTCTAACGGCCGATATCGTGCCACAATCGGCCGATATATGAAAATTTCGCCGATATATGAATAAAACGGCCGATAAACTCACAAAACGGCTGATATAGCAAAATGCAATTCCCTGAGCTTACTTAAAAAGCACGAAAAATCCTACCCGGAACACAATTTTCCCGAGATACACTGCGTAAAATAGTACGTCCAACCAAAAATCAGGTAACTGGCCGTTAAAAAGATCTTCAATTACCTTGTTTTAACTAAAATCTGGTCAGTTTTGCCATGCTAACACATAGAGTGATAAGGTCACTACACACACACCACATCAATTAGGTAAATAAGTATTGCCATTTAAACAGGTCAAATTTATAATTAATTGGTAAACTAATCCATTAGGGGGATATTTTGGAATGGGCAACATTTTGGAGAAACAAAGTTTGTCAGCTCAACAATTGGCTTTGGTGCAGTCGGAGATGGATAAAAAGAAAAAATCAAAGACGCTGGGCTATTTATTATGGTGGTTTACAGGCACATTTGCAGGTCATCGTTTTTACGTAGGGGATACGGGCTATGCCATCTGTATGCTATTATTCGGTATTTTTACTTTATTTATCTGGAATTTCCTAGACGTATTCTTCATTGGACGCAGAATGGAACTGAAGAATGATGAAATCGAAAGTAACATCATTCACAAGGTTAAACTCTACTCCAATCAACCATCTGCAATTTAACATTTGAACCAGAGGCTCCTAAGGGGCTTCTTTTTTTAGGTATTCAACGAATCTCCAATCCTCCTACTCCATTAGACTCATTTTCATCCATTTACACAAAATTCATCCAATTATTACATCAGATGTTGTACGCTAAATATGCAGACCAATCAAGGAGGCGGATTATTTGAACAGAAAAATCCTCAGCATCGTTGCTTTTCTATTCACCTTTACCATTGCCTGTGGCCAAGTGTCACCAAGTCAGATGAATGCAGATGGTTCGGGGTCCTGGACATCACCCTTGACTGTCACCCAGTCCATATCCAGTCAAAATGGTTCCACGCAAACAGTGGAAGGATATATAGTTGGTCAGCCGACTTCCACCACAACAGTCGTCACGAGCAATTTTCCAAACGATTATGCTTTCGCATTGGCAGACACATCCACTGAACTGAATACTACCAAAATGATATATGTACAGATTCCTTCTTCGTTCAGAACAAGCTTCGGTCTGAAAAGCAATCCGGACCTGTTAGGGGAAAAAATTAAAGTAACCGGATCTCTTTCGGCTTATTTTTCCCACCCTGGCCTAAAGTCGGCAACAGCCTTCGAACTGATAGGAGAGGATGATCCGACAGACCCGCCGCCACCGGACCCTGAAGACCCGGTAGATCCACCTCCAGCCTACGAAGAATACTATAGCGACGCAGAAGGCAAAACGGGCTCAGCGCTGAAAATAGCACTCCATAACATCATCGATGACCATCAGACTCTCTCCTATGACGCATTATGGGCAGCCTTGCGAGAAACAGATGAAGATCCAAACAATCCAAACAACGTCATCCTTCTATACACCGGACGTTCCCAATCGAAATCCTCAAATGGTGGGGGAGCGAATGATTGGAACCGCGAGCATGTATGGGCAAAATCCCACGGTGACTTCGGAACAGCGAGAGGGCCAGGCACCGATCTCCATCACTTAAGACCGACAGATGCTTCTGTAAACTCTTCCCGAAGCAATCTCGATTTCGACAACGGAGGAAGGGAGCATACAGAGGCGCTTGGGAATTTTTACGACAGTGATTCCTGGGAGCCCCGTGATGAGGTGAAAGGTGACGTCGCCCGGATGCTATTCTACATGGCAGTCCGCTATGAAGGGGACAGCGGCGAACTCGACCTGGAGCTGAACAATAATGTGAACAATGGAAGTGCCCCGTATCACGGGAAAATGTCCGTCCTGCTAGAGTGGCATGAGGAGGATCCAGTGGATGCGATGGAAATCAGACGGAACCTCATCATTTTCGAAGATTACCAGGGCAACCGCAACCCCTTTATCGACCACCCGGAATTTGCGGATATGATTTGGTGAAGAAAAGACGCTTGGAATCAGCCAAGCGTTTTTTTAATGTGTGTTGAGGTTATTAGGTTATGAGATCACGTTAGAGCGCAAAAAGTGATATCGTGGTCTCAAAGATGCGGAATGGGACCACGATCGAGCGCAAAAAGGTATATGGTGGTCTCAAAGATACGGAATGGGACCACG
This sequence comes from Bacillota bacterium, assembly GCA_051750385.1. GTDB lineage: Bacteria > Bacillota > Bacilli > Bacillales > Bacillaceae_I > Sutcliffiella_A. Next base: position 17,808 of record JBNJJQ010000023.1, on the reverse strand, counting down.
ATCGAGCGCAAAAAGGAATATCGTGGTCTCAAAGATGCGGAATGGGACCACAATCGAGCGCAAAAAGGGATATCGTGGTCTCAAAGATGCGGTATGGGACCACGATCGAGCGCAAAAAGGAATATGGTGGTCTCAAAGATGCGGAATGGGACCACGATCGAGCGCAAAAAGGGATATGGTGGTCTCAAAGATGCGGAATGGGACCACGATCGAGCGCAAAAAGGAATATCGTGGTCTCAAAGATGCGGAATGGGACCAAGATCGAGCGCAAAAAGGGATATGGTGGTCTCAAAGATGCGGAATGGGACCACGATCGAGCGCAAAAAGGAATATCGTGGTCTCAAAGATGCGGAATGGGACCAAGATCGAGCGCAAAAAGTGATATCGTGGTCTCAAAGATGCGGAATGGGACCACAATCGAGCGCAAAAAGGGATATGGTGGTCTCAAAACCACAGAATGAGACCGCGACCGAGCAAAAAAAGAATATCGTGGTCTCTAATGAATACCTATAGAAATACCTACCTCCCAACTAAATGAGGAAGATTTAGTGGAAGCGATGGAAATCAGACGGAACCTCATCATTTTCGAAGATTACCAGGGCAACCGCAACCCATTCATCGACCACCCCGAATTTGCTGATATGATTTGGTGAAGAAAAGACGCTTGGAACTAACCAAGCGTCTTTTTTCAATAGTTTTGTTAAGAATAGCGTTAAGAAAGGTTGCTAGCTGTTGATTGGAGCAATAGGCGAAGACTCCTGCGGGAGATAGCGTTTAGTTGAGACCCCACAGGCGCAGCCGAGGAGGCTCAACAAACGCCCCGCGGAAAGCGAAGCCTAGTGCGGAAATCAACAGCGGTGTTCAACGGAAAAGTTTTATAAACGTTTAATAAATGTGAAATAACAAACAAAAAATTTCCACTCACGAAGCAATAGTCATAATAAGGAGATATGATGGTGACACAGATATTGGTATTTGATATAATTGTTATCGGTTACAAATTTAAATATTGTGAGCAGTCTGAAAAATAGAAAGCTTCGGAGGGGGCGGGCATGAATCTACTAAACTTATATCAAAATAACTATTTGATCGTGGTTGTATTCTTGGCTCTAGGGGTTTTATTACCGGTGGTTGCGCTTGCGATAGGGAGACTGTTGCGTCCGCACAAACCGACTGCAGCTAAGCAAACGACCTATGAAAGCGGGATTGATCCCTTTCATGATTCACGTGTCCAGTTTAATGTTCGTTATTACATATTTGCTCTGTTGTTCGTCATTTTTGACGTAGAGACAGTTTTCCTTTATCCATGGGCGGTGGCATATGAGAAACTGGGGATTTTTGCATTGATTGAGATGCTTATTTTCGTCGTGATGCTACTGATCGGATTAATCTATGCTTGGAAGAAGAAGGTGTTGAAATGGATCTAAATCTAGAGAGTGTATCACCAGAGGAAATGGAAGAGCTCAAGCAGACCATCTTCCTTACAACATTGGAGGAGCTAAAAGCATGGGCGCGCTCAAACTCCATGTGGCCAATGACATTTGGACTTGCCTGTTGTGCGATCGAGATGATGGGGGTAGGTTCCTCTCATTACGATTTGGATCGCTTTGGGTCCTTTTTCCGTACATCTCCGCGCCAATCGGACTGTATGATCGTTTCAGGTACCGTGACAAAAAAGATGGCACCAGTCCTGAAACGCCTATATGATCAAATGCCTGAGCCGAAGTGGGTCATTGCAATGGGATCCTGTGCTACTGCAGGTGGTCCGTATATCAAATCCTATGCCGTTGTCAAAGGAGTGGACCAGATTGTACCTGTAGACGTGTACATACCGGGATGCCCGCCAAATCCAGCGGCTCTTATTTATGGAATCAATAAATTGAGAGAGAAAATTCGCCACGAAGCTAAGACAGGGAAGCAGGTGATCTAGTAGTGAGCGATGAAAAAAGCCTAGAAGAACAAAAGAGGGAAGCCGCGGCGAAAGCGAAGGCAGCAGCGCTGGCAAAATTGAAAGCGAAGCAGGAGCAGGAAGCGGGCGGCGACTCAGCCGACGACGTGGACCTTGCGAAAAAGAAAGCGGCCGCAGCGGCGAAAGCCAAAGCAGCAGCCCTAGCCAAGCAAAAGGCGAAAGAAATGCAGGAAGCGGCACCGGCGGAAGAAACTGCGACGCCAGCAGAAGATGACGCAAAAGAGCTCGCAAAAAAGAAAGCGGCAGCCGCAGCGAAAGCAAAGGCAGCTGCACTTGCGAAACAAAAGGCAAAAGAACAAGAAGCAACGCTAGAACCTGCAGAATCAGCAGGAGACTCGGACGACCTTGACCTCGCTAAGAAAAAAGCGGCAGCAGCGGCAAAAGCGAAAGCCGCGGCAGCAGCGAAGGCCAAAGCGGCCGATCTAGCGAAGCAAAACGGCGAAAATGCCGACGCAACTGACGCAGGAAGCGATGAGAAAGCAAAAGCGATCGCAGCAGCCAAAGCCAAAGCAGCCGCAGCAGCTAAGGCAAAGGCAGCAGCCCTGGCAAAGCAGAACCGAGAAGGCGGAGCATCAGACCAGCCTGCTGAAGGCGATGACCTAGCCAAAGAAAAAGCGAAAGCAATCGCAGCAGCAAAAGCCAAAGCAGCAGCGGCAGCCAAGGCAAAAGCAGCTGCAGCAGCCAAAGCGGGCGGAGGAGCAGCCGAGGGTGCGGACGCACCACAAGCAGCGCCATCCCCGAACCAGAAGTACTTGGACAAGTACGTAAAAGTAATCAAAGACCATCTTGGCGAGGACGTTCTGGAAGATTCCTATATTAATGCCCTATCCAAAGATGTGCCGACTTTGGTTGCCAAACCGGAGACCTATTTTAAAATAGCAGAATTTTTAAGATATAATGAACAGTTGACGTTTGAATATTTGTCGGAGATGCACGGATCTGATTTTGAGACGCATATGGAGATCTACAATCATTTTTACTCCTATAAGAATCGTCAGTCGGTGGCATTGAAGGTGAAAATAGACCGCGCGAATCCTGTCATTCCATCCCTGCAGCCATTGTGGGAGGGAGCGAACTGGCCGGAGCGTGAGACGTACGATCTTCTTGGTGTCCAGTTTACCGGACATCCGAATATGACGCGAATCATGATGCCGGATGAGTGGGTCGGTCATCCGCTTCGAAAAGATTATGAGCCGTACGATGTGGAGGTGTAGCAGATGATTCGCACGGAGGAAATGCTTTTAAATGTAGGACCGCAGCATCCAAGTACGCATGGGGTGTTCCGTCTGGTGGTCAAGATTGATGGGGAGATCATCAAGGAGGCTACACCTGTCGTCGGATACCTGCATCGCGGAACAGAGAAGCTGGCGGAAAACCTGCAGTACACACAGATTATCCCTTATACGGACCGGATGGATTACCTGTCTGCGATGACAAACAACTATGTGCTCTGTCACGCAGTGGAGACGATGATGGGGCTTGAGATCCCGGATCGTGCCGAGTACCTTCGCGTGCTTGCGATGGAGCTAGGCCGTGTGGCTAGCCACCTTGTCTGGTATGGAACGTACCTCCTCGATATCGGGGCAGTCAGTCCATTCCTGTATGCGTTCCGTGAGCGAGAAATGATTATCAATCTCTTGAATGAGCTGTCAGGTGCCCGACTGACCTTCAACTATATGCGTGTTGGAGGAGTAAAATGGGATGCACCGGAGGGCTGGATTGAAAAAGTTGCCGAGTTTATTCCTTATATGAGGGAGCAGCTGAAGGGCTATCACGACCTGGTAACGGGAAATGAGATTTTCATGAGCCGTGTAAAAGGGGTGGGACGCTATACGAAGGAGGATGCGCTTGCGTACTCCCTTAGTGGTGCGAACCTGCGCTGTACCGGCGTAAAATGGGACCTTCGTAAGGATGAGCCTTACTCCATCTATGACCGCTTTGACTTTGACGTGCCGACCCGTGATGGCGGGGATGCATGGGCACGCTACCATTGCCGCATGGAGGAAATCGAGGAATCCTTGAAAATCATCGAACAAGCGGTGGAACAGTTCCCGGCAGAAGGCGAAATCATGGCAAAGGTGCCGCGGATCATCAAGGCGCCAAAAGGTGAGGCGTACGTCCGTATCGAATCTCCTCGTGGGGAGATCGGCTGCTATATTGCCAGCGATGGAAAAAAAGAGCCGTACCGCCTGAAGTTCCGTCGTCCATCGTTCTACAACCTGCAGATCTTACCGAAGCTGCTTGAAGGGGAGAACATGGCGAACCTGATCACCATTTTGGGAGCAATTGATATCGTCCTTGGGGAGGTTGATGGTTAATGGTACAAAATCTGCTGGAATCATCACCGTCCTGGACGAATTTTTTCATATTCTTCGGACTGGCAACAGCCCTTTTGCTGGCTGTTCTTGGATTCGTAACATACGGAATCCTAGCTGAGCGTAAAGTAATGGGCTTCATGCAGGGGCGTATGGGACCGAACCAGGTTGGAGGCTCATGGGGACTTCTTCAAACCGTGGCCGACGTTCTGAAACTATTAATAAAGGAAGATACCATCCCTAAGGATGCGGATCGACCATTATACATTTTGGCGCCAGTCATCGCGTTTACACCGGCATTCCTGGTGTTAGCTGCGATTCCGTTCACCGACAAATTCCAATTTGCCGATATCGGGGTAGGCTTGCTTTACTACATCGCCATTTCCGGCATCACGACGGTTGGGGTTGTGGCGGCAGGCTGGGCGTCCAACAATAAATACTCGCTTCTCGGGGGCATGCGTGCAGCGGCACAGATGATTTCCTATGAAGTACCGCTTGTCATGAGTGTCATCGGGGTGGTTCTTTTAGCGGGAAGCTTGAACCTGAATGAAATCGTGGCAGCACAAGGCGAAACCACCTGGTTCATCCTCCTGCAGCCAGCAGCATTCCTGATTTTCATGATTGCCTCTGTCGCAGAGCTGAACCGTACACCATTCGACTTGCCGGAAGCGGAGTCGGAGCTTGTTGCAGGTTACCATGTCGAATATTCCGGCTTCCGCTGGGCATTCTTCATGCTTGCGGAGTATGTGTACCTGTTCGCCATGGCATCCCTGACGACCGTTCTTTTCCTAGGCGGCTGGCTGGCTCCATTCGGCGGATTCCTGAACTATATTCCAGGTGCTATCTGGTTTGCGTTGAAGTTCAGCTTAGTCGTATTCTTCCTCATCTGGATTCGTGTCACGTTCCCTCGCCTCAGAGCGGATCAACTGATGGAATTCGGCTGGAAAGTACTACTGCCGGTTGCTTTGGCAAACATCTTTTTCACAGCGATCATTAAGGAAATCTTTTTCAAATAAAAATGCCTTTCTTACTTAGCGTAACGGAAGAATAGGGGTGAAGCGAAATGCGCGGTCTTGCAAAAGGTTTGAAATATACCCTACAAAACTTATCCAAGAAAAAAGTGACATACAACTACCCGAAGGAGCCGCTTCCACTACCGGACCGGTTCCGCGGCATCCAGAAATTCTACCCGGAAAAGTGCATCGTCTGTAACCAGTGTGCCAACATCTGTCCGACAGACTGTATCCAGCTTACCGGGAAAAAGCATCCGGATCCGACCAAAAAAGGGAAAATCATCGATACGTACGATATCAACTTTGAAATCTGTATTCTGTGCGACCTTTGTACAGAGGTCTGCCCGACAGAAGCAATCATTATGACGAATAACTTTGAGCTAGCGGAATATAGCCGCGATCGACTTTTCAAGGATCTGCAGTGGCTTGATGAAAACGATACGAACATCAGAAGGGAGAATAAAGCATGAGTATATCCGGTGAATTTATTGCCTTTATAGGCCTCGCGCTTGCTGCGATTGCCGGTGGGGTGCTCATGCTGAACTTGACGAAGGTGGTGCACATGGTCGTCGCGCTTGTGTTCACCTTCATCAGCATCGCCGGCATTTACGTGATGCTTTCCGCTGAGTTCGTGGCGTTTGTGCAGATTCTCATCTACTCAGGTGCCATCACGATCATCATGCTGTTCGGGATCATGCTGACGCGCCATAACGATGAAACCGAAACAGCCGGTCTAACTCGTAAAATCCTTGTTGGACTCGGGGTGCTCGGTTTCGCAGGGCTGATGTATTTCGGCGTGTACAACCTCGATCTTGGCAACACGGCACCTGACCTGCATGTGGACAACACAGAGAAGATCGGTCTTGCCATCTATGCAAAATACGTGATTCCATTCGAGCTGACATCGGTGCTGTTACTAGTGGCGCTTGTCGGAGCGATCATACTGGCAAAACGTGATGATGAAGAAGAGGAGGCGACAAAGGAATGACAACAGTTCCATTATCGGCCTACCTGGTATTAGCGCTTATTCTATTCTGTATCGGCCTTTACGGGGCACTGACGAAAAGAAACACGGTCATCGTGCTGATCTGTATCGAGCTGATGCTGAATGCAGTGAACATTAACCTAGTTGCATTTAGTAAATTTGGTATTAACCCGTCGATTACAGGGCAAGTGTTTTCTCTGTTTACCATAACGGTCGCAGCAGCTGAAGCAGCGGTAGGGTTAGCTATCCTGATTGCGCTATATCGCAACCGGAAGACGGTAAATATCGATGAAATGAATTCGTTAAAGAATTAACGAGATAACTTGCTTTACAAAAGCGTGGGAAAATTACAAGCCCGCGTAAGAGAAGGGGACTTGATACGATGATGGAAAATGCTTGGATCATCCCGCTTTTTCCGCTGATCTCCTTTATCCTACTTCTGTTCATTGGGAAAAAACTGAAAGAATCGAGTGCGTTTGTGGGAATGGCGCTCATCGGCTTTTCACTGATTTTTTCTGTAATGGCACTATGGGAGCGGTTTTCGGCACCAACCTTCAAGGCCACATTCGAATGGCTTAAAATCGGCGATGTGACTTTGACGGCGGGATATGAAGTGAATCAATTGAATGCCTTGATGCTTGTCGTAGTATCACTTGTCAGCTTATTAGTACATATCTATTCCAAAGGGTATATGCACGGAGATGAGCGTTTACACATCTTCTACGCCTACCTCGGGCTCTTTACCTTTGCCATGCTGGCCTTAGTGATTTCGCCTAACCTGCTTCAACTCTATATTTTCTGGGAGCTCGTGGGACTGGGATCGTTCTTGCTCATTGGATTCTATTTCTTTAAAGAAGATGCAAAAGCTGCTGCCAAAAAAGCGTTCATCATGACGCGAATCGGGGATGTCGGATTGTTCATCGGTATCATCCTATTATTCTGGCAGGTTGGAAGCTTTGAATATGAAGCGATTTTTGCAGCTGTTAATGCAGGAGTGATTTCTACTGGCATGCTGACCCTCATTGCGATACTGATTTTTATCGGAGCGATGGGGAAATCCGGTCAATTCCCGCTTCACTCCTGGCTGCCGGATGCGATGGAAGGTCCAACACCGGTTTCCGCCCTCATCCACGCCGCGACCATGGTTGCAGCAGGGGTCTACCTGGTAGCGAGCCTGTTCCCGCTATTCGCAGCAAGTGAAACAGCGTTGATGACGGTTGCAATCGTAGGTGCTTTCACCGCGATCTTTGCCGCATCGATCGGCCTTGTACAAAAGGATATTAAAAGAGTACTAGCCTACTCAACTGTGAGTCAGTTAGGCTTCATGATGCTGGCCCTAGGTTCTGCGGGCTATGTGGCTGGAGTGTTCCACCTAACCACACACGCTTTCTTCAAAGCCTTGCTGTTCCTTGCAGCAGGTAGCGTCATCCATGCCGCACATACCCAGAACATTGATGAAATGGGCGGATTATGGAAAAAAATGCGTACAACCGGAATCCTATTTTTGATCGGAACGCTCGCTATTACAGGGGTTCCATTGTTCTCCGGATTCTTCAGTAAGGAAGAGATCTTGATTGCAGCTTGGGTAAACGGGAATCCGTTCCTGTTTTCTCTAGCTTTGATTGCCGCATTCTTTACTGCATTCTACATGTTCCGCCTGTTTTTCCTTGTATTTACCGGCGAGGCACGCGGGGACCAGCGCCAGACCTGCGAATCGCCGTCCGTCATGACCATCCCGATGATGGTGCTTGGCGTCTTGGCAGTCGTGGCTGGGTACATGAATACCCCGTGGTTCGGTCATTTCCTGGGAGATTGGCTGACAGAAGGAACCGACATGTACGGCCCGTCCCATATTGAAGGTCCGGCATGGATCATGGTTGCTGCAATCCTCGTTTCCGTCGCTGGAATCGGCATTGCGTACCTGATCTACTACCGCCGTTCCATCGATCGTGCGACATTCAGCACAGGGGCACCGCATCTGTACGGAATCTTACGAAACAAATACTTTGTCGATGAGTTCTATAAAATGACATTCGTCTACGGAACAAAGGTCATCAGCCTGTTCCTAAAGTATGTCGATGAATTCCTCGTTCACGGGACGATGAAGGGCATCGCTTATGCGACCCAATCCATCGGACGCCTTGGCGCGAAAATGCAGAACGGCCAGACGCAGGTCTATAGCGCTGTCGCATTTGTCGGCCTGGCAATTCTATTGATTATTTTTGCATTCACAGGGGGGTACATAGGATGAACAGCTTGTTCTTGTCAATCTTGATTTTCGCCCCTCTTTTAGGTGTACTGGCATTATTGTTTATACCAAAAACAAATGAAAAGCTGATCAAAATAGTCGGTTTCGCGGCAACCTTGCCTTCCCTGATTTTCGCCATCATCGCCTTCTGGCAGTACAAGGCGGGAGCGGGGCTGGAGCAATTTGCCGTGAAGGCGGAGTGGTTCAGCTTCGGCAACAGGGAAGCGATGAAAGGACTCTACGGAATCGAGCTGTATCAGCCGATTTCCTATGAGCTTGGCATCGACGGATTTTCCCTTGTGATGATCCTTCTGACCGCTGTGCTTTCAACGCTTGCAGCGATTGCCTCCATCCATATCAAAAAAGAGTGGAAGGGATATTTCATCCTATTCCTCCTTTTACAGATTGGGATGCTGGGAGTCTTTGCTTCTGAAAATCTCTTATTATTCTTCTTTTTCTTTGAATTGACGTTGATTCCGATGTTCTTCCTGATCGGGAAGTGGGGTTATTTTGAAAAAGAGAATGCCGCCTACCGTTTCTTGATCTACAACGGACTTGGATCTGCAATATTACTGATTGTCTTTGTTATTCTTTTTGCAAAAACAGGAACGATGAACATTGCGGATATCACGTATCTGTTCACTTCCGGCGAAGAAGTCTTCATCGGCGGCATGAGCGATGACCTGCGCCTTGGTCTTCTGATTGCGCTGTTGGTCGCGTTCGGGATCAAGCTTCCAATCGTACCGTTGCATAGCTGGATGCTGAAGGTGCACGTTCAGGCACCGCCATCTATTGTTATGCTGCATGCCGGAGTGCTTCTGAAAATCGGGGCATTCGGTCTTATCCGTTTCGGAGTGGGGATCTTCCCGGAGCAGTTCGAGCAGCTTGCGTTCGTTCTTGCGATACTTGGTGTTGTGAACCTTCTATATGGAGCGTTCCTTGCACTGATTCAAACAGATTTCAAAATGGTACTGGCATACTCCAGTATCTCGCATATGGGAATTGTGCTGATCGGACTCGCTTCCATGAACGAAGCGGGCGTCCAGGGGGCCATTTTCCAAGTCGTATCCCATGGCTTCATCGCAGCACTTCTGTTCTTCCTGATCGGAGTGATGCATGAGCGTGTTGGCACGACAACGATTGGAAAATTAGGTGGTTTGGCAAAAGTGATGCCGCTTACGGCGGGCTTTTTCCTAGTCGGTGCGATGGCGTCACTTGGCTTACCAGGCATGTCCGGATTCATCAGTGAGTTCCTGGCATTCCTCGGACTGTTCAAGGAAATGCCGGTTGTGGCAGCTGTCGGGACCCTCGGGATTATCCTGACCGCGGCGTACCTGCTACGAGCAGTGATGGGCATGACCTTCGGAAAGACGGCGGCGTATGGGGAAAAGGTGGTCGACATTCGTGGAGTGGAATTCATTCCAGTGGTGGCCATGCTATTTTTCATCGTGATGATTGGTGTCTATCCGAGCATTCTGGCCGAACCGCTTCAAGCAACGATCGAAGCCATTATTTTAGGAATAGGAGGGTGATGAAAGATGGATTTAGATACGCTGCTCAGCTTTGAGTGGGGAGCAATGGCACCGGAATTCATCATCCTTGGTGTAATCACTCTTTTAACTCTATTGGATTTATTTTTACCAAAAGGTGTGGATCGACGCATCCTAGGATGGATCGGGTTTGCGGGGATTTTGGCTGCGATCGGCTTTGTGGTACTGTCCTTCTTTGATGAAGGCACGGTCACAAGCATCCTTTTTGAAACCTACCGATTGGACAGCTTTGCAAAAGGCTTCAAACTGCTGTTATTGGCCGGATCGGCACTTGTCATGCTGATGGCGGTAAGCTACGAACCGAAGGAAGGCTTGAAGGAGTATCGCGGGGAATTTTATTACTTACTACTCGCAGGTACCCTTGGAACCATGTTCATGGCGTCAAGCGGAGACCTGATTACCTTGTTTGTGGGATTGGAGCTACTGTCCCTGTCCTCCTACGTGCTAGCTGGACTGCGCAAAAAGAACCTGCGCTCCAACGAAGCAGCCATGAAGTATGTCATCAACGGCGGAATCGCCACTGCCATCACGCTATTCGGGATGAGCTATGTGTATGGATTGACCGGCACAACCAACCTGTTGGAAATGTCGCAAATCCTGAGCCAGACCAGAGCTGGTGACCTGCAATTCCTGTTGATGATCGCATTTGTCATGATGTTTGTCGGTTTATCCTTTAAGCTCGCCACCGCCCCGTTCCATATGTGGGCACCGGACGTGTACCAGGGAGCACCGACACCTGTTACGGCATTTCTTGCGGTCGTTTCCAAAACAGCCGGCTTCGTCATCATCGGCCGCCTGTTCATCGTTCTGTTCCTGATGACACCAGCTGCAGAAGGGCAGACTTCAATGCTCTTCTCGCTAAAAGAACTGATTGCCGTACTTGCGGTCGTTTCCATGGTAGTCGGGAATACAGTCGCACTGCGTCAGCGCAATGTCAAAAGAATGCTTGCCTACTCTGGGATCGCACACGCAGGTTATCTGCTTGTCGCAATTAGCTCGATCAACCTGTTGTTCCTTTTTGAAACAATGTGGTTCTACTTGGCGGCATATCTGCTGATGAACATTGGCGCATTGGCTGTATTGCAGGTGCTGACAACAAAAGACGACTCGGAGGATTTAAGCCAGTTCGCCGGTCTGTACAGACGTTCACCGGTATTGGCTGTGCTGATGAGCATCTTCCTATTATCACTTGCCGGAATTCCGGGAACCGCCGGATTCATCGGGAAGCTTGGGATTTTTGTCGGCGCGATCACAGAACCGTCCAAGGCATACGTTCTTGCTTCGGTACTGATCGCAACCACCGTCATCTCGTATTTTTACTATTTCGGTATCATGACCCAAATGTTCTTCCGTCCAGCAGCAAGCCAAGAGAAAATCACCGTACCAGTAGGAATCTGGATCACGGTCATCCTCTGTGCGCTCGGGACAATCGCACTTGGAATCATGCCAGGCCTTGCACTCGACTTCTTCAACGGAAACCTCGACGTGCTCATCGACTTCTTCGCACCTGGCAGATGATAACCAGTAAAATGCGCAAGCGCGCGGTTTGAAAGTAAAAAGGGGTATATGGTTTAATGTGAGAAGGAGCATGGGGATGTGCTCCTTCTCTTTTTTATAGGGGCCTGACCCGCTGCGCGTTAAAGCGCTAAAACATCAGAACTCCCGCCATATAAAAAATACACTTACATCTTTTCAAGTGCGAAAAAAAGTATACATAAATAACATTCACGAAATGGAGAAAGGAGATCCTGTATGGTTGATATTGGCGTACAATCATTGATTAGCATCCTGTCACATCTGCTTTTCATCAGCATCACCTGGTGGGCGCTGCAGGCCATCCACTACGAAAAATGGATGAAGCCGAATCGTGTGGTACAGATGAGAGTGTTGTTGATTCTGGTGACAATTGCGATTGGATCAGCAGTGAGTAATTTCTTTTTGGATTACCTGTTCCTATCGCAGCGTTTGCCGATGATGTGGTAGGTTAGGGATTAAAGACAGAAAATATGGAGCCGAGGCTAAGTAATGTGCCTCGGCTCTTTGCTATTTATTCAGTTAAAGGAACATTTTCGGATTGGTAATATATCCCTCAAAACACAAACCCATGTAAAAAGTCCTGCCAAAAGCTGACATCAGTCAACAAAAATTACAAAAAAATGAATTTGTGCGCCTTTCGACATATGTCGAAAATCTCCTGCCGGGGTCTGGCCCCTATTTGATGTTTTTTTGATGTTTTTTCGGCTTGCTCCCTATGAGAAATTTGACGATTATTCCCATGTATGACGTGGCTTTAGGTGGTAAGAATGGATAGTAAGGAGAGAAGAGAGAAAGGGACGTGGGGGATATGAAAATGAGAACAATTTGGAGCGGTGAAACGGGGAAGAAGTATGTGCAGCGGGGAATTAGTTTGTTTTTTATTTTGTTAATATGTTTTACTGGGGTATTTCTTGGGAATGAAAGAAGCAGAGCTCAATTACCAAACGAAATCAGTACTGAGATACTTGAAATTGCTCAAGTTTTTCAAGAGAAAAAAATTAATATTAGAGAGTGGAAACTTTATGGAAGAAACAACGTCTATAAAATTAGGGATTTAGTAGGTTTTCAAAAAGAGGTAAATGGTTTAAAAAAGAAGATGGGCCATTTAAACTGGACTGTGGAAGTGGAAGAGGATCAGTGGAAAGCGATTGGAACTTATTATAACGATTCTTTAAAGCAGGAAGAATCCCTTCAGCTTATCACAACCCACACAAACTCAAGCAAGACATCGTACTTATTATATGAGGTCACTGGATATGGTTGGGAAATTACCTCTGCTAGGGAGATACTAAAGGACTTCCATTCTAATCTTACCAATATTTCTCAAGAGAAGATTGAAATATTTAGTTGTATGACAGGCGATTTCAGTGATAAAATTGAAGATGGTTTGCAAAATACAACAAATATTTTGCTGGACGCATTTTCAGCACAAGTAATCGAAGAGTTGAATGAAGATACCTTTGTTTCAGTTTCAGCATACACTGAATTATGGAATAATGTTCTTCCGACACATCATGGAAAGATGAACTTACAAATTGGGTTACGAAAACAAGGATTGGGCGATAAGACTACCGTTATTGTAGGCACGCCAATTATTACTGTTGAATATTAATATATAGAACATATGACGCGGAGGGGAAAATTTTGGAAAAAATTATCGTCCGCGGCGGACAAAGGTTGAAAGGTACTGTAAAAGTAGAAGGAGCAAAAAATGCAGTACTACCTGTTATCGCCGCAACATTATTAGCTAGCAAAGGCAAATGCGAAATCTTAAATGTACCAGAGCTCTCCGACGTTTATACGATTAACGAGGTTTTGCGTTTTCTTAATGCCGATGTTGATTTTGAAAATAATCGTATAACTGTCGATGCAACGAGAGAGTTGAATATCGAAGCACCATTTGAATATGTAAGAAAGATGCGTGCATCCGTACTTGTAATGGGATCATTGCTTGCTCGTAACGGAAAAGCGAAAATTGCTTTACCTGGTGGATGTGCAATCGGTTCTAGACCGGTTGATCAGCACTTAAAAGGGTTCGAAGCGATGGGTGCGAAAGTGAAGGTAGGAAATGGTTATATCGACGCTGAAGTAGACGGAAGACTAAAAGGCGCGAAAATATATTTGGATTTCCCAAGTGTAGGGGCTACGGAAAACATCATGATGGCTGCGACGCTTGCAGAAGGTACGACTATCATGGAAAACGTAGCAAAAGAGCCGGAAATCGTGGACTTGGCGAACTTCTTGAACTCCATGGGAGCGAAAGTTCGCGGTGCGGGTACTGGAACATTAAGAATCGAAGGTGTGTCTGAGCTTCATGGCTGTAATCACGACATCATCCCTGACCGTATTGAAGCAGGTACTTTCATGGTAGCAGCGGCAATCACAGGCGGAGACGTAATCGTTGAAGGCGCAGTGCCGGAACACTCCAGCTCACTTATTGCGAAAATGGAAGAAATGGGCGTTAAATTCGAAGAAGTCGAAAACGGATTACGTGTAATCGGACCAGAAAAGCTGAAGGCGATTGACATCAAAACAATGCCTCACCCTGGATTCCCGACTGATATGCAGTCTCAAATGATGTCTCTTCTATTAGCGGCTGAAGGCACAAGTATGATCACGGAAACTGTATTCGAAAATCGCTTCATGCACGTGGAAGAATTCCGTCGCATGAACGGTGACATCAAGATTGAAGGCCGTTCTGTTGTAATTAACGGTCCATCAAGCTTACAGGGTGCAGAAGTAGCGGCGACAGACTTGCGTGCAGCAGCAGCATTAACCTTGGCGGGATTAATTGCAGACGGATATACACGCGTTACAGAATTGAAACACTTAGATCGCGGCTATGTGAACTTCCACAACAAGCTAGCAGCACTTGGTGCAGACATCGAACGTGTAAGCTCAATGGAACAAGAACAAACAGTCATCCTGGAGCAGATCAAAGAAGCATAAACCGCACCTATAACATATATTCTACGAAGAGGGTCAAACTCCTGCCGGGGTCTGGCCCTCTTTTTAATTTTTTTTCACCTCATTTATTATGGATTGTTCTATTATTTTTATTCCTATTTTTTTAAAAAAATGCATTTTCACAGGAATGTAACATTTTCCAGTTATGCGTAATGTGTTGGAAATATTTTTTTCTCCCGGTTTGCTTCTTATAGAAACGCCTCCCCAAAACTTGCCCAGTTTTTAGTCATAATTGCTTGTCCGCCCCCATAAGAATGAAAGAGTAAAGGTGCTTACAACTACTCAATTTTTTTAACGGAGGCTCGACGCTATGAGAAACTTAAAACCATTCATCGTACTAACATCCATCCTTTTCGTCATGGTATTAATGATACCAACATTGCTAGTCATGCCGTTCACAGACAAAGTGAGTGGAAAACTCGCCGAAGAACTCCAGAACAAGCAGCAGGTCCAGTCATCAGTAGCGGAATCACCCATCGATGTAGCGGTGTACCGTGCAAATAAAGATGTAATAGAAAACATTCCATTGGAAGAGTACGTAGTGGGGGTGGTGGCCTCAGAAATGCCTGC
Source organism: Bacillota bacterium (assembly GCA_051750385.1). Taxonomy (GTDB): domain Bacteria; phylum Bacillota; class Bacilli; order Bacillales; family Bacillaceae_I; genus Sutcliffiella_A. The sequence continues at coordinate 2,655 of JBNJJQ010000023.1, read as the reverse complement.
AGAGTTTGAAGAAGAGGCATTAAAGGCACAGGCGCTCGCTGCTAGAACATTTATTTTAAGGCACCTATTGGCAGGGGAGAAGATTGGAACGCCAGAGGGGGCTGATGTGACAGATACGGTGAATCATCAGGTGTATAAAGGGCATGAGGAACTCAAAACGATTTGGAAAGGCGATTATGCATGGAAGCTGGCAAAAGTGAAAGAAGCCGTAAAGGCAACAGCCGGCCAGATCCTCACCTATAACAATGAACCGATCACCGCAAGCTTCTTCTCCACAAGCAACGGGAAAACGGAAAACTCAGAGGAATATTGGCCAAACGAAATTCCTTACTTGAGAAGCGTTGAAAGCCCATGGGACATCGATACACCAAAATTCCTGAAGCAGGTCAGCCTATCGGTTGCCGACTTCCAAAATAAACTCGGCGTTCAGCTTGGCGCAGATGGGACGGTAGGGAAGATTACCGCCCGCACCACTGGAAACCGGGTCGACACGGTCGAAATCAACGGCAAGCAGCTGACGGGAAGGGAAGTTCGCGAAAAGCTGCAGCTGCAATCAAGCGACTTCAATTGGGAGCGGAAGGGTGACAACATCGTCATCACCACAAAAGGCTACGGTCATGGCGTTGGGATGAGTCAGTACGGAGCGAATGGCATGGCGCTTGAGGGGAAAAAGCATTCGGATATAGTTGCTCACTATTATAAAGGCGTTGAGATCGGGAGTGCGGAGCAGTATTTGACGAAGCTGACGGCGAAGCAATGACAACACAATAGAAGAAAGCCCCTAATCATTTATTTGAGTGATAGGGGCTTTTTGAATTTGTTTTCGATTTTTCGTAAAATACTTCCGAGCTTTTGGTAGCTGGTGCCGAAGTAAGCATGATGAATGAAGAAAAATGCTATCAGCACGCCGATTGTGTCCTTTACAAAGTCAATCACGGTTGCCGATCTGGCAGGTACGAAGGATTGGTGGATCTCGTCTGTGAGGCCGTAGGTGATGGCGATGGCTGCACAAAGGATGTTTACTTTTTTTGTGAGTTTCCCGTCTATTAGAAAGAATAGAACCAGCAGTAGGTACAGAATACCAAACTCTATTAGATGTAGAGACTCCTTGAAAGCATTATCCCAGGACATTCCGGTGTCGACGAATGCGTCTGCAGGATTGCTGGAAAGGAACCAAATGAGTGCCATGTAGGCGAGTGGTGCGAGTTTTAAACAAAACCTGATTGTATTGTGAAACATATTTTGTTGTGCTCCTTTATTAATTATGTACTGTTGTGACTTCTTTGAGCGGACTTAGGGTTTCAAAAGCATTTATGAGACCATCAAACTCGAGAAACTGCGAAAAGGTGGTATCAAAAAGTGATTATGAGACCATCAAAATCGAGAATCAGGAAAATGGTGGTATCAAAAAGGGGTTATGAGACCATCAAATCCGAGAATCATCGAAATGGCGGTCTCAATAAAAGTTTATGAGACCATCAACTCGAGAAACTAGCGATCTTATGGTCTCAAAACCGAAGTTCAACCAATTAATCATACCAAAACTCTAAACTATTCGACACCCATCACTCATCTCCTGCCGGGGTCTGGCCCCAAATTTATCTTAAATTTACCCCCGCTCAAAAAAAACTTTCCCCCCTCATGCATAATTCCGCCAACTTTGAAGAAAAATAAGTTTTTTAAAATTTTTTTCGTCTGTGTGTATATTATTCTCTGATTCTGTTCAGAATGATTGCTGAGGTGATGATACAATGAGAGAGGAAGAAAAGAAACGGACTTCTCAAAATTCAAATTGGCAGCGTTTAATGAAAAAGCGTTGGGTGTTCCCGGCAATCTATCTAGCGAGCGCAGCAATCATTTTGACAGCGGTTTTAATGTTCCAAGCAGGTAACACGGAAACAAATCCAGAGGATGAAAACAACAACGGACAAGGGCCTACTACTTCTTACAATGAAGACGATGCAGTAGAGGTGAACCGTCCAGTCGAAAACTTCGTAATGCCGGTAACGGACAAGAATTCCGCAGTAATCGAAAAGCAATTCTGGGATGCAGATGCGTCCAAGGAAGAGCAAGAGGCATCTTTCGTATACTACAATGGTATGTACCATCCAAACACTGGGGTAGATATCAAGATGAAAGATGGCGAAACGTTTGACGTCGTAGCATCTTTAAGTGGAACTGTAATACGTGTAGAGGAAGACAGACTTTTAGGTAATATTGTAGAAATCGAGCATTTGAATGGTGTCAAAACTTACTACCAGGCACTTTCCAATGTAACAGTAAAAGCTAGCGATTTCGTAGACCAAGGCCAAAAGATCGGTGAAGCGGGCACAAGCCTGATTAACAAGGATTCTGTTCACGTTCACTTTGAAATCCGCAAAGATTCTGAAGCAGTGAATCCTACTGAGTATTTTGACAGACCGGTAACAGCACTTCTTGACGAAGCGGGACAAGCTTCCGAAGAGAGCAACGAGCCGGCTGACGAGCAGGAAAAAAAGCCAGCTGAAGGCGAAGACAAGCCTGAAGACGGAGAAGAAAAAGAAGGCGACGAAGGAACTGATTCCGAAGAGGAAGAAGAAAACGTCAGCTATCTAACTTAATACGAAGTCTTGTAAAATAAATGATTGCGAGAGCACCCACTGATGCGTGGGTGCT
>JBNJJQ010000022.1:0-51951 GCA_051750385.1 Bacillota bacterium | reverse complement strand
GATAAAACGCACAAATCGACAATTCCCGCGCGCCCCATTGGGCCCTACACCTTCACTAAAAAGCGAGCCCCCCCAAATTGGAAGCCCGCTACACAAGTAAAAACCCTATTCCACCGCCCCGCTCATTTCCTTTGTCACTACATCCCGAAGCGCACGCTTCAGGAATTTCCCTACAGAGGTTTTTGGGATCTCCTCCATAAAGATCACTTCATCCGGAAGCCACCATTTGGCGAACTGTGGTGCGATGAAGTCCAGAATTTCCTGCTTCTCCACTTTGCCTTTATACGCTTCCTTCAGAACCACACATGCAACCGGCCTTTCCTGCCATTCATCATGGGGAACAGCCACCACGCTTGCTTCAAAGACTGCTTCATGTGCCATGATGGCATTCTCCAGATCAACGGATGAAATCCATTCTCCCCCACTTTTTATCAGATCCTTCGTTCGATCGACTATTTTCACGACGCCTTCAGGATCAATGGTGACGACATCACCGGTATGGAGCCATCCATCTCTGAAGGCATCCTGGGATCGCTCATCCTTGTAATATTGGTCTGCAATCCATGGTCCCCGGAGACAAAGCTCGCCCATTTCCTGTCCATCCCATTTCACTTCTCCATCTGGTCCGATTACCTTCATATCCAATCCCGGAACAAGGAGCCCCTGCATGGAACGGATATCAAGCATCTTATCTTCATCAAGGTCGGTCTGATGGCTCTTCAGACGGGAGACAGTCGCCAGAGGGGTCGTCTCGGTCATTCCATAAGCATGAAGGAACGGAATGCCATACTTTGTTTCAAAGGCCTTGATCATTCCTCTTGGTGCGGCTGATCCGCCACATAGAATGGCTCGCAGACTGGATGTATCGTATGTCCCTTTTTCCAGTTCATTTAAAAGGCCGAGCCAGATGGTCGGCACCCCTGCAGTGAGCGTGATATTCTCCTGCTCAATAAGTTCCGCAAGCAGCTGTGGTGTAAACTGCGGTCCAGGCAGAACCTGTGTAGTCCCGAACCAGGTTGCTGCAAATGGAAGGCCCCATGCGTTCGCGTGGAACATTGGCACAACCGGCATGCATGTATCATATTCCGAAAGCCCTGCAGTGTCCGCGAGACCAAGTGCAAAGCTATGGAGTACGAGTGAACGATGGGAATAGACGACACCTTTTGGATTTCCGGTCGTTGCTGAGGTATAGCACATACCTGCAGGGTCATTCTCATCGATGTCTTTTACAAAGGAATAGTTCGGGTCGCCCTCCTCCAATAGATCCTCATAGGAAAACACAGGATGCAGGCTTGTTGCTGGGAGCTCTTCTTTATCCGTCATAATGATGAACGCTTTTACCGTGTCAAGTTGGTCCTTGACCCGTTCCACCAGCGGCAGGAGATCTTCATCCACAAGGAGTACAACATCCTCCGCATGGTTCACAATATAGGAGACATGCTCCGGTGCCAAGCGAATATTGATTGTATGCAGCACAGCACCCATACCTGGAATCCCGAAATAGGTTTCCAGGTGACGGTGATGGTTCCATGCAAACGTCCCGACTCTATCCCCTCTTTGCACACCTAATTTCTCAAGTGCACTCGATAGTCTTCTTGTCCGCTCCCCTATCTTCCTGTAGGAAAAGCGCTCGACACCTGAGAGAGTGCGGGAAACCACCTCTTTATTCGGAAAAAACTTTTCTGCTCTTTCTAGTAGCGAACTGACAGTCATAGGTATATTCATCATTCTACATTACCCCTTCCTCATTCACTTTTTATAGATTGCAGTTTTACTGAACCGGTTTTCATTGCCGAACCTCTGAATCAAGCAGACTATTATGCTCTCCGAGGGTTGGCGGCTTGCCTTTATCCTTTACCGAACCAACATGCATACTCACTTCGAGATGTCCATCTTCACACCTGTACACGATTCCCTTTTCCTGAAAATAAGGGAAGGCTTCCAGTTCTTCCACTTCCAAAACTGGCGCAAGACAGCAATCAACCTGTCTGCCAAACTCTATCCACTCCTGAAAGGTTTTGCTTTGGAACAGTTTTTTCAGTTCCGTGAAAACAGGATTGCTCTCTCTTTGGACAGAGAATTGAGCTGCTTTCCACTCCTGCCTGTTGACGGCATCACAGAAGTTGACCCAAAACTTCTCCTCCAACGCCCCAAGTGTGATAAATCTTCCATCCTTCGTTTCATAGATTCCATAGCATAAGATTTCCCCATTAAGTTGGGTGATTCCATTGGATTCCCCTATCTCCTCATGAATAGACAAATGATTTCCCATCATGGATACCATCACATCTGTAATGGAGATGCAATGATAGCTGCCTTTGCCGGTCCTTTCTTTTGATAGTAGTGCAGCTAGAATTCGTTCGCATGCTGCAAAACTGCCAAAATAGTCGGCTATGGTAATGGAAGGATGTATGGGTTTACCAGATCCATCTTTCAGCTGTGCCAATACACCGCTCAACGCCATATAGTTCAAATCATGGCTGCCAAGACTGCTCCATTCACCCTTGTCTCCATAGCCAGTGATGGAACAGTAGACGATCTTATCATTTCTCTTTTTGATAGATTCATAGTCTAGCCCTAATTTTTTCATCACACCAGGCCGATAGCTCTCCATCACAATGTCTGAACTATCAATCAGTCCCATTATTAAATCCAGGGAGCCTTCCTTTTTCAGATCCACTGAAACACTCTTTTTCCCACGGTTGTTTGCAAGATAGACAATGCCCGTCCCATCCCTTTTCAATCCGGTGTGACGGGCCAGATCACCCTGGATGGACTCAATTTTGATGATTTCCGCTCCGAGCTCCGCCAATCGCTGAGATGCAAAAGGTCCAGGGAGGTAGTTGGTAAAATCAATCACTCTGATTCCTTCAAGCATACCCTCTATCATGTGGACGCTTTATCTCCCGTGTAGATTTCCTCCATCTGTTTTCTCAGAACAAACTTCTGGATTTTTCCGCTCGCATTTCGGGGAAGCCCCTCGACAAACATATATTTTCTGGGACGCTTATACCGTGCGAGCCTGGAACTGCCCTGACACCATTGATCTAATTCCTCTTCAGTCAGGGAAGGATCTTTCTTCACCACAAACGCAGTGACGGTTTCGCCCCACCTGTCATCAGGGAGACCGACCACCGCAATGTCGAGAATTCCTTTATGTTCATATAGGACATCCTCCACCTCACGGGGATAGATGTTCTCCCCGCCACTGATGATCATGTCATCCACGCGGTCTTTTACCCATAGATAACCTTCCTCATCGAGATAACCGATATCCCCAGAGTGATACCAGCCTTTAAACATGGAGTGTTGTGTTGCTTCCTCCCTTTTGAAGTAGCCCTTCATCATACAAGGTCCTTTGACAATGATTTCCCCTGCTTCCCCTGTCTGCACCACATCATCAGGGTCTGATGGACCATTTTCATTTGGCCTTACAATACGGATTTCATGGTTCAAGCACGCCTGACCTGCCGAACCTGCCTTTGTCAGCTGGTCCTTTTCCGATAAAAAGGTGATGGCAGGGCCCATTTCCGTCATTCCATATGCTTGTACAAGTGAAATGCCCAATTGTTCGTGGCAGGCGCGTACAAGAGCAGGCGCCATTGGTGCTGCCCCGTATAACCCAAGCTTCAGGCTCTTCAAGTCATAGTCTTTCAGGTTTTCCTGAAGGAGCATGTTCCACATGGTCGGCGCAGCGAAGAACTTCGTCACCTTTTCCTCTTTGATCAGCTGCAGCACTTTTTTTGGTTCAAAATGATGAAGGATGACATTGCTTGCCCCTACATGTATTCTTGGTATCACCGCACAATTCAGCTCGGCACAATGAAACATCGGTGCTGTCACTAGACCAACATCCAAAGCTTCTAGCCTTGTTGCCGAGATTACAATCAGGCTCTGCTCCGCCATTTCACGATGAAGGTGGATGACACCCTTTGGTCTTCCTGTCGTACCGCTTGTGTACATGATGGCATAGATGTCACTTTCCTGGACGTCCGATTCCACCACTCGATCCGGTGCTGCAGCTATCTTATCCTGATAGCTTGCGGCATAGCTTGCTGGTTCCCCGTCAATTTTCCAGAAGCTGATTTCTCCAAAGCGATTGGCAATCTGGGAAACTACATGATCAAGCGCCTTCTCCATCACCACGATTTTCGGTTGTGCATCCTCTAGAATGTATGCAACCTCTTCCGTTCCAAGCCGGAAATTAATCGGATTGAAGACAGCGCCGATTTTTGCACAAGCGAGCATGGTTGAAGCCAGTTCTTCCGTGTTAAAAAGAAAAGTGGATACCCTGTCCCCTTTTTTCACACCTGCCTGAACAAATGCATTGGCTAGTTTGTTCACTTCATGATCCCATTCTTTATAGGTTAGGCGGACATTCTTCCTTACATCAAATAACGCTTCTTTATCCGGAAACTTTTGTACGGCAAGATCAAAGATTTTCGCTATGGTAATAGACATCTTTCTCCTCCTGAACCTTGTAGTTTAGGTTAACCGTTCAATAATTGTCGCGTTCGCCATTCCATGACCTTCACACATCGTCTGCAGCCCAAATCTTCCGCCTGTCCGTTCGAGTTCATGCATCATGCTTACCATGATTCTGGCCCCGCTTGCTCCAAGTGGGTGACCTAGTGCAATCGCACCTCCATTCGGATTCAGCTTAGACGGATCTGCCCCTGTCTCCTTCAGCCATGCCAATGGTACAGGAGCAAATGCTTCATTCACTTCAAAAATGTCGATATCTTCAAGCGATAGCCCGGACTTTTGCAGAACCTTTTCCGTGGCAGGGATTGGCCCTGTCAGCATCAAGGTCGGGTCCGAACCGACCACTACTCTCGTATGGACTTTGAAACGCGGCTTCAGACCAAGCTCCAATGCCTTTTCTTTTGTCATGAGGAGAAGGGCTGCTGCACCGTCACTGATTTGACTTGCATTCCCTGCATGGATCACACCATCCTCCTTGAAGACTGTTTTTAGCCCACCAAGTGCTTCGACTGAGGTTTCTGCCCTCGGACCGGAATCCTCACTTATTACAGTGGACGTCCCATCAGGCAGTGTCACTTCCAAAGGCATGATCTCTTTTTGAAAATAACCCTCTGCTTGAGCTTTCAACGCCTTCTGATGACTTTCATAGGAGTACCGGTCCAACTCTTCTCTTGTAAAGCCATAGTTTTCGGCAATTCGTTCTGCCGACAATCCCTGGTTGATCATTTCATAGCGTTCAGTCAACTTGTCACTGAATGGTGCCTTCTGATAATTGGATCCCATCGGCACACGCGACATATTCTCCACACCGCCGGCGATCACAATTTCCATGTCCCCAGCCAAAATCGCCTGGGCTGCAAAATGGACAGCCTGCTGGCTGGATCCGCATTGGCGGTCAAGGGTTGTGCCTGGCACCTCAATTGGAAAACCAGCAATAAGGGCAGCGACCCTTGCTATATCCCCAGCCTGCTCCCCTGATTGTGTCACACAGCCCAGAATGACATCCTCGACCATTCCGGCATCTATACCTGCTCTAATAACCAGTTCATTCAACACTTCACCGGCCAAATCGTCCGGTCTCATATCTTTTAAAAGTCCGTTTCTTCTTCCAACCGGTGAGCGTACCCCTTCGACAATGACGACTTCTCTCATGTTGAATAACTTCCCTTCTCTATAAACCCAGATTTTTTGCAATGATTGTTTTCATAATGTCGTTCGTACCGGCATAGATGCTCGCTACCGGAATATCACGGTATCTTCTTGCAATCTTGTATTCTTCCATATAGCCATAGCCGCCATGCAGCTGCATGCATTGTGTTGCGATATTGCGGGCAATCTCCGTCAGCTTCCACTTGGCCATGGAGACTTTCGTGACGACATTTTCTCCGGCAATATGCTCACCAATCAATTGGTCGAGAAATGCCCTTCCCATCTCGACGTCCGTCGCCATTTCTGCAATCTTGAATTGGGTGTTCTGGAACTGGCTGACAGACTTCCCGAATGCCTCTCTGCTTTTGACATAGTCAATCGTGGTCTGCAGCATTTCCTCTGAGGCGATCTGTGCACCAATGGCCACAAGAAGGCGCTCCTGCTGCAGCTTATCCATGAGATAGAGGAATCCTTTCCCTTCTTCACCTAGTAGATTCTCTTTTGGGACATTGCAATCTTCAAAATACAATTCAGCAGTATCCTGGCAATGCAGTCCCACTTTATCCAGCTTTCTTCCCCTGCTGAAGCCGGGATGTCCCCTCTCAATAACAAGCAGACTGACACCTTTATGCTTTGGCTGGATCTCTGTATCCGTTTTACATGCAACGATTACGAGGTCAGCATGTATGCCGTTTGTGATAAAGGTCTTTGCCCCATTTACGACATAATGATCGCCTTCGAGCCTTGCTGTCGTCTTGATGTTCGCCAGATCCGATCCCGTCCCCGGCTCGGTCATGGCGATTGCGGTAATGGTTTTACCTGTAACACAAGAGGGCAGCCAGCGCTCCTTCTGCTCATCTGTTCCGAAAGAAGTTAGATAAGGAACAACAATGTCGTTATGAAGAGCAATCCCGATTAAGCCTGTGCCGATTCGTTCCAGCTCTTCATTTATCACAACCGAATAGCCCCAGTCCGTTTCACTGCCTCCATACTTCTCATCGATGTCGGGACATAGATAGCCCTGTTCCCCCATCTTCTCCCAAAAAGACCTGGGAATGATTCTGTTTTCTTCCCATTCGTCATAAAAGGGATGCCCTTCTTTTTCCAGAAACTTTCTTAATGACTTGCGAAATAGATGATGCTCCTCGGTAAAGTATGGATGCTTCCTCTTTTCCTTTTTCGTTGAAAGCGATTTCATTTTACCACCTCTAAGCCTTCACTTTATTTAGTTGCTGACGGAGCTGATATTTCAGTATTTTCCCTGATGCATTTCGGGGAAGTGCCTCTTCGATAAAAATCCTTCTCGGTACCTTGTAGCCTGCGAGCTTCTGGCGGCAGAATTGCTTCAGTTCTTCTTCATCTACCATCTGGTCCTTATGGGGGACAACTACAGCACATACAGCTTCTCCCCATACTTCGTCAGGCAATCCGATAATTGCTGCTTCGAGAACTTGAGGGTGCTCATAGAGAACCTCTTCCACTTCAATGGAATAGACATTCTCGCCACCAGAGATGATCATATCTTTTTTGCGGTCCACCAAGGTGATATTACCTTCTTCGTCAACTGTGGCCAAATCTCCTGTATAAAGCCAGCCATCTTTTAGCGTCGCTTTCGTTTCTTCTGGTTTTCTATAATATTCTTTCATGATGGATTCACCCCGAAGGACAAATTCACCGACCGCACCTGGTGCAATATCTCTTCCTGCTTCATCGACCACTCTCGCTTCAGTCAGGAAAGAAGGCTTACCGTTTTTCCCTAGATGGTTTTTATGGCCATTAGGATCGAGCAGTATTCCATTTGGTCCCGCTTCCGTCAGTCCACAAAGGTTGTAAAATTGATCATTCTTGAAAAGGTTCATGCTCTTTTTTACAAGTTCAGGCGCCATTGGTGCAGCACCATATCCACAGCGTTTAATGGATGAAAGATCGTATTCACCCGCATTTGGAACCTGCAGGAGGAAGTTGAACATGGCCGGAACTCCAAAAAAGTGAGTGATCCTATGCTCTTGTATCGCTTGAAGGGTATGCACTGGATGGAAGTCCCTGTGAATATAATGGGTTGCGCCAAGGACCACTCCTGATACAAGAAAAAGGTTCAATTGTGCCGAATGGAAAAGCGGTGCAATATGTAGAAAACGCTCTTGTTGATTGATCCCCATACTGATCATCATCGATAAGCCTACATTGAATATACGGCGATGATCGAATAATGCGCCTTTAGGACGTCCCGTCGTTCCGGATGTATAGAGAATTTCCAGATCGTCCGTTTCCGTGACTGCGATATCCGGATTCTGTTCGCTTTCAGAGAGGATTTCATGGTAGGAGCGGTGCTCAGGGATTTTTGGTGTTCCCACGACCACCACCTTTTGAACAGAGGAACCTTCCATCGCCCTCTGGATAACTTCTTCAAATTCGCTGTCACAAATAACAGCTTTCGCCTCCGATTGCTCCAGGATATAGCTTATTTCCGAAGAGGTTAAGCGAAAATTCATGGGTACGATAACTGCTCCTATTTTTGCTCCTGCAAAATAAGAGAACACAAAGTGATCAGAATTCTTCATCATAAATGCAATCTTGTCACCTTTGGCAAGTCCGGTATCAAGTAATCCATTTGCGAGCTTGTTTACCTCCCGATTAAACTGATTGTACGTATAGGACCTGTCCTCACAGCTTATTGCCAGTTTTTCAGGTACCTTTCTGGCATTTTGCGATAAATACATTCCAATGTTCATCTTTCATCCTCCTTTAATGGGTGTTAATAGTCACTATGCAAGAATTGTGCCAATATTCAAATTATTTATGCGTTACCCATTTTTTCTTATAAACAAAAAAAGTGTCCGGTAAATGGACACTTCTGACATGATTCTGAAGATTAATTGGACTGCTCGTTCCTTCATCTTGCCAATTGATACTTTTTAATTTTCTCGTATAGCCCAGATCTGCTTATCCCCAAAATACGAGCAGCCTTCGCTTTGTTTCCGTTTGTCTTTTCGAGCGCATTTTCGATGGCATTCCTTTCTGCGCTTTCAGCCATTTTTACTTCCGGCATATAGGGAACTACGTGTTTCTCACGCCGCTTTCCCACCATGTATTCCGGCAGATCCTCAAGCTGAATTTTGCCATGCTCCGCAAATGTCATCGCTCTTTCCATGACGTTACGAAGTTCACGGACATTCCCAGGCCAATGATAGGTTTCCAGGATAGTTCTTGCTTGCTGATCCATCCCTGTGATTGACGTATTTAAAGCGGCATTCAGTTCTGTCATCATTTTCCCTATCAACAGATGAATATCGCCTACTCTCTCCCGGAGTGGTGGAATATGAAAAGAAATCACATTTAAACGGTAGTATAAATCCTCACGAAATGTTCCCTCTTTCACCATCTCTTCCAGGTTTCTATTGGTAGCGGCAATAATCCGGACGTCCACTTGAATCCGCTTGGTCCCTCCAACCCGGTAAAATTCCCTTTCCTGGAGTACACGGAGAAGTTTTGCCTGGAGATTCAAAGACATGTCCCCTATTTCATCCAGGAAAAGTGTACCGCCATTGGCAAGATCGAACTTTCCGATTTTCCCCTTATTCCTCGCACCAGTAAAAGCCCCGTCTTCATAGCCAAAAAACTCCGATTCCAACAGATCCTCCGGTATTGCTGCGCAGTTCACCACTACAAACTTCCCTTCTTTACGGGCTGAGCTGTTATGGACTGCATGAGCGAACAATTCTTTTCCTGTTCCGCTTTCCCCGCGGATTAAAATAGTAGACCGGCCTTTAGCAGCTTTTATCGCGCTTTTCTTCAGTATTTCCATATAAGTGTCCTTGCTTAGAATATGATCCCAAGTAAATCTGGCAGACTCCGCCTTCTGATATTCCGAATGGTAATAGTTCGCTTTATTTTCCGCTTTTTGAAGCTTTTTGAAAAGCTCACTTACTTCATTCAACTGCCGGTACATGATTTTCCCGATCGCACCAACCACCTTGCCATCCTGCAGAATCGGAATGCGATGAACAATGTATTTTATTCCGTTAATCTCTTTGAAATCGCTGACTTCCGCTGCTTCGCTTTCATAGACTTTGGAGAGTTGAAATTGCGGGAATACCTTATCCGCTTTTTTAAACAGGATATCTTTCTGCTCTATTTGAAATAGCTCCAATAATGATGGACTTACCATTTGTATGTATTGTTTTTCATCCGTCATCATGATTCCGTCATAGGCGTGATCAATGGCTGTCTGAAGGGAGAGCTTCAAGCTTTTAACTGATTCAAGCTCCGTAGCAATACTTTCAATCTCAGACAAATCCTGAAAAAGAATAATATGTCCTATTTTGTTTCGGACATTCTCATAAGATGTCATGGTGAGCACCGCTTTCAATCTATCCACTTTAATTGGATGAAAGGGAGCACCCCTATTAAAGGCATGTCCTGCTTCAGGAAAAACAGATAACAGACCAGTAGATTGTAGCTCTGATGCTTTACTTCCGGTCATCATGCAAGCACGGTCGTTTACATAGATGATCTGTTTGTTCTCATCTGTCATCACTACCCCGATAGTTGAATTAGTCAGTACCGTATCAAGCTGATCTTTTAATGTACTTGTCGCTTTTAAGAGGCTCAATACCATATCCGTTTTTGTAAAAAGACCAACTACCCTCTCTGCTTCATCAACGACCACCCCAGTACCAACTGCGCTCGTCCGGACGATACTTTCCACTTCGGAATAGGAGGTCGTGATGGAAAGTGTCGATACGTTTTCCTTTATGTATTCCCTTATAGGTGTTTCCAGGTCCAGTTGTTCCATAATCATTCTATATAAGCTCGATCGGGTGAAGACACCTACCAGTCTATGTTCCTGATTGGTGACAGGCAATAGATTCCACTTGTTTTCTCTCATTATTGCCAGTGCTTGTTTCAAGGAGGTGTCTGCCGTTATTCTATTGCGGACCGGTGTTATCATATCTTTTAATGGAATCATCACAATAATCCCCTTTTCCCTCGGATACTTCCATTGTAAAGGAAAACAGTTTAAATTGTTAGAAAATTGGATTAAAATGAGCTGGTATCCAGTAAAAAAGATCCCACCCTCATTCCAGCAATTATTTTGGTTGCATACGTATGGCACCATCCAGACGGATCGTATCCCCATTCAGCATCGGATTTTCCATAATGCTTTGAACAAGCTGGGCATATTCCTCGGGATATCCGAGACGAGATGGAAATGGCACCATTTTCCCCAAAGAGTCCCTCGCTTCTGCCGGCAAAGAATCAAACATGGGAGTATGGAAAAGTCCAGGTGCAATTGTCATTACCCGGACACCGAATGCTGCAAGCTCTCTGGCAATCGGAAGTGTCATCCCCACAATGCCACCCTTTGAAGCGGAATATGCAGCCTGTCCGATTTGTCCATCAAAAGCAGCAACGGAAGCTGTATTGATGATTACTCCACGTTCTCCCTCAGCATTGGGTTCATTCAACACCATTCTTTCCGCAGCCAGGCGGATCACATTGAAGGAGCCAATCAGGTTGATGGAGATCACTTTTGAAAATTGATCAAGAGGATGTGTCCCCTTCCTGCTGAGAACCTTTTGTGCAACTCCTATCCCTGCACAATTTACCACTGCATTTATTGAACCAAGCTTTTCGATTCCTTGCTTTATGGCTGCTTTGACATCCTCTTCACTTGTCACGTCCGTTTTGACGTAGAGGACCGAATTTCCAAGCTCCTCTTCAAGCATTCTGCCACGCTCTTTTGAAAGATCTAAAATAAGTGCCTTTCCGCCTTTGGCTACTATATTCCTTACTGTCGCTTCTCCAAGACCTGATGCGCCACCTGTTACAAGTGCACAAATATTTTCAATCTTCATTTTAAAAACCCCCTATTAAATTGCTTAATGTATTTAATGCAAAAAGTATGCCAATATAGAACAGGCAATTTCATGAGGTATGTGTCCAATAAATGGACAGTTTAGTGGGAACCTGCTTTTATTTACTACATATCTTTTCTTGGAATTTCAAATTTTTCAATCGTAAAAGGGCAAAGTAAATCGGCTTTCAACCAATGTTTCTACAAATCAAGAAATATCCCAACAAAGAGTTCTTATTATTTCTAACTTTTCCACTATTTTGGTAAGATATAGATAATACTAGTACTGGAGGACATTCATCATGAAAAAGCGGCTCATGGTTATAACACAGGATATCGGCGATGATAATACACAAAAAATCAAAGCGATGGCTCCTGATTGGGAACTGATTGTAGGAAAGGAAAAGGGTATCTGGGCACCCTATGCAAATAAAGCGGAGGTCATTGCCGGTTGGAAGAAGGACCTTGATGAGTTGTCGCTCCAAGGAAAATCGGAACTCCGTTGGGTACAAGCCTGGAGTGCCGGGGTGAACACCATGCCCCTTGAAAAGCTTGCTTGTAAAGAAATAGCACTGACAAGCGCGAACGGTGTACATGCATATCCCATCTCAGAAACCATAATTGGTCTGATGCTTGGACTAACTAGAAAAATACATACATATGTAAAAAATCAACAGGAAAAGAAATGGCATCATGCCCATATGAACCTCGAGATGCACGGGAAGACGATCGGAATCATAGGCGTTGGGGAAATCGGGAAAGAAACAGCAAAGATTGCCAAGGCGTTTGGAATGAGAGTACTCGGCGTAAGGAATTCTGGTAAAGAGGCGGATAACGTAGATAGCATGTTTACTCCTGAAGAACTTCACCAGGTACTCCCCGAGTGCGATTATGTAGTAATCACGCTTCCTTTGACTCCGCTTACCAACCAAATGTTTGGAGAAAAGGAATTTAAGTTAATGAAGAAAACCTCCTTCTTCATCAATATCGGCAGAGGGGAAATCGTAAAGGAAGATGAGCTTGTAGAAGCATTGCAAACAGGAGAAATTGCCGGAGCAGGACTGGATGTATTTGTGAAAGAACCGCTTGAAGAAACTAGTCCTTTGTGGGAAATGGAAAATGTCATCATCACACCTCATACTTCAGGTTCAACAGAACACTATACAAAAAGGGTCATAGAGAATATCTTCCTGCCTAATCTCGTGCATTATTTAGACGGGAAACAGCCCCCTATCAATTTGGTTGATTATTCTAAAGGCTACTAAGAGGAGATGTACGTATGCATAGAAATGAAGAATTGCATTCATTTTTGTTAAACAAAGCGAGAGTCCTTACAGAGCAGTGGTATGAAAGTTTGGATAGACAAAATTCAACAGGTGTATATGCCTCCACAAATCCGGAAGTCATTCAAACATTAAAAAAGCAAAACTATGATTTCCACTTGCACCTTTGCAAAATATTCATTGAAGAGGAAACAAAGTTCTTCCATGATTTCCAGAATTGGATTTTATCTATTGCACAGGACGAGCAGCACCTGAATACCCCTATCTACTTTACAATAAGAGAGTTTTTCAGAGTAAGGGAACAGTATATTCAATTTATACATGAGTTCGTCACGACCCATGAATCATACAAAAATAATGAAATTACTTGGAACAATATTATTATTAAAGCCTTTGACAAAGTAGTCCTGAGGTTTGTGAAAGAGCATCAGAAAGTCTCTGAACAGAAACTCAAAGCACAGCAGGAGATGATCCAGGAACTGAGCTCCCCTGTCATTGCCTTGGACAATAATCGAGCGTTGCTTCCCTTAGTGGGAGATATCGATACAGGCAGAGCAAAATTTATGCTGGAGCATACCCTGGAGCAATGCTCGAAACTTGGAATCAACCATCTTTTCATTGATCTATCAGGAGTAGTGATTATTGATACCATGGTGGCAGATCAGATTTTCCAGTTGATCAGAGCCTTGACCCTCATAGGGGTAAAGACTTCCCTATCCGGGATTCGCCCTGAAATTGCCCAGACCACTGTCAATCTTGGTCTTTCCTTTGATCATGTTAGCATAAAGCCTACCCTTGCAGGAGCGCTGGCTATCAATCGGTAAATAAACAAAAAGGAGAATGAATAATGTACGAATTAAAAACGAAGGAAACGGATAATAGTGTAGTAGAATTCATCGAAAATGTGGATAACCCCAAAAAGCGGGAGGATGCATATAAACTGTTGGATATCTTTACTGAAACAACTGGCTATCAAGCAAAAATGTGGGGACCGAGCATCATCGGCTTTGGATCCTATCACTATAAATATCCAACCGGACATGAAGGGGATGCACCGCTTGTAGGCTTCTCTCCCAGGAAGGCGAAAATAAGCCTCTATTTTGCCACTGGTGACACCAAACGTGAAGAGCTGCTGGAGGATTTCGGCAAACATACCACTGGCAAAGCATGTGTGTACATCAACAAATTGGTTGACGTCGATGTGGAAGTTTTAAAAAGGTTGATAGAACAATCTGTACGTTTTCTACAGGAAACCTATCCAAATAATGATTCTAACTAAGAGAAGCAAATGCTTGGGTAACCTCTCCCATTCATTTGCTTTTTTCCATTTCTTCCATTACCAGAAGTAGTAAATATAGTAACTTGTAGTTTAAAGACTGGAAAAAAAGTGAATTTATACTATATGTACTTTGTTTTTAGCTTTTTTAAAGTAATTTGCAAAAAGAACAGGTTGCATAGGACAACCAAAGGGAGCGAAAAAATGGAAAAAGTATTAAACGAGATACTTTCAGAACTTCAAGAAATAAAAGCGATTCAACTAGAAATACAGAAAGATCAAGTTTCCTTGAAAAATGACACTACCTTACTAAAAAGTGACATTACCCATTTAAAAGATGGCCAACAGGATAAAAATTCGTTGATTAAGCATTCCCTTACCCTTCAGATTGAAAATATGCTAGAAATTAAACAGGCATTAAGAAGCTTGCAGGAAAACAAAGATGTCACGCAACATTTAAGGTAATCAAAAACCCTCTCTTTTCATATTGAGAGGGTTTTTGATCTCGCTTAGGAGAACATCGGAATGAATGGTTAGCAAACCTTATAATACCCTACCTCACAATCCCACTTACCCCTTTATCGGCCAAAAAGGCTCTTACTTCCCTTTCTGTTGCCAGGTTTGCATCACCTGAAATGGTGTGCTTCAACACGGAAGCACCTAATGCAAAGTTCAAACTGTCCTCATCGCTCCATCCTGAAAGAAGCCCGTGGAAATAGCCTGCCGCAAACGCATCTCCTCCTCCGACTCGATCAAGTATTTCAAAAGTCTGCGAATCTGTGGTGAAAAAGCCCTCACCCTTTGAATAGAGATAACCCGTAAGAGAATGCTTCGTTATGGAATGTGTCTCCCTAAACGTGCAAATCACCTTTTTCACTCCATAAAAGGTGCAGATCTGCTGAAAAAGATCCTCATAAAGCTTTTCTCTATTCCCGTCTGAAACTGGACTCTTTAACCCTAGTATATTTACGGCATCCAAATAGCCTCCAAAACAGATATCCACATAGGGGAGAATGGATTTTATTGCTTCCCGTGCCTCTTCCACCCCCCACAGCTTACTTCGATAGTTAATATCAAAGCTTGTCTTGATGCCCCTGTTTTTCGCCGCTTTGATAGCAGTCAATGCAATTTCTCTTGCAGCGTCACTGATTCCAAGCGTAATCCCGGATGTATGAAAAAGATCGGCTCCTTCAAAAATCTCCTCCCAATCAAATTCTTCCTGGCCTGCTTTTGCAATGGATGAATTTTTCCTATCATAAATTACCTGAGAAGGTCTGACCGACATACCCTGCTCCAAAAAATAAAGCCCTAATCTTTCTCCTCCCCTGGCAATGAAGTCTGTGTGTACTCCTTGCTGCTCCAGATACCTGAGGGCACTTGTCCCCAATTCATTTTCAGGCAGCTTCGTCACAAACTGAACCTTATGTCCAAACAATGCCAGAGAGGCGGCTACATTAGCCTCTCCACCTCCGAAGACCGCCTGAAACTCATTAGCCTGCACAATCCGGCTATAATTCGGTGGGGTAAGCCGCATCATCAGTTCACCAAACGTCACCACTTTCACAGTCTTACACCCACTGTTCTGCTTGCATGTACCTTCTTGACAAATTGCCTTGCCAATTCCGTTACCCCTAGGTAGTTTCCTTGTTTTGCAGAAGCAGTCAGCTCTCCCCCTACTCCCACTGCGATTGCCCCGGCTTGGAACCAATCACTGACATTGTCCAGGGTTACTCCCCCAGTAGGCATAAAGGAAGCATGAGGGATTGGTCCCTTAAAGGCTTTGATCGCGTCTGGTGAAAACAGATTACCAGGGAAAAATTTGATGATATCCACACCATATTCCAATGCTTCCACTACTTCCTTTACCGTCATGCACCCAGGAAGGTAGGGAACTTGATATCTGTTGCAGAGTTTTGCCGTTTCCATGTTGAAACAGGGACTGACAATATAATCCGCCCCGGCCAAAATGGCGATCCGGGCTGTTTCCGTATCCAGGACAGTACCTGCTCCAACAAGTAGTCTACTGTTATCCTTAAGTGAAGCAATCACTTTATCCGCACCCGGAACGGTAAAAGTCACTTCTATTGCCGTCACCCCTCCTTCTGCACATGCTTCTGCCAGCTTTTGGCCCCCTTCAGGACTTTCCGCTCGGATAATGGCCACAATCCCTTGTTCGACAAGCCGTTGTAACACCTGATACCGCTTCATTCCTTCCATCCCCCTTTTCATTTACACCCCTGAGTATGCGGAAAAACCGCCGTCAACCGGTATCACAACACCATTCACAAAGCCGGACGCGCGATCATTCACAAGCCAGAGCAGCGTACCGATCAATTCCTCGCTTTCCCCGAACCGTCTCATTGGAGTTTGCGCTATTATTTTCTCAGCGCGCTCCGTGAGCACACCATCTTTATCCAATAAAAGCGACCTGTTCTGGTCAGTGAGAAAAAAACCTGGTGCAATGGCGTTCACTCTAACCCCTGCTTTTGACATATGTACAGCAAGCCATTGCGTGAAATTGCTGACCGCTGCTTTCGCTCCACTATAGGCAGGAATTTTGGTCAATGGAGAAAATGCATTCATCGATGAAATGTTGATAATCGTTCCGCTTTTCTTCTCCACCATGTCTTTCCCGAATACCTGTGATGGAAGAAGGGTCCCAAGGAAATTCAATTGGAAAACATAATTGATTCCTTCTTCATCCAGATCAAAGAATGTCCGGACATCTTTTTCCAGGTCGCCCTGATTAAAAAATTCAAGGTCTGTAGTACCCTTGGGGTGATTGCCCCCTGCACTGTTGATCAATATATCGCAGGTGCCGAATTCCAGTTGGATTTTCTCTCTGGCATTCTCCAATTCCGCTTTATCCAATACATTGGCAGCCAAACCGATGGCTGTTCCACCTTTTCCGGAAATATCAGTTGCAAGCTGATGTACTTTTTGTTCCGTTCGTCCGATGATCGCAACTTTCGCACCGCATTGAGCCAGCGCTTCAC
This sequence comes from Bacillota bacterium, assembly GCA_051750385.1. Classification (GTDB taxonomy): domain Bacteria; phylum Bacillota; class Bacilli; order Bacillales; family Bacillaceae_I; genus Sutcliffiella_A. The sequence continues at coordinate 34,905 of JBNJJQ010000022.1, read as the reverse complement.
AAAACATCGAGCCCAACACCCCGCTTCCACCGGTGACCACAACCACTTTCCCCTCTAAATCCACTCTGAATGGAAGATTCATGTTGATTGCCCCACTCCTTTCACTTTGTTAAGTGCTTCCCAGATTCCATTAAGGTACACCGCACCAAGCGCCCTGTCATACAGTCCATAACCGGGACGCCCCGTTTCTCCCCAGATCATTCTGCCATGATCCGGACGGAGTGGCCCTGTAAAACCGATATCCTGATATGCCTTCAATACGTCCACCATATCGACCGAACCATCAGATGATAAATGGGAGGTTTCTTTAAAGGACTTTACTCCATTCCGTTTTACATTTCTGCAGTGGGCAAAATGGATTCTTGAACCGAACGTGCGAATCATCCCGGGAAGGTCATTATCTGCCTTTGCTCCAAATGAACCTGTGCAGAAGGTAATCCCATTGAATGGGCTTTGCTGAATATCTATCAATCTCTGTAAACTTACTGCATCTGTGATGATTCTCGGTAAACCGAAGATCGACCAGGGGGGATCATCAGGATGTATGGCCATTTTAATCGAAACCTCTTCTGCAACCGGGATGATCTCATTTAAAAAATAGGCAAGGTTCTCCCAAAGCTTCACTTCAGTAACATCTTGATAGGACTCCAGAAGGCCCTTCAGTTCACCATCTTTATAAGAAGCGTCCCAACCCGGCAAAGCCAAACCGCCGGAGGAAGGATTCATTTTTTCTATTGTGTCCTCCTCGTAGATCAAGGTGGTGGCACCATCCTCCATCAGGTGGTAAAGATCCGATCGTGTCCAATCAAAGACTGGCATGAAATTATAGCAGACAACCTCTACACCTGCGCTTGCTAGATTCCTTAATGTCTCCTTGTAATTGGAAATATACTTATCCCTTGAAGGGAGGCCCAATTTTATATCCTCATGAACGGGAACGCTTTCAATTACTGCAAGAGACAAGCCATTCTTTTCAATCACATTCTTCAAATGATTGATTTTCTCCTGTGGCCATACTTCCCCGACAGGTATATCATAGATTGACGAGACAATTCCTTTCATTCCGGGAATCTGGCGAATATACTCGAGCAGAATACTGTCTTCCTCTCCATACCACCGAAAAGCCAGCTTCATTTTCTCACCTCCGAAATGGTTGAAGCTTCAAAATAATTCTTTGCATTTTCATATGATATATTTTTCACCATCGAACCTAGCAATCTCTCATCATGAGGCGCCTCGCCTTTTTCGACCCAGCTTCCAAGCAGATTGCAAAAGATACGTCGGAAATATTCGTGTCTTGTGTAGGATAAAAAGCTACGCGAATCTGTCAGCATTCCTATAAATCTGCTGAGCAGACCGATATTAGCCAAATCGGTCATCTGCCGCTCCATTCCATCCTTCTGATCGTTGTACCACCACCCGGAACCAAACTGAACCTTACCTGGTACTCCTTCTTCATGGTAGCTTCCTGCCAATGAAGCAAATATGAAATTGTCTTTTGGATTTAAATTATAGAGAATGGTCTTTGGCAATTGATTGTTGTGATCGAGTGCATCCAGAAACTTGGCCAGAGGTTGTGCCACAGTGTAATCTTCTATCGTATCGAACCCGGCATCCGCCCCTACCATCTTGAACATCCTTTTGTTATTGTTTCTCATCGCACCGATATGCAGCTGCATCGTCCATCCCTTTTCCGCGTAAACTTGACCCAAAAATAATAGGATGAATGTCTTGTATTTCCTCGCTTCCTCTATGGAAACTTTGGAATTGCTCAATGCCTTTTGGAATATAGCTTCTACTTCGCTTTTAGTGGCAGTTTCAAAAACCATTTCGCTTATTCCATGATCTGAGAGGCGAGCTCCTCTTTCGTGAAAATAGTCCACTCTCTCCATTAATGCATCAAGCAAATCTTCCAATCTGGCAATCTCTTTATTAGTAACAATGGAAAGCTTTTCAATCCAAGGAAGAAAAGTATCCTTCGTTATTTCTATTCCCTTATCCGGACGGAATGTCGGCAGCACTTTCGGTTTCCATGTTTTATCTTCAGCCAAAAGTGCATGGTATTCTAGCGAATCTGTTGGATCATCTGTCGTACCGATCATTTCTACATTCGATCCCTTAATAAGTTCCCTCGTCCGGAAGGAATCCTCTTCAAACTTTGCATTCGTTCTATTCCACATACTTTCTGCAGTGTCCTCGTTTAGCAGTTCATAAATGTCAAAATACCTTGCCAGCTCCAAATGGGTCCAATGAAACAATGGGTTCCCCAATGTATGTGGAACAGTATTTGCCCATTCGAGAAACTTTTCCTTATCAGATGCCGTTCCTGTTATATATTTCTCTGAAACACCGTTTAAGCGCATGGCACGCCATTTATAATGGTCGCCAGCCAGCCATATTTCTGCAATGGAACCGTATTGCTTATTCTCCCATATCTCCTTTGGATCCAGATGGCAGTGATAATCGTAGATAGGCTGTTCCTTTGCGTACTCATGGTAAAGGATTTTTGCCATTTTACTTGTAAGCAAAAAGTCTTCATGGATAAATGCCTTCATAGCTTGCACCCTTCCACTTAGTTTGTTTACTAAACAAACTATTTTTTATATAATCATACACATCCCCTATTTTCTTATCAAGAGTTAATTTACACACTATTCAACAATTTCAAAACACATCTATGGAGGAATTTCTTTGCATACTGGTGATGCGTCATTTATCCGTCAATTAAATCGAAAAATCATATTGGAAAAAATAATGCAGCATAAAAGCATTTCCCGAGCAGAGATTGCCAAGTTAACCGGCCTGAACAAGGCGACCGTTTCTTCACAGATTGCCGACTTGCTAGATGAAGGACTATTAGTGGAAACACATGCAGAGTTCTCATCCGGCGGCAGAAAACCGATTTTTTTATCCATGAACGAATCTGCTGCATATGCGGTTGGAATTGATATTGATGAAACGTGCATCAGCATCGCTACCACAGATCTGAAGGGAAACATTGTTGCAAAAGAAATTCACCCAATTGAAGATTCAAGCTTTCCAGCCGTGGAAGAAAGATTGAAAACGATTATTTTAGAAATTAATGCTACTTTGCCGGTTTCCCGGTACGGCATCATCGGCATCGGGATTGGAGTTCACGGTATCGTGGATAATAATCAGAACATCGTTTTTACCCCACAGCATCAATGGAGGAATGTAGATTTAAAAAGGTCCCTGGAACCATCTCTTCACGCTCCAGTTTTTATAGCCAATAACTCTAATCTCTGTGCAGTTGCAGAACAAGTATTTTCCAATGAAAGTACTGACCTTGCATGTATTACAACGTATTCTGGAATCGGGATGGGCATTATCATTCAACGGAAGCTATTCAAGGGATATGAAGGCTTTTCAGGCGAAGTAGGCCACATGATTATAGAACCTGACGGTCGTACCTGCACATGCGGAAATAAGGGATGCTGGGAGCAATATGCATCCGAAAAAGTTCTGCTACAGACAATAAGGGATAGAATCGGAAAGACGAACTGCTCTGTTGAGGAAGTACATCAATTCATGGAAAGCGGAATAGCTGAATTGGAGGAAGTTATCATGGACTATACAAATCACCTGGCTATCGGAGTGAACAATATCATTAATATCCTCAATCCCGAGACAGTCATTATCAACTGTGATTTCTTTTCATATCATCCGGCAATTCTGGACAAAATCAAAAAGAATTTGACCTCCTCTATGAACCATCGCAAGGAGATAAAATTATCGACACTTGGAAAAAATGCCTGCATACTGGGTGCGAGTGCAACGGTGATCAAAGAGTTTTTGAAGATGGATCATATTGATTTGTCACAGGCATAGAGGGCCGGAGGAGAATGATGGGCTTTTTCTAGCTACATCTACACAAAAAACTCATCATGACACTTATGATGGGCTTTTTCCTATCTACATCTACGCAAAAAGCTCATCATTACACTTATGATGAGCTTTTTCCTATCTACATCTACGCAAAAAGCTCATCATGACACTTATGATGGGCTTTTTCCTATCTACATCTGCACAAAAGCTCATCATGAACTTATGATGAGCTACACCATAAACCGATTTACTATTTTCCTAATGAATTCAGTTCACTGTAGATTGCTATTATCTCATCCAGCTTCATCCTTACCAGCCCGCTTGAAGACGGTGCGACAAATTCAATAGTACCTGGAACTACCGGTCTCTCCTGGACTCCCCAATCAATTTTCCGATGGCCACTATACTCTTGATAGACTCCTTTTCCGACAAAGCAGACTATTCTGGGCTTGTTAATTTCAATTTTTCGTTTCAGTTCTTCGCGTCCTGCACTGTATTCTTCCCTCGTAATATCTGCTGCACCGACAGTCGGTCTGGAAACGATATTGGTGAGACCAAAATTCAGGTCTAGAAGTTTGAAATCTTCTGTTGGGGCATATTTTCTTGGAGTAATTCCCGATTGATGTAAAATAGTCCAAAAGCGGTTATTCGGGTTGGCATAGTGATGGCCCGTTTCCCCTGATCGTATACTTGGATTGAAACCAACAAATAAAATATCCAAATCTTTTTTTATATGATCATAGATGGAATCCACCTCACATCCCTCATTTCTTTTCTGTTTTACTCAATTTTATCAAAAATAAAAAACCAAACGAAGTAGGAACGGTTACTTTCGTCTGATTTATGCATTGTTATCTATTAAAATAAAGGTAGTGGTCTTAAAATCACTTTTATCGTCTGCGGCATTTTTAATTCTTCCTGTGCTTGTTTAAAGTATTTGTACATTGCTTTACTGCCAACTGAGTTTGCAGAATGTATCGTAATTCTTTCTGCATATAGCTCATTCTCCACCATAATTTGAACGAGCATAAGACCATTGCGATGTCTATTGAGTAAGTCATGGTCCAACGATAAATGCTCGATTGCATTATTCTCTAATAAGGTGAGGCACTCGTCAATGTCTTCAGCAAGGATGTACCCTTCTGGACATGTGCGACTATCATCTAGAAAGACATTTATTTTCAAGATGATCCCTCCAACTATTTTGACATACGTATAGTGTAACATACTTTGATTACTAGTTTTTTCCTATAGCGGTTGAAGGAAAAACAAAATCCTTTATCAACAAGGGTTTGGCGTCTTTTCTCAGGAATAATGTACCAATTTCATTTGATTACATACTATGGTGATTTATATTCCGGAAAATCAAAAATCCATTTCATCCAAAAAGATTGAAGGCGTGTTTGCAGACGCACATACGTGTTATATTCCTTTGCGTAGGTTTGCTTGAATGAATAGGAAACTTCACCTTGTTCTTCTTTTTGCAATAATTCCTGTTCCAACACTTCAAGCTTCTCGATTTTTATTTGAATGGTATTATACGTCAATGCAGCCAAAGCACCATAAAGAATGGAAGCTATCAATAGTAAGGAAAGTATATATTTTAATGGGGTTCCCACACATGTCCCCCCTTTCCGCTTTTTCTACATACTATGACGAAATGCGGGAATGTGACAGGACTGATACAAAATGTTTGTAGTTCGAACAGGGACTAGCAGCCTTACATTGAAAATTGGGGGAATTAAAGATATATTATAATTAAAATGTACCGGAGGAAATGGGATGGCTGTCTTAATAGATGTACTTGTTGTTATTGTGTTCGCTGTAATCTTTTTCGGCGTATATAAGTACGTGAAAAATACGTTAAAGAAATATTAATGGGAAAGCCCTTTCAACCTCGTTGAAAGGGCCTTTATTATGCTTTGTCCAAATCGATAGTTTGTGAAGCTTTCTTTTTTAGAATCAGTAGTGGTGCGTAAAGTATTAGAAACATGATTATTACCACCAATTCTAGCGAAAGGATGTACCATGGATATGGTCCGAGCAAATCGATGATGCTTGCATTGGATGGCTTCCTGGCCAGGAACATATAGTTCCCTCCAGTTTGCTTATTAATAAAGAATACTAGGATGGCAATAAGCTGTAGCGCGCCAAACGCTTTCCACATGGATTTTATTGTAATAGCTTTCTTTTCCACCCATAGCATATAAAAAACCGACAAGATAATGGCAATATGTGCCGCAAAGAAATGCAGAAAACGAAAGTGTGGAAAATCATAAAAAAGCTCTGGCGTAAGCAATGCCTGTAGCGCACCACCAAGTCCCAGGAAATATACCACTTCAAATGTCCAGGTTTGCCTTGTTAGCAGCATCCACATGCACAGATACAAGCTGATGGAGCATAGCTGAAAAGGGAGGGTGTAGCTTACATCCCACATTTCGGTCGCAATATACCAATAGTTCAGCCATGCCTCTGACAAAAGAAGGCATCCAAAAATGGCCCACCTTCCATATACATTGGTGTATTTTCTATTTCGTAGAAAGTACAACAGTAAAATGAGCGTCAATGCGATGATCAGCGCAAATATATGGGACGATGACAAGAGTAGCGGCCCTTCCATTAGAGCATTCGGGTCATTATAAGAATCCAACACTTGTCACCACCGTCTTTTATATTTCATTACTTTCTCCATAATTCTACTAAACATTGGTAAATTCCTGCTATCTTTTTTCCAGACGTCTCTTTTTGCGCTCTGAAGCACTGGTGTAAAGCATTTTTTCTGCATCCGTCTCTGGAATTACACCTGGAACCGGAGTCGGCTTTCCATCTTTTCCTTTTGCCACCATCGTCAAAAAGGATGTGGTGGTTGTCGTTTTTTCACCTGTTTCATAATTTTCGTTTTCCACTTTAACAAAAATCTCCATGGATGTCCTCCCAGTTGAGGCCACTATCGCCTCAAGTGTCAGAATATCCCCGACTCTAGCAGGTGAAAGAAAAGTCACCTGGTCGATCGAGGCAGTCACAACAACGTTCCTGGAATGCTTCATTGCAGTAATAGCTGCAATCTCATCTATGTACGATAGAATCACTCCTCCAAAAATGGTACCCATATGATTCGTATCCGGCGGCAGAACCAACCTAGTCTGTATGGTTCTTGATTGATTGGAAGAAACGGAATTGTTGGTATTCATATGCTTATAATCCTCCTTATTATTAAAAGACAAGGGCTGTTTTGTGAATACTAGCTGTTGATTGGAGCAATAGGCGAAGACTCCTGCGGGAGGTAGTGTTTGTGGAGACCCCACAGGCAAAAGCCGAGGAGGCTCACGCAAGCCCCTTGGGTCGCTGCGCCTAGTGCGGAAATCAACAGCGGTGTTTAACAGAGCCAATTTAAAAAACTCACCCTGCAAAAGGATGAGTGAAAGACGGATGCAGAAAGAAGCCTTGCTAAAAGCCTTCCTTACGAATCCCTCGTTCTATCTCTCACCTCCCGAAGAAGATAGTACTTCATCAATCAGACAGGTCTCCTGACTTAGCTTCTCCCTACTCTAGCCCTTCCCATACTCAAAAGTAACAGTGGGTCTCTATTTCGTCAGCTTTACAGTTGCGGGTACAGTTCTGGACTTTCACCAGATTCCCTATTAAGTGCGTGCACATCTAATTAATTGGATGATTAAATTGATATTGCCACTATATTCTACCATTAAACAATATCTTCTAGTATATGAATATTCATGCAGATTGTCGCAGCCTATTTCATGGGAAGTGTCTCAAATCACATGACTTGAATTGTAAGATACCCCACAGATGGTTCCATTGTCACAAAATAGTAAGAAAAAGAAGGTTGAGAAAAGGCTGTATTAGTGTGTATACTTAAACTTGCAAGTTTTTCTACCCCATTAACCGGGTATGGATTTATGATTTTAAATATGCAACATAAGTGAGGAAACCTATGTTCTATAAAACACTCATTCACCCTACATCAAAAGAATGGATAGTGCTCTTCCATGGCTTTGGAGGAAACTACTCCATATTCTACAAGCAATTGAAGCCCTTCCGATCCGAATATAATGTACTTTTACTAGATTTACCCGGGCATGGAAAATCTCCATATCCAAAAGGTGCGGATCTGTTTGAGTATTCTTCCGATAAAACCCTTGAAATACTGAAAGCCTTGAAAATAAAATCCGCCCATTTTGTCGGCATTTCCCTTGGCACCGTTATTATGCAGGAAATTGCGCTGCGCTCCCCCTCTTCGATCAAGTCGATGATTCTAGGAGGCGCTACGCCGAAGTTGAAAAAATGGGGTGAGTTTCTTTGCCGACTTTCCGTCTTTTATCCACTGAGAAAAATGCTCCCTCATATGGTTCCTTATAGAATTTTTGCGAGAGTACTGTTACCAAAAAGCAATCACTCCGATTCCCGGAAAGCTTTCATCAAGGAAGCTTACAAACTTTCCAAAGAAGCTTATTTGGGGTGGGTCTTATCAGGACTGAACGGGTACACCACCTACGATAGATTGGCAGAGACGGTAAACAAAATCCCAAAGCTTTATATATCGGGTTCTGAAGACCACATGTTCCTTGAAAGCACAAAGAAATATGCAGCCAACGAAGAAAACGCTAAAATGGAAATCATCGAAAATTGCGGCCATGTTTGCAATATTGAAGAAAGTGAAAAATTCAATGATCTTGCTGTTTCCTTTATGAAGAGCGCGAACAAGGTGCAAATTACTGCATAGATGGTGATGGAGCTGAACTTGGTGTTCAGCTTCTTTTTTGTGGAGAAAGTAGCACTGATAGAACCATATATTTCATAGGCTACAATTCTATTCCAATAAAAAAAACACAAGGGCCATTTCCTTGTGTTTTTTGCATGCTATTTCTTCTTACTTTTCACACTTGTCGAGATTTTCTTCCATTTATCCTTCTCTGCCAATTGTGCCCGTTTGTTCGTTTTCCGTTCCAGATAGGCAAGCTCCCTTTGCAGCTTCACATAGCTTTGATATCTTGCTTCCTTCAAGATTCCTTCACGGATTGCCTCCCGCACCGCGCAGCTTGGCTCGTTCTCATGCTTACAATCTCTGAAGTAGCATTGTTCAGCCAGTTCCTCCACATCCTGAAAGCTCTGACCGACCGTAGCACCGTCAGCCTCCCATAACTGCAACTCTCTCATACCTGGCGTATCAAGCACAAGTCCGCCAGTCGGCAAAAGATACAGTTCCCGATAGGTGGTCGTGTGTCTTCCCTTATCATCGTCACCCCTCACCTCTTGAATGACCTGCTTTTCTTCTCCTAACAGGAAGTTCGTCAAGGTCGATTTCCCTGCACCAGAAGAGCCCAGAAGTGCAACAGTTTTACCTGTAGTAAAATAAGGTGCCAACTCTTCTAATCCCGTTTCATCTTTCACACTCACTGCGAATACCGGAACACCCAATGCAACAGCTTCCACATCCTTTATTCTTGCAGCCACATCGTCACACAAGTCAGCCTTGGTGAGGACAATTACTGGGGTTGCCCCGCTCTCCCATGCCATGATCAGGTAACGTTCCAACCTTCTTGCGTTAAAGTCGTAATTCAGTGATTGTACCAAAAAGACGGTATCCACGTTTGCCGCCACAATTTGTTCTTCGGTCGTTAGTCCCGCAGCTTTTCTGGAAAACTTGCTGAAGCGAGGGAGAAGGCCCTGGATGGTAGCCTTTCTTTCAGATGGCCTTTCACTGAGGACAACCCAATCACCTACTGCAGGATAGTCCTCGCGGCTTTCCGCTTCAAACCGATATTTTCCTGACACCTCTGCCAAATACTCACCGTTCTCCGTTTCAACACGATATATTCTTTTATGTTCAAGCATGACTCTTCCAACTGTAAAGCCCTGCTCTTCGTATGGTGCAAATTGATTATTCAGATAGTCGTTCCAACCTAGTTCATTACGTTTCAATGTTTATTCCTCCAATGGAAAGTAGATTAATTTTGGGTAAAACAAAAAGACCGCTCTCACGGTCTTTTCAGAAAAATTTTATAAACCATGGCGCTTATTGCACAGCCCATGGGAATCTACGGTATTATCCATAATGGAAAGGAATTCAAAGATTACCTTGCAAGGGCTGTGCAGTTTTATTTAATTGGTTAACGTTCATTACAATTAATCGTTCCATAAAACATCCCTCGCTTTCAGAAAATTTATATTACAAAGATTATAATAGATTATATTCAGCAAAAAGTAAATAGGCAAAAGTGGAGAATTTTCCCTCTGTGTTAATTCGCTTCTATTTGAACGAGTTTCTTACGCTCACGATTCTGCCAGGACATGGATAGCGTGACAGTAAAGCTTAAAATGACAAGTCCAAGAATGAACGGATATGAAATGTTCACGTCATACAATATTCCCGCCAATGTCGGCCCGAGAACATTTCCGATGCTCATATAGGCATTGTTCATTCCCATCGCGAAGCCTTGTTCGTTTCCTGCAAGCTTGGAAATCAAGGTATTGATGACAGGTCTCAGGATGGAAGTAGCCAAAAAGATTATTAAAGTGATCACAAAGAAAAATGTATAGCTCGAAGCGAATAGGGACAATAAAAACCCTGCAGCTGCAACGGTAATGAAAATATTCAATACTTTCCCTTCACCAAACAGTCGTACGATCCGATCTACGACAAACAACTGTACAATCACACTGACAATTCCAGTAGCAGTGATCATCAGGGCAATTTCCTGCGGAGTTGCCCCATACTGGTTGTCTATAAATAATCCTAGAACAGATTCATATGCCATTAAACCGAAGCTCATCACAAGCGTGATAACAAGCGGAATGAAATATGGTTTTCTGACGGATTGAACCAATTTTCTCACCATGGGATCTATATCGGCTGGCATCGCTTGATGGACATCCTTTTCTTTACTTTCTTTCAGTACCAAAATGGAAAAGACTGTCGCAAGGAGTGAGATCAACGCTGAAACCAAAAGTGGCATTTTCAGGCCGAAATCCGCTAGAAATCCGCCTATTCCTGGTCCAATGACAATTCCTAATGACATTGCGGCCGAAATATAACTATTTCCTTTTGCACGCTGCTCCATCGTGGTAATATCCGCAACATAAGCAAATAGTGCCGGAATCAGCAGTGCCGCACCGACTCCTCCTATCACACGTGAAAAGTACAGCATCCAAACCGAATCAAAGCCATAAAATACAAACATTGAGAGTGTCAGGCCTGCCAGTCCCAGAATGATCATTATTCTGCGACCATATTGATCGGCCCACTTTCCTGCAACAGGAGACATCACAAGTTGCGCACCAGCAAAGATTGCAATCATTAATCCTGCCGCCATTCCTCCTTCACCGATTGATTCCAGATAGGCTGGTAGGATTGGGATTATGATACCAAAGCTACCTACTGCGATAAACATATTGACCATTAAAACTAACATCTTCTTACGCTGCTCAGGTGCCAATATAACTCCCTCTTTCTATATATAGTTCATTTATTTCGTGTATCGTATCAATAATCACCTTAAGTATCTTATGACTTTTCTTTTCCGGTGTCAATGAAAAGAACAGCTGGTACTTGTAGGGAAAAGAAGTCCATGCTATAATTCCTTCTTTATTCAGAAAGGAGTCCACGGAATAGCGGTATATGAGATTTTGTCGAAAAATGCGGTTTATCGATATCAGACTCATTTTCGTGGATATATGAAATTTTTCGTTGATATATCATTTTTTTCGTTGATATCGAAGCCCAAACCGTCGATATATCAAAATATTCGTGGATATATGAATTTCTTCCTTCAGTATTATCAAGCTTACTTCTGCTAGTCCTGCTTTTCGAAAGCCAAAACACAAATATGAATCAAACTCCCCTCAAAAATATGATTTACTCCCAAAATTCATTTTACAAAATTTTATAAAACCACTATCTTATTCCATCATCAATCTATATAATATTCTTTTGTTAGTGCTTTCACGGCAGCAATCAAGGGGGAAATACAAGAATGATAGAAGTAAAAAACATAAGCAAATACTATCGATTATTTGAACGGGAACCCGGTCTCAGGGGGGCCATCCGCGCATTATTCAAAAGAAAATATATCAAAAAGACGGCAGTCGATAATATCAGCTTCCATATTCCAAAAGGGGAAATTGTCGGCTACATAGGCTCCAACGGGGCAGGAAAATCCACAACGATAAAAATGATCAGTGGAATCCTGACTCCTGACGCCGGAGAAGTGGTCGTTGGCGGAATCATTCCATATAAAAATAGGACCAAAAATGCGAAAAGTATCGGTGCAGTGTTCGGGCAAAGAACACAATTGTTTTGGGATATCCCTGTACAGGAATCATTGCAGCTGCTAAAGCACATCTATGAAATACCGGAAGAAGCATATCAAAGGAATATTGAAAAATTCAAAGAGGTTCTGGATCTCGAGCCGCTGCTTCCCATCCCAGTTCGCCAGTTGTCACTCGGTCAGAAGATGCGTTGCGAACTTGCAGCTGCTTTCCTGCATAATCCATCGGTGGTTTATCTGGATGAACCAACGATCGGATTGGACGCATCCGTAAAAATCAAAATTAGGGAATTCATCAAACAGATGAACCGCGAGCATGAAACGACCATCATTTTGACCACTCATGATATGCAGGATATAGAAGAGCTATGCAACCGCATTATCATCATAGATAAGGGTACGATCATCTATGACGGCAGTTTAATAGAATTGAAGAAGACAACAAAGTATAACCGTACCGTAAAATTGGAACTTGAAGAATCTACGGAAGACTTTGTTATTCCAGTAACCTTGAAGGATTTTGTACTCAAAGAAATGGCGGATTCCCAGCTTCTGCTTCATTTCAACAATCAGGACATCAACGGGAGCCAAATCATTTCCGAAGTGATGAAGCATTATGTCATCAACGACTTTACCGTAACGGAACCTGGAATCGAAAAGGTAGTTCAAGAAATCTATGAGCGGGGGTTGGACCATGAGCAAGTACTGGGAGCTGTTAAAGTCTCAAATTAAAATCGAAACCGCTTATATAGCCTGGTACTGGGCAGATGTGGTCTCCACCCTGCTGCGTTTGTCGATCATGTATTTCTTTTGGCTTGCTGTATATCAGAATCGAACGGAAATTTCATCCATATCCCTTGAGTCCATGATTACCTATGTAGTCATCGCAATGATGTTGGAGAGCTACGTATCCGGTGCAGGGGACCAGCTTGCGCGCAACATAAAGAATGGGGATATTGCACTGGAACTATTGAAGCCCTATGACTATCTGACAAAGCTGATTTTCATGGATTTCGGATCCAAAGCAAATAGTTTTGTCCGCACCACGATTCCTATGTTCATCGTGGCTATGGTGTTTATCGGAATCCAAGCCCCTTTATCCTGGCAAAGCTTCCTGTTATTCCTCCCAAGTATGATCATTGGGGTTCTGATTGGTACACAACTTGATCTGATCATCGGCGTACTGGCATTCTGGACGGTAAATGTGTGGGGATTACGTGTATTAAGGGAAGCAGTCATCAAGTTCTTTTCCGGGGCCCTCATCCCTTTGACACTTTTTCCTGATTGGTTTCAGCAGGTCTCAAGCTTCCTGCCTTTTCAGGCCATGATTTTCGTACCTGTCGCCATTTATACAGGTCAGATACCGTTTGGAACCTCGGCCTTGATGGCATTTGCCACTCAGATATTCTGGCTTGTTGTCCTATTTTTCCTTGTACGGATTGTCTGGTCACAGGCTGTGAAAAAAGTAACGGTGTTTGGAGGGTAAAGGGATATGTGGAAAAAAATAAAAAGATACAGCTTCTTATATAGTAGATATTTTGCCAATCATCTGAAGGTGATGATGGAGTATAAAACTGATTTCTTCATCGGACTTTTTTCGGTGATGGTACAGCAATTCACTGCCCTGTTCTTCCTGAAGATCGTTTTTGACCATATTGATGTGTTGAAAGGCTGGACCTTTTATGAAATTCTTTTTATTTATGCCATCGCCTTTTTAGGGCGTTCGATTCACCATATCTTTTTTGATAATCTTTGGACACTTGGATGGCAATATGTGCAGACAGGGAATTTCGACCGGCTGCTTCTACGCCCTGTGAACCCACTCTTTCAGGTGGTAGCGGAGCGTGTGCAGCAGGATGGCTTCGGTCAGCTGATAATTGGAGGGATTGTACTTTCCATTGCAAGTGCGCAGCTGGATATACAATGGACGATAGGTACGATTCTTATGCTCCTTGTTTTTATCCTTTCGAGCGGAATCATTTTTGTCGCCATCAACCTGTTTTTCATCACTTTCTCTTTTTGGATGGTCGACAGTCTTCCAATCGTCGTATCCGTGTTCCAATTAAGTGAATTTGCAAGATATCCTTTAACAATCTATCCCCGTGCTATTACACTGATCATAACCTGGGTGGTACCTTACGGATTTACAGCATTTTATCCTGCCACCTACTTTTTTGAGGGAAATCAGCATATTTGGCTGGCGGTATTAACGCCTGTTATCGCGGTGGGATCCTTTATCATTGCATATTGGTTTTGGAACAGGGGAATTCGAGCATTTACGAGTACAGGGAGTTAATGAGTATGTTAATAAACCGGATGATGCACTGGCATCGTCCGGTTATTCTGTTAACTTACTTCGCATACCGAAAAAAATATCTCTTTTCATTTTCCATTTATGTTACAATTGCTTTATCGAATTAAAGGAGTGTTTAGGAATGCGAAATATCCCTTATGCCCATTTAATGGAAACTTATATAATAGGAGCAATTGGTGGATATTTATTTTTCTTGGGAGGTCTCCCCTTACCTTGGGTGCTGGGAGCGTTAACCTTCGTCATGATTTACCAAGGACTTAGCAAGCGGAAGATGTATTGTCCTGATCCTATCAAACAAAGCGGATTTTTGATATTGGGGATGTTCTTCGGACTCTATTTTACAGCAGATACGTTAAGTACTGTCGGCCCATATGTGTTGCCCTATGTCGTCTCCACTATTATTCTAGTGGGAATCAGCATCCTGAATAGTGTCCTTGTTACACGCTGGATACCGGTTGATAGGATTACGAGCGTATTTGGTTCCATACCAGGAGGACTCTCTGAAATGGTTATTGCCAGTGAATCATTGAATGCTCGATCTTCCCTTGTGGTAATTTTTCAAACTGTCCGTTTGCTCACTGTCCTGTTTCTCGTGCCTTTTGTGGTGGTTCACGCCTTTACAAATACAGGGTCTGAATTGGATACTGTCCTTCCTGGCGCAGCCTATGTGTTCGGTGGATGGGATTATGCCTGGTTTGCCATCCCTGTACTAGGAGGAATTCTTTTTCGGAAAAGGATACCTGCTGGAATTGTCATTGTTCCAATGGCTCTAACAGCTATCATGAATATACTCTTTATCGACATGGCAACCCTGCCACCGCTGCTGCTCATTGTTGCGCAAATCACTGTTGGTATCGGGATGGGCAAAGGAATTGCTTTTGCCGATTTGAAGCTTGGAGGAAAATACTGCTTTGTTTACTTTGGCCTTACCGTCACCCTCATTCTTGTTTCCTTCGGCTTAGGAGTAGGCTTGGCCGCTTTCACCTCCTTGAATCTGCCAACCGCCATCTTAAGTGTAGCTCCAGGTGGTCTGATCGAAATGGTATTGACCGCGTCCACTGTAGGAGGAGACCCTGCAGTCGTCAGTGCCCTGCAGCTTGTTCGTCTCTTGTTTATCATCATCGTGGTGCCACCAGCGTTGAAATTGTATTTTGGCAGAAGACTGGAATCCACTAGAGCAGCTTAGAAGCTGACGTTGCCCACACTTTGGTGTGGGCTATTTAATTTACCGGTCATTTAAAGGAGAAACTCCAATATACATAGAATTAGTTACTATCAAAATATTCCTGGAGGCATACATATGAAAATTTTAGTGATTGGCGGTACTCGATTTTTAGGTAGATTCATAGTCGAAGAAGCGTTAAAGCAAGGTCATGAAATAACACTATTCAATCGCGGCAATCATCAAGAACTATTCCCTCAGGTAGAAACGATTATCGGGGACCGCAACAAGGATTTAGCCTTGCTTGAAGCGGGCAAATGGGATGTTGCCATTGATACCTGCGGGTTTACTCCGCTGCAATTATCAGAAGCTACAAAAGTATTGGCTGACAAAGTGGACCATTACACCTTCATATCCAGTATTTCCGTGTACAAGGACTGGATCCCTCATGGTCTGGATGAGGACTATCCTGTCCTGTCATTGTCAGATGCGGAAGTTGAAAAAATCGGTTATGGTACAACCGAGCAAATCAATATGCATTACGGCGCTTTGAAAGCATTGAGCGAAACTGCTGCAGAGAATAACATGCCTGGTAGTGTGCTGCATGTACGTTCCGGTCTGCTTGTAGGTCCCCTTGATTACTCAGATAGATTTCCATATTGGGTAAAAAGGATTGCAGAAGGCGGAGAAGTCCTGGCTCCAGGAAGAAAAGAACGCAATGTGCAGATGATTGATGCCAGGGATATGGCTCTCTGGATATTAAAGATGGCGGACGAGCGGGTTTCTGGTGTGTTCAATGTTACAGGTCCTACAACTCCCATGACCATGGAAGAATTCCTTCTGTCCTGCAAAGCGGTATCAAACTCCGATGCTGAGCTCGTATGGGCGGATGAAGGCTTTTTACTGGAAAACAAAGTGGCCCCTTGGACGGAAATGCCCTTGTGGATTCCAGAAGAACACCCTCTGACAGAAGGCGGCGAGCCATGGCGTGGTGCCAGTACGATAAGCATTGAAAAAGCCCTTCAGCATCGTCTGACTGTTCGTCCTGTAGAGGATACGATCAAGGATATCCTTGATTGGGAGCAGACAAGAAGTGACGTAGAAAGAAAAGCCGGTATTCATAGAGACAAGGAAAAAGAAGTGCTGGACGCTTGGAAGAGCAGCCAGTTATCATAAACTCATTAATGGAAAGGAGCCAATGTCTGGGCTCCTTTTTAAATTTTACTGCATAAAGGTTTAATCATATGTTTATTAAAAGTACATGTTGATTTTTAGTAAACTAGCTGTTGATTGGAGCAATAGGCGAAGACTCCTGCGGGAGGAAGCGTTTAGTGGAGACCCCACAGGCGTCAGCCGAGGAGGCTCACGCAAGCCCCTTGGGTCGCTGTGCCTAGTGCGGAAATCAACAGCGGTGTTTAAAAGTGTCGCCTTTTTTCCAATGTAAAACTGAACTCAAATAAACAAAAACGGGCTCATCCTTTTTCAAGAAACAAGCGACAAAATTCCTTCAGCTGCGTCAAAGTAAGTGTGAAGCAAAAAAAATTGACATACTGGAGTGTTACAACATGAAAAAACATCAAAAAATAGCGTTGGCGTTAGCATTATCTCTTGGATTATCCGGTGCAGTGGGATTCTCCTCCCACGAAACGGCATCAGCAGCCTCTTATTCCAAGGAAGAAATTATAATTAAAAAAGGGGATACGCTTTATAGCCTGTCGAAAAAATACGGAGTTTCCATCGATGAACTGAAAGAAATGAATGATCTTAACTCTTCGAAGATCATCACAGGCAAAAAGCTCATTATCCAGGAGGCTTCCGTAGTAAAAGTCAATAAAGGCGATACGCTATACTCCCTGTCCAAGGAGCATGACACCACCGTATCCAAGTTGAAAGACTGGAACTACCTTTCATCAAATATGATCTACACCGGACAGAAACTGTTAGTGAAAGCTCCTGTAATCATCGCAGTCAAAAAAGGCGATACCCTGTATTCCTTGGCCAACAAATACGATACAACCGTATCAGAGCTTAAGAAGTGGAATGGATTAACATCATCTACTATTAAAATCGGCGAAAAATTATATGTTACACCTGCACCGGAAAGCTATACCATCACAGTTAAAAAAGGTGACACATTATATTCCATCGCCAAGAAATACGGAACTACCGTAAAAAGTCTGAAAGAATTAAACGAACTGACTTCCAATACCATTTATGCCGGAGATAAGCTTAAATTGAATTAATACCTATTGGAAATCACAAAAGACTTGGATGAATGTTCATCCAAGTCTTTTTGCTTATCCTATTTCCCTTTTTCTTTTCATCAGTTCCAATAGCTTTTCATCCATCTCTGCATACGCCTCTGTGCCTGGAATAACCATACTTATTTTCCCTAAAAGTTCTGTTATCTTCGTATCCAAGAGAGCCAGTATTTCTTGTTTTTCTTTTTTATCCGGCTCCACCTTTTCTTTTAGCTTGAGATCATATTCCTTTAATCCCATTTCCACTCTTTTGATCTTCTGATTTTCAATCAGGAGCAGCTTATCGCATAGCTTTTCGATAAAATACCGGTCATGTGAAACAACAATCAAAGTTCCCTGGAAGCTGGCCAAGGTTTCCTCTAGCTGTTCCCTGCTTGGAAGATCCAAATGGTTGGTCGGTTCATCAAGAATCAATATATCATATTCCTGCATTATCATATAGACCAGCTTGACACGAGTCCGTTCCCCCAGACTAAGGGTGGAAATCGGTTTTAGAAGCTTCTCCTCTTTCATTCCCATGTTGGCAAAAATGGATCTAGCTTTTGAAACCCTCTCCCAGCCGCACAGATCCAAGTATTCCATCGATGTTTTCTCCGAAGGCATATCACTGACATCCTGACTCAAATAAGCTATTTTCAGGGTGTCGCTTTTCCATAGAGATCCTTTTGAAATGGACTCACTTCCCAACATCATGTTGATGAAAGTCGTTTTACCTGCACCATTTGATCCAAGAAGCCCCACCCTCTCCCCATGCATTACATAAAAATGACTTTGCTTAAACAGAATGCGATCACCAAACTCCTTTGTTAACCCTTTTGCCTCGAGTATTCTCTTACCGCGCTTTCCACTTGTTTCAAAGTCAAATAGCACCTGCGCTTCCTCTTTTGGTTTTTCCACTTTATTTTTGGAAAGCTCGAGCTCAAGCCTCTTTGTCTTCGATTTAATCTGATTGTCTTTCTTTTTGGCCTTGACTCTTTCGAACTCTTTTAACCCCATCTGTCTATTTTCGGAATCGCCTCTGTCTTTCCCAGCCTCCCTATGCGCTTTCTCAGACCATTGCTTAAGCGTTGCAATCTGGCTTTCCACCATTTGAATTTTACGTTGCTGTTTAGAGTAATCTCTCACCTGCTGTTCATATTGGCGTTGCTTTTCATTCCGGTAATCCGTATAGTTCCCTTCATACTCCTTTAACTGGCTATCCTCGATTTCATACACTTTCGTGACGCTTCTATCCAAGAAATATCTATCATGGGAAATGATTACTGCCGCTCCATGGAAATTGTTCAGTTCATCCACCAGCCAGTTAACTCCCTTCAAGTCCAGATGGTTGGTAGGTTCATCAAGGAATACGAGAGAAGGATTATTTGCCCAGATTGCTGCAAGTGCGAGCTTCAGCCTTTCTCCACCACTTAAATGTTGATAACGCTCCTTCTCCCAATTCTGCAGCTTTTCCAGACCCAAGCGGCTTGAAGTCTTCAATAGATGTTCTTCATTATCAGATAACACATGATCTTCAAGGAGACCTTCATAATCTGTGGATTGTGGAAGATATCCTATACTCAATTCTTGCGGATGCTTACTGATACTTCCTTCATCCGGCAAAATCTGTCCCATCAGAATTCTCATCAGGGTAGTTTTCCCTGTTCCATTCCAACCAACAAGCCCAATTCTCTCCCCGTTTCTTATGTCCAACGTCATGTCCTTCAGTATATTTCTTTCTCCGTAGCTTTTGTTGATGTTCTTAGCTTGTAGAATAATGTTTCTCATACACAGCACCTCCTCATTGCTTAATTGTTTTTATTTGTTTTGGCTATAAAAAAATGAGCAGCTTTATCAATCATCGCAAAAAAACCTCCCTAGGAATCCTAGAGAGGTTAATGATAAGTCCTGTGCATGAAAACATGCCATGCTTAAATAAGCCTTTTCCGCAATAAAGTATCGTAAAATACACTATGCAAAAAACTATGCAAAACAGCTAGTGGTCTTCAAACGATGCTTATGGAAGGCAAAATGGGCAGACTAATCCAATTCTCTAGGTTCCTCATTTTATTCATCATCATGAGTTCGCTCCTAAAAATCAGATTAATTCCACATCGCACCTTGTACCTTCCTTTTCTCGTATTGTTTTCCCTATTAGTATATTTTCACTTTCCCTACCTGTCAATACATATAGGGTATTTCCGCTTCGCTTTTTTCTGAATATTCCTTTATATATATGATATAATATTAGGAAGACAGTGTTCATCCACTTCTAATATTAACGGAGGTTTTGCCGAAAAATGGATTATTTGTTAACACTTTTGTCCGTCATGCTGCTCGGTATCATCGTTTATTTCGGTAGCAGTTTAATGACCACGCTAAATAGAAAGATACATTTCCTCGTTGTCATCATACCCATGGTTTCCATTGCCATCCTTTTTAGTGTAATTGTCAGATTAACCGGCTTCCTGCCTATTCTCATCACCATGACCACCCTGCTTTCCTTGCTTGGCATTTGGACGGTCAATGGAATGAAGGCACAGGCGCGTATTTCAAATATGTAAACCCCTTGACTGCGAACTTCATTGTTTTCTGAAACGTTAAAAAAAGGAATTAAAAAGAACCTCCATCATGGAGGTTCTTTGTTTTTAGCCGTTCTTCAAGGATAATCCTTCTTTCATATATCCAAAAGGCGTCTGTATTGCTTTGACCACATATTTATTTCCTGTAATAAAGGTGACCACGATACTCATCAGAATAAGAAGTATATAGCCCGAAGTCGAGTTTATAGCCTCACTGAAGCTCGTTTCAAAAAACCATTTGATGATAAATCCGTGAAGGATATACACATAAAACGATCTTCTTCCGATTCCTGTGAAGAAATACTTCTGTTTAGGAACAAGTGCAAAGAATGCAAGAGTAACCAGAAAGCTTCCTGCATAAATGCCAACACGGCCCAACATGTCCATGATTGAAGAGAATGTGTAGGTACCATAAAGGATACTTGCACCATCAATTCCACCTAAAACTAGGTAGATAGCTATAAACAGAAGAACCAGGAATCCAGCTGCATAAGGACGATAAGCCCCGTTTTTTACACGCTCAAATAAATCCGTTCTCGTCAGATAATACCCGATCAGGAAGAACGGAAAGAAGTAAAATGTTCGATCCAGGCTCAGGAAACGCTCGGATATTTCAAAAAATCCTACTCCCACTCCCAAGGCAAGCGCCAATGGTACACTGTATCTAGCATTCAGCTTGGCAAAAAGCGGCAGCATGAGCTTCCAGGCAATCATACTCAACAGGAACCACATCGCCCATCTTGGTGTAAAGTATTGCAGGGAATATTCCGCTGAAGCATAAAGCTGGCTATAGAACAACGTATAGATGGTCTGTAAAATAAGATACGGAACCAGTAATCTTGTCACTATTTTTGTATAGTACCCTTTTTTTTGAAAACTTGTACTAAAGTGTCCGGCCAATAGTATGAATGCCGGCATATGAAAGATGAAGATAAAGTGATAGATGGACACAAGCCATTCATCATTTGTTCGATAAGGGGATATAATATGCCCAAATACGACTAAAAAGATTAGGATAAACTTCGCATTGTCAAAGAAGGAATCGCGAGTTTTCATGATGTTCTCCTCCGTTTCTGTTCTATACGAAGATATTTACCCAGATTTATTGATGTAATAAACCTAGCAACATATATATTCGGAAAGTATAAAGGAAACCTGTCCGTCTTATCAATGTTATTTACTGTAAATAAAAAGACGCAGATGCATTATCTGCGTGCCGATTTATCCAAAATCTATTTCATTTTTTAGAAATGATGTCAAAATTGACACTGCTTCTTTTTCATCCAAACCTTCCGCCTTCACCGTTACGACATTGCCGCTTACTATCCCCAAGGAAAGAAGGCCAAGAAGGCTTTTTCCATCCACTATTTTACTATGTCGCACCACTTTGATTTCAGATTGGAACGCTAGTGCTTTTTGGACAAAAGATTGGGCTGTTTTCGAGTGAAGCCCATTCGTAAGTGAAACGATAATCTGCTTTGTTACCATCATGATTTCCCCCAACTATTGCATGAAATTTATATATGGTATGACAAGGTAAATAAAATCATGAGTAACTTTTGTAAAATAGTACTTTTGCCTAAATCCACAAAAGATTGCACATAAATTTGACTAATTATATATATATCTAAAGAATTGATAACTATCTCTCAATTATTTCATACACTAAATACAATCAAGTAAGGAGGAAGGAGGAAAAACATTGCCAGTATCCATTATCTTCAATCAAATAAATGTGAACTCCATCAGTAAGAGTTCGGCAGTTTCCACAGGTCAGAACAATCAACCGGACTGGTCTACCCAAGGAAAAATCAATATGGGAAATGGAATTGAAATCGGAGTGGTAGGCATTAACGGAGTATTCAATGTAGTCATTGATACGGATGGAGTTGATACGACCATTTCGAATCCAGAGCTGAACAACCCTCAGCCGACTGCTCAATTCTAAGATGGAGGCCACTATGCGAAATACAAAAAATCAGCCTTTGCATGTCCATTTTCTTCTAGATCGGATTGAAATAAACTCCATCATGAATAGCTCTGGAGTTTTTACCGGGCACAACGTTCAGTCAAATTGGAGCACCAGCCAAAAAGCAAATATGGGCTTTGGGATGGTAGTAGGCACAGACAACCACTCTTCATCCAATATGAATATTGTCTATGACCCGGACATGGTTGATATGCCCGTTCAGGTTAAGTCGAGCAGCTAGTCATCAACATTTTCATCATCGGAGTCCGTGCCCTGCTTTTCCTTTATGACATCCTGGAGCCAGACAGGCAGCTCCTGATTTTCCAACTGGTGAAGCATATCAATGAAAGATGAGTCACTTACCAGGCTTTTGGTTTCATGGATATCATTTTCATCTCCGCTGATATTACCAATCCCTTGATTATGCTTTTTGTTGCTTTGAAACTGTGCAGGGTAATTGTTCCCCATGTTTATGCAGGAGGCACTTTCAACCACCCCTATTCGGATACTGCCAATGAAAAAATTAGGAGAATATGGAGAACTCATTGATTTTCCTCCTTTTTCTTAAAGGTGACCGAGTAGCCTTTGGTTTTCTGAGTTACTATAAGATTCGTCGGGGGCTGTTTACTCTGCTTAGAGTGTGCTTTCACCAAATTTTGTTTTACATTTGAATTAGTTTCATCCACGACCTTCCCTTTCACTGGGATGGAAGTGATCTTTTGTTTTGGCATATCAGTTTGGGAAGGGTGCAGCTCTCCCTGTACTCCTCCATCAAAATTATTGCCTATATTCAAGGTACCGCTTAAGCTTTCTATGCTGATGGAATCCAAGTGGTAATGGAGCTGTTCAAATGCGGCCTCTTTTATTTCCAAATGCTGAATATGGTAATGGATGGTGTGCTCCTTTTTCATTTCTTCTATCTGATTAATAAGGCTGACCAGTTTTTGTTCAAGTTCTTTAACTTTGTCATCAACGGTATTTTTATTTTCATTCATCATGATCACAACCAACTAAGTTTGATTTTGTTCATTCGGCTCTGTTTGCTCTGTTCCACTCTGATTCCTGACCATGCTCGTATTATTATCCATCCGGTTCTTTTCCCCGACTATGGTGCCCACCCCTTCATTTTCCTGCTTCTGAGCTATTATATTGAAAATAGTGTTATCGCCTTTGTTAAGTGAAGAGGAATTCATCAGGGTGTCTACTTTGAATGAATGAAATTCAAATTTCATCTTTTCAGCTCCCTCTGTTAATCTTGAAAGTCAATTTCAACCTGAATGTCCTGATTTGACTTTTGAAAGGTCAACAAAAGTATTCCTTGCTTATATTGGGCTGTCAATCTCTGTGGAACAAAGGAAAAGGGGATGGAAACCGAACGCTTGAATGTGCCGGAGAATCTCTCACTTTGAAGGAGGTTCTCTTTTGGGATCTGATAAGGGTAGGGGATGGTTCCTTTTATAAAGAGCTGATTATTTTGGACGGATAGCTCTACATCCTTTGAGGAATTAAGTCCTGGAAGCTCCAGTACCATATATCCATGTGTAAGTGTTTCATATATATCTATTAATGGAACCCTTTTGGGAATGACAGGCAATACATCCTTCCAAAACTTCTCCCCCAGAACATCATCTATTTTCTCGTTCATGTTTTCCCATGGGTTATTACCCTGCTTGCTATTCTTCTTCATCTCCCTCCTCCCCTGTACCGTCAAAAATACCGACTGCATGTTTCATAAATAGTTTCTCTTTATGTATATGTGACTTGGAGGGCCAATTATTACGGGCATGATTGAAACGAGCTTCAAAACGCAATAAAATGTTTCCCTTTAAGGTCTGGACCCTTATTCTTTACTTCTCTTCTACACCAAGAACCCTGTTAATACGTTTTTTCAGCATGTTCATGCCGCTTCCTCCTGCCTGGAAGTGACGCAGGTTTCCTTCTGCATCAAAAACGTAGTAGGCTGGCACATATTTATTTTCAAAGGCATCTGTCAATTTGTGTTCACTATCAACAAAGATCGGCTGGGTAATATCATGCCCCATTGCCATGGAGCGGATTACACCTAGGTCAAGGTCATCCTCCGATCGCGGCATGTGTACTGCCACAACATTCAGCTCGTCATCATATTCATCACGTAGATCATTGATTTCCGGCATTGCCTCTTTACATAAGTAACAGCTCACAGACCAGAAATGAATTAGCGTTGGTTTTCCGATTAGGTCCTCTTTAGTCATTTCTTCATTGATCCATTCTGTTGCACCTGTCAATTCTGGCATTTGTTCTCTAAGTTTCATGTCTACTCTCCCTTTCATCTATACCGATTACTTATTTATAATAATTATTATATAATACATTTTATATTATATTTACTAGATCCTTTTCTGTCAATACAGATTGTAATGATTATAAAAAGATAATTAAAATAATAAGCTCATACATAAATTAAAAAGGAAGCTGGTTTCAGCTCCCTTTTTTTCTAAGCTTCTTTTTTGTAAGGCACCTTCAATGTCACCACAAGTCCTATAAACGCAAGTATTATCAATGAACCAAGTGCTGTTCTGCTGGCAATATTTCCATAGCTCGCCATTAGAAGAGTGATTGTTCCATAAATTAATGGGCCGACAATGGAGGACACTTTACCTGAAAAAGCAAACAGACCGAAGAACTGCCCTCTTTTTCCTTCTGGAGTCAATTCAATGATGAACGTTCTGGATGTGACCCAGGTGGCACCCAACGCAACTCCAAACAAGCTTCCAGCTGTCCACAGCATCCAAGGAGAGATGGAAAATACTGCGAATAACAACGCAATAATCAGTAGGCCTGCCACAGATACAACAGCATTTTTCGATCCGATCCTCTTTGAAATGTATCCGTAAATGAAAGAGCCGATAATACTCGAAACGGTGGAAACCAAGTACAGCAGGATGAATTCAGAAGCGGTAAATCCTCCAATAGACCGCGCATAGATTGCCATCATTGCAATAGCTGTAGCAATGGCATCGTTGATAAAGAAGTAAGCGATCATAAACAGAAAAACCGGTCGGTATATTCGCATCTCCTTGAAGGTCTGAAGGATTTCCTTATAACCGCTAATAAATGATTTCTTTTCCGTAACTTGTAACGGTTTATCTTTATAGATGAAAAATAATGGAAGGGAAAACAGTAAAAATAATAGGCCAGTAGGAATAAATGCACGGTGGAAACCACTGTCTCCCACATATAGATAAACAGTTAATCCTAACAGGGTTCCCAAGTACCCAACGGCAATCCCGAATCCTGAAATGAGTGGCATCTCTTTTTTCGAGCCGAGATCAGGCATCATTGTATCGTAGAAGATCAGAGAGGAATGGAAAAAGAATTTGGCAACCACAAATAGCAGTAATACAGCACTAAAAGTAATTGGTAATCCGAAAAGTAATTGACTGCTTTCAAATGAAGCAAATACCCCCATGAAGATGGTGCAGAAAACTGCCATCAGTGTGAATGGTATGATATATGATTTTCTTTTTCCTGTACGATCAATCAGTACACCAAACAATGGAGAAAAAAGAACGAGAAAGAAACTGGCCGTAGCGTTTGCATAGGATAAAAAGGTGCTTGCGATCTGGTCCATCTGTTCATTGGTTCCAATGACCTCCTGCAGATAGAAAGGAAAGAAAATCGTAATGATATTTGACGAAAAAATGGTGTTAGCAAAGTCATATAGTGCCCAGGATAGTATGGGCAATGAAAAATAGAGTTGCCAAGGAGACCTTGGTTTTTGTTCCTTGTATAATTGATTTTCTACTTTATTCTCTACATTTGCCACATTCTTTCCCCCAATAATTATTGATAAATGAAGTATTCTCTAATGAATCCTCACACTCCTTCTTCTTTACTCAGATTTAACGTGAAGTTAATGTTCAGCGGAAAATCACTAGCCAGCGTTTCTTATTTAAATGATATGAACATATATGCCCATTCAACACTTAGTAAAAAAATGAATAGTAGCCTTATTCCTTAATCATACTAATAGCAAATACATTTGATTGGAGCAGATTGAAATAATGAGAATTCTATTCTACCTATTTACTGTGCTAATAATGGCGAGTGGGTGTGGTATTCAAGGCGGAAATAATGAAGCAGAAGGAAACTCCCCCACTCTGACCGAGACACAACATACAGGTGAAGTTCCATCTGATGAAGAAATGCTAATAGGGGCAAGGAATCAGTTCCCGTCGGCTGCAGAGAATATGAATTCCGAGAAAAGATTTTATTCCCAAGAAGAAGCTAAGCTCCTTGTAAAGAAGCATCTTCAATTGAATAACGCCGAGAGCATCACTTTTGAAGGTTTTAAGGATGACCATTACCTTTTTCACGTATACGACCTGGTTCATTTCAATAATCAGCCGGAAAAAATGACCCGTGGATGGTATAAGGTCGACCCGGAGTCCGGGAAAGTATCCTTGGAGAAAAAATAATTCAGCAAAAAAAAGCAGACCAAGACTTTTGTCTCAGTCTGCCTTTTCAATTTCGATACTAGCTGGCAGTAGGCAAAATCACTGTAACCTTCGTACCATGTTTCACCTTGCTATCATAGA
Organism: Bacillota bacterium; assembly: GCA_051750385.1. GTDB lineage: Bacteria > Bacillota > Bacilli > Bacillales > Bacillaceae_I > Sutcliffiella_A. Next base: position 7,927 of record JBNJJQ010000022.1, on the reverse strand, counting down.
GTATTTTACCTTTCATTTCATGTACGAGCCTGTTCGTTATCATGCTGCCTAATCCGGTGCCTTTTGACTTGGTCGTATAATATGGAAGACCTATTTTTCCCAGCTGTTCTTCTGACATCCCGATGCCATTATCAATGAATGTAATAATCACAGACCCTTTTGTATCACCAGGCTTTTTCTCTATTTTAACAAAGCCACCTTGTTCCTCATCTATGGATTCTATCCCATTCTTAATAATGTTCATGATCGCCTGCTTTAGATGTTGTTCATCCGTATAGATGAAATGCGTTCCTTCCAATTCAAGCTCCAAGGATACATTTCTATATGAACCAAATGGCCTCAACAGTTCCACAGAATCGGATAGCACCAAATTCAAGTCAACGAATTTCAAAGAAAAAGATGTCGGTTTTGCCACAGTAAGATAATTGGTTATGATTTTATTTGTACGGTCCAGCTCGTCCAGGATTAAAGGGGCAAACTGCTGCAATCTCTCATCCTTGGTGTCCGTATTCAAGTACTGGATAAAGCCACGAACAGTTGTAATAGGGTTGCGAATTTCATGCGCAAAGGCAGCCGCCATTTGCCCAATGGTGGATAATTTCTCGAGGTACAATGTTTCATCGAATTGCTGGTTCGCCAAAATTAAATGCTCCACTACATAAATTAATGAAAGAAATGTTACAGCAAAGGCCAGAAAGTATACCAGATAAAAACTCATATCCAGAAAAGAAACAGTATTATAGAGGATAAAAATATAACAGGAGTAATAAAAAACTAGAATAAAGAGGCCGTACAATACTTTATTTGTGCTTTTTAAGAAAACCGAGCGAAAGGTGAAAGCTACTATAAAAGCCAAGATGGAAACGGCAATTCCTACATAGAGGAATTCTCCTCCGATGAAAAAACGAACGACTGAAACGATGGCTGCACTTAATAGTCCGGGATAAGCACCTCCGTATAATGTTACAAGCAAAATAGGAATCATTCTGAGATCAAAATGTGTATCTTCCAACGTTTCAATTGGATAAAGCATACATAACAGAGCTGCAAAAGCACTGAAGAGCGCAAATATCGTTTGCTGCTTGAAATTCAACGGCTTACGTTTACTAAAAGGGAAAAACATATTCAAATTGAATAATAGCGAAAAAATAATGGTTATATTGACGATTAAGGGCTTAATCAGATAGATCATTAAAGGGGGTTCCTCCATTAGCGTACATCAATTTCCTTATAGGAGAAAATCAATGGTAGTCATGCTTATGCTTTCTATATTGTACCCATATCGGGAAAGCATACCTTCCCTATTATAGTTTCTACATTCAAAGACTGTCTAGTCGAAATACCGACAAAATCACTAAAGTGCAAAACCCAATATAAATAATCAGTTTTTGCATTGTTCCCCAACAGAATTATTTTTAGGAATTGAATCCCTCTTTCCTATATAATAGAAGGATATAAATCTGATTGATGAAGAAGTTTCAATAAGAAGGTGCATGAAAATTGGCAATGAAGCTCGTAATACTCGGACTCTTGATGGAAGGGGATAAACATCCTTATGAAATGCAGCAGGTGATGCAGGAGAGGCATATGGAGCATTATATCAAATTGGCAAAAGGCTCTTTATACTACGCAGTAGAAAAGCTTCTAAAACAAGAGCACATCGCTGTCCGGGAAGTCGTGAAGGATCAGACAAGACCTGAAAAAACTATCTATTATATTACCGAAAAAGGAAAGAAAACTTTTCAGGATCTGTTAAAAAAGCAGTTCCAAGCTGAAACGAATTATTATCATCCCATGTATACCGCACTTGCTTTTATTCATCTTGGGGATTCTGACATGATTACCAAGATATTGAAAGAGCGGATTGAACACACAAAGTTTCAATTGGAAATGCTTGAAAGAGTCTATCAACTTTACGGTGTAGGCGCTCCCCATGGATCTGTTTCCATTATGGAAAACGCTCATGAATTATGTAAAGTGGAGCTTACTTGGCTGGAAAAATTGCACCGGGATGCACAGGGCGGATTATTTGAAAAGTAAAATAAAAACGAGCATTGGCGTGTAGCCAGTGCTCGTTTTTTTCGATATCAATGCATCGGGAAGAAGATCATTTGAATAAGGAAAATCACCGCAAAAATGTAAATGAGAGGGTGTACTTCCTTCCACTTTCCGGAGACAGCCTTCATGATCGGATACAAAATAAAGCCGACGGCAATTCCTGTAGCAATGCTTGAAGTAAGGGGCATAATGAGAATAATGGCAAATGCAGGGAATGCCTCATCAAACTGATTCCACATTATTTTTGCAAGGCCTTCCATCATGAAACAACCTACAATAATCAAGATTGGTGCTGTAATGGCTGGCAGCATGGAGATGGCCGAAATAAATGGAGAAAAGATCATCGAGAATAAAAATAATCCCGCGACTACCACGGCAGTCAACCCGGTTCTCCCCCCTGCTGCAACTCCTGACGATGATTCAATATAAGCACAAGATGGACTAGTACCAAATGCTGCTCCGATGGTGGTAGCAAACGAATCGGATAAGGTAGCCTGCTTAGTACGCGGTAGCTTTCCGTTTTTCATAAAGCCACCTTGTTCAGATACACCAACAAGCGTCCCGGTGGAGTCAAAGATTGTCACTAAAACAAATGCAAAAACAACTGTATATAAACTGTTGGAAAACACTCCACTTACCGCTTCTCCCAAATTAATGAAGGTTGGCAGAGGCGGAACAGAAAAATAACCATCGAATTTCAATAGGCCTAAAAAGTACCCCGCAAAAGCTGTCGCAATCATCCCGAAAAACAAGGCACCTGTCACTCTTTTAGCCATGAGTATCAACGTTAAAATCAGTCCCCCGATGGCTAGTGCTGTTGCAGGCTCCGTTAAATCTCCCAGTGTAATCATCGTTGCTTCATTCGGTTGAACAATACCGGCCATTTTCAGCCCGAGAAATGCAATGAACAATCCAATACCAGCTGTTATACCATATTTTAATGGCGCTGGGATAGCTTCAATCAGCGCTTTCCTTAGATTCGTTAAACTTAATAGAATAATAATAAGTCCTGCCAGAAATACAGTTCCAAGAACAGCTTGATAGGTTAGACCCTGACTTGCGACTACCGTTGTGAAATATGCATTCAACCCCATTCCAGGTGCGACTGCAACAGGATATTTTGCTAATAGTCCCATTGTTAATGTTCCAACAACTGTTGCAATAATAGTAGCCATGAAAACTTGATCAAAAGGAATTCCTGCTGCTGATAGAATCGCAGGATTTACAATCACGATGTATACCATTGTAAGGAAGGTAGTAACACCCGCCAACACTTCCGTCTTTATGTTTGTTCCAGATTCTTTTAGTCCAAATAATTTCTCAATCACAATTTAATCCTCCAAAAAACGAATGTATTAATCAAACCTTTATAATATTATTCGTTTATACAACAAAAAACAAGTATAAAATAAAAAACTATTATCTTATAACTGCTTTTTGGCGAATTTTAAGAGTTAAATTGATATATGTTGTTTTCTTTCAAAGATTTCTGGGTATATAAAAATTAACTAATTAAACTAATAGGCTGTGTTAAAGGACAGTGTTGATTTTAAACGACTCTAGCTGTTGATTGGAGCAATAGGCGAAGACTCCTGCGGGAGGTAGCGTTTAGTGGAGACCCCACAGGCGAAGCCGAGGAGGCTCACGCAAGCCCCTTGGGTCGCTGCGCCTAGTGCGGAAATCAACAGCGGTGTTTAACAGAGCCAACTAATTAAAAAAGTCAACTGGTACTGATTAACACAGTTTCCACTATTTTTTCTGATATATCTAAATTTTCTAAAAATACTTCTTCACAAATCCAGTAAAATATCAGATAATAGGACAAAGGAGCAGGTGGATTTACTTCTACCATTCCTTTCATGATTAACCCGTTACACAATACCAAAATTGCGCACAGGGGGTAAAAATTATGAATAAACATTTTGCTTTTCAACCAGAACAATCTGTATCCAATATCCAAAGTCTAGATATGACGAAAGAGGAGAAAATGGCACAACTCATTGTAGACTCCTCTGTATTTCAATATCATAAAAAGCGGTTGATGACGGAAATTGATCAAGCGCTAAGTATTAGAAATCAGGAAAAATTCAAGTGTCTATCCACTCAATATAATGAACTGCTAGATCAGTTTTCCCACATTAATTAATAAAGAAGCGGACAGAATCCGCTTCTTTATTATTGCATTTTATTGGGACTCATCTGTATGCTTCTTTTCTCTCTCTTTCCTGCAGCATGAACAGCCATTGCTATTCTGCCCTGTTTTCTCTTGCTTGAACAGATAAGCCAATACACCAATAAGCAAGAATGAAAAGACCCCTGATGACTCACCTTGAAAGAACAAGTCTTCCGCATACACTTCAAATAGCCTTAACCAAATCTCAAACAAAATATCCATTACTCTTTCCCCTTTCAGACGGAATCCAACAGACACCAAATCCCAGTAATACTAAGATGAAAGGAGTAACATGACGTAAGGCAATGGAGAAGGTAAATATTTTAACTTGTGTGAATATTCTGTGTTCAATTATATCATACAGCACATGTTATTTTTTTCCTATCCTACTTGTTTCATATTTTTATAGGACTTCCCTCGTAAACATGTATACACTTTAGGGTGTTTTCAACCAATCTGGGCACCTTGATTCCCCACTTCATACCTATTTATCAACATTTGGAATCTCGGTTATTTCACTACAACTGTACCGCGATAAATAAAAACAAGGGCAATCAGCATCAGAACAACACCAAATAGCCTTTGATTATTCAATGCGATTTTTGCAGAACCGAATAATCCAAAATGGTCGATCACCATGCTTACGATCATCTGCCCTATGATTAACGAAATAATAGTTAAGGCCACACCTATTTTCGGGACAGACATGATGACAAATGTGACAAAGCTTGCTCCAAGGAATCCCCCAACCAGCTGCCATTTTGGAACACTTGTCAACTGCAATAGATTCCCTTTACCGAAGAAGGTGGTTAATAACAGTAGAAATAAGGTCCCTATGAAAAACGAAACAAACGAGGCTTCCAGACTTCCAATCCTTTTCCCGAGCTGACTGTTTACAGGAGCTTGGATACCTCCAAGTATCCCCCCTAAAAAAGCGATGAGGACAAACCATATTTTAACCAATTTAACTACTCCTTCCGTCGAGACAACTGTTAATACTTATACTACATTTATCTGAATATTCCTTTGGACAGGAGAAAAAAACTCGCTTATACTATGTAGAAAGTGATATCAGTCCTATCAGGAATTGAGATAGAAAAAGGAGTTTAATGATGGAGCATCTAATCAACAAAAACGTTCGAAATATTGAAATATCAGGGATTCGCAAATTTTTCAATTTGGTTGCACAGTACGAAGATGTGCTTTCTCTTACCATTGGGCAGCCTGACTTTCACACCCCCATGCATGTAAAAAAAGCTGCAATCCAAGCTATAGAATCAAATCAAACAAGTTATACCCATAATGCAGGAATAATGGAATTGAGAAAAGCTGCCTGCTCATTTGTATCCGAAAAATACGGACAAACGTATAACCCAGAAGCTGAGGTGATAGTGACTGTCGGTGCTAGCCAAGGTATTGACATTGCACTGCGCACAATCCTTGAACCAGGCACTGAAGTCATATTACCCGGACCAGTATATCCCGGTTATGAGCCGATCATCAAACTTTGTGGTGCAACTCCTGTCCATGTTGACACTACCACTACCGAATTTAAATTGACTTCAGAGCTGCTTCAACAGCATATTACAGAAAAGACTCGATGTATCATTCTTCCTTATCCTTCAAACCCCACAGGTGTTACGCTCCCAAAGGAGGAATTGCTGAAAATCGCTGCTCTTTTAGAAGATAAAGATATCTTTGTTCTGTCCGATGAAATATACAGTGAATTAGTATTTGATCATGAACATATTTCAATTTCCACCTTTCAAGGAATGCGAGATAAAACCATTGTCATCAACGGCGTTTCTAAATCACACTCGATGACTGGCTGGCGGATAGGATTGGTTTTCGGACCGGAATACTTAATGAAGCAGATGCTGAAGGTTCATCAGTATAATGTATCCTGCACCTCCTCCATTTCTCAATATGCATCACTCGAAGCATTAACGAACGGAAAAAATGATGCGTTGGTAATGAAGGAGCAATATCAAGAGAGAATGGATTATGTATACACAAGATTGGTCTCCATGGGATTAGAAGTAGTAAAACCTTCCGGAGCGTTCTATTTGTTTCCTTCAATTGAAAAATACAAAATGTCCTCTTTTGATTTCGCTTTGAAGATGGTGGAAGAAGCTGGGGTTGCAGTTGTACCTGGAAGTGCATTTTCAAGACTCGGTGAAGGATATGTCCGACTTTCCTATGCTTACACAATGAATACACTGGAAAAAGCAATGGATCGTATGGAGAAGTTTTTATTAGGGTTGACATAACAACAGGGGTCTGGCACCTGTTGTTATGTTTACAATAAAAAAGAACAGGGGAAACCTCCTGTTCTTTTTTATTGCATCATACATCACTTTCTTATTTCAATGCTTCCTCCACATTAATGACACCATGCCCATAATTGAAGGCAGATCCAAGATTTGTTGCTGTATCCCGAAGTTTTTGCCTGACTTCCACATTTGTCATGTTAGGATATTTCGCTAGAATCAGAGCAGCTGCTCCGGCTACATGAGGACTTGCCATGGAGGTTCCATTCAATGAGCCATATTGGTTGCCTGGCAGCGTGCTGTTAATATCAACACCTGGAGCCATTACTTCAAGCTGACTGCCGACACTTGAGAAGGAAGCACGGCTATTATTTGAATCCACTGCTCCTACAGCAATTACGGAATCGTATCTTGCCGGATATCCGATGGTATTGATCAGTCCAAAGAAAGAACCACTATTACCCGCAGCAGCTACTACAACAATACCGCTATTATAGGCGTTATCACTTGCCTGCTTTAATGTGGAGGAGCCTGTACTGCCACCTAAACTCATGTTAATGACATCCATATCATTGTCAATTGCCCATTCAATTCCCTGGGCAATGCCGCTTAAAGTCCCACTTCCTGCTCCGCTTAGTACCTTAACTGCATATAAGTCCACATCATATGACACTCCAACTACCCCAACGTTATTGTTTAAAGCTGCAATAGTACCTGCCACATGTGTTCCATGTCCATTTCCATCTGTTAATGCATCCGGTTCATCTGCCACAAAGCTCGCACCACCCGCCACATTGAGATCTTCGTGACTTGCATCGATACCAGTGTCAAGTACTGCGACCTTAACCCCTGACCCTGTCACCGATTGGGAATGTGCAACATCTGCCTTAATATGAGGAATTCCATAAGGGATCGTTTGAGCATCTATTTTATACTCGATATCCTCTTCAACATATTCTACAAGTGGATTTTTCTCCAATGCTACGACTGCCGCTTCAGGCAGCGTGACCTGCAGGACATTCATATGTTTGAATTGATGATTGACCGATCCACCCAAAGTGGAAACAATTTGATTTGTCTGTTTGGAGACAGGATTCTTCAACCCAATCAAATAATCTTTGAATAACGGCTTTCCCTTTGCACTTGCTTCCCCTGGTGTAAATGAAAACGAGAGGACCAAAGCTATTGTCAATAATACGGATAAAAACTTTTTCATATGTAGATCATCCCTTTCGAAAAAAATCTAAATAATCGAATTATTTAGTTACTTTTAATGTTAGCATAGCTTTTATGTGATTGTTATTGGGAAAGTAGGTAAGCATTTTGGGCTTTTAAATGGAGATATCATTGTCGATTTCCCAATGGTTTATCATGGTATTTTCCTGTGACTTTATTATCAGATTTACATATTTCCTATCATTTCTTT
>JBNJJQ010000021.1:0-53815 GCA_051750385.1 Bacillota bacterium | reverse complement strand
GTTTAGAAGGGAGATCAGTGCTGATGAGGCGCTGGTCTTTTTTTGTGTTTGTTTTTTGTTCTTTGTATGTGTTGATGTGTGGGGCGGTGCTAATTAGTGCCAGGCCCCTCTTTTTTTGTTTGGGGGAGAAAGAGGTTGGGAGGTGGATGGAGGGGCCAGGCACTGGTGGGGTGAAGTTCTCCTGCGACCATTTACCCCAACCTAGCCCCGTGCCCGGCACACATCATCTCACAGGGCCCCGCCCCCAACAAACCAACTTTTTCACCAGTCATACAACTACCTCCCAAACACATCTTTCAACTTCTCTGAACAAATTTGACCAATTGATGTTTACATACGGTCCAAAAGTGGAATTCTGTTGTTGTGAGAGATATTTATTGAAAATTTTTTGGTGGTCTTATATATTTTAATTATAGTCAAAGATAGTCAAGGTCAGATGGGGGGATAGCATGAGGAACATATCTGATGTCATTGAACAATATTTAAAGCAGGTTTTAGAGCGAAGCAGGGAGAATTCTGCGGAGATAAAACGGAGTGAGATTGCTGATAAGTTTGAATGTGTACCTTCTCAGATTAATTATGTGATAAATACAAGATTTACAATTGAACGAGGATATCTGGTGGAGAGTAAGCGCGGTGGCGGTGGTTATATACGGATCATAAAAATAAAGACCCATGATCACTTGCAGCTTATTGACCAGATTATTAATTTGATAGATATGCGTGTTTCGCAGTCGAGTGCAGAGGATGTTATTTTTCGGTTAGTGGAAGAGAAGGTAATTTCTGCACGGGAAGCGAAGATAATGGTTAGTGTGATGGATCGTTCTGTTATCTATTTAGGGCTGCCTGAGAGAGATGAGCTGCGGGCAAGAATGCTAAAAGCGATGCTTACTACTCTTAAGTACCGTTAAGGGGGAAAACACGATGGTGTGTCAGGAATGTAAGGAGCGTCCTGCGACGTTGCATGTGACGAAAGTTATCAACGGGGAGAAGTCGGAAGTGCATATCTGTGAGCAGTGCGCACAGGAAAAGGGAAACATGTCCATGTTCTCCGGCGGTTCGGGGTTTTCTTTAAATAATCTGATTGCTGGATTGTTAAATTCAGAGCAGCTGATCTCGAACAAAAAGCCAGAGGAGTTCAAGGAGACCAAGGTCCTCCAATGTGAACGGTGCAAGATGACATTTCCGCAGTTCACCAAGATTGGACGGTTTGGCTGTTCGGAATGCTATCGGACATTTGAGGATAAGATGCAGCCGATTTTGAAAAGGTTTCATAGCGGCAATACGGTGCATGCGGGTAAGATCCCCAAGCGGATTGGCGGAAGCATGCATGTCCGAAAAGAGATAGATGCGCTAAAAGAAGAATTAAAAGAACTTATCTTACAGGAAGAGTTCGAAAGCGCAGCGAATATAAGAGATAAGATTAGAGAGTTGGAAAAGAAATTAAGTGATAAAAGAGAGGAGGAGCAATAAATGTCTCTTGAACACTTTTTGAATAATGAAGTCAGTTCCTGGATGAAGCAGGAGGGCCCCGCTTCTGATATTGTGCTTAGCAGCAGAGTGAGGCTGGCCAGAAATCTGGAGGAGATGCGGTTTCCTACCGTTTCTAGCAATGAGGAAGCAAAGGAAATCGTCGAAACGATGAGAACACATTTTTTCGAGCGGACCTTTCAGGAACTTGGTGAATTGGAGTTTCTCGTTATGGAGGAGCTCAATGCGCTGCAGAAAAGAGTCCTAGTGGAGAAGCATCTGATCAGTCCGCAGCTTGCAGAACATTCGACGTATGGTGCATGTTTGCTATCACCGAATGAAGAAGTGAGCATTATGATAAATGAAGAGGATCATATTCGTATTCAGTGTCTGTTTCCAGGGCTGCAGCTGACAGAAGCTTTACAGATGGCCAATGGACTCGATGATTGGCTGGAGGAAAAGATAGATTATGCTTTTGATGAAAAACGAGGTTACTTAACCAGCTGCCCGACCAATGTGGGGACAGGGATGAGGGCGTCGGTGATGATGCACTTGCCAGCACTTGTTATAACTCAGCAAATGAACCGTATTGTTCCGGCAATCAACCAGTTGGGTCTGGTAGTGAGAGGGATTTACGGGGAAGGCAGCGAAGCGTTAGGAAACATTTTTCAAATCTCGAATCAACTGACTCTGGGAAAATCAGAAGAAGATATTGTGAATGACCTGCTTAGTGTGGTGCAGCAACTTATTGCACAGGAGAGGTCGGCAAGGGAAGCATTAGTTAAAACTTCCAACATACAATTAGAAGACAGAGTTTTTCGTTCCTATGGTATATTGGCGCATAGTCGGGTGATGGAAACGAAGGAAGCGGCAAAATGCTTATCCGATGTACGACTTGGCATTGACTTGGGGTATATCGAGAATATATCAAGATCCATTTTGAATGAATTGATGATTTTAACGCAGCCAGGGTTTTTACAGCAGTATGCTGGCGGTCCATTAAGACCAGATGAACGAGATATTCGTAGAGCGAGCTTAATTAGAGAAAGACTTCGTTTAAAATTATAAATTACTCGGGAGGCGATTATATATGATGTTCGGTCGATTTACAGAGAGAGCACAGAAAGTACTTGCATTAGCACAGGAAGAGGCACTTCGTTTAAGCCATAATAATATTGGGACAGAGCATATCCTGTTAGGCCTGGTAAGAGAGGGAGAGGGAATTGCCGCTAAAGCGCTGATTGCTCTTGGCCTTGGCCCGGAAAAGATTCAAAAAGAAGTGGAGAATTTGATTGGACGTGGACAAGATAGCGGACAATCCATTCCACACTACACGCCTCGTGCGAAGAAAGTGATTGAGCTTTCCATGGATGAAGCCCGTAAGCTGGGACATTCCTATGTAGGCACAGAGCATATCCTCCTCGGCTTGATCCGGGAAGGCGAGGGAGTGGCGGCACGTGTGCTGAACAACCTAGGAGTCAGCTTGAACAAGGCTCGCCAGCAGGTGCTTCAGCTATTGGGCAGCAATGAATCTTCCGGCGGCCATCAGGGTGGAGCGTCCCAGAATGTGAACACACCTACACTTGATAGCCTTGCTCGTGATCTTACAGCTGTTGCAAGAGAAGGCAGCCTGGATCCGGTAATCGGAAGAAGCAAGGAAATTCAGCGTGTGATTGAAGTACTTAGCAGAAGAACAAAAAACAACCCGGTTCTGATTGGAGAGCCTGGGGTAGGAAAGACAGCTATCGCGGAAGGTTTGGCACAGCAGATTGTGAACAATGAGGTGCCGGAGATTCTTCGTGATAAGCGTGTCATGACGCTTGATATGGGTACAGTAGTAGCCGGTACGAAATATCGTGGGGAGTTCGAGGATCGTCTGAAGAAGGTAATGGATGAAATCCGCCAAGCGGGCAACATCATTCTATTCATTGATGAACTTCATACGTTGATTGGAGCAGGCGGGGCGGAAGGTGCCATAGATGCTTCGAACATTTTAAAACCATCCCTTGCCCGTGGGGAGCTTCAATGTATCGGTGCCACAACCTTGGATGAGTACCGTAAATATATCGAAAAGGATGCAGCACTTGAGCGACGCTTCCAACCGATTCGAGTGGATGAGCCAACAGCTGCTGAGTCCATTCAGATTCTGACTGGGCTACGTGACCGTTATGAGGCGCATCACCGTGTATCTATTACGGATGAAGCCATTGAACAGGCAGTAAAGCTTTCAGACCGTTATATTTCGGACCGATTCCTGCCCGATAAGGCAATTGACCTTATCGATGAGGCAGGATCTAAAGTAAGACTGCGTTCCTTCACTACCCCTCCTAATCTGAAAGAACTGGAAGTGAAGTTGGAATCTGTTCGCAATGAAAAGGATTCAGCTGTCCAAAGCCAGGAATTCGAAAAGGCCGCGTCCTTGCGTGATACGGAGCAGCGCTTGCGCGAGCAGCTGGAGGAAACGAAGAAAACGTGGAAGGAAAAGCAAGGTCAGGAGAATTCCGAGGTGACAGTCGAAGACATTGCCATGGTAGTTTCCAGCTGGACCGGAATACCGGTATCCAGGCTTGCCCAGACCGAAACAGATAAATTATTGAACATGGAACAGCTGCTTCACTCCCGTGTCATCGGCCAGGACGAAGCGGTAAAAGCTGTATCTAAGGCGGTGCGTCGTGCACGTGCCGGTTTGAAAGACCCTAAACGTCCAATCGGATCCTTCATCTTCCTTGGACCTACCGGGGTAGGTAAAACGGAGCTTGCAAGAGCGTTGGCAGAGTCCATTTTCGGCGATGAGGATGCGATGATCCGCATTGATATGTCCGAGTACATGGAGAAGCACTCCACTTCCCGTCTTGTTGGTTCGCCTCCTGGATATGTAGGGTATGATGAGGGTGGACAATTGACAGAGAAGGTTCGCCGCAAGCCATATTCCGTTATTTTACTGGATGAAATAGAAAAAGCGCATCCGGATGTCTTCAATATTCTTCTGCAAGTGCTGGAGGATGGTCGTTTGACAGATTCGAAGGGGCGTACAGTCGATTTCCGCAACACGCTTGTCATTATGACATCCAACGTTGGGGCGGACGCATTAAAACGCAACAAGTATGTTGGATTTAATGTACAGGATGATAATCAGAACTATAAGGACATGAAAGGGAAAGTGATGGAGGAGCTGAAAAAGGCTTTCCGTCCGGAGTTCCTGAACCGTGTCGATGAGATGATTGTATTCCACTCCCTGGAGAAAACGCACCTCAAGGAAATTGTAACACTTCTGTCCGATCAATTGACGAAGCGTCTGAAAGAACAGGATATCGAACTGGAAATGACCGATGCAACGAAAGAGAAAATTTCGGAGGAAGGGTACGATCCGGAATACGGAGCAAGACCTTTGCGACGAGCTATCCAGAAGCATGTGGAAGATAAACTATCTGAAGAGCTGTTGAAAGGAAATATTGAAAAAGGCAAGAAAATTGTCATGGATGTGGTAGATGGCGAGTTTGTTGTCCGTGACGTGGAAATAGTAAAATAAAGAAGATGTTCATGGTTTTCTATGACCAAAATTATAGTGGAGGTAGGCTCTTATTTTCAGAGCTTTGCCTCCTTTCTTGTATATGAGAATTCTTCGACTTAAAATTGGCTTGTACGGTAGGAAATAAGGTATCATAAAAAGAGGAAAACAATGGTATTTTAACAGAGAGAGGATTTTTTCATGGCAAAACGTAAGACGAAATTTATTTGTCAGGAGTGCGGATACGAATCTGCCAAATGGATGGGGAAGTGTCCAGGTTGTGGCACATGGAATAAAATGACCGAGGAAATGGAAGAATCCAAAACTCCAAGAAGAGGCGGATTTACTACATCCTCCCCAACACTTGTGAGAAAAGCGGAATCCATTACAAAGGTGGAGACCATAAAGGAAGCACGGATCCAAACCGATATGGCGGAATGTAATCGGGTACTTGGCGGTGGCTTGGTACAAGGTTCACTCGTACTGATCGGAGGCGATCCCGGTATCGGGAAGTCGACACTCCTGTTGCAGCTGTGCTGTCAGCTTGCTGTAAAAAAGCATCGAGTGCTCTATATTTCCGGAGAAGAATCCGTACAGCAGACGAAGCTTCGAGCGGACCGCTTGGGCGTGCAGGCGGATGAATTGTTCGTATTATCTGAGACCGATTTTGAGTTGATCGGAAAGGCGATAGATGACGTTCAGCCGACGCTCCTTGTCATTGATTCCATTCAAACGGTCTATCATCCCGCTGTTACCTCTGCACCCGGTAGTGTATCACAGGTAAGAGAGTGTACAGCAGAGCTGATGAGGATTGCCAAAACGAAGAATATTGCGGTATTCATTGTAGGGCATGTAACGAAGGAAGGCTCCATTGCCGGCCCACGTTTGTTGGAGCATATGGTAGATACTGTGTTATATTTTGAGGGAGAGCGACATCATACATATCGTATTTTGCGATCTGTTAAAAATAGATTTGGTTCGACAAATGAGATTGGCATTTTTGAAATGAAGGAGGAAGGGTTGGAGGAAGTGAAAAACCCTTCTGAAATATTTCTCGAAGAGCGCTCCAAGGGGGCTGCCGGTTCAACGGTTGTAGCCTCGATGGAGGGAACACGACCGGTGCTGGTGGAAATACAAGCCCTGATCTCTCCGACAGGATACGGAAATCCGAGAAGGATGGCCACCGGTATCGATCATAATCGCGTGTCACTGATCATGGCCGTATTGGAAAAAAGGGTAGGCCTACTTTTGCAAAACCAGGATGCATACTTGAAGGTTGCTGGTGGAGTGAAGCTGGACGAACCGGCTATCGATTTGGCTGTTGCTGTTAGTATAGCATCAAGCTTCCGCAACCAAGCGTCCGAACCTACGGATGTGGTGATCGGGGAAGTGGGACTGACCGGGGAAATCAGGCGGGTCTCCCGGATCGAACAACGGGTGCAGGAGGCTGCAAAACTTGGATTTAAGCGTGTCATTATCCCTTCCAAGAATCTTGGGGGGTGGACCGTTCCGAAAGAGGTCAATGTGATCGGCGTTGCCACCATTGACCAAGCGCTGCAATATGTTTTAGGAGGATAGGGATGGAGGAACTACGTCTGAACGAAAAAACAATGGCGGATACGTTACAATTTATCGCACCTGGTACACCAATCAGAGAGGGGATCAACAATATTCTCCGCTCGCAAACAGGTGGATTGGTGGTAGTCGGCTTTAATGACAAGGTGAAAGACATGGTTGATGGAGGTTTCTCCATCAACTGTCCATTCAGTCCTGCCTATGTATATGAATTGGCAAAAATGGATGGAGCCATTATATTAAATGAAAAAGGCACGAAAATTTTGTATGCCAATGCCCAGCTGACTCCCAACCCGACCATCATCTCCACAGAGACCGGAATGCGTCATAGAACTGCGGAGCGGGTGGCCAAGCAAACAGGGTGCCTAGTTGTTGCGATATCGCAAAGAAGGAATGTAATTACCTTGTATAAAGGTGACTTCCGATATGCTTTACGTGATATTGGCGTTATTTTTACAAAGGCGAACCAAGCCATTCAAACCTTGGAAAAATATAAGTCTGTCCTTGACCAGGGGATCACAAATCTTGGGGCACTCGAGTTCGAAGAGCAGGTCTCTTTATCCGAGTTGCTGCAGGTGATTCACCGGATTGAAATGGTTCTCCGCATCAAAAATGAGATTATCAGTTATATTAATGAGCTGGGTACAGAGGGAAGATTGATCCGTTTGCAGATGACCGAACTTCTGGCACATATAGAGGAAGAAGCGATTCTGCTGATTAAAGACTATTGTGTGGACAAAGACAGGGATGCTTTTGTTATTTTGAAGAAACTGCAGGAGCTTGCCAATACCGATCTGCTGGATGATAACGTCATTCTGAAGATGCTGGGATATTCAGGCTTCATCAATCCGGATGACTTCGTGCTTTCAAGAGGCTACCGAATTCTGCATAAGATTCCTAGACTTCCGCCACTTGTCATAGAAAACTTGGTATGCAGATTCAAAAATATGAAACAAATCCTGCTCGCAACCGTAGAAGAGTTGGACGAAGTGGATGGGATTGGGGAAGTGCGGGCCAGAAAAATTAAAGAAGGCCTTAAACGGATCCAAGACCAGCTGCTGATTGATCGTCAAATCTAGGACGGACAACGGTGACAGGTTGTTTGCAATTACGTGTCAAATTTCTAACAAATGTAAAATTAAGAGCGTTAGGACGTTTTATTTAGAAGAAACTGTTTATAATGAATAAAGGGAGGTGAGGCAATGTTAAGGCGTATGGTTCAATTATTTTTTGTCATCCTTGGTGGGACATTGGGGATATTCTTTATCCCGGAGCTTTTTTCCCTTTTAAACATAGGAGATATTCCTTTTTTAACAAAGCCTTATACTGTTGCGATACTAGGAGCAATCATATTTTTCATCCTTACTTTTTGGTTAGTGGATTATGTGGTCGGAATTATTAAGTGGATAGAGGAGTCGCTAGTAAAAGCGCCGGTGACAGACGTGCTGTTTGGAAGCCTGGGTCTCATCTTTGGCTTGATTGTCGCCTATCTGGCCGTTATTCCATTGGAGAGGATTCCGTTTGTCAGCGTGATATTCCCGATTTTTATCACTATTTTGCTGGGATATCTCGGCTTTCAAGTTGGTTTCAAAAAACGAGACGAGCTTGTTAATCTGTTTTCGATCTCCAGCAAATTCGGAAAGAAAAAAGCTGGTGATGAGGAAGAGCTGGATCTTTCGTCCAAAAAGCTGAAAATCTTGGATACAAGTGTTATTATCGATGGAAGAGTAGCAGATATCTGTCAAACTGGGTTTCTTGAAGGCACCATCGTAATCCCTCGATTTGTTCTGGAAGAGCTGCAGCATATCGCAGATTCATCTGACGTACTTAAAAGAAATCGTGGCAGACGTGGATTGGATATACTGAATAGAATCCAAAAAGAGTTGGCAATAAAAGTGGAAATTTATGAAGGTAACTTCGAAGATATACAGGAAGTGGACAGCAAGCTTGTAAAACTGGCAAAACTGACTTCCGGTGTCGTCGTGACCAATGATTTCAATTTAAACAAGGTTTGTGAACTTCAGAACGTTGAGGTACTGAATATCAATGACCTCGCAAATGCCGTAAAACCTGTTGTTCTTCCAGGTGAAGAGCTGACGGTTCAGGTGATCAAGGATGGGAAAGAGCATAATCAAGGAGTCGCCTATCTGGATGACGGTACGATGATCGTGGTCGAAGAAGGCCGTGATTATATCGGCAAGCATATTGAAGTCCTCGTCACAAGTGTACTTCAGACGTCTGCCGGACGGATGATTTTTGCCAAGCCTAAACAGTTTGAAAGAGCGGCACTTTAATAAGAAATAACATCTACCCTCTCAAGCATTGCTAAGAGGGTAGATGTTATTTTAGCATAGATATTATATGGGAGAGTTTACGATGAAATACCAAGTGATGGTTCTGGCTGCCGGCCAGGGGAAAAGAATGAAGGCAGGCAGAAACAAGCAGTTTATCGAGCTTGAGGGGAAGCCTGTTATTATCCATACGTTGACAGTGTTTGAGAATGACCCTATGTGTGAAGAGATTAAACTCGTCATCAATGAAAAAGAGGTTCCGCTTTTTAAAGAGCTCTTGGCTACCTACCAGATTGCCAAGGTAAGCGAAATGGTGCTTGGGGGCAAGGAACGCCAGGATAGCGTCTATAATGGATTGCGTCGTATGGAAAATGCGGAGATTGTATTAGTTCATGATGGGGCAAGGCCTTTTATCAGACAAGAGGTGATTCATCGATTGGTGGAAAAGGCGAAGCTTGATGGAGCGGCAATTGTCGGGGTGCCGGTCAAGGATACGATAAAGAAGGTAAACTCAGATTTGCTGATTATGGAGACGGTCGAGCGCGCCGCATTATGGATGATCCAGACTCCACAAGCCTTTCAATTTCCTATTCTGCAAAAGGCCCATCAGCAGGCAAAAAAGGAACAATATCTGGGAACGGATGAATCAAGCCTGGTGGAGAGAATCGGTGTACCTGTACATATGGTCGAGGGTGATTATGAAAATATCAAATTGACCACTCCGGAAGATCTGATTATCGCGAATGCTATATTTAAAAAACAATAGGTGTAAGAGCCTGGAATAAAGGAGAAACCAAATGTTTCGAATAGGACAAGGATTTGATGTACATCAATTTGCCGAGGGAAGACCATTAATATTGGGTGGAATCACGATCCCTTATGAAAAGGGGCTACTCGGTCACTCAGATGCGGATGTGCTCTTGCATACCATTTCAGATGCGTGCCTCGGCGCTGTGGGAGAAGGGGATATCGGCAAGCATTTCCCTGATACGGACCCCGCTTTTAAAAATGCCGATTCGGCAGTTTTAATGCAGCAGGTATGGGAGATAGTAAAAGAAAAAGGCTATTCACTTGGCAATGTGGACTGTACGATTATTGCACAAATGCCAAAAATGGCCCCACATATCGAAACGATGCGTGCTAGAATCGCTGAATTATTGGAAGCGGATGTAGAGCAGGTGAACGTAAAAGCGACAACCACCGAAAAGCTCGGATTTACCGGAAGAGAAGAAGGCATTGCAGCTCAGGCAGCAGTTTTATTAATAAAGAAATAGAGGCTTTCCCGTTCTTTTTATGGTAGAATAATGCTTGGATTTTGAAAATACCCCCGTCAAAAGCTCGTCGGCTGACGGAAAAATGGAGGTAACCTCACTATGACAGTTCGCGTACGCTATGCCCCAAGTCCAACTGGGCACTTACATATAGGAAATGCACGTACCGCATTATTTAATTATCTTTTCGCCCGCAGCCAGAATGGGCAATTTATTATTCGTATTGAAGATACGGATAAAAAGCGCAATATTGAAGGCGGAGAAGAAAGCCAGCTGAAATATTTGAAATGGCTTGGCATGGAATGGGACGAGAGCGTCGATGTTGGTGGGGAATATGGTCCTTACCGCCAATCGGAGCGTAATGACCTTTATGAAAAATACTATACAGAGCTACTTGAAAAAGGGCTTGCCTATAAATGCTATTGTACGGAAGAAGAGATCGAGGCGGAAAGAGAAGGGCAGATTGCACGCGGGGAAATGCCGCGTTACTCCGGTCAGCATCGCAACCTGACAGCGGAAGAGCAGACGGCTTTTGAAAACGAAGGAAGAGAGCCGAGCATCCGTTTCCGTGTACCCGAAGGCGAAGTGATCAAATTCAACGATATGGTAAAAGGCGAAGTATCCTTTGAATCAGATGGTATGGGCGACTTCGTTATCGTCAAGAAAGACGGCACACCTACCTACAACTTTGCAGTGGCGGTCGATGATCACTTGATGAAAATCTCCCATGTTCTTCGCGGAGATGACCATATTTCCAATACACCTAAACAGATCATGATCTTCAACGCTTTGGGCTGGGATGTTCCGACATTCGGCCATATGACATTGATCGTGAATGAAAGTCGTAAAAAGCTGAGCAAGCGTGATGAGTCCATCATCCAGTTCATTGAGCAGTATGAAGAGCTTGGGTATCTACCTGAAACACTGTTCAACTACATCGCCTTGCTGGGCTGGTCTCCGGTTGGGGAGGACGAGATTTTCTCGAAGGAAGAATTCATCAATATCTTTGATGCAGCCCGACTGTCAAAGTCTCCTGCTGTGTTTGATACACAGAAATTAGCATGGATGAACAACCAGTACCTGAAGAAACTTGATCTGGACACAGTAGTGGGCCTATCTCTGCCTCACTTAGTGAAAGCAGGACGTTTAAGTGAAACGATGACAGAAGATGAGAAGCAATGGGCGAAAGAGCTGATTTCCCTGTATCAGGAGCAGATGAGCTTTGGAGCGGAAATTGTGGAATTGACGGAAATGTTCTTTAGAACTCACATTGAGTATAACGAAGAAGCACAGGCTGTTCTTGATGAAGAGCAGGTACCGGAAGTGGTGGCAGCATTCCGTGAGGAACTGTCGGCATTGGAGGGATTCTCTGCTGAAGCCATCCAAGCTTCCATCAAAGCGGTACAAAAAGCGACAGGCCACAAAGGGAAAAAGCTGTTCATGCCAATCCGGGTAGCAACAACAGGACAGACCCATGGCCGGGATTTGCCTCAAACGATCCATCTATTGGGCAAGGAAACAGTTATTGCCCGTTTGGAGAAGCTAATTAATTAACATTTTCAAGAAAACATAATATGATAGAGATATCATAAATAATATAGGTTATATATCAGGCTGAAAAATCAGTCTGAGTCTGAATGTAGATGAGGAGAGTAGAAGAAACTCCATCCGTTCCAGAGAGAATCGTCCTCGGCTGAAAACGATTCATGTGATGAATTCTTTGAAATGCACCTCGGAGTCTATTGCTGAACAGCTTGATCGCTTATTAAGTAATAGCGGGCACCTCCCGTTATGAGGAAGAGTGGAGATTGCATATTTGGGCATCTCTAAACAGAGTGGAACCGCGCCATCAGCGTCTCTGTGTCTTTTGACACAGAGACTTTTTTTATATAAAGAAAGGAGGAATGTGGGATGCTACGAACATTGAAAGAGGATATAGATGTCATTTTCGAACAGGACCCTGCCGCAAGGAATTATTTTGAAGTCATATTAACTTATTCAGGTCTGCATGCCATCTGGGCTCACCGTCTGGCACATGCTTTCTTCCGAAAAAAACTGTTTTTTATCGCGAGAGTGATCTCCCAGGTAAGCCGCTTTTTCACAGGAATTGAGATTCACCCGGGAGCCAAGATAGGACGCCGCTTTTTTATTGACCACGGGATGGGTGTCGTAATCGGGGAAACCTGTGAAATCGGGAATAACGTAACCGTTTTTCAAGGTGTCACACTGGGAGGAACGGGAAAAGAAAAAGGGAAAAGACATCCTACGATCCTGGATAATGCCCTGATTGCAGCCGGTGCGAAGGTACTAGGTTCCATCACAGTTGGAGAGAATTCCAAGATAGGGGCCGGATCGGTTGTATTAAAGAACGTTCCCAACAATTCCACAGTAGTGGGGATTCCAGGGAAGATTGTCATACAGGATGGGGTAAGGATAAAGAAGGATTTCAATCACCAGAACATGCCTGACCCGACCGGAGACCGTTTTATTGCATTGGAAAAGCAGATTGTAGAATTGCAGAAAGAACTGCAACTTTTAAAAGAGAGGAAGAAAGCAGATGACTATTCATCTTTATAATACATTGACCCGCCAGAAGGAAAAATTTATCCCGCTTGAAGAGGGAAAGGTGAAAATGTATGTGTGCGGACCTACTGTCTATAATTATATTCATATAGGTAATGCAAGACCGCCGATTGTATTTGATACCGTAAGAAGATACCTCGAGTACCGCGGATATGAGGTGAACTACGTTTCCAATTTCACCGATGTGGATGACAAGCTGATTAGAGCGGCGAATGAGCTGGGAGTGGATGTACCGACTATAGCGGAGCGCTTTATTGAAGCCTATCATGAGGATGTTTCCGCATTGGGCTGCAAGCAGGCAACCGTCCACCCGCGTGTGACGGAGAATATGGATATTATTATAGAATTCATCGAAGCACTGATTGAAAAGGGCTTTGCCTATGAGTCCGGTGGGGATGTGTATTACAGAACCAGGGAATTCAAGGAATACGGCAAGCTTTCCCATCAGCCAATCGAGGACCTGCAGCTCGGTACCCGTATCGAAGTTGGGGAAAAGAAGCAGGATGCACTGGACTTTGTTCTATGGAAAGCAGCAAAGGAAGGGGAAATCTTCTGGGAAAGCCCTTGGGGGAAAGGCCGTCCAGGCTGGCATATCGAATGCTCTGCCATGGCACGCAAGTATCTTGGTGATACGATAGATATCCATGCAGGCGGACAGGACCTATCCTTCCCGCATCATGAAAACGAGATTGCCCAAACCGAGGCACTCACAGGCAAGACGTTTGCGAAATACTGGCTTCATAATGGGTATATTAATATCGACAACGAGAAAATGTCGAAGTCACTCGGCAACTTCATCCTTGTGCATGACATCATAAAGAAGCACGATCCACAGCTGATCCGTTTCTTCATGCTTTCGGTCCACTATCGTCATCCGATCAACTACAACGATGAACTGCTGGAAAGCACGAAAAACGGGCTGGAGAGAATAAGAACCTCCTATTCCAACTTGAAGCACCGTATAGAGAGCAGTGCCAACCTTACCGAAGAAACCGAAGACAATCAATGGCTAGAAAAGGTGGATGCATTGAAGAAGGAGTTCATTAAAGTGATGGACGACGATTTCAATACAGCCAATGCCATTTCCGTCCTGTTTGATATGGCGAAACAGGCAAACCTTTATGCGAGCGAAAAGAACACTTCTGTTAGAGTGCTTCAGGCATTCATCACACAGTTTGAAGAGCTGTTCGGTGTCCTTGGTGTAACGCTGACTGAAGAAGCGGAATTGCTGGACGAAGAAATCGATGCATTGATCCAAAAGCGGATTGACGCGAGAAAGAACCGCGATTTTGCAACTTCAGATCAAATAAGGGATGAATTGAAGGATAAAAACATTATCTTAGAGGATACGGCACAAGGTACGAGATGGAAAAGAGGGTAACACATACATGAGCACAAACAATGTAGATGCAAAGACATTAAACAGCCTTGCACTTGCTTATATGGGTGATGCCGTCTATGAGACGTACATTCGTCATCACCTCTTGCGGCTTGGGAAGGTACGACCTAATCAACTCCATCGCACTGCAACAAGCTATGTGTCTGCCAAGGCGCAGGCACGCTTGCTGCACAAGTTGGCGGAAGCGGAGTTTTTCACCGAGGAAGAGGAAGCGGTAATCAGACGGGGGCGCAATGCAAAATCCGGTTCGGTACCGAGAAATACGGACGTTCAAACCTATCGCTACTCCACTGCCTTTGAGGCATTAATCGGATTTTTATATTTATCGGGAGCAACAGACAGAATGGAACAAGTCATTGAAGATTGCATTAGAATCGTAGATGAAGAAAGAGGTGAATGAGGATGTCAGAATTTATCATTGGAAGAAACCCTGTACTTGAAGCGTTAAAATCGAAGCGGGAAATCAATAAGCTTTGGATAGCCGAAGGGTCACAAAAGGGCTCCATGCAGCAGATTATAGATCTTGCAAAAGAAGCGAATGTACTGGTGCAGTTCGTGCCAAAAAAGAAAATCGATCAAATGGCAGAAGGAAATCACCAAGGCGTGGTGGCATCTGTTGCGGCTTACGATTACGCGGAACTGGACGACCTTTTTCACTTGGCGGAGAAAAGAAACGAAACACCATTCTTTCTTATCTTGGATGAAATAGAGGATCCTCATAATCTGGGGTCGATCATGAGAACTGCGGATGCGGTAGGAGCCCATGGGATCATTATTCCGAAGCGTCGTGCGGTTGGATTGACCGCAACGGTTGCGAAGGCCTCAACAGGTGCCATTGAGCACGTTCCCGTGGTCAGGGTCACTAACCTGGCTCGCACTGTGGACGAGCTGAAGGAAAAGGGATTATGGATCTTTGGAACCGATGCAAAAGGAACCGTCGATTACCGAAACATGGATGGAACCTTGCCGACAGGCCTGATTATCGGAAGTGAAGGAAAAGGAATGGCAAGACTGCTCAAAGATAAATGCGACTTTCTCGTTTCTTTGCCGATGGTTGGAAAGGTCACTTCCCTGAACGCATCCGTGGCAGCAAGTCTGCTTATGTATGAGGTTTACCGCAAACGACAGCCGGCAGGAGTATAAAAAGCAATGGATATCTTGCTTGTAGATGGTTACAACATTATTGGCGCGTGGCCAGAGCTGAGAAAACTGAAGGACCAGGATCTTGCTTTGGCACGTGATATCCTTGTTTCAAAAATGGCGGAATACCAGGCATATACCGGCTATCGGGTGATGGTGGTGTTTGATGCCCATCTTTCACAAGGCATTGAAACGAAATATAAAAACCATCGTGTGGAAGTCATCTATACTCGGGAAAATGAAACTGCAGATGAACGGATAGAAAAACTGGCAATCAGCCTCAGCGATATTCGCACGCAAATCCATGTTGCCACGTCTGATTTTACCGAGCAATGGGTAATATTCGGACAGGGAGCGCTAAGAAAATCGGCCCGTGAGCTGCTGAATGAAACCAATGCCATAGAGAATCGAATAAAAAAGAAAGTAACAAATTTCACCAACGAAAAGCCCTCAAAACGCATAGAACTAAACACTGAACTTTCAGCAATTTTTGAAAAATGGCGCAGAGGTCAGCGATGAGTGGTTGACGGTCAATTTAAAGCTACTGTATAATATTTCTATCTACTGTTTCGGTCGGAGGGATAGGTGTGATAGTGAGCGACCCAAGAAAAACTAGCAGGGTATTGGAATTAATGGACGATGAGCAGGTAGTCGAACACGTGCATTTAGGTGATAGTGAAGCGCTGGACTATTTAATCAACAAGTATAAAAACTTTGTAAGAGCGAAAGCTAGGTCCTACTTTCTCATTGGTGCAGATCGCGAAGATATTGTGCAGGAAGGAATGATAGGTCTCTACAAGGCAATACGCGACTTCAGAGAGGACAAGCTTACCTCCTTCAAGGCGTTTGCCGAACTGTGCATTACCCGACAAATCATTACAGCGATCAAAACAGCAACAAGACAAAAGCATATTCCACTTAATTCATACGTTTCACTGGACAAGCCTATATATGATGAGGAATCAGATCGTACGTTAATGGATGTGATTTCAGGTGCTAAAGTGATGGACCCTGAAGAACTGATCATTAACCAAGAGGAATTTGATGATATCGAAGTCAAAATGGCAGAGCTTTTGAGTGATCTCGAACGAAAGGTGCTAGTTCTCTATCTGGATGGAAGATCCTATCAGGAAATTTCAGAAGATTTAAACCGGCATGTGAAGTCAATCGATAATGCTTTGCAGCGGGTCAAAAGAAAGTTAGAGAGATACCTAGAATTAAGGGAGATTACGCTTTAATAAGTGTCCAACTCCATTTTTGGTACCGTTGACATCCATGTTACAGGTATGTTACATTTTTATGGACATCTATGTATGTGGTGGTGTACTCAATGCAGAGTAAATTGGTGCTTGCCTGTGCGCAATGTGGTTCTAGGAACTACTCTACTGTAAAAGGGAAGGCGCAAAGTGGCGAGCGTTTGGAAATAAAGAAGTTTTGTAAGGTTTGCAATGCTCATACCGTTCATCGGGAGACAAAATAGATAATAGTATTTATGGGGTTGGAGGTTACATGGATGCAACGTTTAACTAACTTCTTTCGTGGTGTAAACCGTGAAATGAAAAAGGTCGCTTGGCCTAAACGTAAGGAATTAACTCGCTATACAATTACAGTAGTAACTACCGTTGTTTTTGCAGCAGTGTTCTTCTATGTTGTAGATCTAGGGATTTCCGAGCTTATTCGTCTAGTAATACGATAAATTTCGCACTTATTCTTTTTGCACTTGAATAAGTCATGTTATATCATGGTATAATGTGATTAATACTGTTTACAAAAAAACCCGTCCAACGGGTTTTTTCATTTGGAGAAAAATAGGTAGCTAGTAAACCTATCTTTTGTGATTAGTTGGGCCATGTCAATCTAACCCGCTTCCCCTGATGATCGGAGTGCAAGGCGCGAGACTCCTGCGGGACGAAGTGGTTACGGGAGACCCCGCAGGCGCAAATCGCCGAGGAGGCTCCCGAACCGCCCCGCGATCGCTGTTGCCTGGAACGGAGAGCATCAGGGTGTTTAGAGTGGAGACCTTGTATTCGGGGTTGGTTGGCAGCTATACGAATAAAAAGCAACAAAAAATAAAGATTAATGGGGAGGGACGGACAGTTAGTCCTAATGCATGGAAAAAAGCTGGTACGTCGTTCATACTTATTCCGGTTACGAGAATAAAGTAAAAGCGAACTTAGAAAAAAGAGTAGAGTCTATGGGAATGCAAGACAAGATCTTCCGTGTTGTTGTTCCGGAAGAGGAAGAAACCGATATCAAGAACGGCAAGAAAAAAGTAACCAAGAAGAAAGTATTCCCAGGCTATGTACTTGTGGAAATCGTCATGACAGATGATTCCTGGTATGTGGTACGTAATACCCCGGGTGTAACTGGATTCGTAGGTTCGAGCGGTTCGGGCTCCAAACCAACTCCTCTATTGGATGAAGAGATCCAATTCATCCTTAAGAGAATGGGTATGGCGGAGAAACAGATCGAGGTAGATTTCGAAATGAAAGAAACGGTACGCGTAAAAGAAGGTCCTTTCGCAAACTTTACCGGACACATCACTGAGATGGATAAAGATAAGCATAAAGTGAAAGTTCTTGTTAATATGTTCGGCCGTGAAACCCCTGTGGAGCTTGACTTTACACAGATCGAAAAATTATAATGTAAAAAAACTTGAAATAATTTCGTAAAAGTGATATTATTTCAAAGGTCAGTATGTCTCTCAAAAAGAGACTATTAATAAAAAAATATTCTTTATCTAATATATAAAGAATGAGTTGAGTGGGAGGGAGCAATCCCAGATACCACATCACGGACTTAAGGAGGTGTGTCTCGTGGCTAAAAAAGTAATCAAATTGGTAAAGCTACAAATTCCAGCAGCGAAAGCTAACCCAGCTCCACCAGTTGGACCAGCACTAGGTCAAGCAGGTGTTAATATCATGGGTTTCTGTAAGGAGTTCAACGCTCGTACAGCGGATCAAGCTGGTCTTATTATCCCTGTTGAAATTACGGTTTTTGAAGACCGTTCATTTACATTTATTACGAAAACTCCACCTGCTGCAGTATTGCTTAAAGTAGCAGCTGGTATCCAGTCTGGTTCTGGTGAACCAAACCGTAATAAAGTTGCAACAGTTAAGCGTGACAAAGTACGCGAGATTGCGGAAACGAAAATGCCAGACCTTAACGCTGCCAGTGTAGAAGCTGCAATGCGCATGGTTGAAGGTACTGCTCGTAGCATGGGCATCGTCATCGAAGACTAATCCATCGCTATTGATTTAACTGCTGTTCGGGGTTGCGGATTCGGTCTATTGCCAATTCGCAACCTTTATTCGTGGGAGGTTATTCCGCTAAAACCACATAAGGAGGACATTTAAAATGGCTAAAAGAGGTAAAAAGTACATCGAAGCTGCGAAACTTGTAGACCGTCAAACGGCTTACTCTGTAAACGAAGCTATCGAATTAGTTAAGAAAACAAATACTGCGAAGTTCGACGCTACTGTGGAAGTTGCATTCCGTCTTGGTGTTGACCCTCGTAAAAACGACCAACAAATCCGTGGAGCAGTAGTTCTTCCTCACGGAACTGGTAAAACTCAAAAGGTTTTAGTATTTGCTAAAGGTGAGAAAGCGAAAGAAGCGGAAGCTGCTGGAGCTGACTACGTTGGAGATGCAGATATGATTCAAAAGATCAGCAAAGGCTGGTTCGATTTTGATGTTATCGTAGCTACTCCTGACATGATGGGTGAAGTTGGTAAACTTGGTCGCGTTTTAGGACCTAAAGGTTTAATGCCAAACCCTAAAACTGGTACTGTAACATTTGATGTAACGAAAGCTGTTAACGAAATCAAAGCTGGTAAAGTTGAATACCGCCTTGACAAATCCGGTAACATCCATGTTCCAATCGGTAAGATCTCTTTCGAAGATAACAAACTTGTTGAGAACTTCGGTACAATCTTTGAAACTTTACAAAAAGCTAAACCAGCTGCTGCTAAAGGTACATTCATGAAGAACGTTGCCGTTACTTCTACAATGGGCCCTGGCGTTAAAGTTGATACTTCTACAGTTGTAGCTGTAAAAAACTAACATATTGACATAAGTTAACTACGCGGTTATAATAATCGTTGTGTTTATAAAATGATATTGTTTGTACCAAAGACAGTAGGTGCTCACCAGAGCTTAATTTCCTACCGAGGTGTAGATTTTACGATAAAAGGCTTTATGCTTTTAAACTAAAATTTCTGCCTCCATGTTACGTGGAGGCATTCTTTATGTACACCGGTCGGTATAAGTAGTAACCAACTATATAGGAGGTGTAACGATGAGCAAAGCAGTTGAAATGAAGAGGGAAATTGTTGGAGAAATCGCTGATAAGTTCAAAGGATCTGTTTCTACAATCGTAGTTGACTACCGTGGACTTAACGTATCAGAAGTAACAGAACTTCGTAAACAACTTCGTGAAGCAGGTGTTGAGTTCAAGGTTTACAAAAACTCTTTAACTCGCCGTGCGGCAGAAGCAGCGGAGATCACTGGACTTAACGATGCACTTACAGGACCAAACGCTATCGCATTCTCTACTGAAGATGTTGTAGCTCCTGCCAAGATTCTTAACGACTTCGCGAAAAAACACGAAGCATTAGAAATCAAAGCTGGTGTAATCGAAGGAAACGTAGCTACTGTGGAAGAAGTGAAGGCTCTTGCTGAACTTCCATCCCGCGAAGGTCTACTTTCTATGTTGCTTAGCGTTCTTCAAGCTCCAATCCGCAACCTGGCTCTTGTTACAAAAGCAGTTGCAGAGCAAAAAGAAGAGCAAGGCGCTTAATTTTCATCTAGCAAGTTAAGTAAGAAAACAAAAAACCCATATATTATTAAGGAGGAAAATAACAATGACACACGAACAAATCATTGAAGCGGTTAAGAATATGACTGTTTTAGAATTAAACGACCTAGTAAAAGCAATCGAAGAAGAATTTGGTGTAACTGCTGCTGCTCCTGTAGCTGCTGCTGGTGTAGCTACTGAAGCTGCTGCTGAGCAAACTGAATTCGACGTAATCCTAGCTAGCGCTGGTGGACAAAAAATCAAGGTTATCAAAGTAGTTCGCGAACTTACTGGTCTTGGTTTGAAAGAAGCGAAAGAATTAGTTGACAACGCTCCTAAAGCTATTAAAGAAGGTATTGCTAAAGAAGAAGCTGAAGAAGTTAAAGCTAAACTTGAAGAAGTTGGAGCTTCTGTAGAAGTTAAGTAATTACAGGCTCTTAGAAAGCTCGCTACCCGTTAGCGAGCTTTTTTTAAACTATCGAATCGTAAGTATTAAGATAGATAGTTTGCTTACTGTTTTTTTCAAACGTACTATTCATCATCAAAGCTACTTGGAGCAAGGAGAATGACTATGGCTGCAGATCATTATTTTACTAACAAACCGTCCGCGGAGAGCAACAGACAACATTGGGATTTTGAACTGAAAGGCCATAAGCTTTCCTTTACTACGGATGCGGGTGTCTTTTCAAAAAAAGAAGTGGACTTCGGGTCGAGAGTTCTGATTGAAGCTTTTGCGGAACCTGAAATTCCAGGAAATATCCTGGATGTCGGATGCGGTTATGGCCCGATCGGCCTTTCGCTTGCCAAGGCTTTTCCTGACCGACAAGTAGATATGATAGATATCAATGAGAGAGCTGTCGAACTGGCAAACGAAAATGCCGGAAGGAACTCTATCGAAAATGTTAACATCTTTTCTAGCAACATTTATGAAAAGGTAACTTCTACAGATTATGCGGCAATCCTTTCCAACCCGCCAATTCGTGCGGGAAAAAAAGTGGTGCATGAAATTTTGGAAAAAGCATTCGAGCATTTGGCTGCAGGCGGCGAGCTGTGGATCGTCATCCAAAAAAAGCAAGGTGCACCATCGGCAATGGAGAAGCTGGGGTCATTATTTGAAGAAGTAGAAGTGGTTATGAAGAAAAAAGGCTACCATATTATTAGATCAAAAAAAGGTTGACGTAGTTTTTTAGTTGTGGTAGCATTGTTTAATGCCAATATGTATTTTTTTTGAGCTATAATAATTTTATGTCAATTGCATGTATAAAATTAGTATGCTTGGAAAAGATAGTAAAATCAATAGAGCGAATGTAAAAAAATGTGGTTTTCTGTATTGAAACCATTTTTCTTTTTTAACATGGTAGTTTTCTGCTGTGTTGAAAAATTTTTTTGTTTGGCTTTAAGTGGTTTGTTCGAAAAGTGATTTTTGAACATCCTCTTTAATAACGCTTGATACGAGGGGTGAATGAGTTGACAGGTCAACTAGTTCAATATGGACGACACCGCCAACGCAGAAGTTATGCTCGCATTAGTGAAGTATTAGAATTACCAAATCTAATAGAAATTCAAACCTCTTCTTATCAATGGTTCCTTGATGAGGGTTTGAGAGAAATGTTTCATGATATTTCTCCTATTGAGGACTTCACTGGAAATCTATCGTTAGAATTCATCGACTATAGCTTAGGGGAACCTAAATATTCCGTTGAAGAATCAAAGGAAAGAGATGTTACATACTCAGCTCCTTTACGTGTGAAGGTTCGTCTCATTAACAAAGAAACTGGTGAAGTTAAAGACCAGGATGTATTTATGGGTGATTTTCCGTTAATGACGGATACAGGAACATTCGTTATTAATGGAGCAGAACGTGTTATTGTATCTCAATTAGTACGTTCACCAAGTGTGTATTACAGCGGAAAAGTAGATAAAAATGGTAAAAAAGGCTTTTCGGCTACTGTGATTCCAAACCGTGGTGCATGGTTAGAGTATGAAACAGATGCAAAAGATGTTGTATATGTTCGTATTGATCGTACTCGTAAACTACCAGTAACGGTTCTTTTGCGTGCTCTTGGATTCGGATCCGACCAGGAAATCATTGATCTTCTTGGCGAAAACGAGTACCTCCGCAATACTTTAGATAAGGATAACACAGAAAGTAGCGAAAAGGCATTACTAGAAATATACGAGCGTCTACGCCCTGGTGAACCACCAACGGTTGAAAACGCAAAAAGCTTATTGGAATCTAGATTTTTCGACCCTAAACGCTATGATTTAGCAAGTGTTGGAAGATACAAGATTAATAAAAAGCTTCATATTAAGAACAGACTTTTCAACCAGCGTATCGCTGAAACGCTAGTGGACCCTGAAACAGGGGAAATTATTGTTGAGAAGGGTACAATGTTAGATCGTAGAACATTAGATCGCATTCTACCTAACATCGAAGACGGCATCGGGCTGACTTCCTTCCACCCAGCAGGTGTTGTGGATGCCGAAGTTCCAATGCAGTCTATTAAGATATATGCGCCAAACGATGCAGAAGGCGAAAAAGAAATTCTGGTATTAGGAAATGGCTTTATTGAAGAAAAAGTAAAGCATATTGCTCCGGCAGACATTATCGCTTCTATCAGTTACTTCTTCAACCTCTTACATGGTGTCGGTGACACTGACGATATCGACCATTTAGGTAACCGTCGTTTGCGTTCTGTTGGAGAGCTTCTTCAAAATCAGTTCCGCATCGGTTTATCCAGAATGGAGCGTGTAGTTCGTGAAAGAATGTCCATCCAGGACACTAACACAATTACGCCTCAACAGCTGATCAATATCCGTCCTGTTATCGCATCAATTAAAGAGTTCTTTGGTAGCTCACAGCTTTCTCAGTTCATGGATCAAACCAATCCATTGGCCGAGTTAACACATAAACGTAGATTATCTGCGCTTGGACCTGGTGGTTTAACGCGTGAGCGTGCCGGCTTTGAAGTGCGTGACGTTCACTACTCCCACTATGGGCGTATGTGTCCGATCGAGACTCCAGAGGGACCAAACATCGGATTAATCAACTCCCTTTCTTCTTTTGCAAAAGTAAACAAGTTTGGATTCATTGAAACTCCTTACCGCAGGGTCGACCCTGAATCAGGTAGAGTAACCAACCAAATTGATTACTTGACAGCAGATGAAGAGGACAACTATGTTGTTGCCCAAGCGAATGCTCGCTTAGGGGAAGATGGAACATTCCTGGATGAAAATGTTGTTGCCCGTTTCCGCGGGGAGAACACCGTTGTTATCAGCGAAAGAATCGACTATATGGATGTATCTCCTAAACAGGTTGTTTCCGCTGCGACAGCGTGTATTCCTTTCTTAGAGAATGATGACTCCAACCGTGCGCTTATGGGAGCGAACATGCAACGTCAAGCTGTACCATTATTGCAGCCGGAATCACCGATTGTTGGTACAGGTATGGAGCACGTATCTGCAAGAGACTCAGGTGCAGCAGTAATCTGTAGATACCCTGGTATTGTAGAACGTGTAGAAGCCCGTGAAGTATGGGTTCGCCGTATGGAAGAAGTAGATGGGCAGCAGGTTAAAGGAAACCTTGATAAGTACAGAATGCAAAAATTCATTCGTTCCAACCAAGGTACTTGCTATAACCAACGTCCAATCGTTTCTGTTGGCGATCAAGTTACAAAAGGTGAAATCCTTGCGGATGGTCCTTCCATGGAAAAAGGTGAGCTAGCGCTTGGCCGTAACGTAATGGTAGGGTTCATGACGTGGGATGGTTATAACTACGAGGATGCGATCATCATGAGTGAGCGTCTGGTTAAAGACGATGTTTACACTTCCATTCATATTGAAGAATATGAGTCAGAAGCACGTGATACAAAGCTTGGACCAGAAGAAATCACTCGTGATATTCCAAACGTAGGGGAAGAAGCCCTGAAGAACTTGGATGATCGCGGAATCATCAGAGTCGGTGCGGAAGTGAAAGATGGAGATCTTCTTGTAGGGAAAGTAACGCCTAAGGGTGTAACGGAGCTTACAGCGGAAGAACGTCTATTGCACGCAATCTTCGGAGAGAAAGCAAGGGAAGTACGCGATACATCACTAAGAGTTCCTCACGGTGGCGGCGGTATTGTCCTTGATGTAAAAGTATTTAACCGTGAAGACGGAGATGAACTGCCACCAGGCGTTAACCAGCTTGTTCGTGCTTACATCGTTCAGAAGCGTAAAATTTCTGAAGGTGATAAAATGGCCGGACGACATGGTAACAAAGGGGTAATCTCCCGTATCTTACCGGAAGAAGATATGCCTTACTTGCCGGATGGCACACCAATTGATATCATGCTAAACCCACTAGGGGTTCCTTCTCGTATGAATATCGGTCAGGTATTGGAG
This sequence comes from Bacillota bacterium, assembly GCA_051750385.1. GTDB lineage: Bacteria > Bacillota > Bacilli > Bacillales > Bacillaceae_I > Sutcliffiella_A. The sequence continues at coordinate 29,400 of JBNJJQ010000021.1, read as the reverse complement.
CTTCACTTAGGTATGGCAGCCAGAACACTAGGTATCCACGTTGCTTCCGCCGTATTTGATGGCGCGCGAGAAGAAGATGTTTGGAGCACTTTAGAAGAGGCTGGCATGGCAAGAGATGCAAAAACTGTCCTTTATGATGGAAGAACTGGTGAGCCGTTTGATAACCGTGTGTCTGTTGGGATCATGTACATGATCAAACTTGCCCACATGGTTGACGATAAGCTGCATGCCCGTTCAACAGGACCTTACTCTCTTGTTACACAGCAGCCACTTGGCGGTAAAGCGCAATTTGGTGGACAGCGTTTCGGAGAGATGGAAGTATGGGCGCTTGAGGCGTATGGTGCTGCTTATACACTTCAAGAGATCTTAACTGTTAAATCAGATGACGTGGTAGGACGTGTGAAAACGTACGAAGCGATTGTAAAAGGTGAAAATGTTCCTGAACCTGGCGTTCCTGAATCTTTCAAAGTACTTATCAAAGAACTTCAAAGTTTGGGTATGGACGTTAAAATCCTATCCGGCGATGAGAAAGAAATTGAAATGAGAGACACAGAAGATGATGAAGAGCAATCTTCTGAAGGAATCTCTTTAGATTCAGAGAAAGTAGAAGCAGTAAAAGAAACTGTCGCTAAAGACTAATGACCAACAGGACTTTAAAGATAAGCATTTGGGTAGAACCTGTAGATTATAAGGGAGGTAGGCCCCTTGCTAGATGTTAACAATTTTGAGTATATGAAGATAGGCCTAGCTTCTCCGGATAAGATCAGATCCTGGTCTTTCGGAGAAGTGAAGAAGCCTGAAACAATCAACTATCGTACATTAAAGCCAGAAAAAGATGGGCTATTCTGTGAACGTATCTTCGGTCCGACAAAGGACTGGGAATGTCACTGTGGTAAATACAAGCGCGTCCGTTATAAGGGTGTTGTCTGTGACCGTTGCGGAGTGGAAGTAACAAGAGCGAAGGTTCGTCGCGAACGCATGGGACACATCGAACTAGCTGCTCCTGTATCTCATATCTGGTATTTCAAAGGTATTCCTAGCCGTATGGGACTTGTTCTTGACATGTCCCCGCGTGCATTGGAAGAAGTAATCTACTTTGCCTCCTATGTAGTAACGGAAACGGGAGATACTCCTTTAGAGAAGAAACAGCTTCTTTCAGAAAAAGAGTTCCGTGCTTACCGTGAAAAGTATGGCCAGACTTTCCAAGCAGCCATGGGTGCTGAAGCTATCAAAAAGCTTCTTCATGACATCGATCTTGAAAAAGATGTGGAATCCTTGAAAGAAGAGCTTAAAACTGCTCAAGGCCAACGCCGTACTAGAGCAATCAAGCGTCTGGAAGTATTGGAATCCTTCAGAGGGTCCGGAAATGAGCCATCTTGGATGATCCTTGATGTTCTTCCGGTCATTCCTCCTGAATTACGTCCAATGGTTCAATTGGATGGTGGTCGTTTCGCGACTTCCGACTTGAACGATCTATATCGTCGTGTCATCAACCGTAACAACCGTTTAAAACGTTTGTTAGATCTTGGTGCTCCTAGCATCATCGTTCAAAACGAAAAACGTATGCTGCAAGAAGCTGTTGATGCACTAATTGATAATGGGCGTCGCGGCCGTCCTGTAACGGGTCCTGGTAACAGACCGTTGAAATCTCTTTCTCATATGCTGAAAGGGAAACAAGGACGTTTCCGTCAGAACTTGCTGGGTAAACGTGTTGACTATTCTGGTCGTTCCGTTATCGTAGTAGGGCCTAACTTGAAAATGTACCAATGTGGTTTACCAAAAGAAATGGCTCTTGAGCTATTCAAACCATTCGTAATGAAAGAGCTTGTTGAACGTGGCCTTGCGCATAACATCAAGAGTGCGAAACGCAAGATAGAACGCGTACAGCCAGAGGTTTGGGACGTATTGGAATCTGTCATCAGAGAGCATCCGGTATTACTGAACCGCGCACCAACCCTTCACAGATTAGGTATTCAAGCATTTGAACCTACACTTGTGGAAGGCCGTGCAATCCGTCTTCATCCTCTAGTATGTACTGCATACAATGCGGACTTTGACGGTGACCAAATGGCGGTTCACGTTCCACTTTCTGCTGAAGCTCAGGCTGAGGCGCGCATCCTTATGCTTGCTGCCCAGAACATCCTTAACCCTAAGGATGGAAAGCCTGTAGTTACTCCTTCACAGGATATGGTACTTGGTAACTACTACTTAACATTAGAGCGTGAAAATGCAGTTGGAGAAGGAATGGTATTCAAGGATACAAACGAAGCGTTGATCGCTTATGCAAATGGCTATGTTCACTTGCATACTCGTGTTGCGGTTCATGCAGGATCCCTGGATAACGAAACCTTCACACCTGAACAAAAACAGAAGCTTCTTATTACAACTGTCGGGAAAATGATCTTCAATGAGATTTTACCGCCATCTTTCCCTTACATCAACGAACCGACAAAGCATAATCTTGAGGTGAACACTCCGGACAAATACTTTGTTGAAAAGGGCGCGAATGTAAAAGAAGCGATTCAACAACAAGAACTTATCGATCCATTTAAGAAGAAAATTCTTGGGAATATCATCGCTGAAGTATTCAAGCGTTTCAAAATCACAGAAACGTCCAAAATGCTTGACCGCATGAAAAACCTTGGCTTCCGATACTCTACCAAGGCTGGTATTACAGTTGGTGTAGCTGACATCGTGGTTCTTAAAGAGAAAGAAGAAATCTTGGTTGAAGCACAAACGAAAGTAGATACAGTTCTTAAACAGTTCCGTCGCGGACTTATCACAGAAGAAGAGCGCTATGATCGCGTAATTTCCATCTGGAGTGCTGCGAAGGATGTAATACAGAACAAGCTGATGCAATCCTTGCCACGATTGAATCACATCTTCATGATGAGTGATTCAGGAGCCCGTGGTAACGCATCTAACTTTACACAATTGGCAGGTATGCGTGGACTGATGGCCAACCCGTCTGGACGTATCATCGAACTTCCGATCAAATCAAGTTTCCGTGAAGGTCTGACGGTATTGGAATACTTTATCTCCACGCATGGTGCGCGTAAAGGTCTTGCCGATACTGCACTGAAAACTGCCGATTCCGGTTACCTGACTCGTCGTCTGGTTGACGTTGCACAAGATGTTATCGTCCGCGAGGTTGATTGTGGAACAGATCGTGGGTTACACATCTCATCTCTAAAAGATGGTACAGAGGTAGTAGAAAAGTTAGAAGAGCGCCTAATTGGTCGTTATGCTAGAAAAGCTATCAAACACCCGGAAACTGGTGAAGTTCTTGTAGCGCAAAACGATTTGATTACGGAGGATATCGCAACTATCATCGTGGAAGCAGGCGTGGAAGATGTTACGATCCGCTCCGTATTCACATGTGATACTCGCCATGGTGTATGTAAGAAATGTTACGGCCGCAATCTGGCAACTGGTTTAGAGGTAGAAGTGGGAGAGGCTGTAGGTATTATCGCTGCTCAATCTATCGGTGAGCCAGGAACTCAGTTAACGATGCGTACTTTCCATACAGGTGGGGTTGCTGGAGATGATATTACACAAGGTTTACCGCGTATCCAGGAGATATTCGAAGCGCGTAATCCGAAAGGTCAAGCGGTCATCTCTGAAATTGATGGTGTTGTTACTGCCATCAACGAAGGAAAAGATCGTCAGCAAGAAATCACTGTACAAGGTGAAGTGGAAACGAGAAACTACACAGTACCATATACTGCCCGCCTAAAGGTTGGGGTTAACGCTGAAGTGCTTCGTGGCCAGGAACTTACAGAAGGTTCTATTGACCCGAAAGAGCTACTGAAGGTAAAAGATATGGTTTCTGTTCAGGAGTATCTACTGCTTGAAGTTCAAAAAGTATACCGTATGCAAGGGGTAGAAATTGGAGACAAACACGTTGAGGTTATGGTTCGTCAAATGCTGCGTAAAGTACGTGTCATTGACGCTGGTGATACTGATGTACTCCCAGGAACCCTGCTTGATGTCCACCAATTCACCGATGCGAACGAACGTGTGCTGATTGAAGGCAAAACACCTGCAACTGGTCGTCCGGTCCTACTGGGTATTACCAAAGCATCTCTGGAAACTGATTCGTTCTTGTCTGCTGCATCTTTCCAAGAAACAACAAGAGTCTTAACAGACGCTGCAATCAAAGGAAAGCGCGATGAGCTACTAGGATTGAAAGAGAATGTTATCATCGGTAAACTAGTTCCAGCTGGTACTGGTATGAACCGTTACCGTAAATTCGATCTGACGAAAGAAGTCGGCAAAGAAGAACCTGTAACGGTAGAATAAATGGGAGATTGTCGGGGCAACCCGACAATCTTTTCAATGTTATTCTAGAAACGGGTTGACATCTAAAAACAGAGATGGTACTATAGCAAAGGTGCTTATATAACCTGTTGCTTTGGAGGATATCAATGTCTTATGAAAAAGTGATACAGGCAAACACCTTCATTGTTGGTACAAAACAAACAGTGAAGGCGCTGAAATCCGGAACAGTAAAAGAGGTTGTCATTGCGGAGGATGCCGATGTGATAGTAACACAGAAGGTTGTCCAAACTGCAAAGGAACACAATATTCCAATCGTGAAGGTTGACTCGATGAAAAAACTCGGGAAGGCTTGCGGGATTGAAGTAGGTGCCTCGGCTGTTGCGATCATTCAATAAAAACTGTTTTTGTGAGTTATGGATTCGCAAAGACTTTGTTTTTTGCCTTAAAATGAACCACCTGGATATGTGGTCTTAAAACATGAGGAAGGAGGAAAAATAAATGCCTACTATTAACCAGTTAGTACGTAAAGGTCGTACAAGCAAAGTTGTAAAGTCTAAATCTCCAGCTTTAAACAAAGGTTATAACAGTTTCAAGAAGGCGCAGACTGATGTGTCTTCACCTCAAAAACGTGGTGTATGTACTCGTGTTGGTACAATGACTCCGAAGAAACCGAACTCCGCATTACGTAAATATGCTCGTGTTCGTTTAACAAACCAAATTGAGGTAACTGCTTATATCCCTGGTATCGGTCACAACCTACAAGAGCATAGCGTAGTTTTAATTCGCGGCGGTCGTGTAAAAGACTTACCGGGAGTACGTTATCACATCGTACGTGGAGCACTTGACACTGCGGGAGTTAACAACCGTATGCAAGGTCGTTCTAAGTACGGAACTAAGAGACCAAAAGCGCCTAAGAAATAATAGAATACGAATTGCTTAACATTAAGTTATGCGAAAGGAGGATATTAATATGCCACGTAAAGGCCCTGTTGCAAAAAGAGACGTATTACCAGATCCGTTATATAACTCCAAGTTAGTAACTCGTCTTGTAAACAAATTAATGATCGACGGTAAGAGAGGAAAATCTCAAGCTATCATCTATAATGCATTCAAACTAGTTGGTGAGCGTTCCGGACAAGAACCTATGGAAGTGTTCGAACAAGCGATGAAAAACATCATGCCTGTTCTTGAAGTTAGAGCACGTCGTGTAGGTGGAGCGAACTACCAAGTACCTGTAGAGGTGCGCCCAGATCGTCGTACTACTCTTGGACTACGTTACCTAGTTAACTACTCTCGTCTTCGTGGAGAGAAAACTATGGAAGAGCGTTTAGCTAACGAAATCTTAGATGCAGCAAACAACGCTGGAGCATCAGTTAAAAAGCGTGAAGATATGCACAAAATGGCAGAAGCGAACAAAGCGTTTGCTCACTACCGTTGGTAAAATCACATATTATCTAGAGCTGTTAAGACAAGTACTTAACAGCTTTAGGTATAAACAACAAAATTTCGATACTTAGGAAGGAGAAATACCATATGGCAAGAGAGTTCTCCTTAGATAAGACACGTAATATCGGTATCATGGCTCACATTGATGCTGGTAAAACAACTACAACTGAGCGTGTTTTGTTCTACACAGGACGTATTCACAAAATCGGTGAAACTCATGAAGGTGCATCTCAAATGGACTGGATGGAGCAGGAGCAAGAGCGTGGAATCACGATCACATCTGCTGCGACAACAGCTCAATGGAAAGGCCACCGCGTAAACATTATCGATACACCTGGACACGTAGACTTCACAGTTGAAGTAGAACGTTCCCTTCGTGTACTTGATGGTGCGGTAGCAGTTCTTGACGCACAATCCGGTGTTGAGCCTCAAACAGAAACAGTTTGGCGCCAAGCAACAACTTATGGTGTACCACGTATCGTGTTCGTTAACAAAATGGACAAGATCGGTGCAGACTTCTTATACTCTGTAGGTACAATCCATGACCGCCTTCAAGCTAACGCTCATCCAATTCAACTTCCAATCGGAGCTGAAGATGAGTTTGAAGGTATCATCGACCTTGTAGAAATGGTTGCTTACATCTATGAAGACGATTTAGGTACTCGTTCTGAAGCAAAAGAAATCCCGGCTGAGTACAAAGACCAAGCAGACGAGTATCGTCAACGCTTAGTTGAAGCAGTAGCAGAATTAGATGAAGAATTAATGATGAAGTACTTAGAAGGAGAAGAGCTTACAACTGAAGAGTTAAAAGCGACTATCCGTAAAGGTACTTGTGACGTTGAATTCTACCCAGTAATCTGTGGTTCTGCTTTCAAAAACAAAGGTGTTCAATTAATGCTTGATGCTGTAATTGACTACCTTCCAGCTCCAACAGACGTTCCAGCAATCAAAGGAACTTTACCGGATTCAGATGAAGAGGTAACTCTTGATTCTACCGATAATGGCCCATTTGCTGCTTTAGCGTTCAAAGTTATGACTGACCCTTATGTTGGGAAGCTAACGTTCTTCCGTGTGTACTCAGGTTCACTGAACTCCGGATCTTACGTGATCAACTCTACAAAAGGTAAGCGTGAGCGTGTAGGGCGTATCCTGCAAATGCACGCAAACAGCCGTGAAGAGATTCCAGTAGTTTATGCTGGTGACATCGCTGCTGCGGTTGGATTAAAGGACACTACTACTGGTGATACGTTGTGTGATGATAAGCACCAAGTAATCCTTGAGTCCATGGAGTTCCCTGAGCCGGTTATCCAATTATCCGTTGAGCCTAAATCCAAGGCTGACCAAGATAAGATGACTACTGCGCTTCAAAAGCTTCAAGAGGAAGATCCTACTTTCCGTGCGCATACTGACCAGGAAACTGGACAAACAATCATCGCAGGTATGGGTGAGCTTCACCTTGATATCCTGGTTGATCGTATGAGACGTGAATTCAAAGTAGAAGCAAACGTTGGTGCTCCTCAAGTAGCGTACCGTGAAACGTTCCGTGGATCTGCAAGAGTTGAGGGTAAATTTGCTCGTCAATCCGGTGGTCGCGGTCAATTCGGACACGTTTGGATCGAATTCGAACCAAACGAAGAAGGAAAAGGCTTCGAATTTGAAAACAAAATCGTAGGTGGAGTAGTTCCTCGTGAATACGTACCTGCTGTTCAAGCTGGTCTTGAAGATTCCATGAAAAACGGAGTACTTGCTGGTTACCCTCTAATCGATGTTAAAGCTGCATTGGTTGACGGTTCTTACCATGATGTTGACTCCTCTGAGATGGCGTTTAAAGTAGCTGCTTCTCTAGCTCTTAAAAACGCAGTATCAAAATGTAGCCCAGTAATTCTTGAGCCGGTTATGAGAGTTGAAGTTGTAACTCCGGAAGAATACATGGGAGACATCATGGGTGGTATCACTTCTCGTCGTGGACGCGTTGAAGGTATGGAAGCTCGCGGTAACGCTCAAGTTGTTCGCGCAATGGTTCCACTATCTGAAATGTTCGGTTATGCAACATCCCTACGTTCTAACACACAAGGACGCGGAGTGTTCACAATGCATTTCGATCACTACGAAGAAGTACCAAAATCGATTTCTGAAGAAATCATCAAAAAAAATAAAGGTGAATAATTGATTTTCACCTGATCTTGTTTTATAAATAGTATGTAGGATAATAAGTGGTCATCACTTGTTAATGTCTCATATAAAATTAAAAAAACTTATGAAACTCTAAGGAGGATATTCTAATGGGTAAAGAGAAATTCGATAGATCCAAAACGCATGCTAATATCGGTACAATCGGACACGTTGACCATGGTAAAACAACTTTAACAGCTGCAATCACAACTGTACTTGCAAAGCGCAGTGGTAAAGGTGCTGCAATGGCTTATGACATGATCGACGCGGCTCCAGAAGAAAGAGAGCGTGGAATCACTATTTCTACAGCTCACGTTGAGTATGAAACTGAAAACCGTCACTATGCACACGTAGACTGCCCAGGACATGCTGACTATGTTAAAAACATGATCACTGGTGCTGCTCAAATGGACGGCGGAATCCTAGTAGTATCTGCTGCTGATGGTCCAATGCCACAAACTCGTGAGCACATCCTTCTTTCTCGTCAAGTTGGTGTACCTCACCTAGTTGTATTCTTAAACAAATGTGACATGGTTGACGACGAAGAATTACTAGAATTAGTTGAAATGGAAGTTCGTGACCTTCTTTCTGAGTACGATTTCCCTGGAGACGATGTTCCTGTAATTAAAGGTTCTGCTCTTAAAGCTCTTGAAGGAGACGCTGAGTGGGAAGAAAGAATCGTTGAGCTTATGGCTGCAGTTGATGAGTACATCCCAACACCAGCTCGTGACACTGAAAAGCCATTCATGATGCCAGTTGAGGACGTGTTCTCTATCACTGGACGTGGAACAGTTGCTACTGGACGTGTTGAGCGTGGACAAGTTAAAGTTGGTGACACTATCGCAATCATCGGTTTAACTGAAGAGCCTAAATCTACTACTGTAACTGGAGTAGAAATGTTCCGTAAGCTTCTTGACTATGCTGAAGCTGGAGACAACATCGGTGCACTTCTTCGTGGGGTTGCTCGTGACGACATCCAACGTGGACAAGTATTAGCTAAGCCTGGTACTATCACTCCACACACAAAGTTCAAAGCTGAAGTTTACGTATTATCTAAAGAAGAGGGTGGACGTCACACTCCATTCTTCACAAACTACCGTCCTCAGTTCTACTTCCGTACAACTGACGTAACTGGTATTTGTAACCTACCTGAAGGCGTAGAAATGGTTATGCCTGGTGACAACATCGAAATGACAGTTGAGCTTATCGCTCCAATCGCGATCGAAGAAGGAACTAAGTTCTCTATTCGTGAAGGTGGACGTACAGTAGGCGCTGGCGTTGTTGCTACAATCCAAGAGTAATTCTTGATCTGAACAGATCTTATAAAACCGGTATCCCTTTGGGGGTGCCGGTTTTTTTGATTTCTGTTCTACACCGCAGTTGATTTTTGCACTAAGCGCAACAACACGCGGCAAAATTCCCACCCTTTAGAGAGGTAAAATTCTTTATTTTACTCACTCCTGTTGATTGGAGTGCAAGGGGTGAGACTACTCGGGAGTAGCGAGTCAAAGGGAGACCCCACAGGCGCAAAGCGCCGAGGATGCTCCCGGACCGCCCGCGGAAAGCGAATCCCTGGAACGGAAATCAACAGGGGTCTTTGAAAGAAACGAAAAATCCTAGGAAAACAGACCCCAAAATACGACTTTCTTCTATATAAATAAACACAACAAACCAAAGACGTATAAGCACAAACCATACTGGAAAAAACTGAAATGAATAATTCTTACAGTGCTTGTTGCAATCAACACAACTTCTCGTTATAATATGAAAAGTGCTCAGAGATTTTATTTGAAATATAGTTGCATTGTCTATTGGTTAGATGTATAATAGGTAATGTTGGTCTTTGACTGCGATGATGTGAAAGGTTGCTGGCACACCCGGCCGCTTTGCCATGGCGAGTGTGACAGGTTAATTTTCACGGAGAATGTCTATCAATAATATAGGCGAAAAAAGGAGGGAAAAATAATGGCAAAAGAAAAGATTCGCATTCGTTTAAAAGCTTATGATCACAGAATTCTAGATCAATCTTCTGAGAAGATCGTTGAAACTGCAAAACGTTCAGGTGCTACTGTTTCTGGTCCTATTCCGTTACCGACGGAAAGATCTGTATACACTATCTTACGTGCGGTACACAAATATAAAGATTCTCGTGAGCAATTCGAAATGCGCACTCATAAGCGCTTAATCGATATCATTAACCCAACACCACAAACGGTTGATAGCTTAATGCGTTTAGATCTTCCATCTGGTGTGGACATCGAAATCAAGCTTTAATCAATAAATACTTAATTATTCAGGAGGTGTGACTAATGACCAAAGGAATCTTAGGAAAAAAGATAGGTATGACTCAAGTTTTTGCTGCAAACGGCGATCTTATCCCTGTAACAGTAATCGAAGCTACTCCAAACGTAGTGCTTCAAGTTAAAACTGTCGAAACAGACGGTTATGAAGCAATTCAAATCGGTTTTGCTGACAAGCGTGATAAATTAGCGAACAAGCCTGAAAAAGGACACGTTGCTAAAGCTAACACAGCACCTAAGCGCTTCATTCGTGAAATCAATGGAGTAGACTTAGGAACTTACGAAGTTGGTCAGGAAGTCAAAGTTGATATTTTCGCAGAAGGCGATGTAGTAGATGTAACAGGAATCTCAAAGGGTAAAGGTTTCCAAGGCTCAATCAAGCGCCACGGACAATCACGCGGCCCAATGACTCACGGTTCTCGTTATCACCGTCGTCCTGGTTCTATGGGACCTGTTGCTCCAAACCGTGTATTCAAAGGTAAATTATTACCTGGACGTATGGGTGGAGAGCGCATTACTATCCAGAACCTTGAGATCGTGAAAGTAGACACAGAGCGTAACCTATTATTAGTAAAAGGTAACGTACCTGGTCCTAGAAAAGCGTTGATCACAATTAAAAGTGCGGTAAAAGCAAACTAATTGTTTAGGAAAGGAGGAACTACAAATGCCTAAAGTAGCATTATACAATCAAGCTGGCTCCAATGTCGGTGAAATTGAATTAGCAGATGCTGTGTTCGGTATTGAGCCAAACAACAGCGTATTGTTCGATGCGATCGTTATGCAAAGAGCATCTCAACGTCAAGGTAATGCAAAAGTAAAAGGACGCTCTGAAGTAGCAGGTGGTGGACGCAAGCCATGGCGCCAAAAAGGTACTGGCCGTGCCCGTCAAGGATCTATCCGCTCTCCACAATGGCGTGGTGGTGGTATCGTATTCGGTCCTACACCAAGAAGCTACAGCTACAAACTTCCTAAGAAAGTTCGTCGCTTAGCTATCAAATCTGCATTATCTTCCAAAGTGTTGGAAAATGAATTGTTAGTATTAGAAGGATTAGCTTTTGATGCACCAAAAACAAAAGAAATGACTTCTGTACTTAAAGGTTTAGAAATCACTCGTAAAGCGTTAATCGTAACAGCTGACGACAGCGAAAACGTTGCTTTATCTGCTCGTAATATCCCTGGAGTAACTGTTGTTACTGTAAATGGTGTGAACGTATTAGACGTTGTAAACCATGACAAAGTAATCTTTACGAAAGACGCTGTTCAAAAATTAGAGGAGGTGCTTGCATAATGAGAGATCATCGTGATGTTCTTAAGCGCCCCGTGATTACTGAGCGTTCTACTGATTTAATGACAGAAAAGAAATACACTTTTGAAGTGGATGTTAGAGCTAACAAGACTGAAGTTAAAGATGCTGTTGAAGCGATCTTTGGCGTAACTGTCGAGAAAGTAAACATCATGAACTACAAAGGTAAATTCCGTCGTGTAGGTCGTCATAGCGGATTAACTAACCGTCGTAGAAAAGCTATTGTAACATTAAAAGAAAATAGCAAAGAAATCGAATTCTTCGAGGTTTAATAAAAAATAAAATCATCAACGAAAAGGAGGGAACATGATGGCGATTAAAAAATACAAACCAACCTCTAATGGACGTCGTGGCATGACAGTTTCTGATTTTGCTGAGATCACTACAGACAAACCAGAAAAAAGCTTGCTTGCACCGTTACACAGAAAAGGTGGTCGTAATAACCAAGGTAAATTGACTGTACGTCACCAAGGTGGTGGACACAAACGTCAATACCGCGTCATCGACTTCAAACGTGATAAAGATGGTATACCAGGACGCGTTGCTACAATTGAGTATGATCCAAACCGTTCCGCCAATATCGCGTTAATCAACTATGCAGATGGGGAAAAGCGCTACATTCTAGCTCCTAAGAACTTAGAAGTGGGAATGACAGTAACGTCTGGCCCTGAAGCTGATATCAAAGTGGGTAATGCACTACCACTAATCAACATTCCAGTAGGTACTGTAATCCACAACATCGAATTAAAACCAGGTAAAGGTGGACAATTAGTTCGCTCTGCAGGTACATCTGCTCAAGTACTTGGTAAAGAAGGAAAATACGTACTTGTACGTTTAACTTCCGGTGAAACTCGCATGATTCTTTCCACTTGCCGCGCTTCTGTAGGTCAAGTTGGTAACGAACAGCACGAACTTATCAACATTGGTAAAGCAGGACGTTCTCGTTGGATGGGTATTCGACCAACTGTACGTGGTTCTGTAATGAACCCTAACGATCACCCACACGGTGGTGGTGAAGGACGTTCACCAATCGGACGTAAGTCACCTATGACTCCTTGGGGTAAACCAACTCTTGGTTACAAAACTCGTAAGAAGAAAAACAAGTCTGACAAATTTATCGTTCGTCGTCGTAAAAAATAACGGGGTTGTACTACGGTTCATAAGGGCCGTAGAGCAATCACGAAGGGAGGTTTCCACATGGGTCGCAGCTTGAAAAAAGGGCCTTTTGTAGATGATCATTTAATGACAAAGATTGAAAAGTTAAATGAAACTGAGGGTAAACAAGTCGTAAAAACTTGGTCTCGTCGTTCTACTATTTTCCCACAATTTATCGGACATACAATCGCTGTGTATGATGGCCGTAAACACGTACCAGTATACGTGACAGAAGACATGGTAGGTCACAAGCTTGGAGAATTCGCTCCATCACGTACTTACAAAGGTCATGCAAATGATGATAAGAAAACAAAACGCTAATTAGAGAGGAGGCTTTTACATGCAAGCTAAAGCTGTTGCAAGAACAGTTCGTATTGCTCCTCGTAAAGCTCGTCTAGTTATGGATTTAATTCGAGGCAAGCAAGTAGGCGAAGCAGTAGCCATTTTGACATTAACTCCAAAGGCTGCTTCACCAGTAATCGAAAAAGTTCTCAAGTCCGCTATTGCTAACGCAGAGCACAATTTTGAAATGGACGCAAACGCCCTAATCGTTACTGAGGCATACGTGAATGAAGGACCAACTTTAAAACGTTTCCGCCCTCGTGCAATGGGTCGTGCGAGTCAAATAAACAAACGCACTAGCCACATTACAATCGTGGTATCAGAAAAGAAGGAGGGATAATCAGTGGGTCAAAAGGTAAATCCTATCGGTCTTCGTGTTGGTATCATTCGTGACTGGGAGTCCAAATGGTACGCAGGAAAAGATTATGCTAACCTGCTTCATGAAGATATCAAAGTTCGTGAATATATCACAAAACGTCTGAATGACGCTTCTGTATCTAAAATAGAAATCGAACGTGCTGCAAACCGCTTGAACGTAACTGTTCACACTGCTAAACCAGGAATGGTTATCGGTAAAGGTGGTACTGAAGTTGAAGCACTTCGCAAAGCGTTGAACCAATTAACTGGTAAACGTGTACACATCAACATCCTTGAAATTAAGAGAGCTGATCTTGACGCTAAGTTAGTTGCTGAAAACATCGCTCGTCAATTAGAAAACCGTGTATCTTTCCGTCGTGCTCAAAAGCAATCACTTCAACGTGCAATGCGCGCTGGTGCGAAAGGTATTAAAACGATGGTATCTGGTCGCCTAGGCGGAGCAGACATCGCTCGTTCTGAACATTATAGTGAGGGTACAGTTCCACTTCATACTCTTCGCGCTGATATTGACTATGGTACAGCAGAAGCTGATACAACTTACGGTAAATTAGGTGTGAAAGTATGGATCTACCGTGGAGAGGTCCTTCCTACGAAGAAGAAAACTGAGGAAGGAGGAAAATAATTATGTTATTACCAAAACGCGTAAAATATCGCCGCGAACATCGTGGAAAAATGCGTGGTAAAGCGAAAGGCGGTACTGAGGTACACTTCGGAGAGTTCGGATTACAATCTCTAGAAGCATCTTGGATCACTAACCGTCAAATCGAAGCAGCACGTCGTGCGATGACTCGTTATATGAAACGTGGCGGTAAAGTTTGGATTAAAATTTTCCCTTCAAAACCATACACTGCAAAGCCTCTAGAGGTCCGAATGGGTTCCGGTAAAGGTGCTCCAGAAGGATGGGTAGCAGTTGTTAAACCTGGAAAGGTTATGTTTGAAATTTCAGGTGTATCTGAGGAAATTGCACGTGAAGCATTACGTTTAGCTGCGCACAAGCTACCAGTTAAATGTAAGTTCGTAAAACGTGAAGAAATTGGTGGTGAAACTAATGAAAGCTAATGAACTACGCGACTTAACCACTGCCGAGATTGAACAAAAAGTGAAATCTTTAAAAGAAGAGTTATTCAACCTACGCTTTCAATTAGCGACTGGTCAATTAGAAAACACTGCTCGTATTCGCGAAGTGCGTAAGTCAATCGCTCGTATGAAAACAGTAGTTCGCGAGAGAGAGATCGCTTCTAACAAATAATTAAGAGGAGGTTCGCGAAAATGAGTGAACGTAACCAACGTAAAGTTTACACTGGTCGTGTTGTTTCCGACAAAATGGATAAAACAATCACAGTACTAGTTGAAACTTACAAAACTCACACACTCTACGGCAAACGTGTTAAGTACTCTAAAAAGTACAAAGCGCATGATGAAACTGGCGCGGCTAAGACTGGCGATATCGTTAAGATCATGGAGACACGTCCGTTATCTTCAACAAAGCGTTTCCGTTTAGTAGAAGTAGTAGAGAAAGCTGTAATTATCTAATATTTAAGTTCGGATAGTAATTCCGAAGGGAGGTACCATGCATGATTCAACAAGAATCTCGTTTGAAAGTTGCTGATAACTCAGGTGCTCGTGAAGTACTGGCAATTAAAGTATTAGGTGGATCTGGTCGTCGTTACGCGAACATTGGTGATGTTATTGTTTGTACAGTGAAACAAGCAACACCAGGCGGCGTTGTTAAAAAAGGTGACGTAGTGAAGGCTGTAGTAGTTCGTACTAAACGTGGAGTTCGTCGTAATGACGGTTCATATATCCGTTTTGATGAGAACGCATGCGTAATTATCAAAGATGATAAGAGCCCTCGTGGAACTCGTATCTTCGGACCAGTTGCACGTGAATTACGTGATAACAACTACATGAAGATTGTATCTTTAGCTCCAGAAGTACTTTAATATAAGAAATGAATGTGTCAAGGAGGTGCGAAAGGATGCATGTAAAAAAAGGTGATAAAGTTGTAGTTATCTCTGGTAAGGATAAAGGTAAACAAGGAGTGATCCTTGAATCTTTTCCTAAGAAAGACCGTGTTCTTGTAGAAGGTATTAACATCGTGAAAAAGCATGCTAAACCATCACAAGAAAACCCTCAAGGTGGAATCATCAACCGTGAGGCGCCTATTCATGTATCAAACGTTATGCCTTTAGATCCGAAATCCGGTGAACCTACTCGTGTAGGATACAAGGTAGTTGACGGTAAAAAAGTACGTGTTGCAACAAAATCAGGTGAACAATTAGATAAATAGACTTTTGAAGAAAGGAGGTACTTTTGATGAACCGCCTAAAAGAAAAGTATCAAAGCGAAATTATTCCTGCTCTAATGGGCAAGTTTAACTATAAATCTGTTATGCAAGCTCCAAAGCTTGAGAAGATCGTTATCAACATGGGTGTTGGTGATGCAGTTGCCAACTCTAAAGCGTTAGATGCAGCTGTAGAAGAATTAACTTCTATCACTGGTCAAAAACCTGTTGTAACTAGAGCGAAAAAATCTATCGCAGGATTCCGTCTTCGTGAAGGAATGCCAATCGGTGCGAAAGTTACATTACGCGGAGAGCGTATGTATGAATTCCTAGATAAGTTAGTATCTGTATCTTTACCTCGTGTTCGTGACTTCCGTGGTATCTCTAAGAAGTCTTTCGACGGCCGTGGAAACTACACTCTTGGTGTTAAAGAGCAACTTATCTTCCCGGAAATTGATTACGATAAAGTTAACAAGGTACGTGGTATGGATATCGTTATCGTTACTACTGCCAACACTGATGAAGAAGCTCGTGAGCTTTTATCATCATTCGGAATGCCATTCCAAAAATAATACCAGCGTGTGGTAGAGGGAGGCGAAAATGTGGCTAAAAAATCAATGATTGCGAAACAAAAACGCACACCTAAACATAATGTGCAAGCTTATACTCGTTGCGAACGTTGTGGTCGTCCCCACTCTGTAATCCGTAAATTTAAGCTTTGCCGTATTTGTTTCCGTGAATTAGCTTATAAAGGCCAAATTCCTGGCGTTAAAAAAGCAAGTTGGTAAAACCCGATAATTGGGAAGGAGGTAAATTAAATGGTTATGACAGATCCTATTGCAGATATGCTTACTCGCATCCGCAATGCGAACATGGTACGTCACGAGAAGCTTGAACTTCCTGCTTCTAAAATCAAAAAAGAAGTTGCTGAAATCTTAAAGCGTGAAGGTTTCGTACGTGACGTAGAATTTATCGAAGACAACAAACAAGGTATCATTCGTATTTTCTTGAAATACGGTGCTAACAACGAGCGTGTAATTACTGGTCTTAAACGTATCAGTAAGCCTGGTCTTCGTGTTTATGCAAAAGTTAACGAAGTACCTCGTGTATTAAACGGATTAGGTATTGCGATCATCTCTACTTCTCAAGGTGTTATCACTGATAAAGAAGCTCGTCAAAAACAAGCTGGTGGAGAAGTATTAGCGTACGTTTGGTAATAATTTCTTTAAATGAACGGAGGTGTAACTAAATGTCACGTGTAGGTAAAAAACCTATTGAAATCCCAACTGGGGTTACAATTACAAACGACAACAACACAGTTACCGTAAAAGGTCCTAAAGGTGAATTAACTCGTACATTCAGCCAAGATATGGCTATTACAGTAGAAGAAAACGTACTAACAGTTGTACGTCCTTCCGAAAGCAAAGAACACCGTACTATCCACGGAACAACTCGTGCACTTTTAAACAACATGGTTGAAGGTGTAACAAAAGGTTTCGAAAGAGGATTAGAACTTATCGGGGTTGGTTACCGTGCTTCCAAGCAAGGTAACAAGCTAGTTCTTAACGTTGGATACTCTCATCCGGTTGAAATCACACCAGAAGAAGGTATTGAAGTTGAAGTTCCAACAAACACAAAGATCCTTATCAAAGGTATCAATAAAGAGCGCGTTGGTGCTTTAGCAGCTAACATTCGTGACGTTCGCCCACCAGAGCCTTACAAAGGTAAAGGTATTCGTTATGAAGGTGAACATGTACGTCGTAAAGAAGGTAAAACTGCGAAGTAAGACCGCATAAGCAGATAGAAAGGAGTGACTGCAAGATGATTACAAAACCTGATAAAAATTCTACTCGTAAGAAAAGACACACTCGTGTTCGTGCTAAGTTATCAGGAACTGCAACTCGTCCACGTTTAAATGTGTTCCGTTCAAACCAACACATTTATGCTCAAGTGATCGATGATATGAACTCTGTAACAATCGCGAGTGCTTCTACACTTGATAAAGGCGTTGAGGCTAACGGAAGTAACGTTGAGTCCGCTAAAGCAGTTGGAGAACTAGTTGCAAAGCGCGCAATTGAAAAAGGAATTAAATCAGTAGTATTCGACCGCGGTGGATACTTATACCACGGACGTGTGAAAGCATTAGCAGATGCTGCACGTGAGGCTGGTTTAGAATTTTAATCGGAAAAGGAGGGACACTGATGCGTCGCATTGATCCAAACAAATTAGAACTTGAAGAACGCGTTGTTACGGTTAACCGCGTTGCGAAAGTAGTAAAAGGTGGACGTCGTTTCCGCTTTGCTGCTCTTGTAGTAGTAGGAGATAAAAACGGTAATGTTGGTTTCGGTACTGGTAAAGCTCAAGAAGTACCTGAAGCTATCCGTAAAGCTATTGAAGATGCGAAAAAGAACTTAGTTGCTGTACCTATCGTTGGTACAACAATTCCTCACCAAGTACTTGGAGAATTCGGTTCTGGAGAAATCCTTTTGAAACCTGCTTCTGAAGGTACTGGAGTTATCGCTGGAGGACCAGTTCGTGCGGTACTTGAGTTAGCGGGTGTTCAAGACATCCTTTCTAAATCTTTAGGATCTAACACACCAATCAACATGATCCGTGCAACACTTGACGGATTAAAGCAATTGAAACGTGCAGAGGACGTTGCTAAATTGCGTGGTAAAACGGTAGAAGAACTGTTAGGATAAGGAGGGAAACAAAATGGCGAACAAATTAGCAATCACCCTCACTCGCAGTGTAATCGGTCGTCCACAAGATCAACGTGTGACTGTTCAAACTCTTGGTTTGAAAAAGATGCACCAAACAGTTGTCCATGAGGATAACGCAGCTATCCGTGGAATGATTAACAAGGTATCTCACCTTGTTACTGTGAACGAGCAATAATAGAAACGGTTTTTTAAATAAGGAGGTGCCACAATGAAACTTCATGAGTTAAAGCCTAACGAAGGATCTCGTAAAGAACGCAACCGTGTAGGTCGCGGAACTGGTTCTGGTAACGGAAAAACTTCTGGTAGAGGTCATAAAGGTCAAAATGCACGCTCAGGCGGTGGCGTTCGTCCTGGATTCGAAGGTGGTCAAACACCTCTATTCCAACGCTTACCAAAGCGCGGATTCACGAACATTCATCGTAAAGAGTATGCAATTATCAACCTTGACGCGTTAAATCGCTTTGAAGATGGTACAGAAGTTACACCTGAATTACTTCTTGAAACAGGTTTAGTTAGCAAACTGAACGCTGGATTGAAAGTATTGGGTAACGGTTCTATCGAGAAAAAGCTTACAGTTCGTGCTCATAAATTCTCCTCAGCAGCTAAAGAAGCTATCGAAGCAGCTGGCGGTTCAGTTGAGGTGATCTAATGTTCCAGACATTCTCCAATTTTATGCGCGTGGGTGATATAAGAAAGAAAATAGTTTTCACCCTACTAATGTTAATCATATTCCGTATCGGTACGTTTATCCCAGTACCAGGGGTAAACTCTGACATATTGAAATTTCAGGATGAGTTTAGTGTATTCGGTATCTTGAATACCTTCGGTGGTGGAGCTTTACAAAACTTCTCAATTCTTGCCATGGGTATAATGCCATACATCACAGCTTCCATCATTGTGCAATTGCTGCAAATGGATGTTGTTCCAAAGTTTACGGAGTGGTCAAAACAAGGAGAAGTTGGACGTCGCAAATTAGCTCAATTCACTAGATACTTTACTATTGTGCTTGGATTTATCCAGGCAATTGGTATGTCTATCGGTTTTAATAACTTGGCTCAAGGCCAGCTTATTACCGACCCGACTTTCACTACTTATCTTTTAATCGCGTTAGTGTTGACAGCAGGTACAGCATTTTTAATGTGGCTTGGCGAGCAGATCACAGCACACGGAGTTGGGAATGGTATCTCCATCCTGATTTTCGCTGGTATCGTTGCTGCCATTCCAAATGGAGCTAATCAGGTTTATGCACAACAAATTGAGGATGCTGGAGATCAGTTGTTCTTAAATCTTGTTATTGTTGCTCTGATTATTCTTGCAATCTTAGCTGTTATCGTAGGAGTTATCTTCATCCAACAAGCATTACGTAAAATTCCGATCCAGTATGCTAAAAAAGTATCCGGTCGTAATCCAGTTGGTGGACATTCCTCACACTTACCGCTAAAAGTAAATGCAGCAGGGGTAATTCCGGTTATCTTTGCAGTATCCTTTATCATCACACCACCTACCATCGCGTCGTTCTTTGGTCCTAATGATGTAACTCAGTGGATCCAAAGTACATTCGATTACACGAAGCCGATCGGTATGGTAGTTTACGTAGCTCTTATTATTGCCTTTACTTATTTCTATACATTTGTTCAGTCTAATCCTGAACAGATGGCAGAAAACTTAAAGAAGCAAGGTGGATATATTCCAGGAATTCGTCCTGGTCAGAACACACAGGAATACCTAACAAAAATCATCTACCGACTAACTTTCGTTGGTGCATTGTTCTTGGCAGGAATCTCTGTTCTACCTGTAATCTTTATGAAAATAGCTGACCTGCCGCCAGCCGTACAGATTGGTGGTACTGGTATCCTCATCGTCGTAGGTGTTGCACTTGAAACGATGAAGCAACTTGAAAGTCAGTTGGTGAAGCGTCACTATAAAGGGTTTATCAAGTAATGAAGTAATTGGGATAGGATTATCCCAATATACTTCACAAGAGACTGAGGGGGCATTAAGATGAATTTAGTTCTAATGGGACTTCCGGGTGCCGGTAAAGGTACTCAAGCAGAACGAATTGTCGAAAAGTACAATATCCCTCATATCTCAACCGGAGATATGTTTCGTGCTGCAATGAAGGAAGGAACTGAACTAGGCCTTAAAGCAAAGTCTTTTATGGATCAAGGTCAGCTTGTTCCTGATGAAGTGACGATTGGTATCGTTCGTGAAAGACTTGAAAAAGAAGATTGCAAAAATGGATTTCTATTGGACGGTTTCCCAAGAACAGTTCCTCAGGCAGAAGCTCTAGAGCAAATGCTTGAAGATCTCGGCCGCAAAATTGATTATGTAATCAATGTGAACGTGGACCAAAGCATCTTGATGGAACGTTTAACAGGAAGACGTATTTGTAAAGATTGTGGATCTACTTATCACCTTGTCTTCAACCCCCCAAGTGAGGAAGGGGTATGTGATAAGTGCGGCGGTGAACTTTACCAGCGTGCTGATGACAACGAAGAAACTGTCGGGAACCGTTTGGAAGTGAATGTGAAACAATCGAAGCCACTATTGGACTTCTATGAAGGCAAAGGCTATCTTCGAAACATCGATGGACAGCAGCCAATCGGCCAAGTGTTCAGCGATATTGAAAAACTTCTTGGAGGGCATGCGTAATGATCATCTGTAAAACTCCTCGTGAACTTGAAATCATGAGAGAAGCTGGCAGAATCGTTGCACTCACCCATCAAGAATTGAAAAAACATATTGTACCTGGCGTAACGACGAAACAATTGGATGATATTGCTGAGAAATTCATACGCAAACATGATGCAATTCCTTCGTTCAAAGGGTATAATGGTTTTCGCGGAAGCATTTGTGCTTCTGTTAACGAAGAACTTGTTCATGGTATTCCCGGCGATCGAGTATTAAAAGACGGTGATATCATTAGCATAGATATTGGTGCGAAGTATAATGGTTACCACGGCGATTCCGCTTGGACATATGCTGTCGGTAACATTTCCGATGAAACGAAGCGATTACTTGAAGTCACGGAGCAATCATTGTATGAAGGCATCAAGGAAGTAAAACCGGGCGCTCGTCTTTCTGACGTTTCTCATGCGATACAAAAGTATGCAGAAGCACATGATTTTTCAATCGTGAGAGAGTATGTAGGCCATGGAATTGGTCAAGACTTACATGAAGACCCTCAAATTCCACATTATGGGCCTCCTAACAAAGGTCCACGGTTAAAACCTGGTATGGTCCTGGCAATTGAACCAATGGTCAATGCAGGAACTCGCTACGTAAAAACGTTAGCAGATGACTGGACTGTTGTTACTGTTGACGGTAAGATGTGTGCTCATTTTGAACATACGGTCGCTATTACAGAAACAGGCTACGAGATCTTAACAAAAGCCTAAGCCCAAGAGGTGATACTGCTTGACTGAGTCTGAAACGGCTTTGAAAGTAGGGCAGATTGTTTTGATTACTCAAGGCAGAGATGCCGGACAGTATGCCGTAATTATTAAAATTCTTGATGAGCGTTTTGTCGTCCTTGCGGATGGAGACAAGAGGAAGTACGACCGCCCTAAGAAGAAGAACATTCATCATCTTGAATTTTTTGATTACGTGTCTCCAGAAGTTCAGAACAGTATGATCGAAACAGGTCGTGTGACAAATGGGAAACTTAGGTTCGTGCTAACAAAGTTTGTCGAAGGGCTTGTTACTGATTTGAAGAAGGGAGAACTTAATTAATGGCGAAAGACGATGTAATTGAAGTAGAAGGTACGGTCACTGAGACTTTACCAAATGCTATGTTTAAAGTAGAATTGGAAAATGGTCATACGGTATTGGCTCATGTATCTGGGAAAATTCGTATGCACTTTATTCGAATCCTGCCAGGAGATAAAGTAACGGTGGAGCTTTCTCCATACGATTTAACACGCGGTAGAATTACGTATCGTTTTAAATAAACCTATTTTAGCACTCCGTACTATCAGGGAGGTAATATAAGATGAAAGTGAGACCATCTGTGAAGCCAATCTGCGAAAAATGTAAAGTTATTCGTAGAAAAGGTAAAGTTATGGTTATTTGTGAAAACCCGAAACACAAACAAAAACAAGGATAACTTGAGGGAGGTGCGCATATATGGCACGTATTGCTGGTGTTGATGTTCCTCGCGACAAGCGCGTTGTAATTTCATTAACATACATTTTCGGTATTGGTCGTCCAACAGCTGAGAAAGTTCTAGCTGAAGCAGGGGTTTCTGAAGAAACTCGTGTACGCGACTTAACGGAAGAAGAATTAGGAAAAATTCGTGATATCGTAGATAAAATTAAAGTTGAGGGTGACCTTCGTCGTGAAGTATCTCTTAATATTAAACGTCTAATCGAGATTGGTTGCTACCGTGGTCTTCGTCACCGTCGTGGTTTACCGGTTCGTGGTCAAAACACTAAAAACAATGCTCGTACACGTAAAGGTCCTCGTCGTACTGTAGCGAACAAAAAGAAATAATTTTAAGTAAGTAAGGAGGTAAGAAATATGGCACGTAAAACTAATACACGTAAACGCCGTGTGAAAAAGAATATTGACACTGGTATCGCGCATATCCGTTCTACATTCAATAACACAATCGTTACGATTACTGACTCTCACGGAAACGCAATTGGATGGTCTAGTGCAGGTGCTCTTGGCTTCAGAGGTTCTCGTAAATCCACTCCATTCGCAGCGCAAATGGCAGCTGAAACTGCTGCAAAGTCTTGCATGGAGCACGGTTTGAAAACTTTGGAAGTTACAGTTAAAGGCCCTGGTGCTGGTCGTGAAGCAGCGATCCGTGCTTTACAAGCAGCTGGTCTTGAAGTAACTGCTATCAGAGACGTTACCCCAGTACCTCATAACGGTTGCCGCCCACCAAAACGTCGCCGTGTTTAATTTGTCTGTATAGAATTTGTATACATGTCAATAATGGCTGATGATACAGTTTGTGAATTATACAGATAATTAAATGTTGTTGTTGTGCACAATCGGGACATACCTATGGGGAATTTCGGTTAGACAACTTTGTCTTTCCGGGGTTTCGACGTTTTGAAGGAGGGTTATGAATGTTAGAAATCGAAAAACCAAAAATCGAAACGGTTGAAATCAGCGATGACGCCAACTATGGTAAATTCGTCGTCGAGCCACTTGAGCGTGGATATGGAACAACTTTGGGTAACTCCTTACGTCGTATTCTTTTATCCTCACTTCCTGGTGCCGCTGTAACATCTATCCAAATAGATGGTGTACTGCATGAGTTCTCAACAATTGAAGGCGTCGTTGAAGATGTTACAACAGTTATTTTGAACGTTAAGAAGCTAGCATTAAAAATCTATTCAGATGATGAGAAGACGTTAGAGATTGACGTGCAAGGCGAAGGAGCTGTTACAGCTGCTGACATTACTCATGACAGCGATGTTGAAATCCTTAACCCTGACCTTCATATCGCAACGTTAGCAAAGGACGCGCACCTGCGTATTCGTTTCACCGCTAAGCGTGGTCGCGGATATGTAACAGCGGACGGAAACAAGCGTGAAGATCAACCAATCGGAGTAATTCCAATTGATTCTATCTTTACACCAGTTTCACGCGTTTCTTATTATGTTGAAAATACACGTGTAGGCCAAGTGTCTAACTATGACAAGCTTACTTTAGATGTATGGACAGATGGTAGTAACGGTCCACAAGAAGCAGTAGCACTTGGGGCAAAGATTTTAACTGAGCACTTAAATATATTTGTAGGATTGACAGATGAAGCGCAAAACGCGGAAATCATGGTTGAAAAAGAAGAAGATCAGAAGGAAAAAGTCTTGGAGATGACTATCGAAGAGCTTGATTTATCTGTTCGTTCTTACAACTGCTTGAAGCGTGCTGGCATCAACACTGTTCAGGAACTTGCGAATAAAACAGAAGAAGATATGATGAAAGTTCGTAACTTAGGCCGAAAGTCTCTAGAAGAAGTCAAGCACAAACTAGAAGAGCTAGGTTTAGGCTTGCGTAAAGATGACTAGTTTTTATTCGTAAAACTAGGCATCTTTATGTGTTTGGACGTTTCATTACTTTCTACAAGAAGGAGGGAACATCAACATGGGATACAGAAAATTAGGTCGTACAAGCGCACAGCGTAAAGCGATGCTACGTGACTTAACAACTGACTTAATCATCAGTGAGCGCATTGAAACTACAGAAGCACGTGCGAAAGAATTACGTTCTGTTGTAGAGAAAATGATCACTCTTGGAAAGCGCGGAGATTTGCATGCTCGCCGTCAAGCAGCTTCTTACGTTCGTCATGAAGTGGCAAACGAGGAAACTGGTCAAGACGCAGTACAAAAATTATTCGCTGACATCGCTCCACGTTACGGAGAGCGCCAAGGTGGATACACTCGTATTATGAAACTTGGACCTCGTCGCGGAGACGCAGCGCCAATGGTAATCATCGAGTTAGTATAATCTATTGTGATAGTGGTTTAAAAAGGAGGACAAAAAGAGCAGCGATCAACCTCAACGCTTTTTTTACCGTACTTTTTAAACTTCCTATTTTCAGTCATAAATAAGGGCGGGCAGTTGTAATGACTGATCATGCCCTTTATTTTTTTGCAGAAATATCAGTCTCGGCTCACTTCCCTATACGCGGCTTAGGGAAGTGACTGAAACGTTATGTTTTTTGCGAGTTAGTGGAGACAAGGTGAGAAGAGAGGAGAAAGATTCATGACTGACACGATTCTGAAAGTGAAGAATTTGTTCTTCCGGTATCCCAATCAGGAAGAAGATACGCTGAAGGATATTAATATAGAGGTCAAGCAGGGGGAATGGACTGCTATTGTAGGGCATAATGGTTCAGGGAAATCCACGCTTGCACGTATTCTGAATGGGTTGCAGATGCCTTCCAATGGTTCTGTGATCATCGATGGTATGGAACTATCCGAAGAGAAGCTCTGGGATATTCGACGTCAGGTAGGCATGGTCTTTCAAAATCCGGATAATCAATTTGTTGGATCCACGGTAGAGGATGATGTAGCTTTTGGTTTAGAAAATATTGGCGTCCCACGCGAACAGATGATAGAGCGAGTAGAAGAAGGCATTAATAGAGTTGGGATGAAATCTTTTTTAACCCAAGAACCACATCAACTCTCAGGCGGACAAAAGCAGCGTGTAGCCATTGCGGGTGTCATAGCTCTCCGGCCGGCAATCATCATATTGGATGAAGCGACGAGTATGCTCGATCCCATCGGTCGAAAAGAGGTCATTCAAACGATAGAAGAACTGAGAAAAGAAATGGGAGTGACCGTTCTATCCATCACACACGATTTGGAGGAGGCTTCACGAGCCGACCGTATCATCGTGCTGAATGCAGGAGAAGTTTTTGCAGAAGGAACGCCAAGCGAAATTTTCCTGCTAGGGGAGCAGCTTGTTCAAATAGGATTGGACCTTCCTTTTGCCATCAGCTTAGCCAATAAACTTAAAAGTATAGGTGTTACCCTTGAGTCAAACCCGACAACTAGTGAAAGGCTGATGGATGAGCTATGCAAATTAACATACAAGATCTAGAGCATCGCTATCAGGCGAAAACTCCTTTTGAACGAGTGGCCCTATATGATGTCGATATGGAAATTGCAGACGGCTCCTACAGTGCTGTCATTGGGCATACGGGATCAGGGAAATCAACACTACTTCAGCATCTTAATGGACTGCTGCGTCCTTACAAAGGAACGATTCAAATAGGGGATTTTACCCTGAAAGCTTCTGAAAAAGAAAAGAATATCAAGGCACTGCGCAAAAAGGTCGGGATCGTGTTTCAATTTCCGGAGCACCAGCTTTTTGAGGAGACGGTTGAAAGGGACATCTGTTTTGGTCCGATCAATTTTGGAGTTTCAGAGGAAGAGGCGAAAAAAAGGGCCAGAGCTGCCCTGAAGTTGGTAGGGCTGCCGGAAAAGTATCTGGAGGTATCCCCATTTGACTTAAGTGGAGGTCAGATGCGAAGAGTGGCCATCGCCGGTGTGCTTGCCATGGAGCCGGAGGTGCTTGTCCTGGATGAGCCTACTGCAGGATTAGATCCAAGAGGTCGAAAAGAGATCATGGATCTGTTCTATTCCCTGCATAAGGAAAAGATCCTGACGACAATACTGGTGACACATAGCATGGAGGATGCGGCCATGTATGCCGACTCTATCTATGTGATGAACAATGGGACGGTCGGACTGAAAGGTACACCACGAGAGATTTTTTCCAATCCGGAAAAGATTCAGGAGTTTGGCCTGGATGTTCCGGAGACGGTCCTGTTTATGAAAAAACTCGAGGATCGTCTTGGCAGGAAGCTTGGCGGAATCTGCCTGACCATCGATGAAGCTGCAGAGGCAATTGCCTCAAAGATGCAGGAAGGGGTGGGGCAGCATGAATAACCTGATTATCGGGCGTTATGTGCCTGGAACCTCCATTGTTCACCGAATGGATCCAAGGGCGAAACTGCTACTCGTCTTCATCTTTGTCCTGATTGTTTTCCTTGCCAATAATGTGTGGGGGTATGCCCTTTTGGGAGCCTTCACCTTATCGGTTGTCCTTTTGACAAGAATTCCTATTCCATTCATCTTGAAAGGCTTGAAGCCGATCCTGTGGATAATCATCTTCACCTTGATCTTTCATGTTTTCCTGACTAAGGAAGGGACACTCCTTTACAAAATAGGTTTTATTGAAGTCTATGAGGAGGGAATCAGACAGGCCATCTTCATCTCCCTGCGTTTCCTGTTCCTGATTACCATTACGACCATACTGACCCTAACAACGACGCCGATTGAGGTGACGGATGGAATGGAGACGCTTTTTGGCCCGTTCAAGAAGCTCGGTGTACCGGTACATGAGCTGGCTCTGATGATGTCCATTTCCCTAAGATTCATTCCGACCTTGATGCAGGAGACAGATAAAATCATGAAGGCGCAAAGTGCCCGTGGAGTGGACTTTACGACAGGGCCGTTAAAGGAGCGTGTGAAGGCGCTCGTCCCTTTGCTTGTTCCACTCTTCATCAGTGCCTTCAAACGCGCTGAGGAGCTTGCTACAGCCATGGAGGCACGCGGGTACAGAGGTGGCGAAGGACGCACGAAATTCCGTATCCTCGAGTGGAGCACAAAGGATACGCTTCTTATGGCGCTTCTTGGTACCCTTACGTTTATTTTGGTTCTGATACGAACATAATGGAGTCTAGATGCGATGAATAGAATGAAATGCATAATATCCTATGACGGGTCCCGGTTTGAAGGGTACCAGATTCAAAAAGAGAAGCGTACGGTGCAATATGAGCTCCAAATGGCCTTGACGCGCATTCACAAAGGATGCGACATCAAGGTTTCCGCCTCTGGCCGGACAGATGCGGGCGTACATGCAATGGGGCAGGTGCTGCACTTTGATACCACCTTGTCCATACCAGAGTCAGCCTGGCAGAAGGCGATGAACGCCCATCTGCCAAAAGATATCTGGGTAAGACACGTTGAGACGGCGCCACCTACTTTTCATGCACGCTTTGATGTCGTGAAAAAGGAGTACCGTTACAAGGTGAGGTTAAGCAAGGATTTTGATGTGTTCCGTCGGGATCATGTCTTCCATTATCCTTATCCTATCAACTCTGAGGCCATGCGGGAGGCAGCCAGGCACTTATTGGGGGAACATGACTTCACCAGTTTCTGTTCGGCGAAAACCGAGGTGGAGGATAAAATCCGCACCATATATGAACTGGAGATTTTGGAAAACGGGGAAGAGCTTGTTTTCCGAATTGCAGGTAACGGCTTTCTGTACAATATGGTCCGGATCATCGTAGGCACATTATTGGAAGTCGGACAAGAAAAAAAACAGCCGGAGGAAATTTTAGCTATTCTTCGATCGAGGGATAGAAAGGCTGCAGGAAAAACCGCACCAGCACATGGTTTATACTTATGGGACGTCATTTATGATGACAACTAATCCTGGTGTAACATTTTCTTGACAATATCCCGAAAAAGATATAAGATATCACATGGTATGTATTTTAGCCCCACGATCAAGCCCCGGAAGAGTTTCATCGTGATAACTTAAAATATATGATACGACAAATAAAAAGCTTTAAATTTTTAGGAGGGAAAAATCAATGCGTACAACGTTTATGGCGAAAGCTAGCGAAATCAATCGTAAATGGTACGTGGTAGACGCTGAAGGTCAAACTTTAGGTCGTCTAGCAAGTGAAGTTGCATCCATTTTACGTGGTAAACATAAACCAACTTACACTCCAAACGTAGACACTGGAGATCATGTAATCATCATCAATGCTGAGAAAATTCACTTAACTGGTAACAAGTTAAACGGGAAGATCTACTACCGTCACACTATGCACCCAGGTGGATTAAAGCAAAGAACTGCTTTGGAAATGCGTACTAACTATCCTACAAAGATGTTAGAACTTGCAATCAAAGGCATGCTTCCAAAAGGAAGTCTTGGACGTCAACAAGCTAAAAAATTAAACGTATATGCTGGTAGCGAACATCCACACCAAGCACAACAACCTGAAGTTTACGAACTTCGCGGTTAATTAATAAGGAGGGTATAACTTTGGCACAAGTACAATACTACGGCACAGGTCGTCGTAAAAGCTCCGTTGCACGTGTACGTCTAGTTCCTGGTAACGGACAAATCGTGATCAACGATCGTGATATCGAAAACTACATCCCATTCGAAGCTCTACGTAACGTTGTTAAACAACCATTAGCAGTTACTGAAACAGAAGGTAACTATGATGTATTGGTAAACGTTGACGGTGGAGGATACACTGGTCAAGCTGGTGCGATCCGTCACGGAATCGCTCGTGCATTATTGCAAGCTGATCCTGAGTTCCGTGCTACTTTAAAGCGTGCAGGGTTCTTAACTCGTGACGCGCGTATGAAAGAGCGTAAAAAATACGGACTTAAGGGCGCTCGTCGTGCACCTCAGTTCTCAAAACGTTAATCTTTGGATCTTTAAAACCCCCTGCATATATTGCTGGGGGTT
>JBNJJQ010000020.1:0-57287 GCA_051750385.1 Bacillota bacterium | reverse complement strand
AGGGAGATCAGTGCTGATGAGGCGCTGGTCTTTTTTTGTTTTTTTCTTTGGATGAGTGTGGTGAGGGGATGGTACTTATTAGTGCCAGGCCCCTCTTTTTTTGTTTGGGGGAGAAAGAGGTTGGGTGGTGGATGGTGGGGCCAGGCACTGGTGTGGGTGGGGGAGTTTTGTTGGTTTTTGTTTTTGGGATGAGTGTGGTGGGGGGACGGTACTTATTAGTGCCAGGCCCCTCTTTTTTTGTTTGGGGGAGAGATAGGTTGGGTGGTGGGCGGAGGGGCCAGGCACTGGTGTAGGTGGGGGAGTTTTGTTGGTTTTTGTTTTTGGGATGAGTGTGGTGGGGGGACGGTACTTATTAGTGCCAGGCCCCTCTTCTTTTGTTTGGGGGAGAAAGAGGTTAGGTGGTGGAAGGAGGGGCCAGGCACTGGTGTGGTGATGGGAGAAAAAGCGAGAGTGACGGTAAGGAGTGATTCGTACCGTGACAGAGGAGGAAAAGCAAGAGTACACGGTAAGAATGAGAGTGTTTCGTGGCTGTTGAAGAATGAAGAATGGAGTATTTGAATACAAACGTATCAAACGTATCGATACAATTACCATTTAAAAAAACAGCCCATTCTTTTTATTTCAAGACAAACACAGACTAGTAGGCGCTACATACACTAGATGTAAGAGTTTGGTAGGCTGTGATTTTCATAATTTTGTATAGAGTCAGCGCTTTTGGATAGACTAGTGGATGGAGGTGGAGAAAGAGATATGGAGTCCATTCATTCATCGGTTGGGGAAACGTGTATTGTTTGTGAGGAGAAGAAAGAAAGAGGAATCCATCTTTATACGGAGTTTATTTGTACGGACTGCGAGAAGGATATGCTTCAGACGGATACAGAAGATCCGAAGTACAGGTTTTATCTGCAACAGCTCAAAAAGATTACGATTCCTAAAATTTATTCCTGAGTAGAAAAGTCCTGTTAAAGGGGCTTTTATTTTTGTTGCGGGAGAAAAGGGGAAATGCTTTTAGATGGCAGGGGTAGGAGTTGGCTTGGCTATCGGATATAATGGGTATTAATAATGAAGGAAAAAGAGTGAAGGTTATGAAGATGGATCAACAGAAAACACCGGTTTATTCAAGATTGAAGGAGCATTGGGAGACAAACCCTGTTTCGGGTCATGTGCCTGGGCATAAATATGGGAGGGTCTTGCCTGAGAAGGGCCAAGCTTACTTTCGGGATATTTTAAAAATAGATGCAACGGAAATTTCCGGATTGGATGATTTGCATGATCCGGAGGAAATGATAAAGGAAGGTCAGGAGCTGGTTGCCGATTTATATGGCTCGGAAGCTTCTTTTTTCCTTGTGAATGGTTCGACTGTCGGGAATCTTGCTATGATTCTTGCGGCTTGTTCGAGGGGAGGCAGGGTGCTGGTACAGCGTAATTGCCATAAATCCATTTTGAACGGGTTGGAGCTTGCAGGAGCGGAGCCTGTTTTTTTATCCTGCGGATATGAATCCGGGATGGAAGTTTCGACATCCATCTCACTGGATGAACTTGACGAGGGGTTGAAGACCATCCAAGATGTGCAGGCGGTTATTTTGACCAATCCGAACTATTATGGACTATCGATTGAACTGAAAGCTATCATCGAAAGGGTGCATGTGGAAGGAATTCCTGTACTGGTCGATGAGGCGCATGGTGCTCATTTTGTGCTTGGGGAAGCTTTCCCGGTTTCTGCGTTGGAATTGGGGGCAGATGCTGTGGTGCATTCTGCGCACAAGACATTGCCGGCGATGACAATGGGGTCTTTTTTACATATTAAGGGGAACTTAGTGCGTCAAGAAAGGATAGCCTATTATTTACGGATGCTTCAATCGAGCAGCCCTTCCTATCCGATAATGGCATCGTTGGATTTGGCGAGATTCTACCTTGCTACTTTAAGTAATGAAGATGTAGCTGCCATTGTAGAGGAAACTGCAGAGATCCGCAGAGAATTGGACAAGCTGGATGGCTTAAGCGTGGTAGTTCCTGAGAGTAAAAGTATAGCAGTGGACCCTTTGAAGGTAGTGATCAGGTCGACGAGGGGCTGGAGCGGCTTCGAATTGCAGAAGGTACTGGAAAAAGAAGGCGTGTTTTCGGAGCTTGCTGATGCTTGGAATGTATTAATTGTTTTGCCGTTAGCGGTTATGGACGCAAAACATGATATGATAGAGAGAATAGAACGAGCTTTGCAAGAGAACGTCGGGAATGCGAGTGACAGGAAAGACATTAGTCATGGGAGTGTACCCCCTTTCCCGATGAGAATCAGTCAGCTTGCGATCCATCTTGATAAGCATCAGAAGCTTTCTAGTATGGAGTGCAAATTGGAGGAAGCGGTAGGTAAGGTTGCAGCAGAATCCATTATTCCCTACCCGCCTGGTATTCCTGTACTGTTAAAGGGAGAAAGGGTTACGGAGGAAGTTGTGAGGTATCTTGACCAGCTTATGAGGCTTGGGGCAAGATTTCAGGGAAATGATAGTATAAAAAGTAATTATATTTCTATATATAAGGAAGTAAAGGAGTAACACGCTAGTGAGTGGACTATTTATTACGTTTGAGGGACCTGAAGGAGCAGGAAAGACGTCGATTATCCAGAAGTTGGCGAGGGAGTTGGGAGAAGAGGGCTTTCCCGTTCTTTTAACACGCGAGCCAGGGGGCATCAAGATTGCCGAGCAGATCAGAAGTGTTATTCTGGATTGCGATAATACGGAGATGGATGCGAGAACAGAGGCGCTATTATATGCAGCTGCAAGACGTCAGCATCTGGTCGAGAGAGTGCTGCCTGCCATGAAGGAAAATAAAATTGTGTTATGCGACCGCTTTATTGACAGTTCATTGGCATACCAGGGACATGCACGTGGAATAGGGCTTGGGGAAGTGTTAAGCATCAACGAGTTTGCGACAGAAAAGAAGATGCCTTCCTTGACGATTTATTTCGATATCGAGCCGGAAGAAGGACTTAAGAGAATTGCGGCGAATAATAAACGAGAAATAAACCGTTTGGATCAGGAAGAAATGGATTTTCACCATCGAGTAAAAGAGGGCTATGATAAAGTGATAGAAAAGTATCGGGAGCGTTTCCTCATGATTGACGCATCAAAGGACTTTGATACGGTGTATGTGTCGGTCAAAGGTGAGCTTACAGGATACTTGAAGAAAAAAGGATATTAAGATTTTCCAATAATGAAGTAATGAAGATATATCTTATTAATGGTAAAATAAAGGAGGTACAACAAGATGAAAATGATTATGGCTGTTGTTCAGGATAAAGATAGCAATAAGTTGATGAATGCGCTTGTGGAAAATAATTTTCGCGCAACCAAGCTAGCAAGTACTGGCGGATTTCTTAAGTCCGGGAATACCACGTTTATGATTGGTACGGAGGATGTTCGCGTACAGAAGGCGATGGATATCATCAAAGAGAATTGTCAGCATCGTCAACAGTTGGTTGCTCCTGTTTCCCCAATGGGCGGGAATGCAGATTCATACGTTCCTTATCCTGTTGAGGTGGAAGTCGGAGGAGCTACGGTCTTTGTTTTACCGGTAGAGCAATTTCACCAGTTTTAGTTTTTGGAGCGGCTTATCGGAGCTGCTTTTTTATAAGAGGGTCAGTTTTTTGTGCATTCTATAAGAAAGGGACGTTTTCATTTGAAAATTTCGTCTGAGCTTCGAACGAATTTAGATAAAAGCAGGATGGACATAAAAGGCGATGCCGCTTCCCGTGCAGGATTTGGGGAGATTATGCAAAAGCATTCCTCCAAGCTGCATTCGGAACAGCTGAATATCCTGATGAGAGATATAGAGATTGTGGGAAATAGACTGGGGAACTCCAGGACATTTCAGGATCTGGCAAAATATAAAACGCTTGTAAAGCGGTTTATGGAAGAAGCGGTGGAGTTCGGGATAGAGCTTCATCAGTCCCACCACTGGACCAATGAAGGGCAATCCAGGCATCTGCAGATTGTGAAACAGGTGGATGAATCGTTGAATGCCCTGACCGAAGATGTAATGGATCAAGAAAAAACAAGAATAAATATTTTGAGCAGTATCGGAGAGATCAAAGGCCTGCTCATTAATTTATATATGTAAGTAAGTGAGTGATAAATGTGATAAAAAGTTGGTCAGACTTGGACTACCAACCTACCGTTGCAAGAATCGTAACGAATAGCCTGCAAAGAAACCGTATTGCACATGCGTACTTGCTTGACGGCATGAAAGGTACCGGGAAAAAAGAGGTAAGCTATCTTTTTGCAAAAAGCTTATTGTGCAGGAATCGTAATGGGGTAGACCCATGTCAGAGCTGTTCAAATTGTAAGCGGATAGATTCACGAAATCATCCGGATGTGCATGTGCTCGAGCCGGATGGGAACTCAATCAAAAAACAGCAGATTCAGTTCCTGCAGGAAGAGTTTACGAAAACAGGTTTGGAGTCTAAAAGAAAGATTTACATTATTGAGCATGCAGATAAGATGACGACCAATGCGGCGAATAGTCTATTGAAGTTTTTAGAGGAGCCAAACCAGGAAACTTTTGCTTTTTTATTAACCGAAAATGTTCATCAAATGCTGAACACCATCATATCGCGCTGCCAGCCCCTGTCTTTTCGGGCATTAACCTCTACTAGACTGGTCGATAAGCTTGTGGAAGAAGGTTTTTCCATACCTTTGGCAAGGACAGTTTCCCATTTGACCAACAGTTTAGAGGAAGCGGTAGAATTATGTCGAGATGATTGGTTTGCGCTTGCTAGAAATTTAGTGATAAAATTGTATGAAGCGCTATTCACGAGACAGCAGCAGTCGTTGCTGTTCATTCAAGAAAAGTGGATGCCTCATTTTCAAGAAAGAAAGCAATTGGAGATAGGTTTAGATTTAATGCTATTTATTTATAAAGATATGTTATATGCTCAAGTAGATAAAGGGGACGAGTTCGTATTTACGGACGAGAAGGAACAGATTGAAAAGTTTGCGCTTCAGACAACCCAGCAACGTGTCACGGAGCATTTATCCTATATTTTACAAAGTAAGTCTCGGCTAGCATCGAATGTAAATCCGCACCTTCTCATGGAAAGATTAGTTTTGAACTTGCAGGAGGGATATTAGTTTGTATGAAGTTGTAGGAGTACGATTCAAAAAAGCAGGGAAAATATACTATTTTGACCCAAATGGGCTTGATATAACAGATAATGAATATGTCATTGTCGAAACGGTACGCGGTGTGGAATTCGGGAAAGCGGTTATCGGGAAGAAACAAGTGGATGAAAATGATGTCGTTCTTCCATTGAAGAAGGTGCTGCGTATTGCGGACCAAAAGGATCGTCTCATAGTGGACGAAAACAAAAAAGCTGCACAGGAAGCGTTCGATGTATGCTTCACAAAGGTGACCGATCATGGACTGGATATGAAACTGGTCGATGTGGAATACACGTTCGACCGAAATAAGATCATCTTCTATTTTACAGCAGATGGCCGAGTGGACTTCCGGGAGCTGGTAAAGGATTTGGCTTCCATCTTCCGAACACGCATCGAGCTGCGTCAAATCGGGGTACGGGATGAGGCAAAGCTTCTTGGCGGAATTGGACCATGTGGAAGGATGCTATGCTGTTCGACATTCCTGGGAGATTTTGAACCTGTGTCCATCAAAATGGCGAAGGATCAGAACCTGTCTTTAAACCCATCCAAAATCTCAGGGCTTTGCGGACGTCTCATGTGCTGCCTGAAATATGAAAATGACGAATATGAGTCTGCAAAAGAGCAATTGCCTGATTTGGATGAAGTAATCCAAACTCCAAGCGGTTCTGGTCGTGTGGTAGGGTTAAACATCCTGGAGCGCGTGTTGCAAGTGGAGTTGGCAGGAAAAGAACGAGTGGTAGAATACACGCTGGATGAACTACTACAAGAGGGAGCCGTTTCATCACAAGCCACAGATTAAGAGGTGGAGAATTTGGACAAGAAAGAGATTTTTGATTCTGTAAGCAATATGGAAGAACAGATCGGACATTTATATAAACAGCTCGGAGAATTGAAAGAACACCTTGCCCTTATTATCGAAGAAAACAACAGTGTCCTCGTTGAAAACGGCCATTTGCGGAACCGTCTGGAACAAATGTCAAATGAATCCGTTACGCAAAAGAAGACGAAAAAGAAACAGAACGAGCAAAAAGAGCAGAACAAGCAGAACGATGTGGGAGAAGGATATGATAACCTTGCACGTTTGTATCAAGAGGGGTTCCATATCTGTAATCTCCACTTTGGAAGTCCTCGAAAAGAAGGCGATTGCTTGTTTTGCCTGTCCTTTCTTAATAAGAAGTAAAGTCGCCTCTTCAATGCGTGGCGACTTTTTTCTATTTAAAAGGCTCTTTTCATAAAGTTTGCTTCTTTAAGCTAAAGATAAAGTGTCAACATTAAACACCCTGTTGGTTTCCGTTCCAGGCGTTCGCTTTCCGCGGGCGGCCTCGGGAGCCTCCTCGGCGCTTTGCGCCTGCGGGGTCTCCCTTGACACGCTGCTCCCGCAGGAGTCTCACGCCTTGCACTCCAACCAACAGGGGTGACTCAAAGTAAAAAATTCACCTTACTAAAGATAGAAAAATTGGATTTTGTCTTAATTTTTCATTTCAGTAGCTAATTTCATTGTCTTTTTATTCCTTATAGCAAATAACGTTAAAAACCTGAGTTGATTGTAGCGGAGGACACTTGACTCCTGCGGGAGAGTAGAGGGCATGGGTTACCCCACAGGCAAAGCCGAGGAGGCTCCCATCCGTCCCCGGGGAATCTTGTGTCCGGAGCGGAAATCAACGGGCTATGTTTATTGTGTACATTTTATCTAACTAGCAACAATGATTGGGAAAACAGCCATTTTAAAAAGAAGTCTAGGTTATAATAAAGTATACGATAGGAAAGAAAGGGTTATGGAGAAATGGTACAGCTTGTAGAAGATGAGCGTTTAGATTACTTATTGGCAGAGAATTTACGAATTATACAAAGCCCATCGGTTTTTTCTTTTTCCTTGGATGCGGTCCTTCTGGCGCGGTTTGCCTATGTGCCTATCCAGAAAGGGGCAATCCTGGACCTTTGCACAGGAAACGGAATCATACCGTTATTATTAAGTACAAGAACTAAGGGGACCATTACAGGTGTGGAAATCCAAGAGCGGCTAGCAAACATGGCGCAAAGAAGCTTTGCTTATAACAACCTGGATGATCGATTGAAGGTACTGCATCAGGACATCAAGGAAATTCCGGCAATGCTTGGGCATGGGAAGTTTGATGTAGTAACGTGCAACCCTCCATATTTTCTCGTACCAGAAAAAGAAGAGAAGATAAATGCCAATATTCATTATGCGATAGCCCGCCATGAGATCCATTGTACACTTGAGGATGTGGTTAGAGTGAGCAGTCAAATGGTCAAACAAGGGGGCAAGGCTTCTTTTGTCCACCGGCCGGGAAGGTTTTTGGATATTGTGACGTTGATGAGAAAATACCGTCTGGAGCCAAAGCGAATCCAGTTTGTGCATTCAAGGGTGGATAAGCCTGCCAATACACTGCTTATAGAGGGAATAAAGGATGGCAATCCTGATATGAAAATACTGCCACCGCTAATTGTATATGATGAAAAAGGGGAGTACTCTCCTGAGGTCCGGAATATGCTCTATGGCGAAAACGAATAGACGGGAACTTTTTCGAAGAGCTAGCAAAAGAAAAGTACGCAAATGAGGGATGGAAAGATGGACATATGGCAGCAAAACAGTTTTTCAGATAAATATAAGGAAGGGCGGCTTTATCTTGTGCCGACCCCGATTGGCAACTTGGAGGATATCACCTTTCGCTCCCTTCGGATGTTGAAGGAAGTTGACTTTATTGCAGCAGAAGATACAAGGCAGACGAAGAAGCTGTGCAATTATTTTGAGATAGCCACCCCGCTGATCAGTTACCACGAACATAATAAGCAGCAGAGCGGGAAGAAAATCATCGAGCTACTGAAAGAAGGAAAGGATGTGGCGCTTGTCAGTGATGCAGGTATGCCCTCCATCTCCGACCCGGGCTATGAAATAGTGGTGGAGGCATTGGAAGAACGCTTGTATGTAGTTCCGATGCCAGGGGCAAATGCTGCTTTAACCGCGCTGATTGCATCCGGACTAGTCTCCCAGCCCTTCTACTTTTACGGATTCTTGGATCGGCATAAAAAGGAGAAGAAAAAGGAGTTGGACAAACTTCTGCGCGTGCAGGATACCATTATCCTTTACGAATCTCCACACCGTTTGAAGGATACGCTTACTGCGATGCTTGAGGTACTAGGGGATAGGCAGATTGTTGTAAGCAGGGAATTGACCAAGAAGTTTGAGGAGTTCACTCGCGGACGGATTTCCGAAGTGCTTACTTTGCTTGGCGATCAGGCTGTAAAAGGAGAATGCTGCCTTATTCTTGAGGGTAATGCAGAAGAAATCCTAGATGAAGGAGAAGCATGGTGGCAGACCTTATCCCTGCAAGAACACGTAGAGCATTATATGAAGGAAGGCAACCACTCTTCCAAGGACGCAATCAAACAGGTCGCAAAAGAAAGAGAACTGCCCAAACGTGAAGTATATCAGGCGTTTCATGTGGAAGAATAGCAAATATAAAAGAGGTCGCAGTCGCGACCTCTTTTATTATTTTGCAGTTAAGCTGTTTTGGATCTCTTCGATGATTTTTTCTGCACCTTCACGGCTTAAGATGATTTTGCCATCTGCAAGTGTAAGGTTGTTATCAGAAACTTCGCCAGTAACTTGGCAAGTCATGTTTGGCTTGTATTTCTTTAAGATGATTTTTTCTTCATCCACATAGATTTCTAAAGCATCTTTCTCAGCAATTCCTAATGTTCTGCGAAGCTCGATAGGAATAACCACACGGCCAAGCTCGTCAACTTTACGTACAATACCAGTAGATTTCATAAGAAAAATACCCCTCTCTGAATGTAAAATGTAATTTTATAAGAATCTAATTATCTATCATTTTCGTCATTATTCGACAAATCTAATGTAATTTCATCATAACAATATTTACAAAATTCGTCAACAGATTTAATTGAAAAAAATTGTATTTCTATAAAAAAATGTATTTGAAAAGCGGGTTTAAAGCGCTATACAAAGGGTTTTAGGGAATAAAGATTACAGTTTGTTTACAGATTATCACTTATGATTTATTTGAAAGATAATAATATTATATACATCATTCGACAAAATTCAACTTTTTCCATCGACAAAATTTCGACAAAATTCAAGCTTGATCAAAGGAGGAAATCAGGGGAAGGGACTTGCACTAAAAATTTTTGCTCAATCCTTAACAATACTGGCCTAAACCATGTATAATAGTAATAAAAATTAGGTTAAGATGTACATAAATGTATAAGTAGAAGACGCTCAATGCTCTCGTCCCATGGGCGAGAGCTTTCTGCTTTTATATGTTTCGATTAAAGGGAGGTAATTTTGATGGTAGAAAATAAAAAAACATTCTATATTACAACGCCTATCTATTATCCAAGTGGTAATTTACATATTGGCCATGCCTATACAACCGTTGCTGGTGACGCAATGGCCAGGTACAAGCGTCTAAAGGGCTATGATGTCATGTATCTGACAGGTACGGATGAGCATGGACAAAAAATTCAAAGAAAAGCGGAAGAAAAAGGGATTACGTGCCAAGCATATGTGGATGATATTGTATCTGGCATTAAAGACCTTTGGGAAAAGCTTGATATCTCCTATGACGATTTTATCCGTACAACGGAAACCCGCCACAAGGATGTTGTAGAGAAGATTTTCACACAGCTTTTGGATCAGGGCGATATTTACCTGGATGAATATGAAGGCTGGTATTCGGTTCCCGATGAAACCTACTACCGTGAACACCAGCTGGTTGATCCTGTCATGGAGAACGGAAAGGTTGTCGGTGGGAAAAGTCCGGATAGCGGTCACCCCGTAGAATTGGTAAGAGAACAGTCCTATTTCTTCAGAATGGGCAAATACGTGGATCGACTTCTTCAGTATTATGATGAGAATCCAGGGTTTATCCAACCGGAATCCCGCAAAAATGAGATGGTCAATAACTTTATCAAACCAGGACTTGAGGATTTGGCGGTTTCCCGTACTTCCTTCGATTGGGGAGTGAAAGTGCCTGGAGACCCGAAGCATGTCATTTATGTATGGATTGACGCATTATCCAACTATATTACGGCACTTGGATATGGAACGGAAAACGATGAGAAGTACCTGAAATACTGGCCGGCGGATGTTCATCTTGTAGGGAAGGAAATCGTTCGTTTCCACACTATCTATTGGCCGATCATGCTGATGGCTCTTGACTTGCCGCTTCCAAAGAAAGTTTTCGCCCATGGCTGGCTTTTAATGAAAGATGGTAAAATGTCCAAATCAAAAGGAAATGTGGTCGATCCGGTTACATTAATCGATCGCTATGGCCTGGATGCACTGCGTTATTACCTATTAAGGGAAGTTCCATTCGGTTCTGATGGTGTCTTTACTCCGGAAGGCTTTGTGGAACGGGTAAATTTTGATCTTGCAAATGATTTAGGAAACCTGTTGAACCGTACAGTAGCGATGATTGATAAGTACTTCAATGGGGAAATTCCTGTATATAAAGGAAATGTCACTGAGTTTGATCAGTCGTTGAGTGCACTCGCACAGGAAACGTTGGTCCATTACGAGGAAGCGATGGAGAACATGGAGTTTTCCGTGGCTTTATCAACGATTTGGCAGCTTGTAAGCAGAACTAATAAATATATTGATGAAACAGCGCCTTGGGTATTGGCAAAGTCTGAGGAGAAGAAAGAGCAGCTTGCTTCCGTAATGGGACATCTGGCAGAGTCTCTGCGCTATATCGGGATCCTTCTTAAACCGTTCCTGACAAAAACCCCTGGTAAAATCTTTGAACAGCTAGGGATCAATGAGTCCTTGGCAAGCTTAGAAAGCCTGCAAAGCTTTGGCATCATACCGGAAGGAACTCAAACGAAGAAAGCAGATCCGATCTTCCCTCGCCTTGATGTAAAGGAAGAAGTGGAATACATCAAAACAATGATGCAGCCTGCGCTTGCAGCAGAGGAAAAGCCGGAAGAGAACAAGCCGGAAGAAGTACCCGTTTCTGAAGAAATCACGTTTGAGGATTTCATGAAAATAGACTTGCGTGTAGCACAGGTTACCCATTGTGAACCTGTGAAAAAAGCAGATAAACTGCTGAAGCTGCAGCTTGATTTAGGATATGAAAAGAGGCAGGTCGTTTCAGGGATCGCGAAATTCTATACACCTGAAGAACTGGTGGGCAAACGCGTAATTTGTGTAACGAATTTGAAGCCTGTGAAACTTCGCGGGGAACTATCGGAAGGAATGATTCTTGCTGGGGAAAAAGACGGAGTTCTGTCCCTTGCTTCGGTGGATGAATCGTTGCCTCTTGGTGCGAAAGTGAAATAACTTATTCCTATCAGGAAATAATAAAATTTAAGAGTAAGAGATGTTTCACGTGTAACAACGGGTTGCATCTCTTATTTTCTTATTGAGAATAATATTGGTTAATAATATTTCAATAAAGTAAAAAACAGGAGTGTTAATAATGTTATTTGATACACATGTTCACTTGAATGCAGATCAGTATGAAGAAGACCTTCAAGAGGTAATCGAACGGGCCAGGAACGAAAAAGTGATGAATATGGTGGTCGTGGGCTTTGATCGAAAAACAATCCAAAAAGCGATGGAGCTAGTAGAACAATATGACTTTATCTATGCTGCTGTCGGCTGGCATCCGGTAGACGCAATAGATATGACGGAAGAGGACCTCAACTGGATTGAGGAGCTTGCCTCCCATGAAAAAGTGGTGGCCATTGGGGAGATGGGGCTGGACTACCATTGGGACAAGTCCCCAAAGGACATCCAGAAAGAAGTGTTCCGTAAACAAGTTCAATTGGCCAAGAGAGTGAAGCTGCCAATCGTGATTCATAACCGTGATGCAACCGCGGACGTAGTGGAAATCCTGAAAGAAGAGAATGCAAAAGAGGTTGGTGGGATCATGCACTGCTTTACCGGCAGTCTGGAAGTGGCAAAGGAATGCATGGAGATGAACTTCTACATATCCTTTGGAGGGCCCGTCACATTCAAGAATGCCAAAAAACCGAAAGAAGTGGTGAAGGAGATTCCATTGGACATGCTGTTAATAGAAACGGATTGTCCATACCTGACACCTCATCCTTACCGCGGAAAGCGGAATGAACCGGGCTATGTCCGTTTGGTGGCGGAAGAGATAGCTTACTTAAGAGGTATGACAGTGGAAGAGATAGGAGAAAAAACAACAGCAAACGCAAAAAAACTATTCGGCATAAACTGACAAGAAAGCCTGACATATTTAGGGGATACTTGTCCAAAAGCCTCAAAAAATAAATAAGTTCTACCATACTTCTTCTCTTCATAGGATAATCGTGTCGATATATTTCACTTCCCTTTTGTTGAAATATTCTGCATAATAGACATTACGGTCAAGCAAGTGGCAAGGGTTGACAAGATACATACATGTCTATATAATTCCATCCGAGGAGAAGGAGGCGTTTTTTTACATGTTACAAAGCATGAAAAAACTGTTTTCTGGTTCGATGAGCAAGACCAGACTAGCTATTTTTATTACTAGTTTCATAGTCTTTTCATCCATACTTGGCTTTGGTGTCTTCCATGGCACAAAGGCTGCTGTAAAAGTGAATGTTGACGGAGAAGAAGTGTCATTACGCACTCACGCTAAAACCGTAGCGGATATACTGAAAGAACTGAATATCACAGTTCGCGCGGAGGATCATCTGCATCCTTCAGAAAATACAAAAGTAACCGATTCGATGCAAATAGTATGGAATCCCGCCAAAGAAGTGGAGCTCGTCATTGATGATGATAAGCAAAAGGTGTGGACGACAGCCAAAACAGTAAAAGAACTACTTAATCAAAAAGAAATAAAGCTAGCAGAGCATGATAAATTGAATGTGAGTCTGAATGATTCCATCAAAGATGAGTTAGTCATAGAAATAGAGAAGGCATTCCAGGTAACCCTGAATGTCGCCGG
Organism: Bacillota bacterium; assembly: GCA_051750385.1. GTDB lineage: Bacteria > Bacillota > Bacilli > Bacillales > Bacillaceae_I > Sutcliffiella_A. Next base: position 44,188 of record JBNJJQ010000020.1, on the reverse strand, counting down.
AGAAGAGCAACAGGTATGGTCTACTTCGACTACGGTCGCTGACTTTTTAGAACAGCAAGAAATCACATTGAATGATCTTGACCGAGTGGAGCCAAGCTTAGAAGAATTGGTAGCAAATAATTCTGTAGTTAACGTTACTAGAGTTGAAAAAGTCACCGATGTAGTGGAAGAGACTATTGATCACGGAGTTGTCACAAAAAATGATGGCAACCTCGATAAAGGTAAAGAGAAAGTTGTTCAAGAAGGACAACACGGTACCGTTGCAAAGCATTATGAAGTGGTTTTAGAGAATGGCAAAGAAGTGTCTCGTGAATTGATCAAAGAAGAGACGTTAAAAGAGACGATGGATAAAATCGTTGCAGTAGGAACAAAAGCTCCTCCAGCGCCTACGCAAGTCGTTTCCCGTAGTGCTGACGCGGGCTCGAAGGAATTCTATGTATCCTCCACAGCCTATACTGCGTTCTGTAATGGTTGCAGTGGAGTTACAAGCACAGGAATCGATCTGCGCGCCAACCCGGGTGTAAAGGTAATCGCTGTGGATCCTAGCGTCATCCCTCTGGGTACAAAGGTCTATGTAGAAGGATATGGCTATGCCATTGCCGGAGATACTGGCGGTGCCATCAAAGGAAATAAGATTGATGTGTTTTTCGCTGACAAAGAATCTGCGTATCGCTGGGGAAGGAAAAGGATTAAAATTAAAATCCTCGACTAACTGTGTCTGATTACTTTGCGGGAATAGCTTTGTTTAAATATGGAGCAGGGGTGTATAGCCTCTGCTTTTTTCTGTTATTCTGTTAGAATGGATAAAAAAGCGGAATCAGCTTATTTCGGTTCCTATTTATCCTTACCCCTACTAATATTAATTAGTCAAGATAGATAAAATAAAGTAGAATACATACTATTGTTATCGTTCATATAGTTAGACGGTTCAAACTAAAGAAGGTTTCACCATTTTGGAGGAAAAAATGAAAATAAAAGAAATAATTGTGGTCGAGGGAAAAGACGACACAGTTGCCATAAAAAGAGCGGTGGATGCCGATACAATTGAAACAGGCGGCTCTGCCATCAACGAAGAAATATTGAATCGCATAAAACATGCCCAGGAGACGCGAGGGGTGATTGTGTTCACCGATCCGGATTACCCCGGGGAAAAGATCAGGCATACCATCAGACAGTCTGTTCCTGGCTGTAAGCATGCATTTTTGCCAAAGAGCCTTGCGCGTGGAAAAAACGGCAAAGGGATAGGGGTCGAGCACGCAACAGTTGCTTCCATCCAGGAAGCCCTGTCCGGACTGCATCAGGAATACGAGCAGAACATGGAATTGATATCCTTTGACACATTACTCTCCTTTGGGTTGATAGCAGGTCCTTCTGCCAAGAAAAAAAGGGAGCGGTTAGGGGAGTTCCTGAATATAGGATACACAAATGGGAAGCAGCTTCAGAGACGCTTACAGATGTTTCATATCACCCAGGAGCGATTGGAAGAGGCATTAGTTCAATTAGAGCAGGAGGAGCAATAAATGCAAAAGGATATTGCCACACCGAAACGAACAAAAGAAATACTTGATAAATACGGATTTTCATTCAAAAAAAGTTTAGGCCAGAACTTTCTGATCGACACCAATATCCTAAATAAGATTGTGGACTTTTCAGGTGTTTCAGAGAACACTGCCGCGATTGAAATCGGACCGGGTATAGGTGCCCTTACCGAACAGGTTGCCAAAAGAGCAGGAAAGGTCATCGCCTTTGAAATTGATCAGCGGCTTCTGCCGATATTGGAAGACACCTTATCCCCGTATGACAATGTTAAAGTGATTCACCAGGATATTTTAAAGGCAGATGTAGAAAATCTGATTCGCGATGAAATCAAGGGCTTTGAAGAGGTGAAGGTGGTAGCGAACCTGCCTTACTATGTTACCACTCCAATCATCATGAAGCTCTTGACGGAAGGACTGCCATTAAACAGCATTACTGTCATGCTGCAAAAGGAAGTGGCAGATCGGATGGCCGCAAAACCGAGTACTAAGGAATATGGCTCCCTTTCTATCGCGGTACAATACTATACCAAGGCGGAGACGGTCATGATTGTGCCTAAGACAGTCTTTGTTCCACAGCCTAACGTAGATTCAGCGGTTATTCGTCTCACCGTCAGAGAAGAGCCTGCAGTGAACGTGAAGGACGAGAACTTTTTCTTTGAAGTGGTAAGAGCAAGCTTCGGACAACGCCGAAAAACCATCCTGAACAATCTGACAAGCCATCTTCCTGAGGGCAAAGCAAAAAAGGCACAAATTGAAACTGCCCTAGACCAAGCATCCATCGATCCGATGAGAAGAGGGGAAACACTCTCCATCGAAGAATTCGGTAAACTAAGTGACGCACTACTAGAAATCTACCCACCATCAACAAACTAAAACGGCCTTAGGGTCGTTTTTTGGTTTAGGCTACCCTGAAAATAAGTGTGTGTTCTGTTTGAATCCCTGTTTGATTTCCGTTCCAGGCGTTCGCTTTCCGCGGGGCGGTGCTTGAGCCTCCTCGACATACATGCGGGGTCTCAAGTCTACCGCTATCTCCCGCAGGAGTCTCACACCTTGCACTCCAATCAACATAGGAGGCAGGTGACGCATAACGTTTCCACTATATTTTCATTTCTCATGGAGTAAATCTTTTACATGAGGGTCTCTGTTTGTGTTTAGTGTTTTTTAAAAGAATCTAGCTGTTGATTGGAGCAATAGGCTAAGACTCCTGCGGGAGGTAGCGTTTAGTGGAGACCCCACAGGCAAAGCCGAGGAGGCTCCACAAACGCCCCGCGGAAAGCGCAGCCTAGTGCGGAAATCAACAGCGGTGTTTAACGGAGTCTTTGATAAAATAGCTGTATGTGCTCCAAAGGTATAATCCCTCTCACATAGAAACGCTTTATTGCATATTCTAGGTTAGATAGTCAGTTGGGATAGGTGCAGCCTCCCAGTTGGAGGGGAAAATATGAAAATTAAGGTTGGAGATATTGTAGCTCGCAAATCATATAACTATGACCTTCTCTTTCGTGTCATGGATATTCAAAAAACGGAATACGACCAGTTAGTGGTTTTATTATATGGGGAAGATGTTCGGCTAATGGCAGATTCCCCGTACAGTGATCTGGAGATAATGGATGGCAAGGAACAGCTGATGCGAAAACAGCGTGCCGAATCGAAGGCGAACCGTTCTCTGCAGCTGTTTCAACAGGATTATCAATTGATCCGGGAAAAAAACGAATACCAGGCAACCGGAGGGTATAGTACGGACCAAAGCTACTTTCAAATGCCTGGAAGGGTGCTTCATATCGATGGAGACCCTTTATATTTAAAAAAATGCATGGAGCTTTATGAGCGGATTGGTGTTCCTGTACACGGCTTTCATGTAAATGAAAAAGAAATGCCACAGAAGATAGTGGGACTGATGGAAGAGTATCGCCCGGATATCCTGGTCATCACCGGGCATGACGCCTATTCCAAGAGCAAAGGGAAAGTGTCGGACATCTCGGCATATAGGCATTCACGCCATTTTGTACAAACGGTTCAAAATGCCAGGAAAATTCAGCCCAACCTTGATCAGCTTGTTATATTTGCAGGGGCCTGCCAGTCGCATTTTGAGTCACTGATCCGCGCAGGAGCCAATTTTGCAAGCTCACCTTCGAGGGTGAACATCCACGCCTTGGATCCTGTATACATTGTCGCCAGAATATGCTTCACCCCGTTTATGGACCGTGTAAATGTCTGGGATGTACTAAAAAACACGCTCACAGGGGAAAAGGGACTAGGCGGAATCGAAACACGCGGTGTGCTAAGAACAGGCATGCCATTCCGCCCCCCTTCAGATGACGAAGAGGAAGACTCTTAACAATGAGATGTTAAGGGTTTTTTTATGCCCATAAAACTTTTTCGAGATCTTATACATATTCCAATAACTAGTAGTACATAGTAAATGTAGACATATGGAGATAATTGTTGAAGGAAAGTTATTGACAGGGTGCTTTTAGGGTTGTTATAATTTTAAGTTTTATTTGAATTTTTCTTTGTGATGTGTTATACTATGTATAGTATAGTGAGGTGGAGTAAAATGGGAAAAACGTTGGTTGATATCAAAAGGACGTTAGATTCTAATTTAGGAAAAAAGTTAACTCTTCGTGCAAACGGTGGTCGTAGAAAGACGATTGAGCGCATTGGGGTTTTGGCAGAGACTTATCCATCTGTATTTGTAATAGAACTAGATCAAGACGAAAATGCTTTTGAACGCGTATCCTACAGCTATGCAGATGTCCTCACAGAAACGGTACAACTTACATTCTTCGAAGAAGGAAATATGGCTATTAGTGGGCAGTAGACAAACAGTTTGCTGCTTTTTATTTTGCCCAAATTTCCTCATACATATAGGCTGTTTTTCGCATAAATTGGTGCTTCTGACGTATCTAACTTAAACACGTAATATTACTTGCATTCGTGCTCTTTTCCCGTGTAGTAATTTATTTTCTCTTTGAATAATATCGGGAGAATTGCTGTAAAAAATCCAAAAGCCGATTTTTACGACATAAGAACAAAATTAAAGAAAAGAGCATACATATATATCCGCTTATAAAAGGACGGATTGGTACCTATACTAATACTGTCACCATTAAGATATAAAGGAGGCTATTCATTTTGGGTAGAAGACGTGGAATGATGTCTTATCAGCTGAAAGAGGAGCTTGCAAAAGAGCTTGGCTTCTATGATGTGGTGCAACAGGAAGGTTGGGGCGCCATTCGTGCCAAAGATGCTGGGAATATGGTCAAACGGGCCATTGAACTTGCGGAAAGACAGTTAGGCCAAAATCAACCTAAGTGACAAACGATCAAAACCGGAGTGTCCGACACTTCGGTTTTTTCACGATAAAAGGAAAATGCTGAATTTAGTAAGGTGCACTATTTTTAAGTGGGATAATATTTGACATAATATGAGATATTTCTACATTAAAATGTGGTACAATACAGAAATAATTGGAGACGATAAAAGTAGGTGAAGAATGTGAGACTGTTAGAAAAAGCACCAGCGAAAATTAACTTATCGCTAGATGTGCTACATAAGCGTCCAGACGGCTTTCATGAAGTAAAGATGATCATGACCACCATCGATTTAGCTGATCGCATTGAGCTGACAGAAAGAAACGATGGTCAGATCCATATTATTTCTCATAACCGTTATGTACCGGATGATAATCGGAATCTGGCTTACCAGGCTGCCTCTCTTTTAAAGCAGAGATTCAAGGTGGAAAAGGGAGTTTCGATTGCGATCACCAAAATGATTCCTGTCGCTGCGGGATTAGCAGGTGGAAGCAGTGATGCTGCGGCAACACTTAGAGGGTTGAATAAGCTGTGGAGATTAGGGCTTACCCTGGACGAGCTGGCGGTGATCGGCGCTGAAATAGGATCGGATGTTTCCTTCTGTGTATATGGAGGTACAGCCCTTGCTACTGGAAGAGGAGAAATAGTGGAGCATTTGCCTGCCCCTCCTCACAGCTGGATTGTCCTTGCAAAACCGACAATCGGTGTATCCACTGCAGAAGTGTACAACAATCTGGATTTGACGAAGGTGTCTCATCCCGATGTGGATGGCATGATACAGGCGATACAGGATAATGACTATGACCGGATGACAGGACTGGTCGGCAACGTACTGGAATCTGTTACCCTGAAGCTTTACCCTGAAGTGGCACATATCAAAGACCAGATGAAAAAATTCGGTGCTGATGCTGTGCTGATGAGCGGCAGCGGCCCTACCGTATTCGGGATTGTGCAATACGATTCCAGAATGCACCGTATTTATAATGGCCTTAGGGGATTCTGTGACCAGGTATTTGCTGTAAGGGTGCTCGGGGAACGAAACACCCTTGATTAAATCCGTATAATAATGTTATATTTACATTAAAATATTCGGATTTTAGGAGGAAAAGTCATGAAATTACGTCGGAGTGGTCGTCTTGTAGATATGACGCATTATATGCTGCAGCATCCCCAAGGCCTTGTACCACTTTCCTTTTTTGCTGACAGATATGGTTCCGCAAAATCATCTATCAGTGAAGATCTGGGAATTATCAAACAGACTTTTGAGCAACAAGGAATCGGAACCCTCATTACGGTACCAGGGGCTGCCGGTGGTGTGAAATATATCCCGTTTGTAAGCAATGAAGAGGCGGAGGCTTATCTGGAGGAGTTGTGCACCATCATCGCCAAACCGGAAAGGCTACTGCCTGGTGGGTATCTGTATATGACAGATATACTAGGTAATCCAAAAATGCTAAACAAAGTCGGGAAAATGTTTGCCACAGCCTTTAGTCACAAAAAGGTGGATATCGTCATGACGATGGCTACCAAAGGGATTCCTCTTGCACATGCGGTTGCAAGCTACCTGGATGTACCGGTAGTGATTGTAAGAAGAGACAGCAGGGTCACGGAAGGATCGACGGTCAGCATCAACTATGTTTCAGGTTCCTCCAAAAGGATCCAAACAATGGTCCTGGCGAAACGAAGCCTGGAAACAGGTTCAAATGTCCTGATCATCGATGATTTCATGAAGGCTGGCGGCACCGTGAGCGGAATGGTCAACCTGCTGGCAGAATTCCAGGCCAATGTGGCGGGGATCGGAATCCTGGTAGAATCGGAGCATATTGAAGAACGTCTAATCGAGGATTACGTGTCCTTGGTGAAGCTGGAAAAGGTAAATGAAAAGGATCGTCAAATTGAAGTGCAGAAAGGCAATTACCTGGAGCACGTCAAAACGAACACTAATTTAAAATAATAGAGGTGTGTGAATATGAAAGTTGTGCATACGGACAATGCTCCAAAAGCAATAGGACCATACTCTCAAGGTATTGTTGTAAATAATTTATTTTATAGCTCTGGACAAATTCCATTAAAAGCAGATGGGGAACTGTTAAACGGAGATGTGAAAGAACAGACACATCAAGTATTCCAAAACCTGAAAGCTGTATTGGCTGAAGCGGGTGCATCCCTGGAAACTGTCGTAAAGGCAACCGTTTTCATTAAAAACATGGATGAATTTCAAGCAATCAACGAAGTGTATGGAGAGTATTTTCACACACATAAGCCTGCAAGATCCTGTGTAGAGGTAGCTCGTCTGCCGAAAGATGTTCTTGTAGAAATAGAAATAATCGCGTTAGTAAAATAGTATCTATTCTTTTTCCACCAATTTGCCCAAAATTTTCAAAAAATATTTTTGAAATAAGAAGGAATTATTAAAAATTTAGAGAATTTATAATACTAAGTTTTTTTATTGGGGAAAAGGTGGTGAACAGAATGGAAGTAACTGACGTAAGATTACGCCGCGTTAATACCGATGGTCGCATGAGAGCTATCGCGTCTATTACACTTGACCATGAATTTGTTGTTCATGATATTCGTGTAATTGATGGGAATAATGGCTTATTTGTTGCGATGCCTAGTAAACGTACGCCTGATGGAGAGTTCCGCGATATCGCGCACCCTATCAACTCAGGCACTCGCGGGAAGATCCAGGAAGCGGTCTTAGCCGAGTATCATCGTTTAGGTGAACTGGAAGTAGAATACGAAGAAGCAGGCGCTTCTTAATCAATAGAGCAAAGCAGGCGATCCACAATGCCCTGCTTTTCTTTTTTTTTGCAAAAAAACACCTGCAAAGCGCTTCACTTGCCCCACCCAATCCACCCTTCTTTTTGTCAAAATATTGTACTTTCGCGTACTTCCTTGAAATAGCCCTCATTTTAAGATATATTCGTAATGGATAATTAGGTAAAGTTTTCGCAAAGGTTGTTGCTATTGACGAATGCAAAGTATGCACGTAAATTGACTACCATCGTGCTCTTTTCGGAGTATTAGTTCATTTACTCTTTGAATATTTCGTAGTTTATCTCTGTAAAAAATCCAAAAGCCGATTTTTTACGGTTGTAAGCAACAAACTTTACGAAAAGAGCCTAAGTAAAAATGGAGGCTTGTTATGATAAATCGTTATGCCGTAATTTTAGCAGCAGGGCAAGGCACTCGGATGAAATCCAAATTATATAAAGTGTTACATCCTGTATGTGGCAAGCCCATGGTCCAACACGTAGTGGATCATGTATCTGCATTAAATTTTGAAAGCATCGTTACTGTGGTAGGACATGGAGCAGAAACGGTCAAAAGCCATCTAGGTAGCAGAAGTGAATATGTACTACAGGAAGAACAACTGGGCACGGCTCACGCTGTCATGCAAGCAGCACCTATTTTAAAAGATAAAAAGGGCGTAACCCTGGTTATTTGTGGTGATACTCCTCTTATAACTCCTGAAACCATGCAGGAATTGCTGGACCTGCACCAAAACACGGGAGCAAAGGCAACCATCCTGACTGCTTATGCGGAAGATCCTACAGGATACGGCCGTATCATTCGCAACAGTGAAGGCCATGTAGGGAAAATTGTGGAGCACAAGGATTCAAATGAAGAAGAGCGTAAAGTCACAGAAATCAATACAGGCACATACTGCTTTGATAACGAAGCGTTATTTACAGCACTTAGCAATGTTTCCAACGACAATGTACAAGGGGAATACTACCTGCCGGATGTAATTGAAATCCTGAAAGAAAAAGGGGATATCGTTTCCGCCTATCAAACATTGGACTTTGATGAAACATTAGGAGTAAATGATCGTGTCGCTCTTTCTCAAGCGGAAGCTACCATGAAAAAGCGAATCAACAAAAAGCACATGATCAACGGTGTCAGCATTATCGACCCGTCTAACACATATATCTCTGCAGATGCTGTAATCGGGAGAGATACGGTGATTTATCCTGGTACAGTCATTCACGGCGCTACTGTCATTGGAGAGGACTGTGTTGTTGGACCGAATTCAGAAATCAAGGACTGCCAAATCGGCGATCGCACTTCCATCCGCCAATCTGTTACTCATGATAGTGAGATTGGAAATGATGTAAATATTGGGCCGTTCGCACACGTGCGACCTTCCTCTAAAATCGGTAACGAAGTGAAGTTAGGTAACTTCGTGGAAGTGAAAAAAGCCTCTTTTGGAGATGGAAGCAAGGCTTCTCACCTAAGCTATATCGGTGATGCAGAAGTGGGGAAAGATGTAAACCTTGGCTGTGGTTCGATTACCGTTAACTATGATGGGAAAAATAAATACTTAACGAAAATTGAGGATGGAGTGTTTGTTGGATGCAACTCCAATCTGGTTGCACCTGTAACAATAGGAACCAATGCCTATGTGGCAGCGGGGTCGACAATTACAGAAGATGTCCCGGGACAAGCATTATCCATTGCCCGTGCACGTCAAGTAAATAAAGAGAATTACGTAGAAAAGATCCATAATAAAAAATCCTAACGGGGGTTCATGTAATCATGTCTAATAAATATGCCGACTCTAACTTAAAAATATTTACTCTGAATTCAAATACAGCCTTGGCTGAAGAAATTGCAACCAAGGTAGGAGTTCCTATCGGGAAGTGTTCCGTTTCACGTTTTAGTGACGGAGAGGTTCAAATCAATATCGAGGAAAGCATCCGCGGTTGTGATGTGTACGTGATCCAATCCACAAGTGCGCCTGTAAACGAGCACATCATGGAAACGTTAATTATGATTGATGCGTTGAAACGTGCTTCAGCAAAAACGATTAACATCGTGATGCCTTATTACGGCTATGGTAGACAAGACAGAAAAGCACGAGCGCGTGAGCCGATTACAGCAAAGCTTGTAGCGAACCTCCTCGAAACTGCTGGAGCGGATCGTGTCATTACACTGGATTTACATGCACCTCAGATCCAAGGTTTCTTTGATATCCTTATTGACCATTTAATGGGTGTACCTATTTTGGCAGAGTACTTCCAAAGCAAGAATCTAGAGGACCTCGTAATCGTATCACCTGACCATGGTGGGGTAACAAGAGCGAGAAAGCTGGCAGATCGCCTGAAAGCTCCGATTGCAATTATCGATAAGCGCAGACCTCGTCCGAATGTTGCGGAAGTAATGAACATTGTTGGTCATATTGAAGGAAGAACGGCTATTTTAATTGATGACATGATTGATACTGCAGGCACCATTACACTTGCAGCGAATGCCCTCATCGAAAATGGAGCGAAAGAAGTGTATGCGTGCTGTACACATCCAGTACTCTCCGGTCCGGCTATTGAGCGCATCGAAAACTCCCAGATCAAAGAGTTGGTTGTGACAAACACGATCGCTTTGGCTGAGGATAAGAAAATTGGTAAGCTGACTCAACTATCTGTGGCAGAGTTGATTGCAGAAGCAATTGTACGTGTCCACGAAGAGAAATCCGTTAGTACGCTATTTGATTAATTCGAGATTTTAGGTTTAACCTTCTGGAAATAGGGGAAATTGTTAGAGAGACAAGTAATATATTTTCCCAGGAAGGTGATTAGATGACTTCAGTATTACATGCAAATGAGCGTACGGAATTCAAAAAATCTTCAAGAAGAAAAACCCGTGAGGAAGGACAAATTCCAGCGGTTGTATATGGGAACGACACGGAAAACAAATCAATTAGTGTCGATAGCAAAGATTTCATTAAAACAATCAGAGAAACCGGAAGAAACGGCATTATCGATTTGGAAATCGGTTCTGATAAGCGAAAAGTGATGCTGTACGACTATCAGGTAGACCCATTAAAGAGTATGGAATTCGTTCACTTGGACTTCCATGTGGTAAACTTCAAATCCGAAATCGATGTAGATGTCACGGTACATGTTACAGGTGACGCTGCCGGAGTGAAGGATGGAGGAGTTCTGCAGCAGGTTCTTCACGAAGCTTCCGTAAAGGTTCTGCCTAGTGATATACCTGATAGCATCGATGTGGATGTTTCGAACCTGCAAGTCAATGAAACCATTACTTTTGGCGACTTGGATACTTCAGGGAAATATAAGTTCAACCATGAAGATGATGAAGTGATTGCATCGATCCTTCCTCCACGTCAGGAAGAGGAAATCGACAGTGGAGAACAGCAGGAGCCAGGTGAGCCTGAACTTGTCGAAGGTAGAGAAAAGAATAACGATTCAGAGAATGAGGCGTAACCCCAGGGGTTGCGTCTTTTCTCTGGTTTGTAGGTTTTCTGGTCATCTTGCAGAATATGTTTAAATCTTACGAAGGCAGAAATGTAATAGGGCCACGCTTGTTGTGTTAAAATAGAGATACCTAAATTATCTGGAGGCCTTAGATGAAAAAATTCTTTCGGTCCCTCTTTGCAAAAGAGGAAGAGGCAGTTGTTTCAGGAGGAGAAAAAATGAAAGTTCTTGTAGGCCTTGGAAATCCAGGCCGCCAATATGAAGAAACGAGACATAATATCGGCTTTATGGTGATCGATGAATTAGCGGATCGCTGGAACATACCTTTGAGCCAATCCAAATTCAAGGGGATATTTGGTCAAGGTGTAGTGAATGGGGAAAAGGTGTTGCTGGTTAAGCCCCTTACATATATGAACCTATCAGGTGAAACCGTTCGTCCTTTATTGGATTTTTATAAACTCGATATCGATGATCTGGTTGTCATTTATGATGACCTGGATCTTCCTGTCGGTAAACTGAGATTGCGTCAAAAGGGAAGCGCTGGCGGGCATAATGGCATCAAGTCCTTGATTCAGCATCTCCAGACACAAAACTTTAACCGCATTCGGATGGGGATTGATCGCCCGACAAACGGTCAATCCATCTCCGATTACGTATTAGGAAGGTTCTCCCAGGAGGAGCGTCCGGACATTGACTCCACAGTCAAAAAAGCCGCTGAAGCATGTGAAGAAGCTCTATCCAAAGACTTTCTGCAAGTGATGAATACATTTAACCAGTAGGAAAAAATTGCTTCTGGCTTTAGTAATACTCGTTATTGACTTAGGATCTCCCCTGTTGATTGTAGTGCAAGGCATGAGACTCCTGCGGGAGCAGCGTGTCAAGGGAGACCCCGCAGGCGCTTTTTCGCCGAGGAGGCTCCCGAGGCCGCCCGCGATCGCTGCTGCCTGGAACGGAAATCAACAGGGGGTTTAAAGGGTACACTCTATTTTCAGGAAAGCATTTTACTCTTAACGAAACGAGCATTGTATAACAATGACAACCTCTGTTTATACTATTCCTAAAAAGGATGGGCTAGGAGGATAACAGTGGCTATTCATTATAATTGTAGACATTGCGGACATAGAGTCGGTACGATTGAGAATAGATCCGTCTATACAGAACATTTGGGATTCCACCAATTAACGGATTCAGAACGGCAAGAAATGATAGCATACCAACAAAACGGTGATATACATGTTAAAACCATATGTGAGGATTGCCAGGAGGCACTGGAGCGCAATCCAGCCTGGCATGAAACAGAGAGCTTCATACAATAATAAAAACGCTTTGGTTTAATGCCAAAGCCTTTTTGCGTATACGTGTTCAGACGAGCACTTTTACCAGGAGAGGAGGGGGTAGTTCCATGAAAGGTTTTATTCCTTATTTTACAGAAAACGATGATTTTGAATCGATTTTGGTCGGGTTGAACGAAGGGTTGGAGGAACAGCTTGTATCCGGTATTTCCAATTCTGCCAGATCCCTGTTCATCGCTTCCTTATACGAAGAAAGAAAAGCGCCGGTCCTATTGGTGACACATAATCTATACCATGCGCAAAAGGTGTACGATGATTTGAGCTCCTTTCTGCCGGAGAAAGAACTGTATTTGTATCCGGTCAATGACGTTCTCGCTGCGGAAATCGGAATTGCAAGTCCGGAACTGAAAGCGCAGAGAATCGAAGCCTTGAACCACTGGGCTACAAAGAGTAACGGAATTATCATTACCCCGATTGCTGGATTAAAAAGGATGCTTCCTTCGAAGACTAAATGGCAGCAATCCTTGCTTCATATAGAAGTGAATAAGACCATACCACTGGATAATCTGGCGGACCGCTTGGTGCGTTTCGGCTATCAAAGAGTGGGGATGGTAGCGACGCCGGGGGATTTCAGCATTCGTGGCGGTATTATCGATATCTATCCACTTACAGAAGAACTGGCAGTCCGAATCGAGCTGTTTGATGATGAGGTGGAGTCCATCCGCTCCTTCTCTGTTGAAGATCAACGTTCGCAAGCGCACAAGAAAAGTATCGCAATCGGCCCTGCTACAGAAATTCTTCTTACAGGGGAAGAACTGGAAAGAGGCCGGGAACGGCTTGGGAAAGAGCTTTCCAACACGGTTGCCAAGGTAAAAAACGAAAAGGTAAAGCAACTGTTAATGGAAAACATCACATATGAACTAGAGCAGCTGGATAATGGCCAGGTGTTTTCAGAGCTGTATAAGTACCTGAGTCTCTTCTATGAAAAGCCAGCTAGTTTACTAGATTATGTTCCTGATAACGGGGTTGTTGTGCTGGATGAAATCAGCCGCATCCAGGAAACGGCAGAGAGCCTGGATAAAGAAGAAGCGGAATGGCTGGTTGAGCTTTTGGCGGAGGGAAAGGCAGTGCACGACCTGAAATTCTCGCATTCCTTTGCCCAATTGGTTCATAGCAAAAAGCTGCCCTTCATTTATTTATCCTTATTTTTAAGGCATGTCCCGCATACCCATCCGGAAAATCTGATCAATCTTTCATCCAAGTCGATGCAGCATTTTCATGGTCAAATGCATTTGTTGAAATCGGAGATTGATCGCTGGAGAAAGGCGAATTATGCGATTGTGGTCATGGCTTCCGATCAGGAGCGCATGGATAAGCTGGAATCCGTCTTGGCCGATTATGATGTGGATGTGAGAAAGCTCTCAAGCGGCTCAACCTTCGCACATGGAGAGGTTCAGATCATTGAAGGGGACCTCCAGTCAGGCTTTGAGTTGCCGATGCAGAAGCTCGCCGTTCTGACAGAAGAAGAGTTGTTTAAAAAGAAGACAAAAAAACCGAAGAACAGGCAGAAGCTTTCCAATGCAGAACGGATAAAAAACTACTCCGAATTGAATGTCGGGGATTATGTTGTTCATATCAACCACGGTATCGGAAAGTATTTAGGGATAGAAACGCTTGATATCAACGGTCTGCACAAAGACTATATTCACATCAAATACCAGGGCTCAGACAAGCTTTATGTTCCGGTTGAACAGATAGATCAGGTGCAGAAATATGTAGGATCTGAAGGCAAGGAACCGAAAGTCTACAAGCTTGGAGGCACCGATTGGAAGAAAGTGAAATCCAAGGTGGAATCCTCTGTCCAGGATATTGCCGACGACCTGATCAAGCTTTATGCAGAACGGGAGGCAAGTGAAGGGTTTTCCTTCTCACCTGATGGGGAAATGCAGAGGGAATTTGAAGCTACCTTCCTTTATCAGGAAACGGAGGACCAACTGCGGTCCATTCATGAAATCAAGCTGGATATGGAACGTACACGCCCAATGGACCGTCTATTGTGCGGGGATGTGGGGTACGGCAAAACAGAGGTGGCTATTCGTGCTGCATTCAAGGCGATCGCGGATGAGAAGCAGGTTGCCATTCTTGTACCAACAACCATTCTCGCGCAGCAGCACTACGAAACGATCAGGGAGCGTTTCCAGGACTTCCCGATCAATATCGGGCTGTTGAGCCGCTTCCGTTCCAGAAAGCAGCAGACGGAAACAATGAAGGGTCTTGCAAACGGTACTGTGGACATTGTAATAGGAACGCATCGATTGTTATCCAAAGATGTAAAATATAAGGATCTAGGTTTGCTGATTATCGATGAAGAGCAGCGATTTGGTGTGACGCATAAGGAGAAAATCAAGCAGCTGAAGGCCAATATAGATGTATTGACCCTAACAGCCACACCTATTCCGCGGACCCTTCATATGTCCATGTTGGGTGTACGGGATCTTTCCGTCATCGAGACACCGCCGGAGAACCGTTTCCCTGTACAGACCTATGTCATGGAGTATAATGGGAATCTAGTAAAAGAAGCGATTGAACGCGAGCTCGCTCGTGGAGGGCAGGTGTACTTTCTTTACAATCGCGTCGAGGACATCGAACGGAAAGCGGATGAGATCTCGATGCTTGTACCGGATGCAAGGATAGTGTATGCCCATGGGAAGATGACGGAAAACGAGCTGGAATCTGTGATGCTTCAATTCATGGAAGGAGAAGCGGAGGTCCTGGTAAGTACCACAATCATTGAAACGGGAGTGGACATCCCGAATGTCAACACGCTGATTGTCTTTGACGCGGACAGAATGGGCTTATCGCAGCTTTACCAGCTGAGAGGACGGGTAGGGCGCTCCAACAGGGTGGCCTATGCCTATTTCACCTATAGAAAAGACAAAGTATTGACAGAGGTTGCAGAAAAGCGTCTGCAATCCATCAAGGAGTTCACAGAGCTTGGCTCAGGCTTTAAGATTGCGATGCGGGATCTAACGATTCGTGGTGCTGGAAACCTCTTGGGGGCTCAACAGCACGGATTTATCGATTCGGTCGGCTTTGACATGTATTCACAGATGCTGAAGGATGCAATCGAGGAGCGAAAAGGAAATCCTGGGAAGAAGAAACAGCGCAATATGGAAATCGATGTCGAACTGGATGCCTACATCCCTGAATCCTATATAGGGGACAGCAAGCAAAAGATCGATATGTATAAGCGATTCCGTGGCATTGAGACACCGGAGGACCTAATAGAACTGCAGGAAGAAATGAAGGATCGGTTCGGAGAGTATCCGAAAGAAGTGGACTATCTTTTCCGCGTGTCAGAAATGAAAGTATATGGCCTGAAGGAAAAGGTGGATTCCATCAAGCAGACGAAGCAGGAATTGGTGCTGTTGATTTGTGACGAGGCGAGCAATAAAATTGACGGACAGAAGCTCTTCTTGCTTGGAAATGAATTTGGGCGAATGGTCAGCCTCGGGATGGAAGGCAAGCGGTTAAAAGTCGTGATTCAAACAAAGCGTACGGCACCAGATGAGTGGATTCAGATTGCCATATCTATGATAAAAGGACTAGAGAATGTGAAAAAAGAAAGTGTAAATGCATCGTAAAAGGTTTAAGTATGTGAAATCTTGTCTATATAAATACTGGGGGATTTTACAAACTAAAAAAAACTTTTCCAACATGTATATAACTCACGGTGTGAAGGATACTAATTTCAACAAATGGTGAATTCTTCAAAAGCAGGACAACTTGATCAATTCCACCAATTTAACTCATCTCTTTTTATCATCGGATGAAGGAGGCAACCTAAGAAATGAAAGCAACTGGTATTGTACGTCGTATTGATGACCTAGGTCGAGTTGTAATTCCAAAAGAAATCAGAAGAACGTTACGTATTCGTGAAGGTGACCCGTTGGAGATTTTTGTCGATCGGGATGGAGAAGTAATTCTGAAGAAGTACTCTCCTATTTCAGAGCTTGGCGATTTCGCAAGAGAATATGCGGAAGCTCTGTATGATAGTTTGGGACATCCTGTATTAATCTGTGACCGTGATACGTTTATTGCAGTAGCTGGCGGCTCCAAGAAGGAGTATCTCAATAAGAGTGTCAGCGATGTAGTGGAAAAATCCATGGAAGATCGCAATTCCGTATTGAAAACAGAGGAGCAGCAGCTTGCAATTGTAGATGGTCATGTAGAATCCCTCGCGTCCTATACCATTGGACCGATCGTAGCGAACGGTGATCCAATTGGTGCAGTAGTAATTATGTCCAAAGAAAAGGCACTTGGAGAAGTGGAACAAAAGGCTGTGGAAACGGCTGCAGGCTTCTTGGCAAGGCAGATGGAGCAATAATATCGTAATAGGAAGCAGCAGAGGCGTTCTGCTGCTTCTTTTTTATGGTACAATAATACAATTGTGACACTAGGTTGAAAGCAGGTACATTGATGAAACATCAGTCAGACCACCATCTTGAAGCAATCTGGAAAGGTGCCATGATTTTAACGGTTGCGGGAATACTGGTAAAAGTGCTAAGTGCCGCATACAGGGTCCCTTTTCAAAATATTGTGGGAGATGTCGGTTTTTATATCTATCAACAAGTATATCCGTTCTACGGTGTAGCCATTATTCTATCTACATATGGGTTCCCGGTGGTCATCTCGAAGCTGATTGCAGAACATCCGGAAGTGAACAAAACGGAAGCTGCCAGGAAAATCGGGACCATCTCCTTCGCTTTTCTCCTTCTCTTTGGAGGGCTTCTGTTTTCGGGACTTTATTTTCGAGCCGATGCAATGGCCGGAATGATGGGAGATCCAGAGCTTGCGCAGTTGATCCGAATTGTCGCTTTCGCCTTTCTTCTCATGCCTTTTCTCTCTGTTGGAAGAGGGGTATTCCAGGGCAGTGGCGAAATGACACCGACCGCAGTTTCCCAGGTCAGTGAACAACTGATACGGGTTTGTACGATTCTTGTGCTGGCCTACTATCTTATAGAGCACGGCCATTCTTTATACGAAGTAGGCACAGGTGCCATGGTTGGTTCCGTCGGAGGTGGCCTTGCGGCTGTTGCCGTCCTATTTCTTTTTTATCAGTCTTATCAAGCAAAAGCTAAGCGACAAAAGAATCCAGGAGTGTATTTCTCCACCAGGAGCATAGTCTGGGCACTTGTGCTGCAGGGCTTTACAATCTGTATCAGTAGTCTATTGCTCGTACTCTTTCAAATGGTGGACTCTTTTTCCGTTTATGCGTATCTAGTCGAAAGCGGCAGTTCTCCTAATGAGGCTAAGCTGCTAAAAGGTATTTATGACCGGGGGCAGCCATTGATTCAACTAGGGACGGTGGTGGCAACGGCCTTCTCTTTATCGCTGGTTCCCTACATAACACGGGCAAAGGCACAAGGCTCCTTAAGGGAAATGAAGGACAAAATCAAGATATCGATCCGCGTAAGCTTTGCTATCGGCGCTGGAGCCTCAGTCGGCTTGGCATGGCTGATCAAGCCGGTCAACACGATGCTGTTTTCTAATGGAAATGGATCTGGTGTATTATTGGTATTAGGATTATCCATTCTATTCTGCAGTATCGCGCTTACGGCGTCAGCAATCCTGCAAGGTCTTGGACATGCTTATCTGCCTGCCTTTTATGTTCTTGCTGGGGTTTTGGTGAAAATAGTGCTGAATTTCGCGTTCATTCCAGGCTCCCAGACATTTGGTGCAGCATTCAGTACACTGCTGGCAAGTAGTGTGGTTGGTGTCGGCCTGCTGTTTGAAATAAAAAGAAAAACAGGCATTACCATATTGGAGAAAGCATACATATACCCGCTCCTCGTGAGTATCGGACTTATGTCAGCCACACTCGCCGTTCTCATGGAAGGAAGTCATGCATTTGTGGGAACGAGCCGGCTTTTGGCTTCTGCCCAGAGCTTGGTTGGAGTCATGCTTGGCGGTATCGTGTTCCTGTTTGTTTTAATAAAAAATAATTATTTTACAAAAACGGAGCTTTCCTTCCTGCCTTTGGGAAGCAAGCTCTCCAAACTAATCAAATAGAGTTGGTGGAAAAATGGCAAAGATAACCGTATTAGGTTTGGGGGCGGGTGATCTCGAACAGCTGCCGATGGGAGTCTATAAGCAGCTGCTTTCCTGTGATCACCTGTACTTGCGAACGAAAGAACACCCAGTCATCGGGGAGCTCGAAAAGGAAAACCTATCTTATACATCCTTTGATAGCATCTATGAAGAACATGATTCCTTTGAGGACGTGTATGAAGAGATTACAAGGATACTGGTGGAAGCAAGCAAAGAGAAGGAAATAGTCTATGCGGTTCCGGGCCATCCGCTCGTAGCAGAGAGAACCGTTCAACTTTTGCTGGATAAAGCTAATAAAAATGAGCTAGCACTCGATATAAAAGGTGGACAAAGTTTTCTTGATCCGATGTTTACAGCAGTGGGCTTGGATCCGATAGAAGGCTTTCAGTTCCATGATGCGACCTCTCTTGTCAAAGAGAAGATTGTTCCAACGCAGCATATGATTTTTTGTCAGGTGTATGACGCGTTCATTGCCTCAGAGGTGAAACTGACCTTGATGGATATTCTGCCTGATGATTATCCTGTTACCATTGTGACGGCAGCGGGATCCTCTCAGGAAAAAATAACAGAAGTTCCTTTATACGAATTAGATCGTGTAGCTGAAATCAACAATCTCACAAGTGTATATGTGCCGCCTGTAAAAAAGGACGAGCTCTTGTACAAGCAATTTTCCCACTTCCGCCAAACCATCGCGATTCTAAGAGGACCCAATGGTTGCCCGTGGGATCAGAAGCAGACGCACGAATCACTGAAAAAATACCTGATTGAAGAAGCGTATGAATTGATAGACGCTATTGATGAAGATGATGTTGATGGAATCATGGAGGAACTTGGGGATGTATTACTCCAGGTGATGCTGCATGCGCAAATCGGGGAAGACGAGGGCTACTTCAGCATAGAGGATGTCATAGAGGGCGTAAATGAAAAGATGATCCGCAGGCATCCGCATGTGTTCGGGGATATATCTGTCGAGGACGCAGATGAAGTGGTGAGCAACTGGGAGCAAATCAAAATGGCCGAAAAAGGGGAAAGAGCGGAGCAATCCATTCTTGATGCTGTGGCTAAAGGACTCCCGAATTTGACCAAGGCCTATCAATACCAGAAAAAAGCTGGGAAGGTAGGGTTTGATTGGGATGATGTCGCCCCGATGTGGGAGAAGGTATCAGAAGAAATCCAGGAGCTGAAGGAAGAAATCGCAAAGGACGGCAGCGCGGAGAAAGTCGAGGCGGAATTCGGCGATATCCTGTTCGCCCTGGTGAATATAGCAAGATTCTATAAGATAGATCCGGAAGAGGCGGTTTCCGCCACCAACCGGAAATTCTATCGCAGGTTTACTTTTATCGAGAAAAAGGTAAAAGAGTTAGGGCTGGAATTCGAAGCCCTATCTTTGGAACAGCTGGATGAAATCTGGAATGAAGCGAAGAGGTTGGGATTATAAAAGGCTAACCTGAATATAAAGTGACATCGTTAAACACCCTGTTGATTTCCGTTCCAGGCGTTCGCTTATCCAGGAAGGCCTCGGGAGCCTCCTCGGGGGGTCTCCCCTGACACGCTGCTCCCGCAGGAGTCTCATGCCTTGCACTTCAATCAACAAGGGAAACCTAAGTCAATAATGAACAGTACTAAAGCCAAGAAAAATTAGGCTTAAATAATTTTCTTTTTCACCTTAACGCCGTATTGAAAGGCTCTTGCTTTTAGGAGATTTTATTTACCCCTTGAGTTGATTGTAGCGGAAGACACTTGACTCCTGCGGGAAATTAGAGGGAAGTGGGAGACCCCACAGGCGAAGCCGAGGAGGCTCCCACCCTCCCCGCGGAAAGCAAGTGTCTGGAGCGGAAATCAACGGGCAAAATTAGTAGTGTAAATTCTAACAAAAAGAAACAAAGCTTCCGTATACTGCCTTCCCTAAGGGGATGATTATAGTAACAAATAATAGGGGGAAACAAATATGCGTTTAGATAAATTTTTGAAAGTATCCCGTATCATAAAGCGCCGTACGCTGGCAAAGGAAGTGGCGGAACAGGGCCGTATTTCCATCAATGGCGTTCAGGCGAAAGCGAGCAGTAACGTAAAAGCCGGTGACGAGCTGACAATCCATTTCGGACAGAAAATCGTGACAGCATCTGTCGACCACGTACAGGAAACAGCGAAAAAGGAAGAAGCGACAATGATGTATACGATTGTCAAAGAAGAGAGAGTCGCACAAAGCGAAGAGTAGAACTGGTAGGCTTGTTCTAAAAAAGAATCCCTTTCATATACATGTACTATCTTCAAGTAATGGATAGGTGAGGGATGAAAATGAACCAATACTATGAATCAGGGCATACGAATAAACAGACTGTCCAGGAACAGGACATCGTGATGAGAAGCAGAAGACTGCTTGATATTACAGGGGTGAAACAAGTAGAAAGCTTCGATAACGAAGAGTTTCTGCTTGAAACCGTCATGGGCTTTCTCTCTGTAAGGGGCCAAAACCTGCAGATGAAGAACCTGGATGTGGAAAAAGGGGTAGTCTCCATCAAAGGCAAGATCATGGAGATTATTTACCTCGACGACCAACAAGGAGAGAAAGCTAAAGGATTCTTTAGTAAGTTGTTCAAATGAGCCTGACCACTCAACTTTACACCATGCTTGCCATGATCGGAGTAGGCACGTATCTTGGTGCGGCCATTGATACGTATGGAAGGTTCATGAAAAGAGACAAAAGAGCGAGATGGATCGTGTTCCTGCACGACCTTCTCTTTTGGCTCTTGCAGGGTCTTGTTACATTCTATGTTTTGCTCCTGGTAAACGAAGGGGAGCTCCGCTTCTATATTCTCATCGCCCTTGTCTGTGGATATGCAGCGTATCAAAGCCTGTTTCGCTATTTGTATTTAAGTTTACTAGAGTCATTGATCCGACTAACCATCAGCGTATACCGCTTTATGGAGAAATTGGTGAAGATGCTGATTGTGAAACCCATTCAATTATTGGTACAAGCTATCATATTTATTTTAGTGGGACTCTTTAGAGCGGTTTATTCTCTGGGGCGCTTTTTGCTTCTTTTGGTCTGGAAAATAATCAAACTTTGTACTCTACCATTCAAATGGCTCGGTATGCTAGGATGGAAACTGCTTCCGAAAGCCTGGAGAAAATATTTACAAAGTCTTTTCAAGAAATTTGCAGGATTTTTCTCACTAGTAAAGAATAGGAAACATAGTATAATGAATAGAGTAAGGAATTTCTGGAAAAAGCGCTAGGAGGGAATGATAAGATGAGCGCGGCAAGAAACGAAAAAATAGCAAAAATCAATTCAGACTATTCAGACGCCAGACAAGAGCAGCATATAAAACAGCAAAAAAAACGCCGTGGACTTTATCGCCGTTTGTCATTATTCTTTTTGGTTGTAGTAATTTTTGGAATTCTTATGGGTAAAACACTTCTGGAGCAGAGGGCTATTTTGCAGGAAAAACAAGATAGAAAAGAAGCTGTGGAACAGGAGCTTGTACAGTTACAAAAAGAACAGCAGCGTTTGGAAGAAGAGATTGTGAAGCTGAACGATGATGAATATATTGCGAAGATCGCACGTAGAGATTATTTCATGTCAGAGGATGGGGAAATCATCTTTAATTTACCAGAGGATTCCTCATCTGATTAGTCGTTGTATTGACACCTCAATTGCTCTAGGTATAATGGTAGGTAAAGTGATTTATTTTTTATGATTTTAAGGAGGAGCATTTTTTTTATGTCAATCGAAGTAGGCAGCAAGTTACAGGGTAAGGTAACAGGAATAACTAATTTTGGCGCGTTTGTAGAGTTGCCAGGAGGAACAACCGGTCTAGTCCATATCAGTGAGGTTGCAGATAACTATGTTAAGGACATCAATGACCATCTAAAAGTTGGCGACGAGGTACAGGTGAAGGTCATCAATGTGGAGAAGGACGGAAAAATCGGTCTATCCATCAAGAAGGCAAGCGATACTTACCGTGAGCCTCAGCCGCGTTCTGCTCAACCAACGCAACGCCCAAATAACCAAAACCGTCCTAACCAAGGAGGACGTCCACAGAGAAAAAGAGAAGAATTCCGTCCAAAGGAAAACTTCGAGCAAAAAATGGCAAGATTCTTAAAGGATAGCGAAGATCGTTTGACATCCCTGAAGCGCAGCACGGAATCAAAACGTGGAGGTCGTGGAGCTAAAAGGGGCTAACTTGCTGCTGAACATCACACATATATAAACACAAGCACACTCTGGAATGGGGTGTGCTTTTTTGTGCGCGGTGCAATGTGGATCTGGCTTTCTGGAGCAACGGTATGTAGAAATTATGGTTTGTTAGATTGATTGGCTAATCTGTTAGAATGTTTCAGATTTTTGTTAGAATGTTTTGGGAATTTGTTAGAATGTCTTATGAAATTGTTAGAATGACCCCTTTGCAAGATGCCAAATACGGTTAAGAAGTGAAAAATACACTTAAAAGAGCGTCTAATGGTTTAAACCTACGTTTTATAAACGTCAAATGCTTAAAAAAAACAAAAAAGCTGCCTCCAATTAGTAGAAACTAATCGGAAACAGCAAAATTGTATGACCCATACGGGATTCGAACCCGTGTTACCGCCGTGAAAGGGCGGTGTCTTAACCGCTTGACCAATGGGCCTTATTAAGTTGGTAGCGGCGGAGGGAGTCGAACCCACGACCTCACGGGTATGAACCGTACGCTCTAGCCAGCTGAGCTACACCGCCAAAATAATAAGTAGTCATATGCGTGCGTATTAGGCACAAAAAATATATTACTAAGATATTAAATATATGTCAATACATTTTAAAAAAGTAAGAATAATTAGAACATTATCCATGGTATTGCGTAGTGAATTTACAAAAACTGATGGACAGGAATAGCAAATGCGATGATTTCCTGACAGCTTTTCCCCCATTTCCTTGAATTAAGTCGAACGTTTTTCGTGAACGCCACTGCTCGTTTGACAAAACTTTTCGTTTTTCCTTTGTATAATGACCTCAATGAACCGAAACGGGAGTGGATATGATGGAGAGAATAGAAGGGAATATGGGGGAGCCAGTTTCTAATGTTCATCTAGGAAAGCTAAAAAAGGGACTGATAAGAAATATTCAAAATGCTAGGAGCAGGATAACATCCGTTCTTTTTCATCAAGGATTCCTGTTGGTCTTTATCGGCTTTCTTTTGGGACGAGCCCTTATCCTTGGAGAAGTGACGCCGTTCGCACTGCCATTTTTTGCAGCAGTTTATTTTATGAAAAAGAAACGTGCAGGCTTGACCTTGATAGCGCTGCTGATCGGATCCAGTACGGTATCCCTTATGACGGCTGCCTATGTATTCGGGGGGATGATTCTTTTCGTGCTCCTGTTCAGGTGGACGCTGGCATTGAAGTTCGAAGCGCTGAAAGCTTTGCCGTTTCTGGTCTTCCTGTCGGCATTCCTTTCTAAGTCGGCCATGCTGTATTTTACAACCGGAATTGTGGCCTATGACTGGATGATGATTGGGGTGGAAGCAGGGCTTGGGTTCATCTTGACGCTTATCTTCTTTCAAAGCATCCCGTTGATCATGATGAGAAAAAAGCGACAGGCATTTAAGACCGAAGAAATTATTTGCCTCATTATCCTATTGGCCTCCGTACTGACAGGAACAATCGGCTGGACCATGTATGACATGGCCATTGAACATATATTATCAAGATACCTTGTACTGATTTTTGCGTTTGTCGCCGGTGCTACGATCGGGTCGACTGTCGGGGTGGTCACAGGCTTGATTCTGAGCCTTGCTACCGTCTCGAATTTATACCAAATGAGCCTGCTTGCTTTTGCCGGGCTTTTAGGAGGCCTTCTGAGGGAGGGGAATAAACTCGGCGTATCCGTAGGACTGCTCCTTGGAACACTTTTGATTGGTATTTATGGCGAGGGAACAAATATGCTGATGCCGACAATCCTTGAATCGATGACGGCAGTGGTACTCTTTTTACTTACCCCGCAGAAAGCCATTTCCAATCTGGCGAAATTTATTCCGGGAACCGCAGAATACAATGCTGAACAGCAGCAATATCTAAGGAAAATACGGGATGTGACCGCCAACAGGGTCGAGCAGTTCTCCCATGTATTCCAGGCGCTGTCGAGCAGCTTTTCAAAGTTTCAGTTTGAACAGCCGGATTCCGAGCAGGAAGTGGATCTATTCTTGAGCAATGTGACGGAAAAAACATGTCAAAACTGCTTCAAGAAGGACCAGTGCTGGACACAGAATTTTCATAAAACCTATGAATATATGACGAAATTGATGGAGGACACCGAGGAGGGAACCATTAGTTTAAACGTCAAACTACAAAAGGAGTGGGATCGCCATTGTGTAAAATCAGAAAAAGTGAAGACTGTCATCAAGAACGAGTTAACCCAGTTCCACGCGAGTGAAAAGCTGAAAAAACAATTAATGGAGAGTAGGAGGTTGGTAGCCGATCAATTATTGGGGGTATCCCAGGTGATGGAGGATTTTGCGAAAGAAATTCAACGAGAGCGGGAGAATCATTATCTTCAGGAAGACCAAATACTAGAAGCGCTACAAGCGTTCGGTATCCAAATCGAACAAGTGGAAATCTACAGCGTCGAGCAGGGGAATGTCGATATCGAAATGACCGTTCCTTATTGCCATGGAAGAGGCGAATGTGAAAAACTCATTGCTCCGATGCTTTCAGATATATTGAATGAAAACATTATGGTGAAAAAAGAAGAGTGTAATGCAGACAATAATGGATACTGCTATGTATCATTCGGCTCTGCGAAAGCATTTACGGTAGATACAGGAGTGGCACATGCGGCAAAAGGGGGAGGGCTTATATCGGGAGATAGTTTTTCCACTATAGAGTTGGGGCATGGAAAATTCGCCATCGCCATTAGTGATGGCATGGGAAATGGGGAGCGTGCACATTATGAGAGCAAAGAAACCTTAAAACTTTTACAGGAAATTCTGCAATCAGGCATTAAAGAAAAGGTCGCGATAAAATCGGTGAATTCCGTTCTAGCGTTGCGAACCACCGATGAGATATTTACGACACTTGATCTGGCAATGATTGATCTCCAGGATGCTTCCGCAAAGTTCCTGAAGGTCGGATCGACGCCAAGCTTTGTCAAAAGGGGGGACCGTGTATTAAAAATAGAAGCCAGTAACCTACCAATGGGAATTATTCAGGAGTTCGATGTGGATGTCGTCAGCGAACAGTTGAAGGCTGGCGACTTGCTCATTATGATGAGTGACGGAATCTTTGAGGGTCCTAAGCATGTAGAGAACTATGATTTATGGATGAAACGGAAGGTGTCGGAGGTTCAAACGGATGATCCACAGGAAGTGGCAGATATCATTATGGAGGAGGTTATCAGAACCCGCTCAGGGCAGATACAAGATGACATGACCGTTGTGGTGGCAAAAATAGAGAGGAACATTCCGAAATGGGCAGCGATTCCTGCCTATCATTATCTATCAAAAAATCAAACGATGAAGGAGGCGTTGTGAAATTCAAGGTATAAATCCATGTGATTTCGTCCATGATGGCTAATGTAAATTATACGCATTAGGAGGGGACGAAACGTGTATAAAGGAACGTTGAAGCAGATTCTATTGATCACAGATGGGTGCTCGAATTCAGGGGAAGACCCGATTGCAATGGCAGCACTTGCGAAGGAACAGGATATTACAGTAAATGTCATTGGGGTTATGGATGAAGATACGATAGATGAGAGAGGCATGCAGGAAATTGAAGGCATTGCGATGTCGGGTGGTGGGGTAAGTCAGATCGTTTATGCGAAAAACTTGTCCCAGACCGTCCAGATGGTAACAAGAAAGGCGATGACCCAAACCTTGCAGGGGGTAATCAACAAAGAGCTTCAGCAAATTCTGGGCTCCAATTCTTCCTTGGAGGACCTGCCTCCTGAAAAGCGCGGCGAGGTCATGGAAGTGGTGGATGAATTAGGGGAAACGGTATCGCTGCAGGTATTGATATTGGTGGATACGAGTGCCAGCATGAAATCCAAGCTTCCGACGGTAAAGGAAGCCCTGCTCGATCTTTCCCTTAGCTTAAATGCCAGAATGGGAGACAACCAGTTTTCCGCCTTTGTCTTTCCTGGAAAACGCCAGGAGGTGGAAAATATCCTGGATTGGACGCCGAAGCTGGAATCCCTATCTAGCATTTTCCCGAAATTGGCGACAGGGGGAATTACGCCTACAGGACCTGCACTTAAAGAAGCCATTCCTTATTTCAAGAAAACGCGTAGCTTAAGGAGCTTGATTTCCGATGATGAACAATACTATGAAGAATCAGGTAGGTAACCTGTCTCAAGGAACGACCATCTTCGGAAAATGGCACAAAAAAAGCTACACGATTCTTAAGACGCTGGGATATGGTGCGACAGGATATGTGTACTTAACCAGAAGCTCAAGTGGATTAGCGGCACTGAAAATTAGTGAAAATAGTTCATCCATCACTTCTGAGGTTAACGTCCTACGTCATTTTTCGAAGGTCCGGGGATTTTCCCTCGGGCCTTCTTTGTTGGATGTGGATGATTGGGTAATAGGCAATGGCCAAAAGGTATTCTCCTTCTATGTCATGGAATACCTGGAAGGAGAAGCATTCCTCACATTTATTCAGAATAAGGGAATGGAATGGGCAGGCATCCTTATTCTGCAGCTATTGACCGATCTCCAGACTTTGCACGAGGAAGGCTGGGTGTTCGGCGACCTGAAGCCTGACAATCTGATTGTAACCGCGAACCCTCCCAAAGTACGGCTGATTGATGTCGGTGGGACCACGATACAAGGAAGAGCGATTAAGGAATTTACGGAGTTCTTCGATAGAGGCTACTGGGGATTGGGTTCAAGAAAAGCAGAGCCTACCTACGACCTTTTTGCCGTAGCGATGATCATGATTCATACATGTTATCCGAATCAATTTCAGAAAAACGGGGAGGGCGGAATCAAGCAACTGTCATCCTATATACAAGGAAAACAATGGCTGCGCAAATATGAACAGGTGCTTGTCCGTGCTTTATCCGGACAGTATGCTTCTGCCGTCGCCATGAAAAGGGAATTTCTGCAGGCAATGAGCGATTCCAAGCCTAGCGCGAAAGTTCAGGCTGCACCACAGGGTAAAGCCAATGCATCCCCGCAGCAAGCGTCAGCCTCCTATACGAATCGCACTCAGAAACACCGGGCACGTCAGCAGGCAGCGCAAAGCCAGGTGGTACCGAAGAAAAGCAGGTCCAAAGGCTTTATTGAAACAAGTGTCCTGATCACCATTGTACTGGCAGCGTATTTTTTCTATATATATGGAACACTGCTCTAGTACGACAGCGTTTAGTGCAAGGGAGAATGGGTATAAAGGGATATGGATGTTATTACTAGTTGAAGGAACGAGCAACTGTTTTGCAGGAGGTTGCCTCAAGTGGTAGGATAAAGAAGAAAATTATACGTGTAAGTTCAAAGGAATGGGTATCATATATGTGGAACAATGTTTCTGCCTTTATTCAAAAGCATCATTTACTGCCTGAAGATTCAAAAGTGGTAATAGGAGTCAGCGGAGGCGCAGACTCCATCAGTCTGATGCATTATTTAGTCAGTATCCGCAAGGAAAAGCGGTTGGAGTTGATTGTAGCCCATGTGGACCATATGTTCAGGGGGAAGCAATCGGAAGAAGACATGCTTTTCGTAAAAGCGGAATGTGAAAAAAGAAATATTTTTTTTGAAGCGGCAAAAATCGATGTGTTCGCCTTTCAAAAGGAGAACAAATGGAGCGCGCAGGAAGCGGCAAGAAAGTGTCGCTACGCTTTCTATCAGGAAGTGATGGTAAAGCACCGTGCGGATCTTCTGGCACTTGGCCACCATGGCGATGATCAGGTGGAAACGATGCTTATGAGAATGGGACGAGGCTCCTCCATTAATGGATATGCCGGGATTCTGCCGAAGCGCCCTTTCGGAAACAGATGGATTATTCGCCCGCTTCTTTCCGTTACAAAGGAGGAAGTCTTGGAATATGTTAAGCAAAACGGGCTCTCATACCGTCACGATCCCAGCAATGATAAGGATGCCTATCGCAGAAACCGGATAAGGCATCATGTAATGCCATTGCTGAAAGAAGAATTTCCTGCACTGAATGAGAAGTTTCAGAGCTTCAGTGAGCATTTACAAGAGGACAATTTCTACTTGGAGGAATTAACCGAAAAAGAATGGAATAAAGTAATTAAAACCAAAAATGAAAGCAGAGTGGTCCTAAGTAGAAAACCTTTGCTTTTAATGGCAAAACCTTTACAAAGAAGAGGGTTTCAACTAATATTAAACTATCTCTATTATAATGAAATTCCTCCATCTCTTTCCTCTGTACATATTGATAATTTGTTATCCTTATTGGAAAGTGAACACCCTTCTGGAATGTTACATTTCCCTAATGATTTGAAGGTTACTCGGTCCTACAATGATTGCACGTTGTCATTTGAAAATGAAAGGGCCATTCCCTTTCGTGCCATGATTGAAGTGCCTGGGAAGATAACATTGCCTACAGATGATGTAATCATTAGCGAGGTTTGGACACACTACAAACATGCTGTTCATGTAGAAAAGAACCAAGCTATCCTAGATTTATCGAAAGTAGCATTTCCGCTTCATGTCAGATCTAGGCTTATTGGGGATCGAATGAAGCTGAAGGGGACGCAGGGATCCAAAAAACTGAAAAGCATCTTTATCGAAGCGAAAATTCCGATCGCAAAACGGGATTCATGGCCGATAATTGTGGATGCAAATGAAACTGTTTTATGGGTGCCCATGCTGAAACGTTCGTCTTTTGAAGCAACAGAGGAAACGATGGGTCCAGTTTTAGTTTTAACCATTAAGAAGAGCTAACAGTTTGGGAGGCAACAACGAAATGAACAAAGACATTGAAAAAGTACTCTTTAGCGAAGAAGAGCTTCAAGCAAAGGTAAGAGAATTAGGTGCACAATTGACAGAGGACTACAGTGACCGTTTTCCACTGGCTATAGGTGTCCTTAAAGGCGCTATGCCATTCATGGGCGACCTGATTAAACGTATGGATACATATTTGGAAATGGATTTCATGGATGTTTCAAGCTATGGAAATTCTACCGTTTCCTCTGGAGAGGTTAAGATCCTGAAGGATTTGGACACTTCCGTGGAAGGCAGAGATATCCTGATTATTGAAGATATCATTGATAGTGGTCTGACTCTTAGCTATCTAGTGGAGCTTTTCCGTTACCGTAAAGCAAAAACAATCAAGATTGTCACGCTTTTGGATAAGCCAAGCGGAAGAAAAGCTGATATTATAGCTGACTATGTCGGGTTTATCGTACCGGACGAATTCGTTGTGGGCTACGGACTTGATTATGCGGAAAGATACCGCAACCTCCCTTATATCGGAGTGTTAAAGCCGGAAATCTATACAAATAACGAAGAATAAAGCTCTTTTCGTAAAGTTAGTTGCTTATGTCCGTAAAAAATCGGCTTTTGGATTTTTTACAGCACATATCCCCGATATTATTTAAAGAGGAAATAATCTAATATACGGGAAAAGAGCACGAAAGTGAATAATATTACGTGTTTAAGTTGGATACGTCAAAAGCAACAATGTATGCGAAAACAGCCAAGAATAAACAAAAAACCTGATTTCTTGAATTGGATTAATTTTCTATGATACTATTGGTTTAGTTTGTCTATCGTGGGAGGAGGTAAGGGATGAACAGAATATTTCGAAACACCATATTTTATTTACTGATATTTCTAGTGGTCATTGGGGTAGTGAGCTTCTTTAACAGCCCTAATTCGAAAGAAGACCCAATCACCTATAATACATTCATCCAAAATCTTGAAGAAAATAAAGTGGAAGAGTTTTCCATACAACCTACTCGTTCCGTCTATGAGGTGCGCGGGAAAATTAAAGGTGCAGAAGAAGGCAAGACTTTCGTCACTGCTGTTCCGAATAGTCCCAGTGCTTTAGAACGTGTGGAAACCATTGCTGAAACGAATAAGATTGTCATGAACGTGGAAAAAGCGGAAGAAACAAGCGGGTGGGTAACCTTCTTTACTTCCATCATTCCTTTTGTCATCATTTTCATCCTATTCTTCTTCTTGCTCAATCAAGCACAAGGCGGCGGAAGCCGAGTGATGAACTTTGGTAAAAGTAAGGCGAAGCTATATAGCGAAGAAAAGAAAAAGGTCAAATTCAAAGATGTTGCCGGTGCTGATGAAGAAAAGCAAGAGCTAGTAGAGATTGTAGAGTTCCTGAAGGATCCTCGGAAATTCTCTGAGCTTGGTGCCCGCATTCCGAAAGGGGTCCTGTTGGTAGGTCCTCCTGGTACTGGTAAAACCTTGCTTGCAAGAGCGGTAGCCGGTGAAGCAGGCGTACCATTCTTCTCCATCAGTGGATCTGACTTTGTGGAAATGTTCGTAGGGGTCGGTGCATCCCGTGTGCGTGACCTATTCGAAAATGCAAAGAAAAATGCACCTTGTATCATCTTTATCGATGAAATTGATGCAGTGGGTCGACAACGTGGAGCCGGACTAGGTGGAGGTCACGATGAGCGTGAACAAACCCTTAACCAATTGCTGGTTGAGATGGACGGTTTCGGTGCCAACGAGGGTATCATCATAGTCGCTGCAACGAACCGACCGGATATTCTTGATCCAGCACTACTGCGTCCTGGACGTTTTGACCGTCAGATTACGGTGGACCGCCCAGATCTAAAAGGTCGTGAAGCAGTACTTCAAGTACATGCCCGCAACAAACCTTTAGATGATAACATTAATATGAAAACAATCGCGATGCGCACACCTGGTTTTTCGGGTGCCGACTTGGAAAACCTGTTAAATGAAGCAGCTTTAGTGGCAGCGAGACATGACAAAAAGAAAATCGATATGCTTGATATTGATGAAGCGATCGATCGTGTCATTGCAGGTCCAGCGAAAAAGAGCAGAGTCATTTCCAAGAAGGAGCGAAATATTGTAGCTTATCATGAAGCGGGTCATACCATAATCGGTGTCGTCCTTGATGAAGCGGATATGGTACATAAAGTTACAATCGTTCCTCGCGGGCAAGCTGGCGGTTATGCAGTGATGCTTCCAAAAGAAGATCGCTATTTCATGACAAAGCCGGAGCTGTTAGACAAGATTGTTGGTTTGTTAGGCGGTCGTGTAGCAGAGGAATTGGTATTTGGAGAAGCAAGTACAGGGGCGCATAACGATTTCCAACGCGCAACTGCCATTGCCCGAAAAATGGTAACAGAGTACGGAATGAGCGAAAAGCTTGGACCGTTACAGTTTGGCCAGAATTCAGGTGGCCAAGTGTTCCTTGGGCGCGATATCCAAAACGAGCAGAACTACAGCGATGCCATTGCACACCAGATCGATACGGAAATTCAGCGTTTCATCAAAGAATCGTATGAACGTGCAAAACAAATCCTGACAGAAAACCGCGATAAGCTTGAGCTGATTGCTCAGACTTTATTAGAGATTGAAACACTTGATGCAGATCAAATCAAGCACCTTGTGGAAAAAGGGAAACTACCAGAACTTCCTTTAACACAAGCAACTGGCCAAGATGATGTAAAAGTGAACATCAACACTAAAAAAGACGCGGACAAAGTAGATACAAAAGACGAAAAGACCGAATAGCAAAAAGATGCCTGGGCTCAGGCATCTTTTTTTGTGGCTTTGTTTAACAGAAACCCTCATGTAAAAGATTTACCCCATGAGAAATGAAAATATAGTGCGGACGTTATGATTCACCTGCCGCCCCTGTTGATTGGAGTGCAAGGTGTGAGACTCCTTGAAAATGCGAGCATTTTCTTCGTGCGATGTATCGCTGCCGAAGCTTTCCTTGTCCTGCGGGAGATAGCGGTAGACTTGAGACCCCGCAGGCAAAGCCGAGGAGGCTCAAGCACCGCCCCGCGGAAAGCGAATACCTGGAACGGAAATCAACAGGGAGTCAAACAGAAAACACATTTTTTCAGGGTATCTTTTGTAGGGAGTTTTGTCGATTTGTGTATTTCCCGCGGAATAAGAATTTTTTCTGGGGTTGAATAAGGCGTAGTATGGTATGATGTAGCCATGTAAATAGTTAGTAAAGTGGGGATTATAATGATATTTGTCTTGGATGTTGGGAATACAAATACTGTTATTGGTGTATACGAAGGAGAAGAGTTAAAGCATCATTGGAGAGTGGAAACGAGTCGGAACAAGACCGAGGATGAATTTGGGATGATCATCAAATCCCTCCTTGAGCATGTCGGCCTTTCCTTCAAAGATTTTGAAGGAATTATCATTTCGTCTGTAGTACCGCCAATTATGTTCTCTCTGGAAAGAATGTGCCAGAAATACTTTCATTTAAAACCATTAGTAGTCGGTCCTGGTATAAAAACAGGCTTGAACATAAAATATGAAAATCCGAGAGAAGTCGGAGCAGACCGTATCGTAAATGCGGTAGCGGGTATCCACCTTTATGGAAGCCCATTGGTCATTGTGGATTTCGGAACAGCTACTACCTATTGCTATATCAATGAGGACAAGCAATACATGGGCGGAGCCATTGCGCCGGGTATCAGCATTTCAACAGAGGCCCTTTATTCCAGAGCTTCAAAGCTGCCAAGGATTGAGATAGCCCGACCTGAAGGTGTTATAGGGAAAAACACGGTGAGTGCCATGCAGGCAGGTATCCTTTTTGGGTATGTAGGCCAAGTGGAGGGGATTGTGGAGCGGATGAAACGTCAGTCAAAGACTCTTCCTAAAGTAATTGCAACTGGTGGACTTGCTTCATTGATTGGAAATGAAACAGACGTCATCGACATTGTCGATCCTTTTTTAACGCTCAAAGGATTACATTTAATCTATACAAAGAACACAAAAGAAGATTGGAATTAGAAAGGAGCAACAACCATGTCAGACTATCTTGTTAAAGCAATTGCCTTCGAAGGGCAGGTCCGCGCGTATGCAGTGAGAACTACTGCCGCCGTATCAGAGGCTCAAAACCGTCATCAAACCTGGCCAACTGCTTCCGCAGCATTAGGTAGAGCGATGTCCGCTTCTGTTATGCTTGGAGCAATGCTTAAAGGAGAGAACAAACTTACCGTTAAGATTGATGGTGGAGGTCCTATCGGTGTGATTCTCGTGGATAGCAACGCCAAAGGACAGGTAAGAGGATATGTGACGAACCCGCAGACGCATTTTGATTTGAATCAGCATGGTAAATTGGATGTTGCCCGCGCAGTGGGCACGAACGGAACGCTATCTGTAGTGAAAGACCTCGGATTAAAAGAGCATTTCTCCGGACAGACGGAATTGATATCGGGTGAACTTGGGGAAGATTTCACCTATTATCTTGTCTCCTCTGAGCAAGTTCCTTCCGCTGTTGGGGTAGGGGTACTGGTGAATCCGGATAATACGATTCTTGCATCAGGCGGCTTTATTATCCAATTGATGCCGGGCACTTCTGAAGAAACCATAAGTGTGATTGAAGAAAAGATAAATAACATGACCCCGGTTTCCAAATTGATTGAAAAAGGACTTACGCCAGAAGAGCTTCTGAAAGAGATTCTTGGAGCAGAAAATGTGAAGTTCCTGGACACATTGCCGGTGGAATTCAAATGTCAATGTTCCAAGGAGCGATTTGAACGTGCAATCATCTCATTGGGAGAGAAGGAAATCACGGAGGTCATTGAAGAGGATGGACAAGCGCAGACAATGTGCCATTTCTGCAATGCAACCTATACCTTCTCCAAAGAAGAGCTAGAAAGTATGAGAGAGCAAGTTAAAGGTTAGGTGACATAGATGCAGCAAAAGGGGCATTTAAAGAGAAAATGGTTATGGAATATTATTTTTGGACTTGTGATTATCAACTGTCTGACCTTGGCATTCTTAGCCAAGCAATCCTTTTCACTGAAAGAGGCATCAGAAACAGCTGCATTCGTTAATGGCAATGATAATGTGGTTGCCACTGTCGGTGATACGCCAATCACCAGAAAAGCGTTGCTTCAGGAGCTTGAAAAGATGTATGGTGATGAAGTTTCACGGACGTTGGTAAACCAAGAAGTTGTCAAGCAGATGGCGAAAAAATATAAGGTCACCGTTTCAGATGAAGCGGTGGAGAGGGAATGGAACATGATCAAGACCATGTACACCCGTTCCCCGATGCTTCAGACATCATCAGAAGAAGTAGTGAAGCAGCAAATCAAATCGAGCTTGCTTTTAGAGGAATTGCTTGTAAAAGATGTTACCATCCCGGAAAAGGAACTTGAATCCTACTACGAACAAAATAAAGAAACGTTCGCCCTGGACGAAGCTTTCCACCTTTCGCACATTGTAGTGGAGACAAAAAAGGAAGCGGAGGCCGTGATAAATGATCTTAAAGGCGGTTCGAGCTTCTCCTCTCTTGCGATGGAAGTTTCAACGGATGAGCTTACTGCAAACCAAGGGGGAGACTTAGGTTTCTTGACTGCAAAAACGGAGATGTACCCAAGCTCATATCTGGAAGAGGCACAAGGAATGAAGGATGCTTCATGGAGCGATGCCATTTCTGTTGATGATCATTATGTGGTGCTGTATTTGCATGAAAAGGTCGAAGGAGTTACATATTCCTTTAAAGAAGTGAAGGATCAAATTCGACGTCAACTTGCTTTGGAGCATATGGAAGGTACCATGGACCCATCTATTTTTTGGGAAGAGGTAGGAGTGGAATGGAATCAACCCTCCGCCCAATAGGTATGCATATATCGTCGATGCAAATAAATTGACAATTCAGATTAAGTGGTGTTAAATGGAAGTAATTCCGACAAAAACACTAAGCTTTAATTGAATGGGGGAGTTCAAGTGGTACGAGTAGCAAATTCTATTGATGAGTTAGTCGGTCAAACACCTATAGTTAAACTGAATAGGATCGTTGAAGAGGATATGGCGGATGTCTACCTGAAGCTCGAATTTATGAACCCGGGCAGCAGCGTGAAGGACCGAATTGCTTTAGCGATGATTGATGCTGCAATAGAAGAGGGAACGCTGAAAGAGGGCGATACTATTATCGAACCCACCAGCGGAAACACGGGAATCGGTTTAGCGATGGTGGCAGCGGCTAAAGGGCTGAAGGCAATTTTGGTTATGCCTGATACGATGAGCTTGGAGCGTCGAAACCTGCTTCGTGCTTATGGAGCGGAACTGGTGCTGACACCAGGTGCAGAAGGTATGGGCGGTGCCATCCGAAAAGCGGAGGCCATTTCCAAAGAAAAAGACCTTTTCATGCCACAGCAGTTTAATAATAAAGCAAACCCGGAAATTCACCGCAAAACCACAGGGAAAGAAATTGTGGAGCAGATGGGCGATCAGCTGGATGCTTTCGTTTCCGGTATTGGAACAGGCGGAACGATCACCGGTGCAGGGGAAGTGCTGAAGGAAGCTTATCCTGGCATCAAGATTGTAGCGGTGGAGCCAACTGACTCCCCGGTGCTTTCCGGCGGGAAACCAGGGCCGCATAAAATCCAGGGGATCGGAGCGGGATTTGTTCCTTCTATCCTTGATACGGAAATCTATGATCAGGTCATAACGGTCAAAAATGAGGAAGCCTTCGAATATGCCCGTCTTGCTGCAAAAGCGGAAGGCATTTTAGGAGGAATATCCTCTGGAGCTGCCATTTTTGCCGCATTGAAAGTGGCCAAAGAGCTAGGGAAGGGCAAAAAAGTGCTGGCGGTTATCCCGAGTAATGGGGAACGCTATTTGAGTACTGCGTTATATCAATTTGAAGAATAGGAAATGTTAAAGGAAAACAGGTACGTACTGTTTTCCTTTTTTTATTGGACTATAGAAGTGCAATAATCGACAAGTTTCATGTAGAATATAGGTAATATGCAAGTTAGGAGCGTGACAGCAAGAATGCAAAAAGTACCTGTTGGACGTAAGATTGCTTTGGATGTGAATGAATGGTTTACCCGATATAAAGCGTTGGCTGAAAATAAACCCTATCATGTTCTTTTGGAAAGTGGCCGTGGAGGAAGGTATTGTATCATTGGCCTGGATCCGGTAGCTTCCCTGAAAGGTAAAGATACTTCGCTTGAGATCACGGATAAGGATGGGAACAAACATATATTGAACGGAGATCCTTTGAAGAGGCTGAAAGAGTTTGTGTCAGACAGAACCACAAGAAGGCTGGAAGGCTTTCCTGATTTCACAGGTGGTGCCATCGGTTATTTGACCTATGATTGTGTGCGGTTCATTGAAGACCTTCCTTCTATTTCCGAAGACGATCTTGCCATACCGGACTTGTATTTCCTGCTGTTTGACGATGTGTTCGTTTACGATAAAGAGGAAAAGTCCCTCTATATGGTTGTCCATGTTTATGAGGGAGAAGAAGCCTCTGCTGAGAAAGTGCTGGATAGGTACCAAAAACAGTGGAGCGAACAGGCGGAATCTGTCACTTATCCTTTTGAACCTGGCAGCCATTCCTTGAACAGGGAGGTTTCCTTTACGGAAGAGTCCTTCATGGAAGCGGTGGAGAAGGTGCAGGAGTATATCGCACAAGGGGATGTGTTCCAAGTGAACCTTTCTGTAAGGCAAGCTGAACCGCTTTTAACTCACCCAATGGAGATCTATACTGCTTTAAGAAAAATAAATCCTTCTCCATATATGGGCTATTTGCAATTTCCCGATTTCCAGCTTGTAAGTGGATCTCCTGAGCTTTTAGTGAAGAAAAAAGGCGAGGTAGTAAGTACAAGGCCGATAGCCGGGACTCGCTCTCGCGGAAAGACAGATGCGGAAGACCTACTGCTTGCCAAGGAACTAATCGAAAATGAAAAAGAGCGCGCGGAGCACGTGATGCTGGTGGATCTGGAGCGCAATGATCTTGGAAGAGTGTGTCAGTACGGTACGGTGGAAGTAAATGAATTTATGGCGATAGAGAAATATTCGCATGTCATGCATATCGTTTCCAATGTGCAAGGAGTTCTGGCGCAGGACAAAGATGTGGATGATATCATTGAAGCTACGTTTCCGGGTGGAACTATTACGGGTGCACCTAAGGTTCGGACGATGGAGATCATTGAAGAACTTGAGCCGGTAAGGCGTTCTGTTTATACTGGTTCTATAGGTTGGATCGGTTTTGATGGTGACATGGAACTGAACATTTCCATCCGCACGATGATTGCAAAAGATGGAATGGCCTATGTGCAAGCGGGAGCGGGAGTAGTAGTCGACTCTGTTCCAAAAAGAGAATACAAAGAGTCCCTGAAAAAAGCGGCAGCGCTTTGGAAGGCAAAAGAGTTGAGCGAAGAAGAGCAAAAATTACGAGCTGAGGTGAGAGTATGATTTTAATGATGGATAATTACGATTCCTTCACGTACAACCTTGTACAGTACTTGGGGGAGCTTGGTGAAGAACTTGTTGTAAAAAGAAACGATGAAATAACGATAGAAGAAATAGAGGAAATGGACCCGGAATTTCTGATGATATCGCCCGGCCCATGTTCTCCTAATGAAGCGGGTATATCCTTGGAGGTAATCCGCCATTTTGCAGGAAAAAAACCGATCTTTGGCGTCTGCCTGGGGCATCAGTCCATTGCCCAGGTATTTGGAGGAGATGTCGTTCGGGCAGAAAGGCTGATGCACGGGAAAACCTCGGAAATGCACCATGATGAGAGAACCATCTTCCGTACCCTTGCCAATCCTTTTACGGCAACAAGATACCATTCCTTGATTGTAAAAAAAGAAACATTGCCTGACTGCTTTGAAATCACGGCATGGACGGACCAAGATGAAATAATGGCAATCCGCCACAAAGAGCTGCCGATCGAAGGGGTGCAGTTCCACCCGGAATCCATTATGACCTCTGTCGGCAAGGAATTGCTGCGAAACTTTATCGATACGTATTCCGCAAAGAAGGTGTAGCATGATTGTCTACATGGATGGTTCGTGGAAGCCGCTCGAAAATACGAGCATTCCTGTCATGGACCATGGATTTTTATATGGAGTAGGGCTTTTTGAAACATTTCGAACCTATCAAGGATCACCTTTTCTTTTTCAAGATCATTTGAAAAGATTAAGAGAAGGTCTATCGTCCGTCTATATTGAATGGGAAGAGGATGATGAGTCCCTCCAGCAATTGATTGAGACGGCATTAGAAAAAAACGGTCTGACCGACGGTGTCCTTCGTTTGAATGTCACTGCGGGCATCAGTAATTGGGGACTGCCCAATGAAACCTATACAAAGCCTTCAACCCTTCTATTCACCAGACCGGTTGCCCCGGTTCAGGATGGAGGAAGAAAAGCTGTATTTTTGCAGATTCCCCGCAATACCCCGGAGGGATCTGTTCGTCTTAAATCGCACCACTACCTTAATAATCTCTTAGGAAAACGGGAGATCGCCAAGCATGCTGATGCCGAGGGGATCTTCCTTACTAGAGAGGGGTATGTCTCCGAGGGAATAGTTTCTAATATTTTTTGGGTGAAGAATAATACCCTTTACACTCCAAGTATTTCCACGGGAATCCTGAATGGGGTGACAAGGCAGTATGTGATCCACTTGGCATCTCTGCTTGGAGTTAAAGTGGAAGAGGGCACTTATACGAAAGAAGAGCTTCTGCGCAGTGAGGAAGTGTTTGTGACCAATTCTACACAGGAAATGGTCCGGATCTCCCGGGTGGATGAGGTTGAATTTTCAGTCAGCCGGCACCCTCTATTCGAACGTCTAAGAGAACTCTATAAAGAAAGCACCAACAGGCAGCTGCGGTCCTATCAACAGGCAAAGAGGGTTGAAATTCAAAATGGCAAAGACAAACTTATATCAGAGTAAATTAACGTGCGGCCCCTATGAGCTTCCGCTTGGAGAAAAAACACTTATTATGGGGATCCTCAACGCCACTCCGGACTCCTTTTCGGATGGCGGAAAATACAATCATATAGATGTCGCGGTGGAACGCGCCAAGGAACTGATTGAGCACGGAGCGGATATTATTGATATCGGCGGGGAATCCACCAGGCCTGGTAGTGAGTATGTGGAAGTGGAGGAGGAATTGGAGCGGGTCATTCCTATCATTTCCTCCTTGGCAAAAGAGATAAAGGTGCCAATCTCCATCGATACCTATAAATCGGAAGTGGCGAAACAGGCCATTGAAGTTGGCGCGACCATCATCAACGATGTATGGGGAGCGAAAGCTGATCCCGATATGGCGAAGGTTGCGGCCGAATACGGGGTCCCGATCATTTTGATGCATAACCGGAAGGGGCGTAATTATGCTCAGCTTATTCCGGACATGATCAGCGACCTCTATGAGAGCATTACCATTGCCAAGCAGGCAGGCGTGAAGGAAGAGAACATCGTACTTGATCCGGGTATCGGCTTTGCAAAAACACAGGAGGATAATCTTGATGTGATGAACGCTCTGGAGCACTTCACGGGACTCGGGTATCCGGTTCTGCTTGGAACCTCGAGGAAATCCTTTATCGGACATGTGTTGGATGTGCCCCCTCAGGAAAGAATGGAGGGTACAGGGGCTACCGTATGCCTTGGGATACAGAAGGGTTGTCAGATAGTTCGGGTGCATGATGTAAAAGAAATAACCAGGATGGCCAAAATGATGGATGCCATGCTGCAAAGGGGAGGGAGCACTCATCGATAAAATCTATGTAAACCAGATGAAGTTTTACGGATACCACGGAGTTTTCCCGGAGGAGACGAAGCTCGGGCAACGATTTGTCATTGATCTAACTGTGGAGCTCGACCTGTCCAATGCCGGACAATCGGACGACCTGACACAATCGGTCAATTATGCCGACCTCTACAACACGTGCCAGCAGGTAGTGGAAAAGGAAACTCACAAATTAGTGGAGACGGTTGCAGAACGAATTGCGGCAGATGTGTTAGGAAACTTTCCTCTTATTGAATGCTGCACGGTCAAGGCGATCAAGCCGGACCCTCCCATACCAGGACACTATGAATCGGTTGCGGTGGAGATTACAAGGAGCAGAAGATGATGAATACCTCCTATATTGCACTGGGGTCCAACCAAGGGGACCGCGCGGACATACTGTGCCGCGCGATCAGGAAATTGGGCGAGAATAAGGAAGTAAAAGTAGAGAAAACTTCCTCCATTTATGAAACAGATCCGGTCGGCTATACCGAACAGGCGAAGTTTCTGAACATGGTAATTAAAGTAAATACCTCGTATACCCCCCTTGAATTATTAAAGTATCTGCAAGAAACAGAGCATTTTTTTGGCAGAGAAAGAGAGATTCGATGGGGTCCTCGAACTTTAGACCTTGACATTTTATTGTATAACCAAGAAAATATTGAAAATGAAGAGCTTATTATTCCCCATCCGCGAATGTGGGAAAGAGCCTTTGTGTTGGTTCCTTTGATAGAGATTGCGGATAGTACAGCTATTCCGAATAATATAGATAAAGAAGCACTTCTTGAATTACAAGAAAGAGAAGGGGTACACGTATGGAAGCCGAAAAATGGGGAAGACGTATCCGTGCATTTCGAAAGCTGAAGGGATATACCCAAGAAGCCTTTGCTAAAAATCTAAACATATCTGTTTCCGTACTAGGAGAAGTAGAGCGCGGCAACCGTATGCCAAAAGAAGAATTCCTTCATGCCGTTGCGGCAGAATTGAAGGTTCCGTTAGAAGAATTAACACCACCAGAACTAAGAACAAGAGAGGAGGTTAAAACCTAATGTTGAAAATCGGTGATATTACAATGAACAATCAAGTGGTACTGGCACCGATGGCTGGAGTATGCAACGCAGCATTCCGTTTGACTGTCAAAGAATTCGGGGCGGGTCTCGTTTGTGCAGAGATGGTCAGCGACAAAGCCATTCTTTACAAAAACGCCAAAACAATGGGCATGCTCTACATTGATGAAAGAGAGAAGCCCCTAAGCCTTCAAATCTTTGGAGGAGAGAAAGATACTCTAGTAGAAGCGGCAAAATTCGTAGACAAAAATACGACTGCTGACATTATTGATATTAATATGGGATGCCCGGTCCCGAAGATCGTAAAATGTGATGCAGGGGCAAGATGGCTTCTCGATCCTAACAAAATCTACGAAATGGTTTCTGCGGTAGTGGATGCAGTGGACAAACCGGTTACAGTCAAAATGCGTACCGGCTGGGATGAGGAACATATCTTTGCCATCGAAAATGCCCAAGCGGTAGAGCGTGCCGGCGGACAGGCTGTAGCGGTCCATGGCCGTACCCGTGTTCAGATGTATGAAGGGCATGCAGATTGGGACATCATCAAGCAAGTGAAGGATAACGTAAATATCCCTGTTATCGGGAACGGTGATGTGCAAACTCCTCAGGATGCGAAAAAAATGCTCGAAGAAACAGGAGTGGACGGCGTGATGATCGGACGTGCCGCGCTAGGCAACCCATGGATGATCTATAGTACCGTGCAATACCTTGAAACAGGTAAGCTTGTTGGAGAACCATCCGTTCGTGAAAAGATGGACGTGTGCAAGCTTCATCTGGACCGTCTGATCGACCTGAAAGGCGAAAATGTTGCCGTTCGTGAAATGCGCAAGCATGCCGCGTGGTACCTGAAGGGCATCCGTGGAAATGCGAAAGTGCGTAACTCCATCAATGAATGCAACACAAGATCAGATCTTGTCAGTCTTATAGACAGCATGGTAGAAGAAAAAGAACAGCAGGAAATGAACATCCAGGTAATTTGACATGC
This sequence comes from Bacillota bacterium, assembly GCA_051750385.1. GTDB lineage: Bacteria > Bacillota > Bacilli > Bacillales > Bacillaceae_I > Sutcliffiella_A. The sequence continues at coordinate 2,018 of JBNJJQ010000020.1, read as the reverse complement.
CCATAAGGCTATCCTATAATACCCCTAGATTAACCTTCTAAACTGCCAGTACGATGCTGGCAGTTTTAGCTTTATTTATAGTTGGTAAAAATATAAGATATAGTAATAGATGGAACGTGTTAGAAAAGATATGTAATGACACATGTACATAGAAAAAATGAAGGTTGGAGTTGAGTGTGATGAGTCAAGAAGAATTAAACTTGAATGACCAATTATTGGTGAGACGGGAAAAACTGCAAAAGCACCGAGATAAAGGCTTGGATCCATTTGGAACAAGATTTGAACGTACAAACGATTCAAAACAGTTAATCGCTGAATACGGGGATATCGAAAAAGAGGAACTGGATACAAAAGAAATCTCTGTTACGATTGCTGGCCGTATTATGACTAAGCGCGGCAAAGGGAAGGCGGGCTTTGCTCACATTCAGGACCTGACAGGCCAAATCCAGCTATATATCCGTAAAGACGCGGTCGGAGATGATGCCTATGAAATCTTCAACTCGGCGGACATCGGAGATATCGTTGGAGTAACAGGTATGATTTTTAAAACTAAAGTTGGCGAGCTTTCCATTAAAGCTACTTCATTTGAACTTCTGACAAAAGCATTACGTCCACTTCCTGAAAAATATCATGGCTTAAAAGACGTGGAACAACGCTACCGTCAGCGCTACCTGGACTTGATTACAAATCCGGAAAGCAAAGAGACATTCATCGCAAGAAGCAAAATCATCCAAGCGATGCGCCGTTATCTTGATGACCACGGTTACCTTGAAGTGGAAACACCGATGATGCACTCTATCGCAGGTGGAGCTTCAGCACGACCATTCATCACGCACCACAATACATTGGATATGACTCTTTATATGCGTATTGCTATTGAGCTTCACTTGAAACGCCTGATTGTCGGCGGACTGGAGAAGGTCTATGAAATCGGACGTGTGTTCCGTAATGAAGGCGTGTCCACTCGCCATAATCCGGAATTCACCATGATTGAACTGTACGAAGCGTATGCGGATTACAATGACATTATGAATCTTACAGAAAATCTGATCGCCCATATTGCCAAAGAAGTACTTGGCAGCACAAAAGTGATGTATGCCGATACAGAGGTGGACTTGACTCCACAGTGGAAGCGACTGCACATGGCTGACGCAGTTAAAGAAGCGACAGGTGTAGACTTCTGGCAGCAAATGACGGACGAAGAGGCGCATGCCCTTGCAAAAGAACACGGCATCCAAGTAACCGAACATATGCAATTCGGACACATCCTGAATGAGTTCTTCGAGCAGAAAGTGGAAGAAACACTGATACAGCCAACATTCATCTATGGCCATCCAGTGGAAATCTCCCCACTTGCAAAGAAAAATGCCGAAGACCCACGATTCACTGATCGCTTTGAATTGTTCATTGTAGGACGTGAGCATGCCAATGCCTTCACGGAGCTGAATGATCCTATCGATCAAAAAGAGAGATTCGAAGCGCAGCTCAAAGAAAAAGAGCAAGGAAACGACGAGGCGCATGAAATGGATCATGACTTCATTGAAGCTTTAGAATACGGAATGCCTCCAACAGGTGGACTCGGAATCGGTATAGACCGCATCGTGATGCTGTTAACCAATTCTCCTTCCATTAGGGATGTATTATTATTCCCGCAAATGAGACACCGATAATAGTAAAGGGACTATTCTTCATCAGTGAGAAGAGTCCCTTTTTGCATTTTCAGAGAGTGCCAGGCGGACTTATTTTCTAGTGAGTTCCCGCTTAGAATAATGCGATTATTACAACATTAATGTTTCGTAAAATATATTGCAAAAAGCTATTGCCTTTAGGGTTGTACGGTGGTATATTTATAAACGTTGTCACGAACGACAGTGTTTCTTCAAAAAAAGAAATGAAAAAAGTTGTTGACACAGAATGATGAATTTGGTAAGATAATAAAGTCGCCTTGAGAGAGACGACGAAAGAAAATGTTCTTTGAAAACTAAACAAAACAACAGCGTCCACGTTAATCTTATAGG
>JBNJJQ010000019.1:0-59637 GCA_051750385.1 Bacillota bacterium | reverse complement strand
ACGCAAGCCCCTTGGGTCGCTGCGCCTAGTGCGGAAATCAACAGCGGTGTTTACAAGAACAATTGGATAGAGGTTCCAAAACCAAAACTTTCATCTAGCACGAACGTGCATTCGTATTTCAACCGTGGTAAAATAAAGAAAAAGACTGATAGATGAGGTATACCAATGAATGCTATTCGATTTATTCACGCAGCAGATCTGCATTTAGATAGCCCTTTTAAAGGGCTGAACTATCTGCCACAGGAAATTTTTGAGCAGGTGCGAGCGAGCACGTTTACAGCACTCGCCAACCTAGTTGATATTGCTATAGAAGAGAAGGTTGATTTTCTTGTTTTGGCAGGAGATCTTTTTGACATGGAAATACGAAGTCTAATGGCTCAGGCAAAGCTGAGAGAGGAATTCCTGCGTCTGGAGATGGCGGACATCGCGGTCTATGTTATTCACGGAAACCATGATTTCATCGGTGCAGGCTCTCTGCAATTCCGGTATCCGAAAAATGTCCATATTTTTAATGAGAAGGTAGATTGTAAAAAGTTTATCAAGGATGGAGGGCACATTGCCAATATTTATGGATTCAGCTATGACAGACGGCATGTCCTTCAGAATAGAACAAGTGAATATATGAAGATGGACCATAACATCCCCTTCCATATCGGAGTGTTGCATGGAAACCTGGCAGGTAGGGAGGATCACGACCCATATGCGCCATTTTCCCTTTCCGAGCTTTTGGATAAGGAATTCCAATATTGGGCGCTTGGACATATACATAAACGTGAGATCCTCCATGAGAATCCCCCTGTTATCTATTCGGGAAACATCCAAGGCAGAAATAAAAAAGAAACCGGTGAGAAAGGCTGTTATCTAGTGGAACTGGATCAGCATGGTGCAAAAACCACTTTTAAGAAGACAGCCACCATTCAATGGAAGGAACTAATGCTTTCCATTGGATCCATTGAGACGATGGATGAACTGTTGCAGGAAGCAAAGAACCTACTGGATAAAAGCAGGCAGGAGGAGAGAGCCTCTCTCATACGTATTGCATTAACCGGTAGCGGTCCACTATTTGCGCATCTTCAAGATGAAAGTCTCCTGGAGGATCTTTTGCAATTTTTGAATGAAGGCGAATCAGCAAAGCCCATTTTTCAATTTGTATACAGTGTAGCAAATCAAACGACCGCCTCATTCACAAAAGAAGAGTTAAAAAATAAAGCCTTTTATGAAGACTTCTATAAGGTGGTAGAGGAAACAGCGGATATCACACCATTCCTGGGATCGCTGTTCAAGCATTCCGATGCAAGGGGGTTTTTGGAACCGTTTAAGCAAGAGGATAAAAAAGCCATCTTGGAGGAAGCGGAGCAATGGCTCGTGACGAAATTTTTGGAATCGGAAAAGAGGTGATGGAACTTGAAGATAAAATCACTTGAAATCTATGGTTTTGGTAAATTGGAAAATGTGAAAATCGATGAGTTTTCCTCAGGCATTCAAGTATTCTATGGAAGAAACGAGGCTGGAAAGTCCACACTGATGGCATTTATACATGCCATTCTATTTGGGTTTCCTTTGAAAAATCAGGCTGAACTAAGGTATGAGCCCAAAAAGGGGTACAAGTATGGCGGTAGACTTATCATGGAAACGAAGGAAGGCCAACTCCTGACCATTGAAAGAATTGCAGGAAAATCAGCAGGTGATGTAACGGTAACTGATGAGAAGGGGATGAACCTTTCCATCGATTCTGTATTGGCAGGAATTGATAGGAATATCTATAAAGGTATTTTCTCCTTCAATATAATGGATGTGCAAAATATGAAGCTTATAGATTTAGAGCAGCTTGGAGGGTATTTGTTCTCATCGGGTCTGATCGGGTCAGATAAGCTGCAGAGGATTTCGGATCAGTTGAATAAATCCATGGAGGAATTGTTCAAGCCGGGCGGTCGGAAGCCTGTGATGAATAAACTTATGGGGGATTTAAAGGAAGAGGAAAAGACGGTGCTTCAATGGAAGCAAAAGCTCGAGCAGTATGAATCCCTCCAAAAAGATATTCAACATGCAGCAGACAAGCTTAAAACCTTGAAGGACGAAAAGGAAAATCTCTCCGCAAAGCTGAGAAAAATTGATGCGATGGTAGCCATCCAGCCAATTGAGGATCAATTATCACAATTGAAAAGAGAGCTTTCTAAGCTTGGGGACTATTCAACCTTTCCTATTGATGGGATAGCAAGGTTGGAAAAGCTCCTGATTGAACAGTCCAACTACAATTCCAGAGTGGAGAAGCTCGAGCAGGACAGTTTCTCGCTTGATAAAAAAATGGAGCAGCTCGAAGTGGATGAAGTGCTGCTGGAGCAGCAGGAACGTATCGAAAGCTTATTAACACAATTCCCTAAGTATCAGGAATCGTTGGAGAGATTAGCGTTTCTATCTACCGAGGAGCAGCGACTCGAAAAACAGATTCAAGTTTTGAAAATGGAGCTAAAATGGAAAGAAAAACACGGAGAACAGGTAGAGGGCATCGATACAAGCCTTGCCGCGAAAGCGGAGCTGAGGGGACTTCTGCAACAACAGAACAAGCTGTCCCTTCAAAAAGAGCACTTGGATGAAGAATTCCAGCAAGCGAAAGGTGAACTTGAAAAACAGGAAGATCGCATAGCCTCCCTTCTACAGGAACAGCTACCACGAGAAGAGCTTCAACAGTTGCAAGAAAAGGTGCAAGGCCTTGGGGTCGAACGTCTGGAAACCGATATAGCTATCCAGGAGCAGTTGCTTCATCAAATGGAAGGTCAGATTCAACAGCAGGAGCATGAACATATTCAAAGGAAAAAGAAAAAAAAGCTGGCCGCAGTGATAAGTATCGCAACAGGGGTAGCAGGGGCTGCTGTCTTATACATGCAGGACAACACTTTGTTAGCATTATTTTTCTTCATTCTCTCAGTGGGAATCGGAGGATATCTTTTCTTAACGAAGCCATCCTCATCCCTTTTGATTCAATTGCAAAAGGATCGGAAAGCCCAAAAAGAGAAGCTCAGCAAGATCAAGGAAACACTTTACACAAATCCGGAGCGAACAGGTCTTGAAAAGTATAGGATGATGCTGGCAAAAGAAAAGCAGATTGAAGAGCTTCTTCAAAAAGAAAGGCTACTTCTTTCACAAAGCGAAAGAACCTATGACAGAATCATTCTTCAATTTGAGGAGTGGGAAAAACAACAGTTTTCCTTTGAGGAGAAGTGGAAGGAATGGACTGAGATTCGAGGGTTGGGAGCTATTCCTGCAAGTCATATGGAAGAGGCCTTTGCCAAAGCAATAGAATTAAAAACGGTACTCATGGAAAGGCAGAATCTCCAAAAGAGGATACAACTGAGCGAAAGAATGGGTGATCAATTCAGGGATGAAGCCACCAAGATCATGAATCAACAAGGCTTAACTCAATCATCCCTGGAGGAAGCTTTCTATTATCTTAAGGCGGAACTCGAGAAGAATGAGAGGAATAAGCAAAAACTGGACGACCTTCATATTAAAAGACAAGAAATCGAGGAAGAACTCACATTCTTAACCATTCAAAAAAAGGATGTCACTGAAAAAATCGGAGAATTGATGAAGCAAGCTGGCGTTTCAAAGGAAGAGGAGTTTCGTTACAAACATCAGCAGTTCCAAAAAGGGACGGAATATGAGCAGAATATATCGCTGCTAGAGTTACAGCTTGAGCAAGTGCAGAAATCCTATGGCATCATTCCGGAAATAGGAAAGACCCTTTCGATGTGGAATTCGGATAAAGCGGAAACGGAAGAACAGCTTCGCCTTTTATCGGAGGAGCAAACCCATTACTATCAATTGAAATCAAAAAAAGAAGAAGCCGTTCGCACGTTGGAAGAGGGAGGAACCTATTCAGATGCGGTCCAGAAATTCGAAATGGCAAAAAGCAATCTCCAGGAGCAGGCCAGGAAGTGGGCTGTCCTTGCAACCTCCCAGCAATTGCTCAATAGAACAATGGACTATTATCGCACCGTAAAACTTCCTGAGGTCCTGAGTAAGGCATCCGAGTATTTCCGCTTTTTGACCAAAGAGGAGTATAGCCAAGTTTACGATCCAACTAATGAGACAAAACTGATGGTAAAACATAAAAACGGACTTACTTTCGAGCCGAAGGAACTCAGCCAGGCGACTGTTGAACAGCTTTACATCTCGATAAGGTTTGCAGTTGCCAGCGTCTGGAGCAAAGAACAGCGCTTTCCATTTATGATGGATGACAGTTTTGTCAACTTCGACCATATACGTACGGTCCAGGCCATGGAACTCATGAAGAAGATGACTGAGGAGGGAGAACAGCTGTTATTTTTTACTTGCCATGAGCATATGAAATCACTCTTTGAAAAAGTAGAAAACACCAAAATCGTAGAATTGGAACGAACCGGCCTGCCAATCACGGTAAGCTAAGGCTTATTGTCTATATTTGATTGCTAGCTGGATAAGACAAGTGCTATGCTTATATAGACAAAAATGAGGAACGACTGAAAGGAACAAATGCATGAAAGAAAGACTTGTATCAAAAACAAAAGCTCCCTTGATTCTGTTGAGCTTCAATTTATTTATCATCATGGTGGGAATCGGATTGGTCATCCCCATCCTTCCCTTTTATATTGACCTTTTCGGTGCAAATGCAAGAACCCTTGGGCTGCTTGTAGCTGTCTTTGCCTTTATGCAATTTCTATTTGCACCATTATGGGGTAGACTTTCCGATAGAATAGGGAGAAAGCTACTGATCACCATCGGACTGTTCGGCTTTGCCGTAGCTGAATTCATCTTTGCTTTTGCCAATGGACTGTGGATGCTGTTTCTATCCCGCATCCTGGCCGGTATTTTCGGTTCAGCACTCATGCCGACCGCGATGGCTTACGTATCGGATGTCACCACATCAGAAAAACGTGGTCAGGGAATGGGGATTCTTGGAGCAGCTATGGGGCTTGGAATAGTGGTTGGCCCTGGACTTGGTGGGTGGCTTGGAGAAATCGATCTTTCCTTCCCATTTATCGTAGCAGGTGCAGCTGCGAGCTTAGCCGGAGTATTATCCATTCTTATTCTGCCGGAATCCTATCCAAAGGAAAAACGGGAGCAGGATGCGCTTCTTGAAGCAGGAGAGAAACGGGATAACCAATTTGTACAGATGTGGAAGGCATTAAAAAGTCCAGTAGGCTTCCTGCTGATTTTGGTATTTATTATGAGTTTCGGATTGGCAAATTTCCAGTCCATTTTCGGGTATTATTCCATGCAGCGCTACCACTATGACCCGAGTGAAGTGGGATTGATCATCCTCTTGGTGGGAATCGTTGGCACCGTGGTCCAGGGAGTGCTGGTTGGAAGGCTTACCAAAAGGTTCGGAGAAGAACTGGTCGTGACAGGGTCGCTATTGATCAGTGCGCTTGGCTTCGTCTTGATGACACTGGCGACGAATTTCCTGCTCGTTCTAGTGACGACAAGCATTTTCTTCCTGGGGAACTCCCTGCTTCGTCCATCACTTAATTCTTTCATTTCCAAACTTGCCGGAAATAAACAAGGGTTGGTCATGGGGCTGAATAATTCCTTTCTAAGCCTGGGGAATGTAGCCGGTCCAATACTGGCAGGTATTTTCTTCGAAGTTAATATTCATATTCCATATCTGTTTGGTGCATTTGTCATGCTGTTCGGACTAGCCGCTACAAAACTGTGGCTTGCAAGAAAAAGCAGAGTCGTGGAAGTCTCTTCATAATATACAGTACTGCTTTTTATATTGGCTTTGTTAAAGTTCACATTTGATACTTGACCGTCTCCAGCGGTTGATTGGAGCACAAGTCGGAGACTCCTGCGGGAGAAGCGGAGTAAGGGAGACCCCACAGGCGAAGCCGAGGAGGCTCCCTACCCGTCCGCGGAAAGCGGAGACTTGTGCGGAATTCAACAGCGGTGTTAAAAGAGCCAAACTAAATAATAAAATACTATCCTACATTTGCTAGATGTAGACAGGGGGAAATATACATGAAAAAAGGAATTCTCCACTTTGAGGTTGGCGAACAGGTGGATGTTCATTTATTGATAAAAAACTCGACAAAAGGGATTGCCAGTAATGGAAAACCTTTTTTGACGCTTATCTTCCAAGATAAAAGCGGGGAAATCGAAGCAAAGCTTTGGGATGCTTCACCAGATGACGAACATCTATATGGCCCTCAAAGCATCGTTCGGGTCCAAGGTGATATTCACCATTACCGTGGTCGAAATCAGTTGAAAATACGCAAGATCAAGCCGAAGGAAGAGCATGAAACAGTTTCCGTCGCTGATTTGATAGAGACCGCGCCACTTGCCCAAGATCAGATGATGGAAAAGATCACACAGGCTATTTTTGAAATGAAAAATCCCAATATCCAACGCATTACCCGGCATCTGTTAAAAAAGCACCAGCAGGACTTTCTGCAATATCCTGCTGCAACGAAAAACCATCATGAATTTGTTTCCGGTTTAGCCTATCACGTCGTTTCCATGCTGGATCTGGCAAAAGCAATCAGCAGTTTGTATCCAACACTTGACAAGGATTTGCTTTACGCCGGTGTCATCCTGCATGACCTGGGAAAAGTGACAGAGCTTTCAGGACCTGTTTCTACGAGCTATACAATCGAAGGGAACCTGATCGGTCATATTTCCATTATGGTAAATGAGATCGGGAAAGCCGCAGAGGAATTAGGGATAGCCGGTGAAGAAGTGATGGTGCTTCAGCATCTTGTGTTAAGTCACCATGGGAAGCTGGAGTGGGGCAGCCCTAAGATGCCTCTGATCAAGGAAGCGGAGATCTTGCACTATATTGATAATATTGATGCGAAAATGAATATGCTTGATCGTGCACTTGAGCGGGTCAAGCCTGGAGAGTATACAGAAAGAATTTTTGCGATGGACAACCGAAACTTCTATAAGCCTACTTTTCATGAATAATAAGTAATAGGCTATCATCCTCTTTCATATAAATAGACTAGCTAGGAAGTGTAAGCTAGATTTGAAGGAGGAATGAACATGCCTTGGTGGATGTTGCTTGTGGTTATTGGCATCTGTTTCAGTGCGTATATGACGCTTCGGACTGCAAAAGAGGAGAAAGAAGTGGAAAGTGCCATCATCGAAAAAGAAGGACAAGTCTATATGGACCGGATCCAGGAAGAAAGGGAGAAGAGAAGACAGGTCATGTCTTCCAATGCCTCTTAAAGTCTGGAGTAGCATGGTCAACAAAAAAGCTGGAGCACGGATGCTCCAGCTTTTTGTATATTATTGCTCGTCTTTTGCTTCCTCGGCAGGCTCCTCTTTCTTAAACGTATCCTTTAAGGAGGATTCCTTCACTTCTACCTTTGCGTTTTCCAGCTCTTTTTCCACAGCGGCATCGACAGACTCTTGTCCAACCTTGGAGCGGCGCAGCTCATCTTCCACGTCTGCACGAATTTCTTCCAATGGCTGCTTTTCTTTTTTATCGGTCACCTTAATGATGTGGTAGCCATACGTGCTTTGTACCGGGTCGCTGATCTGGTCCACTTCCAGACCGTATGCTGCCTCTTCAAACTCAGGAAGCATTTTACCTGCACCAAACCAATCCAGATCTCCGCCGTTTGCAGCAGATGCAGTATCAGTGGAGTATTCCGTGGCCAATTCAGCAAAGTCTCCGCCTTCCTCAAGCTTCTTCTTTACTTCCTGGGCAGTCGCTTCATCCTCCACTAGAATGTGGCTGGCACGAATTTCAGCCTTCATACTATCGTAATATTGCTGTACTTCCTCGTCCGTTAGCTCTATATCTGCAATCGCAGCTTTTTCCTGAAGCATGGAAATGCGGAGAGTCTGTTTTAATTGCTCTTCGTCTTTAAATCCGCTTTGCATCAGTGCAGCTTCGAACTGTGGCCCAAGCTGCTGCTTTAGTTCATTCAAACGATCATCCAGTTCTTCGCTCGTTACTTCGTATGTATCCCCAAGAACTTTTTCATACACAAGCTCACGAAGGACTTCCTCGCCGAAACGCTCCTTCAAAGCAGTATACAGTTCCTCTTGCGTAATGTTTCCTGCTGCTGTTTCTGCGACGACTTCGGAATTGTCTCCTTTTTCGGCGTTACAGGCGGAAAGTGCAAAGATTGTTGTTGTAGCAGTAAAAGCAATCATCCATTTTTTCATTCTAAACAACTCCCATATGTATTAAAGGTACAAAGTCTACTATAGCATAATCTCCTATTTTAATGAAAAATTTATCGGATTTATACAGAAAGATAAGAAATTTGTAGCATATGGATGAAAAGCAATTTATTTAGGCGATATGCGTTCATCCTAAAAAAATGGGTAAAAGTCCAATCCATTTCTTACTGCCCTACATATGATATACAGAATCATGAAATACACCAGCTCCAGACAGCACAAGGATTTCATGGAAAAAAGTTTAGAGGCAGGATAAACGCCTATGCCTCCTAAGAAATGCAGCATAAGATATCGTAACAACTCAAGAAGGAGGTGTTACTAGATGGGTACTCCATATGCAGGTGGCTTCGCGTTGATCGTTGTATTGTTTATCTTGTTGGTAATCGTAGGTGCAGCTTGGTTGTACTAAGTACATTCTAATCCAGGTTATCCGGTCAATTTTCATAAAGTATCGGAAATTAACACCCCGATTGGTTCAACTAACTGGTGATGGGTGAAGACATTCATTACTGGAAGTTTCACTTATAAAACAAAAGGAGGAAATAAGATGTCAGGTGGACATTCAGGCGGTTTCGCTTTAATCGTAGTACTATTTATTTTGCTAGTAATCGTAGGTGCAGCTTGGTTATACTAATATAACCAGAAAAGGGTGGGGAAGAATTTCCCCACCCTTTGCTTTTGGAATGCAAAAAGCATCCCCTTAGCAAAAGGAGATGCTTTTCAATATTGCTGATAGTAAACGAGTTGACTAGTTACAGAGATTTTAACAGGATATCTACATAAGAAGAAATTAAAAGAATGGTAATGAGTACATTGATGGTTCGGAAAACCTTTGGTTGTCGCTCCTCAGGGATTTCCTTCTGAACACACAATGCATTAGTTAATTTGTTTATGTAGAAGAGTATAAATACAGCCACCACGATAAATAAGATAGCCATATAAGATCCCTCCTTTTGGCTTCCAGTTATACATAATACATTACCAAAGTTTGAGTAAAAAAGATACCTAGACGTTCCAAAACTTTTACAGAAATAAGAAAAAGCCTCCTAATATATGTTAGGAAGCCACTTCGGTCTCATTTCTTATCAAAATATCATAACCGCTTTCCAGTTCTTCAATCTGACATGCGCTCGGGGCACCCTGGATGTGTTTGACATACAGGAAGTCAGGAAAACACAAGCCAATGTTCAAAGAGGCAAGCATCGCAAAATAATGGTAATAGCTTGGGAAACTGCTCGCCAATAAAAGCATGGCAAACGTAATAATAAAGAATGGTGACAAAAATACAATGTATGATTGGAATTTTGAAAAAGGTTTTTTTGTTTTTATATTCATATAAGGCATAAAGCTTTTCAGTCTCCAGCGAAACTTCACTTGTTTTCTAGTAGCAAGTAGCGGCAAAGCATGACATAGCTTATGCATGGTAAACATGGAAGCTATTGATAGGCAGAACCAACCAAAATTATTGGATGAAACCGTTACGTCATGAAAGACGAGGCTAAAAGATAAAAACAACAAGATAAATGAAAGTAAGGCGATTATAAAGGAAACGAGCGTTATGCGATGGAGTCCATATTGCTTTACAATATTAATGGATTTCCAGCAGTTCATGGTTGATTCACCTTCCGTTATTACAAGTTCAAATTACTAAACTACTTTAAGCCTTTTTGTATTGAAAAGCAATAGGTGTTTTTCACTTATTTTAAAAGAAGGGAATCTAAATATTGGTAAGCGGCAAATTATAGGGTAAAATAGAGGGAAATGACGAAAAAGGAAGAAGAAAATGAGTAGTGTAGAAGAAAGATTGGCGAAGTTGGAATACCATATGGAACTATTATTAAAACAGATTCGAATGGATCAATATCCATTTGATGCCCTTGTAATCCAAAGTGAACTCGGAAGAAAAGAAGTCCTGGAACTGATGAGTATTTGTGAAAAACTGAGCATAGAAATGGAAAAGCAAAAAGCGGAAGGGTTTGTGACGTTCGCTCCGCTTCTTACTGAGTTTCATCAGAAATTACATCCTGATCTGCCATTGGAAAATACGATACAAGCCATGAAGGCCCAAAGGTTGTATGAACCACTTATGGATGCCTTTATGAAGCTCCTTATTAAGAAGAAGTAACGCTTTCATTTTTCTCCACAGCTTCTTCTTTTTTGGAAAGTCTTCCATCAATCTCCTCAAAGTCCTCTTCAATATTATTAAAAGACCGTTCAAAGATTTTCATAAAATCCTCTCCGTAAATATTGCGGATGACACACATCACATCCAGCAACTCCGGAAATTTCCCATATAAATCATGCATAGGCAGGGCTCCGCTGAAAACTGAATTTTTGCTAGGATCATAGCTTTCCATTAGATCCAGCAGAATTTTTTCCCCTTTTTCCGTTAATTCAATGTAGGTATTTCTCTTATCATTCTCTTTTTTTGAGAATTGTAGTAATTCGCGTTCTTCTAGCTTCTTGGAAAAATTGAAGGCGGTAGATACATGCATGACTCCGAACTTAGCAATCTCTGAAATGCTTGCACCTTTCAAATGATATGCAATCCATAAAATATGGTGTTCATTGATATTCAAGTCATAGGGCTTGATCCAAGCTTGCCAATCCTTCTCAATTGTTTTCCAAAGAGCTTTACTTAGCTGGGCGACACGCTGGCTAAATAGCATAGCTTCTTTTAATGAATACTGACCGTTCTGTGTATTCACAAACTCACCTACTTTTTTCTAATATATTACTATCTATTATGACAATAAAATAATAATTAATAAAGGTCAAAATTTACAAAAAATTAAAATTTTTTCGTCACTCCGCTTTTTTACCTAGGTTTTTCTCTAATTTTTCCAATTCCTGTTCCACTAGAGCGATGCTTTGCTGGATCGAATCTTGATGAGGTTTGATGGAATTCTGCCAAAGCTCCACAGAAGTTTTCAAATCGTTTGAAAGGTTTGTGACCACAGATTTGCTTTCTTCTATTGCCTGTGAAACCTGATCTTTTATTCCCATAGCCTCGTCTTTGAGCTCATTTATACTCAATTGGATTTGCCTTTTTGTGGACTGTAGTCGGTTTCGCATTTTCTCTCCGGAACTGGGAGTCGCAAGCAAAGTGGAAACTCCTGCAACTGCGCCACCAATAATTACACCATAGATGAATGATTTGCCATTCATTAAAATCACCTCGTTATTAAAATTATGTAAGTATAGTTCAATACCCTAAGATTATTATATAATTCAACATTTATTGAAAAATTCCTTTTTTATTCTTTACGAGATAGGATAAAATTATTTATCCGCGAATGGAAGACTGGAAAATATGGTGTCGGAAAAAGAACATGTACATAAGAGAGAGGGAGATTGCATAGATATGAAGAAAGGGGGCGGCATGATATGGCAGGGATAACATTTGGATTGTTTACCATAAGCATCTTGCTATTGTTGGGAGGAGTAAACTTTTTTTTAGCTTCCCAAAGAGCAGGTGTCTACCCGCCCAAAAGAGTATTGCAGCAAAAAGGCCTTGTCATTTGTGGCGGCGGCGGGGCATTTTTTCTACTAGCGTTGCTTGCTTTATGGATTTCTTGAAAAATAATAAGGCTCTTTTCTCAAAGTTTATTGTTTTTGTCCGTAAAAAATCGGCTTTTGGATTTTTTACAGCATTTCGCCCCCTATTATTCAAAGAGAAAATATATCTATTTCACGGGAAAAGAGCACGAAAGCAAAGTTTATTACGTGTTTACGTTGGCTACGTCAAAAGCAACAATGTATGCGAAAAAGCCAACAATAAAAAGAGGGGATGACTCCATTTGGAGCATCCCCTCTGTTGTTTAAGCAGTAGTTATAATATTAGATCGTTTGGCAATGGAGGTTACAATTGGATAAATGATTACCATCAGCACGGTATTTAAGGCTGTTGCCGGTAAAATGGCCGTAACAAGGAAAAAGGTGAAAGATTCTCCTCCTGGCAACCCGACTAGCAGAAGTGCAGACGATAGAAAAATAGCGCCTGATATAATGGTACCAATTGCAGTTAACACTCCAGCTTTCACTAAAGGTCTGTTTATCTTTTTCACTGCAAGAAGCAGGAAGAAGAATAGAAACGCTGTAATCGGCTTGTCAATGATATTTGGGATCTGACCTCCAGGGAACCCTGTGGTCAAAGCGGAAATTAATCCTGAAACAATACCAACCAACAATACGTTCTTCTTTTCCGGGAACAACATGATCGCAAGGAACATCATGGTCAAGCCCAGATCAGGCTTCATGCCAAGGATGACCCCGGGAACAACGGTATGTAAAACCGCACCGATTCCCACCATTAAAGATAGAGCAACTAACGTTTTTGTATTCATTTCTCAACTCTCCTCATCTCTACTACTTCTAGTTTATAACCCCATCAGTACACTCGTTGTCTAATGCGGATTATAGAAACTATTATACAAACTATTTCCGTGTTTGGAAAGGGGAATGCTCTTTATTACATAAAATTGGTACGGAAATCCTTCATGAATTGCGCCAGTTTTTCGCAATGTGCAAGTGGGACCGCATTATAGATGGAAGCACGGCAGCCCCCTATCAGGCGATGTCCAGAGAGGCCGACAAAGCCTGACTCGCTTGCCTGCTTTAGGAACTTTTTAGTGAGTTCCTCTGATGGCAATGTAAAAGTTACATTCATGTTGGATCGGCTCTCGTTTCGTGCGGGCCCCTTGTAGAAGCTGTCACTGGAATCGATTACATGATAGAGCAGATTTGCTTTTTCAGTATTTATGGCTTCAATTTGCTCGACTCCACCCTGATCTGCTACCCAATCAAGTACAAGGGACAGCATGTAGATGGAAAAGGTGGGAGGGGTGTTATATAAGCTGCTGTTTTTTGCATAGGTCTGATAGTTTAGCATAGTTGGAAGGTGATCCGGGCATCGATCGAGCAGTTCCTTTTTAACGATGACAACTGTCACGCCGGAAGGTCCGAGATTTTTCTGGGCACCGGCATAAATAAGAGAAAATTTTTCCACCGGTATCGGCCTGCTTAGAATATCGCTGGACATATCCGCAATCAAAGGTACATTGGCTGGCAGGTCGGGTGTAGTTCCCCACTGCGTGCCAAAGATGGTATTATTGCTGGTAATATGCAGATAAGCAGGGTTGTCTGAAAGCTCCAGGTGTTCTGGTATGTGGGAATAGTTTGCCTCTTTTGAGGAGGATGCAATATGGGTGCTGCCGACTTTCTTCGCCTCATTCAGCGCCTTTTCAGACCAGGAACCTGTCAAGCAGTAATTGGCGGTTTTACCTTCTGTGAGAAAATTCATGGGAACGGCAGAAAACTGAAGACTGGCACCGCCCTGCATATAGAGGATGTCATAATCTGCCGGAATATTCATCAATGTCCGAAGTCGCTCTGTGGCATGATTCTGAATGCTTTCATACAGCTTGCTGCGATGACTGAGTTCCATGACGGAAAGGCCTGAATCTTGATAGCTTAATAGTTCCTCTTGTGCTTTCTGCAATACTTCTTTGGGTAATGCTGCAGGACCAGCATTAAAATTGAACACTTGTTTCATGGAAGGTTCCTCCTTGGCTTTGGTTCAAAATATTAATATATATCCTACCATGAATTATGTTAGAATACATAAAAGATTTTGAAAACGAAGGAGATCTTTTCATGTACAGAGATAACAAACCATTTGATTTGAGTCCTTATGACCATCCCGATATCTATCCTGGACCAAGGCCGCATTCCTCGTTTGTCTTTTGGCAGGGAAATGCGCACCGAATGGAAGCGGTCAAAGGATTGCCTCTTGAGCACCAATGTGTCCATCTATCCAATAGTGACCATATTCTCGGCAGTCTTGCCTTCAATAGCTTTGAGAAAAGGAAGGTGGCGGATTTCCTAGGCGAGGATATGATGAAGGAAAAAGTCCCTGTTGTCGCCTATGGATCGAACGTCTGTTTAGCGCAGCTCCGCTATAAATTCAATCTTCGTCCATCTGTGGATGATTTTATGCTTTGTGTAAAGGGTGAAATTACAGATTCGGAGATAGTGTATGGTCCTTTTCTCGCACCATATGGTTCGCTACCTGCGGTAATAGCACCAATGAAAGGAGCGAAAACCGAGGTCTGGATCACTTTTATGGATAAAAAACAGCTTGAATTGATAAACGCGACAGAAAAGGGCTACGAGCTAAGGGAACATAGCGGCCAGAAGGTGGTTCTGGAATCAGGTGAGGTTTTTGAAAAAGTATATGCCTACTTTGTTCCCGAAGCACTATTATGGGAAGGACATATGATAAGGTTTCCTGATATACCGGGCACTAGCCCGCTTCCGGCCATCTGGCAGGCAGATATGCTGAACGAGGTGAGAGAGAGGATCGACTTTCTGGGAACGAGAGAAGAATTTATCCATTTATTAAGATGGGATTTCGCGTTCAGGGAACAGGTGGAGCTTTTCTTGAAGAAGCATACATGTGAATTTCATCATGAGGATTGGAAGCCGCTCGAGACGATTGCAAGCATCGGGGAGATGAATCGCTCGTTTAAGTAAAAAAACTCTTTTCTTAAAAGTTTGTTGCTTTTGTCCGTAAAAAATCGGCTTTTGGATTTTTTACAGCATTTCTCCCTATATTATTCAGAGCGGAAATAAATCTGTTTCATGGGAAAAGAGCACGAAAGCAAGTGATATTACGTGTATATATTGAATACGTCAAAAGCAACAATTTATGCGAAAACAGCCAATAAAAAAGTACAGTGCTGGGTTTTTGACCAAGCACTGTACAGGGTAACTATCAATTATTGGAATTATCAGGATTATCTTTGCTACCGTGCTTAACACCCTTGCTTGTATAGGGCTTTGCACTTTTTGCTTTATTGGCTCCGGCTTTCCAGCGATTCCAGCCCTTTTTCCCTGTACCCCGGCCAGTTCCGCCGCCTTTGCTCTTACTCATACTATCAACTCCATCATTCTTGTATGCGTTCGTTGGATTTGAAAAATAAATGAACGCATGACAACAAGCATACCATGTTTTTTGTGGTTATGTAAAAGGGGCTTTCTAAAAAGTATTTTGGATGAAGGACTTTGTGGGCTTTGATCTTTATGAAAAGGTCTTGTTAAACACCGCTGTTGATTTCCGCACTAGGCGCAGCGACCCAAGGGGCGGTGCTTGAGCCTCCTCGGCTTTGCCTGCGGGGTCTCAAGTCTATACCGCTACCTCCCGCAGGAGTCTTCGCCTATTGCTCCAATCAACAGCTAGAAACCTGAAAAAAATAACACTAGTCTTTTACATAACCAATGAAAAAGTCCATCATCGGGTTTATGAAGGACGTTTTGATCTGTGATGGCATGTGAAAAGTCCATCAACCACTTAGAAATTCCCCGCTGATTTAAATACCCCAGCAAAATCAAAAAGCCGCCCGAAGTTTCGGACAGCTCATTAAATCATCTTATTTAATTCCTTCTACGATCTTGGACGAAATTTCTAATAGATCGGAGGTGGAATAGTCGCTTTGGTTGGACTTCCACACCGCACCGAATCCGTCCCCTTTACCATAGCGCGGCAGGATATGTAGGTGATAATGGAATACCGATTGTCCTGCAGCTTCCCCGTTGTTGTTCAGGAGGTTTAAGCCGATTGGTTCAAACTGTGATTGAATGGAATTTGCGATTTTCGGTACCACCTTGAACAGGTTGGATGCAATCTCGGGAGTAAGTTCATAGATGTTTTCTTTATGTACTTTTGGAATCACCAGTGTATGTCCTTTCGTAACCTGACTGATGTCCAAAAATGCGTAAACATGCTCATCCTCGTATACCTTTGCACTAGGAATATCTCCATTGATAATTTTGCAGAAAATGCAATCATGCATCAGAATCACCTCATTAATTTTTTCTCATTTTACCATGTTTTGGACACAATGCATAATCAGTGAATCATCAAGAATTGGATAAAATAAAAAGCAGAAGCATCAAGCCTCTGCTTTAAAGAAAGGGAAAGGGGGCAACAAGCTTCTCAATCAGAATTAGGAGAAGCCTACAAACAGCATTTTTAGCTTACAAATAAACTGTGTTTGATAAACACCTCATCTGTTTTTAAAAATGTGTCTAATGGTCAGCTTTCCTGTTCAAAACAACCATCCCCTTGTTACTTGGTTTCACAACTAGAGTAACTTGGATTTTCGACTAGATAGTCTTTGACGAACACCTCATTTTCAAAATGAATTACTCACGGATACACTAACTTTACAGTAAAGCGTCGCCCGTAAACACCTCATTCTTAATCATCGGTAGGAGTTCAGTCCATGATGATCGATTTGTTGTAGCCGGTTAAGTCCCACAACGACGAGAAAACATTAATTTAACTTTTTTTGAGTCAAGCACAACTGTCTTGGACAGCCACCTCATCTCATAAAGTTAACCTAAAGGCTTGTTTCTTGCCCCCCGTTCCCCTTCCTTACATATGATGCGCACTTTCCGCGAAAATATGTTATGGTAAATTTTATATATAAGAAAAAAATTGGGGGCCAGACCCCAGCAGGATTTTTCCTTTTTATGTAGTGCATATTAATATTGCTTTAGTGGATTGTGAAAGGATGGGGTGTTGGTGAGTTTGAATTTGTTGGAGATTAGTGGGTTGACCGGAGGATATACGAATCAGGCCGTGTTGAAGGATATTTCGTTTTCGGTGAAGAGAAATGAACTGGTTGGATTGATTGGTCTGAATGGGGCAGGGAAGAGTACGACTATCAAGCATGTGATCGGAACGATGGAGCCAAAGAAAGGGTCCATTAAGATAGATGGCATCTCCATTCAGGAGGACACGACCAAGTACCGTTCCACTTTTACCTTTATTCCGGAGACACCCATTTTGTATGATGAGCTGACTCTTTACGAACATCTGGAACTGACAGCGATGGCTTATGGCCTATCCAAGGAGACATTTGAGGCGCGTCTGCATCCTTTATTGAAGGAGTTCCGTATGGAGAAACGGCTGAAATGGTTTCCTGCCCATTTTTCAAAAGGGATGAAGCAGAAGGTCATGATTCTGGCGGCGTTTCTGATTGAACCGAAGCTGTATATCGTTGATGAGCCGTTTGTCGGTCTGGATCCGCTTGCCATCCATTCCTTGTTGGAAATCATGGACAAAGCGAAGAAAAGTGGGGCAGGAATCCTGATGTCCACGCATATCCTTGCAACGGCAGAGAAATATTGCGATTCCTTTGTCATCCTGCATGAGGGGGAAGTGAGGGCGAAGGGCACACTAACAGAGCTTAGACAACAATTCGGTATGCCGCATGCTTCCTTGGATGACCTATATATCCAGCTGACAAAGGAAGAAAACAATGTTTAATGTCGATCAGCTTTGGAGAAACAGGTTCAGTCAATATATAAAGGATACCAGAAAATATTTACGCTATATGTTCAATGATCATCTGGTAATTGTCATGATCTTTCTATTAAGTGGACTGGCGCTTGCCTATCAAAACTGGCTGGAGGTCGTCCCGAAGGATTTTCCGTATGCCTCACTTATGGGAGCGCTCCTTGCTCTTCTTTTAACCAGGGGGAGCATTCATATGTTTTTAAAGGATCCGGATATTGTCTTTCTGCTGCCGCTTGAAGCAAAGCTGAAACCTTACATAAAAAAATCATTCCAGTTTTCGATTGTCCTGGAGAGTTATTTCCTTCTCCTAGTTTTCGGGGTTTCGGTGCCCTTGTTTGTCACGCTTACAGGAGCAACGATGCAGACTGTCGTGGGAATCCTCGCCCTGTTAATAGCTGTGAAAGCCTGGAACCTTTGGATGACCTGGCTAATGAGCTTTTACACGGATAATAAAGCACGTCTGTCTGATTGGTGGATCAGACTTTTCTTGAATTTTGCCCTACTGTACCTCGTTTTTGCACGGGCAGACTATCTTTTTATCGGGCTTGTACTGCTGATTATGGCGTTCTTGCTTGTTTATTTCCAAAAAGCAACCGCTAAACTGACGTGGAAATGGGAATACCTTATTGAAAATGAAACAAAGAGAATGCAGCTTTTCTACCGTGTGGCAAACCTGTTTGTGGATGTACCAGGACTAAAGGAGAAAGTGAAAAGGAGAAGATGGCTCGATGTTGTGCTTTCAATGGCAAAGTATCAACAGAATCAAAGCTATCTCTATCTATACTTACGGACGTTTCTGCGTTCCGGAGATTACTTCGGTTTGTTCCTAAGGCTATTGATTATCGGCGGAGTGTTCCTGCTGTTATTGCCTGTGGGATATGCAACCTACATTGCACCATTGTTCGTCCTTTATCTGACAGCCTTCCAGCTTGTGCCGATGTGGCGCCATCATTACAACAAATTATGGCTGTCCATATACCCGGTCAAGGAAGAGGAACGGAGCCGCGCTTTCTTGAAGATGATGACAGTCATTCTAATTGTGCAGTCTGTGATACTAAGTGGCCTTGTTGCATTTGTGGCTTCCTGGATGGAAGTGGCGATTGTTTTGGCTGGTGGACTTCTGTTCGCTTATGTTTATGTGAATACGGTAGTGAAGAATAAGATAGCAAACTTGTGAAGGATAGCACGTAAACGTAATGGCGTTTGCGTGCTTTTGTTCTTGTTTTTGTTTTTGCGTGGTGGCTGGTGCTCATGAAGGACTTTTTTACATGGTTTTTAATGTGAAAAGCCCATCATCGAGGTTATGAAGAGCTTTTCGTCCAGCTTTTCGGTGTGAAAAGCCCATCATCGAGGTTATGAAGAGCTTTTCGTCCAGCTTTTCGGTGTGAAAAGCTCATCATCGAGGCTATGAAGAGCTTTTCTGCCAGCTTTTCGGTGTGAAAAACCCATCATCGAGGTCATGAAGGGCATTTCTACCAGGTGTCCAGGGTGAAAAGTTCATCATCCATGAAACCTGCCATAAAAACCAACGTATATATAAAGACCATGACTTGAGGAGTGTTTCCCATGTATGAACAAAAAATGCTAGAGGAAGTCACAAAATGGAAGCTCCAGCTCCAGAAAAAATCAACGATGTTCCAGAGGATTTCCAAAGGTGCGCAGAATAAAGTGAATGCCATGATTCCGGAAAAAGTCCATACAGTGATGCGTGAAAGTATAAAAAAGATGGTTCAAGCAACTTTAGTGGGGAGTAATATTACAACAAAAAAGAGGGAGGATTTACATATGCTCTCCCTGGAGGAAAAAGAAAAGCTCGTACAGGAAAAACTTGATTTCTACAAAAGGACCGCAGCGGTCGAAGGGGCGGGAACAGGGGCTGGCGGCATTTTGTTGGGATTGGCGGACTTCCCTCTCCTGCTCTCAATCAAAATGAAGTTCCTTTTTGAAGTCTCATCCATATACGGATACAACGTAAAGGAGTATGAGGAGCGGGTTTACATCCTTTATATTTTCCAGCTGGCATTTTCAGGTGAAGATCACCGTAGGAATGTTCTCGGCTTTTTAGAGGAGTGGGAAAAGAATAAAGAGGATATCACCGAATTGGATTGGCAGAAGTTCCAGCAAGAGTACAGGGATTATATCGACCTGATCAAGATGCTGCAGATGATCCCGGGTTTTGGAGCAATTGTTGGAGCATATGCGAATTATAATTTCCTTGATCATCTAGGGAAAACAGCGGTTAATTGTTACAGAATTAGATATCTGAAAGAAAAGGGTCTCATGTAAAAAACACCGAACTTCGAAAGAGAAGTTCGGTGTTTTTGCTTATCACCGGTGAGGCTGAACCAGAGTGTTCTGATCTTGTTTCTGATATAAAACGGTTGCTGAACCGAGTGTTTTTGCTGCCACGAGCATTGCTTTTTCATGAAAATCAAATTTAGGGTGATGATGCGGGTAGGAAACTTCCACGCCTTCCGGTTTCGCCCCTGTAAAGAAGAATGTCCCTTTTACATGACGAAGGTAATAGGCATAATCTTCCCCGCCCATATGAGGCGCTGTTTCCTCCACAGATTCCACCTCAGGAATCTGTTTGGCAATCTCCACGAGAAATTCTGTTTCCTCTTTATGATTGACAACAGCAGGATAGCCGCGATCAAAAGAATATTCATAAGACGAGCCGTTCAATGCGCAAGTAGCGGCTGCCACTGAATCAATTTCTTTTTCGATCTGGTCGCGGACATCATCGTTGAAGGTGCGGACCGTACCGATAAGTTGTGCAGAATCGGCAATGACATTAAATGCGTTCTCCGCTAAGAATGTTCCGACGGAAATGACCGCCGGGTCGACTGGGTTGACTCGGCGGCTGACAATCTGCTGCAGGTTCATGACAAGCTGGGAGCCGGTCACAATGGCATCCTTTGTTTTGTGCGGCTGAGCACCATGCCCACCTGAGCCTTGAATTTTAATGGAAAAACGATCAGCAGCGGCCATGACCGGACCTACACGATACTGGATGGTACCTAATGGAACACCTGCCCATAAATGAGTGCCGAATATTACATCCACGCCATCCAGGCAGCCATCCTGAATCATGGCAATGGCCCCACCTGGAGCATATTCCTCGGCATGCTGGTGGATGAGGACCACGTTGCCGGTCAATTGATCACGGAGCTTATTCAGACATTTGGCCAATACTAGAAGGGTAGCAGTGTGCCCGTCATGACCGCATGCGTGCATCACTCCTGGAACTTTGGATTTGTATTCCACTTCTTTTTCATCCTGGATCGGAAGAGCGTCAAAGTCAGCACGTAATGCAACCGTTTTGCCAGGGAGGGATCCTTCTATTTTTGCAACCACGCCGTTTCCACCTACATTCGACGTTACGGATATGCCGAGATCCTTGTAAAAGTCGGCTATGTACGCTGCAGTGTGAAATTCTTTGAAGGATACTTCAGGGAATTGATGCAAATAACGTCTGATTTCTACCATTTCTTCATAATGTTCCACTAATAGTTCATTAAGTTTATCCAGCATGATATTTCCCCTTTCGAAATAAATAATGGTTTCCTAGTATTCTATATTATTTCACCAAAAAAGAATAGTCATATTTTTCAAAAATCATGTATGATAGATAGGTAGAAAGTATGATGGAGGAGATACAATGCAAGCGGAAAAAGTGCAAAGAGAACAGGTTACAACAAAATATAGGGTTTGGAGCAGAAGTGCCTTTTTTGTTTTATGTGGGCTATTTTTCTTCTGGTCCTTTCAACAGATTATTGCTGAAAATCCGATCAGGTTTGATGGTGCAATCCGGAATGTGGTCAGCGGAGTGGAAGCGGAGTGGCTTATCGGTTTCTTTCATCTGTTTACCACACTTGGGGATAAACCGGGTGTTATCACGGTTATGCTTATTGCAGTGGTGCTGATCTGGTGGAGAAAAAAGGATTACATAGCGATGGGAACGATTATTGCAGGCGTTATTGTGGTCAATGAATTAAACAAATGGCTAAAGGATTATACCGGGAGAGAGCGACCGATGACCGGACCAGGTGCCGAAAGCCTCAGCTTTCCCAGTGGACATGCGATGGTGGGTCTCTTTTTCTATGGGCTGCTCCTATATCTGATTCTGACCTATACCAAAACCAGTGGAAAACGATTGATGATCCTTGTGGGAGGTATCTTATTCATTGGATTGCTTGGGACAAGCAGGATCTTTCTTAATTACCATTATCCTTCCGATGTATTTGCGGGTTATGCAGCAGGCTATATCTGTCTGTTACTCGGTGTGTTGGCCTATGAATGGTTGCATTCCTATTTTCAAAAAAGAGCAGTGAAGCCTTAGGGCACGCTGCTCTTTTTCTTGCAATTTCCGCCCCAAGACGGATAGAGATACAAACTGCAGGTCGGTTTTATCCGCTTTGATTTTTAGTAAACTGATAGTAGATTAAAAGGATTTTCTGATAAGATTGTCTAATTAGGTATAAGGGGGGAGAAGAGCATCATCATGAAAACGTTCAATCAGAAAATAATCGCAATTTTATTTGTTCTTATAGGAATTATGTTGCTTCTTGTCAATTTAGGAGTCATTTCCTTGGAAATAAAAGAGTATTTTGTCACGTTTTATCCTGTCCTTATCGTATTGCTGGGGTTAAAGTGGCTCGTCGAATCCGTTCTATACGGAAAGAAAGCACTCTTCATCAGCCTCGTCCTTATCGTATTCGGGTCTTTGCTGCTGATGGACCGTCTTGATTTACTAGTATTTGAATTTCAAATGATCTGGAAGCTTTGGCCGCTTTTGTTCATCTATTTTGGCCTCCAGTTATTTATCAAAAAGCGCCCGGTTAAAATAACGGTCACCAAGGGTGATTATGATTTCGACCTATTTTCAAAAGAGGAAGAAGTTGATTTTTCAAATGAGGAAAAGAAAGATCCCACGCATCAAAAGAGGATCATTACAATCGGCGAGCTAAAAATGAATAAGCCGAACTGGGCTGTCGAGCCTTTGACATTGAAAACGGTGGTAGGGGACTACTATTTTGATTTTTCTAAAGCTTATATCCCTGACAAGGAAACGAAAATTCGAATAAAGGGAGTGGTCGCGGACTTGAAAATGTTGATACCGGATGATCTGCCAATTCGAATCGAGTCATCGGTTAAGATAGGGAAAATCAGGGTTTTTGATGAATCCTCTCAAGGGAAAAAATGCAGGGTTTTCTATGAATCACCGAATTATGATAGTGCGACCAGAAAGCTTAATATTGAACTGGATTTGAAAATAGGGGATGTGCGTATTGACCGAATCTAAACAAGATAAAAAGATAAACAGTTTGCGTTTTTGGCTGATTCGTTCATTTGTGACGGTGGCGACGATTTCCTGCTCCTTATTTTTCATTTCCTTGCAATTACTTGTCCTGTTCATTCAGGATTTTGAAATCACAGTTTCCATATCGATCTGGATGACTGTCATGAGTTTTCTGATTTCAGTTGGTACAAGTATTTATATCGGCTATAAGCAAAGTAGCTATTTGAAAAAGAGAGTGGAGGATATCTCAACCTTCATTGCGACACTGGGACGTGGTAAATTTTCTGAAAGAATCATAGTCGCAGAAAAGGATGAATTGGGAAGGTTGACGGAGGATATCAACCAGCTTGCAAACAAATTTCAAAGCCAGGTCCGATCGCTTCAGAAGCTTGCGGAAGAGAAAAATGAGCTTGCCATGAAAGCACATAATGCCGCGACCATTGAAGAGCGTCAGAGACTGGCCAGGGAATTGCATGATTCCGTCAGTCAGCAGCTTTTCGCCTTAAGTATCATGTCCTCTGCTGCGATTAGAATGTTTGAGCAGTACCCGGATGAGTCCAAAAAGCAATTGAATGATATTGCAGGTATCGCTGCCCAGGCACAAGGGGAGATGAGGGCATTGCTCTTGCATTTACGCCCGGTTTCCCTGACGAACGATACATTATGTGTGGGAATACATAAGCTCCTTGAAGAACTGGAGGAAAGGACTCCGATTACGTTCCAGCATGATATAAAAGAGATCTCATCCTTGAGCAATGCAACGGAGGATCACTTGTTCCGGATTGTTCAGGAAGCGATTTCAAATATACTTCGGCATGCGGATGCTACCATTGTAAAAATAGATATGCATCAAAAGGAAGATCAGTATGTATACATATTTATTAGTGATAACGGAAAAGGGTTTGAAGTGAACCATCAGAAGCAATCCTCCTACGGTTTGTCGAATATGAAGGAGCGCTGTGAAGAGATTGGCGGAGAGTTTACGGTCCGTTCGAAAAAAGGGGAAGGCACGCATATTGAAATTCATATTCCGATAAGAGGGGAGGAAATATAAATGGATAAGATAAGAGTTGCTGTGGTGGATGACCATGACATGGTACGCAAAGGGCTATTGGCTTACTTGATAACAGAGCCAGGAATTGAAATAGTCGGAGAAGGGGCGAGTGGCAGGGCTGCCATCGAGTTGGCAAGAAAGCAAATGCCGGATGTCATGCTGATGGACCTTTTAATGGAGGATGGCACAGGAATTGAAGCTACACGGGAAATAGTGAAATTTCATCCAAACTGCAAAATTATCATTATCACAAGCTATTATGATGATGAACAGGTCTTTCCAGCGATAGAAGCAGGCGCATACAGCTATCTATTGAAAACGGCAAGAGCAGAGGATATTATCCAGGCCATCGATAAGGCTGTCCGCAATGAGCCAGTGATTGAACCAAAGGTGGCAAGCAAAATGATGAACAGATTCCGCGCTCCCGCAAAGCTTCCGCACGATGAATTGACAGACCGGGAAATAGAGGTGCTGATGTGTCTAGGGGATGGATTGACGAATCAGGAAATCAGTGATGAGTTGTTCATCGGTGTGAAAACCGTAAAAACGCATGTGAGCAATATACTAAGCAAGCTGAATGTGGCAGACCGCACACAAGCAGCCATCTATGCAAATAGGCATGGCATATTGAGGAATAAAGAGAAAAAATAATCTAAAAAAGGACCGAATCCATCTAACGGGTTCCGTTACCTATCGCAAACATAAAAAATGTATAGTAAATTGCCTATCAATTTGCACATTAAATTGATAGGCTTCTTTCGTTAATATCAAAGGTTTTACAGTCAAATAATAGAGGAATTTGCAAGTCAATTTGTACCCCTATTTGCAACATAACAATAACCAGTGTAAGTCAGTAAATACACCTACAATTTTGTATGCAAATTTAGACACAAGAAATCGGTAAGTAAAATCACTTAGCAAATTCAATAAAGGTTGTGTGGAATTTTATGTTAAAATAAAACAAGATACAACGCAAGCGTTATTCCATTAAAGGGCAGTTTAATGGAAAACGGTTAAACTTTACGTACTTGAAAAACGTCTAAGTATTATAGGGGAATTGGAAATTATGTATGGAGGTTTTAATATGTATAGGTTAATAGTTCTATTAGGAATTGGTTTAGTTTTCTTTCTTTTTTCAACCTTAGCAACCTGGTATGAAGGTGCCGAAATTGTGGATAGACCCTTTGAATGGAAGTATTCAACTCCTTTCTCTGGTTCGGTACTAAAAGCTAGTGATATTTCAAGACTTGATTACTTTGTTTATGCCGTAAAGTATAAACCGACCTTCCCAGTCGTGATGGCGTTAAGTAGTATATATCTAATTATCACTGTCGGGTACTATATTTTCAATAGCAAGAAAAATGTTTTTGCGATTTTCCTATCATTTATAGCAGTGGTACTGCTTGTATTAGGGTTGCAACTGGTCTCCTCTGTTACTGAAGGGGCTCAAATTATATCCTATGTATTACTATCTTGTAGTGTACTTTGTGTTATCGCAGCTCTTTTCCAGTATGTAAGACCAAAGGTGAGCTTTTTACAGAAGATAGAATAAGGGACAATTAGATTATTACTATTTGACCAACTTAAGAATTCGGAGTTTCCATTACCGTTATATGGAATTTTTCAACTCAACAAACTGGAGCGATTGTTGCAAAACAACTCGCTCCTTACATTAGTATTGGGCAGTTTGGCGGAAGAAAAATTGAAGGGAGATGGTTAGGTGGCAAAATGCACAAAATGTAACTATAAATGGAAAGTCAAAGAGATTTGGTCACTCGGATTTTCAAAAAAGGGAAAAGACTGTCCAAACTGCGGTCATAGACAATATATTTCGGCAGAAACGCAACGGGTATTTACCTTAGGATATATAAGTTTGATAGTTGTTCCATTCCTTCCCTTCTTCATCAAATTAAGCGAGAAAGATGAGACGATATGGTAGTTTATCTTCAACAATCTGGAGCGATTGCTGCATAGTGGATTCGCTCCTTTCTTAAGAATTGGGCAGGATAATGAAATATTGAATCTGCGAAATTTCTATATTTTTATTAAAGAAATAGGTGATTTTTTTGAGTGAATTAATTGATGCAATCTTAACTGGAGAACGATTGACAATACTTAATTTGGTGAATTCAGGTGCAGATATAAACATTCAAGATGAAGATGGAAGGACTCCATTAATGCTCGCAGTAATTGAAAATGATTACGAATTAGCTAAACTTTTAATGGATAACGGAGCAAATATTAATATGCAAGACAATATATCGCAGGCTGCAGCACTTCATTTTGCAGCACAACAATATGCTTTGAAAATTGCAAAAGTAATGCTCAGTAAGAATGCTATTGTTGATACGAAGGACGAAAATGGCAATACACCATTATCTGATGCAGTTTTTTACTCAGAGGGAAAAGGCGAGTTCATAAAATTATTATTGGGTTATGGAGCCGATCCACATAATAAGAATAATTTTGATGTTTCCCCCTACGAATTGGCTATGTCAATTGACAATTATGACTTAATAAGCTTTTTCACAACGGATTAATGGTTAGTTCAATTGTTCCGCAATCTAGGAGCGTTTGTTGAAAACGGAACTGTAATATGGAAGGAGGACTGAAATTGGAAAAAGAATATTTTGTACAATATTCGGACCAAAGTATAGTTAATAGTTTTAACTTTCCAAAAGATGTTTTTGCATCTATATCTATTGGAATGACTGACATCACAAATGATTTAATTATATCGTTAGTCCAAAATATGTTCGGTCTTCCTGTTTTCTTTGTTTTAAACACAATGACTTTTGGATATGAGAAAGAAACCTTAATTTCAAATAATATTCCATTTTTTGAATTTCCGTCAGATGGAGCTGTAATAAAAGTAGACTCAATAGAAAAGCTACATCTTATAAGTAAGCTTGCAGAAGAACTAGTTTGCAATGGTCTGAGTGTATTCATTTTTCACGGGAAGGATTTATCAGAGCAAGATTTAATTCCCCCAAAATATTGGGTGGATAAACCTTTAGTATTTAAAAACCTTGATGTTAATAAACTCGAAACCTTTCTAGATATTGAAGAGGTGGGATTCACCATATTTACTAAAAGTAGTTTATTTGACTCTCCTGAAAAAATCCCAAACTATATACCCAATGATTATCTCCTTAATATTGATAGTAGTGATATCTAACTTATCCGTTATGGTCATTGCTCCGCAATCTAGGAGCGATTGCTGAATGGCAGTCGCCCTAATAGGAGGAGTATTATGCAAGAAAAAATTAACCTTTGGTCATTTATTTTTTCAATTATTTGTGTAGTATTGTTTCTAACTTTTTCATTTTCAGGTTGGTTTACGAATTCCATATTGGGCATACATCCTTTAACCAAAATTTTATTTGTTTCGTTATTTACATTTCTATTTGGTGTGTATGGTTTTTCAGGTGTTAGGGGCGGGAAAGGTATGGCGAGAAGTATATCCACAGTTGTTGTAGCACTTGGTTTATCAGCCTTTCTGGGTTTTGTATTAATGTTTGGGAGCTTACTTAACTAACTAGAGCAATTGTTGAATAAGCGTCTAACAAAATATACGATTTATAACTCAGTTCATTTTGGAACTGGGTTATTTTTGTATACAAAAAGCACTGCAATAAGCAGTGCAATTATGATGGCATATTAACTTGCATTTAGTGACGCAAAAAGAGTTTTTGCGATAGGGAACGGAACCCGTTAGAATCCATCGGTCCTTTTTTGCTGCCTATTCCGTCTCGGAAGGCATCTGCACATGGTAGGTGGTGACATAGGAAGGGCGTGGGAATACTTGCTGCTTTTGATCGATCCCATCCGTTGAACCACGTTTCTCATGCGCTTTATCGTATGCCTTTGATTCCTGCCACTGGGTGAAGTATTTGACGTCTTCCCATAGTGTAAGAATCACGTAAGTATCAGAACGTACCGGACGCAGTACCCTGATAGCAGCAAAGCCTGCTTCATCCTCAATTAATCTTGCTCGTTGGTTGAAGCGGTATTCAAACACCGGACGGCCTTCATCTGTTACCGGAATATTATTCAGTACAGCAAATTTCCCTTTCGTGAGCTCGCCGGATGCGTCCAGCACTTCATACTTATTACCGGAATTAAAGCTCGACTGTTCCGTGGTTTCATGCATCAGTACTGCATTATCCTCCCCGTGCATCAACAGTAATTCGCCATCATGTATTCGCTCGCGCAGGTCCTCGAGGAACCCCGCTGTTCCAAATGTCATATAAAAGTTCATTTTTCATCTCTCCTCATGTTTAATTAACGGTTTCTTATAACAAAATAAGGTAAATGCAAGAAAGATTCTCCAGAATAAGTTAAAATAGTACCTGGACGTTTTTAGCTTACTCTTTTATTCCCATTATATAAGAAAAAGGATGCCCGGACACCTTCTACAGGATTGCCCGAGCAATTTAGTCTTACTTATTATTACCGCTTTTCATAAGGAGGTAAACATCATCGGAAGAGCTGCAAAGAAAAAGAATTGGGAAGTTTTAAAGCATTTCAAGAAGCATATACAGAAAAAATATATTCTGTTTCCGTTGATAGTGGCATGTGCCATATTCTTCAGTTTGATAGGGTATATCGGGATCATCTTGGCCGGAAACTATGTCATAGACGACACAAAGCTCATTATGGATTCGACTACCACTCTTGTGGACGAGGAAGGAAAGCCAATTACAAAGCTGTTTTTTGAAGATCGGGAAATTGTAACGCTCGATCGTATACCAGAGCATGTCCAGCACGCATTTGTTGCGGTGGAGGATCAACGGTTTTATGAGCATCGTGGCATTGATGTCAGGGCCATTGGAAGGGCAGTCTATAGGGATGTGGTGACGAGGAGCAAGGCGGAGGGGGGAAGCACCTTAACGCAGCAACTTGCAAAAAATATCTTTCTGACCAATGAGAAGTCGTGGCTTCGTAAAACGAAGGAAGCGGTCATTGCCATCAATCTGGAGAGACGGTACACGAAGGGTGAGATCCTGGAAATGTATTTGAATCAGATATATTTCGGGCACGGTGCATATGGGGTAGAGGCGGCTTCAAAGTTCTACTTCAATAAAAGTGCCAAGGATCTCTCTGTGGATCAAGGAGCCATGCTGGCAGCACTCCCAAAGGCCCCGGGTAGCTATTCCCCTATCAATAATCCGGAGGAAGCAAAGAACCGCAGAGATCTGGTGATTCAGCTTTTGCATCAGCATGGATACCTGGAAGCGGAGGAAGCGGTGACCTTGCAAGGAAAGACCCTTGGAATCCATGTTGTGGAGCCAACGGAAAAACAGGCCTATCTGACCTATATCGATATGGTGGTGGAAGAGGCCGAAAAACGTTATGGCATTACCAATGAAGAGCTGCACAGGGGTGGTTACTCGATTACTGTCCCGATGAATGTTGCCGCTCAGGACGCGGCCTTCGAGCTGTTCCAAAAGGATGAGTATTTTCCAGGCAAGCATGAATTGGTGGAAGGGTCCTTTGTCCTGATGGACCAGCAAACAGGAGGTGTGCTTGCGGTGATGGGTGGAAGGCATTATGTCACCCAAGGCATCAATCGCGTTTCCATCAAACGGCAACCCGGTTCTACTTTTAAGCCTCTCGCTGTCTATGCACCAGCACTTGAGGAAAAGGAGTTTGAGCCATACAGTCTATTATCGGACAAGCTTCTATCCTATGGCGACTATGAACCTAGAAACTATCATCACAAATATCTGGGACAAGTAACGATGTATGATGCGCTTAGGGATTCGCTTAATGCCCCGGCGGTTTGGGCTTTAAATGAACTGGGGATAAAAAAGAGTAAAGGCTATCTCGAAAAGATGGAGCTGTCCATCCCGGATAACGGATTGGCCATTGCACTTGGGGGATTGAAGGAAGGAGTTACACCTCTGGAATTGACCAAGGCTTACCGCAATTTCGGGAGCGGCGGTAAAATTGTGGAACCATACTTCATAAAGGAAATAAAGAGCAGAACCGAGGAAGTCATCGCAAAGGCAAAATTAAAAGAGAAGCATGTCTTCAGCTCCCAAACGGCGTGGACAATGACAAGAATGCTTGAGGGAGTAGTCGAGCAGGGGACTGCACAGGCAGGTTCGATAAAAGGAGATCTGGCGGGGAAAACCGGGACCACCAATTATCCCCATGTCGACGGTGCCATCAAGGATACTTGGTTTGTCGGGTATACTCCGGATATCGTGGGAACGGTATGGATGGGCTATGATGTGACGACGAAAGAGCAGTATTTGACAGGTGGCGGTGCTTTCCCTACCAAGCTTTTTAAGGACATTGTCAGGGAATCGGGATTGGATGATGGGATGTTTTCCGTTCCAGCAGGTGTAACGGATCTTGAAGAGCCGATTATACTACCCGAAGTCGAGGAGCTGAAAGCATCGCTGACATTCCGTCCATTCGGCTTGTTTACCACTATCCTGCATTGGCCAGCATCGGATGACGATAGGGTAATCTACCGAATCTACTCCCTTCAAGATGAGAAAGCGACACTTGTAGATGAGGTCACAGGCAAAGGAACGTACGAGATGGAAATGATCAATATCTTTTCCGTCCCTTCCTATTATGTGATTCCATACAATCCGCAGACAGAACAGGAAGGGCAACCGTCACCTGTGGTAAAACCAGCATTTCGCTAAAAATAGATAAAGCAATGCACTAGAGGGGAAACAAGGAAATGAAATCTAATCAACCTAACTTTTTTACTGGCTTCACCCTACGATTAGCCGAACAATGGAACTTGGAAAAGAACGTCACCAGTGAACAGCTTGAGATGATCCATAAAAGGAACAAACTATTGCTGATTGTTTTTGTCACGCTCTCCGTTCTGGATACCATCACAAATCTCTTTGTTTTTCCAAGCATTCTATTGCCGGTAGTTCTTCTGTCTTTGTTTGGCTGCTGCGTGACACTTTATTTTGTTTTAAAGCCCAGACTTGCAAAAATAGGGATGTACGTGATTGTTTGTACATCCTTTTTGCCTTTTTGGGTAGTAGCCTACATGGATAAGGATGTTATCAATTACATATTTTTAACGATGCCTTTAATCATGTCTTCGATATACAACAGAATCATGCCTACCATTTTGGCTAGTGCCATAACTCTTGTTACCTTGACATATTTCTACTTCTATTATTTCCAAACTGTATTTTATGAAAATATTAAAGTGGATGTCGTCTATTTTATTTTGTTTACGCTATTTGTAACCGTCTATCTCCTGTTTTCAAGCAGCTTAAATGAACGGTTCCGTCTGAAAGCGGAGGAGAGAGAAAAAGAAACATCCCGTGAACTACTTTCTACTAAGGAGTACTTGGAGGCGTACTTCACCAATACTACCGATGCAATCGGCGTGTATGATTTAAATGGCCAGGCTCTTCAAATTAACGCATCCTTTGAAAATATCTTTCAAGTCCGTGCAGAGGATGTCGTCGGTAAGCAAACAAGCTTTCTTGCTTTCACGAAAATGGAAAGTCTGCCCTCTCTATTAAGCAGAATGGAAGAACAGAAGAATGTTTCTTTCGAGACTGCAACGTCTGTCGGCAAACAAACGCTCGAAGTGAAAGTGACAGTAACACCTATCAAAAATCAAAAAGGAATCATCATCGCACTCATCTTTCTGATGGAGGATATTACGGATAAAAAACGGACGGAAGAAGCGCTGATGCAGTCGGAGAAGCTTTCCGTCATCGGTGAATTGGCAGCAGGTGTGGCTCATGAAATCCGCAACCCGGTGACCGTCCTGAAAGGGTTCGTTCAGCTTCTCTCTCAGCAGCGGACCATCCCGGATCCCTATTACTTTAATATCATGCAAAAGGAACTTGATCGAATCAACCAGATTACCAATGAATTTATGGCACTTGCCAAACCCCAGGCAATCAAAATCAAAAACCATAATCTTTTGGAACTGATCTGCCAGGTGACCGATTTCCTTGAAAGCGAAGCCCTGCTGCATAAGGTGGAGCTTATCGTGGAACATGAAGAAGCTGCAATATGGATTGATTGTGAGCCGAACCAAATCAAGCAGGTCTTGATTAATACGATAAAAAACGGAATTGAAGCTATGCCTGAAGGTGGAAAGATCCGTATTATGGTAAAAAAAGAGCTGGATTTCATTTATCTATTCATTGAGGACGAAGGGACAGGCATTCCGGCTGAACTGATTGAAAGAATAGGACAGCCTTTTTTCACGACAAAAGAGCAGGGGACGGGCCTTGGACTGATGGTCAGCATGAAGATCATTGAAAACCATGGTGGAGCAGTTTCGATACAAAGTCAGGAAAATAAAGGTACAACCGTAAAAATCTTATTGCCGCTTCATAAATAAATTTCCGTAAAGAGCCTAAATAAATCGTCTATTTTATGAACAATTGGCGCTAATTCTATACTTTCCTTACAATAATAGGTATAGTGTTAACTGACAGAAGTGAAACGTAATAAAAGAGAATTAATCGATAGACGGAAGGGGTCATCATAGTGAGTCAACGCAAGTTCAATGATACATTTTTAAAAGCATGTCGAGGGGAAGAAACGGATCATGTTCCTTTATGGTATATGAGGCAAGCTGGCCGTTCCCAGCCTGAATACAGAAAAATCAAAGAGAAGTATTCCCTGTTTGAAATTACACACCAGCCTGAGCTATGTGCATATGTAACAAAGCTCCCGGTTGATCAATATAATGTCGACGCTGCAATTCTGTATAAGGATATCATGAGTCCCTTGCCGGCAATCGGCGTGGACGTAGAAATCAAATCAGGAATCGGTCCAGTGATTGATAATCCGATTCGATCCGTTCAAGACGTGGAAAAACTGGGAGAAATCAATCCGGAAGAGGACGTTCCTTATGTACTTGATACAATCAAGCTTTTAACACAGGAACAATTGGATGTGCCACTGATTGGATTTGCCGGAGCGCCTTTTACATTGGCTTCCTATATGATCGAAGGCGGTCCTTCCAAAAACTACAACAAGACAAAAGCATTTATGTATGCAGAACCGAAAGCCTGGTTCGCATTAATGGATAAATTGGCGGATATGACCATCACCTATGTAAAGTCCCAGATTCATGCGGGAGCAAAGGCGATCCAGATTTTTGACAGCTGGGTTGGCGCGTTGAATGTGGAAGATTACCGCTATTTCATCAAGCCTGTCATGAACCGCATCTTCTCATCACTAAAAGAGGAAAATGTACCGTTGATCATGTTCGGTGTCGGTGCGAGCCACTTGGCCAATGAATGGCATGACCTTCCGCTGGATGTAGTAGGACTTGACTGGAGACTGCCGATTGCAGAAGCAAGACAGCGCGGTATCACCAAAACGGTCCAAGGAAATCTGGATCCTGCCATTCTTCTTGCTCCTTGGGAAGTGATCGAAGAAAAAGCGAAAAGCATCCTGGATCAAGGAATGCAGCAGCCTGGCTATATCTTCAATCTGGGTCACGGGGTATTCCCGGAAGTGAACCCTGACACACTAAAACGTCTGGCACAATTTGTACACGACTATTCTTCTAAGAAATAATCACTTTAACCTATAAAGAATAATAGAACGAGGTGTAGAACACATGGCAAAAAAGACAATGGGCCTATTGGTCATGGCTTACGGTACGCCATATAAAGAAGAAGACCTGGAGCGTTATTACACACATATCCGACGCGGCAGAAAGCCTTCGGATGAAATGCTGCAGGACCTGAGAGACCGCTATGATGCAATCGGGGGAATTTCCCCTCTTGCAAGAATCACAGAAGATCAGGCAAATGCACTTGGCGCACATCTAAATTCCATCCAGGACGATATCGAATTCAAAGTGTATCTGGGATTGAAGCATATCGAGCCTTTCGTGGAGGATGCAGTCCAAGCGATGCACAACGATGGAATCAAAGAAGCAGTAAGCATCGTTCTTGCACCTCACTTCTCCACGTTCAGCGTGAAATCCTATAACGGCCGTGCAAAGGAAGAGGCAGAGAAGATCGGCGGTCCAGCAATCTACTCTGTGGAGAGCTGGTATGACGAGCCGAATTTCCTTGACTACTGGGTGAAAGGTGTCAAGGAAACATTCCAAAGCATGGATGATGCAGAAAGAGAGAAGGCGGTACTGATTGTTTCTGCACACAGTCTGCCTGAAAAGATCCTTCAAATGGGAGACCCTTACCGCGATCAGCTTCAGGAAACAGCTGACCTTATCGCCAAGGGTGCAGGAGTCGACAACTATGTGATCGCATGGCAAAGTGAAGGAAACACACCAGATCCATGGTTAGGTCCCGATGTTCAGGATATTACACGTTCCCTTCATGAAGAAAAGGGATACACATCATTTGTTTACACGCCGGTAGGATTCGTATCCGACCACCTTGAAGTCCTTTATGACAATGATATCGAGTGCAAGATTGTAACAGACGAGATCGGTGCCAAATACTATCGCCCGGAAATGCCGAATACACAGCCACAGTTTGTGGATGCAATGGCAACAGTCGTATTGGAAGAATTGAAAAAGCACAATCAGTAAACTAGTAAAGAAGGCGATGAAACCATGAACGAGGAGAAAAAAAGGGTTGTCATCATCGGTGGAGGGATTACAGGTCTTTCTGCCGCCTATTATCTTCAAAAAGAAATGTTAGAGAAAAAGTTAGATATAGAGATTACATTGATTGAAGCGAGCAACCGATTAGGCGGGAAAATCCAGACGGTGAAAAAAGACGGCTTTACCATTGAGCGCGGGCCGGATTCTTTCTTGGAGAGAAAAGTCAGTGCCGGTCAATTGGCCAAAGATGTAGGGCTTGAAAGCAAGTTGACCAATAACGCAACAGGTACTGCCCATATCCTGTTAAAAGGAAAGCTTTATCCAATGCCGGAGGGTGCAGTGATGGGCATTCCGACAAAGCTGACACCATTTGTCACAACAGGTCTATTTTCTCCAATGGGGAAAATGAGAGCAGCGGCAGACCTTATCATGCCTTCTTCAGGAAATGGGGAAGACCAGTCACTGGGATCTTTTTTCCGCAGAAGACTCGGTGATGAGGTTGTCGAGAACCTTATAGAACCATTGTTATCAGGCATCTATGCAGGGGACATTGATAAACTCAGCCTGCAGGCAACATTCCCGCAATTTCAGCAGGTGGAGCAGAAGTACCGCAGTTTGATCTTAGGTATGAAGCAGACCACAGCGAAGCGTCCAGCCAATCAGCCTAAGAGCAAAAAAGGGATGTTCCAGACATTGACGGGCGGTTTGCAGTCCTTGGTGGATGCAGTAGAAGGTCAGTTGAATCATGTGAATGTGCTGAAGGCTGTAAAAGTGGATGAAGTAGTCAAGCAAGGTGATTTTCAATATCAGATTTCATTAAGCAATGGCAAAACGCTGAAAGCTGATCATGTAGTTATTACCACACCACATTTTGCAACCACATGCATGCTGCCACATGCTGACTATTTAGCACCACTCTCGGAGATGGATTCCACGAGTGTAGCAACAGTAGCCATGGCGTTTGACGCATCTGCCATCAAGCATGATATCGATGGTACTGGCTTTGTGGTATCCCGTAACAGCGACTACACCATCACCGCGTGTACCTGGACCCACAAAAAGTGGCCTCATACGACACCTGATGGGAAAATACTGTTGCGCTGTTATGTCGGCAGAGCGGGCGAAGAGGCGATTGTAGAGCAGAGCGATGAAGAAATCAAGCAGGTGGTGCTCGATGACCTGAATAAGATCATGGACATCCATGCAGAGCCTGATTTCACCATTGTGAGCAGATGGAAGCAGGCCATGCCGCAATACGCTGTCGGCCATAAGAAGATGCTGCGTGAGATCAATGAGCGTCTTGCTATGGATATGCCAGGCGTCCAACTTGCAGGAAGCTCCTTTGGAGGGGTGGGACTGCCGGATTGTATTGATCAGGGGAAAGCGGCAGTCGCGACCATAATGGAGCATTACCAAAATCAGCTAGTAACGGTTTAAGTATAGGCGGGGATTGCATGTCAGCATGTAATTCCCTTTTTTTATTGCAATTTTTGTGAACAAGGAATATAATAATGACGAAGTGACCAGAATTGTATTTCGGTCAGTTGATAAAAAGGGGTCAATCAATCATGGATAAAAAACAAAGCATAAAGGAAGCGGCAGCGAAATCCTTCTCCATGTTCGGCTACAAAGCCACCACCATGGACCAGGTTGCCAAAATTGCCAATGTCGGAAAAGGAACGATTTATAATTTCTATTCCAACAAAGAGGAGCTCTTCGGTGACATCGTATCAGCCATCATTTGTGAAATGAGAGAGGTGGCAGATAGAGCCATCGATCCCGAGCTGACTTTTCACGAGAACGCACACCGGGCACTGGTGAGAATTCTTGAGTTCCGGAAAGAACATCAGTTGACGATAAAGTTAATCCAGGAGGAAAAAGAGCTTGGCACACCGATTGTGAAGGAAGAGCTGCAAAAAGTGGAACAGGTGATTGTCGCCTATATCCAGGAAAAAATCGATATTGCCATTGCAAAAGGGGATATCAAGCCATGCAATTCTGAACTTACAGCCTTTCTGATGCTGAAATTCTATTTTGCCCTGATTGTGGATTGGGAAATAAATCACGAGGCATTATCAAAAGAAAAAATTGCTGAGCTGTTTGAGCTCTACTTTTTCAAAGGATTGTCAGTCTGATGATCCTTATCTATTTGAAGAAAAATGACCGAATGAGAAAATTGGTCATATAGTTTACAGGAGGTATTTATACAATGAAAAATTTTATTGGAGCAGAATGGAAGGATCATTTTACAAATAAAAAGATATTAATCCCGGTGCTGGCAGTTCTTTTCATTCCATTGATGTACAGCGGGATGTTCCTGTGGGCGTTCTGGGATCCTTATGAAAGATTGGATGATCTGCCGGTTGCGGTCGTAAATCTGGACGAAGGTGCTCAATTTGAAGAGATGGAGCTCGCAATAGGGGAAGATCTTTCGAAGAATCTGAAGGATAATCCTTCGTTTAAATGGGAGTTTGTGAATAAGGACGATGCTTATCAAGGCCTGGAAAATCAGACATATTATATGGTGATTGAGATACCTGGGGATTTTTCGAAGCGGGCAACGACTCTGCTGGATGAAAAACCTCTACCAATGGAGTTGAAGTATGTACCGAATGAAAGCTACAACTTCCTATCTGCACAAATCGGTTCAACTGCGGTCGAGAAAATCAAGGAGGAAGTTTCCAACGAACTGACAACCACCTATGCAGAAGAGATGTTTGCCAATATAGAAAAACTAGGAGACGGGTTTTCGCAGGCAGCAGATGGAACTCATCAACTAAATGAAGGTGTGGCAGAAATTCAGTCAGGCTCCGGTGATTTGAAGGAAGCATTGAGCCAGGCAGCAGAAAAATCGATCAGCTTCAGCCAAGGGGTGGCAAAAGCCTATGGCGGGGTACAAGAAATATATGTCGGGAATGAAAAGCTGGCAAAAGGAATGAGTGAGCTGGAAGAAGGACATAGAAGCCTAACGGATGGAGCGGAGCGCGCACTTGCTGGAACGAAAGAGTTGAGTGATGGTGCTGCAGCAACACAGGCTGGTATCGAGAAGGCATATGGCTCCCAGCAACAGCTTGCCGGTGCCGCCTCACAGCTTCATGAAGGATCGAAAAAGCTGGCAGCAGGTGGAGCCTCCTTGCAGGAAAAGACTTCAGGCGCTGCTGTGAAAGCGGAACAATATGCAGAAAGCATGAAAGAATTTGAAACGGTGCTGCAGCCTGTATTGGAAGATGCGACGCCAGAGGAACGCCCTGTTATTGAGGCTTACCTGAAGGAGCTTGTTGCAGGTTCCGATCAGTTTTCCCAAGGTATGGTTGCATTGGACGGAGGAGTGCAAGAACTGCAAAACGGTTTGACTGTTTCCGAGACTTCACTTGCTCAGCTTGCTGGCGGAGAATCACAGCTTTCAGATGGGTTGGCAGCACTTGTTGACGGGGCTGGGAAACTGACGGCAGGAACAAATGAGTTGCTTGCTGGTCAGACGGAGCTGGCGTCAGGACTGGCCAAGTTTGGTGATGGTTTGTCCTCAGCTTCTGCCGGAAGCCGAGAGCTTTCTGCAGGAGGAAAAGAGTTAGTCAACGGAATGGGAGTACTTGATGATGGCTCAAAGCAATTCAGCGACGGGACATCCAAGCTTGCAGAAGGTTCCTCCTTTTTGAATGAAGGGATCGGTAAGCTGGGCGAAGGCTCTCAGGAACTGGAGTCTAAGCTGACGGATGCAGCCGATCAGGCAGGGGCGGTCAAAGGCGATGAAGAGACTTTCGGGATGTTCGCCGATCCAGTGAAAGTGAAATCTGAGGTTGCCAATGGTGTCCCTAATTACGGAACAGGATTTGCGCCGTACTTTTTATCACTCGGATTGTTTGTCGGAGCATTGCTGTTATCGATTGTCTATCCATTACGGGACACTGTCGGGATCCCAAGCTCCGGTACGGGCTGGTTCCTCGGTAAACTGAGTGTGCTGGTTTCAGTGGGTGTGGTGCAGGCATTGCTTGCTGATGCGGTTCTGTTGTATGGCCTTGGCATTGAGGTCCAAAGCGTTGGGCTGTTTGTGGTATTCAGTATCCTCACATCCCTGGCATATATCGCACTGGTGCAGTTTCTTGTGACACTGCTCGGCGACCCGGGAAGATTTGTTGCGATCATCATCTTGATTCTGCAGCTGACTACAAGTGCCGGTACATTCCCATTGGAGCTGATTCCGGGAGCTTTGCAGGTGTTCAATGCATTCCTGCCGATGACCTACTCAGTTGCCGGTTTTAAAGCGGTCATCTCGAGCGGCGACTTCGGCTTCATGTGGGAAAATGCAGCGGTTCTCGCAGGATTCATGGGCGTGCTGATGGCCGGAACGTGGATATACTTTGTTGCAAGATTCAAGAAGATTGGTAGATTGATAGAAGAATAATGAAGGCGGGGTCTGGCTGGTTGCTGGGCTCCGTTTTTACGTTTTTTTTGGGGTTCGGCACGAACTTGTGGCTGTTTGGCACGAACTATGGGGACTTTGGCATGAACTCAGCCCAGTTCGGCATCAACTCTGCCTTGTTCCGCACGAACTCGAAGCCAACGTGCCCACTGCATCATTCCTATACCAGTAAAAGAATTATTTTCCATCTACCCAGAACCGATTTTCCTCCAAAAATGCAAAAAACATATTGTAAACACTTACATTTCCTTTTATACTAGTAGTTATGAAAACGATTTCAATTATTCTTCTAACATATTAAATTCTAGTTAGGTGGGGAGACTCGTGGCAACAATAGAAGATGTAGCAAGACTAGCAGGGTTATCGAGAACGACTGTTTCCCGTGTCATCAATAACCACCCGTATGTATCAGAGAAGAAGCGAGTGCTTGTCATGAATGCGATGAGTGAGCTTGGGTATGTTCCTAACTCCTCGGCCAGAAGCTTACGCAGTCAAAAGACGGAGATGATTGCCCTGTTGATCCCGCGTGTCATGAATCCATTTTTCAGCGAACTGATTGAAAGAATGGAAATGGCAGCGGCAGAGAACGGCTATCAGCTGATCATCTGTCAGACGAAATATTCCAAGAAAAAGGAAATGGACTACTTAAACCTTCTGAAAACAAGGCAGGTAGACGGTATCATACTCTCCTCGATTCAAAACGACTGGAATTTGATAGAGCCATTTTTAGAATATGGACCGATCGTTTTATGCAACGAATTTGAAGAGGATGCGCAAGTGCCATCCGTCCGTCTGGATCAGACATATGGGGGATACATTTCCACCAAGCATCTGCTCGAGCTTGGTCACCGCAAGATTGCCTACTGTACTGGGGGGTACAAAAGCAATGTGGCGCAATGTCGGGAAGCTGGCTTCCGAAAAGCGCTGGCGGAATTTAATGTACCATTTCAAGAAGAGTTCACCTTTGGGGACGCCTTCACCATCGAGGACGGTCGCAGAATTCTCCGCGACATGCTCACACTAAACGAAAAGCCGACCGCCGTTTTCACTGGCGGGGATGAAGTGGCTGCCGGCATCATTACAGAAGCAAAGCGACATGGAGTAAGAATACCTGAGGATCTCGCAGTTGTAGGATTCGACAACCAGGCCATCACCGAACTGGTCGAACCGTCCATCACAACCGTCAACCAGCCGATCGAGGACATGGCACGGAAAGCCTTCCAGGTCATGATGGAAAAAGTCCGCTCCAAACGCTTCCGCCACAAGGAAATATACGAATACGATCTCGAGCTCATCGTTCGGGAATCAACGGTCAAACAAGGGGTTTACGTATAGAATAGGAAAAAGCGCACTGTGGGGATGGTGCGCTTTTTTGCATGAATCAGTTTTTTTCAGCGGTTGAGGGATTAATGTTAGTGCCATTAATATCCTCTCTTAAAATATCTCTGAATACATCGGCTGCCACTTCATTGAAGTTTTTATAGAGGTCAGACAGATCATCATTATAGAACTGGATGACGCTCTTTGAAAATACCGGAAATACTGATAATGTCCCAGGGGTGAAGGGGTCTACTACTGCAAATTTAAAAAAGCGGTTCGAATCCAAAGCGGTTTCAAAAAGCTCTTGAATTTCCTTTGCTGTCAAAGTTCCTTCAATCGGATCCACAACCTGTCCATCATTAATTACTGCGGCATACACATTAATATTTCCTATTTCCTTTTGAGCAATTAGAATAGTGGCCAGTGCCTGAGCTTTCTTTCGGTTTCGGACAAGAATCGGAACGAGATACCCTGCACCCAATGGCAACTCAATGATATTTGTCACTGTGACCGCAGGATCGTTTCCAATGGAGAATTTCAGTTCATTGTAATAGGTAAACTGAGGGGGGCTTAACTGGGGAAGAATGGGTTGAGTCATTTGTACACCTCCTTTT
The DNA here is from genome assembly GCA_051750385.1 of Bacillota bacterium. GTDB lineage: Bacteria > Bacillota > Bacilli > Bacillales > Bacillaceae_I > Sutcliffiella_A. The sequence continues at coordinate 18,851 of JBNJJQ010000019.1, read as the reverse complement.
TATATACTTATGTATTCTATGAAAATAGCAATACTTTGTAACGGCAAAATGATTAGATTAGAGAGATTCAATTGATAATTTTATTCGTGGTGTAATGCAAATAATAAAATAGATGGGGGCTTTGTATAATTGGTAGATCCCACTAAAATATAAGAAAAACCGCCAAGTGCTTTGGGATATGGCTTCCAAAGATCTTAACGGTTGCATTTCAAACTTTTATGTGAGCTGCTGTTCTGCAAATTCGCGATAAAGGGAATGGGATCGAACCAATTCCTGATGCGTCCCCACACCAGTCACCTGCCCTTTTTCAATAAAAACAATCTTATCCGCATGCACAATGGTCGACAATCGGTGTGCAATAACAAAGGTGGTGCGACCTTCCATCAGTCTCGTGAGTGCCTGCTGTACGATGCTTTCGGACTGGCTGTCGAGGCTCGCGGTCGCTTCGTCCATCATCAAAATTTTCGGATCTCGGAGGAATGCGCGGGCGATGGCGATGCGCTGTCGTTGTCCGCCTGAAAGCATGACCCCACGCTCACCTACTTCGGTGTCCAAGCCCTTTGGAAACTCGGCAATGAACTGGTCCGCATAGGCCATCCTTGCCACTTCCCATAAGCGATCGTCAGGGATTTCTGAAGCATCACTCAACCCGTAAGTCAGATTGTCACGGATTTTTCCAGCCATCATCGGACTGTCCTGGGAGACGTAGCCGATCTGGCTTCTCCAGGATTCCATGGAAAGATCCTGGATGGGTGTGTCCCCGACATAGATTTCACCTGAGGTAGGTTCATAGAATCTTTCCAGCAGACCGAACATCGTCGATTTTCCGCCGCCGCTTGGACCAGCGAATGCCACCATAGTGCCTGGCTCGGCATCAAAGGAAACATGATTTAATATCGGCTCATCTTCATTATAGGAAAATGATATTCCCTCCACGCGAACCGGCAGATCGGAAATATCCATTGCCAATCCTTTCTGACCTTCTTCGACTTCCAAGTCCAAAATATCGATGATTCGTTCTGTAGCTCCCTTTGCTTTTTGAAGCTGAGTAAAGAACATCGTGAAGGAGGTGATGGGAAAGATGATTTGGAAAAGATATAGCAGGAACGCGACAAGCGCACCGGTGGTCATGGAACCCTCTGCCACCCGAATACCGCCATATCCGATGATGACAACAATGACCGCCATGATGATCAGATACATCAATGGGCCGATCATGGCAAAAATACGAGATTCCTTTAATCCGAAAGTCAATAATTTGCCAATACCGTCAATCCCTTTCGCAGCTTCCGCCTTTTCCGCATTGGAAGCCTTCATCAAACGGATCTCGCTTAGTGTCTGTTGAATACTGCCAGTGAAATGAGCGGTTTCATCCTGCAGGCCTCTCGAAATCGACGCCATCTTCCTTCCCAGTGGTATCATAATAACTGTCGTAACAGGAACAGAAATCAGCATCAAAAGGGTCATCTTCCAGTCCATGACAAGCAGGATGATGATGGCACCAATGATGGAGATGACTCCTGTGATGAATTGAGGGAAGTGCTGGGAGACTAGGTCTTTGACTATCCCGGTATCATTGACGACCCGGCTGACCGATTCTCCGCTTTTCTGCTTGTCAAAATAGCTGACAGGGAGGCGGATCAGCTTGTGCCACATCATTTCCCGAAGACGTGAGACGATTTTCTGTCCGACATATGCAAGAAGATAGGTGGCAAATCCGTCAATCAATGCCTGGACAATAAAAACAACTGCGATGGCGACGATGAGCCAGATACTGAGGGAGTCGACTGAAAACCCATCAACTAGCTGTTTTGTCAGCAATGGGATTGTGAGGCCGACGAAGGTCGTCAATATGCTTCCAATCAATCCGAGGGTCAATGCCAGCTTCGGTATGTTACTGGAAAGAATAAGAGATAAAAAAGGTTTTAACGTCTTTTGTTGTTCATTTGTCAAAATATGTATACTCCTTTACTCGAATTAACTGTGCCTCCTTATTTTACCACTATTTAATATTGGATTACATTTAGGAAAAAGGATAAACTGCCTTTTAAATCTTACAAGAATTCAACAATAGAATGATTGGTGAGTCCAAAAGAGATTATAATGTTCCTAGAAGAACTTAATCCAAGAAATGAAGGGAGGTCCAGTATCGGATGAAACGTAAAATAGCCAATTCTTTATTTTTAGTCCTTTGTTTAATTATTTTCGCCCAGTCGGCATGTGAAAAAGGGGAAATGGTAATTCCACCGGATGAAGCAGAAAGTCCTTCAGTCGAAAAAGATCCTTCAACAATCAATGAGATTGATCCATCCATACTACTTGATGAAATCTTGGCCATGGCACAACAAGGAATGATCAAGGAAAGCTCCTTTGACGTATGGCAAACGACTATCGACCAAGTGGTAAGGGAATGGGGGAAACCTGAGCAGGTAGATCAGGCGGGCTACGGAAAGTATGCCAGCTTCCCGAAGAAACAGGTTACCATCGGATATAGCGATGACGGGGATATTTTTGATATCCGGTCCTATGCAAGGAATCTTAATGAAATCACTTTGGAAATGATGGAAAAGAAGTTGGGGGAGCCTTCAGAAATACGGGAGCTTGAAAACGAACGAATTTATGTTTATAGACTGGAAAAGCAGCTTGAGTTGAAAATGGTAATACCTTCTCAGGCTGAAGGAGTTGATCATTTGTCAGTGTTTAATACGGAAAGGGCAATGGCGTCTCAGATCGAAGAGGACAGAGACTATCACCTTGATATTAAAGGGACATCAAACCAACTATCTGCTAAAGCATGGCAAGACATGCAAAAATGGCGGAAAGATATTGTTTCTTTCTCCAGAGATCATGAACATATCTACATAAATGGACCAAACAAGAAAAAGGTTGCCCTCACGTTTGATGACGGGCCGGACGCATCAGTAACGCCTGCCATTTTGGATATTTTAAAACAATACAATGTGAAAGGAAGTTTCTTCTATTTAGGAAGTGAAGTCGAGCGATTTCCAGATATTGTGAAGAGGACTTATTCGGAGGGGCATCTTGTATTAAGCCATAGCTACCATCATGTTGATCTCACTACATTGCCAGAGGGAAAAATGAAGCTTGAGCTGGAAATGGCCGGGAAAGCTGTGAAGGAAGTAATAGGAAGGGAGCCGGCAATCCTCCGAACTCCATATGGAGAAACGAATGGGCTTGTTGCAGATATAGCTAAAGAAGATGGATATTCCATTGTACTCTGGTCTATTGACACCCTTGATTGGTCCCAGAAAGAATCAGAGAATATTGTGAAGAACGTGTTGGAAAATGTTCGAAATGGAGATATCATTCTGATGCATTCCGATTCCGAAAAGAAAGAAACTGCCGAGGCCCTGTCTAAAATGATTGAGGAATTACAGGAAAGGAATTTCGAGATAGTTAATTTAGAAAATCTTTTGTCAATTAAAGCCTATAAAACCGATCAATAAGAGATATAAAAAGGGTACCCGCTAAGGATACCCTGTTGGTAGTTTACTATTTTAATTGATTGGACATGCATTCGTTGCAATGGTTGCCGTAGCATTCGTGCTGCTCATCCATTGTTTTTTTGCATTCTACGCATTTTTTAGGTGGTAAGGTTTTGAAAAATTCTGTACTTTTAATCAACATGTTATCACCCTCCGTTTTGTTATTTGTTGTTATTGTATTATAACAGAGCTTGTCCTGTCAATAACTGTTTTAATACAAACTGTAAAATAGGAAAATGGGTGTGGGTATGGTATTCTAATTTTGAAAAGAAACAGGTAAAGGGTGATGTGGCGTTGAAGCTTACGGTTGTAGGATATTGGGGTGGATATCCGGCTGTGAATAGTGCAACAAGCGGGTATTTGGTCGAGCATGATGGATTTCGTTTATTGATTGATTGTGGAAGCGGTGTATTAGCACAGCTTCAGAACTACATAAAAGTAACAGAGCTTGATGCTGTCATCTTGTCGCATTATCATCATGATCATGTGGCAGACATCGGGCCATTGCAGTTTGCCCGATTGATTTCCTTTTATATGGGCAAATCGGTAACACAATTGCCAATCTATGGACACCAGGAGGACATGCAGGGATTTGCCTCATTGGATCACAGGGAGTATACAAAGGCTGTGGCATACGACCCTACGCAAGCTCTCCAGGTGGGGCCGTTTTCCATAGAGTTTTTGAAGACAACGCATCCGGTTCCATGCTATGCGATGAAGATCACTACGGATGAGGGTTCTTTTGTCTATACCGCGGATACGAGCTATCAGGAGTCCTTCGTTCCTTTTACTAGGGGTGCGGACCTCTTGATAAGCGAGTGCAATCTGTATGCCCATCAGAATGGACAGGCTGCAGGGCATATGAACAGCCATGATGCAGCCAGGGTGGCGAGGGATTCCGGTGTGCCAAGGCTATTGTTAACACATTTGCCGCATTTCGGAAACATCGAGAAGCTGGTGGAGGAAGCCTCATCCATTTATAAGGGAGAAATCACACTGGCGTATAAAGGATTTACATGGGAGAGTGGAAAATAAATGATGCTTTTTATAGATAATAAAGGAATTACCGATCCAAGGATCAACCTCGCCATTGAGGAATATGCGTTGAAAAATCTGGCCATCGAGGATACTTATCTTTTGTTCTACATAAATGAGCCTTCCATTATCATCGGGAAGAACCAGAACAGTGTAGAGGAAATCAATACGAAATATGTTGAGGAAAATGGCATCCATGTCGTTCGTCGTCTTTCCGGCGGGGGAGCGGTATACCATGACCATGGAAACCTGAATTTCAGTTTCATTACGAAAGATGACGGGGAGAGCTTCCATAACTTTAAAAAGTTCACTGCTCCTGTGGTGGAGGCGTTGAAGAGCCTTGGCGTTGATGCGGAAATGAGCGGACGCAATGATATCCTTGCACAGGGACGCAAAATCTCAGGGAATGCACAATTTTCCACAAAGGGCCGAATGTTCAGCCATGGAACATTATTATTCGATTCCGAGATCGAGCATGTTGTCTCTGCACTCAATGTGAAAAAGGATAAGATCGAATCGAAGGGAATCAAATCGATCCGGAGCCGTGTGGCGAATATCAAGGAATTTTTAAAAGAGGATATTACCATTGAGCAGTTCCGTCAACTTCTTCTTGAGGCGATCTTCAAATCGAAGGACATTCCAACATACGAACTGACGGAAGAGGATTGGAAGAACATCCATGAGCTATCGATTGAACGCTATCAGAACTGGGACTGGAACTATGGAAAATCACCTAAGTTCAACTTGCAGCATTCGCACCGATTCCCGGTCGGGCAGATAGATATCCGCCTGGATGTGACAAAGGGCAAAATTGAAAACTGCAAAATATACGGAGACTTCTTCGGTGTCGGGGATGTCAGTGAAATGGAAGACCTTCTGACAGGAGTCAAATATGAGAAAGCGCAAATTGCGCAGGCGATTGAAACAGTAGATGTGAAACATTATTTCGGTAATATAACGCGCGAAGAATTTCTTGATCTAATATATTAATTTTGGGAACGTGGGGCTGTATGCTTCACGTTCTTTTCTATAGCAGAATATCTTGTCTGAATATTTTAATTTTATAGACATAATTTAATGACAGAACTCTAGCAATCTTTTATAATGGTTATGGGAGATAAATGAATGGTCATTCATTAAAAAACAGCAAGGGGAGATGAAACAATGAATATTTCGTCACAATTAGCACTAACGGCTAAAACGAACCCGTTGAAAGAGGCGTATGTTTTTGAAGGGGATTCCAAAACATATGCGGAACTGAATGCTGCAATCAATGCCTTCGCTTCAGGTCTTGAAGCAATGGGCATCAAAAAGGGGGACCATATCGCACTTGTGGTAGGGAACTCTCCGTATTTTGTTGTCGGCTTATACGGTGCTGCACGTCTTGGGGCAACGGTCGTCCCAATCAATCCTATCTACACACCAGATGAACTAAGCTACATTTTGCGAGACGGCGATGTAAAAGCTGTCATCACCTTAGACCTTCTTGTTCCACTTTTTGAAAAGCTTCACAATTATTTACCAGACACAGAAACCTACATCATTTGCGAAACACCGGACGGTAAGGAAAAAGCGAAGAGCTTCCCGGTTGAACAGCTTTCCCTTTTCCCAAAAATGAAATCGTTTACAAGCATTATGGCGAACGGAAGCTTCACGTATGAAGCTCCTGAACTTCGGGATGATGATGTGGCTGTTATCCTTTATACATCCGGGACGACCGGAAAGCCAAAGGGTGCGATGCTGACACATAAGAATCTGTATCGCAATGCCAAGGATGCGGCGGACTTCCTGAAGGTGAACGATAGAGACAAGTTCGTGGCAACCTTGCCGATGTTCCATGTCTTCTGTTTGACGGTGGCTCTGAACGCACCATTGATGAATGGAGCAACTGTCATCATTGTGCCAAGGTTCAGCCCGCAGGCCATTTTTGAAATCGTGAAAAAATACGAAGCTACCGTGTTTGCCGGTGTTCCGACAATGTACAACTTCCTGCTGCAATCCCAGGGCGAAGTGGCGGATTTGAAATCACTAAGACTTTGCATCAGTGGTGGTGCGTCCATGCCGGTCGCACTCTTGCAGAACTTTGAAAAGAAATACCAGGTCATCATCTCGGAAGGCTACGGGCTCTCCGAAGCGTCACCAGTTACGTGCTTCAATCCATTGGATAAGCCAAGAAAACCAGGTAGCATAGGTACAACGATCGTGAACGTGGAGAACAAGGTCGTAAACGAACTGGGGAAAGAGGTTGCTCCAGGTGAAGTGGGCGAGCTTGTGGTACGCGGACCGAACGTCATGAAGGGCTATTACAAGATGCCGGAAGAAACAGCAAACGCCATCCGTGATAACTGGCTCTACACAGGCGATCTTGCCAGAATGGATGATGAAGGCTACTTCTACATCGTCGACCGCAAAAAGGACATGATCATCGTCGGTGGCTACAATGTGTACCCGCGTGAAGTCGAGGAAGTGCTTTACAGTCATGAAAATGTGGTGGAAGTGGCAGTTGTAGGGGTGCCTGACCCCCAGCTCGGTGAAGCGGTAAAGTGTTTTGTCGTGACGAACCAACCGGTAGCGGAAGTAGATCTGGTTGCTTATTGTGCAGAACGCTTGGCGAAGTATAAGGTTCCATCCTCGATTGAGTTTCTGGAGGAGCTGCCAAAGAACACGACTGGGAAGATTCTCAGAAGGGCACTGAAAGAAAAACTGGGAGTATAAGAGGATATTTGGACTCCTTAGAGAATCTATAAAAATAGCGAATTTTGTAACCGCTAACAATCTCGGGGAGGGAACAGACATGAGTTTTATACAGGTGGAAGTCAAAGATTATATAGCGACTGTCACGCTTAATCGCCCTGATGCGATGAACGCGTTTAATTACGATATGCTGGTAGAACTTGGCCTTGTGGCAGAAGAGCTGCGCACGAACGCGGAGGTACGGGTTGTCGTTGTCACTGCAGCCGGTGAAAAGGCGTTCAGTGTCGGTGCGGATTTGAAGGAACGAAGAGGCCTTACCGAGCAGCAGGTCCGACGTAATGTGTATAAGATCGGGGATGTGTTCAACCGCATCGCCGATCTGCCGCAGCCTACGATTGCTGCGATCAATGGCTATGCATTCGGAGGAGGGATGGAGCTTCTTCTGGCTTGTGATTTCCGTGTTACAGCCCGCGATGTGAAAATGGGACTGACGGAAACGAGCCTGGCCATCATTCCAGGTGCAGGCGGAACGCAGCGCCTTCCGAGAATCATAGGGGAAGCGAAGGCAATGGAGCTGATTCTGACTGCAAGACGCTTCACAGGGGAAGAGGCGAACGGCTTCGGTCTGATTACAAGACTCGTAGACGAAAGCTCTCAAGTACTCGGCGGAGCCATGGAGCTTGCTCAGGAAATGCTGAAAAATGGACCGGTTGCACTCCAGCAGGCCAAGTTTGCCATCAGGCAGGGTATGGGTGTCGATATGCAGACAGGCTTGCAGATCGAGCGCAAAGCCTATGAAGTTATCATTCCGACCGAAGACAGGGTGGAAGCATTGGTGGCGTTCGGGGAGAAACGGGCTCCGGAGTTTAAAGGGAAATAGGAGTAAGAAGCTGTCCAAAAGTTATCGACTGACTTTCGGGCAGCTTTTTTTGTGTAAAAACGAGACTTAGGTAGAACAGCCGACTGATTAGTAGAATTACAAAGTGGTTTGGTAGAAAGAATCTACAGTTTGCTAGAAGAAATGAATGATTTGATAGAATTTCACTTTCTGGTGAAGAAAAATTGCACGTCTTATTAGGTCATACTAACAAATTTCTTCATCATTCTAACAGAAAGTTCAAACATTCTAACACAAATCATCAACATTCTAACAACTGTGCGTAACATTCTAACACAATGCAAAATCATTCTAACAACTTAAATTCTAATTCGCTTTACAATCCCTCCTGACAATTAGTATATTAATAGATAACTAAATTGACAGATATAGGGGAAATGCGCTGTGGCAACGACTATTGCAACGAGAAACAGTTCATCATTTCGGAACGGTCTGCAGGCGGGTGTCAGTATCGCGATCGGGTATGTTCCGATTGCGATTACATTTGGTCTGCTGGCGAAATCGGCAGGGCTGACAGTAACAGAAACGGTGATGATGAGTCTCCTTGTTTTTGCAGGAGCGGCTCAGTATATGAGTTTGAATATGATTGTCCTTGGGTCAGGGGTGTTTGAAATTGTCATGACCACCTTTATCCTGAACATCCGCCATTTTCTGATGAGTGCTTCACTGAATGAAAAGGTGGAGGAGGAGAAGCTTTGGAAAAAGTCGCTCTATTCATTTGGCATTACGGATGAAACCTTTTCTGTCGCAGCGACAAAGGAAGGAACCATACGGACGGGTTATATGTTCGGAGTGATCTTCATTTCCTATTCGAGCTGGGTCGTGAGCTCCGGGATCGGTCATGCTATCGGAAGCAGCCTGCCGGATTCGCTGCAAGAGAGCATGGCAGTGGCCCTGTATGCCATGTTTGTCGGCTTGCTTGTCCCATCCTTTAAAAAGCATCGCAAAGTGGTTGTCCTGGCGGGGATTGCTGCGATGTTGAATACGGTATTCACCTTGGTCCTTGGCATTGCACCAGGATGGTCCATTGTGTTGGCCACGCTAGTCAGTGCAGTTGGAGTGGAAATTATTTTTCGAAGTGGTGTAGAAGAGGGGGAGAAGGACCATGAATAACATGATTGTCATCATGATAGTCGGCATGGCGGTGGTTACCTATCTGCCGCGTCTTATCCCCTTTGTCATGTTTCAGGGGAAAGAGCTTCCTCCTTTTGTACAGGCGGTATTGAAAAATGTTCCTTATGCAACATTGGGGGCACTTATCGTACCAGGAATTTTTCTCATCAATGAGGATATCATGTATGGGGTGATCGGCGGTACGGTGGCCTTGGTTGTTGCCTATCTTGGGGCGAATGTGATCTTGGTTGTCATCAGTGCAATTGCTGTGCTGAGCGTATATTCATGGGTGATGAGTTGAAAATATGATAGGAAAGATTCCGAAAAAAACACACATAGCATTGTGTGTTTTTTTGTACAGACTAATAAAAGCGCTTGTTCAGCGATAGAATAGTATGGAAGTGGGGAGGTGCGTTCTTGAAAAAAATTCTTATTGGAACAATAGTAGGTTACGTCCTATATGCACTTGTGATGGCCTATTATCTCTGGTTTGGTACGGATACTTCCCTGCCTGCAGATCTCGTGGGAACAAAGGCGGACCCGAGGACGTTTCTCACAGGGGAGGAAATGCTGCTCGTGGAGGAATACTCCAAGATACGTAACATGATGTACTTTCTATCCTTGCCGTTTGATTGGATGCTTTACTTCCTGTTGATCCTGCTTGGAGGTGCGCGGGCTATCCAGGCCTGGACGGAAAAGGTGACAAAATACGCTTTGCTACAAAGTGGCATCTATGTGTTCTGGCTGACGCTCTTTGTCACACTGGCAAGCTTTCCGCTCGGTTATCTTCGGTTCAGTCTTTCGAAAAGCTATAATATCACCGTTCAACCTTTTGCAGGCTGGATGCGAGATCAGGTGGTCGGCTTCTGGGAAGGGATTTTCCTCATGTGGCTCGTGGTGGCGGTCCTCTATTATCTGATCCGCCGTTTCGAGAAAAAGTGGTGGGTGATAGCCTGGGCATTGTTCATTCCGTTTGTCTTCTTTCTCATGTACATACAGCCGGTGGTCATCGATCCATTGTACAACGATTTTACCGAGCTTCAGGACAAGGAATTGGAAGAGAAAATCCTGGGTCTTGCTGCTGAATCAGATATTGCAGCGGACCGGGTATATGAAGTGAATATGTCGGAAAAGACAAACAGCATCAATGCCTATGTAACAGGTGTCGGAGGAAACTCACGCATTGTTTTATGGGATACGTTATTGACGCGCCTTAAAGAGGAGGAAATCCTGTTCATCATGGCACATGAAATGGGTCACTTCGTCATGAACCATGTGGTGGTCGGGATTACGGGCTATATTGTATTCTCCTTTTTTGCTTTTTATCTGATTCACTGGTGTGCAGTCAGAGTGATCCGCAAGTGGGGGGAGGCAATCAAGATCACGCATTTGGGACAGTTGGCCTCTCTGCCTTTGCTGCTGCTCCTGTTATCCCTTGTTCTGTTTCTTGCAAGCCCCATCACCAATGCGGTGTCGCGGCATCAGGAGCATACGGCAGATGTCTATGCCATCGAGCTGACAGGTGATACTGCGCCTGCTATCGGCGCTTTTCAGGAGATAACAAGGTCCAGCCTCAGTGAAGTCCATCCTCCAGCACTGGTGAAATTCCTAAGATATACTCATCCGCCGATGGTCGACCGCATCGCCTACCTGGAAAAATACTTGGAAGAAGAGGAATAGGGGAGCCTATTGCCTCTTTTTTTGATGGCTCAATTAAGGATTGAAGCTGATTTTAAGAGTCTAGCAGTTGATTGTAGCAATAAGCGAAGACTCCTGCGGGAGGTAGCGATTAGTGGAGACCCCGCAGGCAAAGCCGAGGAAGCTCTCGCAAGCCCCGCGGAAAGCGAGGCCTAGTGCGGAAATCAACTGCGGTGTTAACCAGAGGAATTTGTTTAAGATTTACCTTGTCGAAAAAAATTGCTAAACAAATCCAAAAAAGGGCTTTATTTTTTTGAACATTCTGTTATATAATACAATACAAATAGATTAACTGTTTCATAACAAAGGAGGTTGCAAGAAGCGTGAATATAGACACGTCAGGCATTGAGGTTACAGGAGAATGGAAAAAAGGCTATGAAACTGTATTAACACAGGAAGCACTTATCTTTATTGAAAAGCTGCAAACAACATTCAATCCTCGGAGAAAAGAGCTTCTTCAAGAAAGAGTGCAAAAACAGAAGAAACTCGATCAAGGAACGAAATTGGATTTCCTTGAATCAACTGCACATATCAGAAGCGGCGATTGGCAGGTTGCACCAGTCCCACGAGATCTACAGGATAGAAGAGTGGAAATTACCGGCCCGGTGGATAGAAAAATGATCATCCATGCGCTGAATTCAGGAGCAAGGGTGTTCATGGCAGACTTTGAGGATGCAACATCACCGACCTGGTCCAATATCATGGATGGTCAGATCAATCTGAGAGACGCAAACTTCAGGAGCATTGATTTTGAGGCATCAAATGGCAAGCTATACAAGCTTTACGATGATATTGCAACATTGCTTGTCCGCCCTAGAGGCTGGCATCTAGAAGAAAAGCACTTACTTCTGAACAAGGAGGCTGTATCAGCGAGTCTCTTCGACTTCGGACTCTATTTTTACCATAATGCAAAGCAGCTTCTCGAAAACGGAAGCGGCCCATATTTTTACTTGCCGAAAATCGAAAACCACCAAGAGGCGAGGCTTTGGAATGATGTGTTTGTATTTGCGCAACAGGAGCTGGGAATCCCACAGCGGACCATCAAGGCCACCGTGCTGATTGAAACAATCACGGCAGCATTTGAGATGGATGAAATCCTCTATGAACTACGGGAGCATGCTGCCGGATTGAACTGCGGCAGATGGGATTATATCTTCAGCTTCATCAAAAAGTTCCGAAACGACTCTGCATTCCTGCTTCCGGATAGAAGTCAGGTGACAATGGCGGTGCCATTTATGAGAGCGTATACACAGCTGGTCATAAAAACCTGCCATAAACGTGGAGCATATGCTATCGGCGGGATGGCCGCACAGATTCCGGTCAAAAACGACGCACAGGCGAATGAGCTTGCCTTTTCAAAAGTGAGGGAGGATAAGCTTCGTGAGGTGACGGATGGCCATGATGGCACATGGGTGGCGCATCCAGCGCTAGTGCCGGTTGCCATGGAAGTATTCAATGAACATATGAAAGGGCCAAATCAGCTTGACCGCAAAAGGGAAGATGTCCAGACGGAAGCAGCAGAACTCGTAGAACTTCCAGAAGGCACCATTACCGAAGAGGGCTTACGGAAAAATATCCATGTCGGCATCGAGTACATCACCGCGTGGCTGGATGGAAACGGAGCAGTACCCATTTTCCATTTGATGGAGGACGCTGCAACAGCGGAAATTTCAAGGTCGCAGGTCTGGCAATGGGTAAGGCATCCTAGGGCGACTTTGGAGGATGGGACCAATATAACACTTGAACTTGTAGAGGGGCTCATTCAAGAGGAGAAGCGGGCCATTCTGGAAAAAGTCGGGCCATCGCGTTACACACAAGTGAAATTGGATCAGGCTGTCGAGCTGTTTGAAAGCCTGATAAAAAACGAAGAGTTTGCAGATTTTTTAACACTTCCTGCATACAGCTTGCTGGAAGACTAATAGATTACAAGATAATGAAGGAGGAGAAAAGATGAAAAGAGGAGAGAGAATGGCAATGTTAGAAGAAAGCTGGGAGCTTGAGTCAAGGTGGAATGGGGTTGTGCGACCATATAGCGCAGAGGATGTTCTTCGGCTTCGTGGATCCATTGACATTGAACATACATTGGCAAAAAGAGGGGCACAAAAGCTTTGGGATCTGCTTACAAAGGAGGATTATGTACACGCACTTGGTGCTCTGACAGGAAATCAGGCAATCCAGCAGGTAAAAGCGGGATTGAAGGCCATCTATCTAAGCGGTTGGCAGGTAGCGGCAGATGCTAACCTTTCAGGAAATATGTATCCGGACCAAAGTCTATATCCTGCCAATAGCGTTCCTCATGTAGTCAAGCGTATTAACCAGGCGCTTCAGCGTGCGGACCAGATCCAATACTTAGAAGGAAAAGAGGAAGTCGATTATTTTGCGCCGATCGTAGCGGATGCAGAAGCTGGGTTTGGCGGGCAATTGAATGTGTTTGAACTGATGAAGGGAATGATTGAATCCGGGGCGTCCGGTGTTCATTTTGAGGATCAGCTCTCTTCCGAAAAGAAATGCGGGCATTTGGGAGGGAAAGTTCTGTTGCCTACTCAGACCGCAGTTAAAAATCTGATCTCTGCACGATTGGCCTCTGACGTGATGGGAGTGCCGACTGTCTTGATTGCAAGAACCGATGCGGATGCGGCTGATTTGATTACAAGTGATGTGGACCAATATGATCATCCATTCCTGACGGGAGAACGCACTCCTGAAGGCTTCTTCAGAACAAAGGCCGGACTTGACCAGGCGATTGCACGTGGATTGGCCTATGCTCCTTATGCAGATGTAATCTGGTGCGAAACCTCCGAGCCGAATCTTGCGCAGGCAAAAGCTTTTGCTGATGCCATTCATGCAGAATTCCCTGGAAAGCTGCTTGCCTATAATTGTTCTCCTTCCTTTAACTGGAAGTCCAAATTGGATGACGAAACGATTGAAACCTTCCAGCAGCAGATCGCCACTTTCGGCTACAAGTTCCAGTTCGTGACGCTTGCAGGGTTCCATGCATTGAACCACAGCATGTTTGAGTTGGCGAGAGGGTACCGAGATCGCGGGATGGGTGCATATTCGGAATTGCAGCAAGCGGAGTTTGACAGTGAAAAGCACGGCTATACGGCGACACGTCATCAACGGGAGGTGGGCACAGGCTATTTCGATGAAGTGGCAAAAGTGGTATCCGGCGGGAATTCTTCCACCACAGCACTGACCGGTTCGACGGAAGAGGCACAATTCTAAAAGTATTAATATCAAATGTAGCCCGTTGATTGCAGCGAGGGACACATGATTCCCCGGGGAGCGATGGGAGCCTCCTCGGCTTCGCCTGTGGGGTCTTCCATGCTCTCTACTTTCCCGCAGGAGTCAAGTGTCCTCCGCTACAATCAACTCACGGTTTAAACAATATTTGCTAAAAGAGCCGATAAAAAAGAGAAGAGGTCCAAATTGGGCTCTTCTCTTTTCTTATACATACTATCAGGCGGAATCGCCCCAATCAGTCAGGAACTTTTTGTATGTGGAGCTTAGGGAATGAAACTGCGTGTAGTCTTTGGTATCGATGGCATGGTCTATTCTTTCTTGGAGGAGATTCTTGTGGTAGTGGTAAAGCGATTCATCAATGATCATCTGGGTATAAATATTCATCATATAGGCTTCAACGGACAACTTTTTGTTCATTACTCTCGACTTCATCAATTCCGTATAAGACTTCTCATTTTTCATGAGTCCCTCACCTCGAGCCTTTTTAATAGTATATTGGGGAACCTACATAAAATCAACAAAAATTAAAAATATTTAGAAAAATTTAAAAAGTCTTTACTTTTTGGTTGGTTTTTGTAAAAATATACATAAATAGACAAAATTCTGGTTCTTTCGCTCTATTTGGAGCCGGGCGAATCATTTTTTAGCGGAAGGGTGAAATATATGGAGAATAGTGTCACTTTAGTTTCAGAATATGAAATCAATCGCTTCACTATGGCTGTATTGCCTGTAGAGGAACAGGGGAAAGTGTTTTCTAAGATTATGGAAATGGAAGGGGACATTTACGTAGATCTGCCTCCCATAAAAATTATCGATGATAGCTGCAACTACTACGGAGCAAGTATGGAAGGCAGAAAATCAGGAACTAAAATGGTGACGGGTGTTACGCACAAATCCCCACTTGCCATAGATCCTATGAGTGATTTGTACTTTTTTCCCACCATGTCTCCCAAAAAGCCCGAATGTACCTGGATCTCGCTGAACCATGTTGAGAAGACAAGAAAAACATCCTTATCCACTACAATCGCCCACTTTACCAATAAAACCGAAATGGAATTCCAGATTTCCCTGCGTTCCTTTGAAACCCAAATGCACCGAGCCGCCCTATTGCGAACAAGGATGTTGCAAAGGGCTCAAGGTTCAGGTGTTCCCCAGGAGCATCGAGATTATGTTGCTTCTCCTCCCCGAACCTATCGGATCATCAAAAAAAAGTAATGGCAAGCATCCTCTTTCACATTAGGGGATGTTTTTATTTCTTTGGTGGAACCTAGAAATCATGTTTTGTGTATAGGATTTTCTTTTTGAAAAAGGCTATGGAGGAAAGGAGTGACCTCTATGGAGATTTTCGTTGATTTGATGAAGGTGATGCTTCGTATCGTAACCATTCTGCCATTGATGCTCCTGGTGACTTTGTTTATGGGAAAGCGTTCCATTGGTGAGTTGCCGGTTTTTGATTTTCTCGTAATATTGACGCTCGGTTCTGTCGTGGGGGCGGATATCGCCGATCCTGAAATACATCACTTTCCGACTATTGGTGCAATCGTTGGAATAGCGCTGCTTCAAAAGTTCATCGCGTGGTGGAAAATAAAGAACAGAAAAGTTGGCCGGTACTTATCTTTTGAGCCGACGCTGGTGATTTTTGAAGGTCAGTTCCATATCCGGAACATGCGTAAGATAAGCTATTCGATTGACAATATATTGCAGATGCTGCGGGAGAAGGATGTGTTTAGGGTCGAGGATGTGCATTTCGCATTAGTAGAGGCAAATGGTGAACTGTCGGTTAAGCTAAAGCCTGAAAAGGAAACTGCGAAAGTGGAGCATGTAAAAGGAAGCCCTGCATTAAATGCCATGGAGTTTACAGTTATTATTGATGGAGAAATTCAAAAGGAAGCCCTTCAATATAAAGGCTTGAATGAAGCCTGGCTTCGTGAAGAGCTCTTAATGCAAAAGATCGCAGATGTGAAAGAGGTTTTTTATGCTGCGGTGAACGAACAGAACCGGTTACACGTATGCTTGAAAACTCATGACAAAACAGAAACGCTACCTATTTTTCATTAAGCAGCCGTTGCTCTTTATTGACCAGATAAAGGTGCAACAGGTCATTGATTTTATTGCGGATTCTGGGATTAAAGTAATTGTGGTGCTCCTCATAGCCGTTGAAGAGAAATGCATACATCGTAAAGGCCTCATCCTGTTTTAATTTATGAAGCTTCATTTTTTGCTGCTTCATGTCCATTTTCACTTGTTTAAGCTTAAGCTGAACTTTTTTCATGACCTCGTCAATCAAGGTGAGATAGGGCTCTTTCAATTTCAACGTGCTTTCCCGGATGATGGCGGTATCCCGTTCAAGGACAATTAGTAATAAGGGAAGATAGATGGCTTGCTCAAAGAGGTGTATTTGTTCTTTTGATAGTCTTGTCATAAATTAATCCTCCTGCTTTCAAAAAAAGGAACGTCTGTTCGTATTTATTCTATACCAATTTATTAAAATTATGCAAGCAACTTTTTAAGTTCGAATAATTTCGAGCTTTTTTTTATTTTATAAAGGGTATCTATTTCTGTTGTCGAAGTAAACAGGTAAGGATGAATTTATACATAAGGGAGAGTTTCCTATGACAAAGAGAAAAATAGAAGCGAACGATTTATTTCGATTAACATCCCTGACCGATCCGCAGTGGGATAAACACTCCCGCAAGTTTGCCTATGTGCAGACAACAATCTGCGAAGAAGATAATGAGTATCTTTCCACCATTTATGTTGGGAGCTTGGATGGGAAGGCAAAACCTTTCACATACGGAAAAGGAAGAGCGACTACTCCCAGGTGGTCCCCGGATGGAAGCAGGCTTGCTTTTGTTTCCACACGCAATGAAAAAGCGCAAATCTATGTAATGCCGGTGGACGGAGGGGAAGCCGAGCAGGTTACCTTCTGCAAAAACGGTGCAAGAGGTCCGGTCTGGTCCCCATGTGGAACGAAGCTGATCTTCAGTGTGGCGTTGGAGTCGGAGGAAGATCTGAAGGCAGGTTCCAAGACAGAGGAGAAAAAGAAAAAACCCGAGCCGATGGTCGTGGAGAAGCTGCGGTATAAATCGGATGCAAAAGGCTTTTTGGACAAGAAAAACGACCACTTGGCTGTGCTCGACCTCGTGACGAAGGAGATTACCCTGTTAACTCACGGCGATCGTGACTATGGAAGCCCAGTCTGGTCTCCGGACGGCAAGCAGGTCGCTTTTGTAGCGAACCTGGAGGAAAATCCAGATGAAGTGCTTGTAACGGACGTGTACGTGATGGATCTCGAGTCCAAAGAAAAGAAAAAAGTGACGCACAGCAATGGTTTCTTTTCCACCATCACATGGGCCCCCGACGGAGCGTTTCTAGGTTTCCTGGGACATGAAAAAGAGTTCCAGAGTGCCACGTTGACTCGTGTATGGGTGTACCAGCTGGAAACGGAAGTGCTGCACTGCCTTACAGAAAATCTGGATATCGAAGTGGGAGATGTGGCAATTGGCGACTTCCATTCAGGCAATGTGAATCCCGGCCTCATGTGGACAGAGGATAGTGATGGTTTCTACTTTCTGTTGAGTGACCAGGGTGGAACAGGCATCTACTATGGTTCCCTGGATGGGTCAATGTACCCTATCCATCTTCCTGGTGAGCATGTGTATGCAGTATCTATCCTGACAGATTCCCATGAAGCGATTGTGGGGATCAGCAGCTCCCGTGATCCTGGTGAACTATATTACCTTGATTTCAGAACACAGAAAAGAGAGCAGCTTACACATGTGAACAAAGCGTGGAAAGAAGAAGTGGAAATCAGCGTTGCCGAGCCGATCAGCTTTAAGGCACCGGACGGATGGGACTTGCATGGCTGGATCATGAAGCCGGCAGGTTTTGAAGAAGGAAAGAAATATCCGACTATCCTGGAGGTTCACGGCGGCCCTCATGCGATGTACGCCAACACGTATTTCCATGAGTTCCAGACCCTCACCTCCCAAGGCTTTGTTGTGCTATTTACGAACCCGCGCGGCAGCCATGGCTATGGTCAGGAGTTCGTCGATGCGGTCCGTGGCGATTACGGCGGCAAAGACTATATAGATGTTATGAGTGCGATGGACTATGCATTGGAAACATTCGATTATATTGATGAGAAGAACCTGGGGATTACCGGAGGAAGCTATGGCGGCTTTATGACAAATTGGGTGGTGGCGCACACAGACCGTTTCAAGGCGGCTGTTACACAGCGTTCCATCTCCAACTGGCTGAGCTTCTACGGTGTGAGTGATATCGGCTACTATTTCTCCGAGTGGGAAGTAAAAGGAAACATGGAGGACAAGGTCGAGAAGCTTTGGAATCATTCTCCAATCAAGTACGTAGCGAATGTCAACACGCCACTCTTGATCCTTCACGGTGAAAAAGACTACCGCTGTCCGATCGAGCAGGCCGAGCAGCTGTTTATTGCACTGAAGAAACAGGGTAAGACAACCAAGTTTGTCCGTTTCCCGGATTCCAACCATGAATTGTCCAGAAGCGGCAACCCGGCACTCCGTATTCACCGACTAGATCATATCAAGAACTGGTTTGTGGAATATTTGGAGGGTGCTAAGTAACAGGCAACTTGGATTGAAAGCTCAAGGATGTGGCCTTTCCCTTTGGTGAGGGAGGGGCCT
>JBNJJQ010000018.1:0-67486 GCA_051750385.1 Bacillota bacterium | reverse complement strand
TGGCGCTCGGAAAGGTCCATCATCGCATTTATGAAGGACGAATCTATTGGTCTAATGCTTTGAAAGGTCCATCATCGCCCTTATGAAGGACAAATCTATTGGTCTAATGCTCGGAAAAGTCCATCATCACCCTTATGAAGGACAAATCTATTAGTCTGGCGCTCCGAAAAGTCCATCACCGCTCTTATGAAGGCCCAATCTATCGGACTAACACAACTTTTCTCAAGGCTAGCATCCTCGGTACCGCGTACTAATTTTTCTACGAACAAGGAAATATTCCAAAGTTCCACTTTCTCCCCCTGTCTTTCATCCATACTTCCTCTTTCTTGTTCATAGAATAATAGAGAGAGGTAGAAACTAACCTCTGAGGTGAAAAATATGAGAAGCAGCTATTATCGGCATTTTGATGGAAAGCCTAACCGTTATCGAAGAGACTATGACAAAGCTATCAAAATCAATGTGAACTGTGAAGGTAAAGGAAACGGCGACCAAGACGAAACCGCTGCCTTCAGAGCAGTCAATGATCAAGATCAGCGAGTTGAAGTTTTTCAGAATGAGCAGTTTGATATCGGAAACATCTATAACGCTGCTGCCTCTACTTTTGTACCATTAAAAGAAGGGGTCTACTCGGTCGCTGGAACTGTTACGTTTCTTCCGGACAGCACGACAACGGAATATCATGTGCGCGTGGAAATCCATGTGAAAGGTGTAAGTGTAGCCGCAGACAATGACTATTGGGGAGATATCAAAGTAACGGGAGTACGATTCGTCAATGCCATCAACGTATCCACCATCCTTCTGATCCAACCTGGCGACCTTGTCGAAGTCTGCGTCACCAGTACCACCCCGGGAGTAATATTAACCGACACCCCATCCTTCAGTACACGTTTTGAAGCGAAGATGTAAGGTTATGGGGACAGTTCCCGTGTTCCCACACTAAGTCTATCTCACAACCCAACAGATGAGTAAATAAAAAATCCGGATGGAAAAGCGTTGTGTGCTTTTCCATCCGGATTCTTTTTTGAAAATGAAAGGGAAGAATATCAAGCCCATTCCCAAGAAATTTTACTTGCAATCGCTTTCACTAACATGGTATCCTTCTTTTAAGAAATTATCCGAAACGTTTTGGAGGGAATTCATGACGACGATTAAAGACATTGCCAAGGTTGCAGGAGTTTCTGTGACAACCGTTTCACGGGCGTTGAATGGCTATTCGGATGTGAGCAATAAGACAAGGAAGCGAATCATGGATGTTGCAAAGGAATTGAATTATAGCCCCAATACGGTCGCAAGAAGTCTGGTGATGAAAAAGTCCAAAACGATCGGCCTGCTCGTTTCGAACCTGAACCGGGAAGGGGTGAAGGACAATTTCACCTTTGAAATTCTATGCGGCATCAATCAGGCGAGCGCAGATTCGGAGTATGATCTTGTTTTGTTCAGTACCACCTCCACCAAGCAGACCGAAAAGACGTATACACAGCTCTGCAGAGAGCGCCGGGTCGATGGGGTGATCATTCAGGGTATCAGGACAGATGATCCTTACCTTGAGGAGGTCGTGCAGAGTGATATTCCTTGTGTCCTCATTGACATTCCGATGGAATCCAACACAGTCGGCTACGTTACGACAGACAATGTTGCAGGTGCAAGGAATGCGGTCAAGCACTTGATAGACAAGGGCCATCGGAACATCGGCATGATCAATGGCCACTCTCAGGCGGATGTCAGTATTAGGCGGCTGCAGGGTTATAGGCAAGCTCTTTTGGAACATGGTCTGGAAATCCGGATGGACTGGGTCAGAACAGGGGATTATATCGAGTCCAAGGCTGAAGAGGTCACCTTGGAGCTATTAAAGGAACACCCTGAAATCACCGCTCTATTTTGTGCAAGCGACCTGATGGCATTGGGTGCCATCAAGGCCATAAAACAATTGGGAAAAAGGGTACCGGAGGATATGGCTATTATCGGCTATGATGATATCCTGCTCGCATCCTACGCAAGCCCCACGCTTTCAACGATGAGACAAGATAAATTCAGATTGGGATGGGAAGCGGCATTGCTTCTTATCGGAATGCTGGAGGGTCAGGCCAATCAGCATGCCAAAATAATAGAGACAGAATTGATCATAAGAGAGTCAAGCAAATAGTAGAACCACAATGAAATGTGGTTTTTATCAACAAGAAAATCCGAAACGTTTTGGAAGGATTTTACCTATTTTCCAAAACGTTTCGGAAAACCTGACATAAAGTGGGAGGCTAAAACATGGACTATCGAGTAATCAAAGAAAACGACTTGTTCCTGCTCACGGACACAAGCGGGAACATTCCGGAAAACCATCCATACGGCTTGGGCTTATATACGAAGGATACACGATTCCTGAGCAAACTGGACCTGAAGATAAACGGGGAAGAGCCAATCCTGCTCCACTCCGATGCGGCTGAAAACTACAAGGCCACCATCATGCTCACAAACCCCCACATGGAACAGGATGGGGAACTGATTTTGTGGCGCGAATCAGTGGAAATCAAACGGAGCAGATTTATCCATGATGACGTGCTCTACGAAACTATCACAGTTAAAAACTACTACCCGAAGGAAATCGGATTTGATATCAGCGTCCACCTCGATGTGGATTTTGCCGACATGTTCATCGTGCGCGGCTTCCAGAACGGGGATATTGGGGGAAGAAAGGGGCAGACGATCGACGGCCAATCACTGACCTTCCATTATGAAGGGGCAGATGACCTTGCACGCCGCACCTACGTGACATGGGATAAGGAGGCTCAGAAGATTCATGAGCACGGAGAAATCGTTTTTCCGTTCCAGCTTGACCATGAAGAGGAGCAAAGGGTCACCTTCATGATCCAACCGCAGCATGGTGATGAGCAACAACCAATCCTGCCAGCCGAGGAAGCTCTGGCTAAACTGGAAAGCACATATAGGGAATGGGACACGACCATCACCAAAATCAGTACAGACCACCAGCCGCTGCAACGATTGGTCGACCGTGGCCTCGGCGATCTACGCGTTCTTTTGACAGATGTCGGCCATGGTTCATTCCCTGTCGCAGGCCTACCGTGGTTTGGTGTTCCATTTGGCCGGGACAGCCTGATTGCTGCCCTGCAGATGCTGGCCTTCCAGCCGGACGTCGCAAAAGGGACTCTTTATACGATGGCAAGCAACCAAGGAACGAAAATCGACCCTTGGCGCGATGAACAGCCAGGCAAAATCATGCATGAGATGCGTTTTGGCGAGCTTTCGACAACCGGACAGATCCCTTTTACGCCATACTACGGTACAATCGATGCGACGCCGCTGTTTCTCGTGCTCCTGACTGAATATGTGAAATGGACCGGTGATATGGACATCGTGAAGGACCTTGAGCCGAACATCGAAGCCGCACTGACCTGGATTGACCAATTTGGGGATCGAGATGGCGACCTGTTTGTCGAATACCACCAGGAAGCAAGCAAGGGCATCGCCAACCAGGGCTGGAAGGACTCGGGCGACTCGATTATTCACCGTAATGGAGAGTATGCTACGACACCGATCGCACTTTCCGAGGTTCAGGGCTATGTGTACCAGGGCAAAAGAGGCATCGCTTCCATCTATGAAAAACTCGGAAATCAGCAGGAAGCGTCGAGACTGCTGGAAGACATTCAGCGCCTGAAAGAAAAATTCGACGAGGAATTCTGGATGGACGACGTCAGCTTCTACGCCATCGCCCTTGATCGAGACAAAAATCAGGTCAGCACCATCACCTCCAACCCGGGACATCTCCTGTTCTCGGAAATGCTGGATCAGGATAAAGCAGAAGCGGTCATGGAAACACTATTATCACCCGCCATGTTCTCTGGCTACGGTATCCGCACGATGGGCAAGGGAGAAGCAGGCTATAACCCGATGAGCTATCATGACGGCAGCATCTGGCCGCATGACAACAGCATGATCCTGCTTGGTATGAGCAAGCTTGCGCATCAGCATAAAGCGAACACAGTCATCCAAGGGCTGATGGATGCGGCGGTAAACTTTGAATACGACCGTCTGCCTGAGCTGTTCTGCGGCTATGAAAAATCGCTGGGCAAAACGGTCAAATATCCGGTTGCCTGCTCACCACAGGCCTGGGCTGCCGGCACACCTCTTGTATTTGTTCAAACGATACTCGGCCTGTTCCCTGATGCACTGAATGGCACGATCCAGCTTGCACCGGTACTGCCAGATGGCATGAACACCCTGGAAGTGAGCGGCATGAAGATCGCATCCGGCATACTTTCCCTGCAAGTTACGAAAAATGCACAAGGGCATGCCGAAGTCGAAATCACGGAAAACACAACCGGACTGGAAATTATCGAATAACGGTTTTAAAGAGAAGAAATTTCTCTTGAATATATAAACATAACAAAGGGAGAGGGGTTAGAAAATGAAAGCGAAAAAATGGTTGGCAACATTTGGGGTAATGTCGATGCTGTTTGGGGGAGTTTTAGCTGGATGCGGTGGAAGTGACAGCTCATCTGATGGGGAAGGATCCGGCGATCAGGTGGAAATCACACTTGCGGGTTGGGGAGGTAACCCTTCCGAGACAAAATTGCTGAGGGAAGCACTGGATTCCTTTGAAGAAAAACACCCGAACATCAAAGTGAAGCATGAAGTAATCTCAGACCAATATATGGACGTCATCAAAACGCGCCTCATCGGAAACGAAGCACCTGACGTCTTCTATCTGGATGCCTTTGAAGCACCGGCACTGATTGAAACAGGCGTGCTTGAGCCGCTTGATGACTATGTAACAGATGAATTTGATGTTGATGATTTTGAAAAGCCATTATTGGAAGCTTTTCAAAAGGACGGAAAAACCTATGGCTTCCCGAAAGACTATTCGACCTTAGCGTTATTTTATAATAAAAAGATGTTTGAAGAAGCTGGTGTAGAGGTTCCAACAACATGGGAGGAAATGCGTGAAGCTTCCAAGGCGCTGACAAAAGACGGTGTAGTTGGCCTTGGGGTAGCACCTGAATTGGCACGCATGTATTACATTGCCGAATCATTAGGCGGAGAAGTAGTGAAGGATGATAAAGCTAATTTTGCAGATAAAAAGGTCGTGGAGGCACTTCAGCCGATCATCGACCAGCGAAATGTTGATAAAACAGCAGCTCAACCATCTGATGTAGGTGCAAACTGGGGCGGCGAAATGTTCGGACAGGAAAAAGCTGCAATGGTCATCGAAGGAAACTGGGCCATTCCATTCCTGGAAGATACTTTTTCTAACGTAGAGTACGGCACAGCGGAAATCCCGACGATCAACGGAGAAAAAGGGACGATGGCCTACACGGTATCCTATGTTATGAACGCCGCATCAGAGAAGAAGGAAGCATCATGGGAGCTGATCGAGTATTTGACAGGTCCTGAAGGCATGGAAATCTGGACATCCAAAGGCTATGCCCTTCCAACACGTAAATCCGTTGCAGAAAAACTGGGCTTTGACCAGGACGAATACCGTGCGCCACTTGTTGCTGGAGCATCTTACGCAACAGTGTGGGCAAATGGTGTAAACCTGCCGACGATCATGAACAACTTCAACAACCAATTTGTCTCTGTCTTCTTGGGGCAAAAGCAGCTGGAAAAGGCGTTAAAAGAAGCGGAAGAACAGGCAAACAAGGAAATCGGTGAATAAAAGAAAGTAGGAGGTTCCTGGCTTACTTAGGTGGGCCAGGATGCTCCATTAATGTATAAGCAGATGCATTCTTTGTGCAGAAGAACTCTCTTCTGCAGAAAGAGTTCATCTAACTGTTTGGAACTCGGGAGGCGAAAAGGAGTGAATAACATGAAGAAAAAACGAACCTATTCCAAAAGAACAATAAGGGAAGCTACCCAAGGCTATACCTTTATGGCACCCGCTATCTTCGTACTGGCATTATTCATTATAGGGCCTATTTTATATGCTTTCTTCCTATCTTTTCATAAAGTGCAGCTCTTGGGGACTGCAACCTTTGATTTCGTGAAATTCGCAAATTTCACCAATATCGCGGATGATCAACGGGCATTGCGGGCACTATGGAACACCTTTAAATACGTCATCATCGTAGTTCCGATTCAAACCCTGCTGGCACTCATACTTGCTGCCACGCTGAACGCAGGTCTTAAGGGTCAGAGCTTTTTCCGGATTGTCTATTTCCTTCCGACCTTGACCTCGTCAGCCGTCCTGACCTTGATTTTCATGTGGATGTACAACCAGAACGGCCTTATCAATAAAATCCTCTCCTTTATCGGACTGCCAACCTACAACTGGATTGGGGATCCGAGCGTGGCGCTGATTGCCATCATGATTATGAACATCTGGGCAACCGCCCCATTCTTTATGGTCATCTATTTGGCAGCCTTGCAGGATATACCCGAATCATTATACGAGGCGGCAGAGTTAGATGGAGCCAATGCCTTTAAAAAATTCCTGTATATCACTGTTCCGAACCTGCGACCTGTTACATCCTTTGTCGTTATCATGGGACTGATTGGTACGTTCCAGTTGTTTGACCAATCGTTCATTTTCTCAGGCGGATCCGGTGGGCCGGACAACTCCACCCTGACCGTCGTACTATTAATCTATCAATATGCCTTCAAAAGCTTGGGAACCATGGGATATGCCGCAGCCATTGCTGTGATGCTCTCCTTGGTCATCCTGGTGGCGACTTTGCTGCAACGTAAATTTTCGAAGGAAGAATCACTTTACTAAGGAGGAGAACCAATGAAAAAGAAAAGAAATGCTGGCAAAACCCTGCTTTATGCTATACTCGGAATTTACGCCGTCATTACGCTCATCCCTTTTTTATGGGCAGTATCCTCCTCCTTCAAAACACTGGAGGAAATCGTAAGCGGTACGATCAATTTCATCCCAAGAAATTTCACGCTCGACAACTATAAAGAAATCTTCCTGCAGCAGGAGCTGTTTCCTAGATGGCTATTGAACAGTCTGATCATTGCCGTGGTCGGGACCGCCTTAAATCTGCTTTTCAACTCCATGGCAGGCTATGCACTGGCAAGACTCAGCTTCCCAGGAAGAAAGCCTTTGTTCATAATCATTTTGGCGGTACTCATGATCCCTGCACAGGTAACGATGATTCCAAACTACCTGATTCTAAGGGAGCTCGACTGGCTGAATTCCTATCAGGGGATGATCGTACCGGCGATGATCAACGCCACCTTCATCTTCATGATGCGTCAGTTCTTCATCAACTTCCCAAAAGAACTCGAAGAAGCAGCGGAAATGGACGGCCTCAGCCGCTTCGGCACCTTCTTCAAAATCGTCCTGCCACTGGCAAAACCAGCCCTGGCAGCACAGGCCATCTTTGTATTCATGGGCTTTTGGAACGACTTCATGAGACCGCTGATCATCCTATCCGACCCGGCCATGTTCACCCTGCCGCTCGGACTCAACACCTTCAAAGGCCAATTCATCAGCTACTGGAACTACATCATGGCCGCCTCCATGGTATTCACGCTGCCAGTGCTGATCATTTATGCATTTTTTAATAGATACTTTATTAAGGGTATTTCGTTTACGGGTGGGAAGTAGGGACAGGTCCCTTGTCCCTTTGTGATACTCGCTTGAAAACTCAATATTAAGTTGGTGACAACATGAGCAAAAACCCCCATGGAAAAGCAGAATACGCTTTTTCATGGGGTTTTTGAGTTAGGGACATTTATTGCAGGTTCACTGACATGAAGAAGGAATTCATCAAAAAGAAGCGAATCAAATAAAGGTAATTACCGACTTTTCTTTTAAGGAATGATATTTATGATACAAGCGGTTTCAATGGAGGTTGATATAGATATGTTGGAGAAGTCAAACCAAATAATAGGAAACATAAGTTTCTTAGTTGATTACCACCGTTTCTTTCCAGATGAAGGATGGTCTGATTTTGTAATAATCGTATTATCTTGGTGGATAAAGTCAATTAAAGGACTAATTGGAACTGCCCATAGAAGGACCTACGAGTTTAACTTTATGGATGGGACCCCTGTTGTTAAAGGGAAAAAGAAAGGAACTGATATAGTAGAGTTGGTTTTCTACATAGATGGTATGAAAGAGTTTACTGCTTTATGTAGTATCAGTGAACTTAAGGAAGGATTACTTATTGCTTCGAAAAAGATAATTAGAGCAATCGAAAGACAGAATTGGAGTGGTGAAGAAATAGAAGAACTTAAAGACTTAGTTTTATCATTAGAACGCTATCCTTATCTGAGACATGAATAATATTAACTGATGCGGTTCAACAATTGGGGGCAAGAGCTGAGGATTAATGTAGTGATTTTCAGTTTTCCTTCATTTTTACTTCTAAATATCAAGGAGTCAAATGATGAAAAGTGAGCTTTGGTTTGATCATAACAATGAAGATGAGTTTACAAAAGAGGACTTAACAGAAAAAGGCATTTCTAATTGTCAGTCAGAACTCAGAATAATTTTACCAAGAGAATACATTTCTTTGCTTTTTAATAGAAACGGATTTACTTTAAAAAAGAACTCTTTTCTACTTGAAGAAAGGTCCGTTGAATTAGATGGAATATTAGGTATTGGGAAAGATCCTGGACTATTAGATAATAAGTACTTAATTGAAGAATGGAATTTACCTGAGAGCCTTATAATAATTTCATTAGTGCCACCAGTTTTTATATGCTTAGACTATAGAAATATAAAAACTGGTGGAGCACCAAAAGTTATTTTTATGGATATAGATTCACATGAAGAATTTTTAATAGCAAACTCTTTTTCTGACTTTATTAACGGACTAAGTGAAGAAAAGGATTTGCAAACTACTGTGGAACCAAATAATATACAGGTTGTCAGAAAGTTATCGGATTATAAGGAGGAGATAGATACTAAAATAGAAAAAGGCACTCCCAAACAAATTAATAAACTGTATTTGGAAATTGCCCAATTTGCAGACAAAGAGACGTTTAAACTTATTGTAGAAAAGATGAGATTTCACAAAAAATCTAAAGTGAAATTTGATTTATTATGTTACTTGTATTTCTGTGCTACAGGTGAAAATCCGAATTTTAAAGAAGATAAAGCTTATCTTTTTGAAGTTCTCAAAGGATTATCTGTGGATAAAAATAAAGATGTAAAATCTCTGGCAGAAGCAAGTTTAATAGAATTAGAAAAAAGTATGTAAATTCATTTTCCAAGAACCTGCTCTGCCTTAGTACCAAATAACTATTGCTCCATGGAAAAAGAGTCAAACTGATCAGCATAATAGTGAACATTATCAACATATAAAAGATAGAATGTAAACCACGCACCAGTAGTGCCTAGGACTTTCTATTGCTCGCAAAAGTGTCATTGTGATAAAAGTGTATCTAGACAAACAACCTTGCAGAAATATCTGCAAGGTTGTTTGTACAAAGGAACAGATTCCTAATCCTCCAACTTCCTCTTTGTCATTTTCCTTCTAGGCTTCGGATTCAACCAAAACGCATAGCGCTGGTTCGAGCAAAAGCGGGTCTGTACGATGGAGGCTTTTTTCATTTGTTCCCGAATGGTTGCTGCTGATACGTCGAGCTCTATCTCTGTGTAGTTCTGGAAGGTTATTTTGCACTTGGCATGTGTGATGGGAGTAACTTGAAGGACATGATGTAGGAAAATCCAGCAGCAGGTATGCTGATCTGGTGAATGTGTCGGGATCGCGATGATTCCTTCCACTTTGTTAACAAGTAATGGTGTCTTTTGTATGTAGTTTGTTGCCATGATCGTAGCAGTTCGCCTCCCTTCTGCGGTACAGCCATCATTCAAACATGCATGATTCAGTAAATCCTTGGAAGATTCGCTCGTAATGAAATCCCCTTCCAAATCGAGAATTTTCGTCTGATGCTGGGGGTGCGCATAAACCATCAACGCCATTGTCGTTTCACTTACCTCGTAATCTTCCACAATTAATACCATCAAAACACTCCTTTTAAAAAATCAATTTTATTTAGGTATATATACCTATAATTGCATTATAATCCATAATTAGACATAAAAGTGTACTTTTTTACAAAAAATTTAGAATTTTTGTAAAAATAAAGTTTGAAAGTTGGATAAATGGGTAAGAAAGACAGGTTCCTTGGTTTCAAATGTTTAAAATAAATACTGCTCCTCTATTAAAATGTACACTTCTACCAGAACATTCTTGTCCTACTAACATACTATGGTGGTATAAAAAGCTAGAGACCTCATTGCATCTCCTGACCATCACTCCCATAGATGTCATCACTGCCATACACTGTCCCTCCGCAGATTGATACGAACCCGGGATTTTGGGATAGGTCCTTTGGCTATTAAGCCGTATGGATAAGTAAACTATGCTTATTTATGCGGTTTGTTCTCTGTTCTACCAACGATTGCGGAAACGGGTACATTGTCCAATGATCCCCTCGGAATGATTTGCGTTTAGAAAATATGTTAAGATAATTACATAAAAAAACGAAAAAATTTATAATGGTCAGTAAGGAGAATAACTATGCTAATTCAATGTACCAAAAAACTCCTGGATGAACTGAAAGTTACACCTGAAGCACCTATAGAGTTGGACCCATTATTTGCTTGGCACGCGAATGTTCTGAAGCTTGGACGGAAAAAAGCGTTGGTGCTGGTGAATGATAAGAACCGATATATGATTGTACTTTATGGCTTGAAAGCAAAAGAATGGAAGAATATTGATGTTCACATCAAAGAGGCCATTCGTGAAGTATTCCAAGCGGAGTGCATCAAGGAGGATTTGATAGAGCAGTTCATTTCTTCATCGGATAGGGTGGTCTTTTCCAAAACAAAGGACCGAACTGCTGTCGCAAGGTTGAACAATTCGAGTGAGTTTGTTTATCACTTTGGGGAATTGATTGATCCTGATTCCATCGTGCAAAAGGATTTGAGCCTTAAAATCAGTACGCTGCTGGTTGGAGACGGCAAGAAGAGCTATTATCATCCAAACGAAGCATTGTATAAGGAACTGGAGGACCTATCCGGTCAATCTGTGTTCCACACGGAGGCAGTACAGCTGAAGGTGACGCTGGAGCTGAGGAATCATAAAGTATGGCGCAGGATTATAGTACCAACCAATATTACTTTTACTAAATTGCATGAGGTATTGCAGGCTGCCTTTGGATGGCAGGATCACCACCTGCACGATTTTCTCATATTTGCACCAAGCTCGGTGAAGAATGTTGTGGCTCTCCATCAAAATAAACCCATTGTTCATCTGGTGTGCACCAAAGAAGCATTTCAGTATCAGGGTGAGATACCGATGAAAATGGAAACCGGGGTCAAGCTTTCAGACTATCTCCCTTCGCAAATCCTGTACAACTATGACTTTGGAGATGACTGGACGCATAAGATAGAGGTGGAAAAGGTGATTGAAAACCATGACCTAAACAGACCTGTATGCCTGGCTGGCCAAGGAAGCACACCACCTGAAGACGTAGGGGGAGAACCGGGTTACGAGCTCTTCCTGCAAATCATTCAAGACAAGAAGCATCCTGACCATGAATACATGAAAGAATGGGGAGAAGACCAGGGGTATGGAGGATTTAACCTGGATGAGGTGAATTGGCGGTTGAATGAGGTGTGATTGGTGGTACATAGTGCGATGTCTCCAAAATGACCGATGTCCAGTTTAGTTTGGACGTCGGACTTTTTTTTGGGACGAAAAGGCAAGGCTCGTGTTTCTATAGGAGATATATGTTGGAGTTATAATTGTGTAGTTATCATGGAAGTGACTTTGGAGACTGGTAGATGGATATCCCAGTCAGCGATTTTAATGGGGGACACGAGCCTGGCCATAAGGAACTTTATTAGGCACCAATTTTCACCTGAGAACGTCGGCTGACTGCTTTAAGAATAAACAATTTATCCTGAGGGGTAAGCATGCTCCAGCTTTTCACTTTGATCTTCATATGAATCTCTCCTTCTCATGGGTTATAGTTTTTTTGTATATCCCTTCGTAGTATCTAGTTTTAAATTACCTCCTTGAAACAAAGGATAAACAACAAAAATTCCAACAATTTCCGCAAGGGAAAGCGAGTATGGTAGGGGTTTTTAGCGAACTTTCGGGGACAGGTTTCGTGTCCCAAATAGAAAGATGAGATAGAACGAAGCCTTCTGTTATCACAAATTGCTTTTTGTTTTGGGGCTGAGACAAGGGACCTGTCCCCATCGTCCGCCGATAAAAATCTTATTGATTATTTAGAAAACTCGTAGTATCTTTAAAGGTAGGTAGAATGGTAGCGTTTGCATAAGTTTGATAGTTTTACTAATTTAGGAATCGCTTATCTGTGCAACTTTGTGCAAACGATTTCGCAATCAGCAAATTACGACAATTTATGCAAGCGCTTCCGCTGTAATTTTTAGCCAATCAAAGGGGGAAAGGTTTCATGAGGAGGAAGTTTCAAAGGGGTATGGCAATGTTATTGTCGGTTCTTCTTGTTGTTTCTATGTTTGCAGGCGTCGCGCCACATGCGATTGCCGATGCGGGGGAACGCAAGATAAGCTTTAGCTATGAGCGGACTGATGGGATCTATGATGGCTGGAATCTTTGGGTCTGGGGGACAGGCGTCCAGGATGACAGGATTGATTTTACGGAAGTGAAGGATGGCAAGGCGTATGCCACCATCGCGGTAAGTCCGGAAGCGGACAAAGTTGGATTTATCGTCCGTAAAGGGGATTGGGAAGCGAAGGATGGCGAGAATGACCGTTATATTACGCTGAACAAGAGCGAATCCATCACGAAGGTTCAGGTGACTAGCGGCCAGGAAGAGATCTTCCAGGTGCCTGAAGTCAACGGTCCGATTGTGGAGGATGGCAATGCGCATTTCTTTTTCCGTGACAAGGAGCTTTATGCAAACGGGGAAATGAGCAAGGTTGAAAAAGTGGAGCTTTCCATTTTAGGTGAGAAATATGAGATGCAGGCAGAAATGGAGAATGAGCGTTTTACATACACGTACAACGACCTGCCACCTGGAGAGCATGAATATACTTATTTTGTGACAGTGGATGGGGTAACAAATGAGGTGCAGGATCCATACAACACGGAGGATGGAAAATCCGTCGTGACGTACTTGGTTTCTGAATTAGATGTAACTGGAACAGTGGAACCTGCAGCGGTTAATTACAATGAAAATGCTGTCGTAAAAGTGGACCTTGGCACAGGTGAAGATACGCAAGTGCGTGAGCTTTCTATTAATCTATCCGCTATCGGCGGGAAAGAGAAGGTAATGATCGACCCTGCACTGAAAGAAGTGACAGTAGCGGTCAATCAGAATGTGCCTGCTGGTGTGATAACCCTGCCGATCACCGCAATTGATGAGTTCGGGAACAGCCATGCTGGTGAAGCGGCGCTTGAAGTGAAGGCGCGCACATTCACTGGCGAGGAAGCGGACTTTGATTGGGACGAGGCTGTGGTTTATTTTATGCTGACGGATCGTTTCTTTGATGGGGATTCTTCCAACAATGATCCGTACGGCATCGGCTATGACAAGTCGAAGTCGGGAACGTATCAGGGCGGAGATTTCAAAGGGATTACAGAGAAGCTGGACTATTTGGACGAGCTTGGAATCAACACGATCTGGATCAACCCGGTTGTGGAAAACATCAAGCATGACGTGAGATACAATGACGATCCGAGCACGCCATACTACGCCTACCATGGCTATTGGGCTAGCAATTTCGGGGAATTGAATCCTCACTTCGGTACGATGGCCGATTTTCATAAGTTGATTGATGAAGCGCATGCTCGCGGCATCAAGATCATGGTCGACGTGGTACTGAATCATACGGGATATGGCTTGAAAGCTGGCGATACGAGTAGCATTCCGAACTTCCCGACAGATGAGGACCGTGCCCGCTTTGATGGCATGCTCCGTGCAGGCGGAACGGATACGGTCCGCGGCGAACTTGCAGGATTACCTG
Source organism: Bacillota bacterium (assembly GCA_051750385.1). GTDB lineage: Bacteria > Bacillota > Bacilli > Bacillales > Bacillaceae_I > Sutcliffiella_A. The sequence goes on along the minus strand of JBNJJQ010000018.1, from coordinate 53,556 downwards.
ACTTTTTAACAGAGGAATCCGAGGTTCGCGATCAGATCGTCCAGTGGCAGACGGACTGGATCGAGAAGTCGAGAACGGCGAACGGCAACACGATCGACTACTTCCGTGTGGACACGGTGAAGCATGTCGAGAACACAACTTGGATGGCTTTTAAAAACGCTTTGACAAAAGAAATGCCGGAACACAAGTTAATTGGGGAGGCTTGGGGAGCCAGCGTCGGAAATGACCAGGGCTACCTGAACACGGGAATGATGGACTCCCTGCTTGATTTCGAGTTCAAAAATTATGCGCGCGATTTTGTTAACGGCCAGATCAATGCAGTTGAAACGAAGCTGCAGGCACGAAACGGCAAACTTTCGAACACGGCGACATTGGGTCAATTTCTTGGAAGCCATGACGAAGACCGCTTCCTTGATGCAGTCGGAGTCGACGGCGACCTTGGCAAGTACCAGGTGGCAGCATCCTTGCAGCTGACGGCTAAAGGCCAGCCTGTCATCTATTATGGGGAAGAGCTTGGCTTGCCTGGCAAAAACAACTATCCGTACTACGACAACCGCCCGAACCTTCCTTGGGATCAGGTGGAGGATAACGAGGTGTTGGAGCATTACAAAAAGGTATTGGCATTCCGTAACGACAATACCGATGTTTTTTCCAAAGGGGACCGCGAGAAGATCGCAGGCTCAGATAGTGAGAAATATCTAATATTCTCCCGCAGCTATGGCGAAGATTCCGTTTATGTCGGATTGAACACAGCTGCCGCGGCGAAATATGTGACACTGAACTTCGGTTCGGCGGATGCCGTGGTAACGAACCACTATTCCGGCGAGACATATAATGCGAATTCAGAAGGAAAAGTGACGTTTACGATTCCAGCGATGGAGGATGGCGGAACGGTATTATTTACGGTGGAAAATGGCGATGTTCCTGTAGTGGACGAACCTAGTCAGCCTGGAGAGATTGGCGAAGACACGCTTCGAATCCACTATCAGCGCACAGACAACAGCTACGAAAACCTTGGTTTATGGATATGGGGAGACGTTGCGGCACCATCCGAGAACTGGCCAACTGGTGGAACACCTTTTGAAGCCGGTCAGGTAACGGATTATGGGGCGTACGTTGATGTAAAATTAAAAAGCGATGCACAAAATATAGGGTTCCTTGTTTTGAATACGACAAACGGGGACAAAGATGGCGGCGATAAGTCACTGGAGTTGTTCTCACCTGATTTGAACGAAGTATGGATCAAGCAGGGCTCTGATGAAGTATTTTTATACGAACCGGTGGACCTTCCAGAAGACACGGTGCGAATCCACTATGAGCGCAACAATGCCGATTATGACGGCTGGGGCTTATGGAACTGGGGAGATGTAGCAGCACCATCTGATTTTTGGCCGAACGGTGCGGCTGATGCAACGGGTATTGGCAAGTATGGTGCCTATTACGACATCAAGCTAACAGAAGATGCACAAACAATGGGTTTCCTTTTTGTAAACAAGCTATCAGGACAGCAAACTAGTGACATGTCATTCGATATGCTCGGGCAGTATAACCAGCTTTTTGTAAAAGAGGGCGAAGATAAGGCGTACACGAACCCTTATGGAACAGTGGCAGTTGCCTTATTGTCCGGCGAGGTTCTGTCCGACAAGAAAATCACGCTTCTTTTTACCAAAACAGAGGGCTTGGATCTTGAGGAACTGAAAGGGCAATTGGTGATCAAGGACGTGGATGGGAACGATGTTGCAATTAATGATGTGACATTGGACGGGGCACAGCGAGTGTCTGTTCACGGTACGTTCGACTTGGACAAGATCCCTTACACTGTTACGTATGGCGACCGCACGATCACGGTCAAATCAGGCTGGAAGCTGATCGATGAAATGTACGGTTATGACGGGAAGCTTGGCGCTGAACTTCATAAGGGCGGTAAGGCTACTTTGAAGGTCTGGTCCCCGAAAGCGGAAGGTGTTTCCGTGGTTCTTTATGACAAGGACGACCAGGACACAGTGGTGGACACGATCGCGATGACAAAGGGTGACCGCGGCGTCTGGTCGGTGAAGCTGGATGAGGACAACACAGGTCTGAAGAGCTTGAAAGGCTACTACTACCATTACGAAATTACGCATGAGGATGAAACGAAGCTTGCTTTGGATCCTTATGCAAAATCGATGGCTGCATGGAACAATGAAGCGGGAGATCCTGTCGGAAAAGCGGCAATAGTCGATGTTTCCTCCATCGGACCGAAGCTTGACTATGCTGACATCCCTGGATTCGAAAAGCGCGAAGACACGATTATCTATGAATTGCATGTTCGTGACTTCACATCCGATCCAAATATTGCAGACAGCCTGAAAAAGCAATTCGGTACGTTTGCATCCTTCGTGGAAAAATTGGATTACATTCAGGAATTGGGCGTGACACACATTCAGTTGTTGCCGGTGATGAGCTACTATTTCAGCAATGAACTGGCTTCGGCTGAGAGAATGCTGGACTACGCATCCACGGATACGAACTATAACTGGGGCTATGACCCGCACAGTTATTTTTCCCTATCAGGCATGTATTCGGAGAACCCGAACGATCCGGAATTGAGAATCAAAGAGTTCAAGAACCTCATTAACGAGATTCATAAACGCGACATGGGTGTAGTGCTCGATGTGGTGTACAACCACACGGCACAGGTTTCGATTTTCGAGGACCTTGTACCAAACTATTATCACTTCATGGACGCAGACGGAACACCTAGAACGAGCTTCGGCGGCGGACGTCTCGGTACGACACATAAAATGTCACGCCGCGTATTGGTGGACTCTATCAAGTATTGGGTGGACGAGTACAAGGTGGACGGTTTCCGCTTTGACATGATGGGTGATCACGATGCAGAGAGCATCCAGATTGCCTATGACGAGGCGAAAAAATTGAACCCGAACATCGTCATGATTGGCGAGGGCTGGGTCACTTTTGCAGGAGATGAAGGCGATCCGGTGCAAGCGGCAGACCAGCAATGGATGCAGCACACGGAATCGGTGGCAAGCTTCTCCGATGAAATCCGCAATGAGCTGAAATCAGGCTTCGGTTCGGAAGGACAGGCTCGATTTATTACTGGCGGCGCACGTGATGTGGCGCAGATTTTTGACAACATCAAAGGGCAGCCTCGGAATTTTACAGCCGATGACCCGGGTGATGTGGTGCAATATATTGAAGCGCATGACAATTTAACGCTATACGATGTTATCGCACAATCGATTAAAAAGGATCCGGATGTTCCGGAAAATAACGTGGAGATCCATCAGCGCATCCGTGTAGGAAACGCGATGATCCTTACATCCCAAGGTACGGCATTCCTGCATGCCGGACAGGAATTCGGCCGCACGAAGCAATGGAGAGCGGAAGCGGACACCGCGCCTTACAAGTCCACCTATATGACGGACAAGGACGGCAATCCATTCCAGTATCCTTACTTTATCCATGATTCCTACGACTCATCGGACATCATCAACCGATTCGACTGGGAAAAAGCAACGAACGCAGAGCTGCATCCGGTGAACAATGTGACCCGGGAGTATACGGCAGGACTGATTGAATTACGTCGATCTACGGATGCGTTCCGACTTGGCACGAAGGAACTGGTAGATTCCAATGTGAAGATGATCGACGCACCGGAGATCGGTGACCAGGATCTCGTGGTTGCGTATCGTAATGAAGCGACTAATGGCGATCTCTATTATGTATTTGTGAATGCAGATACGGAAGCGAGAGAATTGACGTTAGGTGATGATCTGACGGAAGGTGTAGTAGTCGTTGACGCTGATGAAGCAGGCGTTGAGAAAGTTTCTGATGTCACTGGCGTTGAGTTGACTGCTGAGGGCATTACTGTTGATCCATTGACGACTGTAGTGGTGAAGGTCAGCGCTGAGGGGTCTGACCCTGGTGATGGAACGGATCCAGGCGACGGAGATGGCGATGGAAATACACCGCCGGGCAATGGGAACAATCCGGGCAACGGAAACAACCCTGGAAACGGCAATGGTAATAACCCAGGTGGCGGCAAACCGGGAGACGGTACGAAGCCTGGCAAAGGCAACGGGAACAAGCTTCCTGTTACAGCAACATCTGCTTTCAACTATATGCTACTGGGCGTACTGCTTGTGATGATGGGCGGTGTGATGGTGGCTGGTAGACGAAAAGTAGGGTTGGAAAAATAAATAGCTTGTAAAAGGTTAATAGAGTAGAGACGGGGGGAACCTGTCTCTATTTTTTTTATGAGGGGGACCTAGGTGAAGAGCGGGTCTGGGCTCAATTTGTCGAAAATTGTAAACGGCTGATATCTGCTCCCTTTCGGCCGATATATGAAAATATTGGCCGATAAAAATTTTTTTTGGCTGATAAAAATAAATAAACGGCTGATATTCCAAAAACCCGCCGATAAAAGGTTTTGCAGCTCCCTAATGACTCACTTCTATATAGTAGAAACACCAGTTTGCAGTGGTTTTTTTCAAAAAAACCCCTGTATGGAGTTGGCCGCAAAAGAACTCTCAAAAAATATTGCAACAACATTTATATTTTTTGTGACCTACGAACTAATCTCATATCCGAATATCTAGGAAAAGTGACCTGCACACACCATCCACCAGACAATTTCCACCCCAACCGACCCATCTCTATATAACTACTAAATATTTATAGCTATGACAAATCTTGTAATTATTTTATTGATTTTTTATAATTTTTAGATTATTCTTTCTTTATGAAAATATTATTTAGCTTGGCTAAGTAAGTGATGAAAAACAGGAAACCTGAACGTGGGAGTAAACAAATGGATGCTGCTTTCTATTTGTTTTTCTATAAAGCTTTTTTGTGATAGTAACTTCATTTAACAACATTTAAGGGGGATAAGGAATGAGAAAGAGGAAGTCTATTTGGAGCTTCATGATGATGATGGCAATCACGGCTTTACTTGTGGCAGGGTGTTCAAACAATAGCAAAACAGGGACAGATGGCACCAATGATGGAAAGACTCCGAACAATGAAAGCAGCAAGTTAACGATTGCGATGGGGACGGATATAGTGAGTTTTGATATCCACAATCATAACAATACGTCCACAGAGGCAGTACATGACAATATGTTCAATTATCTGTTCAAAAAGGATGCAAAAGGGGAAATCCAGCCTGAATTGGTCGACACATTCACGCAAATCGACGACCTGACAGTGGAAATGAAGCTGAAAGAGGGAGTTACCTTCCACAACGGCGATCCGTTGACATCGGAGGATGTAAAATTCACGCTAGAGCGTGTTGCGACAGATGATACGCTGAAGGAGTATCCGAACTATAAACAGATCAAAGAAGTCCAAATTGTGGACGACCTTACTTTTAAAGTAGTGACGCATGCGCCGGAGCCGTCTTTGTTCCACCGACTTTCCCGTTTAGGTTCTGGAATGTTACCTAGCAAATACATTAACGAAAATGGCTGGGAGCATTTCTTGGAGAATCCGGTTGGAACCGGTCCTTACCAGTTCAAGGAGTGGGTGAGGGATGACCGCGTCGTGTTCACTCCTTTCGAAAATTACTATGAAGGCAAAGTGGAGGAATGGGATGAAGTCGTGTTCCGCGTGATTCCTGAAAACTCCACTCGCGTTTCCGAGCTTCTGACAGGTGGCGTCGATATCGCAGTCAACGTACCTCCGGCTGACTGGGACCGCGTGAATGACAACGATGGCACATCCATCGTTCAGGAGACATCCAACCGTACGATCATGCTGATTCTTCGTGCTACAGAAGGCTTCCCGACTTCCGATGTACGCGTGAGACAGGCGCTTGATTATGCAATCGATAATAAGGTCATCACGGAAAATGTTCTGAAAGGCGGCGGGGTGCCGACTCGTACGCGGGTTGGCCCTGGTAACTTCGGACATAATCCGGACCTTCATGACACCTATAACTATGATGTGGAAAAAGCGAAGGAGCTTTTAAAAGAAGCTGGTTATGAAGATGGCTTTGAAATGACGCTTCATGCACCAAAAGGCCGTTACCTGCAGGATGCGGAAATCACTGAAATGATCGCCGGAATGCTTGCTGCAATCAATGTAAAAGTAAATATCGAATTCATGGAATGGAGCAACTTCGTTGAGATGCGTACGGCGAAGAAAAACAAGGACGCTTACCTGCTTGGGCTTGGGAACTCCATGTTCGACGGTGCCTACTCTGTTGACTGGTACCGCGCAGAGCGCTTTGTAGGCGAAACCGACTACAAAAACGATGAAATTGAAGCGCTGTTAAAAGAATCTGCGAATAACATGGATCCTGCGTCACGCGAGAAACAGATCCAGAAAATCGAAGAGATTGCTGAGGAAGAAGTACCGCACATCATGCTTCACCAGGAAAAAATCAATATCGGAGTCAGCGACCGTATCAGCTTTGACCCGAATCCGGACGAAATGATCTATGTCCCGACTATTAAAAAGAAATAAAAACCTACACTGACTTGAAGGAGGACTGGGGATTATTCCTTGGTCCTCTACATCATAAGGAGTGAAATGATGGGCAAATATCTGGTTCGACGCCTTTTACAAATCATACCCGTTCTTTTTATCATTTCTTTTATCGTATTCTGCCTTGTCTTCGTAGCGGGGGACCCTGTTGCACTGATGCTGCCGGAGGACGCCAGCCAGGAGGATATCGATCAGCTTCGTACCGCTCTTGGATTGGATAAGCCGTTTCATATTCAATATTTTACATACATGCAGGGACTCCTGCAGGGAGACTTTGGTGACTCGTTCCGCTATAATGCGAGCGCGTTGCCACTGGTGCTAGAGCGATTGCCGGCTACACTTGAGCTTGCGATAGCAGCGATGTTTGTCGCAATCGTCATCGCCATTCCCCTAGGCATCTGGTCTGCGACAAAGCAGAACTCCTCTCTTGACCTGTTGGCGACAGGTGGAGCGGTGCTCGGAAAAGCGATGCCGAACTTCTGGCTCGGGATCATGCTGATTCTACTATTCTCGGTGACGCTCGGCTGGCTTCCGGTTTCAGGTCGGGGCTCCTTTGCCCATCTCGTCCTGCCGGCCATCACCCTTGGCACAGGGATTGCAGCTGAGATGACAAGGCTGATCCGCTCGAGCATGCTTGAAATCTTGAACCAGGACTATATCCGAACCGCCAAAAGCAAAGGGATCCATGACTTTTTTGTCGTGAACAAGCATGCGCTGCGGAACTCCTTGATTCCGGTTGTCACGATCACGGCGCTGCAGACCTCAACCGTAGTCGGCGGAACGCTTATCACCGAAACCATCTTTTCGTGGCCGGGGCTCGGACAGCTTCTGATCCAGGCCGTCAATACAAGGGACATGGCGATTGTCCAGGCAAGCGTCTTCGTCATCGCCTTTATGGTTATTTTAATGAATCTACTAGCCGATCTAATCTACAAAGTATTAGACCCTAGAATCAAATACACCTAGAAGGAGGGGGAACATATGGCGGAAATCAATTTGGGGACAGGTCCCGTGTCCCAGCCCGTGGCAAGTGGTGCGGACAGGGGGACAGGTCCTGTGTCCCGATGGGCAAGGATGCTGTTAAGAAGTAAAACGGGGACGGTCGGTTTTATCATCGTTTTCTGCGTGATTGCGGTAGCGGTTTTCGCGAAGGTGTTGGCGCCTCATGACCCGAATCTCATCAATCCGGCAATGATGCTGAAGCCTCCATTCTGGGCAGAGGGTGGCACCTCGGAATATCTATTGGGAACAGACAATCTCGGACGCGATATCCTGAGCCGTATCATCTATGGTTCGCAGGTGTCATTACTGGTTGGGATAGCAGCGGTTGTGCTCGCGGGGGCGATCGGGGTTTTCGTTGGCCTGATCGCAGGCTATTTCGGTGGATTCCTCGATAACCTGCTTATGAGATTAGTAGATTCCTTTCTCGCAATCCCTACCATTCTATTAGCACTGGTAATCTTAAGCATTTTCGGCCCGAGTGTGACGACGCTCATCATCGTCCTTGGAATTACCAACTGGGTCACCTACGCACGGCTTGTCCGTGGCGAAGTGCTCTCCATCAAGGAGCGCGAGTTCGTCAAAGCGGCAAGGTCGATCGGGGTCAGGCACTCGAAAATTATCATGCGCCACCTGCTGCCGAATGTCGTATCGCCTTTTATCGTCATCTCCACATTAAGTGTGGCGACGACAATCATTCTGGAGGCGTCGCTCAGCTTCCTTGGCCTTGGCATACAGCCACCGACGATCTCTTGGGGTGGAATCCTGAGTGACGGCCGGGATTATCTTGCCACAAGCTGGTGGCTCGCGACTTTTCCTGGTGTCGCCATCACGATCACCGTACTTGGCATCATTTTTCTGGGAGACTGGCTCCGGGACATTCTGGACCCGCGCTCCGTTACTCGCAAATAAGGGGGAGGTTGTAACGTGACAACACTGTTGGAAGTGAAAGATCTGCAAACCCATTTCAAGACGGAGAACGGAGTCATCCCATCTGTGGACGGTGTTTCTTTTTCGATAAAAAAAGGGGAAACAATCGCGGTTGTCGGTGAATCCGGCTGCGGGAAAAGCGTGACCTCTCTATCGATCATGGGCCTGATAGGGGCAACGGGAAGCATTGAAGCAGGGTCGATCCTTTTTGAAGGGAAGGACCTTACCAAGCTCTCGAAAAAAGAGATGAGAAAGCTACGCGGCAACGAGATCGCGATGATCTTCCAGGAGCCGCTGACGTCCTTGAATCCGTTGTTTACAGTAGGTAACCAAATCTCTGAATCTATCAGACTACACCAAGGCGCTTCCAAGCAGGAGGCGAAGGTGAAAAGCATCGAAATGCTCCGCCGAGTGGGGATTCCGAGGCCCGAGAAGGTCTATTCCTCGCATCCCCATCTATTGAGCGGCGGGATGAGGCAACGTGTCATGATTGCGATGGCGCTCTCCTGTAACCCGAAGCTGCTAATTGCGGACGAACCGACGACCGCGCTTGATGTGACCATCCAGGCGCAGATCCTCGAGCTGATGAAGGGTCTGACCCGCGACTTTGATACATCCATCATGCTGATCACCCATGACCTGGGTGTTGTGGCGGAGATGGTCGACACCGTCATTGTCATGTACGCGGGCCAGGTGGTCGAGCACACCGATGTGTTCACGCTCTTCAGCAGCCCGAAGCACCCATACACCAAGGGACTGCTTAATAGTACGCCGAAAATTCATGAGCGGAACGAGGAGCTCTTAACGATAGAAGGCACGGTCCCGACACCTGCTGCGATGCCAAAGGGATGCAGATTCCAGCCACGCTGTCCTTATGCCATGGAAAAATGCGTGCATGAGGCGCCGGTATTGGAGGAAACATCTGCCGTTCACAAGGTCCGCTGCTGGCTGCATGAAGAGGGAGAGGTGGCCATCTAGATGTCAGAAGTAAAGGTAGTGGAAAAGACAGATCAATATCTATTGGAAGTCAGGGGCTTGAAGAAATATTTTGACGTATCAGAAGGTCTTTTAAAAAGAAATAAGCAGTACCTAAAAGCGGTCGATGGCATAGACTTATTTGTAAAAAAGGGTGAAACGCTTGGGATAGTGGGGGAATCCGGCTGCGGCAAGTCCACGACAGGCAACCTCATCATGCAGCTGCTCGACAAGACGGAGGGGGAAATCATTTTCGAGGGAGAGGACTTAAGCACGCTTACTGGGGAGAGATTGCGTAAAAAGCGTGCAGAGATCCAGATGATCTTCCAGGATCCCTACTCCTCGTTGAATCCGAGAATGCGAGTTTTCGATATTATCGCAGAGCCATTGGTCACACATGGCGTAGCAAAAGGGAAAAGGCTGAAGGAAATGGTCAATGAGCTGATGGATGTTGTCGGTCTGGACCGATCGTATGCGAGGCGGTTTCCGCATGAGTTCAGTGGTGGGCAGCGTCAGCGGATCGGGATTGCGCGTGCGATAGCCTTGAAGCCGAAGCTCGTGGTATGTGATGAGCCTGTGTCGGCACTGGATGTTTCGATTCAGGCGCAGATCCTGAATCTGATGGTGAAGCTGCAAAAGGAATTCGACCTGACATTCATTTTTATCGCACATGGACTGCCGGCAGTGAAGCATATAAGTGACCGTATTGCCGTGATGTACCTTGGGAAGGTGGTGGAGGTCACCACGAAGGAGCAGCTATTCGGTGGCCCGCTTCATCCCTACACGGAGGGACTGCTATCGGCGGTACCTTTAGCCGATCCGACCCTGAGAGATAAGAAAAAACGCATCATCCTGGAAGGCGACATGCCGAGCCCGGCCAACCCGCCCGCAGGCTGCCGCTTCCATCCGAGATGTGTGTACGCACAAGACAAATGCAAAGTTGACGAACCTGATTTACGAGAAGAAAAACCCGGCCATTTCGTTGCTTGTCATTTTCCGTTGGTCCGGGGGTAGTGGGACAGGTCCCCTGTCCCACTGGGACAAGGGACCTGTCCCCAAAACAAAGGAGATGTAAAAATAGTGGAGACGTATTTACAGCAGAGCCAAGCAGAGATGCTTCAATTGATAGAGAAACTAGTGAACATCGATAGTGGGACGTACGTGAAGGAAGGGATCGACCTCGTAGGAGCCATTTTGAAAGTGGAATATGAGAAGCTGGGCTTTACCGTTGAGGTGAGGGAAGAGGAGAAGTACGGTAATAACTTGATTATCCAGCATAAGGACGCTGTCGATCCAAAAATCATTCTGGTAGCCCATATGGATACCGTCTTTCCGTTGGGGACAGCCGCCGAGCGCCCGTTCAGAATTGAAGGGGACAGAGCCTACGGACCGGGAGTGGTCGATATGAAGTCCAGTCAGGTCGAGCTGTTGTATGCCATCAAAGCACTGCAACAGTCCGGGAGTGAAAGCTACAAGAACATGCTAATTATTTTAAACAGTGATGAAGAAGTGGGCTCACCGACTTCACGACCACTGATCGAGGAAAAATCACAAGGCAAGGAATACGCCCTCATCATGGAGCCAGCACGCAAGGACGGCTCACTCGTTTCAGCGAGACGCGGCGGTGGAAGCTATACCGTGATCGTAAAAGGAAAAGCGGCCCATTCCGGAATTGAGCCGCAAAAAGGTCGGAGCGCCATCGAGGAACTCGCACATAAAGTCATCCAACTCAACGCGCTGAGCGATTACGAAAAAGGCATCAGCGTCAATGTCGGTCTGATCGAAGGCGGTTCTTCCATCAACACCATACCGCCAATCGCAATCGCCCACGTGGACATCCGCATTTCTGAAATGCACCAGGCCAAGTACCTGGAGGGAAAAATAAAGGAAATCTGCGCGACCACGGACGTATCCGGCACCCAGATCATCCTCAAAGGCTCCATCAGTCGCCCGCCGATGGAGAAGAATGAGCAAACCCAGTCCCTGCTCCATCTAATAGAAGAAGTCGGCAAGGAAATCGGCCTTCAGGTATTCGACACAGCCACAGGCGGGGGATCCGACGCATCCTTCACCTCCGCAACAGGAGTCGCCACCGTTGACGGCCTCGGACCAGTCGGAGGAAACGCCCATAGCGAGGATGAGTACTTGGAGATCAAGACATTGCCGGAGCGGACGCTGCTGCTGGCGAAGACTATTGATCGGTTGTCGAAGTGAGACATGGGGACAGGTCCCGTGTCCCACATTATCTATGTCCCACAGTTCTTCAAAACAAAAAAAGCTGTCACACATGGACTTGTGTGCCAGCTCTATATTTTTCATTTACGCATTCTTCGCTTCCTTAAAAAAACCACGACAAGCGCAATAAAAAACACAATCAACAGGATATACACAAACTTCGAATAAAGATCCATATACTCCACAATCGTATCCCAGGAGGACCCAACAGAGGCTCCCAGATAAATAAGGACAATATTCCAGATCAGGGTTCCCACCGTTGTAAACAGAAGAAACAAACCGAAATTCATATTCGACATGCCAGCCGGGATGGAGATCAAACTGCGGATCAACGGCACAAAACGGCACAAAAACACCGTCCAAGGGCCATATTTATCAAACCAGGCATCGGCCCTATGTATATCTTTTTTGGTGATTCTGAGAATATGCCCCCATCGATCCACAATCTTTTCGAGCCTCTCGACGTCCAGCTGCAAGCCGATCACATATAACACGATTGCACCTGCCACAGAACCTACTGTGGATGCTCCAACTACGCCAAGGATACTAAGATTGGATGTGGTCGTTGCATACCCTCCGAAAGTCAATATCACTTCAGAAGGGATGGGCGGGAAGATATTCTCTAAGGCAATTAGGAACATAATACCCATATATCCATATTCATTAATAATGTCCGTTAGCCAATTATCCATTTTCGCTCTCCTCAAAGAATAACATTCCCTTATTATAATGAATGGGTCATCTATATCGCAAATTTGAAAGAGGGAGTGGTTGGAAAAAAGAAGGCCATGAAAGATGATGCATTGGCCTCAGTGGGACACGGGACCTGTCCCCCTAATATAAAGAAGCAACACCTGAAGAGCAGCCTGAAGTGGTAGAGGAAAGAGAGGTTGTGGAAGTTCCCGAAGAAGATGGATCGGAATCAAAGGAAACTACCAGCACAGTAATTCCTGCTGTTGACCAAAAGAAAAAGGAGCAAGCGAACCAGCATAAAGGACAGGCTAAGCAAAAAGCGGAGGAAGTAAAAAATAATGGGCAGTAAAAAGCTGACGAAAAGAAAGAGAAAGCTTCAGAACAGCCGAAGGAAATAGAAAAAGAAAAAGCGGCTCCGGCTGAAAAAAAAGAAGAGCCAAAAATAAAAGATAAAGGCAATAATGGGAATGGTAAAGGGAAGAAGAACTGCGTAGAGTAATAGTCTTAATTCCCGGGACAGGTTCAGATTCTCTCTTTAAATAAGTGAATATAAGTAAAGTCCACCACCCCTTATAAAGTAAAGGGTGGTGGACTTTATTATTTTTTCTAAATTTCTCGTGTCTCCCCATAAGTCATTACACAAACCTCCACATCTGTCCCTTCCATCGCGGTCTTCAATTCTTGATCCTGGCCCACCATGAATTGAATGACAGGGAATCCCTCGACCAGGCCGGCCATCATTTCGGGGTTTGCGGACTCTTCGACTTTAGGGAAGGTGTGGCATGGGATTACTTTTTTCACACTCAACAGACGGGTCAAAACATATGCGGCCTCCCGCACGCCCATCACAAACTGGCCGGAGCATGCTAGGATGGCAGTGGTTGGCTGGTATATGTCCTGGATGATTTTCATGTCCGCCATCACATTCGTATCTCCTGAAATATAGATGACCTCTTCTCCGTATACATTTAGTACATAACCACATGGCAGACCAACGAGGACAGGAGGACCCTGAGTTTCCCCGAAGGACGAGGTGTGGACGGCATTTACCATCGTTACTTCAAAGGTGTCTTCGCGATATGTACCGCCGTAGTTCAATGGGAATACATTGTACCCCTCACCCATCAGCTTTAGAGCAAGCTCGTATTGGGCGACCACTAACACCTCCGGATTGGCTGCTTTGACCTCCGCAAGCCCTGAGATATGGTCAAAGTGCCCATGTGTCAGGAACACAGTATCTATCTTCTTCAAGTACTTATTCTCAAGAAATTCCCTTGGACAAGCAGGATTTTGTCCCAAAAATGGATCTACCATAATGTTTTTACCTTTTTTCGTAGTAACGACAAAACATGAGTGGCCTAAGCGTGTAATTTTCATATTCGTGCTCCTTTAGTATGGGATTTTCAATTATCATATTTATGTGATATTACAGGTATTAGACCAGTGATAAATAAAAAAAGACGTTAAAATTCATATTTTTACCAATATCCACATCTATTATTATAGATACTTAAATTGGGGTTTAGGGGGATATGATCATTAAAAAGAGGTGGCTTGTTTGGATGCTTTTTTTCCTCATAGCGGGTATAGGGACTTATTATATTTTTCAGCAGATTTTTTTTAAGGAAGCGATACCGGAAGAAGGTAATGTCAGTACTTCAGATGAAATAAAAGAAGAAGTGAATGAAGAAGAGAGATTACCAGATGAAGAGGTTCAAGGTGTTGTCACTGGTCTATTTGAAGGAATACTTGGAACATTTCGTGATCTAGGTCAGGAATACAATTGGAGCAACAGAAACAACCCAGCCGATTTTGATATTCTGAAACCAGGGTTGCTCGAGTATGCCTCGGAATCATTTGTAAATGGACATCTGAAGGAGCTGGCCAGCCAATATTATTGTGAATGCGATGCGCCTCTGATTCCGTATCCTTCCATGGATGTTCGGTTCACGTTGCGAGAGAATTCAGGTAAAAAAATCGTTGCGTCATCTATTGAATTTTCCAACGAGCTGCATGGGGACAATGGGGGAACTATTTATTTTACAATCATAAATGAAAACGGGAAATGGGTCATGGATGGATGGAACCATGTGAGCCCCGAGAAGGAGGATATGCAGGTCACATGGGAGGAATATTCGGCGTATCTAGGGGCGAATGACAAGGTCACTTTCCTAAACGAAATGAATCATAATGGAGAGAAGGTGTATGTTTTTTTCGATCCCAATTTCATGGGGTTATCTGCCGTCTACGCATCTAGCACAAATTCAATCTATGACATCCCCATAGAATGGCTGCCTGTAGAATATCGCAAGCCTCCTTATTACATCAAGAGTCTGGAAGGAACCTGGAACCATGAAACCTATTCCGGGGGGCTTGATATCAGTAATGCATATATAAACATATTCGACTTCCGGATAAATGTGGTTTCCAGTGGAGGGCATGTCGGGGAATTGGAAGGAATGGCATTCATCAACGGAAAAGAAGCTGTTTTTAGCGAATCCGACTACGGCTGTCAACTAACATTCGAGCTCGGAACCGACACCATAGAGGTGATAGAAAATGCAGGGTGCAACGCATGGCATGGCATGAATGTGTCGTTTGAAGGGAGGTATAAAAGGGAGGAGTAAGTAGTTTAATAGGGCCTGCCCCACCTATATTGAAGCGTGAAAGTGTAAATTGAATTGCAACATAAAAAAGCATCGCTTTGGGGCAATGCTTTTTTTAATTACCTTTGATTAGTTTTGGTTATTATTCTACTGAAAAGCTCTTTTCCGCTAAGAGTTCGCTTCCGCTGGAGAGTCGAAGGATGTAGTCACCTTCTTCTTCAGAACTCTGCCGCCTATCGGTTCTTCATCCTGGCCATAGGTTACTGCAATAATATCATTGACTGTGAATGTATCGGTTACGTCCGCAACCTCCATTTCCTCATCACGACCGATTCCGATTTCCATATCACCTATACCATTCTCCTCGCTTGTTTCTTCTGAACAACCGACCGTCAGACCAATGACAGGAACAGTCCAAGCAGCCACCCATGCTTGTTTTTCATCTCATCGCTCCCTTACATATTCTGTTAACGTCAACTGTTTAATCATATGAAGATGAGGGAGTGTCCGATAACGTCATGGGTTTGAAAATATTTAGTGGGTATACAAAGGGTCCTCCCTCACCGCTAAAAAGTGGTGAAGGAGGACCCTATTACTCTAATTCCTTTATTATGCTAATCTCTTTCTTTTCGCAAAAACCATACCGCTAATACCCATAAACAGCAAAGCCAATCCAACTAGGACATAATTCATTGTATTTGTTGCAGTTACAGGTAGCTTGTTACCTTTTTCAGAAGATTTTCCAGTGTCTTCTTTAGTTGTTTCTTCTTTTGTATCGTCAACAGGTTTAACTTCAGGTGTTTTGTCCTCTTCTTTTGGATCTGTTTCACCTGGTGTTTCTTCTGTATCATCTTCCTCTACATTTTCTGCTAAGGTGGTAACGCTGATTTCGCTCTGGCCTAACAAGAAGCCATCTCCATCAAAAGCAACTACTGTGATATCGTAGGAAGAGTCAGACAGGAGATCGGTAATGTGATAGTATCCTTCTTCAACTGTACCTACAACCTCTTGATCAACAATAACTTCATAATAGGCAACTTCTTCTTTACCTTCATACATCCAATCGATTTCGATACTGTTTTCCGTTACATCCAGTACATTGATGGTGATTGGAGAGACACCAATATAGTCTTCTTCATTAAGATAAACTTCTACACCTCTATTAAGAAGCTCCTCCACAACCTCTAACTCAGGAGTTTCTTCTTCGAATGTAAGATTGGACATTTCGAATAGGGTAACCTGATATAGATATTCCAAAGTCAATAATACGCTAATATCAGTGACTGGAGTGGCATGGAGATTAAGGAATTCCAGCCCTGAAAGTGATTCTAGAACGGAGATGTCCTCAATCGGGTTATTAGCTAGATTCAAGTAGGTTAGTAAAGTTAAATCCTTTAATGCTGTTATGTCTTCAATAGAATTTTCTTCCACGTCCAACATCATTAAGTTAGTGGCATGCTCCAAGCCTGAGAGATCTTCAATATTCATGTATGCAGCATAGAGATATTGAAGACGCTCCATATCTGATTGATAGATTTCACGGTCTGGTAAGTATAGGTTTTGGCGAATCGCCTCTTCTAATCCCTCATCAGCGATCGTAACGATGTCGCCTGTCGGAAGTCCAAGCGTAGTGGCAGTTGTCGTTGCATCAAAAAGAAAATCTCCTGCCTCACTATACATTTCAACCTTAAATTCATATTCTGTTTCTACTTCCAAGTCTGTAAATAACAAATAGGATTCATTTGTTTCTGTATATTTTTCCCCATTCACATAGACAATATATTTATAGTTTGCAAGATAAGAGTCTTCCTCTTCATCATGGAAGTAGTGATACCATGTTAGGAAGATACTTTCCTCTGAAGTACCTTCTGCATATGCTTCAAAGTAAGGCTCCATCACTTCTTCTAAAATATCAACGTAAACGCCTGCTTCCTTCCAAACATTCAGTACCTCCCAAGCAGGAGACCCTTCCGCCAAATCAATAACTGTTTCTGACAAAGTGACGTGAGTTAGGTTTGGTAGAAGAAGTAATGTATCAATATTGGAGATGTTGGTGCGATCTAAATATAGATACTCCAACTTCGTCAAATCTGATAAATCTTGGATATCCGAGATTTCGTTATCGGATAACCATAGGATAGAGAGATTTGTTAAGCCCTTTAAAGGGGCGATACTAGTAAATGTATTTCCTTCCAAATCCAACTCTACTAGATGAGTAAGATTAGTAAGGGGCGTTAAATCTGATATATCATTATAAAATAGGTGCGCCGCCTCAAGATTAACTGCTTTTTCCAATCCTGAAATACTTTTTATACCGTAGTCTGCTGCATAAAGAACTGTCAGGTTTTGAACATCACTCTCATAAATGTCTCTTGTTACACCTAATTGATCTTTGATGGCCTGTACTAAGTTCTTATCTGCAAACGCAGCAATTTTCCCGGATGGTGCAGGGAAAGTAGTAACCTCAATGGATTTTTCCAATAATACTTCGTTTGAAGAGTTTAAAGCTTTTACTGTCACATCATAGGTTTTGTTCGCTTGTAATTTTGTAAACTGATATTCGGCAAAATTGATTCCACCGGATTTCACAAGAGTTCCATCCATATAAAGTTCGTATTTTGCCAATCTTCCTTTGCTGTCTTCCAAATGACCATACCAAGTTACAGTAAAGGAGTTTTCATTAACAAGCATTTTTTCTATTTCTAAAAAAGATTCATCGATAATTTCCTCGGAATCCTCTTGCAAAGCTGCTTCTTTTTTTGTAACTGGTTCAGCTTCTTCCTCTTCGCTGTCTTCTTCTGTTTCAGATGGTTCCTCTTCTATCTGCGTTTCGTGTACAAATAAAGTATTACTATGTACATCTACATTATCTATATTCCATACAACCTGATATTCAATACCTTCATTAACTTCATCTATACCATCTACGAAGGTATAAACTTGTTTTGTTTCTGTTGATTGTTCTTCTGATTTTTCAGGGGTGATAATCTCGTTTTGACCGTTTTTCACCAATGTAAAACTTTGCTTAGTGCTTGTTAAGTTCTCATTACTAACTGTTTCCCATTCGAGAGAAACTCCATTTTCCGTTTGTACCGCTTTCGTTAGTAATACTCCAGTTTGCTCCTCCGTAACCTCAGCAGTAGCTAAAGCTGGACTTAATAATGAAAGTAGTAAGGTAAATACTACACATAAGTTTAGCCCAAAATACTTTTTCAACTAAAACCAATCCTCCATTTCTATTAAAATACCTTACATAACAAAATGATTATACTCTCTTTGTTCGTTTTAGGGAATTACTTTTTATGTAATTTATTTATAAAAAATGTAAATTATTTGATTGACAGATTCGTTGTAAAGGTATAAAAAAGAGGCCTGACTCTCACCGCTATAAATCGGTAGGGGTCAGGCCCTTTAAAAATAAAAATTTAGTGAAAAAATTAGCTCTCAAAACCGCTTGGATTACTTTCCTGCCATTTCCATGAATCCCTACACATCTCATCCAAGCCTTTTTCTGCAGTCCAATTTAGCTCGTTTTTTGATTTTGTAGGGTCTGCATAGCATTCTCCAATGTCTCCGGGTCTGCGATCAACAATACGATAAGGAACTTCTTTCCCGGAAGCCTTCTCAAAGGCTTTCACCATTTCCAATACGCTATAACCTTGTCCTGTACCTAAGTTATAAGCATGGGCACCAGTAGTAATGGTGGTCTTCTCCAAGGCTTTCAGGTGACCTTTTGCCAAATCCACTACATGAATATAGTCGCGAACTCCTGTCCCATCAATTGTAGAATAGTCGTTTCCGAAAACTTGCAGCTGGGGAAGCTTACCGATGGCTACTTGCGTAATGAATGGCATCAAGTTGTTAGGTATTCCATTAGGATCCTCTCCAATAAGGCCGCTTTCATGTGCACCGATAGGGTTGAAATAACGCAATAAGGAGATGCTCCATTCATTATCTGAAACATAAAGATCACGTAAGATTTCCTCAATCATTAATTTTGATTGCCCATAAGGGTTTGTCGCACTTAGTGGGAAATCTTCAGAAATAGGAACAGTATCAGGCATTCCATATACCGTGGCAGATGAACTGAACACCAGGTTTTTAACACCGTGTTTTTTCATTACTTCACATAATAAAAGAGTGCCCGTAATGTTGTTATGATAGTAATAAAGAGGTTTTTGAACGGATTCTCCTACTGCTTTCAGTCCAGCAAAGTGAATAACAGCCTCTATGGAGTTTTCAGTGAAAACCTTTTCTATATCTTCTACTTTTAATAAATCTGCTTCGTAAAATCTAATCTTTTTACCTGTAATTTCTTGCACACGCTTTATGGATTCATATTTACTATTTAAAAGATTGTCCAGTACTACAACCTCATATCCTGCATTTAATAACTCTACACAAGTGTGACTACCAATGTAGCCTGCACCACCCGTAACTAAAATAGCCATGTTATGATCCTCCTCTTTAATATCAAAGCACTTCTATATATTAACATATACCAGTATTCTAGTTACAGTAAAGATATATTACAACTATTAATAATAGAATGCATCACAAAAAGTGTTGAAGGATGATGTCGATAATCAAATATAAAGGAAAGATAATGATTAATTTCCTCGGAAATTGTTTGTTTTTGAAAGAAATAGGAGAAAAGGTAAGGAGGAAAAAGGTCCTGACCTTCACCACGGTAAATTGGTTGGGGTCAGGACCTCTATCAATGACTGCTTAGTATAGCTTCCCTTGCCTAAACAATACTGTCGAAAGCTTCATCACCGAATGGATATAACAGTTCTGCCTCAGTGGGAAAGGATCTCCGAAGAAGGCGGGAAGAATGGTATCCATGGTGGTTTTCATCTGTTTGTACAACAACTCGTAAACCTCCGCCTCGCTGTAGAACTGGGTTTCACGGCCCTGCATCCATTCGAAGTAGGAAACAATGACCCCGCCTGCGTTTGCAAGAATATCAGGCACAATAATGACGCCTTTGTCGCTGAGGTATTGATCTGCCTCGCTTGTGACGGGGGCGTTCGCGCCTTCTACGATGATTCCGGCTTTTATTTTATCCATATTATCGAGGTGGATCTGGTCCTCGAGGGCAGCAAGGATCAGGACATCAACGTCCAGATAGAGTACCTTGCTGCGGTCCTGGATTTCCGCCTTAACTCCTGCTTCCTGGAGCAGTACGTCCGTCGTAGGCAGGTCGCCTTTGTGAAGGGAGGTGAAGCGGACGAGAGCAGGTATATCCAAGCCATCTGCATTGAATAGAGTCACGTTCCGGTCGCTCACAGCTACCACCTTGTTCTCCAGGTACTGGCATTGATGGGCTTCCAGCGCTGCAACTGAACCTACGTTACCGAAGCCTTGAACAGCGAGCTTCAGCGGACGTCCTTCGTATTTCAGTGCCGTTTTGGCGAAGGTGTTGTCATTGCTTGAGCCTGTCAGGAACTTACGCTGTTCCTTCATGAAATCGTGAAGAGTATAGCGGAAGGTGAAATAGACGCCTTTCCCTGTTGCTTCGCGGCGGCCGAGGGACCCTCCGTTTACGACACTTTTTCCAGTGAAGCTTCCTTTATAGGGCTGGCCGGGACGGATGCTTTTATACTCGGCCATCATCCAGTCCATCTCCCTTTCGCCAGATCCTACATCCGGCGCTGGGATATCCTTGTCGGGACCAATGATATCACTGAAGTATTGGACGTACTTTTTGCAAATGAGATGAAGGTCTTTTACGGAAAAGGAGCGTGGATCGAGAATGATACCGCCCTTTCCTCCGCCATATGGCACGTCATGGAGTGCATTTTTCAAGGTCATTAGGGAAGCGAGGTTGATCACTTCCTCCTCGTTGACGGACTCATGGAAACGGATGCCGCCCTTGTAGGGGCCAAGTGCGTTGTTATGCTGGACGCGGAAAGCGGGAATTCTGACAACGCTTCCATTTTCGAGCGCGATGCGAAGAAAGGATTTATGTACATGATTGGGGGTGGAAAGGATGGAGCCAAGGGACGTGAAGGCTTGCTCTCTGGAATCACCCTGAAGCTCAGGTAGGAATGCAGTATCCTCCAGTAAGGCATTTAGCGAATCTTGGACAATCTGGCGTGTTTGATTGGACATTTTGTGAATCACTCCAGTTCTGTATTTTTCAAATAGTATAACATTTTTGATTGGGAATCTTTAGTGAAAAGCATTTTGATCTTGATTAGGTAAGTGGGAAGAGTAAAAACCCAAAAGGGTCAGTCCCCTTTTGGGTTGATATCATGAATACAATTGATAGGCGTTGCGGCCATTGTTTTTGACCTGGTATAATGCCTGATCTGCTTTTCGGAAAAGCTGCTTGATGGTTGTCCCATTATCGGGATAAATGGAAATTCCGATAGATGATGTGGCTTCAATCAGCTCTCCTTCTATTATATATGGCTGCTGCAGGGTTGTTAGGATGCGTTCTGCTACCCTGGTGATATGCTCATTATTCTCTACACGCTTGATGAGGACGACAAATTCATCGCCGCCTAAGCGGGCAACGGTGTCTTCTGAACGGACGCAGGTTGATAATCGTTGGGCCAGTTCAACAAGCAACAGATCTCCCATATCATGTCCATACGTATCATTAATTTGTTTGAAATTGTCGCAGTCCAAGAAAAGAAGCGCCAGTTTTCCGTTATTTTTTGAAGCAAATTCTATCGCTTTATCTAGGGATTGTTCCAGTAATCGGCGGTTTGGAAGATCCGTCAGGCTGTCATGGTATGCTTGGTAGGTGAGCTGTTCCTGCAGCTCTTTTCGTTCTGAAATGATACGACCAGTCAGAACGATGTGATCGAGCTCTCCTTCGCCGGCAACAGAAGTCGCATTCACTTCCACCCATACTTCCTCTTTTTCCTGATTCAAGTATCGATATTCTATCTGTACGGATTTCATTTTGTTTGTTCGAAGCTTATGAATGGATTCCAATAATAATGGATGATCTAACTCGTGAATTCCATATGTCAGTTGCTGGCCTTCCAGGATTTCATATTTAGAGCCCATAAGATTTCGATAAGAAGGGGAAACATAAGAAATGTTGCCGCATTTATTGATAACTTTTATTAAGTCGGAAGAATGCTCTGTGATGAGACGGAATTTTTCCTCGCTGTACTTCAAGGCAAGCTCCATTTCCCGCTTTTCCGTAATATCCTGGGCGATGAGATACACTCCGGTTACCTCCCCTTTAATGATAATAGGGACGTGGGTGACATAAAAGAAAAGCATGTTTCCGGATGCATGAGGGACTTCCACCTCATAGCTATTTACAAGCCCTTCAAAAGCTTTCTGAAGGGGATCATCCGGCAGTTGGAGCTCTTGTTGTACATATTGTTTAAAATCAATACCAATAATTAGTTCCTTTTTATAGCCAGTCAATGTTACGCAGGCTTCATTAACGTTCGTGATATAGCCTTTGGAATTGACCATAAGAATCGCATTTTTATGGTAGGAAAAAAGGGATTTGTAGGCTTCTTTGCTTTCTGCAAGTTTAGCCTCCAGCTCCCGTAAATGCTGGATGTTGCGATAGATCATGGAGATTGCGACTACTTGCTGCTCTTTATCCAGAATAGGAGAATAGCTGACGGATGTATGGATGAATTGACCATCTTTTGTTAATCGGACGGTTTCCAGCGGCTGAGTAGTTTTTTGATTTTTAAGCAACAGAATCGTCTCATCTGATTGCGCTTTCAATTCTATTGGGGTGAATTGGAACTCTTCCCAATGGTGTCCAATCATTTCAATAATTGTCCATCCAAATTGTTTTTGAAAAGCATCGTTTATTTTTAAAATGGTGCCACTTGTGTCTATTACCAACATGGCATCCACGGTGTTTGCTACTAGTGAGTTCAAAAAAAGGTAATCTTCCGCTTTTTTCTTCAATTCATTGACATTTTTAGTTATGGCAAGAACGAAAATGCGTCCATCATCTTCAATAGGAGTTAAGGTGGTTTCCGAAGCGGGCATATCTGGTACGAATAGATTCAAATCGGAATAACTGATGGATTCTCTTTTCTGAACACAAACTGAATAGTGCTGATGAAGGAGATCGTATGTAAGAGGTGGGAGTACGTCCTCCAATTTTCTGCCTATCATCTCGACTGCGAGTTTCTGCTGTGCAGAAGAATTGACATAGGTATACCAAAATTTATTATCTTTCCACTCAACCAAAAACACCATGTCCCCCATATGTTCAAAGAAAAACTTGAATTTCTCATCAATTCTCATAAGTATCCTTCTTTTCATACATTATTTTTTCCGGCGCTAAAAGCTCTATTCTTTTATTATAGGTATTTATTATTAAATTTTCTATATATCAAAATAAGATAAATTTCCCATTTGGAAAAAATGTTACAAAATATTAATCTTTTTTGGCTAACCATGATTATCTGACAGGTCTTCCGAATCTCCGACAGTGAAAAGAGGAAATGGAATTCTTAATTCAAAACTATGAAGAGTCCAAATCAGAATTCGGGGCTGCTTTTTTTTTTGGAAGGTAGAGCAGAGTGAAAATTTCCGCTAGTATTATTTTCCTATTTTAAAAAAGGAGTCACAGTTTTCCTCTCAGATTATGCTATATTATTAAAATACAAAATGTGTAAAAAAGAAGTTTGTATTGGAAGAATGTGTGGGTATTAAATAGGAGTAATATGTAATTTATTACATTTTGCATGAGGAAACTGCCAAACCGGCACAAAAGTTGCGACGTATTTCCTATTATAAAGGGATGGACATGTGTTCGGGATTTTTCTACACTTACTATAGTTCATACTTCATCACAGAAAACCTCGAATCCAACCTCGCAAAGATAACAAGAAAAGGGAAGTGAACCAACCTTGGCTTCTTTGATAAAAATCAAACCAGGAATCGTGAATAATGCCATTGCCGGCTTGAATTCGAGCCATGGAAAACTCGGGAGTGTGACAAGCAATGTCTCCTCGGTCCAGTTCGGTGTGTCCTACGAGATCAAGAATCGCAATAATATAGATTCCAGACTCCGGTCCGCCACAGCATCCCTACATAAGCTGGAGGAAAGAATGAATAGGATCAAATCTTTCACTTCGGATTCGCTTGAAAAGTATCAGGGAGTGGAAAGATACCTGAACCGTCAGGCTGCAAATCGGGAGCATGATCTGGTGAAGGTACTGATGGATAAACATGCATTCAGCAGTCTATATGAGCTGTATGATCAGACGGTTGGTCGCTTGGAGCATCTGCTTCATAGTGCGCAATATATCGGAAATGCTGGTCTATTGCATCTGCTGGGTTGGCGTTTTGTCAATGAAGGCGGCAGATACACCTATAAATTATTGGATAGTGTAAAGCATGGAAAGTATAACTTGCCGATTGGAAGCCTCATCAGCAAGGTCGGGAATTCGAAACTTAACTTCCTTGCGAAAATGATGGTCAGTCCCTATTATGCGATCAAATATGCAAATAAATCATTGGCCGAAGTCGTCTATAAGAAATTCACCAAGTACCTGCCTGATGATATAACAAAAATGACGAACAGTGTGCGTGATTTCAGGCATGCCATTTCGGATGCCCGCAACCTGAAAGAAGCTGCGAACGCGGTGAAATCCAATGCAAAGAGCCTGGGTTCTGCAGCGCTCAAGATCGGAAAAGGAAATGCGTTCACCGCTTTCGCCATTACTGGTGTGGTGGAAGGTGTTGGAGCAGGGATAAAAATTACGGAAAACTACTCCAAGTATAGCGGTGATGTGGAAACGCTCAAAACCGAAAATGCCAAAGTGGTGGGAGAGGCTGTCTATAAAACGGCAGTTGTCGGTGGTTCATCCGTTATTGGAGCGGTTGCACTCGGTGCAGTCGGAAGCTTGGCGGGACCAGGCGGAACTGTTGTCGGTGCTGCAGTAGGTGGTTATATCGGTAGCGTGGTAGGTGAGAAGCTTGCGAAGAACACGCCGGGCTGGGTAACGGACGCATCCGTTCACTTCAAGGACACCATTTTCAAAGGAACCGAGGCGGTGGCAGAGGGTGCTTCCAAGGTGAAGGAAGGGTTCAGCGAAGTGAAGAAGAACGCTTCGAATCTACTAGAAAATTCTAAGAGTTTCTTCGGCAAACTCTCATTTGGAGGCTAACATGAAAACTATCTCACTTTCCATAGAAGAATTAATCTACAGTTTTTTTAGTGAAGGGTTGTTCGAGCAGGGAAATTCCTTGAAGCAGGTGTATTTTAACGAAATCTCCGATGATAATATGGATCTGCTGCTTCAGATTTCCTGCCGCACCCTTTTGGCAAAGGATCTGCTAGTCTATGAAAATCACAAATTCGAATTGATGCAGGAATTGAAAAGTGTGATACACACTCTGAACTTTTCCGAAAAGTCCTTGAAGGCATCCCGTCATAAAACCGGCGGCAAAGAGGAGTCCGTTTCCTATCATTTTACGGAGAACGATTTTCTAAAGCACTCGCTTCTTTATGACGAACAGGTGCACCGTTTTGACACGGTGGAGAAGGATGACATGCTAAAAGATCTTACGGAGTTTTTCCATTTACAAAAAGAAGGTTCTGACGCTTATCAGACTATCTCTTCTGAAGAGCTGGAAGGCATGCTTACCTATATCACCGAAAACAACCGTCAGTTCGATGCATTGCAGGTCAGAGCGGAGCTGGATCCGTTCTTTCGGGTGCTGGAAAAGACAAACGGCCAGTTGAATACCCTTCTTTTATTTGAGTTTGATGAAAAGAAGGAGCCGACTGTCAAAGACCTTGTCCTGCTGACGAACGATGTAACGGCCAATTGGATGCTATTGCAGAATGGACCGGATTATAACCTGGTAAAAGGCAGCAGCTCCAAGCTGGAAGCATTCGTAATGGAAAGCGGTTCGCCTAAAACGACAGAAGAAAAGGAAAGCGTACTATGACACATAACAATCCTATGAACTTAAAGCATGATCATATAATCAAAGTGGAGCAGGACGAGGTGCGTGTTACCTATACCCGTTATAGCGCAGGCTGCACGGTGTTTGGTATCGCATTTATGGCGCTTGTTTCCTTGGGTGTTGTCCTGTTCATCCCAGGCTCCGGATTCTCCAGAACATTGCTTGGGTATCTCATCGGGGGTGTGGGAACGCTGTTCTTTGGAATTGCGCTTCTTCGCATAGTGATGACCATGATGCAGGGCAAAACGCTGATGAAGGTGAAGGACGGGAAGTTGATCAACCGGAACCAAAGTATAGAGCTTGGGAAAATCAAGGCGCTCGAATACGGCTGGCACAACCGTAAGCCGAGCGGCCGTGTATTTACGAGTGTAGTGGTGGATACAACCGACAATAAGACACTCTTTTTCACCTACTACAACATCGTTTCCGATCACGCCATCGAAGAATTTCTCGACACCTTTGTTGTACCGCAAATTACGCCAGAGGGTCAGACGAAGTGGCGTATTTCAAAGGAATCAAAAGCTGAAAGCAGATAGTAGTTTGTCTTCTAAGGAAAGGGGATAATCCATGACAATCGATATCTATGCAGCGAATGCCCAAGCACGACGGCTGCAGGAGGAAGCGGCAAGCCTCTTGAATGTAAAGAGGAACCTGATGAATGTAAAAGGGACGCTTGAGCAGGGCTGGCAAGCGACAGAGATGAATTATCTCAACAACGCAATCAGGGAAATGGAAAGAGAGATCGGCACGATTGTGGATGCGCTGCAAACCTTGAGTGCGGATATCAGCTCGACGGCTTCCCAGCTAAAGCGGGAGGAAGAAGAGAGGGAAGCTGCGAAAGCGGCGGCACTTCTTGCGAAA
The DNA here is from genome assembly GCA_051750385.1 of Bacillota bacterium. Taxonomy (GTDB): domain Bacteria; phylum Bacillota; class Bacilli; order Bacillales; family Bacillaceae_I; genus Sutcliffiella_A. The sequence goes on along the minus strand of JBNJJQ010000018.1, from coordinate 26,848 downwards.
AAAGGCTCGTAGATTGGTAATTCACCAATTTGCGAGTCTTTTTTGTGGAAATAAGATAACATTTTCTATTTTTTATAAAAAATTTACAAAATAGTGGTTATTTTTTACTGGTTCAGGGGTATAGATATTTGATTGAGATTTGGTAAATGTTACTTATTGTCCCGAATTACTTAATGATCAGGTATTTGACATCTAACGACAAGATGCGACACGATTCGCTAACTGCCGCAAACCCAGTCATGACGCGGCATGAATCGAAAAAAACCTACAGAGTTTCGAGACTCTTTTCCTACATAATACCTTTTGTTCTAGGTATATGGAATGATTCTTGGTGCGCTTTATCGAAAAAAAGCGAAACATGCTTTATAATATTTATTTATTGCCAGAAAAAGGGGTTTTTTACTGTTAATTGGGACTTAAATCCCAAATCCCTTTTTTACATATCTAGTAGCGCTACAACCCATAGGCATATCGAAAAAATCATCAACTAACAGGTTTGTTCTTAGTTGATTGGAGGATCCAAGCATGATATTAACCCTTTTTGATCAAGGCAAGGCACGTGACCTTGTGCTGCCTGATAAGGTAACAGGAAAATACATACTTACAACCACTCTTCCCTCAGGAAAAGAAGCCGATCTGATGGCGGTGGAAGCCGAGGATGGAAAGTGGTACTTAAAATCAAATAACTATGCCTATTTAATGGGAAAAAACGGGAAAAAGGTGAGGAAGCTCCTTTTAGAGCCCTTTAAGACCTATACCATCTCACGAGACAACGAAGCTTCCGCACTCCTTTATGTAGAACCCCCAACAGAAGACAGAAACGAATTTACCAAGCATATTGCCGTCACCCAGACACTTAAGATTGGCAGAACGGAAGACAACCATATCTGTTTTTCCAATAAACTCGTATCCTCTCTGCATTGTGTGATTCAGTATGATGAAAACAATCAAGCGACCTTGAGGGATTACAACAGCTCCAATGGTACCTATGTAAATGGGAAGAGAGTGGAGGAAAAGCGACTAGCAATTGGCGATGTCATTTCCATCATGGGTCTGAAGATCATTTATAATGGCACCTTACTGTCACTGAACAATCCTCAAGCTTCCATTCTCTTGGACAGACATGCGTTCCAGCCGTTCCAGGTGGAGAAGCCAGTCATTCAGGACGAGGAGGAGCTCGACGACTTTTCGATTGAAGAGCCTAAGGATCACTTATTCTATCGGTCTCCACGTTTTAAAAAGGATATAAAAGAAGCCGTCATCAAAATCGATCCGCCACCACAGCGTCCGAATATGGATGAAACGCCGTTGATGCTTTTGCTCGGTCCATCGATCACCATGGGGATGGCCTCCTTGTTCATGGGGATTTTCGCCCTCCAGAATATGATGATGAACAACGGAAATATCATGTATGCCCTGCCGACGTTGATGATGTCGATCTCTATGCTGCTTGGAACGGTTCTTTGGCCGATTTTGACAAAAAGGCATGAGAAGAAGCAGCGAATCAAGAATGAAGGAATTCGTCAGGAGAAATATAAGGCATATCTCGTGGAAATGAAGCAGGTCATTGAAGATGAATCTGTGCACCAGAGCGAAATTCTCCATGAAAACCACATCACGCTTACTCAATGCCTGGCGAGAATCAAGAACCGCGAGCGGAATCTTTGGGAACGGTCGCTTGTCCATAATGACTTTTTGAAGCTGCGCTTAGGTCTTGGAAATGTTCCTTTGGACGCAGATATCAAGTTCCCAGAAAAGAAGTTCAGCATTGAGGATGACAATCTGCAGGATGAGCTTTATGAGCTGGTTGGTGGTCCGCAGATCCTCGAAAACGTCCCAGTTACCATTTCCCTTTTAGAGGAGCAAATTAGTGGGTTTATCGGTGACAGAAAACGGGTAATGGATTTTGTCAAAGGATTAATTTTCCAAATGACAGCACTACATAGCTATGACGAATTGAAGTTGATTTTTATATATGACGAAAACGAGAAGGATGCATGGGAATTTACAAAGTGGCTGCCGCACGTCTGGGATGATGGAAAGCAGATCCGTTTCATTGCGACCAACCAGAATGAACTGAAGGAGCTATCGGCCTTTTTCGAAAAGGAGATTACCCGTCAATCCTCGCTTTCGGATGAAGATTTAAAGGAACTGAACCAGCACTATGTCGTTTTTGCCATGAATAAGAAGCTCGCTTCCAAAGCGGAAATGATCAATCTTATTTTAAAAGAAAAGAAAGACATCGGGTTCAGTTTAGTTACCCTTTACGATGAGCTGCAAAACCTCCCGAAGGAATGCTCGAAGGTGGTGGAGCTTGGGGAGGAAAGGTCGAAAATCTACGATAAGGATGACATTTCCGGCACCTATACGGCATTCAGGGCAGATATCTACCTGAAGGAATCAGCGGAAATGTACGCCATCAAGCTTGCCAATACGCAGCTTGCAACTGAAGTATCGGATTATACTTTGCCTGATATGCTGACCTTCCTTGAAATGTTCGGTGTCAGCAAGATCGAGCACTTGAACGTTCCGACAAGGTGGAAGGAAAACAATCCGACCTTAACGATCCAGACGCCAATCGGGGTGGATACTACCGGTGAGATTTTCAACCTTGATCTTCACGAAAAGTATCATGGACCCCACGGCTTGATTGCCGGTATGACCGGTTCGGGGAAAAGTGAATTCATCATGACATTCATTCTTTCTCTTGCCGTCAATTATCATCCTGACGAAGTGGCATTCATCCTTATCGACTATAAAGGTGGGGGAATGGCGAACGCATTCCTTGATCTGCCGCATCTTGCCGGTACGATCACCAACCTCGACGGGGCAGCGGTAAAGCGCTCGCTCATTTCAATCCAGAGTGAGCTGAAGCGCCGCCAGGCCATTTTCAGCGAGACGAGCAGAAGAGTGGATGAAAGTAATATTGATATCTATAAATATCAGAAGCTATACAGAGAGGGCGTCGTGACAGAGCCGCTTCAGCACTTGTTCATGATTTCGGATGAATTTGCCGAGCTGAAAACCCAGCAGCCTGAATTCATGGAGCAGCTTGTCAGTGCCGCGCGTATCGGACGTAGCCTAGGTGTCCACTTGATCCTGGCAACGCAGAAGCCTTCAGGGGTAGTGGACGATCAGATCTGGAGTAATAGTAAATTCCGGATCAGTCTCAAGGTGCAGGAAAAGGCCGACAGCATGGAGGTCATCAAACGCCCGGATGCCGCGGAATTGACGAATGTCGGACGCTTCTTTCTGCAGGTCGGCTACAACGAGATTTTTGAGCTTGGTCAATCAGCATGGGCGGGTGCACCATACTATCCCACTGATAAGCTCGAGAAAAAGAAGGACGAAAGCATCAGCATCATCGATAGCCTCGGTCGTGTGATCAAGTCAGCAAAAATCGACCGTAACAAAGGCATCAAGAATCCGCCGAAGCAGCTGGACGAAATTACGGACTATCTGGCAAGCCTGGCCAAGCAGGAAAACATCAAGGTGAAGCAGCTGTGGCTTGAACCGATTCCACCTCAGATTTATATAGAGGACATTAAAGATAAATACAGTGATCAGACGAACGAATCATATGTGCTGAACCCTGTCATCGGGGAATATGATGATCCGTCCAACCAGCGTCAGATGCCACTCAGACTTCCAATTACACAGGAAGGTAATACGGTGGTATACGGCGTGACAGGAAGTGGAAAGACGTCCTTCCTACAAGCAATGCTAATCTCCGTGATGGAGGAGCATACACCGGAGGAAGTGAACTTCTATCTCCTTGATTTCAGTACCGAAACCTTGAACTGGTTCCGCTCCGCACCTCATATAGGGGATGTCGTCGTCTCCCATGAAGCGGAAAAGATCCAGAATCTGATGAAGCTCCTTCAAGCGGAGATTGTAAACCGTAAAAAGCTATTCGCCAATTCCGGCGGAGATGTTAACGTCTACAACCGTGTTTCACCGGAAAAGGTGCCGTCGATTGTCGTGGTCATCCATAACTACTCCGCGTTCTCCGAGACGTATGAGGAGCATGAGGAGACAATCGCCTACCTGACACGAGAAGGTACGAAATATGGCATCTACTTTATCGTCACAGCAACAAATACCGGTTCGATCCGTTATCGTCTGCTGCAGAACTTCAAGCAGCTGTTTGTGCTTCAGTTGAACGACCAGACCGAGTATTCCGGTGTGCTTGGCAATGTCGATGGCGTGTATCCATCCAAGCATAAAGGACGCGGTATTTTCAAAAGCGACAATGTGTATGAATTCCAGATCGCCAAGCCTGTGAAGGATACTGAGGATCTGTTCAGCTTCATTGAAGGCTACAGCAAGACAGCGCGTGAGTCATGGAACAAGGAGCCAGCACCTGGCATCCCTACACTGCCGGATAAGGTGACTGCAGGATATATCCAGAATCAGATGGTGTTTGGTTCTTCCCATCCGTTCATTCCGGTCGGGGTGGATCGACAGTCTCTGAAGCTATCATTCTTCGACTTCCAGGAATGCTTCGTGAACCTGGTTTCTGCTAGTCAAAACGATGCAGCAACACCTTTTATGCAAGGACTTTCCGAGCTGTTGGCCGCAAAAGCGGGGGATGAAGTGATCGTTCTTGATCCAAATGGTGCCTTCCGGATCGAATCTGATCCAGAATATCGCTATGCATCTGCCAAGACGAAGCTTGAAACAACCATTGTTTATCTTTTCGAAACCCTTGTACACCGCAACAATACGAAAAAGGATGCCGAGGAGCAGGGGCATGAGATACCTGGTTTCCATGACATCTATTGTGTAGTCGATAGCTTCAGCGACTTGCTGCTGAGTCTTTCAGAGGATGCGCTCGATAAGCTCAAGGTATTCCTAGAGCGGGGAGCAAACCTGAATGTCTACATCGTTATGTCCGACAGCGCCGACAAGTTCAGCTCTGTCTCTTTCGAGGAGTGGTTCAAAAAGCACGCTTCCGTGAAAAACGCCATCTGGATCGGCAGTGGAATCAGCGACCAGTATCTGTTCAAGGTAGCAAAAATCACGACCGACATGTATCAGGAAATTCCGAACGACTTCGGCTATGTAATCAAAAACGGCAAGGTCAGCCTAGTGAAGCTATTAGCCTCTGAAACGGAAAAAGAGGAGGTAGCAGTCTTTGGATAAGATTTTAGTAGAAGTGTATGTTCCGGCATCCAATCATAAACATGACGTATTCATCCCGATCGCAAGCAAGCTGTATGAAGTGGTCTATCTTTTATCAAGTACGGTTAGTGAGCTATCCCATGGGTACTTCAAGGCCACTCCTGATACAGTCCTTTGTAACAAGTCAACGGGAGAAATATTGAATATCAACCAAACGGTAGAAGAGTTGAATCTGCAGAACGGTGCGAAGTTGATGCTGTTCTAAGGAAGGAAAAGTGAGAATGAACCATAAAATATTATCTTTAATGCCAATCATTCTCCTCTTTTTATGGGTTGCAGGTTGTTCCAGTTCAGAAGATCGAATCCTTTCACATCTGGAAGGATCATACAACGAAGAATTCGAAATTGAACATGTAGACGAAGGAAGCTGGCTGTTCCCTGAGATGTATGGGCGGGATAAGGCGATTGTCCACCCAAAGGGGAATGAGGAGTTGGTTTTTCTTTCAGGGGAGTATCGGGACAGTAAAGGCGAATATTACGATAGTTATGTGCTGGCAAAATGGGGCGAGGAGTTAAAAGCTTCATTGAAGCCCTTGATGGAGAAGGAACTGCCGGGGAGTCCTTATAAGGTAAAGTTATATGTTAAAAATGGAATTTATGACGCTTCCATGATTGGCATGCCTTTTCACGAATTTATAGAAAAACATCCGAAAGACGTCAGAATAGTACTTCTTGCAGGTATTTATACAGATAGGGAACCTGATGTTGAGCGGTATAAAGCGAGCATATTTAACATCTATCAGGAGATTCAAAAGTACGGAGCAGATAGATATATAGTAACAGTAGGTTTCGTTGACGACTCTGAAGATATTACCGATTATATCCGGACAGCTAACGTCAATAATATCCCTTGGTCCAATTTAAAGGGAAAAGTGTATGGAGAAGTAAACGTAGATGAAAGATTGCATCCCGAAAATGCAGATCCTGATATCGCACAAGAAATTATAGTCACAGATCCAGATGCAATTGCTCGAAACTATGATCCATTTGATGATTGAGGAACTGCAAGGATTAACCATAACCTGTAAAGGAAGGCAGGTAACAACAGCATGAATGTAAAAGCCATTGTTCTGTTTTTGTTCATGATCTCATTGATAGGAGTGACGGGCTGTATGAACGCAGAGAATAAGTTTTTGTCCCACTTGGAAGAGAAGTATAAAGAAGATTTTGAAGTGGAAAATGTGAAAGAAGGAAGTATCATTTTTTCCGAAATGTATGGAAAAGATAAAGCCATTGTTCATCCTAAAGGAAATAACGAGTTAGTATTTTTAGCCGGAGAGTATCTGAAAACAGAGGAAATCTACGACAATTATGTATTGGCAAAATGGGGCGAGGAGCTAAAGGCTGATATAAAGGGAGAAATGGAAAGAGAATTGCCCAATAGCCCTTATAAGGTTTCAATAATGGCTGCGGATGATACCTATGATGCCAGCATGCTTGATAAACCGTTCTTAGAGTATGGAGAGGAAAACAATAAAAATGTTTTAATTATGTTAACAGTAGGTGTTTATACCACCGGGGAGCCAGAATTGGAAACATACAGTCAAGGTATATACAACCTGTATCAGAAGTTGAAAGAGTATGGCACCGAATCATATGCAATATCCGTAGGATTCGTAGATGAATCCGAGGATATTACTGATTATATCCGTACTGCCAATATCAATAACATCGCATGGTCAAACTTGGATGCAAAGGTATATGGGGATATCAGTTTTGATGAAAGATCTAACCCAGAAAATCCGAGTCCTAGTGTCAGTGAAGAGTTAATTGTGACTAGTCCGGAATCTGTCATTCATCACTACGAAAAGTTAGGGGAGTGAGGCCATGTCACTTTCCAATCTTACTGAAGAGGAAAAAAACATCCTGCTGCAGTTATCGTATATAGATGTCCCACCAAACATAAAGGTAACGGATAAATATAGCTTTACCATCGATGAACTCATTGCAAAGATAGAACAAAAAACAGGAAATAAGCTGGATGACAACGACAGAATGAAAAATATTAAAGAATTTATTCAAAGCGATGCTTATCAATCTTCCAACTTGAAAGATGTAAAGCTTGTAGGCTACCAAAACCACAATCCAAACGAGGGCAACAACACTAATGGTGGTTCAGAGTCAGGCTTTGTCGGATATGCATACCGAGATGATAATGGGAATGCCACTGCGGTGTTCCGTGGAAGTGAAAATCCTGGAGATCTGAACAACCTGAAAACGGACTGGTTTGAGAATGGTCAGGCTTTTGTGGGAATGGAAACGGTTCAGCAAAGAGAAGCAAACGATTTTTATACCAAACATATAAAAATCCATGAAGGGGAAATGAATGTGCTTGGGCACTCTAAAGGCGGAAACCTGGCGTCCCATGTGTATGTTACTAATCTCGATGATAACATCAAGGGTTATGTCATAAATGGTGCCCCCCTTTGGTGGTGGGGGCTGAATGATACGCAGAAGGAAGGCCTGAAAAATGCCGAAGCATTCTCCTTTATCGTTTATGACGGAGACATAGTCTCTCAACTCGGCTATGCCCCATATGTCACCTTGAGGGTGGGGCTTGATAAAAAAACAGGGGAGTACTCCGATCCATTTTACCCGCATGCGGAAACAAGTGTTGCATTCGATGAGAATGGAAACCTGGTCAATGTGAAGCAAGGTGGCTCTTTTATCTCAGATATTCAGGATTTTCATCTTTTCTATGAAAATATCGAATCCGCAGTCAAAGGATTTGTCACTTCGAAGGCAGAGCAGATCGTGACCGCCATCAGCGATGGGGCCAAGTATGTCATCGCAGCTATCAGCAAAGGGATGACGGATGCAGCGAACTTTATCAAGGAGCAGACAATCAGACTGATCAACAAAATTGAGACGATGTCCAAGAGTCTGGAGAACAAAGTGCGGGGGTTCTTTGAGGACGTGGGAAAAAAAGCATCAGATCTTTTCGGAAAAGTTGTAAGTGGGGTAGGCAGCTTCTTCGGTGGCAGTAGTCTGCCGCAGGAGCCTTACGTTAAGGTGGACTTGCACCGACTTGCCTATTATTCTTCCAGACTGCAATCGATCAAGAGCAGGACCAATCATGTTAATTCCTTGATCAATAGCCTATATGGAGAGGTCGGCATCTTCGGTTTGGATAACCTGATCAAAGCGGATATCCTATCTGCGATGAACAATAATATCAATCAAAACATCGCTTATCTGAATCAGGCGAGGGAATTTTTGCAGAAGAAGGAATCCTACCTCGTGTCCAAGGCCAATTCATTACGTTAAACAGGAGGTAGGTACCCATGGATCCGAAAGTGAAGGGTAAAATCAGCAGCATCATTCAGGAAATCAGTGTCATCACAAGGGAGCTTGAGGATATATCCAATGGCATCAACCAAGAATTCAAAGGAATCGGCAGCAATTACAGCGCAGCAAGCCTTAGGGAAACAGCGCAAAATTACCGGAATATCAGTAATGAGCTGCGGAAGATCTGAACCTGCAATGTCGGAATATCGGGGTGGTGACAGCTAAGTGAGTGTCGACCAATTGCTAAAAAAATGCAATTCGGGAGTAAATTTGGAAAATCGGGCGAAAGTGCCCCATTATCGGGCGGAAAATTTTATTGCCGGGCGTAAAGTCTCAAGTTTCGGGCGCAAATCCGGTTTATCGGGCGAAAGCGTTAAATGGAGGTCAAAAACGAACGTTGAAGCGCAAGATTCCAGCTTTGAACGCGGAGATTCCACAGTTTTATCCCATGCGGAGGTAGATTCCAAGCCTCTCGTACCACATAAAACACGCAACTCCATCAAAACAGCTCATTTAAAGGAGGTGAGAAAGAATGGCGCGTTCTATCCAAGTTGATCCAGCGAAATTAGAGACAGCGGCTTCACGAATCGACCAGCAGGCAGGAGATTACGAAAGAATCTACAAGCAACTTTTCAGTGAAGTGGACGGAATGGGTGCTGCATGGCAGGGGACTGATAATGTAGCATTCGTTACGCAAATCAAAGGCTTCATGGACGATTTCCAAAAGATGTCCGCTTTGATGAGACAACACTCTGAATTCCTTAAAATCAGTGCAAAAACCTACCGTGAAACACAAAACGAAGTGGTTAATGCTGCGAAAAGACTTAGCAACTAATCTATCTTAAAAATCGAGAATGGCAGGTGAATGAAATGTCAGTGGATGGAATTAAAATTTCCCTTGGTGAAGTGTCCAAAACAGCGGGTCAAATCAGAACGTTAAACGCTCAATTGGCTGCGAAGCTGGAAGAGATCAAAAAAGAGATGAATGGCCTATCTCAAACTTGGAATTCTGATGCTTCCAACACGATCCGTACCAACTTCAATGCTTTGGCGCCACGTTTTGAAGAATACCGTACAGTAGTGGACGCCTACTCCAAGTTCTTGGATTCTACCGTAACAAACTACAACTCTGCAGAGACTCAAATCAACAACAACGCAAGCGCGTTCAGATAATAAGTAGTCAGCAAGGGCAGTTAGTGCATGCTAATTGCCCGAGTTATAGAAAAAAGAATGTCAGATTAATAGTCTGGAGACGAGATAAAATGATAAAACATGTTGATTTGTATATCGAAAACTATGGACTATCCAGTTTTTTATATTTGGAGGTTCCGAATAAAGAAGAGCTGGACGAAGCAGCACTGGATAAGCTGAAAACAACAAGCTATACGGGCTTGTTGCCGCTTGCAGCACTTTCCAAAAAAGAGCAGCACTATATCCGTTATGAATTGGACACGGAAATGTCACTGGAAGATTTCCTCTCTCAAAAGCTTTCAAAGGATAAGCTTATTGCCTGCATCTCCAATCTATTGGAAACCTTGCTTGGAGTGGAAGAATCGGGACTTGATCTTCAGCACTTCCTTTTCGATAAGGAATCCATCTTTATTGATAGTTTTTCAAATAGATTACTTTTCCTATATATTCCAATTAAAAATAATTCGTTTGAAAAGGTATCACTAAAGGACTTCCTAAGAGAACTCCTCTATACAGCTCCATATGATGAGGCGGATGATCCGGCATTCTTTGTTCGACTACATAACTATCTGATAGATTTCAAGGATGTCGGACTTCCTGAAATGATTGAAGACTTGAAAAAGCTTGGCGCATACAATCCTTCGAGCATCCTTGCTATCGGTAAAAAAGTGGAAGCTGCCGAAAAGCCTTCCAACTTTTATCGACCGGGCCAGATGGAGGTCAAAACTTCCAGCTCCGTTGAAAACGGCATGCATACCTCGCAATATAGCTCGCGGAAAACGGACAAAAGGATAGGCAGCAAGCTAGAGATTGAGGAAGAACTTCAATATAAGCGGATTACCCGGACTGATCTCGATCAGGCGAAGGATCTCAAAGAGGATAACACATTAAGGGATTCTGCGCTGAACATGTTGCCAAAAGCTGACGCAGACTTTCTCCAGGAGGAGCCGGAGGAGGAAGGGACAACCGTTCTGGGTTCATCAGTTGTTTCACTTGAAGATGAGTATGAAGGTACGACGATGCTCGGTGTGGAAAACTACTCCACCACCCCGCCATACTTGTTGAATGGTATAGGCAATCCGAAAATCGCAATCACCAAGAGGGTTTTTAAAATTGGAAGAGACCCAAAAGTAGCGGACCATACCTGCAATAATAAGGTAGTTGGCCGTGTGCATGCCCATATTTCACACGAAAACGGGGAGTATTTCCTCGAGGACAACGACTCCAGAAATGGGAGCTATCTAAACGACCGAAAGCTCCAGCCAAAGGAAAGAGTGAAAATAAGGCATGAAGACCGCATCAGGCTCGCCAATGAGGAGTTTGTCTTTAAACTCTTTTAGAGAGGAGGAAAAACAATGGCATTTCTTACTGCTTATCACACCGATAAGGGAATCAAAAAGCAGACAAATCAGGATGCGCTTCTGCTTAAGTCAGCCAGGACACCAAAAGGGCAGGTGGGACTTTTCATCATCTGTGATGGAATGGGAGGACTAACACAAGGTGAATTGGCGAGCGCAACTGTAGTAGAGCATATGTCCAAGTGGTTTGACCACGTGTTACCCGGGCTCCTTGAGCAGGATGCGCCTGATACGGAGCTGACTGCAAGGTTGGAGCTTGCAATCGGTGAAATCAACCAAAAAATCCTTACATATGGCGAAGGGTCCAATGTCCAGCTTGGTACGACGCTGACCGCTCTGTTAGTGGTCTATTCGAGGAGCTATATTCTCGTGCAAATCGGGGACAGCAGAGCCTATATGCTAGATGGTGACACCCTAACCCAACTGACGAAGGACCAAACATTGGTGCAAAGGGAATTTGAAAGAGGAAATATCACAGAGGATCAGGCAAGGGTCGATCCAAGAAGGAACGTCCTCTTACAATGTGTGGGAGCAACAAAGGAGTTAAAGCCTGTCATTTCAACGGGAAAAGTAGAATCAGGAAGCGGATTCCTGCTATGTTCCGATGGTTTTTACCATGAGATGACAGACGGGGAGCTTGTCGCAAGCCTCCAGCCTGAGGTCATTACGAGTGAAGACGCTCTGCAGAACACCGTGAAGGATCTGGTGGAGAAGGTAAAGGCGCGAAAAGAAAAGGACAATATCTCCGTCATCTTTACGCAGGTTACATAAGTTTATGGGGGAATTCTCTTGCTGCAAATTGGGACTATAATTGATGATCGATATGAGATCTTAAAGGAAATTGGCCGGGGTGGGATGAGTGTCGTCTATCTTGCCATGGATAATCGCTTAAATAAATCGCTTGTCGTCAAGGATATCCGCAAGCGCCAGCATAGCAACAATGAATTGCTGATCAACAGCTTGATTGTAGAAGCAAACATGCTGAAAAAGCTGGATCACGGGGCGCTGCCGAAAATTTATGACATTATTGAATCCTCCGGTGACATCTATGTAGTGATGGACTATATCGAGGGGGAGTCGCTGAAGGAACGCCTCAAGCGGGATAACGTCATTCCACAAAAGGAAGTGATCGACTGGGCGAAGCAGCTGGCCAATGTGCTCGGCTATCTGCATACAAGGAAGCCACATCCGATCATTTACCGTGACATGAAGCCCGATAACGTGATGCTGACCCCTGAAGGGAAGATAAAGCTGATCGACTTCGGGATTGCACGGGAATATAAAACGGAAAATTCCACAGATACGACCAACCTGGGGACAAAAGCATATGCTGCCCCAGAACAGATATCAGGTAAGCAGACGGATGCAAGAACCGACATCTACAGTCTGGGGGTTACCTTGTACCATCTGGCAACTGGCAAAAGCTTGACGGAACCGCCCTTTGAAATGAAGCCGATCCGTTATTGGAATCCCTCCTTATCAGAGGGGCTTGAGCACATCATCTTGAAATGCACCCAGAGCGAGCCGAATGAGCGCTACCAAAGCTGCGAGGAGCTTGCGTACGACATTGAGAACATCAACAAGCTAACAAAAGGATATAAGAAAATGCTGTTAAAGCAGCTTTATCTTTTTCTGATTCCGTTTGCACTCTTCCTTATTTTTACAACAGTCTCGGCCTATGGCTATAGCGGAATGAAGAATGAGCAGTACCAGGATTATATGAGACTTGTAAATGAATCTAGCAGATATCTGATTCAGGGAGAGGATGTCGAGGCGATCGAGCAGCTCGAGCGTGCCATCGTAGTGGACCCGTCCAAATCAGAGGCGTATATCAATCTATTGGACTTGTATATAAGCCGTGATGAAACGGATGCAGGGCTCGCCAAGATCGAAACCTATATTCAGGACGAATACGGGGATGTTCATGAAAATGACCGTGTCCTTTTCAAAGTCGGGATGACCTACTTTGATGAAAAGAGTAATTATGTGTCCGCACTAAGATTCTTCCAGCGAGTGGATACAGAAGAGATACGGGATGCGAAGTATTACCGGACGCTTGCAAGCACGATGGGCAACTTGAATATCGACTACTCGGAATTTGCCAAGAATCTCTTGGACTTCGAGGTGTATAATGACAAGCTGCCGAATGATAGCAGAAAGCTTGATAACTATTCTTCGCTTGCGAACATTTATATTTCCTATAAAGGCCAGATTGCGGATGCCAATACAAGAACGATCGAAATCGTCCAAAAGGCTGGTGACATTCTGACCCAGCTGGATAATGAACAGCTTCTATACAAGTTCGAGGTGGACTTCGAACAGAAGCTGGCACAGGCCTATCATAGCAGAGGCGTGAATTCGAAGGATTTGAATGCTGCAAAAGAGGACCTGCAACTGGCGGTCGAGCATTACCATAACATCATCGCACTTGATATGCAGCAGAAGGAACCGTCGATGCTGAAAATCGGGACCATCTATCAGGAAATGGGCGAGTCGCTTAAAGCGAAGGAACAATTCCAGCTCACCGTAAAAGAGTTCCCTAAAAGTGTGGATGCACATGTGAACCTCATCAATCTACTATTGGATATTGAACCGGGGAAAAACGAGGGGGAAAGAAATTACCAGGATGCCCTCAACCTTTTCAAGCACGTAACCACACTTGATCAAGCCAAAGAAGCATCATCGTACCAACGTTTAGAAAGAAGATTAAGTAATCTCAATCTATTATAGGGGGGAGTATTGACGATGACATACCAGATAATGTTTTACGGAGGTCTGGCAGCAGCACTCCTTACCCTGATTATTACCATCTACGTATTTGTAAAGATGAATATCCGACGTGTGATTTCCGACCTGACCGGAATCAAATGGAAACTTCCGTTTGGCAGGAAATCCTCAACACAAGCAGGGGAGGATGAAAAACGGACAACCAATGAAATCCGGTTGAAAAAACAGGACCTGGAGGGGGACGAGATCACCGAGCTGATGGAGGGCGAGGTGGCCGCTACCGCATTGCTTGACGAAAGCGATGTGGAGGAAACCACCCTGCTGTCGTCAGAAGTTGAACAGGAGGACGAAACGACCCTCCTTGGAGAAAGCATGGACGAAACAACGTTACTAACTGCTGAGCCAGCGTTTTATTTTAGAAAAGAAATAGATGTAGTGGTCACCCATTCCACTACGAAACTATGAGGTGGAAAGAAAAATGATAAGTACGATACTGACTGTTTACAAGAATAAGAAGTCGTTCCTCTTGCTGCCGATGATTGCCGTCCTTCTTGTGTCTGTGCTGGCTTTCAATGCGCAGGTATTCTCCACCATTGACGTTAAAATGAATATTTCATTCAACGGAGATACGTGGGAGACGCATAGGGATGATTTCAAAAGCTCTTGGTTTTCAAAGGAAAAGAACCAGGTGACGTTTACCGTGGACTTAAGTGAACATTACCGGGAGGAATATCAGGATGAGCGCCCTTTCTCCATTGTGAGTGAAGGTGTGGACCCCGCAAGCCTTACCTATAAGGATGTGCTGGATAATGAGGGGATGAAGCAGGGCATCTATGAAGTAAAGGTACCGGTTACTGATGACAATCGTTACGCGTTCACTGCTGTAATTACGGAAGGGAATGCATGGGGGCTTGATAGCGGAGCACCGAAAACCTTTTATGTAGAAAAGGACACCGTTTCCCCGGATATCAGCATTTCCGGAGCGGAGGAAGGTGCCCTTTACAACGATAAGGTGGAAATGGCTTTCAATATTAATGATAAGAATGCTGTCACAGAAAATACAAAGGTGACCTATATCCTTAATGGACAGGCAGCAGAGGCGCCGATCTCCTGGTATGAGAACATCGGGATGGTCTCGTTCGATAAGGATGGCGAATATGAAGTATCGGTGTCGTCCACTGATGCAGCTGGAAACACCCAGGAGGAAAAAGTCTCTTTTTCTATTAATACTAAAGGGGCAAACCTTGCAGTCACAGATGATAAAGAGTCAGAGCTTGGGACAGGCGGGGTGTACAATCTGGAAGGCATCAACTTGAAGGCGACAAACGGAATCTCCCTTCAGTCTGCCACAATGCTTGTAAAAAAGCAGGGGACAAGCGAGGAGTTCCCAGTTGAGGCAACCGTAAAAAACAGAGAGGCGACCGGTACGCTGAAAGGTCTCTCAGAAGGTACGTATACGGTACATGTAACCGTAAAAGAGAAGCATCAGAGTGGAAAGGAATACAACTTGCCGACATTCACGTTCACCGTGGATAAGACCGCTCCTACCACTTCCATTACCGGGGTGGAGCATGATGGCCGTTACGAAACGGAGAAACAAGTGACATTCCGTACGGAGGATGCCAATATCGATCTTTCCAAATCGTTCATCACCATCACCAAGGATGACAGTGAATGGATGAAGGAGCAGAAGTTGAACCCGGAGGATGACGGGGCCTCCTATGCCCATGAATTTTATGAGGATGGCTTATATGAGGTCACCTTTACAGCAGTGGACCGTGCCGGAAACAAGAAGACACATCAGGCTATATCCTTTACGCTTGATACATCCAAACCTAATATCACCTATGAAGGCATGGATGAAAATCAGAAATACTACAACAGGGAACTGGATGTCACCTTCAAGGTAAAGGACCTATCCATTGATTTGGAAAAGACGGAGCTTGAGGTCGTGAAGGACGGGGGAACGGCGATTGTGAAACCGTTCAAGAAGAACTTTTTCTTCTATTTCATCGCAGAAGCACAGCACTCCTTCACCGAGGATGGCAGCTATGATATCAAGATTACCGCAGTAGACTATTTTAACCAGAAGGAAACGGTAACCAAGAATATCGTCATTGATAAAGTGAAGCCGGAATTGAGCATTACCGGGGTAGAAAACAAGCAGTACAAACAGACGCAAAAAGTGGACTTCAAGGTCAGCGATCAGAACCTGAGCCTGGAGACAACCACCTTGAACGTCTATAAGGATGGGGAGCTTTATGAGCTTCCGAAAAAGCTGAAATACACAAATGATACGGAAGCAAGCCTGCTTGATGTTGAGTTCAAGGAAGACGGCGACTATTACCTCCAATTTGAATCAACAGACAAAGCCGGCAATACAAGCAAGCACGCACCTGTCGAGTTCACGGTGGACCAGAGTGCCCCGACTATCACCATTGATGGCGTGGAAAACAATGGCCACTATCCGACAGACAAGGCGGTTACCATCACTTTGTATGATGTGACACTTGATCTTGAAAATACGGAAGTAACCGTGAAGAGCAATTGGGATTCCACACCAAGAAAGATTGAACCTTCCAAGGTAAAAGGAAAGAGGGAAGCAATCTACGAGCAATATTTCGCTGAAGAGGGAATCTATGAAATTGCCATCCGTTCCAAGGATACCTTGGAGAACGAAGCGGATAAGAAGCTGACGTTTGTCATTGACCGGACTGCTCCGGAATTGGATGTCAGCGGCATTAGCATGGATGCATTCGAAAAAGGCGGCAAAAAGCTGACCATCACGGCAAATGAACTTCACTTTAAAGACGTCAAGGTAACAGTGGACGCTACTATCAGAAGAAAAGATGGTAAAACAGAGCCATACGATATCGGAAAATTGGAGGTCGACGACGAGACATCCAGCCTGTCCCACACCTTTAGCGAGGACGGATATTACACCATCACCGTGTCCGCCATTGATAAAGCGGGGAACATTGCGGAGGATGTAGTTCGACGCTTTACTGTGGATAACATCCAGCCTGTCCTTGCCATCGACGGGGTCGCCGATCAGGCTTTTTATGCGGCTGATAGATTGGTAACTTTAAGCGTGGAAGAGTTCCACTATAATAACAACCAAGTCAAATTGGATGCAACGAAAAATGGCGCTCCTTACTATATGGGTGCATGGGTGAATGCTGATGTACGCTCCATCCTGACGCATGAATTCAAGGAGGACGGCGACTATGCTATCCGATTGACTGCAACTGACGCAGCCGGAAACGCTGCCGACCCTAAAACTGCCTCCTTCACCATCGATAAAACAGCACCAGTCATAAGTGTGACAGGCGTCGAGGATGGAGAGGACTACAACAGGGACATGCCAGTGGAAGTGAAGCTGAGGGACACGAACCTGGACCTATCCACTACGAATCTCGTAATAACGAAAAATGGAAAATCCTACAACGCCGGCAGCTTTCAAGTATCTGGAGACGTTGCGACACTGAATCATACTTTTAAAGAGGAAGGCAAATACACAATCTCTTTCTCGGCAATCGATAAAGCGAAAAACAAAACCGTGCATGAGGACATTTCTTTCATCGTGGATAAGACGCGTCCGGTTGTGAAGCTCGATGGAGCGGAGGACAATTCCTTCAACCCGGGCAACAAAACCGTCACGTTGACAATCGATGAGCTCAACTACAGCACCAATGATGTTACGTTGAAAGTAACAAAGGATGGCCGCGCCTATAATATGGGCACATGGAAAAATACAGGAAAAGTATCCAAGCTGAGTCATAATTTCAGCCAGGATGGCCTGTACACCATCTCTGTAACAACAACAGATAAAGCAGGAAACGGACCTGTGACCCAAAACCTCACCTTCACGGTCGACAAGGTCAATCCTGTTATTTCAATCGAAGGTGCAGATAACGAAGCACACTATAATGTTGATAAGAGAATTCAGGTTTCCATCAAGGATCTGAACCTGGACATCAACAGCATTGCCGTTATGAAAAACGGCAGAAGCTATTTTGTTGGAGGATTTGCCGTGAATGGTAATATCGCATTCCTGGCACATACCTTCAGTCAGGAAGGCGACTATCGTATTCAGGTAAACGCAACCGATAAAGCCGGTAACAGCATAAGCAAGGAACTGGCATTCTCCATCGATAAAACCGCTCCAGTCATTACGCCTAAAGTGAAGGGTGATGAAAGGACGCTTAAAAATGGGGAATATATCAAT
This sequence comes from Bacillota bacterium, assembly GCA_051750385.1. GTDB lineage: Bacteria > Bacillota > Bacilli > Bacillales > Bacillaceae_I > Sutcliffiella_A. The sequence continues at coordinate 8,872 of JBNJJQ010000018.1, read as the reverse complement.
ACAATTTTCACACCGGAGTTTGCGCTGGATGTGGCGGCAGACAGCATTGTCTCCATGACACTGAACAACCAGAGCATTGCAAGCAACCGAGCACCAATCGCATCCAAGGATATGAAATACAACTACCGGGTGGTTGCAAGGGATAAGGCTGGAAATGAAACAATCCTTGAAATCAGTTTTACACTGGATACAACGAAGCCGTTGCTTGAGATTACAGGAATAATCGAGGGCTTCTTCAACGAAAATATGGTACCGGTCATCAAATATGCAGATATTCACCTTGATGAATCCAGAAGCTATATCAGGTTGGATGGAAAGCCGTTTACAAGCGGTACTGCACTGACGGAAGAGAAGGATTACGTGCTGGAAGTGGTTGTCACAGACTTGGCTAACAACGTGACGAAGCGGACCATCCACTTCACGATTGATAAAACAGAACCTTCCATCTCGTTCATGGATCCAATCTCGGATAAATACTTCACTGATGAGGTTATTCCGGAATTCCTGATCGACAGCTTAAGTCCTTATGACATCATTGCCTTGACACTGAACGGAAATCCATATGAAATCGGAGATCCAATCACAGAAGAAGGCAAGCACGTGCTCTATTTTGAAATCAAGGACAAGGCCGGCAACATCAAACAGCTGAGTGTGGAATTCATGATTGATAAAACTCCTCCAAAAGTGCTCGTGGATGGAGTGAAAGAAAAAGGAATCTATTATGATCCTGTAACAGTTAGTCTGCAGCTGGAAAATCCAAACGATAAGATTCTAACCGTCATGATCAATGGGGAGCTTTTCGAGGGCGATGTATTGGAGATAGACGGAAACAAAGTAATCCGTTCCACCTTCAGTGACATTAAGCCCTACGAGATTATCGTGGAAGCGGTAGATGAAGCCGGAAACATAGAGCGCTTTGTCCTGCCGTTTGAAATAGCGGACAAGAGCGTGCTAGTAAAAGTATACGAAAACAAACCACTATTCTTCGGAGGCATCGCTGCTGGACTAATAGGTGCAGCAAGTGCAGCCGCTTATGCGATCAGACGCAGAAAGCAGAATGTGGACGGCCCGCGTGTGAGCGGAGTCGAAGAGTAATGTAGGAACAGTCAATGAGAGCTTTGCTTGACAAAGCTCTTGTTGGCTTTTTTTATGGGGAAATTGAAGCATATACCAGAATAGCTTTTTTTAAACGAACGTTTGATTAAAGAAGTGGAAACTTCATGTGCGCCAAGGGATTGAAAAAAATCTAACAAATTAACTTTTAAAAAAGGTTTTGTAGGAAACCGTACCAAATTCGCCAAAAGCGAAGCTAAATTCGTCATAGGCTAGCTATTAATTTTAGTAGAATAGCAAACTTTAAACAAACGTTTGATTAAGAAAAAATGGAATCCTTGTGCCCCAACGGATTGAAAAAAAAATTAAAGATTAACTTTTAAAAAAGGTTTTCTGGGATAACATGAAATTCACTCTGTTGTAAAAAGATATAGACTACTAATTCTACAAAAAATTCAGTCAATATTGTGCACCTAACTGGTCAATATAGGTACCCCAAAATGCAGAGGGTGTCCGCATATAATAAAAGAAAGCGGTTACACATACGGGGGTGGTGAAGGATGGAGACGAACGTGAATCCGGCGACGTCGCAAAATCCTAGAACGAAGACGAGAATAGTAGAAGGAGTGCCAAAGCGGAAAGTGAAGTGGAAAAATATTTTAACCTACGCTGCCTTTGTGGGGCCGGCACTGTTATTCTTCCTTGTCATTCAGATCATTCCATTCTTGATGGGAGTCTACTACTCTTTCACTTCCTGGAATGGTGTCAGTTCAGTGGTAGAATGGGTCGGGTTTGCGAACTATAAAAAGATTTTTACGAACGATGAGGCATTCTTCAATTCGTTCATGTTCACGACCAAGTTCATGTTTGCTGCTGTTATTATCAGCAATCTAATCGGTTTCGGTTTCGCACTTTTACTTAATGCAGCACTGAAAACCCGCAATATATTAAGAACGGTCTTTTTTCTCCCGAATGTGATCGGGGGACTGTTACTGGGTTTCATCTGGCAGTTCATTTTTGTCAAAGGCTTCGCGTCTGTCGGGGCAATGACGGGCATCTCCTTCTTCGAGCTTCCATGGCTTGGGGATGAAAAGACGGCGTTTTGGGGCATTGTCATTGTGTTCGCCTGGCAGATAAGCGGCTATATGATGGTCATCTATGTGGCGGCTTTACAGGGTGTGGACAATTCCTTGCTTGAAGCGGCAAGAATTGATGGCGCTTCCAATTTTACACTGATTACGAAAATCATTATTCCATTGATTTTACCGGCGTTTACGATCTGCTTCTTCCTTACGATCTCGATGGCTTTCAAGATTTTCGACCTGAATCTTTCTCTGACAGGCGGCGGACCGTTCAACTCGACACAGTCGGTTGCCATCAACATCTATCAGGAGGCATTCCAATATAACAGATACGGGCTGGGTACAGCGAAGTCCATTATCTTCTTTGTAGTCGTCGCAATCTTTACGACGGTACAGGTAATGGCAACGAAGAAAAGGGAGGTGGAGGCATAATGGATCAGAAGTATACGAAGAGGACGTTCCTTTTGGAGATCATCGGGATTACACTCGGTCTCATTTTCCTCATCCCATTTTACTTTGTCCTGATCAATTCGGTGAAAAGCTTCAGTGAAATCCTTATAGATGCAGCTGCCCTGCCGCAGGAGATACTTTTCTCCAACTATGCGAAGGTGTGGGAAATCATCAAGTTTCCGAAAGCATTCTGGAACTCCCTAATTATCACGGTGTTCAGTAATATCGGAATTGTGCTGCTCAGCTCGATGGCAGCCTGGAAAATGGTACGGACACCAGGTAAGTTCAGTAAAATATTGTTCGTCCTGATTGTATCGGCCATGGTCATCCCGTTCCAGACGGTGATGATTCCGCTGATGAAGCTTGGCGGGACGCTTGGCATGATCAACAGCCTGCCAGGGATCATCATGATGTACTTCGGATTTGGTGTACCACTTTCCCTCTTTCTCTATCACGGCTTTGTCAAAACGGTGCCGCTTGAGATCGAGGAAGCTGCAAGGATCGATGGATGCAGCCAGTTCGGCGTATTCTGGAGAATTGTATTTCCACTGTTGAAGCCGATTACAGTGACAGTCATCATCTTGAATACACTCTGGATCTGGAATGATTACCTGCTTCCGCTTCTAGTGTTGCAGGACGGGGATCTGCGAACGATTCCACTCGCGACAAGCACGTTCTTTGCGCAGTATACAAAGCAGTGGGACATGGGATTGGCGGCACTTGTTCTTGGTATCGCGCCGATCATTGTTTTCTTCCTATTTTTACAAAGGCATATCATCAAGGGGATTGCCGCTGGATCTGTTAAGTAAATCTTGGAGTCTGACTTTACAGATTCCAAGATTTATATAAAAATTAATCTAACTTTCAAGGGGGGCAATAAAATGAAACGCTTTTTTATGCTTTTACTATCATTAACATTGGTAGCTGGGATTTTTGCCGGATGTTCGAGCAATAATTCCTCAGGGGACGACAAGAAAAATTCTGGCGATCAGGTGACGTTGAACTTCTTCCAGTTCAAGGTGGAGATTGCCGATCAGCTAGCGGAAATGATCAAGGAATTCGAAGCAGAGCACCCGAACATCAAAATCAAGCTTGAAACAGTTGGTGGCGGTGCGGATTATGGTGCTGCATTAAAAGCGAAGTTTGCATCTGGTGAAGAGCCGGATATTTTCAACAATGGTGGTTTCAAGGAGCTCGAGCTTTGGAAAGAGAAGCTGGCAGATTTATCTGAAGAGCCTTGGGCTGAGCACGTTCTTCCTATAGGAAAAGTACCGATGACAGATCCGGAAGATGGCAAGCTTTACGGTATGCCTGTCAACCTTGAAGGGTATGGATTCATCTACAACAAAGACCTCTTTGAAGAAGCGGGAATTACAGAGCCTCCGACAACGATTTCCGAATTGAAGGATGCTTCTGAAAAGCTGAAAGCCAAAGGCATCACACCATTCTCAGCCGGTTATGGCGAGTGGTGGGTAATCGGTCAGCATCTATTGAACATACCATTTGCACAACAGGACGATCCGGAAGCATTCATTGCAGGCTTGTATGATGGATCTGAAAAAATAGTTGGCAACGAAGAGTTCAAAAATTTCAAGGAAGTATTGGATACAGAAATCAAATTCGGAAACAGCAATCCGTTAACAACGGATTACAATACACAGGTAACACAATTCGCTTCCGGACAGACTGCGATGCTGCAACAAGGAAACTGGACGGAAAACATGATCTATGAAGTGAATCCTGACATGAACATGGGCTTCCTTCCGATCAGCATAAGCGATGATACGGATGCCAACCGTCTTCCTGTTGGCGTACCGAACAACTGGGTACTGAATAAGAATTCCAAGCACCTGGAAGAAGCGAAAACATTCTTGAACTGGATGGTTTCCTCTGAAACTGGCAAGAAATATATCACAGAAGAGTTCGCGTTCATCCCGGCATTTGATAATATCGAGCCTGCAGGACTTGGCGACCTAGGCCAAAACATCCTGGAATACTCCAAAAACGAGCAGACTATTCCTTGGACATGGTTCATGTGGCCGGATGGGGCAAACAAAGAATTTGCTGCAAGCATCCAGGAATACGCTGCCGGCAAAATCGATTATGACACGCTCCTTGAGCGCTTCCAAAGCTCTTGGGATAATTTAAAATAATTCTGGCGGAAGGCATGTCTATTCATAGGCATGCTTTCTGTTTATACTTAAAAGAAATGCCTGATAATATGATTTAATAAGATCTAGCTGTTGATTGGAGCAAAAGGCGGAGACTCCTGCGGGAGGAGGCTCCACAAATGCCCCGCGGAAAGCGTAGCCTTTTGCGGAAATCAACAGCGGTGTTTAACAGACCATTAAAGAAAAGAAACGCTCTTTCACCGGGGGTAGGCCATGATCAGGAAAAGTATCCGCAATAAGCTTATCGTACTGCTGCTATTGATAACGGTTCTGCCGTTCGGTACGTCGATTATCATTACGTATTATCATACAAAGGAAGCGTTCAAGGATCTCGTTGTACAGGAAAATAGTAATCTCCTTTATCAGGGGAAAATCAATCTGGAAACCTATTTGGAGGAGCTTAATAGTTTAACACTTTCCTTATATAATAATCCTGATTTCATCAACTATATGAGGTCTCCTGATAAGGAAGATAACTATATGACACTCGGAATTGTAAAGAATGTCCTGCAGACGATCCTATATGCGGAGGATAATATCAGGCGGGTACATATTTCCTTTGCCGAGGAAGAGCGGAGCATCACGGCATCCAAGCGCTCCACGGTTGTCTTTTCAACCAGGCTCAACAGCAAGCTGTATGAAAATGCCTACAAAAATGCCCAGCTGAATCCGTACAATATGTTTATTGATACCACGGAAGCGCAGCAGGGTAGAAATGTGCTTTATCTGCACCGGGCACTAAGGAATGTGCCATCCGATGAAGTGCTGGCCTTTATTACGGTAGAGGTGTCAACGGAGCGGGTGCTGGAGCTAAGCGAGAACCTTTACAACAAGGAGACCGAGGAATTCTTTATTTTATCAAGGACAGGGGAACTGATCTACAGCTCGAATGAAGAAGTGTTTAGCAAACAAGCGGAGCAGAAGTGGATCGGTGAGGTGATGGAGTCTGACAGGGAGCGGGGGACGATGGAATGGCAGAATGACTCCTTCCACGGGATGATGATGTATGAACAGACACCGGCAGCGGTTGGCGGCTGGATACTTGTCAAACGCGTTCCGTACACCACCCTTTATCAAAATGCCTTCACCGTAACGAAAATCAATATCCTGTTCGGGGTCTTGGGATTAGGTCTCGTCATTCTCGCCACCTTGTTCGTCTCCTTTAAAATCACTTCGCCGATCAGAGTGCTGCTTCAGAACATCCAGCAGGTGAAGGAAGGGAATATGAAGGTTCAGTTCGAGTCACTGGGACACGATGAAATCGGGATACTTGGCAGCAGATTCAAGCAGATGATGGAGAAGATCAATCACCTCATCAACCGGGAGTACAAGCTCGAAATCGAGAATAAAAACAATCAGTTAAAGGTGCTGCAGTCGCAATTGAATCCCCATTTTCTCTACAATGCCCTTCAGTCGATCGGTACGGTTGCCTTGAAAAATAATGTGCCGCAGATCTATACACTGATAACGCATCTATCCAAAATCATGCGCTATGGGATGAATATGGAGGAGGATATGGTACCGTTGAAAAAAGAGATCAACTATATCAAGGCTTTCCTTTTATTGCAGAAAGAGAGGTTTGGCGATCATCTTGATTACCGGATTGACGTAGAGGAAGATGCCCAGCAGGTGCAGGTTCCGAAGATGATCCTTCAGCCGATTATTGAAAACTACTTTAAGCATGGCTTTGATATACGAGAAGGGGTAGGGAGTATAACGGTCGAAGGAAAAGTGGAGGAAGGCATGCTTCTTTTGGATGTTGTAGACAATGGAGTCGGCGTGACAGAGGAGCGCCTGCAGGAGATTTATCATCATTTTCAAGCAGGAAATAGAGAGGCAAGGGAAGAAGTAACGAATATTGGATTGAAAAATATCTATGCCCGTCTGCAGCTGTATTATGACGGGGCGGCGAGCCTGAAGCTTGTCAACCATCATGAGGGAGGCTTGGTCGTATGCTTGAGACTTCCTTTGGAAATGGAAGGTGTAAAGGATGAAGGCGATCATCATTGACGATGAGAAGCATGTCCGGGAAGGGCTGCTTCTCCTGGCGGATTGGAAGGAACACGGAATCGATACCATCCTCGAGGCCCAGGACGGGGAGGAAGCCACAAAGCTAATTACCCAGCACCGGCCGGAGATTATCTTCACCGATATGCGGATGCCCAAAAGGGATGGAATCAGCCTGCTGAAATGGCTTGCTTCCACAGACCTGAACTGTATGACAATCGTGGTGAGCGGCTATGACGACTATGAGTTCATGCGGAATGCAATTACGTATAAAAGCTTCGATTACATTTTGAAGCCGATCGATCCAGATATTTTAAATGAAACCCTGGAGCGGGCGGTGAAAAAGTGGAAGGAGGAGGCCTTGGTCAGGAGGTCATCTGGCGATATGGAGTTCCTTTCTGTCTCATCCGAAACGAAAAGCATGGGTCAAATAGAAGAATACTTACGTGCCAATTACCAGCAGGATGTCACGCTTCAGGAGATTGCGGACCGCTTTTTTCTGAGCAGAGAGCATATATCTCGCAAATTCAAGCAGGAGTACAATGAAACTATCACCGATTATGTGACGAGAATCCGTATGGAAAAAGCAAAAGAATACTTGGCAAAGCCACATGTGAAAATCTATGAGGTGGCCTACCATGTGGGTTACCAGAATGAGAAATATTTCAGCAAGGTGTTCAAGAAGTTTACGAGAATGACTCCCAATGAATACAGGAGCTCTGTCGGAAAATAGATAAAACATAAAGAAGGGGTGCTAGAGCATGGAAAAGCTACGTATGGGAATTATCGGAGTGGGAGGAATTGCGCAGGGGCGTCATATTCCTACTTTTTTGAAATTGGCGGATAAAGTGGTGATCGAAGCAATCAGTGATGTGAATGAAGAAACGGCAAAGCTTGTTGCAGAGAAGTTCGGCATCGAGAAAGTGTTTCCTCATTATGCAGACATGTTTTCGGAAGTGGACGCGGTAACGGTTTGTACGCCGAATAAGTTCCACGCGGAAATCACGATTGCAGCATTGGAAGCGGGGCTTCATGTGTTTTGCGAAAAGCCGATGGCTATGACACCGGATGAATGCGAAAGCATGATCCAAGCTGCCGAAAAGTCTGGCAAGCAACTGGCGATTGCCTACCATTACCGCTTTATGAAGGAATCCATTGCCGCAAAGCGTTTAGTCGATGAAAAGGAAATTGGAAAGCCGATAGTCGCACGTGCAAGAGGCATGCGTCGCCGTAAAGTTCCTGGGTGGGGCGTTTTTACGAATAAAGAGCTGCAGGGCGGCGGAAGCCTGATCGACTATGGCTGCCATCTCCTGGATCTATCCTTATGGCTGCTTGGCAATCCGAAGCCGGTGGAAGTGCTTGGTACCGCTTATAATGAGCTGAGCAAAATACCTGGTCAAGTGAATCAGTGGGGAAGCTTCAACCACGAAACATTTGAAGTGGATGACCATGTTACAGCCTACATAAAATTCGAGGGCGGGGCATCGATGCTCTTTGAAACCTCCTGGTCGGCAAATGTAAAAGGCGATGAAGAAAGTGTCAGCATCTCCGGAATGGACGGAGGCATCGACCTATTCCCATTCTACCTGAACCAGATGAAGCACGGAATGCTCCTGAACACAGAAGCAGATTGGGTACCAGGCGAAGACGACCCAAGCATCCCGCAGGCACTCAACTTCATCAACAGCTGCCTCGGCCTCGAAGAACTCATCGTCAAACCCGAGCAAGCCATGCAAACATCCCAAATCATCGACGCCATCTACCGCAGCAGCGAGACAGGGACTAGCATTAAGTTGGTGTGATTGCGGTTGACATAACAACAGGGGTCTGGCCCCTGTTGTTATGTTGACTAGCGATTTGTTAGTGAAAAAACGGTTTTCATTAAAAATAGGTAATTTTGTTTTAGGTTTTCTTGCATGCCTCCGCACCCGATTGTAGGTTTTGGGTGGTGGGGGCTATTTTTATGCTTTAAAGAGGGTTTAAGCGGCTCATTTTACCTATGGAAGTGGTGCGGGAAAACCGTAATCTATCGAAAAACAATGTTAATCTGTCCAAAACAAGCAGTAATCGATCCACTTATCGCCGGAATCGATCGAAAACCCATCGTAA
>JBNJJQ010000017.1:0-73386 GCA_051750385.1 Bacillota bacterium | reverse complement strand
CCTATAAGATTAACGTGGACGCTGTTGTTTTGTTTAGTTTTCAAAGATCATTTCAATCAGTCAATCGCTCAGAAGCGACTTTATTAATATAACATGTTTCACCATTTCAAGTCAACATGTTTTTTAACTTTTTTTCTTTCGTTTGCCTCGCAAGTTGTTTTCTCTTGCGGCGACGAATATTAATATACCATGGATTCTTTAAACCCGTCAATACACTTTTAAACTTTTTTAAAATAATTTTTCAGAGTCCCTTTTTATAGTGAAACTCCAGAAGTAATCTCCTTTTCAGATATGCGCTAAAGGAGAGGTAATTCTGGAGTTCATTGCTTGGAATAACTTTTTGTTATTCTACTACCTTATACTTTCGGTGGTACACACCCTTGCCTTTCGTTTCGATCTGTTCTACGTCGATATACCCTTTTTCAACGAGGTAGCCGACAAGAACACTAAGGTCTACGGAGTACTTGGAAAGCTCGGGATGATGCAGCAGTTCATGGTAGGACCAGGAGTCTTCCTTTTCAACCATCGCCTCCAACAGATGTTTGGCCCCTGTTTTGGTTCTGGAATAGATAAGAAACTCACTTGCCAAGAAAAGGAGCTCCAATCTTTTGTCGATTGGTTCGTCTCCCGCTATTAACTCTTCATATAGTTTATAAATTTCCGGCTCTATTTTTTTCACCTGGCTCCAGACAGTAAGTTCCGGATGGAAACCATGGTCGATTACTGCAAGTCTTGCGAGATGATGCAGGGAATGCACGATATGGTTATAGGCATCCAGATAGTGCTTGGAATCAAAGAAATCCTTCCCTTCCAGATATCTTCTGATCAGTTTTGAAAATTCGATGCCAATTTTCAATTTCCTATCCTCTAAAGGGAAATCCAGAAGCTTGCCGCGAAGTAGATGGATATATTCATTTCGGTCAAACAGTACCTTACCGTTGATGATCCAATCTATTACACGGCGATTGGTTCCAATGGTAATCCATTCGTGAAGCTGTTCAATGGTTGCTATATAGAGGGCAGCCTTTTTGTCTTGCATTTCATAGTGCTTTACAAACAAAGGAACCTCCTGCTCACGGACGATCATGAAAAGGATGACATCAAATTTATCTGTATTGGGACTGATTGGATTTTTCTTTTCTATCATTAAGATCCCTTGAGTATTCGCTTGGCTTGCACGTTCTTGGTATATGGGACGAAGTAAATCTTCCATGATTAGACCTCCATTTAATAAGAGTTTCCCCCTACTATTCGACACTTTTTATAAAAAACCTTCTATAAGAATGTAATCCAGAACTTTCTGTTAACTGCATTGTCATAAATCTGTTGGATATATGTAGAAGGTTGCCATCTACTATTTGTCCTTTTTTGTGATATTATAGTGATTTAGGAGGTTATGCAGATGGCAGGTAAATATTCCAATAAGATAAATAGAATTAGAACTTTCGCATTAAGCCTTGTTTTCATCGGCTTTTTCGTCATGTATATCGGAATTTTCTTTAAAACGAATATGCTTGTGATGACTTTGTTTATGATCCTGGGCCTACTGTGTATTATTGGTTCAACCGCAGTATATTTATGGATCGGTATAATTTCCACAAAGGCGGTCCAAGTAGTTTGTCCGAGTTGCGGGAAGGTTACCAAAGTACTTGGAAGAGTGGATATGTGCATGTTTTGCAATGAGCCGCTTACGATGGATCCCAGCCTTGCTGGTAAAGAGTTTGACGAAAGCTATAACCACAAAAAAGAAAGCTGATAGGGATCCCTATCAGCTTTTTTATTTAGTTGAAAATCAGCTTTAATGCGCGCCTTTATCGCATTCAGGACATACACCGTAAATCTCCATTCGATGGCGACTTACCTTGAAACCTGTTACGTGGGCTGCAAGAGCTTCCACTTCATCCAGACCCGGATAATGAAAATCGACAATCTTGCCGCAGTCATCACAGATCAGATGGTAGTGATCGGTTGTCACATAATCGAAACGACTAGAGTTATCTCCGTATGTTAGTTCTTTTACCAAACCAACCTCACGAAACACGCGTAAATTGTTATAAACGGTAGCGACACTCATGTTAGGGAATTTCCCTTCGAGTGCCTTATATATATCATCAGCTGTTGGGTGAGACATAGATTGAATAAGATACTCTAAAATCGCATGACGCTGTGGAGTGATTCGAACTCCAGTTTGCTTCAATGTTTCGAGCGCTTCCTTTAATTGTTCGTTTGCCACAGTCATGCACCTCACTTTTCATAAAGATTCTTACTTTATAATATTTATAATTAGTGTACCTCGGAATTCATCTTTTTGTCAATCTTCTTCTATACTATAGTTATTATGACAACTCAGGTTTTAGTATAGGTTCTTCCTGTTTCAATTGAGTATTAACGTACCTTGCAACCACAAAAAGATAGTCGGAAAGACGATTCAGATAGGCCAGCACATTAGGCGAAAGCTCTCCACTCAGGCTGACCGCTGATCTCTCCGCTCTTCTGACGATGGTTCTTGCACAATGCAGGGCAGCACCGGCTTTTGTTCCACCGGGCAATATGAAGTTTTTAAGTGGCGGCAGTGTGGCATCCAACACATCGAGCTCTTCTTCCAGCTTCGCAACATGCTCCTCTTTCAGCTTCCAGCGAACTTCCTTCCCTGATGGTGTCGCAAGCTCCGCTCCAACATGGAATAGGATGGTTTGTATTGTTTGGAATGATTGAAGCAGTTCATCTTTCTTATCGAATTTTTCCTCTCTTAAATAAGAGACTGCCAATCCAATCATGGAGTTCGCTTCATCACAGGTACCGTACGCTTCCACTCTGTCGTGATTTTTGTCCACTCGCTGTCCATATACTAAAGAGGTTTGCCCTTTGTCACCGGTTTTCGTGTAGATTTTCATGTTTAGTATCCCCTTTTCACATCAATTATGTTTTGATAATCGGAACCACCTTGCAGAAACACATGTAAGTTATGCTCGAATATTTCAAGTGCACGCGGCTGATAGCCTTTCGTTCTGCTTGATAAGTGAGGTGTCACGGTTACATTTTCCATCTTCCAGAAAGGATGGTCCTGCGACAATGGCTCCTCTTCAAATACATCAAGGACGGCATGCGCAATTTCACCACTTTCCAATGCGAGTATCAACACGTCTTCGTCCACTAAATCTCCACGACCAACGTTTAGGAATACGGCACTATTTTTCATCATGGAAAAGTGCTTCTCTTGAAGGAATCTTCTCGTTTCTGTTGTGCTGGGCAGCACACTGACGACAAAGTCCGCTTGCGGCAACACAACGTCTAGCTCGTTCAAAGTGAACATTTCATCTATGAACGGAACAGCTCGGCCGCTGCTATTTACGCCTAGGGTTCGCATGGAAAAGGCGGAGGCCAATCGGGCGATCTCCCCACCGATGGCTCCAGCACCCAATATGGCTATTGTCCTTCCATGGAGTTCGGATATCGGTGTGTTCCGATCCCATTTTCCTATCGCTTCATTTGCAATCAGCTTTTTGGTGCTGCGTGCTGTTTGAAGCATCATTCCAAGGGTATATTCAGCAATCGGTATTTTATGTATGCCTTTTGCATTGGTCACCAATATATTTCGTTCGTCCAATTCTTTTAAAGGCATGAGTTCCATTCCCGCTGAGGTGACCATGATCCATTGAAGGGCGGAAGCTTCGTGAATATGGTGCGGCGCCAGATCCTCCCCGTAGGTTATCAACACTTCAGCGGAAGCCCACTCCTTGGACGGGACTAGATCTATATTTTCATAAAAAGAAAAGGTGACAGCAGGAAAACGGTTTTTTAACCTCTCGATCAATTCCTGTTGTTCTGGTACAAATGTGGATACAACCAGCATGTCTCCATCCTCCATAAAAAAGTGCTTTTCTTTTATATAAACAAAAAACCGCCTGCATGTCCAAAGACAAGCAAGCGGTTTTTGATTTATTTTATCCTACATAGTCAATCGGTGCATTCGGTCCAATCGGAAGACCTGTCAGCATCCAGATGATCAGCATTGCTACCCATACGATGGTAAAGAACACAGAGTATGGAATCATCGTAGAAATCAATGTTCCGATTCCCACTTTTTTATCGTATTTCTGCGCGAATGCGATAACGATCGCAAAGTAAGGCATCAAAGGTGAAATGATGTTGGTTGTAGAGTCAGCTAAACGATACGCCAACTGAGTCAGCTCAGGTGAATATCCAAGACCCATCATCATCGGTACGAATACCGGTGCCATAATTGCCCATTTTGCGGATGCACTACCGATGAACAGGTTAATGAATCCTGTTACCACGATGAATGCAAGAATCAGAAGAATACCCATAAATTTATTCTCGCTGTCAAAGCCGAGACTCTGAATCAGTTCCGCACCGTTAACGGCCAGAACGATACCTAGTTTTGTTTCATTGAAGTAAGCCACAAATTGACCTGCTACGAAGGCAAGGACGATATAAGCACCCATTGTTGCCATCGTGTCGGACATTTGATTTGCTACATCCTTGTCATTCGTAATTGATTTTGTAATCATTCCATAAACAAGACCTGGAATAAAGAACATGATAAGAATGACCGGTACAAGTGTATGGAAGAAAGGCGCTTCAAGAATAGTTCCCTCTCCACGTAATGGTCCCCAAGATGGAACTACCAATAATGCCAATACTGCGATGGTTGCTACAAAAGTAAAAAGTGCAGCCCATAAACCTTTCTTTTCTTCCGGTTTAAGGTAGTTGACGTCACCTTGGTATGCACCCTTGTACTCGCCAAGGCGCGGCTCAACGATTTTGTCTGTTACAAATGTACCTACGATAGTAAGGACAAATACGGAAATGAACATGAAGTAGAAGTTCATCATATAGTTCATGTTTTCCGCGTACGCTGGGTCAACTGTAGCAGCTGCTTCTTGTGTAAGTGATCCTAGTAGTGGATCCAGGGAAGTCAATAGAAGGTTCGCACTGAATCCAGCGGAAACCCCAGCAAATGCTGCAGCTAAACCAGCCAATGGATGACGTCCGAGACCGGCAAATAGCACCGCTCCAAGCGGAGTCAATACAACATAACCTGCATCTGCAGCCATGGAAGACATGATACCACCAAATACAAGAGCAGCAGTCATAAGCTGTCTTGGTACAGACGTTACAAGCCCTCGCAATCCTGCACTGATCAGTCCGGATCTTTCAGCAAGGCCGATACCGATCATTGTTACAAGAACCGTTCCAAGGGGAGCAAATCCTGTAAAGTTGGTTACGGCACTTTCAAAAATATACTTGATTCCTTCAGCGCTAAGTAAGTTCTTAACCTGTAGAACCTCACCTTCGTTTATCGGATCATCGACTTGTACACCCATGGCGGAAAATACGCCAGAAAGCACAATGATCAGAAGCGCAAAGATGGCGAACAATGTTACCGGATGTGGAAGCTTGTTACCGGCACCTTCGACCATATCCAACGCACGCATAACAAATCCACGTTTCTTTGTTGTTGATTCCATTGTGTAATACCCCTTTCTCAATCTATCAAATTTTCAAAAAACGATGAATAAAAACCAGATTTCAGTATAATAAATTTCTCTTAAGGATGGAAGGGTTCTTGGAAATCGCGGAAAATAACCAATTTTAGAAATAATTAGTATGTTTGTCGTCTATGTCGTTCCCACCCACATCTAGATACCCATTACGAGTGGGCTTTTTTCTAGTGAAATTGTAATATCCACGAAAATTTTCCTATATCAATGAATTGGGACCCGATAACAACGAAAAAAGAGCTATATCAACGGTTTTTCCGATATATCCACGAAAACTTACCGGATATCAATAAAACGCACATTTCGACATTTTTCCACAAGTACGCAACCTAGCCCGCTCGCCCATACCCAAATCACCAGCAACAAAAAAAGGAGTGCAAGCTGCTATCGCTTGCACTCTCTATACACGTCAACTTTTGAGGAGGTATGCCCTACACTATAAGATACTCTCTGGACAGCCTGTTGGTATTAGACGATTGCCTTATTTATGAAAAAATAGGCTAAACTCAGTTCAGGTTTTCCTTAATATAGGTCAACGCTTCCTCCACATGTCCCTTCACCTTCACTTTTCTCCATTCCTTAACAAGCTGGCCTTCTTTGTCAATGATGAAAGTGGAACGCTCGATTCCCATATATTCTTTTCCGAAATTCTTTTTAAGCTTCCATACGTCATACAGCTCAGCAACCTTGTGGTCCTCATCGACAAGTAGCAAAAACGGCAGACCGTGCTTTTCGATGAACTTTTCGTGCTTGGCTTTCGGATCGGGGCTTACCCCCAATATGACCGTATCCAACTCGGAGAAATCTTCATGCTTGTCCCGGAAATCACATGCTTGCGTTGTACAGCCTGGCGTCATGTCCTTCGGATAAAAATAAAGGACTACATTCTTCCCCTTGTAACCTGATAACTTAATTTCTTGTCCTGTATTGGCGAGCAAAGTAAAGTCCGGTGCTTTTTTCCCTGTTTCCACTGTCATATAAATTCGTCCTCCTTGAAAAAATTCTTCTATGTAATAGTAGCGTATCGAATTCCATAGCCGTTTTCAACTTTTCAGCCATCCGAACGCTCTATTTATTCCTGCACTGCCATAAAAAGATCATTTCTTCTTCGCCTCCCTGCCGTCCATATGCAGCACCACGCGAACCACAAATGCTGCCGGCATCACAAAGCCGATCAGGGCCTCTGCCATTGCGATGACACGCCCTATCCCGATTGGTGTAACGTCCCCGTAGCCCACAGTCAATATCGTAACCGCACTGAAATAGACGGAATGAGTAAAAATCGTAAAGTAGTTCCCAGTCAGCTCGACCCCATTTTCCACGAGGACCGGAATCCCTTCGATATGCAGCACTGTATATAAAAGTCCAAATGAAATGAGCAAGGTAAAATAAATCAGAAGCAAAAGAAGCAGGGTTTCCTTGGACACATAAGGCATACTTCTGCTGTCGGAAGCGAAAACATTCGAAAAACTTATGCTGATTGCAACAAAAATAAAGAGAATCACCAATAAATAAAGCATCCTACTCCCCCAGTTTGCGGACATGCCATCATTACAATATACGCAAGGGATGTGGAGGTATGCTTTTTATATTTATTAATAGAGTAGGAGGAAATTTTAAAGAAGCCCTGTTTCATGTTAGAATAACGTATTATGCGTATTAGAAGCTTAGGAGGATACATATGAATTTCACGAAATCAGAACAGATACATGAAGAAGCGTTGCAGCATATCGTTGGCGGGGTTAACAGCCCATCAAGATCCTATAAGGCAGTGGGTGGCGGGGCTCCGGTTGTCATGGAGCGAGGCGAAGGCGCCTATTTCTGGGATGTTGACGGCAATAAATACATCGATTATCTCGCTGCATACGGACCTATCATCACCGGTCATGCGCATCCACATATCACCGAAGCAATCGAACGCGCTGCAAAGAACGGGGTACTCTTCGGAACTCCGACTCCGCATGAAGTGAAGTTCGCTAAAATGCTGAAGGAAGCGATGCCGGCAATGGACAAGGTCCGCTTTGTCAACTCCGGCACCGAGGCGGTCATGACAACGATCCGCGTTGCTCGTGCCTATACAGGCCGTGATAAAATCATTAAATTTGCAGGCTGCTACCATGGACATTCGGATCTGGTGCTTGTTGCAGCAGGGTCTGGCCCCGCTACACTAGGCACACCCGATTCAGCCGGTGTTCCAAAAAGCATCGCAAATGAAGTGATCACGGTTCCATTCAATGATATCGAACCATATAAGGAAGCTTTAGCAAAATGGGGCGATCAGATCGCAGCAGTTCTTGTGGAACCGATTGTCGGCAACTTCGGGATCGTTGAGCCGATGCCAGGCTTCCTTGAGCAAGTCAATGAACTTACACATGAAGCGGGTGCGCTTGTCATCTATGATGAAGTCATTACTGCATTCCGTTTCATGTACGGCGGTGCACAGGATATGCTTGGTGTAAAGCCCGACCTGACCGCACTTGGCAAAATCATAGGCGGCGGACTTCCAATCGGGGCATACGGCGGACGCAAAGAAATCATGGAAAAGGTTGCACCGCTTGGTCCTGCGTATCAAGCAGGAACAATGGCCGGCAACCCTGCCTCCATTCTTTCCGGAATTGCATGCCTTGAGGTCCTGAAGCAGGAAGGCGTGTATGAGCACCTTGATCATATCGGAAGCCTGTTGGAAGAAGGAATTCTTGCGCGAGCGGAAAAATACGGAATCACCATTACCATCAACCGCTTAAAAGGTGCACTTACCATTTACTTTACTGATGAAAAAGTCGTGAATTATGAACAGGCGGAGAACACAGATGGTGAGAAATTCGCGAAGTTCTTCAAGCTGATGCTGAACCAGGGCATCAACCTGGCACCTTCAAAATATGAGGCCTGGTTTGTGACAACCGCCCATACAACAGAGGATGTTGCGGTTACTCTTGAGGCTGTCGAGCACGCTTTCAAGGAACTGGCGACTGCATAAATATACATCAAGAAGTGTACAAGTACACTTCTCTTTTTTTTGAAAACTATTGAAAACGCTTACAAATAAACGTTTTTCCGATCATCGAAACTAGGTCTCCTCTCCCCTTCTTTGTATAAAAAATTGATTTTTTCACCAGGAAGTGATAGTATATAGATTAAAGTCTGAAAATTCCCTTTTTTGACAAATGTATGTCCATTCGGAATATTAGACAACCGCAACCAAATCAGCGCACTTCAATTGCGCTCCCGCATTTCTACTATATACTACAGGAGGTGAATGGCTAGTTAGGGTCCCCTCTTATATCCCTAGTTTACAGCCAGTAAATATGACAAATTGGAGTCCAAGTACATTCAAAGATTTTCACAATGCCGAGCATGATGCATGTGGAATCGTATCCGCTATCGAAAAGAAAAAAATCCCTACAAAGAAAAATATCGATGATTGCATAGATGCACTAGTGAAGATGAACCACCGTGCCGGTTTCATTAATGGTGAAGGTGACGGTGTAGGCATTCACATTGATATCCCACGCGAACTGTGGAAACAAAAGCTAGAAAAAAGTGACCAGGATCCCTCTCATGCAGACAGAGAAGATTTCATTGTTGGCCACTTTTTTATTAACCACCACGTGGATGTGGATGCTGTTAAAAACGAGATTACTAGTCTATTGGAGAAAGAGTCTTTCAAACTGGTCTTTTCATCCGACACCGTGACTTCCTCGGAAGCTCTTGGTCCGATTGCCGTTATCCAGGATCCGGTATTCTGGCAGGTGGCAGCCGTTTCTACAAAGGAAGTATGCACACAGGAACAGCTTTTCCATTGTGCCATTGATATCGAGAAGAATGATGATGTTCATGTTGCTTCCCTATCAAACTACCATGCCGTCTACAAGGTAATGGGTGCCGGCGATATTCTGCCGAAGTTTTACCATGACCTTGCCAACCCGTTGGTTGCGTCCTCGATGACACTTGGGCATAACCGCTATTCCACCAATACACTTTCGAACTTTTTTCGCGTGCAGCCATTTAGTGTCCTTGGTCACAACGGGGAAATCAACACGATCGCAAAGCTTCGTGACGAGGCAACCATGCTTGACGTTCCTCTTACAAAAGGCGGAAGTGATTCACAGGATTTAAATAGAACGATTGAAACATTGATTGCCAGAGACGGCTATACCCTTTTCGAAGCGTTGGATATTGTGTTTCCGCCAATTATTAATGAAATCAAGAGCTATCCAACCCATCTACAGGACCTGTATGCCTACATCCGTGAAACATGGGGGCACTTCTCTCAAGGACCTGCCGGAATCATTTCCCGCAACAAGGATGAGGCGGTATTCGGGCTGGATGCTCTGGGCTTGCGTCCTCTTTGGATGCTTCAGACCGAAACGTCCTATTATTTCTCATCTGAGCCTGGGATAATTCCAACTAGTGAGTATACAGCAGAACCGAAGCCTTTCTCCCCTGGGGAAAAGGTCGGAATGAAATGGCATGGTGAAGAAATTAAGGTGTATGACTACCACGCCTACCAGGAGGAAGTCTACAAACGATTCAACGATAAGATTGAAGTGAAGAATTTTGCAACCAGATTGCAGACACCGCAATTGGAGCCGATTGTCACAGTTTCTCCGCTTCCAAAGGTCCATAACGGACATTACGCTGCATTCGGCTGGGATCGCGAGCATATTCAGCTTGTGGAACAGATGGCGGAAAAAGGTGCCGAACCCATCCGTTCCCTCGGACATGATGTGCCACTTGCTGCAATGAACCCTGGTAGAAACAATATAGCAGACTTTATCAAGGAAAGTGTGGCTGTTGTCACAAACCCTGCCATAGATCGTGATCGTGAGACGGAACACTTCTCCACAAGAACAGTCCTTGGTGCAAGACCTATTTTACGACAAGAAGACGAGGTACCGAACGATTATACAATGGAGCTTCTCTCTCCATTATTAATCGAAGGACAGGTTGGCGCAGATTGCGTGCATGCCTTGGAGCAGCCATCCTATGACCAGGTTGTGCACCAGTTTCAGACCAGAAAATTGACCTATTATCTAAATGCAACCTGTTTGGAGGACGAAGAGATCTCCTCTGCTTTGGACCGTCTAAAAGTGGAAGCCGTCGAAGCTGTGAAAAACGGAAAGACGCTTCTTGTAATCGACGACGCTCATGCGCACAAGGATGGCCAGTTATGGCTGGATCCTCATCTTGTAACGGCTGTCGTGAACCAGGAGCTGGTAGATCAGCAGTACCGTCGCCAATGTGCACTCGTTCTTCGCTCAGGTGCCATCCGTTCCCTGCATGATGTGATGGTGGCATTGGGTCTGGGAGCAAACGCAATCAGCCCTTACCTTCTATTCGGAACGGTAAGTGATGAAATCGCAACTCCAGTCGTGAATCTGTTCCAGGCTTTAACAAAAGGAATGGAAAAGGTCATTTCCACCATTGGAATCCATGAGCTACGCGGCTATGGCCGTCTGTTCTCCGCGATCGGGTTGCATGTTGAGCTGGAAAAAGCGTTAGGTATCGTCAACTTCCTAGGCTCCGATCAACTTGGCTACAATTTTGCAAAAATGAAAGAGGATGCAATAGAGCGTGCAAAGGAATTTGAAGATGAGAAATCCCGCCCAGGCAAATCGTTCCACCTCTTCCCTCGTATTTGGAAGGCGATTGGGGATGTTGCAAAAAATGGGACCTACGATGACTATCGCGAAAAGTTAAACGAACAGGAAACATCCAATCCCATCACCATCCGTCATCTTACCGACTTGAAGGTATCCGACAAAAAGCTGCCTAAGGAAAAGGTAAATATCGGCGTGGGTGCACATAGCCTGCCATTTGTGATTGCGTCCATGTCATTCGGCTCGCAAAATGAGGTGGCTTTCAGAGCTTATGCCGAAGCGGCGGATCGACTGAACATGATCAGTCTCAATGGAGAAGGCGGAGAAATCAAGGATATGCTGGGTAAATATCCGAAAACCCGAGGACAGCAGGTGGCATCAGGGCGTTTCGGTGTCAATGCAGAGCTCCTGAACTCCTCGAACCTATTGGAAATTAAAATTGGGCAAGGGGCAAAGCCTGGTGAAGGCGGACACTTGCCTGGATCAAAAGTAACGGCGAAGATCGCAGAGGCGCGTAATGCAACAATCGGTTCCGATCTGATCTCGCCATCGAATAACCATGACATCTATTCAATAGAAGATTTGGCACAGATGATTGCCGAATTGAAGACTGCCAATGACCAGGCGAAGGTCGCGGTAAAAGTTCCTGTTGTGCCAAACATCGGAACAATCGCGGTCGGTATCGCCAAAGCCGGTGCAGACATTATTACCATCAGCGGTTTTGACGGCGGAACAGGTGCTGCGAGAATTCACGCCCTGCAGTATGTTGGTCTTCCTGTGGAAATCGGCGTAAAGGCTGCGCACAACGCCCTTATCGAATCCGGCTTGCGCAACAAAGTGGAAATCTGGGCGGACGGAGGAATCAAGAGTGCGCTCGATGTCATGAAAGTAATGCTACTTGGTGCAAACCGCATCGGCTTCGGCACCCTTTCTATGATTGCCATCGGCTGTACGACTTGCCGCGGCTGTCACTTGGATACGTGCCACGTCGGGATTGCGACTCAGATCGAAACGGAAGCACAGGCAAAGGACCATGGCCTGCGCCGCTTCGTACCACGCCAATCCGATCTTGCGGTACAGGGGCTGATGAACCTTTTCACTGCCTTTGGCGACGAGCTGAAAGCACTGACCGGTTCCCTCGGCATCAACAATCTGCAGGACATTGTCGGTCGCTCCGACCTGCTTGAACAGGTACGCGGAACAGAAGCACTCGACCTATCCAACCTTCTGCACACATTGGATGTACCGCAGATGGCACAAAAAGAAGTTGCAGCAAGCATGGAAAAAGAAAAGCTGTTGGTTGCTGCTGGAGCAGAATACCTCGATTACCAGGAGGATCAGCTGCACCAATCCAGACAGTTTGACGCAGTAACAGCAGAACAGCGCGTACTTGGCAGCAGAGTTTCCTGCCACCGTGTCCGAGGTCGCTTGGACGGCTCCTATCTGAAGCTTCCGGATGTGGAGCTGAGCTACAGAAAAGGATCCATTCCAGGTAACGGCCTTGGCGCTTACAACTCCAGCGGCATCAACATCGTTGTGGAGGGTGGTGCACAGGATGGAATCGGTAAAACTGCCTTTGGCGGAAGCATTTCCGTCTTTAAATACAAAGGCAAGAACGGTACCCTCTACAACGGCTCTGTTGGAAAAGGCTTTGGCTATGGCGCGCAAAAAGGTGCGCTAGTTGTTCAAGGCAACGCTGATGCACGTGCAGGAATCCGCCTTTCCGGTGCCGACATGATCATCGGCGGGAAAGTGACAACCCCGATTCCTGAAAAAGAGCACGGTAACCTTGGAGTCAACGCCAATATCAAAGGCTTCGCTTTTGAATACATGACTAATGGTCGCGGCCTTGTCATGGGTGACCCTGGTCCATGGATCTGTGCCGGTATGACCGGAGGCGCCGTCTATCTTCGCCACCAGCCGGAAATGGGCTTAACAAAAGATGCCCTCGGGCGCAGAATTGCCAAGGGTGCAAAAGTAAGCATCGAGCCATTGAATGTGACAGGGAAAAAAGATGTAGTCGAGCTCCTCTCCATCTACCATGATTCCCTGCTCAAGCAAGGGCAGTTCGAAGAGGCGAATGAAGTGAAGCAGATGCTCGAGGATCCGGGTAGCTACTTCCTTCAAGTGAATCCTATGAAAGAACAGGCAGATCCAGCAGTTTCAACGGAATAATAAATTTGATGAGGTCAGTCACCAATTTGGTGCTGACCTCTTTTTTGTTGAGCTTTAGGATAATTCCACGTCCGGAATGAGATAGTAAGAAAGATTACTTATATAAGGCGGCTGATACTTGTGGAAAGATTGATGATTCGTGGTCTATTTTTATTATGTGTTTCCCTATTCCCCTTTGCTGTGAAAACTCCCAAGTATAAAGAAATGCTTATTGTTTTCTTTTCAAAAGGTGTAATCTCGATTTTGCTTGATACATATGTGGTGAATACAGGTAGAGTAAAATACCCGGTACGTCCACTGCCAAAAATTTTTAGTACCAACATCCTTTACGATCTATTGTTTTTTCCTTTGCTCAGTATCCTTTGGGTCAGGCAGACTTATCATGACAAAATTCCATACATATTATTGAAGAGCTTGACCTGGAGTGTACCTATGAGCATCCTGCAATGGTTCATGGAGAAAAAGACCCATTTGTTTGAATGGAAAAAATGGAGCATCCTCCACACTTTTGCAAGTGTCAATTTCACCTTGTTCTCGATACGAGCTCTTATTGCTCTTGTTAAGAAATTCAGTAGGCACTCTTCATTGGAAGAACCTATCACATCGGAATATAATCGGTTGTAAAAACAGAGCGTTGAATTTTATCGGCGATCTGTTTTTTATTTTCCTTTAACTTATTGCAGGACACATGGAAAGCGTGTATAGTACACTAGTGTTCTAAAGACACGATCAATTTTTCCGAAATTCTTACAATAAGTTTGAAGAGAACAAAAGTAGGTTATATTACTTTGAATAGAACATAAGTAGGTAATATTTTCGGAAGAACAGGAAAGGAATTACTTTACCATGAAACTTGGTGCCAGAATAGTCAAGACCGGTATAGCTATCACGCTCGCATTGTTCGTAGCGCAATGGCTACACGTACCTACCCCGTTCTTTGCGGGAATTGCGGCGATCTTTGCTATCCAACCATCAATCTACAAGTCCTACCAATCCATCATTGAACACGTTCAGGCAAACCTGATTGGAGCCTTTTTAGCGATCATTTTCGGTTTGATCTTCGGCCATGACCCCTTCATTATTGGATTGACCGCAATTTTTGTTATTGGAATCAATTTAAAATTGAAAATAGAAAACACCATTCCATTAGCATTGGTGACTGTTATCGCGATCATGGAAAGCCCCGGCGAGAACTTTTTGGAATTCTCGTTGATCCGCTTCTCCACCGTCATGATCGGTATCCTATGCGCATTTCTCGTGAATCTGATCTTCCTGCCGCCAAAGTATGAAACAAGGCTCTACTATAAAGTGAAGGAAACGACCGAGGATATTTTAAAATGGATCCGGATAAGTATGCGTCATGCATCCGAACACAATTTACTTAAAACAGATATTGAAATGCTGCGCCAGCGACTATCGAAATTAGAGCAGTTATTCATACTATATAAAGAAGAGAGAACGTATTTCCCAACAAGTAAAAGTGCAAGCTCGAAGGCCCGCAAACTTGTCATCTTCCGCCAATTGATCTTGACGAGCAACCGTGCACTTCATACATTGAAAATGCTGCAC
This sequence comes from Bacillota bacterium, assembly GCA_051750385.1. Classification (GTDB taxonomy): domain Bacteria; phylum Bacillota; class Bacilli; order Bacillales; family Bacillaceae_I; genus Sutcliffiella_A. The sequence continues at coordinate 58,517 of JBNJJQ010000017.1, read as the reverse complement.
CGTTTGGAAAATGAGCTTCACCACATGCCAAGCGATTATCAGCATTATCTGAAGGCAGAGCTCGATCACCTTGTAAATCTGCATGAACAGATTTTGCTGAAATTTGTAGGAAAAATCAAGCTTCACAATACATCCGAAATGTACGAAGAGGAATTGTTCAATAAACAGCATTTCATTGATGAATTTATGCTTCATAAAGAGGAATATCAAGGGTGCGAGGAAAAGTGCGATGTCTGGTATCACCTGTTCCCACTTGTTTCCAAAATTATCGATTACAACGACCAGCTATTACATTTAAATAAACTGATCGACAGCTTCCAGAACTACCATAAGTCCGAAAATGAATTTGAAATCGGGCAGCGTGAAGAGGAATAGGATAAATGAGGCACTTCCCATGGAGTTGGGGAGTGTTTTTTTTTGGTTTGAAGGGTGTTCGTGGCGAGTTCGTGCTGAACTGCGTCGAGTTCGTGCCGAACGACCGATAGTTCGTGCCAAACTGTGTCGAGTTCGTGCCGAACGTCCAAGAATTGATACCAAACACCACCAAGTTCGTGCCAAACACCAAAGCATCTACTCGTTCTAAATATAAAAAAACCCCGGCAACCAAACGTCGCCAAGGGCCTGTGACACTTTACATTTACACAATTTCCTGAATATTGAACAGGTGATAATAGTTCCCCTGCTTTTTCATCAATTCTTCATGGCTGCCGATCTCCACGATTTCGCCATGCTCCACCAGAACGATTCTGCTTGCATGGGTAATGGTCGATAATCGATGTGCCACGACAAATGTCGTCCGATTCGCTGCCAGACGCTCAAGCGATTCCTGGATCAGATGCTCACTTTCCAGGTCCAGTGCAGAGGTGGCCTCATCCATCACAAGAATAGGAGGATTTTTCAAAAATACCCGGGCAATCGCCACTCGCTGCTTCTGACCGCCAGAAAGCTTCACTCCACGCTCTCCAACCTTCGTTTCATAGCCCTCAGGCAGGCTGGAGATGAAATCGTGGGCATTTGCCGCTTTTGCAGCTTCAATGATTTCTTCCATTGTGGCATCCGGCTTCCCGAGCGCAATGTTTTCCCGAACAGAATCACTGAACAGGATATTATCCTGAAGTACGATTCCGATCTGTTTCCGAAGCGACTGGACCGTTACATCACGGATATCCACTCCATCGAGTTTGATGGAACCCTCCGTCACATCGTAAAACCTCGGAAGCAGACTGACCAGGGTCGACTTTCCGCCGCCGCTCATGCCGACAAGGGCGATAGTTTCCCCTTCATCGACCTGCAAGTTGATATTCTTCAGCACATAAGGCTCTTTTTCCTCATATCTAAATGACACATTTTCAAAGCGGACATCCCCGCGTGCGGTCTGGCTTTCTTTTGCATCGGTCTTATTGGTGATGTCGTATTTCTCATCCGCGAATTCAAAGACACGGTCCATTGAAGCAAGTGCCTGTGTTAATGTCGTCGACGAATTGATGAGACGTCTTAATGGATTGTAAAGGCGGTCAATATATGCCACAAACATGACCATCTCCCCGACTGTCAATCCTCCATTGATTACCTGATACCCCGCATAGCCGATAACCAAAAGCGGTGCGATATCGGTGATCGTATTGACTACAGCAAATGTTTTGGCATTCCAGCTTGTATGGACAAGGGCTTTTGTCAGGAAATTACTGTTCTGCTTTTGAAATTGCTCTTGTTCATAATCCTCGATGGCCATGCTTTGAATGACCGGCATCCCTTGGACCCTTTCATGCAGATGCCCCTGAACCTCGGCCAATGCCTGGGAACGGACACGGGTCAATTCCCTTAGGCGGCTATAAAAGTACTTGATGGAAAAGCCGTACAAAGGGAAGAGCATGATAGACACAAGTGTCAGGGTAAAGTCGACCTGGAACATAATGATGATGACGACAAGGATGGTAGCGAGGTCCAGCCAGAAGTTCATCAATCCTGTAATGACAAAGTTCTTTGTTTGTTCCACATCATGAATGACACGCGAGATTATTTCACCTGCACGATTGTTTGAATAGAATCGCAGGCTTAGTCGCTGAATGTGATCAAACAGCTTGTCCCGCAAGTCATATAGGATTTTGCTCGCTGTCCATTGGGCGAAATACTGTCTGTAATATTCTATTGGTGGTCGTAGTACAAGGAAGGCAGCAAAGATCGATCCCATTATCAGGAGCAGTTCATTTGTTTTTTCCGTTGCGGATCTGCCATCTGTAAGTAGAATGTCGTCCACAATATATTTCAATAATAAAGGTATCAATAAGGGCAAGCCGAATTTCATTAATCCTATTATAATGGTACCGACAATTTGCCACCGATACGGTTTGACAAATTTCATGTACCGCTTCACACTGCTCAAAGGTATTTCTCCTCCTTGAAAAAGCTCTTTCTATGTAGTTTTTTCTATTGTGATCAATTCATCCAAATAAACACAAAAAAGGCCTGGCAGGTGCAAAAAAAACTTGTACCAGCCGCCTTTTCTTTCCCGCCATGCCTATTTATCCACGGTACGTTAAATAGCGCTCATACCATAGGTCGATAAAGTCTGGTGCAAAAGGACCTTTTCTCTGACGTATCCACGAAATCAACGTGTTTACATTTGCCTTAAGGATCTTGTCAATGACATCTGGATATTTCATTTCATTGCGGTGCTTTTCATATTCATCCTCATCGAGCAAAATAAACGTCATATCCGGGAATACTTTAATATCGAGGTCATAATCAATATATTTAACCGCTTCATCATCTGCTATGAATGGTGAGCTGATATTGCAATAATAATACACACCATCTTCTCTGATCATGCCAATGATGTTAAACCAATGTCTAGCATGGAAATAACAAATTGCAGGCTCCCTTGTCACCCAAGTTCTCCCGTCTGATTCCGTTACAATGGTTTTATCGTTTCCACCAATAACAAGGTTTTGCGTCCCTTTTAACACAGTAGTCTCATCCCACACCCTGTGAATGAGTCCGTTGTGCTTGTAACTATGTATTTGAATCGTTTCTCCTTCTTTGGGACAACCCATCCTTCTCCCCTTCTTTCATTTGTGCCGCCTCATCTCTAAAAAGCAACCTTTTCTATTATTATAACGGTAACAACCAGATTTTAAAACAAAAGAGCCATCTTTCTATGAGAGAAGATGCCCCTTTTTGAATCTTATTCACGCTTTTCATAAAAAATTTACAGATTCGAGCCACGATCTCAGCTTGATTCCTGAAAATGGTATGATTTTATCGCTTCCTCCGTCTGATTTTCAAATACCAGCTGAATGTCCCTCAAATCCTTTTTCATCTGCGCAATATCATCTTTGAGCTCCCTCAGTTTATTAGCCGCCTCCTGAATATCATTAAGCTGACGCTCCACCTTCTGGCACCGTTCTATCTCAGACTGCAAATACAACAGCCTATCCATCGTCTTCAACTGCTTCGCTACCGCCAAATCAAACCTATCCATGCCCATGCCCCCCACCTTAATTCTCCTCCTATGTATCATTCTTCCCCCACCCCTCAAACCCTTTGACAACATCTGTAGACACATCAGAACTTTTGTCGAGAAAAACTTGAGATTGGGGCCAGACCCCGGCAGGAATTTCCCCCTCGACCACGAAGAAAGGCACTCCCCATCGGTATGATAAGGAGTGCCCTGTCTTGTTACATATTAAGAGTTTTGTTGGTTTTGTTGGTTTTTCTGTGCTTGAGATTGAGCGTTTTGTTGTTTTACTTGTTGAGCGTTAGTTTCGCTCGCGAACTCAGCACCATACTGTTGTTGTTGATTTTGAGATGCGTTTTGTTGTTTCACGTGTTGTACGCTTGTACCAGATGCAGTTTTACCTGCTTGGTTTTGTTGGTTGTTGTTTGCCATTGTTTATCACCTCCACGAAATTTAAGATAACCAAGAGGTGATAAAACTATGTCAAAAAATAAAAAAATTCTTTTCGTATATTTTTAGACGAGTAGGGACCTACCGCCATCCACTATGATTGTCTGGCCACGAATCATGCTTGCCTGGTCGGATAAAAGGAACAACACGGTGTTAACCAGATCTTCCGGCTCCACCATTCGCCCGGCAGGCGTATTTTTCTTCGCGTCCTCCAATAATTCTTCACGGTTCGGGAAATGCTTCAGCGCATCTGTATCCACCGCTCCACCGGAAACCGCATTGACTACAATATTCTTGTCTGCCAGTTCCACCGCCAAATAACGGGTGAGCGCTTCGATTGCCGCTTTGGACACACCAACAGTCGTATAGTTCTTCAAATAGCGGATGGAGCCCAATGAACTGATGCTGACGATTTTCCCGCCTCCAACAGACTCCATGCGCTTTGCAGCTTCCTGTGCGAGGAAAAGGAGGGCCTTGGAGTTTATATTCATTGTCCAATCCCAGTGAGATTCCTCCAGCTCCATCACATGACGAAGAACACCTGATGCTGCATTGCTCACCAATAGGTCGATGCGGCCAAACTCCTCATCAATCTTCACAAACATTTCCCTGATTTTCTCCGGCTGTCCAACGTTCGCTTTGACAATCAGCGTTTTCACACCCAACTGCTCAATTTCCGCAGCCGTTTCCTGTGCAGCCGTTTTGCTTCGGTTATAGTTGATCACAATGTTATAGCCCTGCTTTGCCAGTTCAAGGGCAATTTTTTTCCCTATTCCTCTACTGCTTCCTGTAACTAAAGCAACTTTTTCAGTCATATACAATGCACTCCTTTATGTAAAAAACTTACGTAATATCTTTCAGTATAGTCTTATTTGTTTCATCGAACAATAAAGGGGTAGATTTTTAATAAAGAAGAACTTGAAAGATTCTCATCTAAAGAGGAGGGACAAACCATGTACGTTGGCAGAGACATGACCGAATTATCCATGATGGCAAAAAAGGAATGGAAGGACAGCGAGTTGGCATATTTCCACCACTCCCTACAGCAGATGGTTCCATACCTGAACGTGGAAGGACAGAGCATTCATCGCGAGATCGTTGAAGAAATCGAAGCACGCGGCGGTTTAACGTGGAATGAAGCGGATTATACGCATGGAACGAGAATGACCTACGATTGAGCAACTTGTTGGTAGATAACGGCGGGCATAAATTATTGCCAATGGCAGGGTGTTCGCCGATCCACCTTATAGCTTCTAGCGATTTTTACGCAGCTTCTAGCGATTATTCATAATCTTCTAGCGATATTGCTCCATGTTCTAGCGATTATCACAAATCTTCTAGCGATTCCACTCCCTTCCCCCCGAAAAAAAGACCCGCCCCATCAAAGGGCAGATCTGCAAAAAATCACTTCTTATATTCTTTCCACATATTCTGATGTGAGACCGGGAAGGCATATTCCAGCATCTCTTCCTCTGTAACGAGCAAGACATCCTTGCGATCCGCTGGCGGGTTTCCATGAAACTTGCCAACATACACGTTGATATCCCACACCAAGTGAGTAAAGACATGGCGGATATCACATAGGTAGTCCCCCATCTCCACTTCGAGACCATACTCCGTCTTCATCAGACTCTCAAGCTGCTGCTTGGAAGTACCCAGCTCGTCCAGTTTAATAAAGTTCGGAAACACCCATAAGTTAGCAAGCAGACCTTCACTCGGCCTTTTTTGAATCAAATATCGACCGTCTTCATTTTTAAAAATTCCAGCTACGAGAGAGACCTGCTTGGCAGATTTCTTCTTGGACTTAATCGGTAGCTCCCTTTGAACTCCCATGTGAAATGCCCGGCAATGCTCCTGCACCGGACAAAGCATACAGGACGGCGATGTTGGCGTACAAACGATGGCACCGAGCTCCATCAGCCCCTGGTTAAAGAATGATGGATTATCGCGGGAAATCAAGTCCCTGATCACCGCTTCAAACAGCTTTCGCGTTTTCGGCTTTGCGATATCCTCCCTGATGTGCAGCACACGCGAAAGTACCCTCATGACATTACCATCCACAGCCGGCTCCGGCACGCCATAGGCGATACTCAATATCGCACCTGTTGTATACGGTCCAACACCTCTTAATGTCGAAATCTCTGCTGCATTATTCGGCACGACTCCACTGTAGCGTTCGTGAACCTCCTGAACCGCACTCTGCAGATTTCTCGCGCGCGAGTAGTATCCTAGCCCCTCCCACGCCTTAAGCACCTTATCCTCAGCAGCGTTCGCTAAACTTTCAATGTTTGGGAACTGCTCAATAAAGGAATTAAAATAAGGAATGACCGTATCTACCTTTGTTTGCTGGAGCATGATTTCGGAAACCCATACCTTATAGGGATCCTGATCCTTTCTCCATGGCAGATCACGTTGTTCCTGAATGAACCAATTGATTAGATCGTTGCGAAAGCCGTCAATCTCAAAACCCTTAAGCAACTCATGTTGTGTTTGTTTGTTATCCAAAATAAACCTCCGGGATTAGCTTATAATTTTTAAACCGATGTATTGTATCGCACCTCTTCTGGAATCCATACATTGTGAGAGGTCATGGAATACACCTTCACTTGCCGATGCCCTTAGCTCCTTCATTGCAAAATAATGTGACTCGGTCGGCAATAAAAAAGTTTCCGTATAATAAGTGTTGCCGCCGTTCTTGTAAGATATTTTCGTCCATCGAATCTCTTTTGCACCAAGATCTTTCATGACACCAATGACATTTTTCATCGTCGCTTCATATTTTTGTATGACAGTATCCTTTATAGGATATTCGATGAAAATTTGCAACGGTTTTGTTACCATGTTTGAAAACACCCCTTTTGATTAACAATAAAAGAAAAGAAAGTTCGTTCAGCATTGATAAAATCAAACAATAAAGGAGGCCGACCATTGGATACTGGAACACATGTGGTGATGGGAATAGCACTTGGATCCATGGCGACCATCGATCCTTATGTTGCAAGCAATCCCGAAACCGCTACAGCGATAATGATTGGAGCTATCATCGGGTCGCAGGCACCTGACATGGATACCATTCTAAAATTGAAAAATAATGCAAAATATATACGAAATCACCGTGGCATCACACATTCCATCCCGGCAGTTTGCCTTTGGCCGCTTGCTATCACGGCGGGAATCTATGCATTCATCCCTCAAGCGGATTTGCTCTATCTATGGATTTGGACATTTATAGCCGTTATCCTGCATGTTTTTGTCGACATTTTCAACGCTTATGGGACACAGGCGCTCCGTCCTTTTACACACAAGTGGGTGGCGCTTGGCATCATCAATACCTTTGACCCGATAATCTTCGGTCTGCATATTGTAGGATTTATTTTGTGGGGATTCGGTTTTCATCCAGGATATACCTTCCTGGCAATCTACATCATACTTGTCGGATATTATGTGCTTAGGTACTGGATGCAGCAAAGGGTGATCCAGCAGGTGCGGAAAGTGATTCCGAACATGACGAATACCATTATCTCGCCAACTCTGTATTTCAATCAATGGCATTTGGCAATTACTGCAAAAGAGAGCTTCTATGTGGCACGTGCCGTGAAGAATCAAATCATCATTCATGATACGTTTGAAAAGGTGCCTTTACCGGAGACGGCCGTCATCGAGGCGGCAAAATTCGATGACAATGTCTCTGCCTTTTTATCCTTCTCCCCTGTTTATCGTTGGGAGATGGAGGAATTCTCAGATCATTACGAAGTCCGCTTTATCGACCTTCGCTATCGAAGCAAGGACTACTATCCATTCGTTGCAGTGGTACAGCTCGACCTGGATCTCCATATCGTCAGCTCCTACACAGGCTGGATTTTTAGCGAAGATAAGCTCAGGGAGAAACTGGAGATTATTCCAAATTAAAAGAATGACCCGATCCTACTCATTCCAGGATCGGGTATTTATTAATGGGAAATCGAATCTCCTTCATCCTCGAGCAAATGCTTGTACTTCGGATTTGTCGAAAGGAACTCATGAAGCGTATCACCGTGACGTTCAATGATTCCCGCCACCATTCTTTCTGTCATTTCTTTTCCTTTGTATTCATAACCGGCCTTTGCATATGTGCTTTCAAAATCCTCCCACAAATGCTCGACCCACGTACGGGCCTTTTCATACGTCAACGCAGGATTCTTCGCCAAAAGCTGCTCTGCCAAGCGCTCAAAATATTCTTCCAATAAAAACACCTCTTCTGGTTTCATTTGACTGTCCCTATCATCACATATTTCAGGGGTGAAAATCCAATATTAATGATAGGGGCCTGACCCTCACCGCTTTAAAGCGCTAAGAGGGTCAGGCCCCTATCTAAAGGGAGGCGATACGATTGAGGAACAAAGCGAAGAACTTTCCTAACCCGAATGACAATAAGTTTGAAGGGGAAGGCAGAGCAAAAGCCGAGTTTGCATCTAAACGCGCGAATGGGACTATCAACACACATCCTCAAGAGAGAATGCGTGCGTCCGGCGCAAGGGAAGATGGCACCTATTAGATTTCTTCTATCCTAGGAGGGACTTAGCATGGGCAAACAATCAGGTAGAGCCTTTTATAACAATCAATCCGCAACAAAAGCAAATCCGTTTCCACAGCCTTTTGCGAGCGTGAAGCATGCGTATAACCAAGTGAACGGCCAGACAACACAGGCCCAAAATACGCAGATCTTGGAAGTTCAGACTCGCAAAAGATCTTAACAGTAAAAGAGTAGCAGAAGGGCTGAGCCCTTCTGCTACTCTTTTTTCATTAACATTGAAATCGGCAGGCCCTCTTCTTCCCTGCTGACTACGTTTCCGCGAACTCTGTGCCCCCATGCAAACACGCCGTTCATATAATCTATTTCAAAAAATACACCTGGGTCCCCTTCGATTTCGTACATATCGCCAGACTTGTAGTTATCCGGATTAAGCATATATGCTTTTGCCATTGTTATCTTTCGTTCGAGTACGGCAAATTCATTGACTATACCGAGTTGCTCCACTTTTCTCGCCTTTTCCTTCAATGTTGAAATCTCCTGATGCAGTTCATGCGGTGTCATTTGACTAAAGCGTTTATCCTGTTCCACTTGCTTTCCCCCTACATTTCTATATAAAGTAAGAATAGCACGGTTAAATGGCAAAACAAAGCGAAATTGCCTAAGAAGCATTTTACATAGAGGAGTGTTGCACATCATGAAAACCATTCTTATCACAGGTTCCGGGACAGGCCTCGGGAAAGAGCTGGCCCTTGGATATGCAAAAAAAGGGCATAAGATTATCCTGACAGGAAGACGGGAAGCTCCTTTAAAAGAGGTACAACAGCTTATCCATCAAGAGGGCGGCCATGCGGAGGTCTTCACCCTTGACCTGAACAAGCATGAATCTGTCCAAAAGACAGTTTCCGCCATAATAAAAAATCATTCTGTAACCTATCTTATCAATAATGCCGGCGCCGGCTGCTTTGGTCCTTTATCGGAGCTTTCAATCGAAGACATCGACCTTGCAGTGCAGACCAATGTTCTCGGCACCATCTATCTGACAAAAGAACTTCTCCCACACCTATTGGAGCAGAAAGAGCCGAAGATCATGAACATCATCTCTACTGCCGGGCAGAAAGGTAAGGTCAATGAAAGCGTGTATGTCGCAAGCAAGTTTGCTGTACGCGGCTTTACAGAGAGTCTTCAAAAGGAGCTGGAAGGCAAGGTTACCGTTACAGCAACATATATGGGAGGCATGGACACGCCATTCTGGGATGAAACCGACCACATCAAGGACAAGTCACGCCTGAAATCACCACAGCAGGTGGCCGAAATCATCATCAGCCAGGATAGCAAGTTGGAGATTAATGTGTGAGGAATCTTGAAAGCCTTATACTTACAAAAAGGTCTTCATCAGTGGGATGAAGACCTCCTAGCAATTATTCAGCTGCTTCATTTTCCTCCAGCCATCGATCAATCAAATCCATTGTGAAGCCCTTGCGATAGAGGGCTCCCTTCATTTTCATCTTGTACTCATAGCCTTCAAGCTTCGCATATTTGCGATGGTATTTCTCCGCCTGTTTGCTAATCGCGTCCCATTCTTCAGAATCATCCTCTGCAAGGTCCGCTTCCTCTATGGCCACCTTGATGACAGAAAAAGCATAGCCCTTTCTCATCAATGCCTGTTCAACCTTCTGTTTCATAATTTTAAAGGCATCGTTTTTATATTTCGGGCTGTATTTATGGACCAATTTTATCGCATGCTCAAGCTCCTCTTCTTCGCTGTATTCAATCAGGGCGTCTTCAATCGTATTTTTCGACACACCTTTTTCCACCAACTCCTGTGAAATGACCTGTCTCCCCTTTAATGTGGTCTGGACTTGGGTCCGAACATAGGCAACTGCAAACTCTGCATCATTCAAATAGCTCTGCTCCTTCAGCTTGACGATGATTTCTTTTATGACAAACGGTTCGATTTCCTTTTCCTTCAAATATACCACTATCTCCTTCTCCGTTCTCATGCGGAACGAAAGATAATGTACAGCTGACAGATATGCCTTATTGATCTGGTCGCTGTAAAGGATTTCTTCTATATCAAGCTCATCGAGTTCTTTCCCTTTTACAAGCTGGAACTTCAGTAGGGTCGACTCGTATACGGCAAATGCGTATTCTTCGTCGAGGAAAATATTGAACCGTTCCTTATTTTTTTGTTGGACCGATATTTTCGTTATTTTTTGCATAAGATTCACCTCGTTTTGGTATGTAGCACATTGGTACGTATTGAATAAAGGATATTTAGGGAAAAGAACTAATAGTATAAGTATGATATTTACACGAGAGGATGAATGAGATGAAGATCGCGATTGCAGGCGGAACTGGCCTTGTAGGATCAGCCTTGACGGACTATTTAGTGGAAAAGGGACATCATCTATATATTTTAACGCGAAACAGCTCGAATAAAAAGGAAAAACCTCATGTAAGGTTCGTGGAGTGGCTGAAAGATGGCACCACGCCGGAAAAAGAATTGGAAGGAGTCGAGGCTTTTGTCAATCTGGCTGGTGAATCCATCAACAGTGGACGCTGGACCGATGATCAAAAACGTAGAATAGTCGAGAGCAGAATCACCTCCACCAAGGAAATCAACCGTATAATAAGCTCACTTGGGGAGAAATCGGAAGTTCTGGTCAACGCAAGTGCTATCGGTTTTTACGGAAACAGCGAAAATAAAACCTTTACCGAAAGTGATACCACGCCAGGATCCGGCTTTTTGGCTTCAACTGTTCTTGCGTGGGAAGAGGAAGCGGAGCATGCCTCTAAAGCCGGAGTCAGAACCGTCTTTACCCGATTCGGGATTGTATTGGATAAAGAGGAAGGCGCCCTTCCGAAAATGCTGCTCCCCTATAAAATGTTTGTTGGTGGCAAAATCGGAAACGGGGAGCAATGGATGTCATGGGTGCACATCCAGGATGTTGTCGGTGCGATTGCTTTCTGTCTGGAAAACAATGAAATGGAAGGCCCCGTCAATGTTACAGCTCCCAACCCGATGAAAATGAAGGATTTCGGGAAAACACTTGGGGAAGTGATGGGCCGTCCGCATTGGTTCCCTACCCCTGGCTTCGCTCTTAAGCTCGCATTAGGTGAAATGAGCGAACTTGTGTTGGAGGGACAGAATGTGCTGCCAAAAAAACTGGAGCAACACGGCTATAAATTCTTTTATAATCATCTTGATGAGGCTCTGTCCGACATATTACAATCAAAATAAAGACAAAAAAGTAGGAGCTTCATAATGAATATAGTTATTTTCAAGCATGCAACCGTCTATCCGATCACCTCACCGCCTCTTTTTTGTGCAGATGTGAGAGTCGAAAACGGAAAGATAATGGAGATAGGAATTGGTTTACCGGTCCCGGCAAGTGGGGTAGTTATTGATTGTAAGGGGAAGTATCTTTTCCCGGGCTTTATTGATGTTCATACCCATCTTGGCCTGTATGATGAAGGAACGGGCTGGGCAGGCAATGATGCCAATGAAACCATCGAGCCGCTTACTCCCCATATTCGGGCATTGGACGGTGTGCATCCCCTTGACCTAGGGTTTCAGGACGCGATTCAGGCAGGCGTGACAACCGTTCACATTATGCCTGGGAGCGCCAATGTAATCGGCGGCACCACCTCCGTCATCAAAACACGGGGAGTAAATATTCAAAAGATGCTGGTGAGAGAAACTGCCGGGCTGAAGATCGCTTTTGGGGAAAATCCAAAGCGCATTCACAGTCACGGCAACAAGGATTCCATCACAAGAATGGGTATTATGGGTATGCTTCGGGAAGCCTTTCATCAGGCAAGGCACTACGATAATACGGATAACCTGCGCGTCAAACCAATCATTATGGCATTGGAACGCAAGATTCCCGTTAAGATTCATGCACACAGAGCGGATGACATCATTTCCGGTATCCGTTTTGCGGAGGAATTCGACCTCAGATTTACGATTGAGCACTGTACGGAAGGGCATTTGATTGTAGACGAACTCAAAGACAGAAACTTGAGGGTCTGTGTCGGACCTACCCTTACCCGGAAGTCCAAGATCGAGCTTAAAAATAAGAGCTGGAAGACCTATCAAAGTCTCGCTGACAATGGTGTCGAGGTTTCCATTACAACCGACCATCCATATACTCCGGTTCAGTACTTGAATATCTGTGCCGCCCTGGCAGTGAGAGAGGGCTTGGATGAACAAAAGGCACTGGAAGGAATTACGATCACGGCTGCAAAAAACATTGATGTATCCCACAGGGTCGGGAGCATCGAAACAGGCAAGGATGCCGATTTGGTTCTATGGTCCCACCACCCTTTCCAATTCCTCGCAAAGCCTGTCGTGACAATGGTTGAAGGTGAAATATTTTACCAAAAAATTTAACAAAAAAGTAGTATCTTTTTCGAAAATAATCGAGTATGATACGTAGGTAAACAAAATCAAATCAACTAACAATTTGTTTCTAAAATGTTAGGGAAGGCAAATGGTGCGCCACCAGTTTTATCTGGTTCTAGTGGGTTCGATTCCCACCCCGAAATTTTTTGTAATTTAAAAAATTTCGAGGGTGGGCCAGTCTTCACGTTACGTGACATTTCTGCCCTCAATTGGAGGGATAAGACATGCTTAAAAAACGTGATACTCACGAATCTCAGACTCTTTATGAGTTGATGGTGCACCCTGAAGTCTTCCCTTTTGTGCGTCAAAAAGCGTATTCCCACGATGAGTTTGTGTTCTTGACAAAGCAGACAATCGAAGCGGAAGAGCGCGGAGAATTGATTTCACGTACCATTCTTGATGAATGGGGCACTCCAATTGGGACAATCAATTTATTCGATGTACAGGACGGAGCAGGATTTCTTGGAACATGGCTGGGCAAGCCATACCACGGCAAAGGCTACAATCAGATTGCAAAGGATCAGTTCTTTGATGAGCTGTTCTATGAACTGGACATCCAATCCATTTTCATGCGCATCCGCAAAGTGAACATCCGTTCCATGAAAGCAGCGGAAAAGCTACCTTATGTAGTCCTGGCTAACGAAACACGCCAAAGCCTACTTGACGAAATCAACGGAGGCGAAGACATCTACAACCTATACGAAATCTCAAAAGATCTATATACCCTAAACAAAATGCGTACGCAGCACGAAGTTGTCGAAGAGCATCAGCTTCGCGAAGCTTAGTTGACCATAACGGGGCCTGACCCTCAACGCTTTAAAGCGATGAGGGTCAGGCCCCGTTTTTACTTTTTTTAGTATATTTTCCCACACTTTAGAGGAGACTGTAGGTAGTACATATTCTAAGGAGGGTTTTGAAATGGCTGAGAAGAAACGCAAAGAAAGAGTGAAAAACTCATTAAGCAGCATGCAGGAAGTGACCTACTCCAGAGAATTCAAAGCGGCCGATCGCGTTGGCGGCTATTCGCAGAAGCGCCGTTAATACCTGTAAGAACCATTAACTCCCTCTTATCACGACAAGGTTTATTGGTGAAGCTACAGTGGAGGACATGAGAAGGTATCTTCTTTTGTCCATCACCGTTTCTGGAGGGGTTCGAATGGGCCGTTCACGTGGACACAAATCAGGTGGAAAGAATAAATCTTCTCTTCCACAAGTACCGAAAAACATGAAAACAGCAAGTCAAGATGCTGAATTTGCAAAAGAACACGGCGCAGATAATGAGATTTTAGAAGCTCAGGCTCGTGCAGCAGCTGCAGGCATTAAACGCAACAGTAAAAAGGATACATTCAAATAAGCAGGCTCTTATCGTAAAGTTTGTTGCTTTTGCCGTAAAAAATCGGCTTTGGGATTTTTTACAATGTATGCGAAAACAGACGGTAAGCAAGACGAAGGCACCACCCATTGGGTGGTGCCTTTTATTTAATGGGTGGTCACGTGTTTGTGGTTAATGGTATGATCCTCATCATTTCGTCGCTCCTCCATTTTTTCCTTCAGTACACGGATTGCAAATCTATCTACACCGTAGAAGTGAGCCGCTGTGCCTGCTGCCAGTATGAGGATTGCTGCAGTGTAAAGGATCGGGTTCGTGCTTACGGTACCGGCCAACAGGAAGTTCAAGTTCATGAATGCTGCTGCTATCAATGCCGGTACGGTCGCTAGGCCAAGGATGAGTGCTATTCCGACTAATACTTCGCCCCATGGGATGAGAATGTTGAACAGCGCTACATTTGGCAGTGCCACATTTTCAAGGAATCCTGCATACCAACCTTGGACTGCTGGGTGTGCTCCCCCCGCTTTTGCAATGGCACCGTGTAAGAATCCTTCAGCATCAAAGCTGCCGATTTTCGGAAGCCCCGCCTTCAACCACTGAATACCAAGCCAAACTCTCAATACTGTCCATAGAATCGCCATTTGGGGTCCTCTTAACCATTTCATAACTCATTCCTCCTAAGGGTTAGTTTGTGAATATTTTCACAAACACCTGTAAAAAAATATGAAGTTGGTGATTAGCCGGCTAGCTGATTATTTTTCTTAGAAAGTTTGTGAAGCTTTTCACTTACTTTCTATCTTTACTATAATCCTTTTTTCCAGTTCTTACAATGGGTTTGAGCAATAGTTCACAAATAGTTCAAAATATTTACTTATGTTAACAAATGTTGTCCACACTCTTGTGGATAGTGTTAATAAAATGGATAAGACCTATTATATCAATATATAATAAAATTATGATTGTGAATAATATTTTGTGAAAAACAGCACTCCAGCCTGTTGATAATGTGGATAAACGTGTGTATATCTTATTTCCCAGGACTTTTGCTTGTTGATAACTTAAAGAAACACTGTGAATGACCAAATTCACCTCTTTCTCCAATACTACTTTTTACCTATTTCGCAATAATTATAAATTTTCTAACTATTTTCCAGTCATACTAAAAATATATCTGCCAAACTTGAGAGCGATTGCCCATTTTAAGGTAAAATAGAAGTATCCATTGAAATTGCAAACGGAGTGTAGCTATGAGCAAATTTATGATCGGACTAGATATCGGAACAACCACCGCAACCTCAGTTATTTTCACCCCACAGGGCGAAGTTGTTTCGGAATATGAATGCGCCTATTCCACCTATCATCCTAAGCCAAGCTGGTCAGAGCAAAATCCTTTGGAAGTGGAGAAGGCGGCACGTGAAGCCATTACCAATTCCATGAGGCAGAACAAACTCATTGCCTCTGACATTATCGGATTAAGCATCTCAAGTTCCATGCATTCTTTATTATGTATAAATGAGCAAAACGAACCGATTTCACCGTTGTTGATCTGGTCTGACAGCAGAAGCTATCCGCAGGCTGCCATTATGAATGAGACATATGGAAAAGGAATATATGAAAATACCGGCACTCCCATTCACCCAATGTCTCCCTTCGTCAAGCTGATCTGGATGAAGGAATCGCAGTATGTGCCATATTATGAAGCAAGCCGATTCGCATCCATTAAAGAATATATTATATACAAATGGTGCGGACAATGGAAGGTAGATTATTCCATCGCTTCTGCAACCGGATTATTTAATATCCATGCTCTAGAGTGGGATAGCGAGGCACTGGCAATCGCAGGCGTCCACCCTAACCAGCTTTCCACTGTCGTCCCATGCACCGAGGTTGTTGGACCGTTAGCGGCAAAGGTGGCGGATGAGCTGATGCTGACAACGGAAACACCCATTATTATCGGCTCAAGCGGTGGCGTTTTAGCCAATATCGGAATCGGGGCTATTCATGATGCTGAAACAGCCTTAACAATCGGATCGAGCGGAGCGATAAGAAGATTTACAACAGAACGCAAAACAGATGATCACCAGCGCACCTTTCAGTATGTTTTCACAAAAGAGCACAGCATTATTGGTGGTGCTTCGAACAATGGAACAGTTGCCCTAAAATGGCTGGCACGACAATTTTCCACCCTTACCAAAAGAGATACCATAGGGACAGTTGACCTGGAGTCGCTGGCTGCCACATCAAGTGCTGGTGCGAACGGCCTTTTCTTTATGCCCTATCTCGCTGGGGAGCGCGCGCCAAAATGGAATGCCAAAGCGAAAGGCGGCTGGATCGGGCTGACCCTTTCCCATAACAGTGCCGATATGATCCGCAGCGTGATGGAAAGTGTAATTTTCAATATGTATGAGATACAGGAAGCGTTAACGGAAAAAGCAGGCCCGACCAAGAAACTTCTCATCAGCGGAAGCTTTGTCCGCTCTCCGCTATGGGTGCAGATGACAGCCGACATCTTTCATAAAACCGTGCTGCTTCCAAAAAGCGACCACGCAATCGCATGGGGGGCAGCTTGGCTCGGGCTCTATGCGCTAGGGAAAGTGAACTCCATGGATGAAATCAAGCAGTACATTCCAATCCAGCAGGAGGTGCTACCTTCTGTAAAAAACGTCGTCACCTATGAGGAGCATTATCACCTTTTCAAGGAGCTGTATGTGAAAAATAAACCATTGTTTGCGGATTTGGATCGCTTGCAGCAATAGGATTTAGCCTTTTTGCAGAATTTTTACCTGCTGAAAGGCTTTTTTTTGCGATGTTTTTCCGTGAACCAGCTGTAGCAAGACTCGGTTAACAACACGTATTTGATATATCATCAAATTCGCACCGGATATCGGCCGTTTTTTTGATATATCGGCCATTCCAGGAAAATTTCGGCCGTTTTCTGAATTTATCGGCCGTTACGGTCAAGATATCAGCCGATTCCATATTTCCATTAAAAAACAAAAAATCGTATCAAACCGCCTCTATGAGACCGTTCGATACGATTCCCTATATTATGCTCCTTTAACTTGCTCCTGCTTTTTGATACTGATTCCAGTAAACCCATAAAACACACTGATCAACGGACTGAGCAGACAGAAGAATGCAAACGGTAGATACTCCAAAACCGGCACTCCAAGTACACCTGCCATGAATACGCCGCTGACTCCATAAGGGATCAGGGGATTGATGACCGTTCCTGCATCCTCTAAAACACGGGCCAGATTCTTTTTGGAGATTCCCTGCTTTTCAAATTCCTTTTCAAAGGCATGACCTGTCAAAATGATGGACATGTATTGCTCCCCGATTGTGACATTCACTCCGATTGCAGTCGCAACAGCCGCGACGACCAGCTTTCCGGTTGATGAGATAAAGGATTGCATCATCTCCATCACCTTGTTGATGATTCCAAGCTTCTGGATCAGTCCGCCCATGCTGAGTGTCAATAGCACCAGGGAAACGGACCACATCATGCTTTGGATGCCGCCGCGGGAAAGGATAGTATCGATGCTTTCCTCCCCTAATTCACTCTTAAAGCCATTTTGCATCACATTCATGAGCTGCGTGATAGTCGTTTCCGGCTGCAGAATAAACGCTACAACTGTTCCAGCAAGAATACCAAGAATCATGACAAAAATCGCTGGTACTCTTTTCATGGCAAGGCCAAACATTATTACTGCCGGTAGCAAGGCAAACGGATGAACCAATCCGGCTGCCTTCAGCTTTTGTGGCAGCTCGGAAAGCTCCCCCACCGAACCTAGGTCATCGGGTTTCCCAATAAAGCTGAACAATACGACACAAATAATGAATGCAGGAACCGTCGTCCACAGCATATGCTTGATATGGTCGAACAGGTCCACCTTGCAGACAGCGGATGCAATATTCGTTGTATCCGATAATGGGGACATTTTATCTCCAAGAAACGCTCCTGAGATGATGGCACCAGCCACAATTGCCGGATTAAAGCCCATTGCCGTACCGAGTGCGATAAACGCAACACCAATAGTCGATGCAGTCGTAAAGGCACTGCCGATACAGGTCCCGATGATTGCAGTCACGATAAACACGCTTGGTAAAAAGAAATCCACCGAAATGATTTGACTGCCGAAGAAAATGAAAGTCGGAATGGTGCCGGACAGCATCCAGACCCCTATCAATATTCCAATCAGAATAAATAGGAAAATCGGAATGAGCCCTTCTTTCAGGCCGCTTTTTAATCCCTCTTCAATAAAGCCCCATGATTGCTTCTTAATCAAAGCGTATACCATAAGAACGATGATGGCCACAAAGATGGGAATGTGCGGCTCCGCTTTAAATGTAAATAATGATAATCCGATAATGAATAAAATAAGTGCAATAATGCCGACTGCCTCAAAACGGCGGATACGAAATGCTGTATGATGTTGTTCCATGTTGAATCCTCCAGTTGGTATAAAAATAGTTTGTCCTACATCTATAAGTTCACTCACATGATCATGCCAATAAAAAAAGCCCCTCCATCCCCTAAAAATAAGGGACGAAGAAACTCCGCGGTACCACCCTAATTAGCAAAAATACTTTGCTCACTCTAGCAAAATCGATAGCTCCTGAAAACTATGTACGGTAATTCATCCATCACTGGCCTAGATTCGCACTAACCATCTAGTCTCTGCTTGCTGCCCACATGATAGACTACTAAATACAAACGCTATCTTCCTATATTCCATTGCTCTACTCGGCTCAACTAATCTCTGAAAAAAAGTTCGCTAACACACTTAAACGCTTAAACGCTTTTAGGTGTTAAAGTATATGTTTAAAGATAGTATAGATTTTAGGGGTTGTCAATGGGGAATTTAAAAAAGGTGCCTGACCCGCTCCGTATTAAAGCACTAAAGCAGCGTTCTCCCCGCATGCAAAATTGGTCTAGCTGCTACAGCGGCATTGTCCATATCAATGAGCTTTTCAACTATTTAAAGGGTATGGGGTGTTTATGGAGACCTTAATAGCGGGCGGATAAATGTTAAATATTTCCAATTCAGCGGTTGATTTTTCGGCATAAAAAAAGGGCTGATCGATTCGCCCTTTTTTGCTTTTTATAGATTTTTTTATGACCTTGGCGAAAAGAGCATCACAGATACACCAATAATACAGATTCCTGCTCCGATCCAGTCGTAGAGGTCGGGGGTCTTTCTGTCAATTCCCCACCCCCATAATACGGAGAGAACGATAAATACCCCACCATACGCAGCATAGACTCGTCCGAATGTCGGAAAGGCCTGATAGGTTGCGATTATTCCATAAAGGACAAGAGTTCCGCCACCAAAAACTGCCCAATACCATGGCTTGCCTTCACGTAGTGAGAGCCAGATCAGGTACCCCCCTCCTATTTCCGCTAATCCTGCTAATAAAAATAAGATAATGGCGCTTAGCAAGTACCAACACTTCCTCTATCTAGTTTCAAACCTTCACAAACACCGGTACCCTTACAACAAAGCTTGTCTGCCCCTCCGTGGAATGGCAATAGATCTCCCCATCATGCTTCTCGATGAGTTTTTTGCAGATATAGAGTCCGATTCCGGTTCCAAGGTCCTTTGTTGTAAAAAACGGTTCAAAGATGGCATGAATGACATCTTCTGATATTTTCGGACCATTGTTGATAATTTTCAATTCAATATCTTGTTGCACTGCCTTACATTCCACTTTAATCACCCGTAGATCCTTCTTTTGCTGGAGGGCATCGATGGAATTCATGATAAGATTCAAAAAGACCTGTCTAAGTTCATCCTTGTTGCCGGTGATGGTCAGCGTCGGATCAGCATCCAACTTAAGGGTAACATCCCCACTCAATAGACTAGGATATAAAAACTCTGTCAGCTCCTGCAGCAAAAAGGACAGGTTGACTTCATCCTTCCTGCTTTCGATCAAGTCTTTACGTGAAACATGCAGGAATTGGGAGATTCGATAGTTCAATTGATCCAGCTCATGCTGCATGATGTCCAGATAAGGCAAATGAGGATGATCATTCTGAAGCAGCTTTGTAAATCCGATTATGGCTGTTAGGGGATTTCGGAATTCATGAACAAAACTTGAGCTCATCTGTCCCAGGATGGTGAGGCGCTCCTTGTGGGTCTGGTGGATATAGGAATCCTTTTCCTGAAGCTGTTGTTCCTTGATTTCTGTATATTTCCTCACAGTATAATAGGAAAATTCATCAAATAGCGTATTGATTTTCTCAAAAAGCGGACGCAAATCGTGGAGGTCGATTCCGGAATTTCCTACCCATCTGATAATCTCACTTTTCCCGATATTAACGTTATAGACAAACTCACTGATATTAACATTCGCCTCTACCCGTTCCCTTGCCAGTTTATAGGCAAGCTGCTTCATTTCCTCCTCTTTCAAAGGCTCTTTAAGCGCCATTTTAACAAGCTGAAACATTTGGGTACCGTTTCGAATCACTTCTTCCCGGTACGGATCATCTTCGGAAATAACACTTTTTTTGCGCCAATTATGTATAAATTCTTCCGCGTTCTGTTCTAAAAATAATGTTAATTTTTCCGAAGCATCCATCATCAACCAGTCACCCTTTATTATTATTTTCTTCCTTACATCATAACAGAATTCGTGATAAAAATCGGAATTTTGTGTGCTATACTCCTACTTTTCTCCCTGACAATTACAGGAGTTTAGAATCATTAAGAATTTTTTGTAAAATTTGCAACTTTATTCTTGACGATGGAGCTCGGATATATTATTCTATATTCATAGCAGAAGAATTTTCACTGCTAACTATAATACTCCAAAGGGGAGTAGCTTACAGTTATGTCGACAATACGTGATGAATAATCACCGGCTTAACTGGCAACCTAAACGTTGTTTGCGAGACCTTTGCCATAATGGTAAAGGGATAATACTGAACTTTTCAAACCTTTACCAGCATTTTGGTAAAGGTTTTTTGTCGTCTATAAGGGGGAGAAAAAAGATCTAGAATCCATTCAAAGCGGGTATCTAACTATTATTCTATCTACATTTACTTTAAAGGAGAAAATGAATTAATTGGAAATCGATTTGCAAAAAAGATTACTAGTTTGGTTGACATTTATCGTCACAATAAAATTATTCCTTGTTTCGATGATAACGTTGGAGACACATAATCCACCAAGAAACCTGTTCTTACAGACGCCTAGTAGTTAAATGAACCTTGTTTTACATGATATGCAAAAATAAACCACTATTAACGGAGGTACTTTTTACATGATAAAAAAAATGATGAGTTATATAAAAGGCGGTTCCCCGAACGTGGACCTGCTCTTGAAAAAAAGTGAAATAAAGCCTGGCGAAACCGTCACCGGCGCCTTCCACGTGGAAAACGGATGGAACAGGCAGGAAATCAAAAGATTGGAATGTGACCTGGTGAAGGAATTGCAAGGTAGCAAAGTGGTAACAGTGGATTCTGTCACGACCATCCTGATGTCTGAGACAATGGAGGCAAAGGAGAAGACAGAATTTCCTTTTAGCTATAGGCTACCTGAAGACCTGCCTCCAACAACAGAGGGGCTCACCTATCGCTTAAATACTAGACTTGTGTTAGAGAATGATATAAAGAGAAATGACCATGATGAAATTGTCGTACTTGGCTAAAAAAAATTAGGAGGAAGATAGATGGACATTGGATTATTATTGGAGTATGGATGGGTGCTGCTCATCCTGATCGGGTTGGAAGGAATTCTTGCTGCAGATAATGCGCTTGTCATTGCAACAATGGTAAAGCATCTGCCAGAGAAACAACGAAAAAAAGCTTTGTTCTATGGCTTGGCGGGGGCTTTCTTGTTCCGCTTCGGATCTCTCTTCATCATTTCGTACCTAGTGCACATTTGGCAGGTGCAGGCGGTTGGCGCACTTTACCTGTTAGGTATCGCCATTTACCACATTTTGAAAAAACATGTTCTTCAGCCGAAGCTTATGAAAGCGGCTGGAGAGAATAAAGGATCGGGCTTCTGGATGACGGTAGTTAAAGTAGAGTTAGCAGACATCGCCTTTGCTATAGATTCCATTCTAGCTGCAGTTGCCCTTGCGGTTATGCTGCCTGAAACCGGTCTTCCTACGGTCGGTGGATTGGACGGCGGTCACTTTGCTGTCATCCTTGCCGGAGGTATCATCGGGCTTGTCATTATGAGATTTGCCGCCGGCTTTTTCGTTGAATTGCTCGACAAAAGGCCTGGCCTCGAAACGGCAGCCTTCTTCATCGTAGGATGGGTAGGTGTGAAGCTTGGCATCTATGCCTTGTCCCATCCCGAGCTTGCTATCCTTTCAGAGGGATTCGCCAAAGGGGCACCCTGGAAGATCACCTTCTGGTCCGTCCTTCTTCTCATCGGTGTCACCGGCTGGTTCCTGTCGAAGGAAAAGCCGAAAGACTCTGGTGAAGTCAAGCAGGTGGTTTGATGATTGCAATGCAGTAATAAAAAGAGGGCCAGACCCCAACCAATTGGGGTCTGGCCCTCTCTATCTATTACTTTCCATGATGGAACGGGCATTTCCCTTCCATCGGCTTTGAGTCATCCCCAATGAAGTACATCTTCCACTCCCGGTGCTCCGGGTCGCCATAGTGGCTGATGTTTGGGTGTTTGGGTAGTTGATCCCACTTTTCCACGCGCTCCCTCACTTTTTCACGGGACATGGCGCCTCCTTGGGAAGTACCTTCCAGGCCTTCAAAAATACGTCTTGGTTGAAAACCGAGAACCAAGCTGTTTCCAAGATCCCTTGTTTTACGCTGCTTGTATGCTGGAGCGTTTCCGAACACAAAGTACGGCTCACCAGCGAACGAAAAGGCCCACAGATGATGATCAGGGTCAGTCGGATAATCCTTTGGCCATGGCATGTCATCCTGTTGATGCAGATATTGCAGAATATCCCAGAAATATTGACGATAATGCGGAATGGATTTTTCTTCATTTTCCGGCTCCACAAATAAAAATAGACCATGCCTGATGAGCGGTTTCTCGGGATGAAATAACGCATTAAAATCCTTCAGCGTTTCAGGGAGATGCTTCCAATCATCATGTGTAATATACGAATAACGCAGTTCCCCCTTCTTCTCTCCAGCCATCCCAAAATAGCATGGAAAGGTTTTGTCAGTTACAACTTCATGAAAATTCCTATATTCACGAATGACCCAATCCGGTACGAGACCCGGATCTGTCATATTTTCTTTTGTTAAAAGTTTTCCTTTTGTCCCTTGAACTGCTGCTTCCATTTCATCACCTCAGGTTATAAAGTTTATAGATATATAGATACATACGAAGATACCCTTAAAAAAATTACGCT
Source organism: Bacillota bacterium (assembly GCA_051750385.1). Lineage (GTDB taxonomy): Bacteria > Bacillota > Bacilli > Bacillales > Bacillaceae_I > Sutcliffiella_A. The sequence goes on along the minus strand of JBNJJQ010000017.1, from coordinate 35,026 downwards.
AAACATCCATAAGCAGCGCGCTCCTCCAATTTCTGTATGATTTCTTATTCTACTTTCAAGCGTTAAAAAGTTGCATACTTATTTTATATCGTGTACGATTTAATTTCACACGACATAAAGGGAGGAACCTCTTTGAAAACAGTCTATGATTTTAACGTAAAGAAGAAAAACGGTGAAGAGCAAGCTTTGAGAGATTATCAGGGAAAACTCTTGTTAATTGTAAATACAGCAAGTAAATGCGGATTGGCTCCCCAATTTGCAGGGCTGCAGGACCTTTATGAAAAGTACAGGGAGCAAGGGCTTGAGGTTCTTGGTTTTCCTTGCGATCAATTCAACAACCAAGAATTTGACAATATGGGGGAAACGATTGAATTCTGCCAAATCAACTACGGTGTGAATTTTCCTATTTATGCAAAGATCGACGTAAACGGAGACAACGCAGACCCACTATACAGCTTCTTAAAAGAACAGAAAAAAGGCTTGCTATCAAAAGCGATCAAGTGGAACTTCACCAAGTTTCTCGTGGACCGCAATGGGCAAGTGGTCGAACGTTATGCCCCGACTACTGAACCGAATAAAATTGAAGCAGACCTGAAGAAATTGTTGTAAACTATCACTAACTGAGATAGTAGACGGAAGGTGAGTTACATGGAGGATTTTTTCACACTCGATAAGCAGCTCTGCTTTGCTGTTTATGAAACTGCAGGGGAATTTACAAAACTTTACGCTAGCGCTCTTCACCCATTTTCCCTCACCTACCCGCAATATTTGGTGCTGCTTGCCTTATGGGAAAAGGACGGTCTCACCATGAAGGATCTGTTAACCTTGGCACTGGGACACTGACTCCTATGGTAAACAGAATGGAAGCGAGCGGCTGGCTAGAAAAAGAACGTTCCAAAGAGGATGAGCGCAAGGTGTTCATCACCCTGTAGCAAAAAGCTCTTGAACAGAAGTACCATCATTCAGAGTGTGGCTGAAAAAATAGGAACGTGTAAAATCGAGATGGAAGAGTATGATCAGCTGATGGACCAGTTGGACAAACTCCGCAGCAAGCTTGTTGGCAGAAAATAAAATGCGCATATATTGGGTAGGGCAGCTCTTATGGAAGCTGCCTTATATATGTAGATATTTCACTTTCATAAAAAAGACTTTCTATAATTCAACCACTTCCAATTTTCACACTCCGACTCGGCCAGAACATCAAAAATTCAGATAACTCAAAAGTCCGATATAAAAAAGAACTTCCCCTATTGCGAGTAGCCCTTCTTCAGCCTACTAATCTTGTATTTATTCCACCCGAATCCCATTCTCCACCTTACTCAGATAAAAATCCACGAGCTCTTTATTCAACTCGAGCTCCAGTTTCCCTTTTTCGCTTATCTTATAGGTCCCCCTCTTCACTCTATCAAACCAGCGATAGTAGTTTTTGGTGAGAATGGAGGAGGTTTTGTCCCCTGTTCCCAGTTCTTTGAGTGACTTCGGTGACAAGGGGCCATAGTGATTCAGGTAGCAGGCGATCTGGATGCAGTTTTCCTTGTAAGCGGTCATGATTTTCGTTTTGTTGCTGCCGCCGATATTGGAATCAGAGCTGCGGCCATCCATTTCCTTCAGGAGCGCTTCTCTTTTCTTTTTGTTTTGGCGCATACTTTTGCCGCGGTCAAAAGGAGTGGGATGAAAAACGATTTCCGTTGTCTTGCGGTTACCAGAGAAGGAGACAATGATCAAACCGAGCTCCAGCCGGCGGATAAGGTGGCATAGGTCCGTCCACCGCTTCGTCCTTCGGTTGATATTCGGCTTTGGGATGGCGATGTAGACAAGGTCTGTCAGCTTTTGCCGCTTGGTCGCCTGGATGAGCAGGTTCACATTCAATGTGAGCTTCAATTCCACCACCACGACCTCATCCCCTTTAACCATGGCGATATCGCAGTCGTTCACTTCCCCGTACACCTGATAGCCTTCTTTGACAAAAAGCTTTTGGATCGGTTTGTAGAGGTCTGCCTCATACAGTTTTTTCTTATCTGCCATTACTAAACACCTGCCACCCTTCTATATCTTAAGAATTTCTCGAATATCCTCTTCTGTCAAAGTCGAGGACACCTTCTCCCCGGGGTCGATGATCTCTTCCACAAGATGTCTCTTTTTATCCTGCAGCTCATTTATCTTTTCTTCGATCGTACCGTGGGAAACAAGCTTGATGACCTGGACGACATTGGTCTGACCGATGCGGTGTGCCCGGTCTGCAGCCTGCTCCTCGACAGCCGGGTTCCACCATAGGTCATAAAGGATGACTGTGTCAGCACCTGTCAGATTGAGACCTGTCCCGCCCGCTTTCAAGGAGATAAGAAAATAATCGCGTTCTCCCTGGTTGAATCGCTGACAGGTTTCGACACGTTCCTCCGAAGGTGTCTGCCCATCAAGGTAAAAATATGGAACTCCTTGATAGGCCAGTTCCCTGCCGATCAGCTCAAGCATTTTCGTGAACTGTGAAAAGATCAGTACCCTTCTGCCGGACAGCTTCGATTCCTCAATGATTCGCAAGAGCATATCAAACTTTGCCGATCCGCCTGAATATCCGTCCACAAACAGCCCTGGGTGACAGCAGATTTGTCTAAGTCGGGTCAATCCTGCAAGAATCCTGAGCTTGTTTTTCCGGAGTGTGTCCTTGTTCAGATGCTTCAACGTATCTTCGCGGAGCTTGGCCAAGTAGGCAGCGTACAGCTTCTTTTGTTCCGGAAGAAGCTCCACGGATTCGATGGTCTCCAATTTTTCGGGAAGTTCAGCCAGCACGTCCTCTTTTAGTCTTCGCAGCAAAAACGGACGAATGCGTCTGGCAATCTGTTTCCGAGTCAGGTTGCTGTATTCCCGCAATCCCATGAATAGCTCCGGAAAAACCACATGGAAAATCGACCACAGTTCTTCGATGGAGTTTTCCACAGGTGTCCCTGTCAATGCAAAACGATGATCCGCCTGCAGCCTTTTCACCGCACGCGCAGTCTGGGTGACAGGATTCTTGAATGCCTGCGCTTCATCAAAAAATATCGTATGGAAACTTTGGGCCTCAAACCACTTCGTATCCCTTCTTAGCAGTGGATATGAAGTGATAACCACATCCATTTCCTCCACCTTTTTCAGGATCTGATCTCGTTCTTTTTTCGCGCCGTCGATGACAACTGCTTGGATCTCCGGTGCGAATCTCATCAGTTCGGCGAGCCAATTGTACGTCAGCGAGGACGGGCATACAATGAGTACAGGGTTCTTACGTTTTCGGATATTATCAAGTTCCGATTGGATGAATGTGATGCTCTGGACAGTCTTCCCAAGACCCATATCATCAGCAAGAATACCGCCAAATCCATAGTGCGCCAATGTTTTCAACCATTTATAGCCTTGTACCTGATAGTCTCGTAAAATGGATGCAAGGAACGCTGGCACCTCAAAATCCATACTGCCGGGGTTTTGTATTTCTTCCAGTAACTGACGAAAGGATGATTCCGCTTTAAGGATACTTTGGTCATCCACAGAATCAAGCAGCTTCAATCCTTGGACAATCGGAACATTCAAGCCGCTTTCCAGGTCCTCCTCCTGTACGGGGACAGCGTGAAGAAAGCGCTGTATTTCCTCTATTTCCCTTGTTTCTAGTGACATGAGGGAACCGTTTTTCATCCGGTAATACTTTCGCTTCTCTTCTATGGCATGAAGCAGTTCCTTGATTTGCGACTGCGGAATGCCGTCTATATCAAACTTGAATTCCAGCCAGTTCGTCCGTTCTTTTTTGACACGCACCCGTATCTTGGGTCTTGCAGGCTCACGGGCAATCCGATTTCGGACTGCCGTTGTCGCATAGATCTGCACCAGCTTTTGAACTTTCGGCAGTTCATGATAGAGGAATTCATATTCAAGCTCTTCATTATGCAAGAAGAAACCTTCCTCGGTCTTCGCAAATTCACCGTCCTCGAAGAATTGGAGAATACGTTCCTCTTTCTCTTTATCACGCACTATTTTAGCGGCACCAATCGGATCACGGGTTTCCAAAGGATTAACGATGATATTGTCATAATGAAATTCCAGTCCAGCGAGCAGGCGGTTTTTCACACGATCCAAAAACAATTTAGCCACGAGCTTCGTCTTGGCCAGCTTTTGTAAAATGCTATCGGAAAACTGGACAGTTCCAAGCTTACGCAATCCCGGAACCACCTTTTCCAGAAACATCTTCAGCTGATCCTCGTGTATCGGAATATGATTGGTACCCGAGGCATCGAGCAGCTGCTTCAGCTCGAAAAGCCGCTTGCAATCATCTGTGTTCACCTGTATCAGTTTTCCATAAAGAGAAAGAATCAAGTCGTATGCGGGCAGCACCACCATTGCCTTCAAACCAGTGACGGACAGCCGATAGCCTCCTCCGTCTTTTTCTGCAAAAGTAAAATGCAAGGAGAGCACTTCGTTCGATACATAGAGTTCGTCATAGATCTGTCCATCCTGGTCCAGCTTTACGCTAGGAGCTTTTTGGAGATGAGGCAGCATTCTTTCCCAGGCTGAAGGTGTGATGGAAAGACCTTCAGCCCCCTGCCCCTTATCATCCTCTGCTAGCTGAATAAGACATTGTAAAACTACGTCCGTTTCATTATCAAAGCAATGCTTACCCGGGTCATAATTTACTGCTTTAAATGGAATCCCTTTTTCCACACAATGCAGAAAAGCTCGAATGTCCTTCACTGGTTTTCCACCCAGTATCAGGTCCATCGCAAAGAGACGCTGTTCCACAAGCTTACAAACAAACGTCACCTCCAGCACTTCCCTATTTTCAAAATGAAGCTGATGCCCGCTTTTCGGTTTAGGGTTATTCTGAAAAAGCGTAAACACTCCTTCTGTCAGCGAATTCTGAAAAGTTGCCTCCTGACCCCGGTCGCCAATCGCAAGTAGTACAGCCGCCACATGCTGGCAGTCCTTTTTCACCGAAGCGAGTTTCGGGCAGGTGCATGTTGCCACAAAGCCACCATCCCCCTTGCCTTCGATTGACACGCGGAAATCATCCACTCCACTTACGGTCGCTTCACATCGTTCGAAACTGTAGTATTCAATTGAAACCTTATCTGCGCGGTAAAACGCTTCGCCTCTTTTGAAGGAGACGGTCCCGCACCGATCCTGGATAATCTTTTTCGTTAATGTAATATTCAACCGTCTTGCCCCTTCTTCCATCTCGTACATTTCGTTAGTACGATTGTAACATAGAGAGGATTCTTCTTATTAGTGTGTGCCCAAGAAAATTCTCCCACCGGTTAAATAGAAAAATATGTTAAAATGGATAAATATAGATATTGAGGGGGAATTGGATGAATAAATGGCAGCGGTTAGGTTTGTATGTAGGTTTTCTTGGTTTCTTTGCGGTGATCTTAATTGTCGGGTTGAGGCACCAAACGTACTTGTTTTCCCACTCAACGGAGAATTACGATATACTTCCATTCTATCGATTTCGCTCCTTTTTCTTTATAGCTATTGGATTACTACTCGCCTTGCCCCACCTCATTAGAACTAGATCCAAGTCCGGAACCTGGAGCGTTGATTGGCTGAAGCTCATCGTCTTCGGCTTGCCTTTATTCTATGCCTGGGCCGTTCCACTTTTATATTTTACAGAGTGGGCACCTAGCGTCGAACTTCCATTTGTCTCATTTCTTATAGGAGGGTATTTCGGCAATGTGGTGTCCACCTCTTTTGATACCATTATCGGGGTTTTGTTGGGATATGTGATATTGAATAGTGTAAAAAAAAGAAAGATGTCTTAAAATCTGGGGGAACCTATGTCCAAGTACATCAGTATTTTCTTCTTGGCAATTGTAGTCAGCATCATTTTATTTTTCACCCTCGGCTTCCTATTTGGAGGAGGAGAAGGTTCAGAGGGAATCATTTTAGCAATCGGTGCCATTCTTATTTTGCTTTTCTCCTATCTGATTGCACAGATGCATTGTTTAATAGATACATTAAAAAAGAGAAAGTGAGACATGTGGCTCACTTTCTCTTTTTCTATAATTCTTTTGAAGTAAAAGGGAGAAACAGCTTGATTCCCCGTTTATTGAACGGCAAAATTTTCAGGTCTGCCACCAGATGACTGATATAGGCTGCCAGACACGTATAGAATACCCCTTCAAATTGCAGGGATGCCTCCAAATGAAAGGCGATGAATCCGAAGAATACTGTCCCTAAAATGGAATGTGTGTAGCTTCGATGCGAAACAAAAGAGGCAATGATGATGTATGCGCCAAACAGGATCATCCAGAGCTCCTGCAGGGACACTCCTCCTGCCAGCACACCGATTCCCGAGATGGTGAGCATATGCTTCTGCTTGATAAAAGAAGAGACAATCAACATCAAGGCACCAATCCCGATTCCCCTCAAGCGCTCCATATAGGTTCCTTCGTATAGACTATACAAAATCATCAGTACTCCGATTACCTGTGCAACCGTTCTCGTCACCTTATGAGATAACGTAATCCTGCCACGCAGTGTCCCGTCGATATCCAGATCAGGAATCAAACCTACAACTCCGCCCAGTCCCACTAAAATGAGTGTTTCCATGGAAGTCGGTTCGAACTGATAGGTATTGGCTACCACAAACCCCGCTGCCGTTCCAATTGCTGTATGTGCTGTACCATTCACGTTTGTGTCCACCTTTAAAGAAAATAGTTATCTATCTATTTTACACCAAAACATTTGTTCTGTTTAGGGGTTGGAGAGGAATTGGCACTTTAGTCCTTTTAAATCTTTCGATACTTCTTCAACGCAGCTACATTCACCACGCACAATACAACCGCGATGGCTGCTAATATGAGCAAATCCAACTGAATCGCATCCATTCCCTGGCCGCGGATCATGACCGCCTTCAAAGCATCGCCCCCGTAATACAGCGGCATGATTTTTGCAATAGCCTGGAGCCATTCCTGCAGGGCATCCACTGGCAGTAAGCCGGCAAAGAATATTTGCGGAACCACGACAACCGGAATGAATTGTACCATCTGCAGCTCGGAATCGGCAAATGTGGAGAGCAATAATCCCAAACTCAATGCAACAAAAGCGATAAGTCCATTGGTCAAAAATACATACCAGATGCTTCCGGCTATTTGAATATCTAGCACATACGTACTGTAAGTGACAACAAGCAAAGTCTGCAGGACGGCAAATATCCCGTAACCAAGCAGATAGCCGAGCACGATTTCATACCGCTTAATCGGGGTCGCAAGCAGACGGTCCAGCGTTCCTGTTGTCCGCTCCCGTAAAAGGGAGATACCTGAGATCAGGAAGACAAAGAAAAAGACAAAAAATCCAATGAGAAATGGGCTGATCGTGTCAAAAAAAGTGGTATTCTCTGATCCATGAACATAGGATTCATCAAGATCAAATGGTGCTGGAATATCCCCGGGCGATACCGCTCCCTGAGCAGCTGCCTGCCCCAGCACTTCCTTCACCTCCATCATGAATCCCTGCTGCTGCATGCCGCGAAGCTTTGCCTTGATTGCCCCGACAGTGGTGGTGGCCGTTGCATCATAGGTGACAAGAACCTTTGCACCGTCCCACACGAGGAATGCATCGAGTTTATCCTCTATGATCCGTTCTTTGATATCCTTTGAATTTTCGTACTCTACAACCCTCATATCCGTTTCTTCCATCTGATCTACAAGTGACTCCGGCATGGAAGCCGCACCAACGGTCGCTTCATTGTCCGCGTTCGTTTGAAAAAGGAAATAGACGAGAGTCAGAATCAGAAGAGGTGCCAATAGCATCAAGGCAAGTGTTCGTTTATCGCGAATCAGCTGCTGCATGATCCGTCCTCCGATGGCAAAAGTCCGCATCAGCCTTCACTTCCTTTCTTTTGCAGGAAAATGGCCTCGATGGAATCCGTTTGAAACCTTTCCTTCAACTCAGTAGGTGAGCCTGACGCTAAAACTGTACCATCAAGCAAAAGCACAAGGCGGTCGCATCGTTCCGCTTCATCCATTACATGTGTTGTAACCAGAATGGACTTCCCCTGCTCTTTCAGCGATGTCAGCTCTGCCCATATTTCTTTTCGCAGTCTCGGATCAATGCCTACCGTGGGTTCATCGAGTACAAGCAGATCTGGATTCTGCAACAGGGCCATGGCAAGGGAGAGCCTGCGTTTCATCCCACCCGAGTAGTTCATCACGCGTTTTTTCATTTCTTTTTCCAAGTCCACCAACTTCATGGTAGCAAGGATTCGGTCCTTCCTTTCATTCTTCGGAACCTTATAAAGCTTCGCAAAAAACATCATCTGCTGCGCTGCACTCAGCTCCAGATATAACGCATCGGATTGAGCCATATAACCAATCCTGCCCAGAACTTCCCTATTAGGCATCTTCTCCTCAAAGACGGAAACATTCCCCTCATCCACCTTCTCCATGCCGATGATCGTCTTGACAAGCGTCGTTTTGCCAGACCCCGACGGCCCGATCAGCCCTACAATCTCCCCCTGCTTCATTTGAAAAGTTATATCATGAAGCACGACTGTTTTGCCAAAAGATTTACCAACATCATTTATTTGAATAACACCCATTTTCATCCCTCACCTTCCTGCCTTTGTAAAAAAAGGAACACTTGCTTATTCAACACTCTGTTCATTACTATTATAGATAGTGACGGAAAAGTCCTTCAATAAGTAGAATGAAGAAATCTGTTGAATAATAGACATTCAGTAAAATACTGTTCATTAAAGGTGGGCCTAAAGTGGAGGAAAAACAGGATTTGAGAGTAATAAAAACTAAGCGGGCGATACGTGAAGCTCTCCTCAAGTGTGTAAAAGAAAAGGATTTCGCCAAGGTAAGTGTACGCGATCTTTGCGAATATGCTGAAATTAATCGGGGGACCTTCTATCTTCACTACCAGGATAAATTTGATTTACTCGAACGCATCGAGCAGGAGCTGCTTGATACCCTAAGGGACCTGATGACAAAAAGAATGGCAAACAAAATGGAACATTTCGTCAGCCATCCGGATTTTTTGCTTCGGTTTGCGACCGAGCTCTTTCGGTATGTAGATAACGAAGCAGAGGTTTTCAGTATGTTGCTTCTTGACTCTGTCAGTCCAATGTTTCCAAACAAACTAAAAGATCTTATACGCGGGAATTTTCTTCGTGCCCAAAAGAAAGAGTTCGACCCGTCCACTCTTCCGATCCCTTTTGACTATCTCATGGCATACGCCACCAGTGCCAACGTCGGCCTGATGCAGCAATGGCTCGCAGAAGGCAGAAAAAATCCGCCGGAAAAGATGGCGGAGGTGCTGGTTACTATCACGATGATGGGGCCAGTTCGGGCAATGGGGTTTAAATAATCATTTAAAAAGTCTTCAAACTTAAATAATCCAGAGTCTCATTGATGCTTTTCCTGTCATAGATGCCTCTTTCCAAAAAGAAGCGGATTGCCAGATCATATCTTTCGCTTCCAGAAAGGGAATAGCCAGCAGCGTTCAGGAATTCTTCCGCGTCATCGGAATCAAGTTCCAAAGCCAAAGCAAGCGCAATGATTGTCGTTTTTCTAGGTTTGTAATCTGCGTTGGATCGAATTTTCGAGAAATGCTTTCGGTCCATTCCCGCTTTTTTATAAACATCTGCATCCTTCAGCTCCCTTTCATCGATGTATTGAAACAGGAGCTCCTGCAAGGCTGGTTTTTTATGTTTTTTTATAAAATCATCTATTTCAAACGAATTGCAATCCTCTAATATCGGCTCCGAATACTTGAAGCTAGATTCATATACTTCCATATGCAAATGCAAATCAATGTATTCCTTCAGTTCCTCCAGCAGTTTATGGTCGATCATTTTCTGCCCCTCCAAAATGTCGCTTTTATGGCGACCAAATTATGGATATATCACGCTATCATTATAGCATGATGAATATTAGGAGGATGAAAATGATGAAAAACAATTTAACGGAAATTATTTTTTTACTGGACAGAAGCGGGTCGATGTCTGGCCTTGAGCAGGATACGATTGGAGGATTCAACACCTTCATCAAAAAACAGTGCGAGCATGAAGGAGAGACGCTGCTGACCACCGTCCTATTTGACAGTCAATACGAAATACTGTGGAACGGAGTGGACGTAAAAAGTGTAACGATTACCGAAGAGGACTACTTTATACGAGGGTCGACCGCGCTGCTTGATGCTGTCGGGAAAACCATACTTGATGTAGGCCATCGCCTTGCCAATACTCAAGCGGAAGATCGACCTGATAACGTAATCTTTGTCATCACTACAGACGGCGAGGAGAATTCCAGTCGCGAATTCACATATGCAAAGGTACGGGATCTGATCCACCATCAGCAGGAGAAATACAGCTGGGAATTCATTTTCATGGGAGCAAACATCGACTCGGAAAGGGAAGCCGGCAACCTTGGAATACGCAAAGAGCACGCGTACAGCTTTGACGCGACTGAAAAGGGCATGGAAGTCATGTATGAATCGGTTTGTGAGATAGTGTCGAAGAAAAGGATGAAAAATTAGTTAATTCATTTTAAAAGCCTCCCTAATGAGTGGTTTAGGGAGGATCTATGTAGAATATATTAATAAGTTTTATTAGTAATTAAACGATTCATTCGCAAACACTAGATCTACTAAAGCAGGTGTTGCTGAATTCTTGTAGATGATTTTAATTTTCGCTCCTGAAATAATATCATAATTGGTTGCAGTTCCATATGCCACCCTTAAGACAATCGGTTCTTTTTCTCCATCTAATAATAACTCTATCGATTTGTTATCTACTATCCCTGTAATGACAGCATGGGATTTGACCAGTCCCGTGCCTTTAATTTTCAATCTTTGTCCAATTATTACATGTTCTGATTTTAAATTGTTATCATTCTTAATCTTTATTGCGGATGTATGAAACCTTTTTGCAATGCCCCAAAGTGTATCGCCAGGAGCAACAGTGTAATACGCTTCTGAAACAGCCTCGGCTTTTGGCGTTGGGCTTGTTACTTGCTCCTGATTTTTTGAAGGAATGGTCAATCTCTGTCCAACATAGATTTTGTCTGATGTCATCTTATTCAATTTCTTGATTTTTTCTAGGGATACTCCAAACTTGTTGCCTATAGAGTAAAGCGTGTCTCCTGAAGTGACTAGATATGTATTATTCAACGAAGTGTCATTTGATATGGTCAGATTTTGTCCAATCTTTATACGATCCGTTTGTAAACCATTTAATTTTTTCAGAGCGGCAACAGTAATTCCATACTTCCGGGCAATGCTAGATAACGTCTCTCCGGAAACCACTTTATGAGACATTCCCTCCACATAATTTGAACCAGGACTTTTTTCCTTTGGTATTAATAACTGTTGACCGACTTTTATAAGGTCAGACTTGACTTTAGACCATTGGCTTCTTTCATCCCTTTAATGGTTACCCCATACTTTATAGCTAGTGAATACAAGGTATCCCCACTCTGCACTCTATGAACCAGGACATTTGCAGCCTCTTTCCCCATAACATTCACTGTTACAAAGGCACTAGTAGCGAGCGTACCTGCAATGACATAACTAGCAAATTTAAGCTTTTTCTTTTGTTTCAGCCTTACCCTGTGTTCCTGAATTCTTTGTTTTCTCGTCTTAAACCTAGATGCCCCCACCATAATTCCCCCTAAAATTTCCATGTATTGCATCAGTTAGCAAGTTTTGTCGAAACCACTAATTACTTCGATGATAGATAGTGTTTTAGTGGGGTGATTTTAATAAAAGAGATAAAAGTATCAGTTATTGTATTATTAAGTAAAAATATTAAGTAAATTGAATTATCAAATATGAGTAGAAGAAAAAAGACTTTTTCACATAAAAAAACACTTCTTCTCAGAAGCGTTTCAAGTGTAATTTCCTGCTTTTTGATAATAATTATATTGTTAATGGATATTCCTCTTCTTAAATTGCCCACCCTTTACATCATGCACATTCGCAATGGCGAGAAAGGCATTTTCATCGATACCGTCAACGATACTTTTGAGTTTCGCCTCCTCAAGCCTGGTGATAATGGAGAAGATGACGCGGCGGTCTTCTTGGGAATACGCTCCTTGGCCGTCCAGGAAAGTCACAGCTCTACCTAATCGGTCCATGATGGCTTGGGCAATTTCTTCGTACTCGTCACTGATGATAAGAACGGATTTCGTTTCACTCATTCCCTGCACCACGACGTCAATTGTTTTGGATGCTATGTAGTAGGTAATAAGGGAGTACATGGCGGACGTCCATCCGAACACAAAGCCCGCACTTGATAAAATAAATAAATTGATGAACATCACAATATTTCCTACTGAAAATGGCGTCTTGGAGCTGATCAGGATGGAAAGGATCTCTGTTCCGTCCAAGCTTCCGGAATTACGCAGTACGATTCCGACACCGATCCCAATGATGATACCACCAAAAACGGCAGCCAATAAAGGATCTGTGGTGGCAGGCGTGGAATGATGGAAAAACACAGTAAAAATGGATGCTGCGACAATTCCATACGCACTTTGAAATGCAAACGTCTTTCCAATCTGCTTATATCCTAAAAATATAAAAGGAAGATTTAATAATACCAGGAAGATTCCAAGCTTTATTTTTGTTATCTCAGCCATCATGATGGAAATCCCGACAATCCCACCGTCCACCATCTGATTCGGAATGAGAAATTTCTCAATCGCTACCGCAAGGAGCAGGGCACCTAAAGTAATCAACACATAATTCTTTACTATTTTCGCCAATATAACCCATTTTGATTTCTTTGTATGAGGCAAATTGTTTCCCACCTTTCATTGAAAGAGGGGCCTGCCCCCCACTACGTTAAAGCAGTGAGGGTCAGGCCCCATTTTCACACTGCACTATCTAAAGCATACATTTATTCTGCACATTTTCCCATAAATCCGACTCCTCCAGATAATGTGCCATCTGTAAAAGCAGGTCCTCTCTGCCCATTGCAGCCATGAACTGAACTCCTAGCGGCAATCCTGCTTTTGTTATGTGCAAAGGTACCGACATTGCTGGCTGGCCTGTCAGATTGGCGAGTTGGGTGAATGGTACTCGTTTGAGGCTATCTTCTACCATCTGATCAATGATGCCCATTTTCTTTAACAGGCTGGCAGAACCCATCTTCCCTGTTACTTGAAGAGCAAGCTTTTCAAAGGGCTTCAGAGCGTGCTCCCCTATTTTGGCTGGGGGAAAAGCTGTTGCAGGAGTGATGTAGAAATCATATTCCTCATGAAAGGACTCCATTGCATATCCAGCTATGTCCCATTCTCTCATACTTAAAACAAAGTCCTGGGCTGTTATTGCTTTTCCCAACAGACCCATCATATAAGTCGTCGGCTCCACATCCATATAAGAAGCTTTCCTTCCAAGCACCGTTTCCATACTTGCCAGAGTGGCGCTAACCTCGGCGAAATACATCGTAAGAAAGCTGTTGGCAATTTTCTTTCCATCCACAGGCGCATCCACTTCTTCTATCTGAAAACCGCATTTTTCCAGATAACTAACCGTCTTCTTTACAGCTTCCACGCATTCTGAATCTACGTGAGTACCTATTGGGGATTTCACCGAAAAAGCAATTTTTCTCTGTTGATTAAGGGGTTTAACTAACGTCTGCAGATAGCTTCCATCAAACGGAGGCGCTGTGAACGCTGCCCCTTTTTCCATAGCCTTCAGCTGATCCAGGACAGCCGCACTATCCCTAACCGAACGGGTCAGTACATGTTCTACCGCTGACCCCTGCAAAAACCTGGCAAATCTTGGCCCAACTGGAGTACGTCCTCTTGAAGGCTTCAAACCAAAAAGCCCACAGTACGCTGCCGGTATCCGTATCGAGCCTCCTCCATCATTGGCCCCTGCAATTGGCACCATACCGGAAGCAACCGCAGCACCAGAGCCTCCGCTAGAACCTCCCGGGGTAAAGTCACGATTCCAGGGATTTCTTGTAGGTCCGTACTCAACTGGCTCTGTATACGCCGTGATGGCCAGCTCAGGCACATTGGTTTGTCCAAGAAAAAGAAAACCGCTCTCTCTCAAACGGATGACATACTCTGAATCTGACTGGGATCTAAAATTGCGAAGTGCCTTGGAACCACCCGTTTTTGGTTCCCCTTTCAATTCTTGTGAGAAATCTTTCAGTAGCATGGGCACTCCGGCAAATGGACCTTTCAAATCCTTTGCTGCCGAAATTTTAGCCCGTTCGTACATCGTGTGGATAACTGCGTTGAGTTTGGGGTTTTGCTTATCAATTTGCGAGATTGCAAGATCGACCAATTCTATTGGGGTTACTTCCCTTGCTAATACTAATTCAGCTAGACTAAGGCCGTCATATTTAACAAATTCCTCAGTATTCAAAGCTCTCACCTCTATACATACTATTCTGTAGAAGAGGAGGGTAAACCTGCTTTTTTCAGACTAACTGATAATACGCATTTAGAGCTCTATCAAGACTCCTCTACTGGCTCCCCACTAATCCCAACACAACCAGAATAGCCCCTATAACCTGAATCCAGCATGCTATCAGCAAAATGTTATTTCCCCACTCTTCCCTCTCCTTCAAAACCCCAAGCATTCCAATCGAATCCAAAAGTGCTCCAAGTGAAATAGCACTGTATCCAAGCCCCTCCAAATCATTTCCCTTCAACTCAAAGGTGGATTTTGCTTCAAGCGCTGCACCGACTGATTGTATGCAGCTTCCAAAAACATTGAGCTTTTGTCCTTCGGATAACTCTCCGGCTAACTCTAAGTTTGTCGCAACGGCATTGGTCGCATTCCCTCCTGCCTGCAGCCAGCTTCCGGTGATGCCCTGAGTATGCTCCACACCACTATCTTCTTCTAGATCTCTCGCAATTGCCTGAAGCGAATTTCCGAATGCCTCTATTCCGTTCCCTTTTACGATAAATTTTCTCCAATCTTCCAGAGTAGTTAAGGTGAAATTCGTATGACCAAAGGCCGTGGAAAGAGATCCGAGCAGTACAACGACCGCTCCAGCGACTAATAATTCCTCTGCATATGTATCCATTACCGCCACCCCCACCTCACGATTTCTAATAATGTATTCAAAAGGGACTCTAGATGCTTAGGTCATATCCTAGACTATTTATATATTTCAGCAGCCACTACACCACAGCCCATCCCTAAACATACCCTACTATACCAAGATTCATATTTTCAGCTTGGACTTCCGGTCTTAGAAAGGAGCTTGTATAGATGGAACTTACAGCAGCGCATTGGATGTATCTTGTTGGTACGGTAGTCATTATTTTCACGATGCTCTTCCGGCAAAATGTCGTAGCACCCGCTATCGTGGTCACATTTTTGGTGGGGTGGATTTTCAGTGGTTCGTTCTCATTCGGTCTTCAGACAATATTCAATGCCAGTTTGATCGCAGCAGGAGAGCTATTCAACATATTCCTGATCATTGCGATTATGACCGCCTTGCTTCATTCGTTAAAATCGTTGGGTACGGATGAACAGATGATCACCCCGTTTCAGAGTGTCATGAAAAATGGCCATATCTCCTTTTGGGTAATCGTTTTTGTCACTTACTCCATCTCCCTGTTTTTCTGGCCGACGCCTGCCGTTCCGCTCGTTGGCGCCTTGCTTATCCCGGTTGCTATAAGAGCTGGGCTTCCACCAATCGGTGCAGCAGTTGCCATATCACTCGCAGGTCAAGGGATGGCACTGTCCTCGGACTATATCATTCAAATCGCCCCTTCCTTAACTGCGAAAGCAGCAGGAGTGGACCTGGCTTCTGTGGCTGACAAAGCATTTGTACTTTCGCTAATCACTGGATTGACCGCCATTGTTCTTGCTTACCTGGCCATTCGCAAATTGATTTCCAGTCCTTCCAATGATCATCTTCTTAAATGGAACAGCATGGAAAGTACCTCAAAAGGTACCGAAGATGATTCGAAAACCACTGTGGTATCAAGAAGTAAGTACAGCACCCTTTTTGCAATTCTGGTTCCTGGTACCTTTCTCACAATCATTGTCTATATGATTCTCGCAAAATTTTCCGATGTCCTACCATCACTCGAAGGCGGCTCCGGAGCAGCACTGATTGGGGGAGCATCGGTCATCCTTCTGATTGGGGCCACCTTCTTCAAGCAGGCTCGAACCTCACTCACCAATGTAAGCGACCACCTTGTTAAAGGATTTGTGTTCGCATTCAAAGCCATGGGACCCGTCATTCCGATCGCAGGCTTCTTCTTCATCGGCAGTGGCGAATTGGCATCAAGGATTTTTGGAACCAAGACAGAAGAAACACCGTCATTCCTATTCGACCTGATCCTCGCCGGACAGTCCTATATTCCGGAAAATGCATTTATCGCGGGCTTTGGCATTCTTCTAGTTGGAATGATTACCGGATTAGATGGCTCCGGCTTCTCAGGCCTTCCACTAGTCGGCGCACTATCCGGTGCACTTGGTGACAGTGTCGGCGTCGATCCGGCCACCTTAGCGGCTATCGGTCAAATGGGTGCCATCTGGGTTGGTGGCGGAACACTGATTGCCTGGTCCTCCCTCGTTGCTGTTGCAGGATTCGCGAAGGTTCCGGTGATGGAGCTTGTAAGGCGGAGCTTTGTACCGGTTATTGTGGGATTGATTGTGGCTACTGTGTTGGGGTTGTGGATGTTTTAGGGAATTAGAAAAACAAACAATACTGTTAGAAAATTAAAATCAAAAAAGGTAGCAACAGATAGTAGTATACTGTTTGCTACCTTTTTCCACCATCTTAAAATTATATTATAGGAAGTCTTGCCAATTTCTTTTAGTATGAAGCACTCTTAAGATGTCCACTGTCCCAAAGCTCTTCTTCTAATATAAAGAACACACAGTGGTTTTGTATTAAAAGTCTTCTAATAGCTTATGCAGCATGATTCTCTTCGTTAATGTAAGGATACCTAAAAGGATACAATTCCAAAAATATTCCTTCTGTAATTTCAGCGTTTAAATTCCAGGTGCTGAGGGTCAGGCACCTTCCTATTTGATCTTTAGGTGTTTTTTAATTCTTTTTAGTACAAAATAACACCAAGACAAACTTTACGATAAGGAATAGATCGCTAATGAAATTTTTAGTTTGTATTAATATATCAATAATTATTGCCATTACTTTTTTCTCGTTACCTAGGAAGTTACACAATCTCGAGCATATATACCTTTGGATGGTGTTAGTGTTCACGTTTACCAGTATTACTTCTGTCATCGCTGATAATGTAGATATATGGACACTTTCTGATAAAACATCTCTTCATACAACATTTAAACTCTTTCAAATAATTGGTATTCCTTTGATTATACAGCTGTTTATAGACCGAATGTATATTCATGGTTTTACAATTAAAGGAGTATTTTCTATGGGTAGTTGTACTGTTTTACTTCTTCTGTTTGAATGGACGTTAATTTGGAGTGGAATTATCGAACATACTAAATGGAATTACTTTTATTCCATTATTCTTTGGGTTGTGTTAATTAGCTTCTGTTTAGCTATCCACTATCCATTTAGAAAACAACTAATCAAAGAAGGGGTGATAGGATGAATGATCTACTGCCACTTCCGAAAAATTTTGATGAAAATGAATGGTTTTTTATCATCTCCCTCGTTCTCTTCATCTTTGGATATTTACTATTACCTAAGAAGTTTAATTCCAGTATAACTATCTTGCTCTTTTTATTTGGTCCGGCTGTTGCACGTGTTGCGGATAAAATACTAGCATCACCTAAGACAAATTTTTATGATGTTGTCGATACAGGAAAATATGAACTTTTTGATGTAATTTCTTATCCACTTTACTCGTTCTCCTCCTATTTTTTCATTTATATCTATTCTCATTTTCAGCTCAGGGCGGCTAGGGCTTGTTCTGTATATCATATTTTGGTCCCTTGTGGGGGTAATCTACGAGTATATTGGTTCACTGTTTCATTACTTTAAATATGATGAATGGCACATATTTTACTCCTTTTCCGTTTATTTATTTGTACAGTCACTTACGATCTTATTTTATAAAACTATTACATACTTCCATTCAACAAAGAGGTAGCAAACTAATTCTTATGGTGAGAATCAGCTGCTACCTCTTTCTTCACATATGTCATTATTTCTCAGTCAATATAACTTATCTTCTGATGTTTTTATTCATATAAATGGCATGCAACATAATGCTTCTCTTCTACCTCTATCCATGATGGTTCCTTCTGAGCACATACACCCATTGCCTTTGGGCAGCGTGAATAGAACCTGCAACCCGTTGGAATGTCTGTTGGACTAGGGACATCCCCCTTTAGAATAATTCTTTTCCGCACGCGTTCAAGATTGGGATCTGGTAGAGGTATTGCTGATAATAGTGCCTCTGTGTAAGGATGAAGCGGCTTGTCATATAGGTTTTCACTGTCCGCCAACTCCACCATTTTCCCCAAATACATGACCGCGATCCTGTCACTGATATGCTTGACCATGGATAGATCATGGGCAATGAATAGATAGGTGAGCCCTTTCTCTTCCTGAAGCTGTTTTAATAGATTCACAATTTGCGCCTGTATGGATACATCAAGTGCTGCAATCGGCTCATCTGCAACAATAAAATCAGGGTTTACGGAGAGCGCCCGGGCTATCCCGATACGCTGCCTTTGTCCCCCGCTGAATTCATGTGGATAGCGATCCGCGTGTTTACGATTCAATCCGACTTGCTCCAATAGGTCTGTTACTTGTTTTCTGCGCTGTTCTTTCGTCATTTCCGGTTGATGGATCAATAGCCCCTCTGCTATGATTTCCTCTACAGTCAGCCTGGGATTTAAGGAAGAATACGGGTCTTGAAAAATCATCTGCATCTTTTTTCTGTATTTTTTCAGATTTGATTTTGACATCTTGGTATGAAGGTTTTCATTTTCAAAGAGAATCTGTCCACTAGTCGGGGAATAGAGCTGAACCATGGTACGGCCTACCGTTGATTTGCCGCAGCCTGATTCCCCGACCAATCCGAGTGTCTCCCCTTTGTAGATGGAAAAGGTCAACCCATCAATCGCACGCAATACCCTGCCTTTCCCCACTTTAAAATGCTTCTCCAGTTCTTTCACTTCAATTAATACTTCCTGGGTACTCATGAATGATTTCCCCCTACCGTTTCAAGTGCCAGTTCATCAGGTACCCGTTGATCCTGGAGCCAACAGGAAACCTCGTGAGTATCAGATATGGACATAGGCTTCGGGTTGAAATAATGACAAACCTTCATGGTATATGGACATCTCGCAGCAAACGGACACCCTGTTCCAAGATGGGCCAAATCCGGCGGGGAGCCAGGTATTGGAATTAAAGCTTCCGAACGGCCTACATGGAGCTTTGGCATGGACTTTATCAACCCTAATGTGTATGGATGCTGGGCGTTGTAAAACACCTCATCCACCGTCCCCATTTCCACTATTTCACCAGCATACATCACTGCCACCCTATCTGCCATGTTTGCAACAACTCCAAGATCATGGGTAATCAGTATGATCGCCGTTCCAGTCTTTTGCTGCAGATCACTCATCAGATCCAATATTTGTGCTTGAATTGTTACATCTAGGGCAGTTGTCGGTTCGTCCGCAATCAATATTTTAGGATTGCATGCCAACGCCATCGCAATGACCACACGCTGCCTCATCCCTCCCGAAAACTGGTGGGGGTAGGAATCGATTCGCTCATCTGGATTAGGAATGCCTACCAATCTAAGCATATCGATGGCTCTTTGCTTTGCTTCCCTCTTTGAGACATTATGATGTTTCTGTAGCCCTTCTATAATTTGTTTTCCTATTTTCATCGTAGGATTCAAGGAAGTCATCGGGTCCTGGAATACCATCGAGATTTCAGAGCCACGGATGCTTTGCATTTCCCGAACCGATAAGTTTAAGAGGTTTTTATCTTCATAGAAAATCTCACCTTGTGGAATTTTCGTATTATGTTTCGGCAGTAAACGCATAATCGACTTCGCTGTAACGGATTTTCCGGAACCGGATTCCCCTACAATGGCTAACGTTTCTCCTTTATGCAGGGAGAACCCGACACCTCTGACAGCTTGTACATCGCTTTTCTGAGTGCGGAATGAAACTTGCAGGTTGTTCACTGTAAGAATTGGCTTTGTCATATGGTCCTCCCTATTTTCTCATTTTCGGATCAAGTGCGTCTCTTAGTCCATCTCCAAGCAGGTTAAAGCAGATCATGATTGCTGAGATGATGATTGCCGGGAAAAACAATTTATACGCAAAGAAACGCATCGCCTTGTATCCGTCCTCAATCAACACTCCCAAGGAAGCAAGCGGGGCCTGCAACCCAAGTCCGATAAAGCTTAGAAACGCTTCAAAGAAGATAGCAGTCGGGATGGTGAACATAATGGTAACTATGATCGGTCCCAATACATTTGGAAATAGATGCTTCCAGATCAACCTTGCATTTGAAGCCCCTAAAGTACGGGATGCAAGCACGAATTCCTGGCTTTTAAGCTGAAGGATCTGCCCGCGGACAACACGGGCCATCCCTACCCACCCAGTTATCACCATAGCAAGAATGATGGAGGTGATTCCGGGTTCCAATATAAGAATGAAAAGGATGATCACTATTAAATTCGGGATACCGACAAGCACTTCAATGATCCGTTGCATGACAGTATCAACCCGGCCGCCATAGAAAGCGGATAGTCCGCCATATAATACCCCGATCACTAAATCCAGAAAGGCGGCAACCAAGGCAATATAGAGGGAAATTTGAGTCCCCTTCCACACCCTTGTCCAAAGATCCCGTCCAAATTCATCCGTACCGAACCAATAATTTGTCGTAATATTTCTCGCTTCATATTGATTGACACCATTCACATCCTTGCCATCGAAACCTAACCATTCCAAACCAGGCAGTTTTGGTGGCAAGTTAGTATGGGCAATATTTTGGCTTTTGTAGGAAAAGTCATTCAAGGAAGGACCTATGATTGCCATAACAGAAATGAAAAGAAGGAGAATGACGGCAATAATTGCTCCCTTATTTTTTAGTAATCGGTGAAAAGCTTCTCTCCAGAAGGTTACAGGTGGTCCGGCAATTTCCTCCTGTTTACTTGGATCAAGCGGCGCTCGTACGAACAGGTCGTCCGTAATTTCCGTTGGTACAACATCTAATCTTTGCAAGGTGCTTTTACTAGGTGAAACAGGAGTGGGCGAATTGGTGTTCCTTTCGAGCTTCATGCTTGTTCCCCCTTCCCAAAGCTGATTCGAGGGTCAAGTATTCCATATAGAATGTCCACGATGAATACAACAAAAATAAATAAAGCGCTATAGAATAAGGTGATCCCCATAATGACACTGTAATCCAGAGCCAGAATCGATAAAGTAAACTGTTCTCCAAGCCCAGGAACTGCAAAGATTTTTTCAATCACAAGTGTCCCTGTCATGATACTGACAGCCAAAGGGCCAAGCATGGTCACAACAGGAATCAGCGCATTACGCACCACATGTTTTGCGACGATGCTTGCTTCGCTTATTCCTTTTGCCCTGGCTGTTATGACATAATCCTGACCGATCACTTCTAGCATTTCACTTCTGATAAATCGTGCTACAGTCGCTATAACCGTCACCGAAAGAGCCAATGAAGGCAGCAGCGTGTATTCATAGCTCTCCCAGAGTGCAGGAGGCAGCCAACCTAGTTTCACCCCTATGTAATACTGGAGCAATGCTGCAAAGACGAAGGAAGGAATCGACATACCAAGGACTGCAACTGTTACAGAACCATAATCCAGTATGGTATTGTGCCTTAATGCGGAGACAATGCCAAGAATCAAACCTGTTATTGTTCCGAAAATAAGAGCTTGGAATCCGATAAGTGCAGATGGCCCGATTCTATCGATTATCATACTGTTTACAGTACGCCCTTTATATTGAAAGGACATACCTAAGTCCCCTTGAATCAGATTCCCTAAATAGCGGATATACTGGATGGCAACCGGCTGATCTAGTCCATATTTGGCATTCAATATAGCAAGCTGGTGATCTGTTAACTTTTCGGGATTACTGTAAGGTGTTCCCGGAAGGAATTTTACAAGAAAAAAAGTGGCAGTAACAACGACAAATAGTGTGATAAGCATATAAATAATTCTTTGGAAGAAAAATCTTTTCATCTTTAACCACTCATTTCTTTACATACTTTTATGATTGAAAGGATCATATAAGAGCTTAATAGAGTTGATTTTCTTCTATAAAAAAGGTAGGATGCATTTGAATATACACCCTACCCCTCTCCTGCTCTAAACTGGATGACTATTCAATGTAAGCCCATTTGTATGTGAAGTCAGGACCACTTGGATGTTTGATAAGACCTTTGATTTTACTGCGCTGTAGGATTGCTTCACCACGCTGATAAAGAGGAACCAATGCAGCGTCTTCTTCAAGCAGCAATTTCTCAATCTCCAAAAGCATCTCATAGCGTGCACTTAGATCGGTTTCCAATCTCGCTTTACTGACGAGTTCATCCAAATCAGGGTTATGGTAGTCCATGCGGTTAGCTGAGCTTCCTTTTACCCACATATCCAGATATGTCATTGGATCACTGTAGTCTGGTCCCCATGTAGATAAGGAAATATCATACTCCACCGCTTTTTCAATTTCGAGGCGTTGTGCAAATGGCACAGCCTTCAATTCCAATGTAAAGCCTGGCAGATTATCTTGGAGCTGAGCCTGCAGGTACTCGGCGGTTTTCTTCATCTCTTCCGAATCGGCAATATTGATGGAAACCGTCAGTTCCTCTACTCCAACCTCTTCAAGTCCCTGCTTGAAGAGCTCTTGTGCTTCCTCAGCTGTTCCCGTATTAAAGTCACCATTCAGCTCCCGGTAATCCTTTTTATCTGGCGAGAAATAGAAGCCTTCCGGAACAACACCATATAACGGAGAGGAACCATCCTTTAAGATGACATCCGTTAAGCCTTGGCGATCAATGGCCATGCTGATCGCTTTACGGATATTTTTATTTTTCAGTGCCTCGTGATTATGATTAAAGCGGAGGAACACTATTCCTGCTTGCTTTGTAATCTTGAACTCATCGCTATCCTTATATTGATCTACAAAGGAGGTGGAGAGCTTCACACGGTCAATCGTATTACTCTCATATAGATTGGCAGCCGTTGTAGAATCTTTTACCACATAAACATTGATGGTATCGAGCTTTACACTGTCAGCATCATGGTAATCAGGATTCTTTTCAAATTTCCAGCTCTGCTCTTGCTTCCACTCCACTAATTTGAAAGGACCATTGGATAGGATATTTTCAGCTTCCAAAGCGTATTGGTCGCCTTGCTCTTCCACAAATTTCTGGTTTTGGGGAAGAAAGGTCGGAAACGTCAATAATGTTTCAAACAGAGGGTTCGGATTCTCAAGTGTTACTTCCAGCGTCTTTTCATCAACCGCTTTGACTCCCAGTTGATCTGCAGCCATTTCTTCATTCATGATCGCTTCCGCATTTTTCACACTCGCAGTCACAAACATAAAATTGTATGGGCCAGCTGTTTCGAATACTCTTTTCCATGCAAATTCGAAATCCTGTGCCGTGACAGGCTCCCCATTACTCCAAGTTGCATCACGCAGTGTAAAAGTATGTACAATTCCGTCGTCACTTACGTCATGCTTTTCGGCAATTGCAAGGATTGGTTGGTGGTTTTCATCTTGTCGATATAAACCTTCGTTGTTATTATTCAATACATCAAACGCAATTGCATCATGGGCCTGGGTTGAATCAAGGGTCGGGATATCAGCAGTGGCACTGATATTCAGCACCTGTTCACTGGCACTTGCATTTTCTCCATCTTTCTCATTTTCCGTTCCCGCTTCATTTGAAGAGCCGAAATTACAGCCTGCGAGAATAGTAGAAAGCATCAATACGAAAAGGATAATCGGTAAAAGGCCTCTCTGTTTCATCTTCTTCCCCCTTTATATAATTTGTAGAATATACTATTCTATATCTAGTAGTTTACTTTATTCTGGTATTTCGGACAACTAAATATCTTAATTTTCTAAATAATATAAATATTAGGATTTTATACCTAGACCTAAGGAGCTATAAAATGGGATTTAAAAAAATATTGTCTTGGCTGCTTTCATTACCACTATCTTATTTCGCACTCTCTCTTTTTCACCAATCATATTATCTATTGAATTGGGTCGACTTTCTTTTCATATTTGGATTGGTACTACTAGTCACAGGTTGCTTGATGTATGTGGTGGCAGGAGGCTTTTTCTCCTCTTTCATTCACAGCTGCAAGGTATTCTTTGCCTCCATCAGTAAAAAAGAACAGATCATTTCAGAGATTGAAGGAAAGAAAGATCGGAGTAATTTCAGGTTCCGAAAATCGTCCTTTCCTTCAAGATTATTGATTAGTTTTGGCATTGGATACTGTATCGTAAGTCTATTTTTGTCAATTTTGATTGTGAACAGTTGAAAACGTTGAGCAATAGTCCAGGAAGTTTTGGTAGGCAAATCCTTTTACCATCTCTTCGGAGTAATGCATCAATAGGGCATTTATTAGATTTTGATACTTGGATGCGTCTTCAAGGTCTTTCACAAACGTATTAATTCCATCAAAATCAGAGCCCAGTCCTATCTGTCTACTTCCACCTAGGCTGCAAAGATGGTCAATATGATTGATTAAATCAGATAGATTTGCATTCCCATCTTTTTTCACAAAAGGTGGACAATATACAACGTGTACCATTCCACCTTTTGTGAACATTGCTATTGCTTGGTCGTCATATAGGTTTCTTGGGTGATCACAGATCGCTCTCGCATTGGAATGGCTGGCGATTGGGTATTGTGCAAGATCCATCACATCCCAGAAGGCTTTTTCGCTCAAATGGGATACATCCGTAAGGACCCGGTTCTCATTATTGATCCTGACAATTTCTTTACCGAACATGGTTAAGCCTGCACCACGCGGTTCGCCTGCACCATCAGCAGCCAAATTGGCATTATTCCATGTCAGGCCCACCGAGCGAACCCCCAATTGATAGAGAATACTGAGTTTATGTAAATCGTTTCCGATCGCGTCAACTCCCTCAAGAGTCAGGACGGCTCCGATTTCCCCTTCTTTTAACCCTGATATATCTTCCCATTGTTTTATATGTTTCATTTCTGGATTTTTCGAAAGTACTTCCTTATAGAAATAATCTATTTGATCTAGTGCGGCCTGGAATTTCTGTTCTGCTTTCATTTCAGGATAGACAAATACTGCATAGCATTGAACCCATACTTCACCTTTTTTCAAGCGCTCTACATTTGTATCCAATTCCTCAGCATTTGAGTAGTTTAACCTGCCGTTTGATTCCCACAACTTTAATAATGCATCACAATGCAAATCGATTATTTTCATGTTATTTTCCCCCTTTTTGTTTTAACAGCTTTGGACAAATCTATTGAAAATGTTTTTTGCAATACTGTCACCATGGACCGCTAATGGTTCCGGATGCCACTGGACACCTAACACAAATGAATGCTCCACACTTTCAATGGCCTCGATGATTCCATCTGATGAGCGAGCTGATACCATAAAAGGTTTAGGAACATTTCGAACTGCCTGGTGATGATAGGAATTAACTTTAAATTTAGATTGCCCAGCAATTTCCGCTAGTAAGCTATTTTCAGAGGCAATTACATAGTGAGACAGATGGGTTCGTGTCGCTTTTTGGGAGTGTTGCAGCAAAGGTTCAGCCTTTTGACTATAAATATCCTGATACATGTCTCCTCCAATAGCAATGTTCAGGATTTGAATACCGCGGCAAATAGCAAGGATCGGTTTATTGGCAGCGAGCATTTTTTCAATAATCGCCAGCTCAAAGCTATCTCTTCCAGGTGAAATCGACCCTAAATTAGGATGTGGCTCTTCACCGAATAACATGGGATCAATATCCCCTCCCCCTGCCAATACTAGCCCATCAATCTTATCCACCAGCTGCGCAACATCAGAATCCATCCCTATTGGCAAAATAACCGGTATCCCCCCAGCCTGGATGACGGATTGAACATAATCATTCGATAGGCTGTGCCGATAATCCAACTCTACATGAGACGTAATTCCAATGATCGGTTTTTTTTCCATAATCAACCCTCTTTTCTCGTTTTTATTTATCTTATTCCTGAACGAAAGGTGCATGACATCACTTTGGGAAATCAGGCTTCGATTATCTTCTTCATCACATGAAACTTCCTCGAAATCTCAAACCCATTTTTCTTATATAGGTGCCCTGCAGTCGTCTGCTCGCCCGTCCAAAGGAACCAGGCTGTGTGAAGACTTTCTGCTCGCATGCTTTGGAGGCAGTCGGCTAAAAGGATCTTCCCAAGCCCCTGCCCCTGCTGGTCCGGGTCGACGCCAAACGGACCAAATCGGTCTGGCACTCCTTCATACCCGCCATACATACAGAAGCCGACTACCTGCCCTTTATCGCGAGCTACGAGAATTCTTTCCAGTGGCAGGCCTTGCAGAATCCCCTCGCGGATGGCCCGTCCCCAATCCGGATTGAACTTTTCATTGGCGAAATGAATCACTTCATAGAGGTCCTTGTCCTCCGCCTTTGTAAAAGTATATCCCTCTTCTTCCCTTATTCGCTTCAATGCTCTTATAGAGTCGGAAATCTCGAAGCCCAGCAGGGTTTTATCCATGGCAACCGGTGAATAGAGCATAGAAAATCCTTGACTCTGCAGGAAAGCAAATGCTTCCGGATATGCCTCCTCATCGATTCCAGGTAAAATGTAATTTGGAGCATAGGAAGAAAAGAAAATATTGGAGCGTCCTTCATTTTTCAGAAAGGCGACCGCATCCTCCATCAGTCTCTTCCCAACACCATTTCGCCGCACATCAGAATCGACAAAAAAGAACGGGATCCAGCCATTATCAGATTCAAGGTCTGTCCCATACATCGGCAGCAATCTTCTTACCGCATACATACAGCCGACAAGCCGTTCTCCTTCAAAAGCCAAACGAAGGCCGCGCGGATCAAAGTTTGCATCCAGCAGCACCAGATTGCGAAAACGTTTAGAGGTAATCGGATCCTTTCCAATACTTGCATTCCAAAGCTCCACAATCTGCTTTTCATCCCCCGACTGATAATACCGATAAGTAGTCATATTCATATACGCCTCCTCATAGATCGAACCCCGGAATGGCCGGGCCTTTTCTAACGTTTAATCCTGTAGGATATTTCAGTGTCTGCGCATACTTTGTCCGGTTCACACAGCCACGCACCGTACCGAGTGCCTGGTAGTAATCATAGTAGCGGAACGACTTGGAATTCATCACAAACCAATACTGGGACAGCGCTTCTAGATAAGTATCAAACTCCTCCGAAACATCCACAAAAATGTCCGGCACATATCCCTTCATGTCCTCCCAGTTCTCACTGTGAAAATAGTTGTAAAAGTGGGCAGGCAATCCGTCGAGGTCGAAACCCGGAAGCCCCGCCCTCATCTGTGCCGCTTGCACGATTTGCGCACACAGGGCGTGGTCGGGATGAATGCTGTTCTCCCAGTGGGTAATCACCGTTTTCGGCTTCAGCTCACGGATCAGCGTCGCAACCCGTGTCACAATCTCATCATTAAAGGTAAGCTCGGCATCCCTGTAATCCAGTGTGATCGTATCCACTCCAAGAACAGCAGCCGCCTTCTCCGACTCTCTGATTTTCTGCTCCCTGTATTTTTCGATTGAAATTCCTGAAGGATTCCCCTTTTCCCCTGCAGTCAAATGGACAAATGTCACCCTATGACCAACCTTTGCATACTTGTGCGCAATCGCACCCGCCTGAATTTCGGCGTCACCGCAATGCGCACCCAGAACGACCAGATTCATATTCAGCACTCTCCTTTTTCTTTCGTTATACTAAATATTCCTTATTAAGAGGAAAAGTCCTCTTAATAAACCAAAAAGGGGCCTGACCTTCAGCGCTTTAAAGCGCTGAGGGTCAGGCCCCTTCATTGTTTCATTTTCATTAGTTTATTCCACAGGAAGCTCCAGCACATATCTGCCAAAGCCGTTCTCCGCTTCGCCATCGTAGCGGATGACGTTGCTGTCCGGAAGTGAATCTACAGCATCCATAGAAGAATCAAATGACACATCCACAGCTCCGCCAACTGATGCGAATGTCCAGTTGCCGTCTGCAGATGGATCGATGGTTCCAAGCTCACGGATGTAGTCGATGATCGCCTGACGGTTCTCATCCGGATACAGCTCCACACCCGTGTTGTTTCTTACACCCGGAAATTGACCGCTTGCACGATAGTTGTTCGTTACGACGATGAACTCCTGAGCGATATCAATCGGAGCACCCTTGTACTGCAGGTTCTTGATACGGTTGGCATCTGCGTTGATGACTTTTCCATCCTTGTCATATTTCGCAGGCTCCGTTACGTCGATTTCATACGTTACACCATCAATGACGTCATAGTTGTAAGTCGGGAAATCTGTGTTGATCAGCCCTTGTCCTCCAGAAGCGTTTGGATCAATCTGCTTGAACTGCCCAGCAGACATTTCCAGCCACTCCTTCACGTCTGCACCTGTCACCTTTACCGTAGCAACAGTGTTCGGATACAAGTACAAGTCAGACACGTTCTTGATTGCGATTTCCCCTTCAGGTATATACGTGTAATAGCTAGCACCGTTTCTTCCGCCCGCTTTAAAAGGTGCACCAGCAGAAAGGACCGGTATGTTTTCATCTGCTGTTCCCTGCAATTGTTTTTCGATGTACCACTTTTGGGCATTTGTTACAATCTGAATCGATGGATCATCCTGAACAAGCGCGAAGTAGCTGTGGATATCAGCTGTAGTTGTTCCTACCGCCTGTCGCACATAGTTGACTGTGCCTTCATGGGCTTCTTTTACCGCAGCAAGAACTGCGGTATCAGGATCAGCCAGGCTATTTTTATCCTTGTCCATAATAGGTTTCAGAATGGATTGCGAGTCTTTTACCACCCAATCACCTTTTACCTTGGAGATCGTCAAATCCATTACTCCCAGCTGGTTGCCCCAGTTGCCAGGCATCACAACAGGCACGCCATTGATAGTACCTTTTTCGGTATCAACACCAGGGAGGTCCTTGAATCCACCCGGGAAAGTGAGATGATTGTGTCCAGTGATGATTGCATCCACACCTTCCACCTTTGTTAGATCATATGTCGCATTCTCTTCCATCTCCGCATACTCCGCATCACCAACTCCAGAATGGGCAAGAACGATGATAAGGTCCGCTCCATCCTTTTTCATCTTTGGAATGTTTGCCTCCACAGACTTCACGATATCTTTCGTAATGATTTTACCTTCTAGGTGTGCCTTGTCCCATTGTGTAATCTGCGGAGTCACTGCCCCAATAACCCCTACGCGAAGCACCTTCTTCGTCCCTCTTTCATCAATAACCTTCTTCTTAATGATTTGATATGGCTTAATGTATGTCTTATCGTTTTTCGGATTGTTATCCCCATCATCCTTGAACACATTGGCACTTACATATGGAAACGGAGCATCATCCAGCACCTCATCCAAATAGTCCATCCCATAGTTGAATTCATGGTTTCCTAATGTCGCCGCATCATAATCCAACAGTTCCATCGCCTGAAAGACCGGGTGCATCTCCCCGTCCTCCAGCACATCCACTTTCGCTTTGTAATCACCTAGCGGGTTTCCCTGGATCAGGTCCCCGTTATCAAACAGTAATGTATTTTTCGCTTCTGCTCTTGCCTCTTTGATTAAAGTTGCCGTTTTGGCCAGACCGAACTCATTCGTTTCCGAATCCTTATAATAGTCATAGTTGACCAGATGCGTGTGAATATCCGTTGTTCCCAAAATTCTCAGTTCCACATCATGCTTCCCCTGCTTGTCCTTATGTCCTTTTGGTGCAGCATCTACTGCACTTCCTATTGCAGGTATAGCCAGTACCGATAAAGCCATCGTCCCAGCCAAAACATTTTTCCCAAGCTTCTGAAAAGTCTTTTTCAAGGTAAAACAGCTCCTTAGAATGTGTAATAGTCATACACTTCTAATTATAGATAAGATTACTATTTACAAAATAATCAAATAGAACCGAATTAATTTCAAAAATTAATGATTATCCCAAAAAAATAGGAATATATGATTATTTTTGTAGGCGCACTCGATAACAAAAAATAGATGTTTTCTAAAGGAATATGTACAAACATATCTTCGTCCAAGTGAATAGCTTGTTAGTAGCTGAGGTGAAAGGAGTGGCAGCATGATTAAAGCTTGGAGAGTATTGGGTGAGAAGAAACTCGTCGCAGAAAACATATTGGAATGCATAAAAAAATGCGATAAGAAATGCGATAAGAAGTGCGATAAGAAATGCGATAAGAAGTGCGATAAGAAGTGCGATAAGAAGTGCGATAAGAAGTGCGATAAGAAGTGCGATAAGAAGTGCGATAAGAAGTGCGATAAGAAGTGCGATAAGAAGTGCGAGAAAAAATGCAAAAAGAAAAAACCGAAAAAGAAATTCTGGAAATGCTTGTTCCATTAACTTTTAATGGTACGAAAATACTTTGACAGCGTCCTGCCCCTACCGCTTCAAGGCGGTAGGGGCAGGACTTCTTTTCTATATCAATTTTCCGCACAAGGCATCGACATATCTTTTCGCTGACCGCTGTACCGCTCCATAGGCATCCTCTCTCACCACACGATGGAAGGCATTGTATAATCTATCAAACTTCAATTCTTTCGTTTTGGCTGCTATCTTTTCCACTATTGCTGCGGGCAGTGGTATCAGATTCGGGTAGCTGTACATGAAGCTGACCCATTTGCGATCTGCAACCACTTGAATGACATCGCCAGTAAGCAAGATCCCTTTCTCACCATTTCCAGTCCTCCACTCAAGCACCGCTCCACCCTTGAAGTGTCCACCTAAACGATACAACGTAATGCCAGGGGCTAATTCCAGCGACTCTCCTGACCAGAAAACAATTCGTTCACTCTGTCGCATCACCCACTCCCTATCGTCCTCGTGAATATAAATGGGCACATCGAAAGTTTCCGCCCACTCTACTTGGGTCGAATAATAATGGGGATACGAAAGTGCAATGGCATCAAGTCCTCCAAGTGCTTCAACCTCTCTAACTGTTGCTTCATCTAAAAAGGTGATGCAATCCCAAAGCACGTTAAAACCATCTAGTTGCACCAGGTATGCTGTTTGCCCAATGGCAAATTCGGATGAGGTTTTTATACTGTATAAGCCATTCTCTTCAACCTGAAGCACATTTTGATATCCCTTTACTTTCATTTCCTCCAAAGTTGTCCATGACTGTCCGTCAGGGCTGACATACTGCCTCTCTTCCGTACATATCTCACAAGACTCCGGTTGATGTAACATTCCTGCATATTGGACGCCACATGTTTCACATATAAAATTTGTCATTATAAATCCCGCCTTCCTAAACTAATCTCTTTAAGTAAAGAATACGGGTTTTGCAAAGAAGATACTTCCATGAATAGATTGAGTTTTTGTAAGACTTTAGATGTAGAAAAGGGGCCTGACCCTCATCGCTTTAAAGCGATGAGGGTCAGGCCCCTACAATTATTATTTCTTCACTACCTCAACTCTGCCCTTCTCCCCAAAACTCACTTTACCTTCTTTGATCTCAACCGCTTCTCCAGCAGCTAGATTGGTAAAGATGATTGGTGTGATGGCGGAAGTTGCTTCGCTTTTAATAATGCTTAAGTCAACCTTCAATAATGGTTGTCCTTGCTCCACTTTGTCGCCTTGTTCGATCAAGCTTTCAAAGCCGCGACCTTTCAGGTTGACGGTGTCGATTCCAACGTGTACAAGAACCTCTCTGCCGTCAGCAGTTTCGATTCCGATAGCATGCTTGGTCGGGAACAGGTTAACGATCGTTCCAGCAACCGGAGATACGACTGTTCCTTCTGTCGGCTCAATCGCAAAACCGTCACCCATCATTTTTTGAGAGAAGACTTTGTCAGGCACTTCCGAGATTGGCAGAAGTTTTCCGCTCATCGGCATCACGATTTCTTCTCCTGTTGAAGCTACTGGAACCGGCTCATTAGTAGCTGCCACTTCTTCCTTCACAGGAGTTTTTCCACTAAGAATATCCTGGATTTGCCCTTTAATGATTTCAGAACGAGGTCCGAAGATAGCCTGGATGTTTTTATCGATCTGCATGACGCCAGCAGCGCCAAGCTTTTTCAACTGCTCTTTATCTACTTGACCGACGTCTCTCACACTTACGCGAAGACGCGTGATACACGCATCCAGATTTGCCAGGTTCTCTTTTCCACCAAGTGCTTTCAATACGCCGTATGGAAGATCCAAGGAACCGCCTGCTGCATTCGCATCCGACTCTTCCACTTTTTCCTCACGACCAGGAGTCATAAGGTTGAACTTCTTGATTGCAAAGCGGAATCCGAAATAGTAGATAGCAGAGAACGCAAGTCCTACTGGTATCACTAGCCACCAAGCAGTTTGGTTAGGCAGAACACCGAATAGGATATAGTCGATGACACCCCCGGAGAAGGTCATCCCGATTTTCACATCCAATAGGTGCATCACCATGAAGGAAAGTCCCGCAAATACTGCGTGGATCCCGAATAGTACTGGTGCAACAAACAGGAAACTGAATTCAAGCGGTTCTGTGATACCAGTCAAAAATGATGTTAAGGCTGCGGAACCCATGATTCCTGCAACATATTTCTTTTGCTCAGGACGTGCGCAGTGATAGATTGCTAGAGCTGCTGCCGGCAAACCGAACATCATGAACGGGAATTTACCAGTCATGAACGTACCAGCTGTCAGCGTCGCTCCGTCTTTTACTTGTTCCATGAAAATGCGCTGATCGCCGCGGACAATTTCACCGGCCGCATTCGTGTAGGAACCAAACTCAAACCAGAACGGCGAGTAGAAAATATGGTGCAAGCCAAATGGAATCAAGGAACGTTCAATCACCCCAAAGATAAAGGCTGCCAACGTACGGTTTGATTCTGTCATAAAGTAAGAGAACGTATTAAGCCCTTCTTGTGCAAAAGGCCAGATGAAGTTCATCACCACACCCAATAATAATGCGGATGCCGCTGTAATGATAGGAACAAAACGCTTACCAGCGAAGAATCCCAAATAAGATGGCAATTCAATATTGTAGAACTTATTGTACATATACGCTCCGAGCACCCCGGCTATAATACCGCCGAATACCCCGGTCTGCAGGGTGGGAATACCAAGTACATTGGCAAGTGCCGGGTCGCTTCCAACCTGGTCTGCTGTTACGCCACTGATAACACTCATCGTCACGTTCATGATCAGATACCCGATCATTGCAGCAAGTCCGGCTACGCCGTCACCATTGGCGAGACCGATGGCAACCCCGATGGCAAATAACAATGGCAGGTTCGAGAAGACGATGCTTCCTGCCTGTTCCATAATTTCTGCAAGTAAAATGATACCATCCGCCTCTAAAAAAGAAAGACGGCTGACAAGATTCGGGTTTTGCATCGCATTACCGAATGCAAGCAGAATCCCCGCAGCTGGCAGCAGTGCCACCGGAAGCATCAATGCACGACCGATTCGCTGCAGCAAACCGAATGATTTCTTAAACATAGCTTTTTTCCTCCTAAGTATCTTCATGCATGACAGAAATGTTCTAAACAACAAAAAAGGCATGAGATTCAAGAAAATGTACGAGAAAGCCGAGTAGACGTCTGGTCTACCACTTTCTGTACAGCTTTTCTTCCTCTCATGCCTGCATCACCAGTAACACGTGAAAAAACGTTGTATATAGGTCTTATTCTATTGTTTAGAAAGCCTTTGCAAATGAAGAGTCAAATAGACTGCCTCTGCATCCGGCACAGACTTCTGCAATCTCTGCTGCATTATTTTAATCAATTTCCATGCTAGATTGTAGCATACCGGATATTCCTCCCGCAACACTTTTGCAAGGATTTCCTGCTGATCAGGACGGAACTGGTCCGTCTGTACCCGCTCAATCGACGCATAGAAATGGCGTACGAGGCGCAAATAGTTAATATCTGTTCTATCAATCTTAATTTTCAAAGAATCCTCAATTACCGTCACCATATCGTTGATCAGTTGGGTGTGGCGGTTGATTTCTGACAGGTCCCGGTCCGTCAGGGCACTATGGATGTGCAGGGTGATAAAGCCAATCTCCCCCTCCGGAATCGCTATGTCAAGCTTGACCTTCAACCAGTCGACAATCTCCATCGCCGCCGCATATTCCCTCGGATAGGCAAGCTCCGTTTCTTTTAAAAAGGGATTCTTGATGTCGAGACCCTGCTGAATTCTTTTTACAGCAAAATACAAGTGATCCGTCAGGCCGACATGGATATGCTCATTCAGTTTCACCTGAAACCTCGCCTCGACCATTTCCATGCATTCATTCATGAGGCCGATAAACGATTCATCTATATAATCAAGAAGCTGCTTATATTGGTTCTGCTCGTCCTCACTTTTGAGCACAAAAAACTTCTCTGCACGATCGACTGTTATATTCTCTCCCGCCTTCTTTCCGAACCCGATTCCCTTTCCGGTAAGGATCACTTCGCCGTACTCCGGGTGGGTCGCAATGAGGACGTTGTTGTTCAACACTTTTTTCACTTGCATCTTCATTCCTCCGGTGCAAAAAAACTACAATATTTATAAAGTTACGCTAGGATGGGAATAGAGTCAAGTCATCAATATCTGGGAAGAAAAATGCATCCAAAATCCCTTTTGAAACGTTAGAAGAATAGAACCTCATTTCTTCTTTATTAAAGACACTAAAGGTTATAATGGAAGCAATCATATAAAGAAGGAGAACGGAAGTGTACCAGGTATGGCTTTTGAAGGACGGCGCGCCGATACCAGCAGGTGACTTCACAGTGGATGAGAACGGCAAAGGCTACGTCTTCTATAAAGTGGATTAAGCTGAAAATCAGGACTGGGATACAATTGCGATTACCCTGGAGCCTGAGAAGGGCAATCAGTTGCCGGTGGGAAGCGTATTGCTTTCGGCAGGGTTGTAACACAAAAAAGCAGAGCCGTGGTG
>JBNJJQ010000016.1:0-78128 GCA_051750385.1 Bacillota bacterium | reverse complement strand
AAAACACTCCTAATTACCAGGAGTGTTCTGAAATATTATCTTTCTTTTAAGAGTTCCAGTTCTTCGTCCGTCAGTTCTCTGTATTCACCGAGTTCAAGATCCGGATCGAGTTCCAGCGGTCCCATGCTGAGCCTTTTCAGATAGGTAACCGTTTTTCCGACTGCCTCGAACATCCTTTTCACCTGATGGAACTTCCCTTCAACAATGGTGATTTCTATTTCGGATTGTGGACCGGCAGCAAGTATCTTCAGCTCGGCAGGCAAGGTTTCATAGCCATCATCCAATGTCACACCTTCTCGGAATGCAGCAGTGTCCTCTTCCGTTACTTCTCCGTCAATCTTTGCATAATAGGTCTTAGGCACATGCTTTTTCGGAGAAAGCAACTGATGCGCAAGCTGTCCATCATTGGTCAGGAGCAGAAAGCCTTCTGTATCCTTATCGAGGCGCCCTACAGGAAAAGGCTCAAAGATCTTATCCTCTTCTTGTAAAATATCCACAACCGTTTCCTGTCTGTGATCCTCGGTTGCCGACAAGAAGCCAGGCGGTTTATGCATCATCAAGTAGATGAACTCGCGGTATTCCACAACATCATCCAATACCATCACTTCTTGTTCCTCAGGCTCCACATGAACCTTTGCATCCTTTACAACCTTGCCATCCACTTTTACAACGCCTGTCTTCAACAGCTTCTTCACTTCTTTACGTGTTCCATAGCCGCTATTTGCCAATAGTTTATCTAATCTCATAGTTAACTCCTTTGATAGTTAAAGGCCTCTTTAAAGACCTCTTTCACCTGTTTTTCTATTTAAAAACGGAAATCGGTTTCCGAACAAATACATTAACAGATTGCTTCGGTAGCTTAGGAAGAAGTAGATTCCCGCTCCGACAGCAGCACTGATGAAAATCACGATAATTGCCTGCAGGCGTCCGTCGCTATATGGGATGAAGCCTTCCAAGAATTGAAGTACGATAAGCACTCCTACTATCATTGCAATATTGAAAATGGTCATCAGCATCGTTCTTCTGAAAACGATGGAATAATTGAATCCTGTGTATTTTTTAATTGCCCATAGATTCACTACTACACTGGCAGTATACCCGATTCCGGTTGCAACAATCGATCCTTCCGCTCCCATCAGGAAAATAAGCGGGAAGTTGAGCACAAGCTTCAATCCGATACCAAGCGCCAATCCATAGACCGTATACTTCTGGCGGTTGATTCCTTGCAGCACGGATGCCGTTACTGTGAAAATCGCTAGAGGAATGGCAGTTGGCGCGTACCAGGCCAACAAATAACCACCAAGTTCATCATAGGAGTAAAAAGCTGCGTACGCTGGTCCACCGAGTATGGAAAGACCGATACAAGCTGGCAACGTCAAATATAGCAATATTTGAAATGTTTTGCTCATCTGGCGTTGCAAAACATCCTTGTCATTACTAATAAACGACCTGGTAATAGCAGGCAATAATGACAGGGCAAAAGCGGTAGCAAGCGTGATTGGAATCATGACAAGCTTTTGTCCGTATGTATTGATGATGGTAAATGCATTACCTGAGAATTTCCCATCAAACCCAGCGAATGCCATCGCCTTATTAAAGCTGAAAGTATCTACCAATTGGTATAGTGGCATCGCTAACCCCACAAAGACAAATGGAGCAGCGTACAAGAGAAGCTCTTTATACATTTCTTTATAGGAAACCTCTACTGTCCCTTTATCTTTTTCCAATAGAATGTCCAAATGTTTTTTCCTACTGAACCAATACCAAATCAGTATTCCAAGTCCAGCCAAAGCTCCAATAAAAGCAGCAAACGTAGCATATCCTATCGCAGTCGGCAAACTTCCTTCCGTTACTTTAATTACTACATATACACTGCCGAGCAAGAATATAATCCGGGCTACCTGTTCCACAACCTGAGAGATAGCTGTAGGTCCCATCGATTCATGTCCCTGGAAAAAACCTCGTATTAGGCTCATGATTGGGACTAATAGCAACGCAAAACTCACCATTCGGATTACCAAAGTGACATCATCATACGAGTGAATGCTATCATCCTCAATGATCATTGGTGAAAATACCGGTGCCAGAAGATAGAGAACAAGAAAAGAAACAATACCGGTTATACCCATTAAAATAATACCGGACCGAAACAGTTTTCTCCCTACTGCATACTCATCTAAAGCATTATATTTAGCAACGAACTTCGATACCGCCAATGGCACCCCCATCGTTGCCACACTCAAAACAACAGAGTAAAGAACATAGGCATACGTATATAATTCTCCCCCATCGTTTCCTACCAAAGTATAGAACGGAAAAATATAGACGAGCCCCAACACTCTCGAAAGCATCGTTCCCAGAGTAAGAATAAACGTACCTCTTAATATATTTGATGTTGACATAAAATCCCTACCTACTATTTGTAACGTTTTGTCTAACCTTAATATTTTACCATAAAGGATGAAAGAGTGTATGAAATTTACCAGCCAGCCTGGACACTTCTTGTGAGCGAAATTTTTGGAAAGTTAAGAAATGGCGTATCGTCCTCCAGTTGATCAAAAGCTTCCTTGCATAGGACCACCGTAAACACCCCATACGCATCCGCATCCAGTAATAGCTGCCCCGCTTCCTCCCGGGAAAACAGTACCCCGAATTCATCCCTATTATTTATTTGTATACAAAATATGTATGCATCCATCTCTTTTTCATAGAGCCATGCATAAGAATATTTATCTATGCTGATTGGAATGAGATCACCCAATGACGGTGTGGATAAGAGCAGAACCGGAATTCCATTTTCTTCGGTCCAACCACCATCTACGGGGAGATGCGCTTCCGATATATTAGGTGAATAATTCATTGTATACCCCTTTTTCGTTAATTTTATCTCTCAAAATCATACGGAAAGATGTCTATTTTGTCCAACTTCCGTTTACAGTATATAATAACAGATAGGTTTTCTAAATTTAGTTGGTTGGTGAAAAGATGAAATATGATTGTATTATAATTGGCGGCGGTCCGTCCGGCCTGATGGCCTCGATCGCTGCAGCGGAACAGAAAGCACGTGTTCTCCTGTTGGATAAAGGAAATAAGCTTGGCAGAAAGCTGGCGATCTCTGGCGGAGGCCGTTGTAATGTGACAAATAGGCTTCCTGTTGATGAGATCATCAAACACATCCCCGGTAACGGAAGATTCCTATACAGTGCGTTTTCAGAGTTTAGTAATGAAGATATCATCAAGTTCTTTGAGGGACTTGGTATTCAATTGAAAGAGGAGGACCATGGCCGCATGTTCCCTGTGACCGACAAGGCGCAGAGTGTCGTGGATGCCCTTTTGGATAAAATGAAACAGCTTAAAGTGGAGATCCGCACGAATACTGCAGTAGAAACGGTGGAATATGCCGAAGAACGAACCAAAGGGGTCCTCTTAAAAAATGGGGAATTCATTGAGTCCACATGCGTTGTCATTGCGGTTGGAGGAAAATCGGTCCCGCATACTGGTTCTACCGGTGACGGATATCCTTGGGCAATAAAAGCGGGACACACAGTGACAGATCTTTTCCCTACGGAAGTGCCATTGACTTCTACGGAGCCTTTTATCCGTGAAAAAAGATTGCAGGGGCTATCCTTGCGCGATGTTGCTCTAAGTGTTCTGAATCCGAAAGGCAAAGTGGTCAAAACTCATCAAATGGATATGATATTCACTCATTTCGGTGTGTCAGGCCCAGCTGTATTGCGCTGCAGCCAATATGTCGTGAAAACGATGAAAAAGTTTAATGTTCAAACTGTGACGATGAACCTGGATGTTCTTCCAAGCATCAATGAGGAGCAGGTTTTCCAGGAACTGCACAAACTGTTAAAGGAAGAACCAAAAAAAGCCATTAAGAATGTTCTTAAAGGAATTGTGCCGGAGCGGTACTTATTATTTTTATTGGAGCAATGTGAGATTGACGAGCAGGAAATTGGTGCAACTTTAGCACATGAGAAAATAAGGGACCTTGCGAAAATGTGCAAGCAATTCCGCTTTGAAGTATCCGGCACCTTATCCATTGAGAAGGCATTCGTGACCGGTGGCGGTGTTTCTGTAAAAGAAATTCATCCCAAAGAGATGGCTTCCAAACAGAAAGAAGGATTATATTTTTGTGGGGAAGTACTTGATATCCATGGATATACTGGTGGTTACAATATTACATCAGCTCTTGTTACGGGAAGGCTGGCAGGCTTGAATGCCGGGAAAAAGGCGGCAAGCCTACGCAGTTACCATTAATACAAACGAGAATACTAGTCCAAGTCCTATGCCATACATCGCGAATTCATTCATAAATGATTTGTCCTCTGTCATTACCGTTTCGTTTTGAGTGTGGTGGTTCATGTTCCATCCATCCTTTCGAGTTATGTTATTTAATTAGACGATTGTCACAAATAATTGTTACAGCTTTTTAATAATTGTTTCTTGTTTTTAATAAGTTACTTATCAGTACCCACATATACGAGCCTGATAAACATCTTTTTCAGATTTTTTCAGGCTCTAAATATTACCATTGCCGAAAAGCAATAGATTTGCTCCTCTTCCTCCAATAAACATCCCACCTGATACTTGATATCTACCAAATCCCTGTCTGCAAGCCCTCGCAAAAAATCATTAACCGAATCCTCCAAGTCCCGCTCATGCTCTTCATCAAACATTTTGATCTGAATCAAGCCTGTACACCTCCTTTTATTACTATGTATAGGAGAAAAGTGTAGGATTTATACCATTTGTGATAGTGATTTGATTTGCACTATATTCGAACGAATAAATAGGCTTGTTAAACACTGACAAAGCCAAAAATAAAAAGACACCACAAGGCGCCTTCTAGTATCCGAAAACTTTCATCATGCCCAAATAGATGAAAACAGCCGCAAAACCGAGAGAGTACTTGTTGAATTTAAAATAAGTAATCGGTGGTCGTTGTTCTTTCAGTTCCTCCATTAGCTCACTGATAATGGCCATATCCCCGAATTTCAGAAATGACACCTGTATATCACTTCTATCATGGTCCTTCCAATTGATTTTGATTTCCTCTTCGCTATCATCAAGATAATAGTATGTAATATAATTGCTGCTTAGATAATCATCGTTTCCCTTAACTTCTTTAAAATACTCGTAGCCATAACTGTTCAGGTGGTGTTCCAAAATCCCGAAAAACTTGTATGGCTCATAGCTCAATACATGCATTTCCGTGTTCTTTCTCTCTTTCAGCATTGTCAACAGGCCAATTAGCATTGGCCCTGCAATAGCAACAAAAAACTCCTTTTGCAGATTCATTTGATAAAAAGCAGTCAGCAATACAATTGATAGCATGGTACCATAAATGATACGACGGTATCGATCACTGTTCGAACTGGAAGAAACACCTTTTGATCTGTACTTTGTAATACTTTCATAAATAAGAAGCAAGCCTATGAAGATTAAGAATAAGTAAAATAAATGATTGTGGATGAATTCCAAGCTTATCCCCCCTTCTTTATATACGGCTTTGGGAGTTCGTTAGTTTCGCATAATTAGAATTTTATGGTATAGAATGTTCCTTGAGTAGTGTTTAAATATTCCGCCCCTGTACTCTGAATAATTCTTCTTGCAGTATGAGGTTGATCTAGTAGAAGGTATCTTCTAAGCTCTTTATTATTGATTGTCGGACTTATGAGCAATGCATAATCCTCCAATGCAGGTAGATGGGCATTTAATGACACAAAAGAGCAATGCTTACACAGCCATTTTCCATGGTGCCATGTCATAGGGGTTGTAATTATGCATCTTTGACAAAATACTCCTGGCACAATATCGCTTGGAATAATTCCGAATTGAATTACTGGGCTAATTTCAGATGGGGTATTTTCTTTGATAAAAAGTGAGGATATTCTCTTAAAATCTTTCTTATTTAAGATTTGAGTGGGGTATTTTTTCAGGTAGTTTTGTACTCTATCATGGAGTGCAGCAGCTTTAATTACTTGTCTCTCAACTAAACTATGATGGGAATGGACCTTTATAACAGCTTTGGGATTTGCCATTACCACTAACCGTTCTATAGGCAATATAGGTAGATTTTTTGACTTCATCCATTGTATTAGTTTCATTTCCTGCATTTTCACTTGCAAGATGGGATCAGGAAGTGAGAGTATTGGGTTATTTTCAACCTCTTGTATTACCTGTTGAAACTTTGGATCAAAGGTAAGAGTACCTTTATAGTTTTTCACCTCCAGAATAAGTGTGAAGTTGGGATGGAGGATAGTATAGTCCATCTGAAAAAAAGATTCTTTAGAATGGGGCAGTCTGAGATCTTGGAAGATAGAAAATGGAAGATCTGATTTAGGTAGCAAGTTGAAATAATAATCCAGCGATTGCTCTCCCTTGTAGCCAGCCTGTTTAATACCGTGCTCCTTTACTATATCGGGATATCTCCAGTGGTCTTTACGAACTCTTCTTGTAAGTGCCTTAAGCACACGTAACTGATAGGAAATGTTCCTGTGTTTTTTTATCAAAAAATCACAACTCTCTTTTTAGGTTTAACCCAAAGTTTCGTTGCTCCACATCTGTTTTCCTTCAAGAGGAATCTGGAAATGGTTTTCGATTTTTTTATTTTATTGATTAAAGGACAGGTAAAATGTTGTTTTAGTTTACTTTTACAGATCATTCCTTCCATTTACATTATTAAATCGCAGTTTGTCAGGAACTTCGGATAATTTTCGGGTAAATTTGAGATTAACAAACGGTCTAATTAAAGGTGATTCTAACATGATTTCTGATCATTCTAACAAATCATCAAATCTTTCTAACAATTTCTTGCAACATTCTAACAGATTTCTAAATCATTCTAACAAATCTAAATCCCCTCATTAAACAGCACCCAAATTCGCCACAATTAAAAAAAGACCAGCCAAAGCCGGTCCCCCTTATCCATAAACGTTATTCCACGTCGCCTTCCCACTCCAGCATGCCGCCTTCCATATTTCGAACCTTATATCCTTGGTCCTGTAGGTAGTGGCAGACATTTTCGCTGCGGCGGCCTGAGCGACAAATGACGATGTATTCTTTTTCTTTATCAAGCTGATCCAGACTTGCCGGGATATCCCCCATGCGGATGTGCTTCGCTTGCTTTATTTTACCTGTTTCGATTTCTTCGTCTTCGCGAACGTCAACAAGAAGCAGTTCTTCTCCTGCATCCAATTTCTTTTTCAGTTCATCTGTTGTAATGGTTTTGATGTCTTCCATTTCGTAAAACCTCGATTCTATGTAGTGTGTAAAGATACCTTCATTCTAACAAAATCAAAACAAGACTGCCAAATCTCTGGCAGCCTTGAATGGTCCAAAATATCAATTCGCTACGATATTTACCAGTTTCCCCGGTACCGCAATGACCTTACGAACCGTTTTTCCTTCGATGGATTCTCTTACTGTTTCATCAGCAAGTGCGATTTCTTCCATTTTTTCTCGAGTTGCATCTGCTGGTACATAAAGTTTTGCTTTCAGCTTACCGTTTACCTGAACAACGATTTCCACTTCGTCTTCCACTAGCTTCGCTTCATCAAACACAGGCCAAGCTTTGTATGTGATGGTTCCTTCATTGCCTAGCTTCTCCCAAAGCTCTTCAGCAATATGCGGACAAACAGGGGACAATAGCTTAACGAAACCTTCCACATACTCTTTTGGAATCACATCTGCTTTGTACGCATCATTGATGAACACCATCATTTGCGAAATCGCCGTGTTGAAACGAAGTCCTTCGTAGTCCTCGGTTACTTTTTTCACCATTGCATGGTACGTTTTCTCCAACGTATCCTCTTCCGTCAATTCCACGACCTTGGAGCTTAGCTTGCCATTCTCTTCGACAAACAATCTCCATACACGGTCAAGGAATCGGCGGGAGCCGTCCAATCCGTTTGTGCTCCAGGCAATGGAAGCCTCTAAAGGTCCCATGAACATTTCGTATAGACGAAGGGTATCTGCACCATGGCTTTCTACGATATCATCCGGGTTCACTACATTCCCTTTTGATTTACTCATTTTCTCGTTATTGCTACCTAAGATCATCCCTTGGTTAAATAGCTTTTGGAATGGCTCTTTAGTTGAAACAACTCCGATATCGTAAAGGAATTTGTGCCAGAATCGAGCGTATAGCAAGTGAAGTACAGCGTGCTCCGCTCCACCGATATAGATGTCCACTGGCAACCATTCTTTTAGTTTTTCAGGATCAGCCAATTGTTCGCTGTTATTTGGATCGATGTAGCGCAGGTAATACCAGCAGCTTCCCGCCCAGTTTGGCATCGTATTCGTTTCGCGACGACCTTTTTTGCCTGAAACAGGATCGATCACATTTACCCAATCCTCGATTGCAGCAAGTGGAGATTCACCGGTGCCGGATGGACGGATGTTTTTTGTCTTAGGTAAAAGAAGTGGCAATTTGTTTTCCTCGATGGCAGACATCGTTCCATCTTCCCAATGAATGATTGGAATAGGTTCACCCCAGTAGCGTTGGCGACTGAATAGCCAATCACGAAGACGGAAAGAAACTTTCTTTTCCCCTTTTTCGTTTGTCTCTAACCATTGAATCATATTTGTAATGGCTTCTTCTTTGCCAAGTCCATTCAGGAAATCAGAGTTTACATGTTCTCCGTCACCCGTGTAGGCTTCTTTCGTTACATCCCCACCTGCTACAACTTCCACAATCGGAATCTCAAATTTTGTAGCAAATTCATAGTCTCGCTCATCATGTGCAGGCACGGCCATGATGGCACCTGTACCATAACTCATCAATACATAATCCGCGATCCAGATTGGAAGCTTTTCACCATTGGCAGGGTTTACTGCATATGCCCCTGTAAATTCCCCTGTTTTTTCTTTGGAAAGCTCGGTGCGCTCCAAATCACTCTTGCTTTGAATTTTTGTAATGTATGCTTCTACAGCATCGCGTTGATCCTCGGTTGTAATCTTGTTCACTAATGGATGCTCCGGAGCTAATACTGCATAAGTAGCACCAAAAAGTGTATCCGGTCTAGTTGTAAAAACAGTGAAGGATTCTTCTGTTCCATCAATGTTGAAATGGACATTGGCACCTTCTGAACGGCCAATCCAGTTTCGCTGCATTTCTTTCAAGCTTTCCGGCCAATCCAATTCACCCAAGTCATCGATAAGTCTGTCTGCGTAGGCAGTGATTTTCAGCATCCACTGCTTCATCGGTCTGCGTT
This sequence comes from Bacillota bacterium, assembly GCA_051750385.1. Taxonomy (GTDB): domain Bacteria; phylum Bacillota; class Bacilli; order Bacillales; family Bacillaceae_I; genus Sutcliffiella_A. The sequence goes on along the minus strand of JBNJJQ010000016.1, from coordinate 68,904 downwards.
CCACAGGATGGCCACCGCGCTCACTTTTTCCATCGATTACTTCTTCATTCGATAGAACTGTGCCTAAAGCAGGACACCAGTTAACCGGAACCTCATCCACATAAGCCAAACCCTTTTCATAAAGCTTTAAGAAAATCCATTGTGTCCATTTGTAGTAGTCGGGATCTGTTGTGCTTACTTCTCTATCCCAATCGTATGAGAATCCCAATTCTTTTATTTGTCTGCGGAACGTGTTGATGTTTTTTTCCGTGAATTCAGCAGGATCGTTCCCAGTATCCAACGCGTATTGCTCAGCCGGTAATCCAAACGCATCCCATCCCATAGGGTGTAAAACATTGTGTCCTTGCATTCTTTTCATTCTGGAAAGAATATCTGTTGCTGTATAGCCTTCCGGATGCCCAACATGCAACCCAGCTCCTGAAGGGAAAGGGAACATATCTAGTGCGTAAAACTTTTCTTTTCCTTTTTCCTCATGTGTTTTAAATGTTTTGTTTTCTTCCCAATAATGCTGCCACTTTTTCTCGATATCCTGATGTTGAAACGACATCTTCATTTCCTCCTAAAAAATAAAAATAAATACAAAAAAACCCTCATCCCTATAAAAGGGACGAGAGGTTTGAATATACATAACCTACCGCGGTACCACCCAGATTATTATCACAGTATTAGTGCGATAATCACTCGAATCCTTAACGCGGATGATACGGCTAAATATTACTGCCTTCATAGGAAGGGTTCACATCTGCTACTCCAAGGTGAGTTCATGAACGCTCGTTTGTTGACTCTCACCACCCGTCAACTCTCTTGTGCTCGTTTCGTTCACTACTAATCCTTTTCAACGTATAAGTTTAGTTGTTAATCTGTATTGTAAAGAATTTATTGGAAAACTTCAAGGGGTATTTTCATTAATCATTATGAACGTTTTTCTAACTAATTATTCTCGCAGTAGTTAGCAGCACTCTTTTTTGTTGTCTGAGTCCTTTTGGCTGCTCTCGCAGCATTTTTCTTCTTGGACTTCCACGATCTCCACTTTGCAGCAGTCATCCTTCTTTTTCTTGAACATTAAAAACATAATCATCTACTCCTTCTAATATCAATTTTTTTTGATTAATATAGCATTATTTATTCACAACGCAGCAAGGCTCCTGTTGGTCCTTCCAGCTTTTTGTCAGCTTCAAGAAACTCGCTTTAAATGCATTTCCTATTGTCTTTCTTTCACCCCTTGAAGTTTTTGCCACCATATGAAGCAATTGTTCTTCTCTTAGGCTGTTGATTTTTTGGCTGTTTATTTTTGCCAATGTATAAAGGTTGGTATTCATCTAAATCTCTCCTTAAATCAATTTTATTTGATTATCTACTCTGATTATATGCCGAGAGGAAAATATATGCAACTAAATAAATCAAATTATTTTGATTTATTTTCGACAAAAAACGCCAGATGCCATGCAGCACCTGGTGTTTTCCTTTATTGCACGGTATATCCTCCGTCAATAACCGCAGCCTGCCCTGTAATTCCACCAGCTGAATCACTGGATAAAAACATCGCATAGTCTGCAATTTCCTTTACTTGAAGCAATCTTCTCTGCGGGACAAGAGGATAGATAACCTCTTCCAATACATTCTCCAATGGAACTCCCCTGGTCTCAGCAAGATCTTTCAGCTGATTACGTACCAACGGGGTATCTACATACCCTGGACAAAGAGCATTCACCGTAATACCATGCGCCGCTCCCTCTAAAGCAGTGACCTTCGTCAACCCGATTACCCCATGCTTTGCACTATTATAGGCAGCCTTACCCGCAAAGCCAACCAAGCCGTTTATGGAAGCCATATTGATGATACGTCCAAATTTCTGCTCTTTCATGATCGGGAAGACGTGCTTGGTGGCTACAAATGGTGCAATGAGCATCACCTTTGTCAATAGCTCAAACTTTTCTGTTGGGAAATCCTCAATCATCGAGACATACTGAAGGCCGGCATTGTTGATCAGTACGTCCAATCGATTGAATTTCGTTATAGTCTCATCAATCGCTTCTTTGATGGCCGCTTCTGAAGTAACATCACAGCAAATACCTATCGTAGTCAATCCCTGTCCATTCAATAAAGCACTCGCATGCTGTACATTTGCGTCATTCAAATCAGTCAGCACCACTTTTGCGCCAGCCTCAGCGAATTGTTTCCCTATTTCATAGCCAATACCCTGTGCTGCTCCTGTGATGAGGACAACTTTATCCTTTACCAATTCTGCTCCCTCCCTTACTTTTTTAAATACCAAGTCCAAGTGAGAACAATGCGATTGCAATGGCCACACCAATCAACGGGACAATTACTGTAACAGCAGCAACAGGTCCATAGGCTGCCTGATGGGTCTCTCCACAAATGGCACGGACGGTTGTTACAACATATCCGTTATGCGGAAGGGAATCCAGAGCTCCGGAAGATATGGCAACCGTACGGTGAAGCGCTTCTGGATTTACACCCATATCAATATAGTGTGGCGCAATCAAAGGAAGCGCGATTACCTGACCTCCAGAAGCGGATCCAGTCATACCGGCAATGACGCTGACTGCAATGGCAGCACCGATCAACGGGCTTCCTGGAATGTTCGTCATCGCGGAAACAACCTCACCAAATGCAGGAACCGCCTTGGCAACTCCACCAAAACCTACTACAGCAGCAGTATTACCGATTGCGATCAAGGCTCCCATCGTACCTTCGGAAATTGCGTTCCAGAAGGATTTGAAATAGGCTCTACCAACAATGTAAGTGGCAATGATTCCACCCAATAAAGCAATGATCAAAGCAGATTGTTTTAGGTCATCATGGAAATAGAAAGAGATTCCAAGGACCACCAATAACGGAATCATACTGACAAACGGGTTTGGTAGTCTTCTGTTGGCATCCATAACCGGGTCTGTCGCTCTTGCTGTGAACGTTTCACCACGATTTACCGCTTTTGTGATCATGCGTTTTAACCACCAGTAGCCGAAGATCATCATGAAAATAGCAACAATTAAACTTACTTCCCAGCCTGCATAAGGACTTGTGTTAAGATAGTCAATCGGAATCCAGTTCTGGATTTCCGGAGATCCAGCAGAAGTCATCGTAAATGTTACGGAACCGAATGCAAGCGCCGCCGGAATGAATCGTCGAGGCAGATTAGCCTGTTTGAACAAGCTGATCGCCATCGGATAGACAGAGAACGCTACAACAAATAAGCTCACTCCTCCATATGTCAAGACGGCACATGCTGCCACAATGGCAAGTACAGCATATTTCATACCAAGTTTATCCACAATTAGTTTGGAGACGGAATCTGCTGCCCCGCTATCCTCCATCACTTTCCCGAAAATGGCTCCTAATAGGAACATCAGATACCAAGATGTGACGAATGAAGAAAAGCCACCCATATAACTACCAACAAAGTTTGCTTCCCCTTCCTCCGCCAGCTGTGGAAATAACTCCATTCCACTTAATACTGCAACAAATAATGCTGACAGCGGACCCACTACAAGCAGGTTCATTCCTCTCATCGTTAAAAAAATTAAAAGTGCCAAACCACCGATAAGACCAATCATGCTGAGCATCTTCTTTCCCCCTTGTTTTACGGTAAACGCTTTCATTAATTCAAAGCATTTTCCTGGTTATTTTGTCTTCCTCTTTCCTATATGCAAAAATCGTGCCAACTCACTGAATCCACCACGAGCAAATGTTTCAATTTTCCGAACTTCTTTATTTTCCGAAATTTCGGACTAATAACCTGTTAATCTATGTCCACCTTGATAAAAAGCGAGTCCAGAATTCCGGACTTCTTTCCGGAATTCTGGACTCGCTTAGCCTATGTGATATTTCTTGATTTTTTCATATAAACTCGATTTGCTTATCCCCAGCAGTTTCGCAGCCTCCAGCTTATCGTCATGCACATTCTCGAGCGTTTGTATAATTGCTTGCTTTTCGGCTTCTTCCAATGTTTCCTTCAATAATTTGGAACCGAACGGAATGGTATATGTTTCCGTCAGATAATCAGGTAGAGCTTCAAGTGTCAGCTTATCTCCTGTGGAGAGGTGTACAGCTGCCTGAATGACATTTTCCAATTCCCTGATATTTCCCGGCCAGCGGTATCGAGATAATACTGTTAGTGCATCCGGAGTCACTGATGTAATTCTCCTGCCGGTCCTTTTACATATTTTCTGGATGAAATGCTCCACGAGCATCGGGATATCCTCGGTTCTTTCTCTTAATGATGGTATGTGGAACGGAATGACGTGAATTCGATAATAGAGATCATCACGGAACCGCTTTTCCTCCATCATCTTTTCCAAAGGACGATTGGTGGCTGCAATCACCCGAACATTCACTTGTACTGGTTTTTGTGCGCCTATCGGTTCCACTTCCCCTTCCTGTAGCGCCCGAAGCAGCTTTATCTGCATCGGTAGCGACATATCCCCTATTTCATCAAGAAATAGGGTACCGCCATCAGCCAAAAGGAATTTTCCCTTCTTTCCGCCCTTTTTCGCACCTGTAAAGGCACCTTCCTCATACCCGAAAAGCTCCGATTCCAGGAGGTGTTCAGGTATAGCGGCGCAGTTTATTTTTATAAATGGCATGGAGCTCCTGTTACTCAGCTGGTGAATACTGTGAGCAAAAAGCTCTTTTCCCGTGCCGCTCTCACCACGTATCAGAACGGACACATCACTGGATGCGATATGCTTGACCTTATCCTTCAACGTCTGTATGAGCTTCGACTTTCCGATAATGTCCTCTAATGTATATTTGACCCCTGTTTGCTGTTCATACTCCTGCAAATAATTTCGAATGCGTCCCAGCATGCTTTTTACATGGCTGTTCATTTTATCCCATTCGCTTGTATCACGAAATATGACCGTTCCATATGCACCAATCACTTCTTTGTTGCTATTGAAAATTGGCACTCTATTGGCAATCATGTAATTGCCCCGAATATATTGTAAGTCCGCCAGCTCCTCCTTGCCTGTTTGGACGACATGGTGCATGCGGGTATTTTCAATTACCTCTGTAACATGCTTGCCAATTACAGTTTTGCTATCCACGTCCAAAAAAGCGCTGTAGCTGTCGTTCAAATAGATGATTTCCCCACGATGGTCTACCACCACAATCCACTCAAAAGCATTGGCAATAATCGTATCCATCATTTCATCTGTCAGTAAACTATCCTTAACTCCCATCCAAAATCCCTCCTGCATGTCTACCCTATTAATATATCATAAAATTCTGACATAATATTAAAGGAATAATTTTGGAGAAAATCAGTTTTGGAGTTTTGCAAAATGCTACAATGAACGTAACATAACAAACTTCATCAGGGAGGAATGCTCCATGCCAGATTGGTCCTACCATGGCATTTTCAAACCTGTCCTTTCCATACTGCCACCGCTTGCTGCAAGGGAGTTCATTCACCGTGGAATGAATACCATCGCTTCCTTACCATTCGGGGTGGGGGCACATATCATCAATTTCCTGGGGCGTGAAGAATGCTCTCCGCTATTACATAAGGAAATTCATCACATAAATTTCAAGAATCCTGTTGGTTTGTCAGGCAAGATCGATCCTATGCTCTCCGGTACCAGGGCTTTTTCGAATTTAGGATTCGGCTTTTTGGAGATTGGCCCTGTTACATGGAAACCTCGTGATAACGGGCAGCATCCGATTAAAGATAATAAAGCAAAGCGCATAGACTTTCCTGAAGTGCTACCATCCATCGGTTTAGAGAAAACAATCCATAAGCTTCGGAAACTAACAAAAAAACAGCCGATTTTCCTCCGACTCTCCGGCAGCATGCAAGAGGTTGAGAGGATGGCGGCCGAACTTGACCCCTATGCTGACGGCTATATTGTGGAAAATATGCAGGCGAAGCTCGGTCTTCATACCAATAAACCGATTTGGATTGCGGCCTCCGGCATGGCAGAGCTGGCTCCGATAAAGTTGAGCTCCTTCGATGGCGTAGTACTGGAAAAGAAATCAGAAGACTTTAAGCTCTCAGAAGCAGTACAAAGCCTTAGACAAAGCGGTTACGAGAAAACCATTGTTACCTCAGGTGGAATTTCAGAACCCGTGCAGGCACACGAACTGCTGTATGCCGGTGCAGACCTTGTACTACTCTCAGACGGCTATGTATTTTCCGGACCTGGCCTGACTAAACGGATTAACGAATCATTGTTAGGAAGGATGGAGCAGTCCGCACCGGATAGTAATGGATGGTTCTCCTACTGGTTTTTCGGTTTATTCATCCTGCTAGGCGGAATGCTTGCCTTTCTTTTTGGGGTGACTTCTATTGTACTGCCATATGATGAGCATTTCCTTGGGATGAAAAAAGAAGAGATATGGCTCTTTAATGAACGCATCATGCTGTTTATGGCACATGACCGGCTGACATTGGCTGGAACGATGATTTCCGGCGGAATCGTTTATATGCAACTGGCTAGGTACGGAGTCAGACAAGGTCTACTTTGGGCCAAACAAGCCATTGATGTTGCAGCCATCATCGGTTTTCTCGGCATCTTTTCCTTTATTGGCTATGGTTATTTCGATTGGCTGCACCTGCTGTTTTGGATTATCCTCTTACCTGTGTACATATTTGGATTTTTCAAAACGAGAGGATTGAAAGATACACCTGCTTCATCAAATCTGAAAAATGACTCCGTCTGGAAAAAGGGAGTCTATGGACAGCTCGCTCTTGTCCTGTTGGGATTTTCCTTTGTGCTTGGTGGGATCGTGATTTCCTATATTGGCATTACCTCTGTTTTTGTACCTACGGATATTCAATATATCTGCATGCCTCCCAACACGCTCGATTCGTTCAATCAGAATCTTATTTCGGTATTGGCACATGACCGGGCAGGATTCGGAAGTGCTTTATTAAGCGTCGGCCTTCTTGTGTTGATGCTTTCCTTGTGGGGGTTTCAGCAGGGGAATAGATGGGTATGGTGGACGTTCCTTGTAGGAGGGCTTCCTGCTTTCATTACAGGAATCAGTATTCATTTTGCCATCGGCTATACAACGTTCATCCATTTGCTTCCTGCTTATTTTGCTGCTGCCCTTTTTGTAGGTGGACTTGTTTTGACTTATCGGTTTCTTCACCTCGAAAATAACTAAAAGAAGTGCTCTTTTAAATAGGGGAGCACTCCTTTTTTATCAGATATTTTCCATGATGCGGGTCAACGTTTGATTAAAGGCTTGGAGTTCCTGATAATCCATGGAAAGGTTATCGGCCAGTTGCGTCGGAATACACTTGGCTTTCTCCTTTAATTCCCGGCCTTTTGGGGTCAGAGAAATAATGACACTTCTTTCATCCTCACGGGAACGGTTTCTTTCAAGTAGTCCGTTTCCCTCCATTCTCTTTAACATCGGTGTTAATGTTCCGGAATCCAGGAACAGTTTCTCCCCCAGATCCTTTACAGATGTGGCATCCTTCTCCCATAACACCAGCATTACAAGGTATTGCGGGTAGGTCACATCTAGCTCATCCAAAAAATTTCTATATAATTTTGTAATCTTGCGCTCTGCAGAATAAATTTTAAAACAGATCTGGTTTTCAAGTTTCAATATATCTTCCATTTATTATTTCCACTCCTTTGACTTCAAGTATTATTATAGTACAAATCTTACCGATACACACAAAATTTTCTTTTGCACAACTAAATTGTTGACATCCTTACTAAAGCGAGGTAGGATATAAAAGAAATATATATTGTGCACAATTTTATTTTAAACAATATTAAAAGGAGTGATGTATTAATGGAATTACTTTACACTGCTAAGGTTACCGCTTCAGGTGGAAGAGCTGGGAAAATCGAAAGTAATGATGGCACGCTGGATTTAGCGTTAGCGATGCCAAAATCACTTGGGGGAACAGGAAAAGAAGGTGCCACCAACCCTGAGCAACTATTTGCAGCAGGTTATGCAGCGTGCTTCGACAGTGCCTTGAATCTAGTAGCTCGCCAAGCTAAAAAGCGAATTGAATCAAGTGTTACTGCAGAGATCTCCATCGGTAAAGATACGGATGGCGGATTCAAATTGACAGCAGTTCTCCAAATAGAAATTAGTGGTGCTTCCCAGGCGGAGGCGGAGGAACTAGTAAATCAAGCACATCAGGTTTGCCCTTATTCCAAAGCGACCAAAGGAAATATGGATGTTGCAATTCATACATTCGCAAAGTAATGAATGAAATTGACATGCGCTCTTCATGAAGAGCGCATGTTGCGTTGATACGGCTTATTTAATTTGCTTCAAACGTTTAAATCGTAACGAATTTAATACAACTTAGATTGCAACAATTATTTTCCTTTCACATACCCTTTGACGCCGTATCCCGGAATGATATTAAGTTTGTTGCACTAGGTATATTATGTCTGCTGTCTTACATAATCATCACCATCGCTTTTCCTACCGGATGCTCAGAAGCTCTCTCAACAGCACCGACCAACACCAGAAAGGACTTACGATCTTGACGATCTTGCATTTCCGCTTCGCTCACCAACAAAAAAATCACCGTTCCAGTTACCTGCCAAAACGGTGATAAATCAACTGTTCTAAGCGCATCCCATCCGGACACGCCTTAAATCAATCAGTTTGTAATATCTCTTCTTCTATATCCAATAAAGCCAATGACTATTAGAACTAATGCCACTCCAGTCAGAGCGAGCAATGGAACGAGTTCAAAATCTTGCGCGGGCATACTTGGTATATGCCCAAACGGTGACAGGTCAGTCAGCCACCCCGGTAGTTTAAGTGCCCCTCCGAGATAGAGGATGAAAAAGGCGTAGACGACAATCGCCCAACTGAATCCGGCTTTTCGAGGAAAAAGTCCATATAGGAAAACAGCAAAGCCAATGGCGACCCATAATGCCGGTGAAAAGGCAAGTCCGGCCAAGGTAAGGGCAGAAAGGTAACTGATGTCTCCCATACTCTGACTTCCTGTAATCCCCATTCCAATGCCCGCCATAAAAAGGAAGACGACACTGCTACCTAGTGCTATCACCAAATAGCTCGCCAATAGTCGTTTCCGGGCAATAGGAGTGGAAAGCAAGGAATCAAGCCGCCCTGCTTTTTCTTCACTTCTTAGCGTCAATATGCTTTGAAGTGCCGGTATGGAAGCAAACATCGCAGATACTGTCATAAACATTGCGGCAACACTATCCGCAAGGACTCCGCTTGACATTTCAGGTAGCATGCCTTCCAAGGAATCTCCAAGCGCTCCAAACATCTCTTCCGCTTCCCCGATAAAGGCTCCGTAGGACATCCCAAAAAGGAGCAACGCAAAGGACCATATAAAAAGATTCATTCTTTGAAGTCGAAACGCAAGTCCCAGTGGGCTTGAAAGGGATTTTGTAGCATCCGCTCTTCCCGGTCGGGGACGGACCAGCCCTGCCCCTACATCCCTCATATTACTTAATGGATAGGCAATAGCAATGAGCACAATGGTAAAAAATAGACTAAGTAACAAAGGAGTCCAGTCATTCCCTAAATATGCTTTTGTCTGTTGCGCCCATCCGATTGGGGAAACCCATGACAATGCCTCATTCCCCATATCACCGACTGCACGAAGGCTGAAAGCTATTGCAAGCATACCAGAACCAAGCCCAGATGCTGCACGTGAATGCTCCATCAGTTGAACAATGACAATAGTCAAGCCTGAAAAAGATATGCCGATGGAGGCCATTGAAGCACCAAACAGAAAAGATCCTTCCCAGGTTATCGACTCGACACCTGTTACCCCAAGTCCAACAGCCACTATCAATCCAAGTAGCAGATTCGCTCCAATCGCAAAAATTAATGCAGCTGTTGTATTGGCATATCTTCCTGTAACCGATGCCCGAATAAGCTCCGACCTGCCTGTCTCCTCCTCTTTACGAGTATGGCGGACAATTAGGAAAATACTCATCAATGCAACCGCAACTCCCAGCATACTCAGCATTTGATGGGACATCATGGACCCAAAATGATAGTCTTCCAGATATAGTTTTGGACCTGTCAACGCAATGGAGGCTGGTGTTGCCATTGTGGTAGCAATCGCATGGCGATCCGCTTCTGATGGGTACAGCTCTTCAAAACTGATAAGGGTAGCTAGAATCGTTAACGTGATACTGAAAAACCAGACTGGAATCTGTATTCGATCGCGGCGAAGCATAAACCGGAGCAAGATCCATGTCCCTGAAAGCGTCTGCTGTTTTTTCACTGAGGTGCACCACCTTTAGCAGTATGTTGATTGATATCATCTCCATAGTGTCGCATAAAAAGCTCTTCCAGTGTTGGTGGCGTGCTGGTCAAAGCCTTTATTTCATACTTGGTCAGAAAACGTAGGACTTCATTCATTTTGGAGGAATCCACTTGAAAACTTGCTTCCTTGCCTTTTACCTCAAGCTGGTGCACACCAGTTAGCGTCTCCAGTCCTTCAAGCTTTTGACCTGCTTGAACAGTGATAAAGGTTCTTGTCAAATGGCGCATCTCTTCAAGCGAACCCGATTCAACAATTTTCCCTTCACGAATGATTCCTACACGGTCACACAGCTTTTCAACCTCTGCCAAGATATGGCTGGACAAGAGAACCGTTTTCCCATCTGCTTTAACTTCCGCCACACATTCCTGAAATATCGCCTCCATCAACGGGTCTAATCCTGATGAAGGTTCATCCAGAATAAACAGTTCCGCATCAGATGCAAAGGCAGATATGAGGGCAACCTTTTGACGGTTACCTTTGGAATAAGTACGACATTTTTTGGTGGGGTCGAGGTTGAATCGTTCGAGCAATTCATTCCGACGTTTTTTCTCCATATCCCCGCGGAGGCGGCTGAATAAGTCAATGGCTTCCCCTCCGGTAAGATTCGGCCACAAATTCACATCACCCGGAACATAGCTTATTCTCTTATGCAGCTCTACCGCATCATTCCATGGATCTTTGCCAAATAGGCTTGCCTCGCCACTTGTTTTTCTCAAAAGGCCAAGAAGGATCCGAATGGTGGTGGATTTACCTGCTCCATTGGGACCGATAAAGCCGAACACCTCTCCCTCTTTCACCTCCAAGTCGACGCCATCTAGTGCGAGAACCTTCCCATAATACTTGGTTAAATTCTTCAATTGAATTACTGACATCCTAGCCCCTCCGCCCTATTATTTATAAAAAGCTTTTTGAAACAGTTCAATATATTCGTCCATTTCCTTGAATGGCGCATCTATATCAAAACTGTCTGCGCTATTGAACTTTATTTTTTCCTTGCTTTCATTACCAATCCCCTCTATGGTCCAATAGATCGTCTTGATGGCTTTCTGTATGTCAATATCATCCCGGAACTTGGAGTAGTCGAGGTTCTCATACAGTTTTTGATAGCTTTCCATGGCAAATTGCATCGTAATCTGCTCCACATCCAGCTTCACCTCTTCGGAACTTTCTGCAATTGCGCCCTGAAGAAAACTGAAAACCTCCGGATATTTCTTAATCACTCTCAGCTTGACGATGGTAATCTGTTTTAACCTCTCAAGCAGATCTGTTTGATTGAAATCAATTTCTGTCATTATCTCTCGGGAAACCTCTATACCATATTCAATCAGAAACAAATACAAATCCTTCTTATTATTAAAATAGTTGAAAAGCGAGCCTTTGGAAATGCCTGCCTGTTTGACGATCTCGTTGGTTGATGCCAATTGGTATCCCTTGCTCGTAAACTCCTGCATGGAAGCATTAATAATAGTTGCTCGTTTTTCATAAGCTAAGTTATGGAATTTAGAATTGATCGTGGTTCACCTTCTTTCGGTTTGACCACTCTGGTCTTCTACAGGATAACACCTCATGACCGATGTGGTCAATATGATTCATTCAACAAAAAAAGCCCCCAGATAGGGAGGCTTTCGTCAATTTACACCATCACTTTACAAATATCATTTGTGAATTCCACCGGATCTTGAATTGGCAGACCTTCAATCAAAAGGGCTTGGTGATATAACAGGTTCGTGTAAAGCGCCAATTTTACTTTGTCATTGGCATGGGCTTCTTTTAAGGATTCGAACACATCATGATCTGTGTTGATTTCCAGCACCTTGTTTGCTTTGATGTTTTGGTTGTCCGGCATCGCTGCAAGGATTTTTTCCATCTCGATGGTCACTTCTCCCTCGGTGGACAAGCAGACTGGATGGGTCTTCAGACGCTTGGATACCTTAACATCGGTTACCTTCCCAGCTAAAAGTTCCTTCATTGCTTCAAACAATTCCTTGTTTTCTTCTTGTTTCGCTTCAGTTGCCTTGTCATTATCCTCAGTATCGATACCAAGGTCTCCACTGGACACATTCTTGAATTCTTTTTCCTTATAGTTCATGAGCATCTTAATGGCGAATTCATCGATATCCTCTGTGAAATAGAGCATTTCATAACCTTTGTCCAACACCATCTCGGTCTGTGGCAGCTTTTCGATTCGCTCCTTGGATTCTCCTGTTGCATAGTAGATGTACTTCTGGTCCTCAGGCATTCTGGAAACGTACTCATCCAAGGTTACCAGCTTTTTCTCTTTGGATGAGTAGAACATGATGAGGTCCTGCAATGCTTCTTTGTTCGCACCAAAATCTGCATAGACGCCATATTTCAATTGGCGGCCAAAAGCCTGGTAGAACTTCTCATAGTTTTCGCGTTCATCCTTCAGCATGCTTTGAAGTGCACTTTTGATTTTCTTTGCCAGGTTTTTCGCGATGAAAGTCAATTGGCGGTCCTGCTGCAGCATTTCACGGGAGATGTTCAGCGACAGGTCCTCCGAATCCACCAGCCCTTTGACAAAACTGAAGTGATCAGGAAGCAGGTCCCCACACTTGTTCATGATCAGCACACCGCTCGAATATAGCTCCAATCCCTTCTCGAACTCTTTGGAATAGTAGTCATACGGCATGTTTTCCGGAACATAGAGGATGGCATTGTAGCGAATCGTACCATCTACGCTTACATGGAGATGCTTGAGTGGCTTATCAAAGCCGTAATGCTTTTCCTGGTAAAATTTCTCGTAGTCTTCTTTCGTCAATTCGTTTTTATTTTTCCGCCAGATCGGAACCATGCTGTTGATGGTCTGTTCCTCAATTGTTTCCTCCAACTCCTGATTGTCTTCGGATTTAGGCTTGGTAATGGTGACATCCATCTTAATTGGATAGCGGATAAAGTCGGAGTATTTTTTGATAATTGCTTTTAAACGGTACTCCTCCAAATATTCATCGTAGCTCTCGTCTTCCGTGTTTTCTTTAATCTTCAAAATGATTGTTGTCCCGACAGTTTCCTTTTCGGCAGGCTCAATCGTATAGCCCTCGGCACCTTCTGACTCCCATTTATATGCCTCATCCAGCCCTAACGCCCTACTGATTACTGTTACAACATCCGCAACCATGAACGCTGCATAGAAACCGACACCGAATTGTCCGATAATGTCAAAGCCATCCTTAATTTCATTTTCCTTTTTAAAGGCCAAGGACCCGCTCCTCGCAATAACACCCAGGTTTGCTTCGAGCTCTTCCTTCGTCATTCCGATCCCGGTATCCACGATTGTTAAAGTACGTTCCTCTTTGTTTGGAATCACTTTTATAAAGTAGTTGTCCTTATCGAAAGTCATAGAATCATCTGTCAATGCTCTGTAATAGATTTTATCCATCGCGTCACTTGCGTTGGAGATCAACTCGCGAAGAAATACCTCTCGCTGGGAGTAGATCGAGTTAATCATCATTTCTAATAGTCTTTTCGATTCAGCTTGGAATTCTTTCTTAGCCATGCTCACAATCTCCTTCCAGATATGAATATGTATTTAGCACTCTCCTATTCGGAGTGCTAACCCCACTAAATAATTATCACATTTGGATATTTTATGTCAATAGATTTGAGCAAAAAGAAAAGCAGTACATTTCATGAAGAAACGTACTGCCACTTTTCAGGCGCTTTTTGAAATGTCAGGCACACTCAGTTTCCCCTTCAGTTTCCGGTCATAGATGCTAGTGGTGAAAATGGCGATGACCATCAAGCCCATCAGCACTCCAAACAGCATTTCCATGCCATGTAGATCCACCAATATCCCTCCCATCAATGGGCCAAGCATCCTGCCCCCGGTTGCGGTGCTGTTGACAATGCCCTGATAGAAGCCTTCCCTGCCTTTTGGAGCAAGGTCGTTTGCAACGGTTGGCACGGCTGGCCAGACAAACATCTCGCCTATGGTAAGGATAACCATGGCGGTGACAAAGGCCGTGTACTGCTCAGCAGTCCCGGCAACGGCAAAGGAAGCGATAAATATCATCAACCCTACCATGATTTGTGCTTTTAACGTCTTGGTATACCTTTTGACAATATAGGAAATCAAAGGTTGTGCCAATACGATGAGCGCACCATTGATCGTCCAAAGTATACTGTACTGCTTAAGCGTTATCCCAAGAGACTGCGTGTGCGTCGCGATCGAAGTCTGCCATTGTACATAACCCATCCAGCATAAAAGGTATCCTATACAAACAATCAGAAGTGCATAAAGTTTTGTATAATCTTTGATTTTTTTGGAATGATCCAGGACGGATGACTGGACGGTCGGGTTCGCCTGAATGCCTCTGTAGCCAAACAGTGCAATAAGAAAGAATATCGCATACGTTACTGTGTTCGCCAGGAATATGTAGTCAAAGCGAATATCCGCTACAAGTCCTCCAAGCGCTGCACCTATGGCAACCCCCAGGTTCTGCGACACATACATCGCGTTGAACGATTTCCTTCCTCCTTCCTTCCACACAGAACCGGCCATTGCATACATGGACGGAAAAACGATTCCCGATCCGAAACCGATGATGGTTAAATAAATAATGTAGAAATTCCATGAATGGTTCAGCGTCATCCCAATTAAAGCGGTGATTGTGATGGAAATACCAAGCAGAATTGATCTATACCCACCGATCTTATCGAACAGATATCCGCCAATCAGATTTCCAATGACACTTGCCCCTGCATTGACCATAAGCACAAGTCCTGCAACCGACAAGGATTTGCCTAGAATATCATGAATATATATGGTATTTAACGGCCATAAAAAAGAAGCCCCTGTTACGTTTATTGCCATACCTACAACAAGCAACCAAAGAGCTTTGGGCATTTTCAACATACTGCATGCCCTCCTTTAACCAATTATTTCGAAAGCCAAAATAATTGTAATTGGTTTTGTTCCCAGTTTCAATATAAATTGTTTGAATTGGGAAAATGTAATAATTAAGACAATTTAGGGGTCTGGCCCCTTCCACATTTATAAAAGAAAAAGCGTCGCCTAATGGCCACGCCTTTGTTCTTTCTCACTATGGTTTTTGGATCTGACCGGTTGGGAACGCTTTAGGTTCTGTTGCTTTACATCTTTCACCGGATTATATTCTGCACCCATTTCCACGGTGTTTCCTGTCTTTTGTTCGGGATTATTCTGTTTGGACCGTTTTTTCATTAGGCTCGCCTCCGATGTTAGTGCCTTAATAAGGTCATGTCATTTTGAAGACTTTGCAGCTGCAGCCTCATACGATTGAGCTGCTCACGCTGCTGAGCATTGCAGCTGTAAGAAAGATGCATCAAATCATTATAGGTCGTTTCTATCTGTTCCTGTGCATTCGTAAACTCTGTATCATTGTAGTGCTCCAGCTGCTGCGCTTCGCTATATTGGGCATGTGCATTCCGTAAAGTATCCTCACATTGCTGAATAAATTGTTCCACTGATTGTCTCGTTGCCATTTTTTTCACCTCACACTTAATTGTGATGCTCCCTTTTATTTTGCACATTTTTCTTTGAGGCATTCGGTAAAAGCGGACAGGAAAATTCTTGTCATTCAATTAAAGCCCGGAATCAAATTGTAAGCCTTCCCTTAAACGTGCTAAAATCATGTAGGATTAAAAAAAGAGGAGGATTACGGATGACCAACATAAAAAGTCAAAATCCGTTCCCATATTCCGTCGAGGACAAGCGTTATCACACCTGGAATTATCATCTCCGCCAAACCTTCGGACATAAGGTGTTCAAGGTAGCATTGGACGGAGGATTTGATTGTCCAAATCGTGATGGCACGGTGGCCCACGGAGGATGCACATTTTGCAGCGCCGCAGGATCCGGTGATTTTGCCGGCAATCGTGCGGATGACTTGATTACTCAATTCAATGAAATAAAAAATAAAATGCACCATAAATGGAAAGATGGAAAATACATGGCCTATTTCCAAGCTTTCACCAATACCCATGCACCTGTAGCGGAACTTCGGGAAAAGTACGAGACCGTATTATCTCAGGAGGGCGTGGTGGGATTGTCCATCGGCACTCGCCCCGACTGTCTCCCTGATGATGTAATCGAATATTTGGCGGAACTCAATGAACGCACCTATCTGTGGGTGGAGCTAGGACTTCAGACCGTACACGAAAGAACGGCCTTGCTGATCAATCGTGCCCATGACTTTGAAATGTATGCCCAAGGAGTCCAAAAACTCCGGAAACACGGCATTAGAGTCTGCTCCCATATTATTAACGGACTACCGTTGGAAAATAATAAAATGATGATGGAAACGGCACAGGCTGTGGCTGACCTCGACGTTCAAGGCATAAAAATCCATCTGCTTCACCTTTTAAAAGGGACGCCGATGGTCAAGCAATATGAAAAAGGACTGCTTGAGTTCTTATCCTTCGATGATTACATCCAGCTCGTATGTGACCAGTTTGAGATCCTTCCACCAGAGATGATTGTTCACCGAATCACAGGCGATGGTCCCATTGATATCATGATTGGGCCGATGTGGAGCGTGGACAAGTGGTCCGTGCTGAATGCGATAGATGCCGAACTGAAACGGCGTGACAGCTATCAAGGAAAATACTATGTACCGAAAAATGAGGCGATGGAATGAAGCTGGAGCGAGTATTGCCATACAGCAAAAAAATATTGAGGCTAGCGCTTGCCGATGGGGATATTGCAGTGGATTGCACCATAGGAAACGGTCATGACACCGTCTTCCTTGCCGAATTGGTCGGAACAACAGGACATGTTTATGGCTTTGATATCCAAAAGGAAGCAGTTAGTACCACTATCGAGCAAGTGCGGAACAACGGTTATCAGGATCGAGTGACATTATTTCAGGAAAGCCATGCCCGCCTTTTAGAACTGATTCCCCCTTCGGAAAACCACCGAATCCGCGGGGCAATATTCAATTTAGGGTATCTTCCAGGAGGCGATAAGGAAATTGTGACACTTGCCGAAAGTACGATAGCTGCGGTTGAACAGCTTCTGACTGTTATGGAAAAGGAAGCGGTCATCGTGCTTGTCGTCTACCATGGCCACCCTGAAGGCCAAGTCGAACGGGACGCACTGCTGGATTACGTTACTAGTCTTGACCAAAAAAGAGCCCATGTCCTGCAGTATCGATTTATGAATCAGGTGAACAACCCACCTTTTATTATTGCGATAGAAAAGAAATAGCGCATAGCGGTATGATGAAAAGTCCTTCATAAGCTTGATGGGCATTTTGTGTTTGCTTCACCATGGAAAAGTCCTTCATTAGCTTTATGATGATGGACCTTTTGTGCCTGTTTCACCATGAAAAAGTCCTTCATTAGCTTTATGATGGACTTTTTGTGCTTATATCACCATGGAAAGATCCTTCATCGACTTTATGATGGACCTTTTGTGCCTGCTCACCATGAAAAAGTCCTTCATTAGCTTTATGATGGACTTTTTGTGCTTATATCACCATGGAAAGGTCCTTCATCGACTTTATGAAGGACCTTTTGTGCCTGTTTCACCATGAAAAGTCCTTCATTAGTTTTATGATGGACTTTTTGTGCTTATATCACCATGGAAAGGTCCTTCATCGACTTTATGAAGGACCTTTTGTGCCTGTTTCACCATGAAAAGGTCCTTCATCGACTTTATGAAGGACCTTTTGTGCCTGTTTCACCATGAAAAAGTCCTTCATTAGCTTTATGATGGACTTTTTGTGCTTATATCACCATGGAAATATCCTTCATCGGCTTTATGATGGATCTTTTGCGCCTGCTTCACCATGGAAAAGTCCTTCATAACCTATGAAGGACTTTTTATCACTTGCAGCCATGTGTGTCCATCATTACCCTTATGAAGGACTTATTCAACAATTCTACACGTCCCTACGAACTCTCTCGCCATCTCTGAATTCTCCGGTAAGCCCGTCCATTCACATAAAAAAAGTACGCCGTTCCGCCACTCGAGCGGATAATACTTTTTGCCATCCCGGAAACATTTTTGCAATCATGGACTTTGCGGTCGGATAGATATACTCCGAGCAGCCCCCGATTGATTAACCGGTGGAACTTTTCAAAAGGGAGCCCTGCGGTATGTTCATCCGCTTTTGCAACAAAGTGCTTCAGCCGCTCCATTAAAACAGCTTCATCCCTATAGTACGTACAGAAGTTCAGATCCCCACCTGCCAGATCCTCCTCCTGATCGATAAAGTAATCAAGCAAAATGTGTAGACCCTGGATGTATGGAAAGTAACCTCCTACGATTCTCGAGGCATGCTGCTCCGAAAAATCCTCACGAAACGATTGGGATACCAGGCAGAAGATACCGAGGGTCGAGCCTGAACACGCAGAGAATTCATACCATTCCATCGGAGGAAGCTCCTCCCTATATGTGGCGAACCATTTTTCCAGACGTGGTACCCGCTCCTCCACCACAACATGCTTATGTACTTGCAGATCACAGTAATAATGGCAAAGCTTCATTAAATGGGGAAAAATAATGGGGTATTGTTCAATATCCTTCAACACACTTTGACAGGTGCTTACCAAATCACCCAGATACCCGCCATCCTCCTGTTCCTCCCGAAAACGGTAATAGTTCTTGACAGGGGAACCGACAGTCAACGCATCCTTCATCGATTCATGTAGCGCTTCAAAATCAACTGGATCGAGTGAGGTGCTTCGGTCACATAGGTTGTCAAGATAATCGCTGATTGTCTGGTAGGCTACAATAAACTTGATCGCCTTTTGAATATCGGGGCCTGCAAGCAAGGAAAGGATCCCCCCACCCTCACAATGAAACGCTTTTGAATCAATGCTGGCCAGTGCCTGCGTCTTTAATTCTGCATCTGGAATCTCACTAGCCCTACTTTTCCAATAGGCTAATTCTTCATAGACAACAGGAAAAACATTACGATATACACTTTTCATAAGGGAAAAAGGATGGGTCGGTACCTTCAAGCTTATTCACTTCCTTCTAATTGTAAGTCAAAAAAGGCTTTCGCATAGCGGAATACCTTATCCCGTTCTGGTTCATTGAAAATTTCGTGATATAGTCCATTCCATTCCTTATAGCTTTTTTCTTTGGCCCCTACGGAATTGAACCATATGACAGATGCTTCTTTATCTACAATTAAATCATCTCCAGCCTGCATAAGCAAAACCGGAATATCCGGGAACTTATCAATGCTCGTAAACGCATGGTTCATCGATTGGACGAGCTCACGGTACCATCTGACGGAAACCTTGGTAATATACAATTGGTCATCGGCAGCATTTCCGATAATTTCTTCGTTCCGTGTAGCCTTGTCAATTGTCAGCCCGGTATTGAATTTAGTCTTTGGCAAGATAAAATTCAAGCCCTTCGAAAGTACATCCAGCCCTTTAGCGGGATGATGAAGCAACTTCAAGCATGGCGATGAAAGAATGACCCCTGCCACAAGCAGTGGGCTTTTCTCCTGTAATGTACGGATGACTGCAAGGCCTCCCATGCTATGACCGATGACAAAAACCGGCGGCTTCAGAAGGTACGCCTCCTTGATCCAGTTTTCCACTTCCTCTATATATTCATCGAACGTATCGATATGTCCTCTTCTTCTAGTGGAAAGTCCTTGACCAGGCAGATCCCCCATCACTACGTTGAATCCATTTGCCTTCCATTGGTCGATTAACCATGGATAACGCCCATGGTGTTCTTGGGCACCATGGACAATCACCACGGTTCCCTTCGGATTTTCGACCACCCATTTCCACATAAAAACACTCCCTTAATTACTTAATGTATCTTTCTGATATAATAAAATAAAACAAATCTATATGACAAGTTGGAGGCTCCAATGTATAAAATATACCCATATCACGATAAAAAACCCCAGATAGATCCCACTGCTTTTCTAGCTGATTTTTCCGTCATTACAGGGGATGTAACAATCGGAAAAGAAAGCAGCATCTGGTTTCACACCGTCATTCGCGGGGATGTCGCTCCTACCATTATCGGAGAAAGAGTCAACATTCAGGATCAGTCCCTCTTGCATCAAAGCCCGAATAGACCTCTAATTATAGAAGATGACGTGACAGTTGGCCACCAATGCACCTTACATAGTTCCGTCATAAGAAAAAACGCCCTGATCGGAATGGGCTCCATCATTCTCGATGGTGCCGAAATCGGGGAGGGCTCCTTTATCGGGGCGGGCAGTCTGGTCTCTCCCGGCAAAAAGATCCCTCCAAACACGCTTGCCTTCGGACGTCCTGCAAAAGTGGTCCGCGAACTGACCGAGGAGGATAAAAAAGACATGGCACGCATTCGCAGAGAGTATGTGGAAAAAGGACAATATTACAAATCGCTGCAAACGTAACTTGCTTCTTTATCCTGACCGTTATGATTTCATAACGGTTTTTTTTCATCAGGTAAAATTAACCCTTTTTTTACAATCGCTTATCATTTCCTAAATATTCACTACTTAGAATATAGTTATACAGATCAATTTCTTTATTAAGGGGTTGTGGAAAATGATCAAATTCCTACACAATATTTATGATTTGGATTGTCATGTCTTTCGTGGAATCAATCGGCATTACGAAAAGAAAGCATTAAACCTTTTCTTCCGCACCATCACTCATGCTGGTGGAGCAACCTTTACCATCTGCACGATTCTTTTGATTATTCTCCTTGCATCCAGTTCTTTGCGATACGCTGCCATCGCAGGCGGGGTGGCCTTGGCAATTAGCCACATTCCTGTATCAATCATGAAGAAATTCTATCCGAGAAAACGTCCTTACCTTGCATTAACTGAAATAAAAGTGGCCACCAACCCATTAAAGGATCATTCCTTCCCTTCCGGCCATACCACCGCCATTTTTTCGGCTGTTCTCCCTTTCATCCTGTATGCACCTATTCTAGCAGCCATTCTTCTTCCTCTGGCTATAAGCGTCGGAATATCGAGGATGTACCTCGGTCTTCATTATCCATCAGATGTGGCAGTCGGCTGTATCCTTGGCACCTCTACAGGATTCTTTTCCTATTTCGCTCTTGCTTCATTTTATCCGAATGGAATTATATAAAAGAATAATTGTTGAAATGGGGGATTCTTGTGAAAATAGCGATCTTTACCGATACTTTTGCACCGGATGTAAATGGTGTAGCCAAGACGTTAAAGAGATTTACAGCCTACTTGGAGAAGAAACAAATCGAATATCGGGTTTTTGCGCCTGTCAGCTCAGGGGAAGATCTGTTCTCGAGTCACGTACATCGGTTTGTGAGCCTTCCATTCTTTCTGTATCCTGAATGCAGAATTGCACTTCCTAACATGATTTCAGTGAAAGCGGAGCTGCAGAAATTCCAGCCTGACATCATTCATGTGGCAACCCCGTTCAACATCGGCTTATGCGGTTTACACTTCGCAAAAAAGCTCAACATCCCGGTTGTCGGTTCCTATCATACCGACTTTGATAAATACCTCGAATATTACGACCTTCAATTTCTCACAAAATTTCTATGGACATACATGAGATGGTTTCACCGGCCGCTACGAAAAATTTTCGTACCTTCCCTTGATACCCAGGAACACCTGAAAAAGCACGGTTTCACCAATACCGCCATTTGGCCTCGGGGTGTGGATTGCAATCTGTTTCATCCCGGAACCTCCTTTACTTCACTCAAAGAAAAATTCCATATCAAAGAAAAATACATTATCAGCTTTGTAGGCAGACTTGCACCTGAAAAAGATGTGGCACTATTGCCTGCCATTGAAGCAGCTCTGCCACAGCATATCCGTGAACATACACATTGGCTCATTGTAGGAGATGGCCCTTTGAAACAGGATTTGATGAAGCAAACACCTTCCAATATGACCTTTGCCGGATTCCGTTCAGGCACCGAGCTGACGGAGATCTATGCAGCCTCCGATCTCTTTGTCTTTCCATCTGCAACAGAAACCTTTGGCAATGTGGTTCTTGAATCCCTCGCTTGCGGCACTCCGGTAATCGGTGCGGACGCTGGCGGTGTACGTACCATCATTGAGAATGGTGAGACAGGAATATTATGTCCTGAAAAAAATATCGAAGCTTTTGCAGAAGCCATTGCTTCTCTTATCCATAATTCATCCCTGCGAAAAGAGATGAGCTTGGCCGGTAGACAATATGCCCTCTTGCAGTCATGGGATGCCATTTTCGAAAGACTATTGCTCGATTACCAGAATTGCATTCAATTAGAAGAACTGCAGAAGCTCGCATAACCCCGACAGAATGTATTACTTTTACAGAAAAGTTGCAACCTTTCGATAAACTTGTATATAATAATAGTAATCTGACGAACGGAAAGGAGGGAATGAGATGTTACTATCTGTAAAGCTTCGCGGGCAATACTTGTCATACTTACATTTATGCCGTGCGATTTTTCATGATTCATTTGTTGACGGGATACGTCTGTCCTTTTTTAACAAATCGAATACATGCTGCAGATAGTAAGAGATCTCTCACCCCTTCATCCCCCTTTTATGGTGGGCATTCATTCGAAAACCATGGGTTAAGAAGACTCCTTCTTGCTCATGGTTTTTTTGTGTTCAAAAATAAACTTAAGGAGCTCATTAACATGATGCTATGTACAATAAATGAAATAAGCAAAAGCTTTGCAGGAACTAAAATTTTTGAAAGCCTGTCACTCGACATTCAGGAGAAGGAACGAATCGGATTAGTCGGTAGGAACGGCAGTGGTAAAACCACGATATTTCAGCTGATCAGTGGAAAAGAGGCGCCGGATACAGGAGCCATTCATATTAAAAAAGGCATTCGTGTCGGATACTTATCGCAGATTCCATCTTTTCCTGACGGAACCACAGGAGAGGATGTCCTTTCGTCCGCTTTTTCAGAAGCGTTGGTGATCCAGGAAAAGCTGAGAGTACTTGAGCTACAAATGACCCAGGAAACTGATGAAAGCAAGCTTCAACGTATCATGGAGGAGTATGGGGTCCTTCAGGAGCGCTTCTCATTTATGGGCGGCTATGAAATGGAAGCCGAGATACAGAAGATAGCGAATGGATTAAAAATCTCCCATCTGCTTTCACAAAATTTTGCCAGCCTAAGCGGCGGAGAGCAGACGAAAATTTGTCTTGGCTTTATTCTATTGCAGAACCCGGAACTGCTTTTACTGGATGAACCGACCAACCATCTGGATATTTTCTCAGTGGAGTGGCTGGAGCAATATTTGCGCGATTACTCTGGTACAGTTGTTGTCATCTCCCATGATCGATATTTCCTTGATGAGGTGGCAACTAAAATCATCGATCTTGAAGATGGAGAAACACATGTCTACCACACAAACTACAGCGGTTTTATCAAAGAAAAAGAAGAGCGACTTCTCCTGGAGTTCGCAGCCTATCAGGAGCAGCAGAAAAAAATCAAAAAGATGAAAGAGACCATCAAACGCCTGAAGGAATGGGCCAACCAGGCAAATCCTCCAAACGCCGCTATGCACCGCCGTGCAAAAAGCATGCAAAAGGCACTCGATAGAATGGAAAAAGTGAAACGTCCAATTCTGGAGAGAAAGGCAATGGGTCTTCAGTTTGAAGGTAGCGAGCGGAGTGGGAAAGACGTACTTACCATGGAAGGATTGTCGAAATCCTTTGGAGGACGTACCCTCTTCGATCAGCTTGATCTCCATGTCTATTTTCAGGAAAGAGTCGCGATTGTCGGCCAAAACGGAACAGGTAAAACCACTCTCCTGAAAATCCTTTTGGGTGAGGAAAGTCATGATTCCGGAGAATTAAAGGTAGGCAGCAATGTGAAAATCGGGTACCTCTCTCAGCATGTGGAGGCCGCTACCCCTAAACAGCAGCTGATCGATGCTTTTCGGGAATACGTACCCATCACCCAGGAACAGGCTCGACATGTTCTTGCGAAATTTCTTTTCTATGGTCCTTCTGTATTTAAAAGAGTGGAGAATTTAAGCGGAGGAGAAAAAATGCGTTTACGCTTGGCCCAGCTGATGTATCAGGATATCAACCTCCTTATTCTCGACGAACCGACCAACCATCTGGACATTGAATCAAGGGAAGTCCTGGAGGAAGCGCTAGAGGATTTCGGTGGAACCATCGTCACCGTGTCGCATGACCGCTACTTTTTGAATAAGTATTTTGAGAAAACCTGCTGGCTTGAAGGCGGAAGGCTGACCACTTATACCGGCAACTATCAATATGCACGGGGAAAGAGAAAGGAATTGGAAAAGACAGCGCAGGCGGCGGCTCCAGTTGTGAGAAAAAAGGAAATAGCCTCACCCGAACGAGTGAAGAGAAACGCCACACTTCCTTTCGACCCAGAAAAGATAGAGACAAAATTGGAGGAACTGGAACTGGCAATATACGAGTTGGAGGCACAGATGGAAAAAGAGACAGATCTTGTGGCCCTACAAGAGTATCAGGATGAATGGAACAACAGAGAAGCGGAACGCGCCTCCCTCTATGAATTGTTGGAGGATGCGCTTTAAGCGTTGTTGAAATTGCAGGCGATTCTTTTCGCCTGTTTTTTTGTTGGAGCGCTTGTTTCTTGTGCAATTTTGAGTAAATTTCTTGTCTTTACGTTACTTTTTCTTGAAATACGACTATTCCGCGGTGAATTTTACTGAGCAATTTTAAGATATCAACGAAAATTTTCATATATCCACGATTCCGGACACTATATCAACGAGAAAAAAATTATATCAATGAAAATAAAAATATATCCACGAAAAACAGGTACATATCGATAAAACGCATTTTTCTGCAAAATCCGACATCTCTACGTAAGGCAACTATTCACTGCTCTTAGAAACTACTCCACGAAAACAAAAACTGCCGCCAAACCAGGCAAAAAACCTGATTTGGCGGCAGCCACAAAATTTATTAAGCGTTCGCTTGCTCTTTCAACGTATCCGCTTTGTCCACTTGCTCCCAAGGAAGGTCAAGATCGTTACGGCCGAAGTGACCGTAAGCAGCAGTCTGCTTGTAGATTGGGCGACGTAGGTCTAGCATTTTGATGATTCCAGCTGGACGAAGGTCGAAGTTTTTGCGTACAAGTTCCACTAGCTTCTCTTCAGAAACTTTACCAGTTTCGAAAGTGTCCACTGCGATGGATACAGGCTGTGCTACACCGATTGCATATGCAAGTTGTACTTCACATTTGTCAGCCAATCCGCTTGCTACGATGTTTTTTGCAACATAACGTGCTGCATATGCTCCGGAACGGTCAACTTTCGTTGCATCTTTTCCGGAGAATGCTCCACCACCGTGACGAGCATATCCACCATACGTATCCACGATGATTTTACGGCCAGTCAATCCAGCATCCCCTTGAGGTCCACCGATAACGAAACGGCCAGTCGGGTTGATGAAGTATTTTGTGTTTTCGTCTATCAAGTTAGCAGGAACTACAGGCTTGATTACGTGTTCTTTCACATTGCGTTGGATCTGCTCCAAAGAAATCTCCGGGTGATGTTGAGTAGAGATAACGATTGTATCGATACGTACCGGCTGATCGTTTTCATCATATTCAACTGTTACCTGAGTTTTTCCATCCGGACGTAAGTAAGGAAGGATTTCATCTTTTCTTACTTCTGTTAAACGACGGGAAAGCTTATGAGCCAATGAAATTGGTAAAGGCATTAATTCCTTTGTTTCATTGCAAGCAAATCCGAACATAAGACCTTGGTCTCCCGCACCGATTGCTTCGATTTCAGCATCTGACATTTGCCCTTCGCGAGCTTCCAATGCCTGGTCAACGCCCATTGCGATGTCAGCTGACTGTTCGTCGATGGACGTAAGAACAGCACAAGTTTCTGCGTCAAAACCGTACTTCGCACGAGTGTATCCGATTCCTTGGATGGTTTCACGAACGATTTTTGGGATATCTACATAAGTAGAGGTAGTGATTTCTCCAGCAACCAGAACCAATCCGGTTGTTACAGAAGTTTCACACGCTACACGTGCATTTGGGTCATTAGTAAGAATAGCATCAAGGATGGAGTCGGAAATTTGGTCACAAATTTTATCCGGATGCCCCTCCGTTACGGATTCAGAAGTAAATAAACGACGTTGTTTAGTCATTAAAAAAGTTCCTCCTTTTGTATATGAAAAGCGTTTTACCTCTCTTCATGTATAACAGTATGTTTGATACGGATCTCATTTCCTGTTGTGATGTCTTTGTTATCTTGTGCAGAATATAAAAAACCTTTCCATAATGTTGAGGAAAGGTTTGGGTTCAAGAATTAGCCTTTCACTCTTATCGGTCAAGGTCAATGCCTTGCTCAGGTTTAGCACCTTTTCTCATGTGACAATTTTCTTGTCCAAAAAAATAGCGAAGTGCTTTTTCGCGCTCGCCAATTCCCCTTTGAGCAGGTTGCTGGGTTTCATAGGGCCTGCCCCTCCACCAGCTCGGAATAAGAGTATCCGTTCAAGGTTCTATATTAGCGTAATAAAAGCTTTATTGTCAACAAAAAACGGCAAATTATTTATATGAAGAAACAGGAAAAAACATATGCTATCATTAAGTAGATTTGTCCATGTACATAAGCCTCTTTTTCACAAAATGTTAACGGATTCACACTTTATTTCATAAAATAATTTAATTAGTATGGACTATTGGATTAAATGTGTTATACTTTTTAACAGATGAGAAATTAATATACAAGTTGAAGGAGAGTTATCCATGATGAAAACGGTTGGTATTGATAATGGTTTAACTAAATTAATATACGGAAGCAACACGCAAATGCAACTTTCTGTTCCTCAATTAGTGGAGAAAGTATTAAACCGCAATGAAGGCAGCCTGACATCTACCGGTGCCGTGGTTGCTACAACTGGAAAATATACGGGTCGCTCCCCTAAAGATAAATTCATTGTGGAAGAGGATATCTCCAAGGATAAGATTGACTGGGGCACGGTAAACAGCCCAATCTCTGAAGATGTATTCGAACGTTTATATGATAAAGTACTAACCTACTTAGAAAACAAAGACGAAATTTTCGTATTTAAGGGCTTCGCAGGTGCGGACGAAAAATATCAATTGCCTATCCAGGTAATCAACGAATTTGCATGGCATAATCTTTTTGCGCACCAGCTATTCATCCGTCCAAATGACGAACAGCTAGCCAAACATGAAACCGCATTCAGTGTCGTCTCTGCACCAAGCTTCAAGGCTGATCCTGCAGTAGACGGTACAAACTCTGAAGCATTTGTCATCATTTCCTTTAAAAAGCGCGTCGTTCTTATCGGTGGGACGGAATACGCAGGTGAAATGAAGAAATCCATTTTCTCTGTAATGAACTACTTACTTCCTGAGAATGGTATCATGCCGATGCACTGCTCTGCCAATGTAGGACGTGAAGGCGATGTAGCATTATTCTTCGGATTATCAGGTACAGGTAAGACAACATTATCCGCTGACCCTAACAGAAAGCTGATCGGTGACGATGAGCACGGCTGGTCCAATACAGGAGTATTCAATATTGAAGGCGGCTGCTATGCGAAATGCATCGGGCTGACTCACGAAAAAGAGCCGCAAATTTTTGATGCCATCCGTTTTGGTTCTGTACTTGAAAATGTGGTGATCGATGGACAGTCAAGAATCGCTGACTATGATAACTCCACTTTAACAGAAAATACTCGTGCCGCCTACCCACTTGAAGCAATGGACAACATTGTGCAGCCAAGTATCGCGGGACACCCGACAACTATTGTTTTCTTGACAGCTGATGCAACCGGAGTATTGCCTCCAATCTCCAAGCTTTCAAAAGAGCAGGCAATGTTCCACTTCCTAAGTGGGTACACAAGTAAATTGGCTGGAACAGAGCGCGGAATCACTTCTCCGCAAACAACGTTCTCCACTTGCTTCGGTTCTCCATTCCTGCCGCTTCCTGCAACTACGTATGCAGAAATGCTTGGCAAGAAAATCGACGAGCATAATGCCCAGGTCTACCTTGTAAACACCGGCTGGACTGGCGGAGAGTACGGAGTAGGTAGCCGTATGAAGCTTTCATATACAAGAGCAATGGTTCAAGCAGCCCTTGAAGGCGATCTTACGAATGTGGAAACTGAAAAGGATCCATATTTCGGAGTGGAGATCCCTCTGCATGTTCCAGGTGTTCCGGATGAAGTGCTACAGCCTAAGAAAACGTGGCATGATGAAGAGAAATATGACCTTGCTGCCCGTGAATTGGCAGGCAAATTTAAAGAAAACTTCACGAAGTTCAAAAACGTACCGGAAGACGTGCTTGGACTTGGTGGACCAACCGTTTAACCATATAGTGGAGCCATCCGAAATGACATCAAGTTGTCTTTCGGATGGCTCTTTTGATTTTTGGGACAATGAAGAAAGTGGAGCGATGATGGACTTTTTCATAGCGATCGAAGTTCAAAAAGTCCTTCATAAGCTCGATGACGGACTTTTCCTATCAGATCGAAGCTCAAAAAGTCCTTCATAAACCCGAAACTAGCTGTTTGCCCCCTGCCCCTTCATCCAAATGGTCAGCCTCTCAACCAGCTTCCTGTTCTCTTTTGGAGGAAAGTAATGCGTAAACTCCGGATAATACCAGCTTTCAACATGCTTCCCAAGATCCTTTGCGCGCTTTTCCAAACGATAGGAATGTTCAACGGAAACGTTCAGATCCTTCTCGCCATGGATAATCAATATGGGAGCCTGAAGCTTCTCAAGCTCATACAGCGGTGTTCTCCACCTGTACTCGTCAGGAACCTTACTCGGCGTCCCTCCTATCACACGCTTCATCATACGCCTCAGGTCAACCCGTTCTTCATAGGTAAGAATCATATCCGAGACTCCTCCCCAAGCAACAACGGAACAAGCATCCGGAAACTGAATTCCGGCCATCAGTGCCATCACGCCTCCACGTGAAAAGCCGAATACATGGATCCGTTTTGACTTCACCTTTTCATGCTTCTCAAGCAGTCTATACGCCGAGAATGCATCCTCCCGATCCTCACCGGCAAAGTCCTCATTTCCTTCCCCTCCCTGGTTACCCCGGTAAAAAGGCGCCATCACGACAAAACCTTCAGAGGCAAATTGAACGATGCGCCCTACCCGGACCTGTCCGACATTCTTAATGCCGCCCCGCAAATATAGAAACCCTTCATAAGTCCCTTCACCCTTAGGCTCAGCAAGCATCCCTTTCACCTTTAAGCCACTGCTATAATAGGTCACCATATACACATCGATATGTGGACTTGGTGACGGGTATCGTACCTTCTCTGTTATCAAGCCGTCCTTCAACATTTTCCCTCCATTTCCCCTACTGGGCATTCACACATATTTAGGCCAAATCATACTGTATTTTATATAAACATACAAAACTTTTGCCTATAGCCTGAGGAGGTTGAATATGAGATTTTTTAAAATTGCCCTAAGTATTGGTTTGTGTTTTGTGCTTGTTGCTGCATTGGTTGCTTGCGGTGGGGGTAAAAAAGAAACGGTCCGGATTGCGGAAGTGACTCGTTCCATTTTTTATGCTCCCCAATATGTTGCGATTGAAAAAGGATTTTTTGAAGCGGAAGGGTTGGATGTAAAGCTGACCACAACATGGGGCGGCGATAAAACAATGACCACCCTATTGGCGGATGGTGCCGATGTGGCGCTTGTAGGATCTGAAACGTCGATCTATGTGTATGCACAAGGCTCGAATGATCCAATCATCAATTTTGCCCAGCTTACACAGACGGATGGAACGTTCCTGGTATCAAGAGATAAGCTTGAGAACTTTTCCTGGGAGGATTTAAAAGGCAGCACATTCCTTGGACAACGAAAAGGCGGCATGCCGCAAATGGCAGGAGAGTTTGTCTTGAAAAAGCATGGCATCGATCCGCAGAACGATCTGAACCTGATTCAGAATGTGGATTTCGCCAATATTCCTAGTGCCTTCGCTTCCGGTACAGGAGATTTTGTCCAGCTGTTCGAACCGCAGGCAAGTATCTTTGAAGCGGAAGGGATCGGTCACATCGTCGCATCCTTTGGAGAAGAGTCAGGACTCATCCCTTACACAACCTTTATGGCAAAGGAGAGCTATATCAAAGAACATCCTGAAACGGTGGAGAAATTCACAAGAGCCCTCTATAAAGCTCAAGCATGGGTTGATTCACATAGTGCCAAAGAAGTGGCAGAGATTATTTTGCCTTACTTTGAAGATACAGAGGTTGAATTAGTCGAGACAGTCGTGGACCGCTATAAGAGCCAAGGTTCCTTTGCCACTGATCCGGTTCTGGATACAGCGGAATGGGAGAACCTGCAGAACATCATGGATGAAGCAGGGGAACTGCCTAAGTATGTAGAGCATGAAACATTAGTAAATACAACCATTGCGGAAGATGTAATGGGAGAATAGGATGATGATCTATGAGCTTTCTATCGATAGATCAAATTGAACACATTTATTTCACACCAGATCGTGCTACAAAAGTTTTAGAGGACATTTCCATCACCATCGAAGAGGGGGAGTTCATCTCCTTTCTCGGCCCAAGCGGGTGTGGAAAGACGACCTTGCTTTCCATCATCGCTGGTCTTTTGGATCCTACGGGAGGAGACGTGAAGCTGAAGGGCAGACGCCCCAGGGAATGTGTCTCGGAAATCGGTTATATGCTACAGCAGGACTATCTTTTTCCATGGAAGACAATTGAAGAGAATAGCCTGTTGGGATTAAAGTTATCCGACTCTCTAACAGAAGCTTCAAAGCGAAAGACATTGCAGCTTTTAAAGGATATGGGTTTGCATGATGTAGAAAAACTGTATCCCTCGCAATTATCCGGAGGAATGCGGCAGCGTGTTGCACTTGTTCGGACACTAGCGACGGATCCATTGCTGTTATTGCTGGATGAACCTTTTTCAGCATTGGACTATCAAACAAAACTGAAGCTCGAGGATCTCGTATTTACGACACTTAAATCATTTCAAAAGACAGCTCTACTTGTTACACATGACATTGGAGAGGCCATCGCCATGAGCGATCGGATTTTTCTATTAAGAGCTAATCCAGGCCGAGTTGCCAAAACATTTATCGTTCCATCTGAATTAAGGGAGAGCATCCCTTTTGAAGCAAGGCAGCATCCACAGTTTTCTTCCTTGTTCCAAAATATCTGGAAGGAGCTGGAGCAGCTTGAAGCATCAGACGAACATTAAACTCCTTCATACAGATTACCTGCAGAAAAGAAAGAAAGTAAAGCTGCAAGTAGGGCTTTATCAACTCATCATTTTCATTATCTTCTTTTCACTTTGGGAGATTGCAGGAAAAAACAGCTGGATCAACCCTCTGCTTTTCAGTTATCCAAGTAAGATCTATCGTCTTTTTATGGAGAAGATGCAGGATGGGTCGCTCCTTAGCAATATAAGCATTACCGTAACAGAAACGATTTTCGGCTTCATACTTGGGACATTGATTGGTACCATCCTTGCAGCGATCTTGTGGTGGTCCCCTATGACCTCCAGAGTGCTTGAGCCATACTTGGTCATCTTGAATGCTATGCCAAAGGTGGCACTGGGGCCAATTCTTATTGTCGCCATCGGCCCTAACATGGGTTCCATCATTACGATGGGGGCAATCATTTCGGTTATCATTACCACTATTGTCGTCTATACAGCTTTTAAGGAAGTGGATGACAATTATTTGAAGGTTCTTCGGACGTTTGGTGCCAGGAGAGGGCAGCTATTTACCCAGGCTGTATTGCCAGCCTCCTATCCCACCATCATCTCTACATTAAAGGTGAATGTCGGGCTTTCATGGGTCGGGGTGATAGTCGGGGAATTCCTTGTTTCCTCCAAGGGGCTTGGGTATATGATCATCTACGGATTCCAGGTGTTCAACTTCACGCTCGTATTACTGAGCCTTCTGATTATTGCCGTATTTGCCACAATCATGTATCAGCTTGTTGACTATCTGGAGAAGAAGCTTGTTAAAAATAATTAAAAGAGAGCAACTCAAAAGCTGCTCTCTTTTATTCGTTGTAAACTATACGTGAGGACCGAATCTTTCATGATAAAGCTGAAACGACTGTCTTTCCTTATGTTGGTGGGAAGCTGTTTCAGTAATACCGGACCATTTGTTTCGAAATATGTAGGTTGTTTCTCTAAACGTGCAATCTCAGCAAAATATACATTTTTGATGATGACCTTTTCTCTGCCTTCCACTTTGTATTGCCCTATGTAATGCAGTTTGGATACTTGTCCGCCTGTTTCTTCTTTTACTTCCCTTATAGCCGCCTGATCGGCGCTTTCTCCTTCTTCGACTTTTCCACCGGGAAATTCCAGACCGCGGTTTTTATGACTGGTCAAGAGCCATTGATCTTCAAATTGGCAAATGACCCACACATGCTTGGGACTGGATGAATAAGGATGGTCTTTAAAGGATAACATCACTCGATTATGGTAAATGTCTTCAAACTCATACATACTATCGAAACTCCAATACCTCTTTTTTCTTCTTCCATCTTAACATAGTAGCATCGAAATTGTGAGAGTCAAGTATCCTTTTTAGACCATCTTACAAAAGAATTCGTTCATTTTATTCAATTAAGTCGTCCATCAAACCTTCATTTTTAATATGTGCCTTTGTTTCTTCGTCACCAAGCTCATAGATCATTTTATATATCTGTTGTAACCCAGTGTCATAGGCATCATTGGGGCGGTCGAAATGGTACTCAATATATGGAATATGTGCTCGCCAAAACCCTTGCCAATCGGAAGAATAATTTTGATCGAACAGCTCCCTTAGATGGGTAATTTCCTCATCCGTCGCTTGTATCTGGTAGTCCCATGAATTCGCAGTTCTGACCTGTGAGATATTACCTTCGCCAAGTGATATATAATAGGTTTTTCTTTCCATCCTTTTCACCCTTTCCTAGAACATCCTTTTTTTATTTTCCCTAAAGGATCTTCGCTTTATTCCATCGGATGAAAGTTATTAGAGATCTGATTTTTTCTTAACAATTTCAATCATTCTCTTCAACATATCAGGAATAGGAACACCCAACCTGTTGGCATTTTCCATAATGGAAATAAATTCATTCACTAAGTAAAAAAGAATGGTGACATCCATGATGACCGTAGTATCTAATATAATATCCAACACATGCGCAATACTTACCAGCGCAAAGATGAATACTTTTTGCGCAATACCCTTAAAGCCGACCCTGCTGGAGAGTTTCTTTTCCACTAAAGCTGCAAGAACCCCTGTAATATAATCGACAATGACAAATGCAACCAGGAAGAGCAGCAGCTTGCTGATTCCACCGAAGAGCAAAGATGCAATTGAACCAGTGAGTGAAACGGCTCCAATGTACATAACTGTGTACTTGTCCATAGTACTCCCCCTTTACATACTCTATTTTATGCACCTGTGTATGAAGTGGTGTGAGTAGAAACCGCCTCTTTTGTATGAAGTGTAAAAGATAGAGAAAGCTAACGTTTAGAGAAGTAGCTGCATATGGAGGTGAAAGCTGATGAAATCCATAGAAGAAATGATAGAAAAATATCAAAAAAGATTATTGAGAGATGACGAAGATGTGGATGCTGTCGCATACGCAGTTGTTAATAGCTTTACTCGAGAACAATGCCTGGAATTATTGAAGGAACTCACTGACGAAGAAATTCATCAGATCGTAGCACTCTTTGTTATGGATAAGGTGAAGGCAATATTAATCAACGCTGATGAGGATATTGGGAGGGATGGATCAGGATTCCTTCATTAATTGTGAAAAACAGAAGTAGCCCGATACTTAGGGACCTCCCCTTGCATCGGGCTACTTCATATGGTAAGAAGTTCAGTTATTTACCTAAGAAAGCGTGGAGCATCCAATTATGCTTTTCCACACTCTGGTGAATGGCTAAAAGCATATCACCGGTTGTTTCATCTCCTGCAGAATCGGCTACTTCCATCCCTTCTTTCAACTCTTCAATTAGAGTGGAGAAGTCACTGGCAATATTCTTGACCATCTGCTCAGCAGACTCGCCTCCTTCTGCTTCATGGATGGTAGAGATCTCCAAAATTTCCTTCATGGTTCCTACAGGCTTGCCTTCAATTGCCAGCAGTCTCTCTGCTAATTCATCGATATGGGTTGCCGCTTCATTATAAAGCTCTTCAAATTTTTCATGGAGTGTAAAGAACTCCGGCCCTTTTACAAACCAATGATAATTATGTAATTTCGTAAAAAGTACACTCCAATTTGCCACTTGTTTGTTTACTACATCCGTTATTTGCTTAGACATTTCAATTCCTCCTTGAACAATAAGTATCTACCTTTTTTTACCCTTTCTATCTTCCCCTTAAACAAATCCATTATCCTTTCATTTGCTTTCTAGCCTAGAGCAATAATGGTAGAATAGGGGTAGTATTGTGCAAGGAGGGATTCTCAACCTATGACTACCGTATTAATCATATGTGTCATTATTGTTCTTATCGTTCTTTTACTGACGATACTAACCACCAATAAAGCTTATAATTATGAACATAAGATCGACCCAGTTGACCCGAAACTAGGCGAAAACGAGGAAAACAAAGAAGACGATAACAGCAAAAATCAATGATCCGGGCAATACACATCATAAACACGGAAACCCCAAGCGTGCCATCTTCTCAGAGGGCTTGCTTGGGGTTTCCGTGTTGTTTATCTTTATCAAGCTTAGTAATATTCGTATATATATGGGGTTTTCGGTTGTTCGACTTTTTCTAGGCTCTCGACTTCCACGTAAGGCAGGTTCCACCCATTGTATTCTGTCACGGTCAATGTCCCCTTTACCTTTACCCATTCATCGTTCTCCAAATCACTTGCTTCTGCGAGTGTGGATAGTGTCCCATAAACGGAAGCATCGGCCACACAACAGGAAAGTCCAAATCTTGCTACCACAAACTGATCGGATGTGAAGTCTGCCTCCCGGAAAACAAACCCGACCATTTCGATTTTCTTCCCGACAAATTCTTCAGGATTCATATCAATAATGTTCATAATGGGAATGTATCGGTCATCTTCCACTACAATTGTATCCTGTGTTAAAAGCTCAGCCTTCAGCTCTTCATAGTACCCTTCCGGTGGGGCCTGCACTTCAAACCCTTCCGGATGCTCAAGAGGTGCATCAGCCAGTTTTTCATCAATGGATTGCTCGCCTGATTCATCCATATATTTTTCAGGATCCTTCAAATACTCTTCTGCACGGGAAGTGGAATCTTCACCTTCCGCCTCCGGTGTTCCTTCAAAGGCTCCCGCCTGCTGACGCTCCTCTACGATCTGCTTGGAATTCGTAAACCCGCGCTTTTCAATAATGGAGCTGTCCAATATATTATCGGGAAACATGAACCCTGTCACAACAGGCAACACAAACATGGAATAGATGACAATGGATTGGATTGGAGTGGAGGAATCACCATGATCAAATCCACAATTGCACACCAATTCCTCCTTGTTTTTGGAACCGCTTCTCCATATCTGCACTATCCCAAGGATGAACAGTGTCGCACCGGCAAAATACATGAAAGGCATCATCCGCGGCGCAATAAAGTTCGTAATGTTTCCAGTCACTAAAAGCTTAAAGAACAGAAGAGTAAAGCCTAATAATATGATTCCGCGCAAATAAATATGGAATCCATAATCTCGATTATTTTCCATTCAATCTCATCCTTTCCTTACAACACAATCTGCTGGAAAATAAGGATTGCACAAAACACGACAATTGTCACAACAGCCATGAAGGCCAACACAAATTTCGTCTTGAAATAGGCGAATAGCATAAATGTGTTTTTCAAATCCAGCATTGGTCCATAAACTAAAAAGGCAAGTATCGATCCTGTGGTAAAGGTTGAACCAAAGGATGCTGCAACAAATGCGTCCGCTTCTGAGCATAGGGAAAGTACGTAAGCAAAGGCCATCATGACAGCAGGTGACAGGACCTCATTTGAACCAAGTGCAACAAGTACATCCCGGTCGAGGAAGGTTTGGAACAAACTTGCAATGAACGCACCGGCGATCAAGTATTTACCCATATCGAAGAATTCATCACTTGCATGATAGAAAGTGGCTTTCCATTTATTCGTCGGTCCTGACTGTCCAACCTCGGATTCCACTCTCCCTTGCAGTTCATTCTTCGTCCAGCGAAGCTGATTTTTATTATCAAAAAGTAATAGCATCAATAAACCAATTACAATACATAGTACAAATGCCAAACCGAAGCGTCCGTACAGAATAGTAGGGTTTCCATTAAAGGCGTAAAAAGTGGAAGCTACTACAACCGGGTTCAATATCGGTGCGCCAACAAGGAAAACAACCCCGACATGAAGCGGCATTCCTTTTTTGATCAGACGGCGGACCACCGGAATAATGGCACATTCACAAATCGGGAAAATGGCACCAAGGATCGCTGCAGGGATAATTGCAGCAAATGCATTCTTCGGTAGAAACTTTTTAATCTTCTCTTCTGAAACAAAAGTCTGAATCAGTGCAGAGGCAAAAACCCCCAATAAAATAAACGGTACAGCTTCAATTACGATACTTAAGAAAATCGTATTTACATTAAGCCATGAGCCCGGAATCTTCTCGGAGAAATCTTTCATATCCATAAAAAAGAACAGATATAGAAAAAATCCGATCAGTAGAAGGCCAATGATATCCTTTAAAAGATTATTGCTTGTCCTCATTTTTCGACTCCTTACATTTTATCTATTTGCATTATAGCATAGGGGGCTAGGAAACTTTCACTCTAGTTATTAACAATATATGTATCTCTATTAAAATTATGATACTGCAATTAAATTTACTAGATTTTGTTTTTGCACATTAAACACCGCTGTTGATCTCCGCAATAGGCTGCGCTTTCCGCGGGGCGGTGCTGGAGCCTCCTCGGCTTTTCGCCTGTGGGGTCTCCAGCCTACCGCTACCTCCCGCAGGAGTCTTCGCCTATTGCTCCAATCAACAGCTAGATTCTTAATAATCTACACTAGTCTTTAACAGAGCATAAGAAATTTAAAAAGGATGACCCTAGTAGGCCACCCTTCTCACGATATCAACCAAACACTTTTTTAAGATCTTCTTTATCCTGCTCCAACCAGAAGCGCATTAGACGTTTTGCACCTTCCAGGTCATGCAGTTTCGCCTGGCCGCACTGCTTTTCGTTTGCCGCAGGAATTTCTTCGATCTGAACGGCATCCTTCAACGTATCCTCCATCAGGTCGACGATTTCATCAACTGTAGGCTCGCCGCTGACAACCAGATAGTAGCCGGTCTGGCAGCCCATCGGTGAAATATCGATAATATCGAAATGGTCGTATTTTTCCGAATGAGTTCGGATATTGAACGCCAACAGATGCTCCAAGGTGTGGATGGCATCCGGCTTCATTGCCTGTTTATTCGGCTGGCAGAAACGGATATCATATTTATTTACAACTCCATC
Source organism: Bacillota bacterium (assembly GCA_051750385.1). Classification (GTDB taxonomy): domain Bacteria; phylum Bacillota; class Bacilli; order Bacillales; family Bacillaceae_I; genus Sutcliffiella_A. The sequence goes on along the minus strand of JBNJJQ010000016.1, from coordinate 31,247 downwards.
TGTCCCTACTTTGTGCACGCCGCAATGGCGGACATACGGAGCTTTTACTGCATTATGATCAAGTTCAAAGCTTTCTACTGAAGGCATAAAAACATCTCCCTTATGAATGAGTTAAACTCATTATAGCACAACTTTAATTCCAATTAAATTCATCTGTTTTATATGAATTTAACAAATTTTCCGTTTCACGAAAAATCCGATATAATTTAAGCTGAGGTGACAATATATGAAACAGATCTTCATTTTGTTAATCCGTTTTTACCAGAAAGTCATTTCTCCTTTAACACCGCCAACCTGCCGTTTCTATCCGACCTGCTCTCATTATGGGCTGGAGGCGATCAGCCGATTTGGCGCAATCAAGGGTGGATGGCTCACCATAAAAAGAATCCTGAAATGCCACCCATTCCATCCGGGTGGTATCGATCATGTTCCGGAAAAGAAGGAGAAGGCTTAAAGGGTTTTATAGCCATCCACAACCAAGTCGAGCTTCCCTGTGTTAGGATCTATAACAAGTCCATGCACAGGAACCCCCTGGGGCATCAGTGGATGATTCGCAATCATATCGACGCTCTCCCGGACACTTTCCTCCACACTGTCAAAGCCTTTCAGGAAAGTTTTTACATCAATCCCTGCGTATTTCAAGTCATCGATTGTCTCCTTCTTTATTCCTCTAGCTTCCATCTTTTCTCTTATCGTTTCATAATTCACTTTTCCCATACCACAATCATGGTGGCCGATGACCATTACTTCGTCCGCATTAAGTTCTAGAACGGCAACCAAAATGCTTCTCATGATACTTCCGAACGGGTGGGATACCAGGGCACCAGCATTCTTGACAATCTTCATATCCCCATGCATCACATTCATTGCACTTGGCAAAAGGTCAATCAGCCTAGTGTCCATACATGATAATACGACTAGCTTTTTATCTGGGAACTTTGTTGTCTGAAATTTTACGTACTCTTCGTTTTCTACAAATGTCCGATTATGTTCCAATATCTCATTCAGCAATTTCATCCTATTACCTTCTTTCTGCAACAAAATTTATGTCTCTTTACAATATGACAAAAAAACTCCATTCTGACAATTAAAATGAGTTGCCATGAGTAAAGGTTTCTTGTAATATTAAAAACGAGTAAATCGTAAAGATTACGTTTTATAATAGAAAGGATGTTTTTAATGACCAGAATACCAGTTTCCGTCATCAGCGGATATTTAGGCTCAGGGAAAACCACCTTGCTTAATCATATTTTAACCAATAGGGATGGTTTAAAAATCGCTGTTATTGTGAACGATATGAGCGAAGTCAATATAGATTCGGCACTCGTCCAGAACGGCGGCTTTTCAAGAACAGAGGAAAAGCTCGTGGAAATGCAGAATGGCTGTATCTGCTGTACGCTGCGTGAGGATTTGATGAAAGAGGTAGAACGACTAGTAGATGTAGGGAATATCGATTATATCATTATTGAATCTTCCGGAATTAGTGAACCGATACCTGTAGCTCAGACATTCACGTATATAGATGAGGAATTTAATATCGATTTGACTTCCAAATGTCATATTGATGCGATGATTACTGTTGTGGATGGATTCCGCTTCTTTGAAGATTACAATTCCGGTGAAAGTCTGCTTGATCGTATGGAGGGAACCGACGAAAACGACACACGCGAGGTTTCAAATCTTCTCATTGATCAAATTGAATTCGCTGATATCCTACTGTTGAATAAGACAGACCTGCTCGATCATGACGATGCGAAAGATATGGAAGCTTTTTTGCGGAAAATGAATCCGAAAGCCAAAATTATTCCAACAGAAAAAAGCAAGGTCGATCTTGACTGCATACTAAATACGAACCTGTTTGATTTCGACAGAGCAAGCCAGGCAGCAGGCTGGATCAAGGAATTGAATGAAGAACATATTCCAGAAACAGAGGAATACGGAATTTCCTCCTTTGTATACAGAAGGAAGAAGCCATTCCATCCGGAGAGATTCATGAGTTGGCTGGAGAATTGGCCGGAAAATGTGGATCGGGCTAAAGGCTTCTTCTGGTTGGCTTCAAGAAACGACATGGCTGGATTGCTGTCACAGGCTGGCGCCTCCATCATGCTTCAGGGGGCAGGACTTTGGGTCGCAGCCTATAGTGAAATGGAGAGGGAAATGACGTTAAAAGAAGAGCCTGAGCTTTTGGCCAAATGGGATAATACTTTTGGTGATAGAATGACAGAGCTTGTATTCATCGGATTTGATTTGGATCGTGAAGTGTTAGTGCGGTCTCTCGATACATGCCTTCTCACCGAGAAAGAAATGCTTGAGGACTGGACGACTTTCCATGATCCGATACCCGTATTTGTTACAGAGTAATAAAAATTATTAATCAATTCCCTTTTTAGTTCTCAAATCGTAATAATTACGATATAATGGTCAAGGATATTCAATGAGAGGAGAACAAAATGAAAAATAAATCGATTTTATCCATAATAGTACTGATATTTTTTACATTTTTAGTTGGTTGTAATTCGGATAACCAAACTTCTGAAGGAAAACTGACAGTATATACAACCATTTTCCCATTAGAGGATTTCACGAAGAAAATTGGTGGAGAGCATGTTGAAGTAAAATCTGTCTACCCACCAGGTGCGGATGCACATACATTTGAACCTTCCACAAAAACCATGAGTGAGATGGCTTCTGCTGATGCCTTCGTCTACACTGGTGTTGGAGTGGAAGGCTTTGCGGATAAGGCGAAAGATGTTCTTGAAAATGAAGAGGTAAAAGTCGTAGCTGCTGGCGAAGGCATTGAATTACTTAAAAAAGATGAGCACTCACATGAGGACGAAGCTCACGAAGAGGATGAGCACTCACATGAGGACGAAGCTCACGAAGAAGATGAGCACTCACATGAGGACGAAGCTCACGAAGAATATGAGCACTCACATGAGGACGAAGCTCACGAAGAAGATGAACACAATCACGGAGATGGAGACCCACATGTGTGGTTAAGCCCTACTCTTTCTATCTCTCTAGCGGAAAATATTAAAAATGCTTTGGTGGGATTAAAGCCAGAGGCCAAGGAAGATTTCGAAGCTAACTTTAAGTCTCTAAAAGAGGAATTAGAAGAGTTAGATTCTGAATATAAAGAAACAATTGAAACCGCCAAGACAAATAAGATACTCGTATCTCATGCAGCATATGGCTACTGGGAAAAGCAATATGGTCTGGAGCAAATCAGCGTAAATGGTTTATCCCCGACACAGGAGCCATCTCAGAAGCAACTAACTGAAATTATTGCTAAAGCAAAAGAAAACAACATTCAATATGTTATTTTCGATCAGAATATCAGCGGTAAAATTGCGGAAGTAGTAAAGAATGAAATAAAAGCGGAAGCATTAACTTTACACAATCTTGAAGCAGCAACAGAAGAAGATGTGGAAAATGAAGAAGACTATTTCAGCTTGATGAAAAAGAATTTGGAAACCTTGAAGAAAGCATTAAACTAAAAAAAGCCCCAACTTTTTACATCAATAAAGAGTTGGGGCTTTTTTTATCAATTTACTGTTCTGTCAGCTCTTTATAGAACCTCTCCACTTTTTCCGGCTCCAATTTATTACCTATCAGAACAACGGTAGGGATTAGTCCATCCGGTTGTTCTATTTTTTTGAGTCTCAACTGTCCTGCAGCATATTGAAACTCAAAATATCCTGAATCGTTAGCAAGCTGAATGATCCCCTTAGCTCGGATAACATGCTTGGAAAGCTTTTTCAGCTGTTTTTCTAGTACATCCTTTTTAACGGGGCTCTCCACTCTCAGCTTTGTTGCTTCAATATGATGATGGTGATGGTGATGATGGTGAGTATGTTCATGAGTGGAATGGGAGTGGGAGACCTCCCTGACATGGAATCGTTTCTCAAGCATCAGCTCCAATGGAACTTCTCCGTAGCTTGTTCTATAAATCGGAACATGATTGTCCAATTCATCTGCCAGCTTGGCTTCCACTTTGTTCAACTCTTTTTCCGACACCAAATCTATTTTATTTAGGACCAGCAAATTGGCAGAGGTCACCTGCTCCTTTAACAGGGCCCTTATTTCCTTGGAGCTGTTAAAAAAGCTTTGATACTCCAAATAATGACTCGCATCCACGAGGCTTATCATGGATTGCAATTCAAAATGCTCCATATACAACGGATCGAGCAAAACATCCTTAATCTCCAATGGATTCGCAACACCAGTCCCCTCAATCAACAGAACGTCAATTTCTTCATTTATATAACCTTTTAAGGTTGTTTTCAAATCGTCCTGGATGGTGCAGCAAATACATCCATTTAAAAGTTCTACCACCTGCTGTCCTTCAAAAAGATGGTTTTCTACATTTTCATCACCAAGTTCATTCAGGATGATACCAGGCTTTTTTCCGGTATTTCTAAAATGACTGATCATATGTAAAAGTATGGTTGTCTTTCCGCTCCCTAAAAATCCACTAATTACATACACCGGTACCTTCGTATTCATACAAAGCACCCCTTCCAATAGACTTACGTTTCTAATACCCATTATATAGATAAATAATAAAAGAAAATAATCATCCGCACAAAACGTAATCATTACTATTTAATTATACTATTATCCTTATCCCTTATCAATCATTCTATTAGAACCTTTTCCTTACCTACTTCTTTTAGAAAAATATGCATATTAAGTGGAAAAATGTGGACTATAACTGGTAGATGATAGGAACAGATTTGTGCGAAGGGAAGTATCTGTATGGATGATGTAGTTATTGCAAGATCCCTCTTTGGAACGACGATGGGTTTTCATATCATTTTTGCGACACTCGGTGTCGGTATCCCGCTTATGATACTAATTGCTGAATTGATGTACCAGAAAACAAAAAATCGGGAATATGCCGTAATGGCCAAAAGATGGACAAAGGCAAAGGCCGTTCTATTAGGTGTGGCCATCCCAACTGGAACTATTGCGGGTGTCCAGCTCTCCCTCTTATGGCCGGGCTTCATGGAAGTAATCGGTAAAGTGATGGCACTTCCTTTTCAAATAGAAATCTATGCATTCTTCATTGAAGCGCTGTTTATATCCATTTATGTGTATGCAGCTGATCGCATATCACCTTGGATGCGGATTTTCAGTGTGACTTTAGTGACAATAGGGGCTGCTGCTTCGGCTGTTTTAATTACCAATGTGCATGCATTTGAAGGAACACCAGCAGGCTTTCGAATTGAAAATGGGGAAATAGTGGATGTCGACCCTTGGGCTGCCTTCTTCAACCCAAGCTTTATCGTCACTGCTGCTCATGTGGCGGTATCTGCATTCATGACAGGAGCTTTTGTCATTGCCTCTGTTGCGGCCTATAAAATGCTTCGCAACAAGCATAACGAACGAGTATACAAATTTCATCGAAAGGCATTGATTATGGGCTTGGTAGTAGGAGGCATCTTCTCTTTCATGACCGCAATAAATGGCCATGAATCCGCTCAGCTCCTGCATCAGTATCAGCCGGAAAAGCTTGCAGCTGCAGAAGGCCTATTTGAAACTCAGGCCTATGCTCCCTTGGCGGTTGGCGGATTCACCGACCGGGAAACCCAAGAGGTCAAATGGGGCATCGAAATACCTTGGGCGCTGAGCTTTTTGGCCGATGACCGCTTTGATACCATAGTTGTCGGATTAAACGATTTTCCCGAGGAGTACTGGCCTCCCCTATTTGTGCACACGTTGTTCAACGGAATGGTAGGAATCGGTTCGATGCTGATTTTCTTATCCCTTGTAGGATTTTTTTGGAGCAAAATTTTGAAAAAACCCACTTTTCCTAAATGGCTTATGTGGCTTTTTGTAGCTGCTGGCCCACTGGCAATGCTCGCCATAGAATTTGGCTGGATATTTGCCTGTACCGGCCGTCAGCCTTGGGTGATCTACCGTGTCATGCTGACGGAAGAAGCAGTAACAGGAAATCAGAACCTTGCTGCTCTTTTTATCGCTTTTGCGTTTATTTATGTACTACTAGGTGTTGCAGTGATATGGGTGCTTCGCCACTACTTTAAGCGGCATCCACTTGAGGACGAACTGAATGAGCTTCCTCCTTCCAATTCCGGGGTTCAAGTCTAGAAAGGAACTGATCTTATGACAGATGCAATACTTGCTATTACTGTACTCTGGGGGTTTATTTTCATCTATGCTGTAATGGCCACAATGGATTTCGGTGCCGGCTTCTGGTCGATGCTCTATATAAAAAACAACAAAACGAACGCGACCAATATCGCAAACCGCTACCTTTCTCCGACCTGGGAAGTGACCAATGTATTTATCGTGGCAGTGGTGGTAGCCATCTATAGCTTTTTTCCGAGTGCCGCCTATACATTGGGAACGGTATTATTGATTCCAGGAAGCATCATTTTGCTGCTTCTGGCTGTTCGAAGCGGTTTTCTGGTTTTTTCCCATATCGTGGAGGAATATCAAAAGCCGTTAACCTATATTTCAGGTATTACCGGGTTTTTGATTCCCGCATTTCTTATTCTTGTACTGCCAGTCACACACGGTGGATATGTTGATACGATAGATGGAGTGGATCAGCTGATGCTTGGCAGACTGCTGACAAGTCCACATGCCCTCTCCTTTATCATCTTTGCTATCAGCAGTACGTTATTCCTGTCCTCTCTTTTGCTTGCTGACTTTTCTAAAGTGGCAAATGATAAAGATGCTTATGAAATTTACCGACGGGATGCCCTTATTCTTGGACCTGTTTCACTGTTCGGGGCATTATTGATTATGATTACCATGAGATATGAAGCAGGCTGGCTTTTTAATGGGATGATGGATTATCTGGTGTGGCTTTTCATTTCAGCTGGCATGTTTGTCATTACAGGAATCGCTCTCGTGTTACCGGATAAAAGGAAGGGCTGGACCGGGTTGCCTCGGCTTGCTGTGGTTTCGGCATTTATCCAATACGCTTTAGCCAGCTACGCGTACGGACGAGCACATTTGCCGTTCATCATCTATCCTAACGTCACAATCGAGAATGGCTTTACAGATCCAGCCTCATTTCGAGCGCTATTCATTTCCTATATAGTCGGCTTTGTCATTTTATTTCCTGGTTTTATTTACTTTTGGCGTTTGTTTATGAAGGATGACCGCTATATTAAGAGTGAAAATTAAGGTCAAGGGGATTCCTCTTGGCTTTTTTATATGATGATGCTTACACTCTACTTAATGTCTGCTGAATCGAACTCCAAGACCTTTTACAGTAATACACAGGCTTGTTGCATTCTTTCGCTTTCTGCTTTATGACTTTTGCCAGATTATGATTTATGTAATCCGTCAATACCAGTATCAAATCCACATGATCCGGAATGGAACGCTTCACGACCTGCACCTTTCTGCCATCCACATGAACAATATCCTCAAAACCGAACGTCTTCAATTTATCTTGAATGTTCCCTAAATGATCTGCTCCTACCACCATTAATGATGTCATCGCTTTACACCCTTTCACTACATTTTAATTGAGAACGATTCTCTCTTGTTGAATCTATAATAATTGAGAATGATTCTCTTTGTCAATAAAATATATAAATTATTCATGGTTTATTATATTTCCTTAAAAAGGAAGAATGGGATTTGCAAGTGAGGAGAAATTAAGAAGGTATCTTCTACAATAAAGGAGGACGAGACAATGGCTAAAGATGTTGAGGTTTTATGCGAAGTGGAAAATTGCAACTTCTGGGGACAAGGTAACCGTTGTAACGCTGATGCTATCTATGTAGTAAGCCACAAAGGAAACACCGCACATGATAGCAAAGATACCGATTGCAAAACATTTGAACCTGCTCATTAGAGTGGCAGTGAAACCAAAAGAAGACTAGGGTCATTTGCCCCTAGTCCTCTTTATTAGGTAATTTCCTGCAGATGTCCTCTGCAACCTATACCGATTCTTTTGTTAAAGATCTTCTAAAAATCCATTTCATCACAATACCATGTTTGGGTGACAGGAAAAAGGTAAGAACAAACAATACCCCTGCCATCATTGCCATAGATCCGGAAATGGAAACATTGTAGAAGTAAGCAAAATAATATCCCAGTACAGCAGAAGCTACTCCTATGACAGCACTTAATACCAACATCACACTCAATCTATCGGTCAAGAGATAGGCGCTTGCTCCTGGTGCTATCAGCATCGCCACGACCAGAATTGCCCCGACACTGTCAAACGAGGCGACAGTGGTGATGGAGAGCATCCCCATCAAAAGATAATGCATGAACATAACCGGTATCCCGATTGCTGCTGCCATCTCCGGGTCAAACGCACAGATTTTCAGCTCTTTATAGAAAAAGACGATCAATGCAATATTAATGATGAGAACCGTGCCGAGCATCCAGACGGCTTTCGGTCCAAGCTCCATCCCCGCAAAAACGAAAGTATCCCATGGCACGAAGGCAATTTCTCCCATCAACGCATGATCCACATCCAGATGGATCTTTCCCGCATACATCGATACGAGGATGACCCCCAAAGCAAACAATGAAGTGAAAACTACACCAATTGCTGCATCGGATTGCACACCGGATGAATGGAGAAGCTGAACAAAGAAAGCGGTCAGCAGTCCCACCACAAGGGCTCCGGCGAACATATAAATGCCTTCTAGACTGCTCGAAACCAAATAGGCACCTACGATTCCAAGTAATACGGTGTGGCTGATGGCATCTGCAAGCATCGCCATTTTTCTCAAAATAAGAAAACATCCGGTGATTCCGCTTGTAATTCCTACAAGCGAACCGGTCAATATAATCCATCCCTCATAACTCATAATGGACCAGCACTTCCTTTCAAGATGGATTGAAGACCGGCTGCATTCCTTTTGCTTTTCGCTTCAAATAACGGATAAGCAACCGGATATCTTCCAAAGTCTTTTAGCAGAGAACGCAGCTCATCCACTATTTCCTTTGGCCCATCCAATAAATCCATGCTACCTTCTCTCCAATTGGATTCAGGGAATTTGCTTTCAAACATTAAATACATATCCATAAGACGGTTTTTGAGGACAATTTCATGGGCATGCTTCAGCCCTTTTTCAGTTAAACCAATAAACCCGTTGTCTTCAAAGAATATCAGCTTTTTCTGTCTAAGTTCTTTTAATACCTTCCGTAAAACCATTGTATGTGTTGGTCTGAGATCAAGGACTGATTCGAGAGAAAAGCTTCCCATTGACTTGCCTTCTGTATTCAATAAAGATTCTTCCGAAAGTTCATACAAGGACGATAAGATATTCTCGCATGTAATCTGATTCTTTACTTTCATCTGTTTGATGGCTCTTGGAACCAAGCCCTTCTTTGTTCCAAACAATAAAGAAAAGATAAAACAAATAGTCGCTGCCAGGATAATAAGGGGACCTGTCGGCATCCCTCTGGATAAAGTACTTAACAGAGTCCCAATAACGCCTGATATGGCTCCAACTAAGCCAGCTAAAATCACCATATGATCTAATCGTTCTGTCCAATACCTCGCCGTAATAGCCGGAGTAATCAGCATTGCTGCCATCAGGATCACTCCAACCGCCTGAAGACCAATCACTACCGCTCCTACAATCAAAGTCATAAGGAGACCATTCAGCCATTTTACCGGCATTCCCAAACCTTGGGCGAATTGAGGATCAAACGTGATCAGTTTCAATTCCTTGAATAAGAGGAAGGTGATAAAAATCAGGACAAATGCTATTGTGCTGATAATTTGCACATCCACTCCAACTATTGCGGCAGCCTGCCCGAAAATAAAGGAATCAAGGCCGGCTTGATTTCCCTTACCATGGTGCTGTACATAGGTTAGCAGTACAATCCCCGCTCCAAAAAAGACGGAAAGTACAAGCCCTATTGCCGTATCCTCTTTGATTCTGGAATGCTTGATGACTGCCTGAATACAATAGGTCCCAATCAGTCCCGAAATCGCTGCTCCTATCAGGAACCAGGACATGGACTTTGCCCCATAGATCAAGAATGCAATACATATTCCAGGAAGTGCTGCATGCGCCATGGCATCTCCGAGCAAGCTCTGTTTTCTTAGCAATGCAAAGCTGCCAAGCACTCCACTCGCAATGCCAAGCAATACTGTCCCTAATAGGACCCATTGTACATTTGGATCTCTCAGCATATAAAGTATCGTATCCATATCGTCACTCCTACTGTTCTACGATTGCCTGATTTTGATCTAGAAATGCCAGACGGCCGCCATACGTTCTTTGTAAATTCTCCATCGTAAACACTTCATCCGTCGGCCCTATGGCTATTTTTCTCAGATTGATTAACAGCACCCAATCAAAATATTCCTTGACGGTTTGTAGATCATGATGGACGACCAATACGGTCTTCCCCTGAGACTTCAACTCGTTCAGGATGGTGATGATTGCTTTTTCTGTTGCTGCATCCACACCGACAAATGGTTCATCCATAAAATAAATGCTCGCATCCTGGGCAAGTGCTCTCGCCAGGAATACCCGTTGCTGCTGTCCGCCTGAAAGCTGGCTGATCTGTCTTGTTGCATAATCTCTCATTCCGACTTTATCCAGGCATTCGTAGGCAAATTCAATATCTTTCTTGCTCGGTCTTTTTATCCACCCAATGTGTCCATACCTTCCCATAAGCACCACATCCAACGCATTCGTCGGGAAATCCCAGTCCACTGAACCACGTTGAGGAACATAGCCGATCAACTTCCTCTGTGATCGATAAGGCTTACCGTAGATGGAGATGCTTCCTGAAGCCTTCGGTATCAGTTCCAGCACTGCCTTTATAAGGGTTGACTTACCTGCACCGTTCGGACCGATGATGCCAATAAGCTTTCCTTCAGGAACGGTAAAGCTGATTTCTTTCAATACTGGTTTCCGATGGTACGCCACTGTCAGATTTTCAATCTTTACTGGTTCCATGATGTTCACCTTACCTTCTTATTTTAGGGCCTCCACGATTGTATCAATATTATGTTTGAACATTCCCAGATATGTTCCTGTCTCTGTACCGGCTTCACCCATGGCGTCAGAGTATAATTCCCCGCCGATGACTACGGTATGGCCCCGGCTTTCCGCACCTTTTACCACTGCGTTGATGGAATCCTCGGAAATACTGCTTTCCACGAATACCGCTTTTACATTTCTTTCAACCAATAGATCAATGATGCTCTGGACATCCCTTAATCCAAATTCCGCATCGGTGCTGAGCCCCTGTAGACCGTTAACTTCCATTCCATATGCTTCACCGAAATACTTGAATGCATCATGTGCGGTAACAAGTACTCTGCTTTCTTTTGGGATGGATGCGATTTGCTCTTTTCCATAGGCATCCAGTTCCTTTAATTCTTTTATATATTTTGCCGCATTCTTTTCATAGGTTGCTGCATTTTCTTTATCCTGTTCCACCAAGGTTTCCGTTACCGCTTCTACTGCATGGATCCATAGCGTGATATCAAACCATACATGTGGATCTTTCTTCGTGGTATCACCATCTGCTGTAAGAAGAAGTTCATCAGGGATTTTTTCTCCCACAGCTACAGTCGGTTTATCTTTAGACATTTTCTCAAGAATATCTCCCATTTTCCCTTCCAAATGAAGGCCATTATAAAAAATGATATCCGCTTTGCTCAGTTTACCAATATCACCTTGGGACGCTTGATAAAGGTGAGGATCAATCCCTGGTCCCATTAATGATTCCACTTCAACGTACTCTCCACCTACATTAGTGGCAATGTCACCGATTTGTGCAATAGTTGTTGTAACCTTCAATTTGTCACTTTCGTCTCCAGTTGCTGCTCCTGAACATGCAGTCAATCCCAAACAGATGGCTCCAAGCATTAAAAGTCTCATAAACATTGTTTTCATTATTGTATTCCCTCTCCCTCGTAAAATTGTGTATAGCAACAAAAGTTTCTCTAACGCAAGTTTTTTGGTAAAAATATACACACTCTCACCAGATTCCAATTTAATCTATGCGGATTCCAGAAAAAATGTGTCATTGTTTTTGACAAGCTCACTAATTTGAGCTTCATCTCAAAATGTTTCCCTAATACAAAACTTAAACCCTAAGCAAACTTTTGTCAAGCAAAGTTTTTTGAAAACTATTTTTAATTTGGGGGTCTGGCCCTGGCAGGGGAATGTCCATCCATGTCGAATACTTAGAGGTTGGTGGGTATAGGAAAAGCCCCTGCGAGGTGCAGGGGCTTTCGGTTATATAGGTCATCTTATGGGAAGGTTTTTGTTTTTGCACTTATGTCTTTTATATATCTTTCGTTCACTCTATAACCTATGCCGGGTGATGTGGGAACGGTTATTTTCCCTTCTGTAACAACTACCTCCGGCTCAATGACGTCCTTCTTCCAATAACGGGAGGAGGCGGATATATCTCCGGGAATCGTAAAGTTTGGCAGGGAAGCAAGAGCAATATTGAATAGTCTTGAAATGCCTGTTTCCAACATCCCGCCACACCAGACCGGTACTCCATTCCGCATGCAGAGGTCATGAATGCGGATGGCATTTGTAAGACCGCCTACTCGACCAATTTTTATATTGATCACCTGACAGCTTCCAAGCTTGATAGCATTGACTGCATCATGATAGGAAACAATGCTTTCATCCAGACAGATTGGAGTAGTTAACTGCTTTTGGAGCTCCGCGTGCTCCACAATATCATCTGAGGCAAGCGGCTGTTCGATCATCATGAGTTGAAACTCATCCAGCTTCCTCAACCTATCCGCATCATCAAGCGTATATGCAGAGTTCGCATCCGCCATAAGAGCAAGCTGCGGAAATTCGCTTCTGATTGTGTTCAGTATTTCATAATCATATTCTGGATCGATTTTCACTTTCACCCGCTGATAACCTTCCTTTACACGCAAGGTTATCGCATCAATCATGCTGCTTGGCGAGTCTACACTGACTACCACACCTGCATCGATCTTTTTACGTGTTCCTCCAATAAAATCTGCTAATGATTTTCCTGCTTTCTTCGCAAAAAGATCCCATGCTGCCATCTCTACTCCCGCTCTTGCCATCGGATTCCCCTTCCATACCAGTAACGCATCATGGATTTCACTAGGATGCTCCCACTGACTTTGTAAAAGCGAAGGAATAAAAAAGTCCTCCAGCATATGCCAGGAAGTTTGAATCGTTTCTTCGGTGTACCAGGGGGAGGAGAACGCAACTACCTCTCCCCATCCGCTGGCTCCGTCCGTGTCCGTCATTTTCAGGAGGATGCTCTCTCGCTCGGATACTGTTCCCAAATGAGTGCGAAAAGGCTGAAGAAGCTCCAATTTGGTGAGAAACATCTCGATTTTCTTAATCTGCATAATCAGTACCCCTACCTGAATCAGAATTAGGCATGTATTCCATCAGCCTTCTTCTTACAAGTTTGTTTGAGGCATTACGGGGCAATCCAAGTACCTTCACCATTCTTTTTGGAACCTTATATTTGGCCAATCGCTGTGAGGCAAAGTCCATTAATTCACTTTCTGAGACATCCTGATCCTTCAATACGACAAAGGCAACAGGGACCTGTCCCCAGCGGTCGTCTTCCATAGCACCCACCCCTGCATCCTGTATGGAGGGATGAGCCATGAGCACTGCTTCAATTTCAGCTGGATACACGTTTTCCCCTCCTGAAATAATCAGGTCACTTCTACGATCTAGTACAAAGAGAAATCCATCCTCATCCAAATACCCGATGTCTCCTGTATGCAGCCACCCATCCTTGATGGCTCTTTGTGTCGCTTCCTCATTATAAAAATAGCCTGACGTGACATTCGGCCCTTTCACTACTATTTCACCTGCCTGGCCAGTATGAGCTTCCATGTTCTCAACTACAACTTTTACCTGGCAGGAGAAAAGGGCCTGTCCCGCACTCCCAATTTTCAAAAGTGCCGCTTCCGGAGAAAGTGTAACAATCTGTGAGCAAGTCTCTGTCATCCCATATGTCTGAAACACAGGTATCCCTTTCTTTTCGCATTCCTTTAGCATCGGTAACGGTATTGGTCCACCACCAGCCAACATGCACCGGAATGTTGCTGGATACGCTCTTTCACCCAACTCCTCCAAAAGCTGCTGAAGCATCGTACTAACCACGGAAACGATGGTTACTCCCTTATTCATAATATCTTCATTTACCTTCTGGGCATAAAATTTCTCATGAAGAATAACCCTCATCCCATAGATGACACTACGCATCAAAATCGACAAACCACTGATATGGAACAGCGGTACAGCAGCAAGCCAGGCATCCTTTTCATAAAGGCCAAGATTCAATGCCGAACCTGATGCACTCCAAAAGTGATTCCCGTAGGTTTGCTTCACACCTTTTGGATGGCCGGTTGTTCCGCTTGTATACATAATCGTATCCACAAAATCTAGGTGAAACTCCTTCACAAGGGGAAATGGACTCGCTTCCTTTTGTAAAAGGGTGTCCATGGAGATAATGCCACTTTCCTCTGCAACCGCACTTCCCACCAGAAGACCTATTCTCTCGGTATCTGTCACGAGCAATTTGGACTTAGAGTTCTTTAATTGGAAGGCCAGCTCCTGAGGAGTCAACCTTAAGTTGTGTAAAACTGTTATCGCGCCAATATGCTTTAATGCAAAAAGAAGCACCACCATCTCCAGGCTATTTTTCATGAATACCGAGATAGAGTCCCCTTTTCTAATGTTCTGCGAAGATAGTTTGGAAGCAATCTCCAATGAACGTTCGTTTAGTTGGGCAAATGTCAGTTTTTCCTGATCTGTTTCAATCGCTATCCGAGCGGGAGTAAGATTAGCTCGTTTTAATAAAAAATTTGGAACCATCATCACATTTTGCACCTCGCTATTTTGCAATATAAAAAAGGAGAGCAATCTAAAAGCACCATGCTTCTAAATTGCCCCCATACATTCGTGATTAAGGGAAGCGAGGGAATTGACCAAAGTCTGGTTTTCTCTTCTCCTTGAACGCGTCACGACCTTCTTTCGCTTCATCAGTTGTATAGTAAAGTAACGTTGCATCACCAGCGAACTGCTGGATACCAGCCAATCCGTCAGTATCTGCGTTAAATGCCGCTTTCAGAAAGCGTAGAGCAGTTGGACTGTTCTCTAGCATCTCTTCACACCATTTAACTGTTTCATCTTCCAATTTCTCCAAAGGTACAACAGTGTTTACCAGCCCCATATACAATGCTTCCTGTGCATTGTATTGACGGCATAGGTACCAGATTTCACGAGCTTTTTTGTGGCCTACAATGCGTGCCAAGTAACCGGAACCATATCCAGCATCAAAGCTTCCCACTTTAGGACCAGTTTGACCGAAGCGAGCATTATCCGCAGCAATCGTCAAATCACATACGATATGAAGAACATGTCCTCCACCAATTGCCCAGCCAGCCACCATCGCAACTACAGGCTTAGGTGTTACACGGATCAAACGTTGAAGATCCAATACGTTCAAGCGAGGAATTTCATCCTCCCCGACATATCCACCATGTCCACGAACTTTTTGGTCTCCACCTGAACAGAATGCTTTTTCTCCGGCTCCTGTTAAAATGATAACCCCAACATTCGCGTCATCACGAGCATAGGCAAATGCCTCAATCAATTCCATGACCGTTTTCGGACGGAATGCATTATGTACTTCCGGACGGTTAATTGTAATTTTTGCAATCCCATTATATGTTTCATATAAAATATCTTCATACTGTTTAGGGCCTGCTATCCACTCTCTTGCCATGTCTGTTTCCTCCCTATGTTTTCAATTCGACAAAAACTCACTTACTATTTTACCAAACTTTCTTGGTTGTTCCACATGAATTGCATGTCCTGCTCCACTTATTTTAACATATTGAGCATTTTTCATGAGGCTTTTCATTTTTTCTGCAATCGAGACAAACTTCGTATCCTCTTCCCCTGCGAGCAGCAGGACCTTGACTTTGCAATCCTCAAGCCTTTCCCAGTAGGAGGGTTGCGATCCGGTTCCTAAACCTGAAAGACTATTGGCTAATCCAACGGGTGAGTTTTGAAGCCGCTGTTCTTTTATCTGCAGTTGTCTTTCACCGGAAAGCAGCTTTTGTGTCTGGAATAACGGGATGTTCGTCCAATATTCCACAAAGTCTTCCAATCCGTTATGCAGGATTCTCTCAGCCAATCGTTTATCAGCCTTTGTTCTATCCAGACGTTCCTCTTCCGTCCTTAATCCTGGAGAGGTACTTTCCAGAATCAGTTTTTCCACGGAGGATGGATGTGTTGCTGTAAAAGCAAGTGCGACCCTACCACCCATGGAATAACCCGCCAATGAGATTTTTGTGATTTGCATTTCGTCCAAAATCGCTCTGATATCCTTGACTGTATTCTCCATGGAATAGCGCTCGGACTCTGCTGGAACGGAACTGTTACCATGACCCAAAAAATCCAATAGGAAGAATGTGTATTCCTCTTTTTTTTCGATAAAGGATAGAGCTTCTTTAAAATTTTTACCCGTTCCCGTAAATCCGTGGAGCCACAGAAGCTTTTTGGGACCATTGCCAATCGTCTCCAAATGATAAGATACACCATTTACTTCCATCATATTCCACGACTTAATGACAATATAATTTCCTGGGAAACACTTTTCCACAATTTACGATGCTCTTGTTCATTTTCCTCGCGATTTGTCGGAACCTCGATGATATGTAAGCCTTTATGAGACAAGGATCCCGAGAGCTTACTTCTGAACTCTTCCCATGATTCTACAAGAGAATAGTCTGCATCATACAGTTTTGCTGCATGCTCAAAATTCATGTTCATCGGTGTACCGAAAAGCGCTTCGAAATGATTCTCGATTTTGGATTGTGGTAGGAAGCTGAAAATTCCGCCGCCATTGTTATTGATCAGGATGATTGTCACATCAAGCTTTAAAAGTTTTGCCGCAAGCAAACCATTCATATCGTGGTAAAAAGATAAATCCCCTATCACCAGGACCAAACGCTTAAAAACTTTACTTGCTGCCAATGCAGTCGAAACTACTCCATCAATTCCATTTGCGCCTCTATTGGCCAAAACCTTTATATCCTTATCATCTGTAAGGAAAAATGTATCGGCATCCCGAATTGGCATGCTATTGCCTACAAAGATAGCCGATCCTTCCGGTAACAGCGCTTGAAGCTCCATGATGACATTCCCTTCAAACAGGTTTTCACTCTTTACAGGTGAGGAAAGAATATTCTTTGTGCGTTGATTTACTGATATGATTTTCTGAAGCCAAAAAGATTCTTTTCTCGGTGCAAGTAATGGGAGGATTTTTTGGCAGAACAGATCCTCCTTGCAGTGCACCATAAAGCTTGCCTGCAGGGTCGGATCACGCCATCCTCCGTCTCCGTCAATAACAATGTGATCCGCACTAGATGCTCGAGCTATGTATTGCATCAGAAACTTGGAAACAGGCATGGACCCAAATCGTATGATGACCTCTGGCTCCATCGCATCCTTGACCGCTTCTTCTCTTAAAAATGCATCATATCCTTCGCATATCATCTCTTTGGCATGTGATCCTGCCCGCAAGCCGGACAAAGGATCTGCAAAAATCGGATATTGAAGTACTTCTGCAAGCTCTGTTACCAGTTCAGAAAAATCGGACCTGCCAGGCATTTCTCCGCAGACAATAATTCCTTTTTTCTTTTGCGAGAAAAGCTGTGCAAAGAATGTCGCGCGTTCTTCGGTAATCGTATAGCTGCCTACTTGAACATCAACAATTGACCCATTCGCTTCCCCATATTTGGTCCAAAGATCTTCTGCCTGCAGATTCGGAAGCAGCGGCTCTCTGAGTGGAAAGTTCAAATGAACTGGTCCTCCCGGAGCACTTACTGAAGTTCCAATTGCTCTAGCCGCCATGGTCCGGGAATACTGAATCATCGACCGTTCATCAACCGGCAAGGACATTTCCACAAACCACTTCACATAGCTGCCGTACATTTTAATCTGATCAATCGCTTGCGGTGCACCGATATCCCTGAGTTCA
Organism: Bacillota bacterium; assembly: GCA_051750385.1. Classification (GTDB taxonomy): domain Bacteria; phylum Bacillota; class Bacilli; order Bacillales; family Bacillaceae_I; genus Sutcliffiella_A. Next base: position 13,259 of record JBNJJQ010000016.1, on the reverse strand, counting down.
TGCGGTCGATCAGCCGTTAACACCAACAAAGGTATTCGTGCCTGGAACGCTTCCACAATAGCGGGATAATAATTGGCAGCCGCTGTACCTGACGTACAAAGTACTGCCACCGGCTTTCCAGATGTCTTGGCCAGCCCAAGTGCATAAAAAGAAGCAGAGCGTTCATCAATAAGAACTGTCACCTCAAGCTTTGGGTGCTCTGCCATTAGTAATGCAATAGGGGTTGATCTGGAGCCTGGACTAATCACTACATCCGTCATTCCGCTCTGTACCAGTTCGTCTACAAAAGCCGCAAGATAATATGTCATGTCGTCTGATGCTTTCATTATTCCTTGATGCCCCCTAATGCAGATAACATTGGTCTGAATTTCATTTGTGTTTCACGATATTCACTCTCAGGATCAGAATCGCCGACAATCCCACATCCTGCAAACAAAGATGCCTCTTTGCCCTGCAGCAGCCCGGAACGAATTGCCACAATAAATTCCCCATTATTCTGCGCATCCATCCATCCAAGTGGTCCTGCATACCAGCCACGGTCCAGCTTTTCCACTTCCCTGATCGTTTCCATAGATATTTCCCTTGGATAGCCGCCGAGTGCCGGGGTTGGATGTAAAAGATTAACCAGATCTGCCAGACTTACTTCCTTATCTGTACCGGCCTTCACGGGTGTGTGAAGATGCTGGATATGCTTCATCTTGTAGAGGTTCGGTTCATTTGGTGTTGTTACATCATGACATACTTCCTGCAGGGCAGTTTTAATCATTTGAACGACAAGCTCATGTTCATGAATATTCTTATTATCAGTTAATAGGCTTTTTCCCAGCTTCTCATCTTCCTGCAAAGTGGCGCCTCTCCCTATCGAACCAGCCAAACACATGGAATGCACATTATTGCCAGCCTTTTTCACCAACTGCTCCGGCGTTGCGCCAATAAAGCAATCTGTTCCTCGTTCTACGGTAAAAAGATAGCTGTTCGTCTGTTCTTCCAATAGGTTTTCCAAAACACGATCGACATTGATTTCGTCGTGGAACAGCACCCTTAGCTCTCTGGCCAGGACGACTTTATCCATTACTCCATCAGAAATCCGGTTTGTGACGGTTTGAATGGATTCCTTCCAATCATTCGGATCCATCTCCAAACATTTCACAATCCCTGGTGAGTATGCATGCCTAATAGAAGAGCCTTCAATCAGCTCTTCTTTTATACTCATAAGCTCCTGTAGATGTGACTCTTCGCAGTCGCTCCAATAATTGATGGTCAAAAACGTTTCGTTATCAATAGAAGTAAGCATGATGGTCGGAAGGACGAACAGGGCATCCGCAAAATTGCTCCAGAGCTTTGTCTTTTCCTTCTTTGGATCAAAAGAAAAGCCGCCATAAATTACTGGTCCGATAAGCTGCGTCTCTTGTTTTTTCACTGATTGCTCGGTGAAACGCTTCCATTCTTCTTCAATTTGGTGAAATCTTTCCTCATTCCCACCCGCTGTAAATTCTTTCGTGATACCAGCTCCAACCATGACATGGCTTTTGGATGGATTGGACCAATAAAAACGTTGTCCAGGAAAATAATGTGCACCTGCTTGAAAGAATTGCAGGGGATGCAACTGATCCACCTTTTTTGTATAGCTGATAAGTACCGGTTGATTTATGGAAGCTGCTTTCACCTTTGCTTCTTCCCATAAACCCACTATATGATGATATTGCTTTGTAATCATGTAAGACTCCCCCCGAGGCCTTGATACCGCAAGACTTTTGTCTCTCGAATAGCTTCCTTTAAGATACACCTCTAAACCTTTTTATGTCAACAAAATGACCCTATATTTTCTACTATCTTCATTATTATTATAGCATGTTAAATCTTCCCTTTATTTCTTATGAAAAACCGTTGACACCCTTTGTCCCTTTACATACACTTATACTGTATTTATAATATTATATTTCTGTATTTCATTCATTAGATGGAGGGGTCATCATGCAGCCTCAGACTATTACTTCACAACCCGGTTTTCAAGCACCTTCCGAAAAAAGATGGAAGGTCTGGTGGAACCTGTTGCGTCCACATACATTAACCGCAGCATTTGTTCCGGTCTTTATCGGTACCGCGCTCGCCCTTTATGAAACGAACATTGATTGGCCAATGTTTTTAGCCATGTTATTGGCAAGCCTTTTAATTCAGGCAGCAACCAACATGATCAATGAATACTACGATTTCAAGAAAGGCCTGGATAATGAAAATTCAGTCGGGATCGGCGGTGCGATCGTGCGTCACGGAGTCAAGCCGCAGACTGTTTTGCAATTGGCCTTTATCTTCTTTGGGATTGCTACACTGCTCGGTGTATACATCTGCCTGAATAGTACGTGGTGGCTTGCCGCAATCGGTACAGCCTGTATGGCAGCGGGATACTTTTATACAGGTGGTCCTTACCCTATTGCCTATACCCCATTTGGAGAATTTGTAGCAGGTTTCTTTATGGGATTTGTGATCATCCTGATTTCTTTCTATATTCAAACTGGGACAGTCTCTTCGACAAGTATGCTTATTTCCATTCCAATCTCCATTCTTGTCGGTGCTATTCTTTTGGCAAACAATATACGTGATATCGTAGGCGACAAAGAGAACGGGCGAAAAACGGTGGCAATTCTGATTGGCCGTAAAAACGCCATCACGCTGCTTGCGGCTATGTTCATCGTTTCCTATACGCTTATTGTGCTCTTTATCGCATTGGACTACGCATCAGTCTGGTCATTATTAGTATTCTTGTCCATCGTCAAGCCGCTATCTGCCATTAAGGGCTTTTCGAACAACAAAAGCAATGTCACCATGATGCCTGCAATGGTGGCAACAGCACAGACCAATACCATTTTCGGTTTTCTGCTCGGAATTGGATTGGTAATTGGATATTTTGTCTAATCACCAATAAACATAGGTTCACACATTTTTTGTGTGGACCTTTTTTATATGCTCACTAATTGGAAATCATGTTTTTTCGTGGGAGGTTCATAATACAAATAGACAGGATTTTGAAAGGAGTCTCCATTATGATTTCCCATGAAAAAATTACTCACTTAAAACAACAGCTGGAACAATCAAAACAAGAAGTAAAGGCTCATTTGGAACAAAATGATCATTATCAATTGGAAATTGAGCATCCATACGAAACCGTGAGCGAGCTATCCGCTTATGACAATCATCCCGGAGACCTTGGGACAGAGCTTTATGAGCGGGAAAAGGATATCGCCTTGAATGAACATGCCGAAAAAGAATTGCAGGACATTGATCATGCGTTGCAAGCAATGGAAAACGGAACATATGGGATATGTGAAGCTTGCGGAAAAGAAATCAACGAAGAACGTCTCGAAGCGCTGCCAACTACAACTTATTGCAAGGAGCATAGTCCTGATCAGGCTGTTTCCAAAAATCGCCCTGTAGAAGAGGAAGTGCTAGCCCCTGCATATGGAAGATTTGAATATGATGAATCTGAAGGAACGTCCTTCGATTCCGAAGATACATGGCAGATTGTCCAAAGCTACGGAACTTCAGAATCCCCGTCCGATTTCTCGGAGGATATCGAGCATTACGGACGTGCCTATGTGGAAAGTGAAGAAAATGAAGGCTATGTCGAGGATTACGAAAATTTCATTGGAACAGATATGTATGGTCAGAACATTACGGTATATCAGTCGGTAAAACATGAAGCATATGAAGATGCCCTTGATGAACAAGGAACCATGACCTCATTCGGTGATTTGCCAGGCTACGAAAAGGATCCGTATACAGAAGGTTGAACCTATTGAGAAGCTGAAGTGTCTATACACTTCGGCTTTTTTATATCGATAAATGTGCACCATTTTGGAAGCACTCAATACATTATCATAGACCACTATCACGATTTTTGTTGTAAAGTGAGGGATATGACAAATGTATACCCGAGAAATCCTTTCTAAGGAATGGGCAGTTTTTCTGGCGGAGTGCTGCCAAATGGCATATGACCAATACCTCCAGAACGGGATATTTTCCGTTCCATATGGTTTTAAAGTGGTGAAAGAATTTAAAGGTGTTTCTTTTCATAGTCTCGAATGGTTTGGATTCATCATGGAATCGGATGAAACCGTCATCGTCGCTTTCAGAGGAACCCAATCTGACCCGGATTGGATCTCTGATGCAGAAATCTACCAAGAAGCTTTTCCATATTGTACCACAAAACCTCTTGTCCACGGAGGCTTCCTCTCCATCTATGAATCCTTCCGAAAGGATCTCCTTGATGGCTTGGCCACTCTATCCAAAGATAAAACACTTTTTATCACCGGCCACAGTCTGGGCGGGGCGCTTGCCGCACTTCATGCACTGGATTGTTCCGTCAATTCCAATTTTCCTTCCATCTATATGTACAGCTATGCTGCTCCGAGAGTGGGAGATCCTTCTTTTTCAAAAGAGTTCAATGCACATGTACCAGCCTCCATCCGCTTTGTAAACCTTGCGGATATCGTTCCTTTTGTTCCGCCAACTAAAGTGACAGGACCCATCTCCAAAAAGACATGGCACTACAAACATACGCATACTCCGTCCCAATTTCTGCTTCGCAAAGGCTCCATTGTAAAAAATCACAGCATTGAAACATATATTGAAGCGATGAAGACGAAGCTTTGATGATTCAAAAGATAAAAAGGAAGAGCAACAATGCTCTTCCTTTTTACTTCCGACTAAAACTCGGCTCCAATCCCCAAATCTCATCTGCATACTGTTTAATCGTCCGATCACTGGAGAAGAAACCGGAATGCGCGATGTTCTTCGCACTCATTGTCAGCCAACGGTTCCTATCACGGTAAGCATTATCCACCCTCTCTTGGGCATCAATATAGGATGCGAAATCCTTCAGTACAAAATATTCATCATTTTGCATCAGAAGGCTGTCATGAATCGGTTCGAAATGATCATCCACATCCGGAAAGAAGCCGTTTATCAGCTGCTCCAATACTTGCTGAATCCGCTTATCATGATGGTAGTACTCACTCGAACGGTAGCCGCCATTTTGGTAATAGTTAAGCACCTGTTCTGCTGTAAGCCCGAAGATGAACATGTTCTCTTCGCCTACCTCTTCCTTGATCTCAATATTGGCTCCATCCAGAGTTCCAATCGTTAAGGCACCGTTCATCATAAATTTCATGTTGCCGGTACCTGAGGCCTCTTTACTGGCTGTAGAGATCTGCTCACTCACATCGGCTGCTGGGAAAATGTCCTCGGCAAGCGACACCCGATAATTCTCCAGGAAGACCACCTTCAAGCGGCCCCCAATGGCAGGATCATTATTCACTTTATCCGCCAAGGAATTGATCAGCTTTATGACACGCTTTGCATAATAGTACCCAGGTGATGCCTTCGCACCAAAAATAAAGGTACGTGGATGGATGTCAAAGCCATTATCCTCTTTTAAACGGTTGTAGAGATGCATGATATGAAATACATTCAGAAGTTGGCGTTTATAGGCGTGAAGCCTTTTAACCTGAACATCAAAGATGCTGTCGGGATCTATGATCATCCCGGTCTGCTTTCTTATTCTCTCACCCAGGATAAGCTTTCGTTCCCTTTTCACCCTATCCAGCTTCTCATGAAAGGCGGAATCGTTTGCATAAACATCAAGCTGTCGAAGCTGTGTGGGATCCTTGATCCAGCCTGTTCCAATTGTATCCTGTATCAATCTAGTCAGCTGTGGATTGGCCTTTAATAGCCAACGCCGATGGGTAATCCCATTTGTCTTGTTATTGAACTTCTCCGGAAAGGCTTCATAAAATAAACGCATTTCCCGATTCTTTAGTATTTCTGTGTGGATTTTTGCTACCCCGTTCACACTAAAGCTGCCGACAATAGCAAGATGGGCCATTTTCACAAGGCCATGTGCAAGGATCGCCATCTCCTCAATGCGGTGCCAATCTCCAGGGTACTTCTTCCATAGCTCTGCACAATAGCGCTCATTTATCTCTTCTACAATCATATAGATCCTTGGCAGTAAAGGCTGGAATATGGACACCGGCCATTTTTCCAGTGCTTCGGAAAGGGTTGTATGGTTGGTATAGGAGATGGTTTGTGAGGTGATATCCCACGCCTGCTCCCAGCTCATGTCCTCTTCATCCAACAGTATTCTCATCAACTCAGGTATGGCAAGTACAGGATGCGTATCATTGATATGGATATTCACTCTTTTATGGAAATCTACCAAACTACCATTCTTTTTACGATACGAACGCACAATGCTTCCAATGCTCGCTGCCACTAAGAAATACTGCTGCTTCAAGCGCAATATTTTCCCTTCATCATGCGTATCATCCGGATAAAGGAATTCGGATACAGCCTCTGTGTCCCGCTTGTATTGCATGATGTCCTTGTTTGTTGGGAAAGGGGCAGGCTCCGCACTCCAAAGACGCAGCATATTGACTGTGCTGGTCTGGTATCCGATGACTGGCATATCATAGGGAACTGCAGTAATCGCTTCACCCTTTGCATGCCTGAATTTCTGTTTGTCCCCTTCCAGATAGGACTCTACCCTGCCCCAGAAATGCACTTCCACTGCTTGGTCAGGTTTTCTAACCTCCCAGACATTTCCGTGTCTCAGCCATTGCTCCGGCAATTCCACTTGGTATCCATCTACAAATTTCTGGTCAAACAATCCATGTTTATACCTGATACCACAGCCATGTCCTGGCAGGTTTAGAGAAGCCAAGGAGTCAAGGAAGCATGCAGCCAACCTGCCAAGACCCCCGTTACCAAGACCTGCATCAGCTTCAATCTCCTCGATGGCTGACAGTTCAAGGCCAAGTTCCTTGAGCCCGTCCTCTACCACTTGCTGGATTCCTAAATTCAATAGGTTGTTTCCTAGAAGCCTTCCCAAAAGAAACTCAATGGAAAGATAGTATACCTGCTTTTCGTTGGTAGCTCGATTACGTTCATTTGTGGCAATCCAATCGGAGCTTATGTATTCGCGCACCATATTGCCGAGTGTATGATAATGATCTCTTGAAGTGGATTCTTGAAAGCTTTTTCCGTACATACTCTCAAGCTTTTTCAAAAAGGCTACCTTAAACTTTTCCTTGTTAGAGAACATGTACTCCGCTCCTCGCAATCAATGTTGAATAAAGCTGATTATATTTGAAAGCGGACTTGGCCCAGCTATAGTCGCGCTCCATGGCTTCTTTCATGATACCGCCCCATACTTCCCGCTGCTGATAGATGGTGATGGCTCGTCTAATGGTATATAGCATGTCATGGGCGTTGAAATCAGTAAAGCTGAAGCCATTCCCTTCAAGCGTGGATTCATCGTAGGAATGCACCGTATCATTCAAGCCGCCTGTTTCACGGACAATCGGAATGGTCCCGTACCTGAGGGCAATCAATTGTCCCAATCCACAAGGTTCAAACCTGGAAGGCATGAGGAACATATCAGCACCAGCATATATCTGATGAGCCAGCGCCTCATCAAATCCGATGAAGGTTCTTACTTTTTCAGGATAATGATAAGACAATTCACGGAAATAATTTTCGAACCTGTGATCTCCCGTCCCCAATACCACCACCTGCACATCATCCTCAAGCACTTCATGCAGGACTTGCGTCACTAGATCCAACCCTTTTTGTTTGGTCAAGCGACTAACCATTGCGATGATGGGAATATCTTCTTTAACGGGCAATCCACATAGTTTCTGGAGCGCCTGTTTGTTTATTTTCTTATCTTCCGGCTTGGATGCATGATAAGTGGCCGCTATACTCTCATCTGTTTCTGGATTATACATTTCATCATCGATTCCATTAATGATGCCAATCAGATCATCACCGCGAAAGCGCAGGACTCCATCCAGCTTCTCCCCAAAATATGCGGTTTGTATTTCATCCTTATACGTCGGGCTTACAGTTGTAATCAGACCGGAAGAAACTAATGCAGCCTTCATGAAATTGACATTGCCATAAAACTCAAGCTGGTCTGTTGTGAAGTACTGCTCATCCACACCAAGCAGATCCTGCAGGATACCCCGAGGAAATACCCCTTGAAATTGCAGATTATGAATAGTAAAGACACTTTGAATATGCTCAAAGCGTGGATTTTTCCTGTATTCATTTTCAAGCAGGAAATTAACCATTCCCGTATGCCAATCATGGCAATGAATAACATCAGGAACAAAATCGATGGCCGTCATACTTTCCAAAACCGCCCTGCAAAAAAAGGAATAGCGCTCCCCATCGTCAAAATGACCGTACAAGGAATCGCGCTTAAAGTAATACTCATTGTCAATGAAATAATAGGTGACATTATCCAGAATCAATTGTTCAATACCACAGTATTGATGTCTCCAGCCGACATCCACATAGGTGGTTTGGATTCGCTTCATTTTCTTTCTGTAAGGTTCCGGGATCTGTCCATACTTAGGCAGGATGACTCTTACATCCGTGCCAAGCTTCTTCAATTCCTTAGGCAATGCTCCCGCAACATCGCCTAAGCCACCAGATTTTACAAACGGGACACATTCCGATACGACAAACAAAACCTTCACGAATTCATCAGAGCTCCTTGTACGGTACCTTTTCTTACTAGATATGGGGAATCAAGTTTACCTGTTATAGACGTGCCATCTTCTACCTTTACATCTTTGTCTAGAATGACGGAATCTAAAACACAATTCGATCCGATAACCCCTTTTTGCATGACAATACTATTCTTGATGACGGTTCCTTTGCCTACTTTCACACCTCGGAAAATGATACTATTTTCCACATGCCCTTCAATGATGGCACCATTGGCTATCATGCAGTTCTTTACAAAGGCATCCTTGCCATAGCTTGTCGGCGGTTCATCCTTGACCTTTGTGAGGATGGGCTGGTTCTTTATAAACACTTGCTGCCATACAGTAGGATTCAACAGTTCCAAGCTATGCTTATAATAGCTTTCAATGGAATCTATGACAGCCGCATAGCCTGTAAATTCATAGTTACAGACCTTATACCCACTATTCATATCGTCTACTACATCCATTATGCTTCCATAGCCAGTTTTTTCATAGTTCATAAAAAGCTTCACCAGCAAATCTTTCTCTAATATAAATAAGTCCATGGACTCTTCCTGATGAAGAACATGTGTAATATCACAGCGGTTATTCAAATGGCGCTCAAGCATCACCTTGAAATTCATATTGCACACCGTATAGCTGTTTGAGATAACCACATACTTCTGCGTGCTTCTCAGGAAAAAATCCTCATTCTCCTTGAAATGCTGAAATGATCCTGTATTTCCGTCCACTTCTCCCACAGAGCTTGGGAAAAAGAACAAGCCGTCACGTTTTCGGTCCAGATCCCATTGCTTGCCTGAACCCAGGTGGTCCATCAATGAGCGATACTGAAATCGAGGGAAGATTGCGACACTTTGAATTTCCGAGTTTACCATATTGGATAAAACAAAATCGATCAGGCGATAACGGCCTCCAAACGGAACAGCAGCGATAGATCTCTTTAACGTAAGCTCCTTCATCTCTTCATTATGAATGGTCGCATCAATGATTCCGAGCATAGATTTATTCATGATTCTCATCCTTCCTTTGGAGTATTCTATTTACGAAATAGAGAAAATCCCTTTTTCCATCATTTCTTCGGTAACCAAAATGATTTCATCTTCATTTTTCTCCGGACAAATGACAACACCGTCCGGAATCACCAATCCGGAAGGTACGATCGCATTATTAATATAGACATTTTTGCCAATTACCGCATCCGGCATCAGCACAGAGTTTTGGATAACGGAATTCGACCCTACCTTCACTCCCTGGAACAGGACAGAATGATCGATTTTCCCTTCGATGAAGCATCCTTCATTGACAAGGGAATCATTCACATCCGCGCACGGAGCAATAAATTGAGGCGGCTGGTTAGGGTTGACGGAATAAACGCGCCAATCATATTCAAACAAGTTCAGCTCGCAATCTTCTTTTAATAGATCCATATTGGCTTCCCATAAGCTCTTGACCGTTCCTACATCCTTCCAATAACCTTCAAATGGGTAGGCTACCAATCTCTTATTCTCTTCCAACAGCAATGGAATGACATCCTTCCCGAAGTCATGGCTGGAGTCAGGGTTACGATCATCCATCTCGAGATATTCCTTCAGCACGGACCATTTGAAAATATATATACCCATGGATGCCAAATTACTTTTCGGGTTTGCCGGCTTCTCGTCGAATTCCACCACCTCAAGCTTTTCATTCGTATTCATGATTCCAAAGCGGCTTGCTTCCTCCCATGGAACCTCCACTACTGATATAGAAACATCTGCATCCTTCTTAATATGATAATCCAGCATTTCTGCGTAGTTCATTTTATAAATATGGTCTCCGGAAAGGATAAGCACATATTCAGGCTCATACTGCTTGAGGTAGTTCAGGTTTTGAAAAATGGCACTCGCCGTACCTGTATACCATTTCACACCCGAGGATTCCGTATATGGAGGCAAAACAGTCACACCACCATTTTTACGGTCGAGATCCCACGCACTGCCAATGCCGATATAGGAATTCAATACAAGTGGCTGATATTGTGTCAAAACGCCAACCGTATGGATCCCTGAGTTGGTGCAGTTGCTTAATGCAAAATCAATAATCCGATATTTCCCACCGAATGGGACAGCAGGTTTTGCAAGTGTTTTAGTCAAGGAACTTAAACGACTTCCTTTTCCTCCTGCCAGTAACATTGCTACACATTTATTCTTCATCATCACCCATTACTCTCCCCTCGAATTTTCCTAGGACGCCACATGCTCACTCCATAAGGCGCAACATTGACCATCATATGAAACTCCTTGCCGTGATATGCACCTTCCTGCGCACTAATCACCTCAGAATTTCCGATACTTGTACCACCATACTGTACGTGATCGGAGTGGAACACTTCTTCATAATCCGCTAAAAGTGGAACACCAATTTTATACTGCTCATAGGTCGCTCCGGTAAAATTACATAAGACCACGAGTGTATCCGATTGCTTCTTCCCTTTTCGCACAAAGGAGAATATGCTTTGTTCCCGATTATCTGCATCAATCCACTCAAATCCATCAGGTGAATGATCCAGTTCATATAAAGCTTTTTGACTATGGTAGAACGCAAGCAGATCTTTTACATACAGATTCATCTGCTGATGTGTTTCATACTCTTGCAGTAGGAACCAGTCGAGCTGCTCGAGGTCCTTCCATTCATCAAACTGGCCAAACTCACTTCCCATGTATAACAGCTTTTTACCTGGATGAGCGACCAGAAAAGCATACAATAGCCTCAGCTGTTTGAACTTATCCTGGTATTCTCCTGGCATCTTATTCAATAAGGATTTCTTCCCATGGACTACTTCGTCATGGGAAAAAGGCAAAATAAAATTCTCTGAAAAGGCATAGACAATGGAAAAGGTGACCTTGTCATGTAAATGTTTTCTCTGTTCGGGAGGTGCCTCCATATAGCGGAGAATGTCATTCATCCAGCCCATATTCCATTTGTAGTTAAAGCCAAGACCGCCTACTGATGTAGGAGAGGTAACCAAAGGCCAATCCGTTGAGTCCTCAGCAATCATCAGTGCGCTGTAGTCGAATTCAAAAACCGCTTCATTCAGCTCTTTCAAAAATTCCTGTGCAAAAGGATTGGCATGGACTTCCTGTGTATTAGGCCAATACAGCATATTGGCCACAGCGTCGACCCGGAAGCCATCCACGTGGAAATGCTCCATCCAAAACATCGCATTGGAAATCAGGAAGCTTCTGATCTCCGGCTTCCCCAAATCGAAATTGGCCGTCCCCCACACCTCATTTTCTCGATCATTGTAAGCTTGATACTCAAATGTTGGAGTGCCATCAAACATGGATAGCCCATGCGCATCCTTGCAGAAATGTCCAGGGACCCAGTCCAGTATTACCCCGATATCCTCCTGATGACAGGCATCAATAAAAGCCATCAGCTCACGCGGAGTGCCATAGCGGCTCGTTGCAGCATAATAACCTGTACCCTGATATCCCCAAGACCTGTCATAAGGATGCTCAATCAATGGCAACAACTCTATATGGGTAAATTTATGCTCTTTCACATAAGGGATCAATTCATCTATTAGTTCCATATAGGAGTATAGATCTCCATTCTCCTTCTTTTTCCATGAACCCATATGTAATTCGTAAATGAACAAGGGCTTCTCATACACTAGCTTTCTCTTTTTTCGTCTACGCCAGTTTTGATCCTTCCACTTGTATCCTTCCAGGTCATAGACAATGGAAGCGGTCTTAGGACGGACCTCTGCATGAAATGCAAATGGATCAGACTTATGTAACACTTCCCCTTCTTTTGTCACTATTTCATATTTGTAAAGGTGACCAGTTAGCTCTTCTGGCAATTGAATACTCCAGACACCCACATTATTCAGTTTTTCTAATACGTATTCTTTCCCATTCCAATCATTGAAGGTTCCAATCAGCCTAACCGCCGTTGCATGAGGTGCCCAGACTGTAAATCTGGTGCCGACAACCTTTTTCCGGTGTTTTATTACATGTGCACCAAAAAGCTCATAGCTTTTATACAAGGTCCCTTCATGAAATAGGTGCAGCTGAAAATCAGTGGCGCTCGTTGCAATCAATATCGTCACCCTTTCGGAATAGTTTCAAAAAGATTATTGTTATACTTTACTATTCTCTTTTTTAAACCATTCTCCTTTTTACGACAAGGACCAATCGCTAGACATGAAATTACAAAATTCACAATATATTGATATTTTGTCGAAAAGACGCTATATCAGGGAAACCGCTTCCATTGCCATCCCCTCAGAGTTCTTGATATGACTGGGTAAATGTAAGGGTTTACAATAAAGAAAATTTGACAGGATATTCGATTGTTTTATAAGAGATTTTGTCGAAAAGTTTTTTAGAGAAAAAGAAGGTTAAATGGAGGTGGAAGCGGTTTCATAAAAAATGTTATATAAAAATAATAAAATTATTATTTGAATTTGGGTTTTATTTGGTAGTCTATCGGGTATAAAAGTAAGTTAGAAGAAATTGTTTTTGGGGAATTAGGAGCTGCTGCTATAGGAGGGATTGGATTGGGCTGATAACGCTCATAATCGTAAAATCCGGGGATCAACATATAATATAAGACCAAATTATCATTTCTTTTACTACCACTTAAAGTGAAGAAAGGCTTATTCAAACAAATTCGCGCAATAAAAAAAGCCATGATATTTATAAAAATACCACAACTTTTTGA
>JBNJJQ010000015.1:0-90326 GCA_051750385.1 Bacillota bacterium | reverse complement strand
GAAGCCAAGTCACACAAATGACTTGGCTCCATTTAAGTTACGCTGCTTGACAACGCTCTGTTTGAATTTTTTTAAAACAGCGCTCTATGTTCAAATTTCGGCACTGTAAATCAATGTTTAACTAGAATATTACGTCCAACTTGCTGTAACCATTTTTCTTCTTGTATAAAATTCAACCCCGTCTGAACCATTTGCATGGAGGTCTCCATAGAATGAATTTTTCCAGCCTGAGAATGGGAAAAATGCCATTGGTGCAGGTACACCAATATTAATTCCTAACATACCAACCTGTATTTTTTCTCTAAAATAACGGACATTACTTCCATCTTGTGTGAACAAGCAGGCGCCATTCCCGAAGTCGGACTTATTTGTAAGCTCAACTGCTTCTTTTAAATCCTTTACCCTTACAATTGACAAAACGGGAGCAAAGATTTCTTCTTTCCATATTTTCATATCAGATGTAACATTATCGAAAATGGTTGGACCTATAAAGTAGCCTTTTTCAGTTGTACACTCGTCTTTTCGTCCATCTCTAACCAATAGTGCCCCTTCTCTTTCTCCAACTTCGATAAACTTTGCAGTACGTTCCTGATGTTCTTTACGGATGACAGGACCTAAAAACACCTCTTCATCCATACCATTACCAATCTTCATCTCATTTGCTTTTTCAACTATTTTTTCAATTAACCGATCTGCCACTTCATCGACAGCAACAACAACGGAGCAAGCCATACACCTTTCACCGGCTGAACCATAAGCTGCATTTACAATTTGTCTTACAGCCTCATCAAGCTTGGCATCTGGCATTACGATACTATGATTTTTGGCTCCTGCTAATGCTTGCACTCTTTTTCCGTATGAAGCAGCTGTTTTATAAATATATTCTGCGACGGGTTGTGATCCTACAAAGGAAATCGCAGGAGTATCAGGATTCTCTAGTAACCCGTTCACAACTTCATGAGCACCATGCACAACATTCAGTACTCCATCTGGTAACCCAGCTTCCGTAAAAAGTTCTGCTAAACGATTTGCTAAAAGTGGTGTACGTTCAGATGGCTTAAGCACAAACGTATTGCCACATGCGATTGCAAGAGGGAACATCCAACATGGGACCATCATCGGAAAATTGAACGGGGTTATTCCTGCTACAACACCTACAGGGTAGCGATACATTCCTGACTCTATATTTGTAGCAATATCCGGAAGCTGTTTCCCCATCATAAGGGAAGGGGCTCCAGCTGCAAATTCTACGCACTCTATTCCACGCTGCACTTCTCCATAGGCTTCTTTGAAGTTTTTTCCATTTTCTTGAGTAATCAACGTCGCTAACTCATCCCAATTTTCAACCAAAAGCTGTTGGTATTTAAACAATACACGTGCTCTCTTGGGCACTGGCGTTTGACTCCAAGTTTCAAATGCGTTCTTAGCTGCTTCAATAGCAGAATTTACGTCTTCTTTAGTTGAAAGAGGAACATATGCCAATATTTCTTCTGTAGCAGGATTTGGTACAGGCTGCGTATTTGTCGAAACTGAGTCCACCCATTTCCCACCTATGTAGTTTTTTACTGTCATCACTTTTGTATCGGCCGTCATCTTATTGTCTCCTTTCACAGGGAACGAAAGTTTTATTTGTTAAAGGTACTCTTACACTGTTTTATATAATCTGTGATCTGTTGTTCCGTTGGCATCGCATCTGAACAACTATGGCTAGAAATCACAAGCGCCGCCGCTGCACTACCGAATTCCATCGCCTTATCAATTTTCCATCCTTTCATTAGCCCAAAGATAAATCCGGCTGCATACGAGTCTCCTGCTCCAAACGTTTTAACAATCGTAGCCGGAAATGTCGAGCCCTCAAACGAAGCTCCATCTCTTGTATATGCGATGGAACCGTCTTCTCCATGCTTGATAACAACAATCTTTGCGTGATAATCAAACCACTTTTTAGCAGTCAACCAATCATCACTTTTATTTCTATTCTCAAATCGTTCCATCATATTAAATTCCTCACGCGTACCTATAATTACATCGCATTTTTCAGCAGCCAAATTATAATAAATAGCTGTCTCTTCTTCTGAAACCCATGTATATGGACGGTAATCAATATCAAAAAAGACAACTACTCCATTCCTCTGAGCATACTCTAATGCTAAAAACACGGCCTCACGGGACGGACTCTTTGAAAGAGCTGTTCCTGAGATTAGTAGCGCTTTTGATTGTTTAATATAATCTTCGGATACATCATTTGGCTCCAGTTTTAAGTCCGCTACATTATCACGGTACATGAGAATGCTACAATCCGTCGGACTCTTAATTTCTGTAAAAGCAAGACCTGTTACACTCCCACTTTTATCTGTAATCACATGGGACGTATCAATTTGATTATCTTCTAAATACTTTACAATGAAGCGACCCATTTGATCGTCAGCAACTCTTCCCATAAACCCTGTGCTTTTACCTAGTCGGGACATCCCAATTGAAATATTGGCAGGTGAACCCCCGACATATTTTGTGAATGTTAGAGTTTCCTCCATTGGGCGATGAATTTCATTTGCATTTAAATCTACACAAAGCCTTCCAACACCAATAAAATCTAGTTTTCTATTACTTTCAAAAGATAATAGTGACAAGTCCAACACCTCCTATTCCTTTAATAAGTTCGCCATTAACCAATCATGATCCGGGTCATTTTTAAATTTCCATGTACGAACAGGTCCCGCCATCACATTCAAATAGTACACTTCATACCCTGGCGGTGCAGAGACTGGATGATACCCCTTTGGTACTAATACCGCATCACCATTACTAATTGCTAAAGTTTCATTGAGTGATCGATCATCTGTGTATACCCTCTGAATGGCAAAGCCGTGTTCTGGGTACACCCTGTGATAATATGTTTCTTCTAAATACGATTCTTCGGGCAAGTTATTTTCATCATGTTTATGTGGAGGATAGCTTGACCAATGGCCTTCAGGTGTGAATACCTCCACAACTAACAAGCTATCTGCCTTCTCTTGTTCCGGCAAAATATTATGGATCAAACGCTCCATGTTCCCTGATCCTCTAACCTCCACACCTATACATCCTGGAGTAATGAGCCTCGACTTATATGTGCCCTTACCAGGTGCTTTACACAAAGCAACTTCAAGGTCGGTACTTGCTTTTATTTCAAAGTGATCATTCGAAGGAACATATACAGAGTGCGGTGGTATTTTCTCAAAAACACTCATCCGCTCCCCTACATTCATCCATGAATTATCATGTGTGCTTACATCTGCTCTACCAGTCAAAAAGACAATGCAAACTTCCTGATTTTCTGTTTTCTGCTTTAATGACTCACCTTGCTGTAATTTAAATACTTCAAAACCTACATATTCCCACCCTGCTGATTCAGGGGTGATGGATAGGACTTGTCCTTCATTAGTCGGTTTATTACTACGGACTATTAAATCTGACATGGAATCACTCCTATTTGTCGTATTGAATCTGTAAAATCATTTTCAGTACCTTGATCATTTATTCATTTCCCAAAATCAATCTAGCTCCAGCCACGTTTTCTTCAAATAATCCTTTGATAGTTTTGCATGTTCATAGGGGTTTTTAACGTCAGGGTCCTGTTCAGCCTCGATAATAACCCAGTCCAGGTAGCCTTTGTTCTTCAGCACTTTTAAGATTGGAGCGAAATCAATGACACCATCACCTGGGACAGTGAAGACATTTTCTAAAACAGACGTTTTAAAATCTAATTGTTCGATTCTAACTTGATCTAGCACATCTTGACGAACATCTTTCAGATGGACGTGCTTAATCCGATCATAGTATGTTTCTAGCAATGGTAGGGGATCCGCTCCGCCATAGTAGGCATGACCACTATCAAACAGTAAGTTGACAAGCTCTGGGTTGGTTGTTTCCATCAATCGGTCAATCTCTTCCCTTGTTTCAACATTTGTCCCCATATGATGGTGATACACCAATTCAAGACCATGTTCTTTGCAGATTTGCCCTGCTTTTTCTAATCCTTCAACCATTGCATCCCATTCTGCAACAGAAAGAAGTCTTACCTCCCCCTCATCACTGTCTCTTCTTGGATCTCCAATTGTGGATCCGCCCAGCTCACATGTAACTACAGTTTTACAACCCATCTCCTTCAGAAATAGTACATGTTCACGGTATGCTTCTAATTCACTTTCATGCATCGATCTATCAGAGAACATGACACCCTTCCATTGAGTTGCAAGACTCATATCAAATTCTGCGAATAAACTTTTCAGTGCATCGACTTCCTGTGGGAACTTACGGCTCATTTCTGTGCCTTCATATCCCAGTGATGCCATTTCTGATAATATTGTCTCACCGGTGTAATGATCGCCAAGGCGCAATACGTCTTCATTTGCCCAATTTATAGCAGAAATTCCTAATTTAAAAGGAAATCCTTTTCTCATATTTCACACTCCCCGCAACCTCTTCATTTATTAACATCCAACTAAACTTGATAGAATTAGAATTTCTTCGCTAATGCAACGTTTTTTTCCATTTCCTTGTGCGCCTTTAATACCTTTTCACTTTTTGAAACTTCAGCAACTCCTACACGCCACCAAGACTCATAACCGTCCGTGTTCGTACCAGGAACTACTTTTATATGAATTAAGGTTGATACCGTATCTTTTTTCGAATTCTTCAAAGCGTCTCGTAGTTCCTCAATGGTCTGAACGGAGTACGTTTTCACTCCTAGTGCGCCAGCATATGCTGTAAAGTCGATTGGAATATATGACGCTGTCAAATGATTGGTTTCACTTGAACGGTAACGAAACTCATTTCCGAAGCCATCACTTCCATTGCCCCGTTGCAAGTTGTGAATGCATTGAAAACCATGATTATCAAATAACAATACATTAATTTTTTGACTTTCTTGAATACTTGTTAATAGTTCTGAGTGAAGCATGAGAAAGCTGCCATCTCCACACATCGCATAAACCTCTTTAGTAGGTTCAGCCATTTTTACACCAAAAGCCCCTGACACTTCATACCCCATACATGAAAATCCGTATTCAAGGTGATAGTCTTTGGGAGATTTACTGCGCCAAACACGATGGAGATCGCCTGGCAAGCTTCCAGCAGCACCTACGATTACATCATTTACACCCAAAAAAGTATTAATCTCGCCTAATACTCTAGTTTGAGACAACCCTTCTTCATGGTCCAATGCGAACAGCCGATCAACTTCGGAATCCCACTCCTGCTTAAGTTTTACTATTTCTTCTTTACTGTATCTGACCTCATAGTGAAGCGTTTCTAATTCATGCGCCAGTGCTTCAAGTGCTTCTTTTACATCTGCAACAACAGAAACCCCATTCATTTTCATTGCATCAATAGCACTCACATTAATACTCAAAATCTCTACATTTGGATGCTGAAAAGCTTGCTTTGAGGCGGTTGGAAAATCTGCGAGTCTTGTTCCAACCGCAATAACCAAATCTGCTTCCTTTGCTAGTTTATTTGCTGTAAGGGAACCAGTAACGCCTATTGCACCAACATTTAAAGGATGATCCCAGTTAAATGCACTCTTTCCGGCTTGCGTTTCTGCGACTGGGATGTGAAAGCTTTCTGCAAAATCCTTTAAAGTACTAGTTGCAAATGAATAATGAACGCCGCCACCAGCTATGATAATTGGGTTTTTCTTGTTTTGAATCAAATCCACCGCTCGTTTTAGAGAGGCTTTTGTAGGCGGTCTTCGATCAATATGATGAATTCGTTTTTTGAAAAATTCCACAGGATAATTATATGCTTCACTTTGAACATCCTGTGGAAGACATAAGGTGACTGCTCCTGTATCAACTGGGTCTGTTAACACTCTCATTGCATTAAGTGCTGCTGTTATTAATTGTTCCGGTCTGGAAATACGATCCCAATACTTGCTTACAGCCTTAAATGCATCATTGGCTGAAATGGTATAGTCAGTAGGGTCCTCGATTTGTTGAAGGACTGGGTCAGGTTGACGATCTGAGAAAATATCTCCAGGGAGTAAAAGGACAGGGATACGATTTACAGTCGCTGTACCTGCAGCTGTCACCATATTTAGCGCTCCAGGGCCAATCGAACTTGTACAGGCAAACGTCTCCAATCTGTTTTTCTGCTTTGCATAGGCAATGGCTGCATGTGCCATACCTTGTTCATTTTTCCCTTGAATAAAAGTTAAATCATGAGGTTCTCGTTCTAGGGCTTCCCCAATGCCAGTTACATTTCCATGTCCAAATATACCCATGATTCCTTTGAAAAATTTATGTTCCTTTCCATCAAATTGAACGTATTGATTATCTAGAAATTTCACGAGAGCTTGCGACATGGTTAAACGTATTGTGTTCATCATTTCCGCTCCTTGCTTTGTTTTTAAACAGTTAACCTTAGACATTTAATTGCTGATTCACTATAATTTCAACAGGTTTCCCAGTTTCAAAAGATTCCTTTGCGGCCTTTGCAATTCGCTCTGCTTGGTAGCCGTCATTTCCCGTACATAAAGGAGGTTTATCATGAAGGATGGAATCAATAAAAGCAACTGTTTCTTTTACATAAGCATCCTGGTAGCGTTCAAGGAAAAAGTATTTTGGTTTTTCCCGGTAGACTCCATCAGCAGTACTTATTTCCGCAGTCGTAGGTAAATCATTTTGCACGGAAATCGATCCTTTCGAACCAAATACTTCAACTCGTTGGTCATACCCGTAGACTGCTTTTCGACTATTATCGATAACACCGATGGTACCGTTTTCAAATTTCAGGGTTATAACAGCAGTATCGATATCCCCGTTATCCGCAAAAACTGGATCTACTAAACACGCCCCCTGAACATACACTTCTACAACTTCACTACCTGTTACATATCTAGCCATATCAAAATCATGAATTGTCATATCCATAAACATGCCACCGGAGGTCTTTACGTATTGTTCAGGAGGTGGCTCTGGATCTCGTGAGGTGATTTTTACAATGTGAGGTACTCCAATGGTTCCTGCTTGGACAGTTTCAAATACTTTTCGAAAGTTATGATCAAAACGACGGTTAAATCCTACCTGTAGCTTTACTCCTGCTTCTTTAACAACCTGGAGGGCATCATTGGTATTAGCAAGTATAAAACTAATTGGCTTTTCGCAAAAAATGTGTTTACCCCTTTTAGCGGCTTCTTTTATGAAATCCACATGAGTATTTGTTGGTGAACATATAAAAACTGCATCAATCTCTTCGTCCATTAAGATATCATGATGATTATCAGTCACATTCTTTATGCCAACTGAAAATGCCCATTTATCTACCGCTTCAGGAAGGATATCAGAAATCATTTTCACTTTTACTTGCGGAATTCCAATAAGATTTTCAGCATGTAATTTTCCAATTCGGCCAGCTCCAATAATTCCAACGGTCAGTATTTTCATTCACACTACTCCCTTAAGAGAGAACGGGCGAATGGAATCGCCCAATCCTCTTCACTTATTTAGTCATAAGATTTTAAAGTCAACGAAAACCTAAACTTGGCGTCCTCTTCATACCACATAGGGAAATTTGTACCCCAAATGTTGTTATATAAATTAAAGTGAAAACCACCCTCTAATGGGGCAAATGAATTATCAAATTGCAGTAATCGTCTTTCACCTGGAGCTACAAGCGGTGCATCCTTTGTTTCAATGATTGCTCTACCATCTGCCCCTTTGTAATACATACCGGAATCAATAGCATGTAGATTTCGATTCCCATCTTTCACTACCTCTAGAGGTGAAATCATTTGCGACATTTTTTCCATTTTCCAAATGCTTGGATTATCTACATGGAGTCCAAACGAGAACCAAATCGCTTCTGGCAGTCGGTTTGCTTGCTTTTCAAACCAATTGACCGTTACCTCTATCTGCTCCATTCTTTTATCAAACTTGTACTCTATGACTACCGTTTTAGGTGCACCTAGGTTTTCTACAGCCTGAATTGGTAGGTTCATGGTCACTTGAACAATATCCGCTTCCACTGTATCGGTCTTCACAAGATTAACTATCGTATTTTTGTAAGCTTTATATCTTGGTGTTGGATTGACTAGCTCCATCCCCGGCTTCCCTTGGTCTGCATCTGACCAGCGATGTGTTTGGCTACTATTTTCAACATACTGCTCAAACCACGTATGATAATTTTCCACACCGAATGACTCATAACAAAAGACACCTAAACGATGGTGTTCGTTTGCCCATTCTTTCCCTTTTGCATCAATTAAATAAGAAATAGCGCCGTCACCTGAAAAGGCTGCCTGGAATTTTCCAAGCGAGTAATGACGGTCCACAAAAAGATTGGTTGACTCTTGAAATTCAACTTTTTCTGGTTTTAAATCTGTAAAAGCTTCTCGTACCTCTTTTTGTTTTTCTTCCGATAAATAACTAATCGCTTTTTGAAGATATTCTCGTTGTTCGTCCCAAGAGCTTTCAAAGAACGCAAAACTTCTTTTATCCCAAGTGGTGGTGAAAACTTGCTCTGACATACTATCAAACTCATGCATCGCAAACGATCTGATATAACTATACTTATCAGGTACAGAATCTTCTGAAATCTTTCCCTGTATTCTTGCATGGTTAAAATCTTGCTTGGCATAATGTTTATAGTCGTTTAGGTATTTTTTTTCATCGAGTCCCCAAGTGTGCTCAGGTATCAGCAATAACCAGTCTGAAAAATAAATGTATTCCTCGCTCGTAATATCAAATGCGCCATCTTCCAACCACTTATTACGCAACCGTACCAATTCTCTGTATTCTGCAACTTTTTTCGGATCCGTACCAACGCCATGTATCCACGTATCCCCAATTTCTTCATAAACCACCGGTAATCTATGTTTAATTAGCTGAAGGTTTTGTGCAAATGCATCCATTGTCGAAGCCTTAATTACAGCATTCGGAAATTTCTCTTTTAATTTCTTAAACTCTTCTTTTATTTCATCCACAGAGGGAGGTCCGCAGTTATCTCCAGTGTGTGCAAATACCATCACTTCATTTAGTCCTTCTAACCTTAGTACATCTCCATAGTTACCTGAGTAATTCACAATTACCTCCGATCCATCTGAACCTTTCCAAACAAAAATGGTAGGAACGGAAGGAACCTTCGAAGCTGGGTTTACTCCTAAGTGAAGATATTTAATACCATTTTTATCTAGCAATGGGATCATTGCTTTTGTATGACCTGGTACATCGGTCATTTTCCCTGCTATTGTTTGTTTCCCATACATTTGATCGAGATTTTTTGAAATCGTTAAACCATATTCAAATAGATTCGCATCCATAAGTTCCGTATGTGTGGTAAAAGGCAGTCCATGCCATGTGATGTAGCCCTTTTTGATAGCTTCATCCATTTTCCTCCGTTGTTCCTCATTTGCTTGTTTTAAATATTCATGTATTAACCAGGAGCCAGTCGTCCAAACAAATTCTGCCGGCCCTTCTTCTTTTGCTAATTGCTCAGCAAGTTCAATTGCCTTTGGTATATAAGAGTGGATGTACTGATTCGTCACATTTTTTGCTAAATCAGTAAAACCAATATCAAGATGTGTTTTGAATATAACGTGAACCACTTCTATATCATTCATGCTGTCTTTCACCCCTTGTACGTTTCTACACTTTTAACTTCTCAGATATTTTAATTAGATTTGTCAGACTTGCATCAAGGCTATCCAAGGGGTTTCCTGGACAAACATCTTGTTCAATTGCGTACCATTCCACACCATTTTCCTCACCCCAAGCCAAGATAGGCTCGAAATCGATGGAACCAGTGCCAATTTCAGCAAAATATCTTCTCTCATCGTTTGTCATATCTTTAAGATGAAGAATAGGCATGCGATTCGGGAACTTCTTAATATAGCTCAATGGATCGATGCCAGCCATTTTCACCCAATACGTATCAACTTCAGGGTAGATGAATACATCTTTCGCAGGTGTTAAGATAAAATCCAGAGCCACTTTCCCATCAATCATAGTCCTGAACTCAAAGTCATGGTTATGGTAACCTACTCGAAAACCTTGTGGCGTGACCTTTCTAGCAATCTCAAGCAAGTCTTTCTTCGCCTTCCTATAGCCTTCGACGTGTTGCATATCTTCATCTAAATAATGGCAAAAGAAATCTGTGGTTTGAAAAAGCTTCGCTTCATTCAAAACAACCTCTAACTCATTGTTCATTCGATCTAGACTAACATGCATACCCGCAGTTTTCAGTCCTGTTTCCTGTAAAACATCAGCGATTTCCTCGGCAGCATATCCAAACAAGCCATCTATTTGAACTGCTTCCCATCCCATTTTCTTTAATTCTCGTAATACTCCAGGGAAATCCTTACTGATTTCCGTCCGCACTGTATATAATTGAGCAGCAAATTTATGCTTCAACAAAAGCAACTCCTCTACTTTGAATTCACACTCGGTCTTGCCATCAGATCTAACCAATCCATCTCTTGAGAAGTAAGTGCGATTTTGGAGCCATCAACCGATGAGGTCAACTCTTCAACCTTTTCAGGCCCGATTATAGCTGCTGTTGGGTACGGTTGATTCAGTACATAAGCTAACGCAATTTGAAGCACATTCGCATCTTTTTCTCTAGCTATTTGTTCCGCACGTTGGAAACGTTCCCAATTTTCCTCACTATAATAAACCCTTACCATTTCCTCATTTTCTCTATTTTCTGGAGTGAATCGGCCGCTAAAGAACCCCCCAGCTTGAGATGACCAAGATAAAAGAGGCATTTGAGTTCCTTTATGCCAATTCGATATTTTCTCATCCACTGAGACACAGCCCGGCCATCTTGGTTCGTTACATTTTGCCAGACTAAGGTTGGGGCTACTAAAAGTGAAGCCTATCAAACCAGCCTTTGCGGCATATTCATTTGCCTGCTGTATTCTTTCATGGGTCCAGTTTGAAGCGCCAATTGCATGAATTTTCCCTGCTGCAATATGTTCGTTTAATACTTCAATAATGGAAGCTACTTCAACTGTCAGATCATCGCGATGCAAAGCATAAAAATCAATATAATTCGTTCGTAATCGTTCCAAACTCTCATTGATATCCTTTGTTATGGCTTTTGGATTAAGGCGCGGCCCTGGTTCTCCATCATCAGGGTGAGCTCCTTTAGTAAGAATGAAAATTTCATTACGGTTTTTTCGCGCCTCAAGCCATTCCCCTAAGATAACCTCACTATCTATATATTGATGAGCAGAATCAAACATGTTCCCACCAACTCTTATGTATGCATCTAAAATAGCAAATGCTTGCTCCTTGGAATCATATTGATAGAAATGTGCAGTTCCCATAATTAAACGTGAACATTTCTTTTCAATTGATTTATTATCAAGCACACCTTTTAGTGTATGGTAATGCAATAGAATCTCCCCATTTCTATTTGGCGTCAATTTCTACCCTATATCTATTAATCTACTTCTTTCCAGAAGCATCAGATCCGGTGTATTAGTATCCATGGCATCAGCACCCCACTCCAATAATCTCCTGAAGACGTCAATATCATCACTCATACTTCCATGAACATAAAAACCCGCTTCATGCAATTCTTTTATTAGGCTTGGTGACAAATGAATAATTGGAACATTTAAAACCTGCGCTTCCACTGAATTCAGATACTGAATTGGGTTTATCATTCTTGAAGCAGAAATGACATTGGTTATGATTTTCCGGCTAGACTTTCTAGCCTCCACAAGTGATTGGTGGTTAAAAGACATAATTTGGACCTGGTCTTCCATTTTGTAGCTCTTGATTAACTCCACTGTCTTTTTAGCAAGTGGTTCATTAAAAACCTCCAGTTGTTTAAGCTCGATACTAAGCCAAATCTTATCTTTGGACCAAGCTAATACCTCTTCTAATGTCGGGATGGTTTCACCTGCAAACTCTGGAGAGAACCATGAGCCAGCGTCAAGTTTTTTTAATTCAGCCAAAGTGTAATCCCTTAAAAAACCATGACCATTTGTTCTTTTTTCCAGATAAAAGTCATGATAAATGACTACTTCTCCATCCTTTGTTAATTGAATATCCAATTCCAGCATATCTACTGAAAGGTCAAGTGCTTTTCTAAATGCTGCCATTGTATTCTCCGGGCAACTAGAGGATGCTCCACGATGAGCACCGATATATAATGAATGTGTTCCATGAAAAATACTATTGATACCCTACACCCTCTTTCCTATTTGCATCTATTCAAAATAGATTGGGTTACTAAGAGCTGCCATTAAACGTTTTTTCACTTCAGGGAAATAGCGCCATACCTCTACCCGATAAAATGTACGAGAATCAATATTCCATGATAATTCGAACATATCTTGGCCCTCATCTATCATGACTTCCTTTTCAGTTCCCTTATTTGAGATGATTTTTACCACATCACCGTACTGTACATCCCTAACGTTCAAAGTTACTTCTTTATCCTTTTCGCCACACACATCACCGACCATGCTTAATCCACAAGATAATTCAATGAATGGTCCATTGGGAGAATAACTTAAAACGACATGGCCTTTATGGATAGCTCCTAATATTCCCGGCGTTGTTAATTCATTTCCGTATACCCAAGTTGTTGGCATTCCATGCTTGACGAAGCGATTAGGCCGATGTGTATCACTACCTCCTACAGCCACCAATCTTTTTCCTTTCACTAGCTGGGTTTGCCACCAGTCAACCGCCTCTTGATTATCAGGGCGCCATGGGCCATTCCAAACCTCTACCCAATCATAGTCAAACTCCCATTCCCACTCCCAACCAGTATTACTGCAATGGGGATGATTAAGCGAGATGTATGCACCATTTTCACGTGCTTCTGTTAAGCACCTGTGTAATTCATTCATAGTTGTAATTCGAAAATCTTTAACAGGATCTTCTACTCCAAAAAGGTTTATATGACCTTTATTTGTAGTCAACTCCATTCCAGGAATGAAATGAATAGAAGTATCCTGGGGATATGCGTAATTCTGACTAGAGGTATTATGGTCTGTTAACCCTAAAAAATCTAAGCCAACAGATTCAGCAATTGCTGCGTTTTCACGAAGAGTATAAGTACCGTCGCTGTGCACACTGTGTACATGCAGGTCGCCTTTTAACCAACGGTAAGACAGAGGTGTATATTCCACTTTTAGTGTCACTTCACAACCTACAGAGGCTACCCGATAGGAACCAAGTAAAACTGCCCACTCCCCTGGATGCATGTCACCCTGCAAGTAACCCGGTGTTGCTTTTGATTTCGAAATAAAAAACTCCGTTCGGGCTCCACCGCTCCAGCCGCGAACACGATAGGGATCCTTCACCCCTAAATCGATAATATTTGCAGCATTTCCCTCGCTCTTCACTTCCATGGTTACTTTAACTTGCTCAGTATTTTCAGGAACATTGAAAACAACTTCAATATATTGTCCTTGTTCTACTTTATGGATCACTCTTTTTAACGTTTCTACTCCAAAACAATCTGCAATATTTTCCATATAGACTCCTCCTAACAGGTCCTTGAATATCTGTTAATCCTTTGTTGACCCCAACATAATCCCCTTAATGAAGTACTTCTGTGCATATGGATAAATGATGATCAACGGTAGCAAAGCGATAATAATTCCGGCCATTCGAACATTCGCCGTAATAAAGTCACTGCTTGATGTTGCATCATTAGCTAGTATTAAGGAACGTAATGCAATCTGAAGGGTATATTTTGAATCGTCATTGATATACAATAATGCCGAAGTAAAGTGGTTCCATCTGCTTACAAATTCAAACAAAGTAACGGTAGCAAGCCCAGGTTTTGCGAGAGGTAAATAAATCTGAAGAAATATCCGTAAATCTCCAGCTCCATCTATCCTTGCGGACTCTGCTAATTCATTCGAAACAGTCATAAAGTAATTTCTCATTAACAATACACTGAATCCCGAAACTAACCCGTGGATAACCAGTGACGTTAAGGTGTTTAATAAACCTAAATCTTTATTCACAATATACAATGGAATCATGATTGCTTCACCAGGAATCATCATCGTTACCAAAATTAATGTAATCATGATTTTTTTCCCAGGTAACCCTCTTTGAACTAGTACATAGCCAGCCATTGCAGATAAAAACACATGAAAGAAAGTACCTAATACAGTCACAATTGTGTTATTGTAAAAAGGACGCCATAATTCAAGTTTTTTCCATATAGTAGCATACCCTTCAAAGCTTATTTCCTTAGGCCATAATTTAATCCCTGGCTTCATTGACTCTATATTGGAAGACAAAGATACTGTAAGGGTATTTAATAATGGCACGATCATTGAAATAATTAAAATCAGTAAAAATAAAATGTTGAGAGTATAAAAAACTCTCGACTTCCAACTCCATTTCTTCCAGCCCTGCATTTCTTATGCCTCCTCGTCAAATCGCAACATCTTTCTTGCAAAAATTGTTAGAATCAGAGTAGCAAAAATAACAATAAATGATGCTGCAGTAGCGACTCCCATCTGAAATTCCAATATTCCCTTTTCGTAGGTGTATGTCATTAAGACGTCTACTTGTCTAGTAATAGCTGGATTTCTCATAATAAATATCTGATCGAAAATCTTTAAAACTCCTAATAAATTCAGTAAAAATACCACTTTCATCGTTGGAATCAATTGTGGAATCATAATATAACGAATTTCTTTCCATCTTGACGCACCATCAATTTTTGCAGCTTCATATAAAGCAGGGTTTATACCAACTATTGCCGCTAAATACAAAATACAAATATATCCCATGTCCTTCCAAATCGCAGTGAAAATCATTAAAGGTTTTGCAAAGCTCTCTTTCGTAAAAAAGTGTATCGGCTCCCCACCCGCTATTTTAATAATTTCATTCACTAACCCACCATCTGGAGATAAAAGGTAAATCCATATTCCTCCAACAACCACCCATGAAAATAAATGGGGAATATAGATAACCATTTGAGTGAATTTTTTAAAGGCTGCTCCAATCACTTCATTTAGCGATATGGCCACTATGATTGGAAAAACAAAACCAACAATTAAAATCCCTCCACCAATTAATAGCGTATTGACCATTACTCGCCAAAAAATAGGATCTCCAAGAACTGTTACATAGTTATCAAAACCAACAAATGGTCTATCTCCTATTACTCTGAATTCCTGAAAACTTATGATGAATCCCCTTACTAATGGATAATATGCAAACAATAGAAAATAGATAAATATCGGGACCATCATGATGTAAAGCCACGCATGCTTTTTTATTGCACTCACTAGTATCATCACCTTTTAGTTCGGTTAGTAAGTAAAAGAAGAAGGAGGTGTAAAATACCATCCCTCCCCTTACTTATTACAAATTAGTAATCTATTAAATTTGCATCCAACAATTCTTTGTGCATTTTCTCTACTGCTTCTTTTGCAGGCATTTCACCCATCATCGCTTTAAACGCGTAATTCTGGATGATTTTTTCAGCTTGTGGCCAACTCTCAGTAGAAACTTCCAGAGTAGATTCTGCTTGCTCCATGATAACTGTTTGAGCCTCTTTTACACCAGGCAACATACCAAATGGGTTTTCCCAATTTGTATTATTGGGAATTACAACCCCGTGATCCATACCGTGTTCTTCTCCAATGTCCGTTAATTCATATTTACCATCCGTGAGTGTATAGTCATGATCTTTTATCCCTAATGTACTTAATACGTTACCTTCCTCAGAATGCCAGAACTCTAAAAATTCTAATGCCACATCCGGGCTTTCTGCATTCACAGGGATTGCCCATAGACTTGGGTCCCCTCTACGAAGCATAATTTTCCCGTCCGGACCAACTGCTCCAGGTATACCTTTAGCTACAAATTCGGTGTTAGGGTCCTCTTTTAAACGAATGTTATTAAATAATCCAACCCAAGCATCCCAATACGTTACCATTCCAACTCTGTCCGTTAAGAATAGTTCACGCATCTTACCTGTGTCATTGGTAGCAAAATTCGGGTCGATCAGACCTTCTTTATATAATTTTGCAAACCATTCATAAATTGGTACAGCAGCTTCCGTTGCTACTGGTATCGTTCGTTTTCCATCAGCGTCAATCTCATATCGGTATTTGACTCCCGCTGCACTTAAGAATCCCTGAATATCATATAATCCTGCCGTAGAAAGACCATACGTATCATCTTTTCCGTTTCCATCCGGGTCTTGTTCTTTGAAAGCTTTAAATACATTGTAAAAATCATCTAATGTTTCTGGTTGTTCAAGATTCAGCTTATCCATCCAATCCTGACGAACTGTTGGCAAGGTACCACCTTCAAACTTGTTAAATACTCCATAAATAGCATCATCATCATATTTTACTAAGTCCCATTCCGCTGCTGGAATAACAGAAGTATCCGACAAAATCTTTGATTCATCTATTTTGTCATTTAATTGGGTCAAAACACCTTGCTTCACTAAAATATCCATCAAGTTTTTTGTTAACAGAATCAAATCAAAATTTTCTCCTGACGACATGGAAGCCATCAGCTTTTGATCATAATCTGCTGGTGGTTTTACGAGGTCCACTTTAATACCTGTCAATCTCTCCATTTCTTCCACAAATAGATCATTTTCCTCAGGTGTTTTCCCGCCTACTACATTTGATAAGATGCGAAGCGTTTTATCTCCATCATTTTCATTGGATGATTCTTTTGAAGTACAAGCGGTAAGCAGTAAACTAACGATCATTAAAATGGCAAATAAACTTTTTAATCCTCTACCTTTTTTCACTTTGTTACCTCCCTTATTTAACTGATACCTAGTAAGTAGACTCAAACCCCTAAAACTAACATTTAATAATGGCTGTTAAGCAAGTTAATCCCCTCAGATTTACATATCTCATTCAAGAAAGCGCTTACAACATGTTAACTCTAGTCGCCATGCGAATATATGTTAGAGCCCATCACCCCTCTCTTTAAAGTACTATTAAATTTTCACTGAATTTTCTGTTATATTTTTACATGAATCTCTGATTACTAATTTCGCCGGTATCATTTTTTTCCTAGGAGCAAGATTATCCTTTAATGTGTTGATTAATATTTCAGCAGCTTCTTCTCCCAGTTTTTCTGGAAACAGCTCCACACAAGTCAAATTAGGAGTTGTTTCCAACGCTAAAGTTTCATTGTTACTTAAAGCTACTAAAGAAAAATCATTTGGTATGTTTATTCCTAGCTCTCTTGCAGATCTCATTACACCAAGAGCTACGCGATCTGTATCCGCAATGATGGCTGTGTATTTTTTCTCTTTATATACTTCTAACAAACTCTTATATCCATATTCAGAAGCATGTTTGTATTTTGTGGAATTGTTATATAGTACATTGTCTTCAATAAACTCAAGATTATAGTTTTCAAAAGCTTGTCTTAAACCTTCTTTTCTATCTTCTGCAACCGTCATACCTAAAGCAGCATTTAAAAATAAAATATGCTGGTGACCATTCCCTATCAGAAATTCGCCAACTTCTCTAACAATGTCAACATTGTTATTATCAACATACTTAGTCTCCATATCTTCTTTGTTTGGTCTCCCTATCAATACAAATGGGGTGTTAAAATTTTGGTACTGCTGCATTCTTGGATCTTCATCTCTTGGATTCAACAGTATTACCCCATCTACAGGGTCCTTAGAATATTGTAAGGAATCTTCATCCTCATAAATACGATCTAATAATAATCTATAACCGTGTTCAGAACACTTCTTCACGACCCCTTGAATTACTTTTGTTTCAAAACTACTTAACTCATAATCTTCATGTGATTGCATTTTCAATCCAATAATCATCGTTTTTTTCATTGCTAAGCTTCTAGCAACATGATTCGGTACATATTTTAATTCTTTTGCTACATTTATCACACGTTCCGTTACATCAGTACTTATGGGTCTTTTTTTACTAAATACATTGGATACCGTGCTTTTGGAGACACCCGCCCGCTTAGCTACATCATCGATTGTGACCATTCTTTTCTCCTTTAAAAACATATTTATCGAACCGGTTTGATATTATTCAAAAAAATATATGTATTCACCATCTTTTATTTCTCAATTAGAGTAAAATACTGTATTCTCCTTTATATTCAGTAGTTTTTTAATCGAACCGGTTTGATAATAAACCAAAATATTCTGCTGTTTTTTATATATTCTATCTAACATTCTTTTATTCTAGTTTTTTTTCGAATGATTATGACTTTAGTGTACAAAGGAATAACCTTAAAGTAAATGAATCCTATGTAAATCATTGTTAAAATAGTGTAAATATAAACTATTTTCAGTTTATTGTCGAACCGGTTTTATTGATTCCAGTTTTATTATATAAAACGCTTTCAAAAAATGCAATATTCAGAAATTATTTTTTTAAGTAATATTTTCTAGTAGGAGGAAGTAGTTTGCTTATTTATCTTGGCAGTCTATTCAAAACGCTTTTTCTAGAAAAATGAGAATGGGGGGATCCATCCAAATACTTAAGGAAAGGAGTGCTATTCCATAAAAGCATTTTGGAATGGCACCCCTTCTTTATTACCTTTGTGAAATTAGTCTGCAAATCTGCTCCGCTGTCACCTCAATTTGCCGCTTCGTCACTTCCGGCTGCATCGCTTCTTCCAAGCTTCTGCATTGTGTTTGAATGGAGAATACTGCATCAATATGTTCATTCAATAGCTTAGTATCGATATCTATTCTTCCTGCAATGCCAATCACTTTTTTGCCATGCTTTCTCGCGAGCTTTGCCACACCCACGGGCACTTTTCCAAAGATGGATTGGCTATCCAAGCTTCCTTCCCCCGTAAACACAAGATCGGCATGCTTCATTTTCTCAGTTGCATTTGTATAGTGCAGGACCATTTCGATACCGGATTGCATGTCAGCTCCTAAGCAGCCGGCAAAAGCCCCACCTAGTCCACCGGCGGCTCCAGCTCCAGAAATTTCTTGTATGTTTACACCAAGCTTTTTCTTCACTAGATCAGCGAAGCGTTTTAAATGACCGTCCAACTCCATGATTTCTTCCATAGACGCACCCTTCTGGCCTGCAAAAACATATGCCGCTCCTTTGGGACCATAAAAAGGATTCATCACATCACTTGCAATGGTGATGGTACACTGCGAAAGCTCCGGTAGTACTTCTTCTGTAGAGAAATCGAATGCATGTAGCAACGGATTTCCATCTTCCGGAGTCAATAACCTTCCAGTTTGATCATAAAATCTCCAGCCAAGCGCCTGCAGCATCCCAAGTCCGCCATCATTGGTTGCACTTCCACCTAGCGTAACAACCAGATGTCGATATCCTTTGGCAATTGCATCCCGGATTTGTTCTCCAAACCCATAGGAGTTCGACTTCATTGGATTTCGCGATTGGACAGGCACTAAGGTCAGACCCGTACTTTCTGCACATTCGATTACAGCATGTGGCTTCCCGTCATATTCAAACACTCCATACTTAGCTAATACCCGCTCCATTAAGGGTCCGGATACTTTCACTACTTCGACTTTCCCTTTGTTGGCATAGAGGAGCGCCTCCACGGTTCCCTCTCCTCCATCTGCCATCGGTAAAATTTCAACCTCTGCAGAAGGGAAAACAGCTTTCACCCCTCTTGCAACAGCCTCTCCCACTTTATAAGCGGATAAGGATCCTTTGAAGGAATCCGGGGCTATAAGTATTTGTTTCATTCTAATCACCACCACAGTTTTATCTAAAATAGGCTACCCTGAAAATAAGTGTGTATTCTGTTTGACTCCCTGTTGATTTCCGTTCCAGGTATTCGCTTTCCGCGGGGCGGTGCTTGAGCCTCCTCGGCTTTGCCTGAGGGGTCTCAAGTCTACCGCTATCTCCCGCAGGAGTCTCACACCTTGCACTCCAATCAACAGGGGCGGCAGGTGACTCATAACGTCTTCACTATATTTTCATTTCTCATGGTGTAAATCTTTAACATGAGGGTCTCTGTTAAACACCTTTTTTTTACCTGATCCATCTAAAAAGACGGTAAACCAGCTATTAGTCTACCGCCCTCTCATGCATTTAACCTTCAACTTTTATCCAAACAAATTCATAAGGCTTTAATGTTACTTCTGCCCCAACAGTTTCTCCTGTCAGCAGGTTTGTACCTTTTACTTCTTCGCCAAAACGACATACGGTTTCCGCAGCGTCTACATTGACTGCAAAATACACCACATCACC
Organism: Bacillota bacterium; assembly: GCA_051750385.1. Lineage (GTDB taxonomy): Bacteria > Bacillota > Bacilli > Bacillales > Bacillaceae_I > Sutcliffiella_A. The sequence goes on along the minus strand of JBNJJQ010000015.1, from coordinate 70,150 downwards.
TGTCTCGGTATTTTCACGCTTCAAGCCGAATAGCCTTTCACCCAATTCCAGTACGGACTGCTCCGCAAATGGGGAGAATGCTTTTTCCGACTGACGTATTTCGATCATGTTCGTGAGGGAAGCAAAGATTTCTTTTCTTCGGTCATCTGTTGACAGCTCTTCAACAATTCGATTGTATTCAAGCTTTTCCCGATTAATTCGACGATTGATGCCTGATTCCTCCAAGCCTTTATAATCATTTCGTGAGCCTAGGAGAGAATGATAATAAATGGCCGGCACGCCGATGCATGATAGCAAGATAGAATGAGCCGCTAGCATCTTGTTGATCTGCTGATCCTCTGTCAGGTCCTCTTCCTTGTTTACCAATGCATCTGAGTAGTTGATGTTCAGTTCATAGACGGATTGTGTGCCATCCGGGTTGCTCTTGTACGAAACACGTCCACCGTTACGCTCCACTTTTTCCACTAGTAGCTGTTTATCTTCCTCGGTTAGTATCCCTTCCGTCGGTCGCATTCCGATTCCATCATGACTCGACAGGAAGTTGAAGTACGTAGCGTTGTCCGATACTTTCCCGATGGTTTTGGCCCATTGGGTAAGCTTGGATGCATTGTGTGTCGTCAAGGAGAACAACACTAATGGCGGCAATGAGAATTGGTAGACCATATGTGCCTCGTTTGTTCCATCTCCAAAATAACTGATATTTTCTTGATGAGGAACATTCGTTTCTGTAATGATCTGGGTGTTTTGCTTCAGCTCATCCAACAGGACTCTCCACAGCTGAATAACGGCATGGGTCTGCGGCAAATGAATGCATGTAGTCCCGGATTCCTTCCATAGGAACCCGATGGCATCGAGGCGAATACTTGTCCCGCCTTTATAGACATAGGAAATCAGAATATCGGTCATCTCCCGTAATAATGGGAAGTGGGCGACATTGACATCCACCTGATCTTCACTGAAAGTTGTCCAAGCCGTTTTCTTTCCCTCCTTCCCCTCGTATTCATGGAATAGCGGGGAAGTTCTTGGACGAACGACGTTGGAAGCATCAAAGCTTGGATTATTTGGAATGAAAAATTTTTGGTACTTTGTTTCTCCATTTATATATCCTTGGAACCAGCTGCTTGATTTGGAAATATGGTTCGCAACAAAATCGTACATCATTCGATAATCTTTGGAAAAGTTCTCCAGATCGCTCCAGTTCCCTAAATCATGGTGAACCTCTCGATAATCCGTAACCGAGAATCCATCATCCGAAGTATAGGGGAACATTGGCAACAAGTGTACATCCGTAATTTTATTTCCAACCTGTTCTGTCAAAAACTTCTGGAGCGTTTGAAGGGTTGGAACACCTTCTTCGTAAATGCTGTCTCCATAGGTGATTAGATAGACATTTTTTTCACATACAGGAGTATCCTTTTTCCAATCCTGTCGCTTCCATTCTTGGAGGAGTGCCTTCATCTCCTCCAAATAGGATGCATCGTAGGTCTCGCCATAAACCTCTTTAAGAAGCGATTCTATTTTTTTATTTAAAGCGTTGGACATGGGAATCATCCTTTATGTCAATTTTATTGTTACATAGCCTTTTGATGGTATCTCTATAGCTCCATCCACTTTTTCCTGTTCCGTCTCGTATAAGTTGGTTATAGCCTGGTTAGTGAATACTTCAGAGGCAATAGAGAAACGTTGTACATCCTCAGTCGGGTTAAAGAACCTTACAATCACACCATTTTCCTCATAGGCCTGCTTGCATGTACTCATAAATACAGCCTGGCTATCTATATTAAATAACGAGATGGAGGACTGTAATTCTTTAATCGGCATCGGCAGCTCAAATCGTTCCAATCTCTCTTCGAACGTATTTAAGGACTGATGCTGGTAAGTGGCGTAATGCTTGATATAGTAATCCGTTTGGGAAAATAATTCTGTCGTGTCCATTTCTGTGCCTGTCCACACAATGGCATAATCGAATTCCATTTCCTGCTGAAGCTGGGCATCAGGCGTATAGACTACTTTATTATTGATTCCGGATGCTCGTCCCGGACGCCATGCCAGGTTGTCACGGCCCAGTAAGCCGACGCTTCGGAATAACGTAAGGGCCAGTTCATTTGTTTCGGCCAGCACTTCATATTCCTTTATTCCTTTTGTAATAGTGGCAAAGCTTGCATTCTCACTTGTTACGCCTACAAAGTTTTCCAATGGATAGATTGGAACCGGCGCTTCGGCAAATCCTTTTTCTCTCCAGTTTTCCAAATATGGTTGTACAACAGGACGTTCAATTACACTGAATGCTTGATCGGCATAGGAATGCTCTACATTATCCAACCCCGTAGAAAGCAACACGCGAATACGGTGGTCTTTACATATGTTATCGATTCCATGATGGACGCGCATCATTTCTTCCCCTTCTTGGAGGGTAAAAGTAGTGACAATCTTGACGGCTTTTGTATCCTTGCTGCGTTTTTCCCCATTCAATTCAACCGGAAGCTCAGCTGTAAATTCTACAACCAACTTCTGTGAGAAAGCACCCTTTTCAACCTCTACGAGTCTTGCTTCGTTCCAGTAGATAGGCTCATCTCCTGTCAACGGGGAGAAATCATAGGAATCTCCGGCATCTGCTACATTTTCAAAGCGGATGAAGTCCACCAGCTTTTGCTTCGTTTGCTTGTTTTCCAGTGTCAGGACATTATTCTCCAATGTTACGCGATACACATCATTTTCGATGAATGCTTCCGTGCTGGAGTTTACTTTTGTTACTGCTGTTTCCCGCTCTTCCACAAAAAGTGTCGTGTAGCCCATTGCAGGTACATCCATCATCTTTGCTTGGATCACAGAACGATAATAGCCCGGTACTTCCACTTCCTTTTCCCCTTCAGCTGTGACGACAATTTTCTTGCCTCCGCTGATATATTCCTGGGATAGAAGCTCGAAGGGTACTGGTTCTCCTTGTAAGGAATGTAGCTCGAAAGTTGTTTCCTTTGTGAATAGCACTTTTTCTACCAATCCGGTGTAGGGTTTGGAATCTGTATTGAACACGACCGAGATATTCTCCTGGCCCGTCTGTGTGCTAATCGCTTTTGTGAGCTGTTTTTTTATAATATTTACAAGTCCGTCTGCGATACGATTGACCTTTTCCAGGCGCACGATAATATCATGGTTCGTGTCATCCGAGTTGCACCCGCCTATACTATCATGGGCATGTACATCGAACAGCATTTTCCACATGGAATCCAACCACCTCTGAGGGTAGGAGAGTCCTAATGCTTTTCCAATCACCGCGAGAGGCTCGAGTACATATAAGATTTTATTTTCCACATCGTAGTTCAGTTTCTTCAAGTCATAGCGCTGAGAACGGATCGTGTTATGAATGCGTGACTTTTGGGACGCAATCAATTCACCCTCGATCACATTTTCAAATGCTGATTCATTCTTCCATGTTTCCTTCATAAATGATTCAAAGTCGGATAGGATGTATTCATACTTGCCATCCTTCTCATTGAGTTCTTTCACTGTTTCAGGAAAATGGTCGCGAACAAGGACCTGATCACCGCCTGCTGGCAGTAGCAGATTATCTGTACTTTCGTTCATAGCAGCCAATTTATCCAGTAATGGAATAAGACGTTCGTGAAGATATTCTTCGTCTGCTGCTAAAAACTTACCTGGTCCATAGCCGAAATAGATATTGTTCGCTTTTACACTCTTACCATCCGGAGACCTCCAAGTGAAATTCAAGTCACCGTTCAATTGGTCTGTGTAGATCCCACGCTGCAGGATGCTGTAATCAATTCCAAAGCCTTCAAACATGGAGGGCAAGTACATATTTTGACCGAAGATGTCCGGTAGGTAACCATTATTCATGCTGTGGCCCATTTCTGTTGCCATTCTTGTTCCATACAGCAAATTGCGGATGATGGATTCTTTATTGACTAACAGGGAATCGGTTTGTGTATACCATGGTCCGACAAAAATCCGCTTAGCAGCGACGAGCTTCTGTAGACGCTCGCGCTGCTCCGGACGTATTTTCAAATATTCATCGACAACAGACATCTGTGCATCAAACACATAGCCGTTGTATGCAGGATCCTTTTCCAGGACATCCATAAGATAGTCCAGGTTTTCTACTAGTAACACATTTGAATCTTCTATGGTAAAGTACCACTCACGATCCCAGTGAGAATGCGGTACGACATATACTTTTTTTTTGTTCGTCATTGTTGTTTTCCTCCAATTACTTGGACTTACTTAGCTTGACGCTCTTTTCTTTTGATTAGGGCAAAACGGATGAAAATGTTGGAGAAGGCGATGAACGCAGCTCCGACAGCCAGTCCGATCAGATATGCCCAAACATTTTCCACTAGCGGCCAGCCCCAGATTGCAGGAAGTGGATACCATTGCACTGCCCCCAGAATGACAGCTGTACAAGCTCCTAAGATTGCTCCGATAATGTTTAATGGAATGGTAATGATCGGGTTGCGAAGCATGAACGGGATTGCCCCTTCACTGATCGCGATAAATCCTAGCAATAAGGATGTGTTTCCTGCTACACGAAGGTCCGCATCAAAGACGCGACGCCCTACTACATAACGGTCAATAACGGTAGCCAGTCCCAAACCGATTGGTGGGATGACAATCGCTAATACTCGTGCTGTTAATGGGAAAATCTCATCGGCAGCAAGACCTATGGCGATGGCACCTGCTGCTTTATTGATTGGTCCACCTAAATCAAATGCTGTTGCGGAAGCAATGATGGAAGAAAGAACTAATGCTCCTGAGTCTTCCGCTCCAGCGATAATTTTCGTCAATGATGCATTCAATGCACCAAACACGGGATCTACAAAATAAAAGTTCATAAAGAATATACTCAATACACTGATTGCCGGGATGATCAGCATCGGCTTCATGGCCTGGAAGTTCTTGCCGAGCTTGATTCTTTCATTGGCGATTTTAGATACATAACCTGCTGTTAAACCTAGTACTAAAGCTCCTAAAAATCCGGATGCAACTCCGCCTTCTACTCCCCAGAAGGTGAAGTGAAGACCGGCTGCGAACGCTCCCCCTATAAAACCGGAAACGATACCTGGACGGTTGGCAAGCGCATAGGCGACAAAGGCACCGAATACAGGATACATAAATTTAAAAATGAGTCCGCCGAACTTATCAAGGTGATGCAGTATTTTAAAATATTCATTGGAATGTGTCGCATATTCCGGATTGCCTATTTCCTGCACTAATCCGAATGGCATTGCTCCAAGCTTGGCCAAACCGATCATAAGACCAGCCGATACGATAACAGGAATCATGTAAGAGATACCTGTCAGAATCGCTGCTGCCATCTCGGAAAAGAAGCCTTTCTTATCTTCGTTTCCAGTAGAAGCATCCTCCGCTTCCTTCACGATGCCGTCCGGTTTTTCCAATACACGAGTAATCATGTCTTTTGCATGTCTTAACGGCTCCGCCACTCTTGTACGGATATATGGAAGCCCGTTAAAGCGCTCCATTCCCTTTGGTGCGATATCGGTTGCAAAGATCACGGCATCCGCTTCACTGATCAACGCCTGTGTATGCTTGTCCTCGAGGCCATTGGCACCCTGTTTTTCCACGATGACTTCTACACCAAGCTCGCGGCCGGCCTTTTCCAATGCCTCCGCTGACATGTAAGTATGAGCGATACCGGCTGCACAGGCAGTAATAGCTAATACTTTCTTTCTTGGCCCTTCCACTACGGCCATCTTTTCTTCCTTTTTCTCCACAATGTCCAATGCCTGCAATAAGGAGCTTCTGTCCTTTGCGTCATGGAGTCGATTTAGATAATCGGGATTCATTAGCCTTGTACTCAGCTCTGATAACAGCTTGAGGTGGGTGCTGCCTGCTTCTGTATCCGGTATCGCCAATAAGAATACTAGCTCGACTTGGTTAGATGGATCCAGGCTTTCCCACGTGGAAATTGGTTTTCTCAGCTTTGCTACTGCAAAAGCCGCTTTTTTTACAGCCTTGGATTTTCCGTGAGGAATGGCCAAACCTGCCTCCAATCCTGTTGGAGAAAGCTTTTCGCGCTCCAATACAGCTTGTATGAATGGCTCTTTCGTCTCTAAATTTCCATTATTGTATAAAGCATCGACTAGCTGCTCTATCACTTGCTCTTTAGATGTCCATTCGGCATCCAGGAAGAGTAAGTTTTCACTTGTCATATTTCTTAGTTCCATGACAGTCACTCCTATTTGATATATTTGAAAGAGTAAAATTTATCTTTTTGTATGAAAGCGATTGTAAAACCGCTTACACGTTATTTATATCATGTGAAACGTTCGAAAAGCTGTACAGTCGGTGTACTATTGTACGGAATCGTGTACAAGTGTTATTATGTCGAATAGTGGAAAAGATATGAAATAAAGGGGGGAAATGCATGGGAAGAGTGATTGAGAGATTCGGACCAGCAGTTCCATCGTTAAGCCATTCGGAAAAGCATGTGCTCTATTACATTGATGACCATTTGGATATTGCGAAGAATATCCCGTTAACGGAGATGGCGGAAGCCAATAATGTGAGTACGACAACGATTGTCCGGATGTGCCATAAGCTCGGTCTAGAGGGCTTTACAGAACTGAAATACATATTGAAGACATTAGATCAAGATCATATTCCAAGTGACGAAAACATTATAAAACGTCATCAGCAGGACCTGAACTCTATGCTTGGACAATTGAGTATTAATGATATTAATAAAATCACCCAGTTAATGTTGAAGGCGGATAAGATTGTCATTGTGGCAGTGGGACTTTCGAAGATGATGGGGGAATATTTAAGCAAGCTGCTAATGCAGGTGAACAAGCCTACCTTCTATGTCTACGAATCCCATATTATCGACCTGCTCTCCAATATGGTAGGGCGCGATGATCTGGTTATTTTCGTCTCCTCGAGCGGGGAAACGCAGACCATCCTGAAAATTGCAGAAAAGCTGAAATATCATCAGGCACCAACTGCAGCCATCACCAATACAGTCGATAGCAAATTAAACAATCTAGTTACCGCTTCGCTCAGCGCGAATGTGGAAAGAGTGACGTTTTCGGGTTACGACCTGACTGCACGGTCCACACTTCTGGTGCTGATTGATATTATCTTTGAATCGTATCTGATGCAGAAGCTTCGGGAGAAACAAAAATAGGGCGATCCAATGTGGATGCCCTATTTTTTTATGGGTGGGAAACAATTAAGCTTACAATTCCTTCTAAAGAGAAATCACCTAGTCCATTAGGAAGGATGAAGTGATCTCCCTTTCGAAGCTTGAATGTCCCCTCTGCTGTCTCCAGTTGTCCTTCACCATCGATCACACTTGCGATGAGGAAAGGATGTGGTTGCGTTGTGGTATAACGGCCTGCGATGTCCCATTTGTATACGGTAAAATACTCCGCTTCCACATAAGTAGTTATAGTAGTATGGTCTATCTTCTCTACCTTTGGTGTCACGTTGACATTTTCATGAGGAATCGTGGACACGGCAATGGATTTTTCAATATGGAGTTCACGAGTATTCCCCTCTGCATCACGTCGGTCATAATCATACACGCGGTAAGTGGTGTCAGAGCTTTGCTGTGTTTCAAGTATCAACACTCCAGCACACAAGGCGTGAATGGTTCCACTTGGGACATAGAAGAAGTCACCAGGCTTAACGGAAATGCGAGTAAGCAGCTCCTCCCAATCCCCTTTTTCCACTCGAGCAATAAATTCTTCCTTCGTCTCAGCCGTATGCCCGAAGATAATCTCTGCACCCTCTTCGCAATCAATCACGTACCAGCACTCGGTCTTACCTAATTCACCGTTTTCATTCTTGTTCGCATACTCATCATTGGGGTGAACCTGTACAGAAAGGTCCTGGTTCGCATCCAGAATTTTCGTGAGAAGCGGGAAAACTTCACTCGGATAATTTCCGAAAAGCTCTTTCTTTTCCTGGTACAGCTCCCCTAGCTTATAGCCCTTATACGGACCATCTGCCACTACACTTTGTCCATTCGGATGGCCGGATACTGCCCAGCATTCCCCTGTCAGATCGGAAGGAATCTCATAATTGAACTCACTAGCAAGCTTTGTACCGCCCCAGATTCTTTCCTGGAAGGTCGGTGTTAAAAATATTGGCTTTTTCATGGTCGTCTCCTTTAAGTTGGATTTCATTTAGATAAAGCAATAGAGAATACAGTCTTGAGCGTATCTCCCGCTTCGATATACAAAAGGTCATTTTTCTTATTGAATTCATCTGTCAAGGACATCCATGGCTCGACACAAACAAAATCATTTTCTTGTTCGGTCCAAAGCATCACATATCTGAATTCCTGACCATATGTAAGAGTAATATTTGTCTTTCCCTCTGAGGAAGCAAACTCCACTTTATTCTGCTTTGAATCCAGTAACACCATTGCTTCTTTCTTTTCTTCTAAATCTACCATACCATTATAAGGTTTTACTAATCCATCATTGTAGTCAAACAGCTTTGTAGCATCTGCATCCATAGGGAACACCTTTATATCCGATTTAAAATATGGATGAAAGCCTGCAGCTATCGGCATCGGAGCATTTGATTTATTACGATACTGTTGTTCGATGACAAGCTCATTACCTTTCAACATATAGGTGAACGTTACATCAAAGTCAAATGGAAACGACTTTCTGGTCTCCTCACTACTCGATAGCTGCAAGGTGATGGAAGAATCTTGTTCGTTGGTCTCCAGTACCGACCATTCCATATTTCTTGCAAAGCCATGGTTGCAAATAGAAAATACTTCTTTACTCCACGTATACTTACCATTTGTCAGCTGGCCGGAGATCGGGAAGAGAATAGGGATGCCTCCCCTTACATTCTTGTCCTTATTATATAGAGTCTCTTTGTTTAAATAAAGGAGCTCTTTTCCGTCCAAACCCAGCTCTGTGATGATTCCTCCACGTTCTGGGACTACCTTGAGCCAGGAGTGGGTGGTGTTGTTATAGAAATTATATGTATCGAAACCCTCTTCAAAGGTCTTTTCCATTTTAATCAAAGATGGTACCTCCTGTTCCTGTCAAATGCATAAAAATACCCCCCAGAAACAAGGGCATGGCAGTGCCTGTTTCTGGGGGTTCATTATCCTTGTTTCTTAACAATAGCTCTTTTTCTTAATCCCTATTGAAAATATCTCTTGTATAAACCTTTTCCTTAACGTCATACAGCTCTGCATCCAGTCGGTTGGATAAAATAACATCTGAAATCTCTTTGAATTCATTAAGTTCACGTAGAACTTTTGAGTTTTCAAATACATCATCTTGCAGGACAGGTTCGTAAATGACTACCTCTATTCCTTCATCCTTTAACCTCTTCATAATACCTTGTATAGAAGATGCCCGGAAGTTATCGGAGCCAGTTTTCATGGTTAATCGGTAAACTCCCACTACACGCGGTTTTTTTTCGAGTATTTTAGAGGCGATATAATCTTTTCTCGTACTGTTGGCATCTACAATTGCTGCAATAATCTTATTAGGAACATCCTTGTAGTTTGCTTTCAGCTGTTTTGTATCTTTTGGCAAGCAATATCCACCGTAACCAAATGACGGATTGTTATAATGTGTACCGATTCTAGGATCTAAGCCCACGCCTTCAATAATTTGCCTAGTATTTAGGCCCTTTTCTTCCGCATATGTATCTAGCTCATTGAAATAAGCAACACGAAGCGCTAAGTAAGTATTAGAGAAAAGCTTCACAGCTTCGGCTTCCGTAGAATCTGTAAAGAGGACGGGGATATCTTCTTTCTTTGCACCTTCCATTAATAAACCTGCAAATTGCTCCGCTCTAGGGGACTTCTCTCCAACAATGATTCTTGAAGGATAAAGATTATCGTACAAAGCTTTCCCTTCACGTAAGAACTCTGGTGAAAAAATAATATTTTCAGTTTGATATCTTTCTTTTACTTCCTTGGTAAATCCGACAGGAACGGTAGATTTAATGACCATGACAGCCGTAGGGTTAATTTCTAATACTGTTTCAATAACACTCTCTACGGATTTCGTATTAAAGTAATCCAATTCAGGGTCATAATCTGTAGGTGTCGCGATAATGACAAAGTCAGCATGTTGATATGCTTTATATTTATCTGTAGTAGCTATGAAATTCAAGTCTTCTTTTAATAGAAATTCTTCAATCTCTTTATCTACTATTGGTGATTTTCTCTTGTTTAACAAATCTACCTTCTCTTGAATAATATCAAGGGCAATAACCTCATTATGCTGGGCTAATAGCATAGCGTTGGACAAACCAACGTAACCTGTACCTGCAACTGCGATGTTCATGTAATAACACTTCCTTTTATTGTACACTTTAAACTCCATGCTATTTTAGCATATCCTATAAGTGCATTATCACTCAATATATATTATGTTTTAAAGTAGAGTAATATTTGAACACTGTGTTCAAGAATCACCAGACAAATCATAGGGAGTGCAGTATAAGCAGCAAAAAACTCCCCCAGAACAAGAACATGGAGGTGCCTGTTTGGGGAAGGTTTCTATTACACTATTTCAGCTTTTAATTTCTTAAGTTGTTCTTGGCTTGCTTCGAGTGAGTCTGCTTTCACTCCAAAATAATACTTTATTTTTGGCTCTGTTCCAGAAGGACGCAGGCAGAACCAGGAGCCGTCCTCTAAGAAAAACTTCAATACGTTAGATTTTGGCAAATCAATAGTAGCTTTATTACCTGTGAGTAGACATGTGCGCTCACTTGTAGAATAATCTTCAATTACAGTTACTTTTAATCCAGCAACTTCTTCAGGTGGATGTTGACGGTATTCTCTCATCATTGCTTGGATTTGTTCTGCTCCGTCTTTTCCTTTTAGTGTTTTGGATACCAAGTCTTCCTGATAGTACCCATACTCTGCAAAAATGTCTAAAAGGCCTTGATATAAGGTTTTTCCTTGCAATTTATAATGCAAAGCAACTTCGGCAGCAAGAAGGGCAGATTGAACAGCATCCTTATCCCTCACGAAATCTCCGATAAGATAGCCGTAGCTTTCTTCATAGCCAAACAAGAACTCATACTGACCGCTTTGTTTATATTCATTAATCTTTTCACCAATAAATTTAAATCCTGTTAGAGTGTCTACCGTGTCGATATTATAAGATTCCGCAATTGCTTTTCCTATCTCAGATGTAACAACAGTTTTTAGTACCACACCATTGGTAGGAAGTGAACCATTCGCTTTCTTTTGTTTTAAGAGGTAGTGAACCATCAGTGCACCCATTTGGTTCCCTGTTAAAACCGTGTATTCATTCTCCAAATTTTTAACTACAACCCCAATACGGTCTGCGTCTGGATCCGTACCAATTAAGATATCTGCATTCACCCTTTTTCCATATTCTATCGCAAGCTCAAATGCAGCGTGTTCTTCAGGATTAGGAGAAGTGACCGTAGAAAAGTCCGGATCAGGTTGTTCCTGTTCGCTTACTACTGTTACATTAGTGAATCCTGTAGATTCTAATATTCGTTTTACAGGTTTATTTGCTGTTCCATGTATTGGAGTAAAGACTATATTTAACTCTTTACCTTTTTCAGCTACCAAATCAGGATTAACCAAAATAGTTTTTAATTTTTCATTATAAGCAGCATCTAGCTCTTCGCCTACAAAAGTTAATAGACCTTTAGCCAACAACTCTTCTTTTTCTAAGACGGCAATCTCTAGTTCATTCTCTACCTCATTTACCTTAAGGACTAGATCATCCGCTTGTTGTGGGGGAAGCTGGCCGCCTTCTTCGTTATACACTTTATAACCATTGTACTCTGCTGGGTTATGACTGGCTGTGATAACTACACCTGCAAATGCATTAAGATGACGTACAGCGTAGGAAAGTTCCGGTGTAGGGCGCAATTCTTCAAAAAGATAGGATTTAATTCCATGAGCCCCTAAAGTTTTTGCTGTTTCCAACGCAAACTCAGGAGATTTGTGACGTGAATCATAAGCAATCGCTACTCCACGACTCATAGCCGTCTCTCCGCATGATTCTATGAATCTAGCGAGGCCTTCTGAAGCCTTTCTTACTGTGTAAATATTCATTCGGTTTGTACCTGGCCCGATCTCTCCGCGCATTCCGCCAGTTCCGAACTCTAAATTTTTATAGAAGAGGTCTTCTTTTTGTTGTTCTGTTAAACCTTTTAGGCCTTCATTAATCTCACTTTCTAAGTAAATAAATTCATTCCATCTATTAAAACTTTCAATCCAGTTCAATATTACCCCTCTTTTTCCTTAATTTTTAGAATTATATATTATACTTCTAACTTTTGTTTGCATATCTCTAAGATATTGTCCCATTGGTACTCTAACCTAATAATATCTTCCTCGATTAAATGGGAGCCACTTTGAATTTCAATTAACTCTATGTCTGTTATTGCTTTAATAGCATGTTTTGTTGCAATAGGAATTTCAATAACACTTCCAGGGGAAACTTGATACAAATTATTGTCAATTACAATTTCTCCTTGACCTTTTAATATTGTCCATACCTCACTTCTAGCATGATGAATTTGATAACTTAAATTTTTCCCTTTTTGAATACAAACTTTCTTTGTGATAACTTCATTACCTTCACTGTATTTTATATTTTCAAGTATTTTATACCAGCCCCATCTTCTTTCTTCAAACATTGGCCTTGTTTTTAACTCTTTTACCATATCTTTAATTTTAGGGCTAGATTCTTTATTAGATACCAGTATTCCATCTGGACTAGCTGCAACAACTAAGTCATTTGCTCCTATAATAGTTATAGGTATATCAAGTTCATTAATTAAATGGGTATTAATTGAATCCTGACTAATTACACCATTCCCTAGTTTATTTTGGGTCATTTCCTCAGTAAGTGTATTCCAAGTACCTAAATCCTTCCAAAAACCTTTGTATGGAAGAACCGCTATTTTCTCTGCGTTTTCGACAACTTCATAGTCAAAACTTATCTGAGGTAGCTCATTATAGTTATTCATCATATTTTCATAGCCATGTGATATTTTCTTCTCTTCCAGAATTCTTAGGAGATAGCTCATTTTAAAGGCAAATACCCCGCAGTTCCATAATGCTCCATTCGCTATTAACTCTGTTGCAGTATCTAAATCAGGCTTTTCTTTAAACTTATCAACCCTTAAATAATTCTTAGACGCTTCATCGCATACTTCAGGGACTATATATCCATACTTACTTGTAGGTAATGTAGGGTGTACTCCTATCAATGCTAAATCGTAATCACTATTTCTAATAACTTCCTCTAGTTCAGTAACTTTATGAAAAAAAGAGGAACTTACATAGGGGTCAACTGGTAGTACAACAATTACTTCATCTTCATTATGAATAACTTTATCTTTAATATAAGAAACTGCTAATGCTATTGCGGGAAATGTATCTCTTCTTGATGGTTCAATAACTATTTTTACATCATCATTTAATTGACTTTGTAAGGCTTCGATTTGATTTGCACTAGTAGCTATAATAGCATCATTCTCTAGATTATTTTCTTTAAGTTGAGACCATACTCTTTGAACCATTGACTCTGACTCACCATTTTTATTTTCTAAAAGTTTTAGAAACTGTTTAGAACGTATGTCGTTCGATAATGGCCACAATCTTGACCCTGAACCACCTGAAAGTAATACTAATTTCATAAAATCACCTATCCTTAATTAATTTATCTTCGAATTTATTTTACTTAAAATATACTTTCTGAATGTTTTATTTACCCCTAAGCTTATTAGAAAATAGATAAAGAAACCTGAAATTACAAGTATTAATAATTTCATGTAAATATTAATGTCCTCTAAATAAGACTTAAAAATAAATAATACTATCATCATAATAAGTGCTGAAAAAAGATTCACTAATATAGCTTCTTTAATAAACTTATTAAATGAAATATTTATCAGTTTGTTAATTATGAATTGCTTTACAAACTCTAAGATCATGCTGCGAATTAAAATTGCGATAGCAATACCAATTAATCCATAATTAGATCCAATAATTAGACATGTAATCAGCACTAAAATGGAAACAAAGTTAAAATACATTTCAATAATTGGTTTACCTAACCCATTAATAACTGAGCCACCTATAGTTCCGACCGAAGTTATCATACCGGATATTAATAGAATTTGAAGAACCATTGCACTATCGATCCATTTATTTCCGTATAAAACTAGTATAAAGTCGGATGCAATAACAATTAGACCAGTACATGCAGGAAAAGTTAGAAATGAAAGCCACTGAATAATATTTATATATATTTCTTTTACTTTGTGAATGTCCTGATTATTTTCAGATATTTCAGGGAAAGCAACTTTATTTATAGCTCCTGATATATAAAACCTAGGCATAACACTCCACTGATAAGAAACTGTATATATTCCTAAATTACGACTTCCTAATAGTTTACCAATTAAGAAATAATCAATATTATTGTTTATATAAATCAATAACTGAGAACCTAAAAACTTACTACTAAATGGTAATATTTCTTTTATTACACCGAAATTCAGAGGTAGTAATTTAATCTTTTGAATCCATATTAATATTAAAGATTGAATAAGAGGTTTTATTACTAATCTTGAAGTAATTGCCAATAATTCCAAGCTATAAATAGCAAAAATAATAGCTAGTATACTAGCTATTAATTCCGAAATTAAATCAATTTTTGCTAACGCTTTGAAATTCCTTGCCTTTGTAAGCAATGCTCTACTTGTTATTCCAAAAGATCCAAAAGCCATTCCTATTGCTATATATATTATTACTATTCCAACTTCTTCAATTCCATAAAAATATCCTATATCAGAAGAAATCATTAATAATAAAAAGCATAGTAAAAGTGAGATAACGATATTTATATAGAATGAATTCGAGATTATACTATCATTGATGTATTTTTTGTAAATAATATATGAGCTTAACCCAGCCTCTTGAAACACAAGCATCAAGCCAGCAAACGCCATTGCCATACCTAATACTCCAAATATTTCTGGATATAATAAACGTGCCAATATGATATTCGCTATAAGCCCTAATATTTGTGCACCAAATACATTAATAAAAGACCAAATGCTATTTTGAACGAAAGACATTCGTTGTACTCCTAAATATTAAATTAGTAGTTCTTTATATAAATCATTCAATTCTTCTCCGATTTTATTCCAATTTAGTTCTTGTTTGTTTTTTTCAAAACTTTTAATTGTGAATTCTCTTTTAGTAACATTTACAAGAGCATCGTATAAACCATTTTCAGAATGTTTCTCATATAATTCTGAAGTGTTTTCATTAAAGTATTCAACCATAAATGGAGTATTAGGAGCAATTATCGGTTTATTATATGTTAAAGCTAGTAAAGCACTACCAGAGGAAGTGATTTCTTTATATGGTAGTACTATAGCATCTGCAATTGATATTATGCTGAAAATCTCGTCATCTGGAATAAACCTTAGGTCAAAAACAATATTTTCTTCACTAATAAATTTATTTAATTTATCTTTCATTTCAATTGAGGGATTTCCAGCTATAATTAAAAGACTATTCTTTTCTAACTTTTTAAAAACCTTGATCAGGTTAATTACTCCCTTATATTCCTGTATAGTGCCAATAAATAAATAGATAAATTTTTCATTTGCCTTTAATTTTATTTCAGTATACTTTTCTCTTGTAACTTCCGGATATACACCTTCATAGTGACCATGTTTAATAACCCTTATTTTTTGAGGATTTACCGAAAACTCTTTTGATATTTCAGACTTTATAGATTGACTCAATACAATTAATAATGAGCAACAATTGATAATTTTCTTCCTTACTAACTTCTCGAGATTAAAAAACTTTATTTTATGTGGAAATTTATTATGCATAGTCCAGACAAGCCTAATTCCAAATAATTTCAATACATTCAATATAATAATAAACAAAAATGCTTTTACACACATAACTATAAATGAATTACTTTGATATAAAGAATGTGGCCAATGGAAATGTAAAACATCATTTTTTTTTAACTTAAACAAGTATCTCTGTTTAAAATTTAATACTTTTGTATTTTTATTCATACGTTCGATTGATGTAGAAAACAAACTATTATATTGGTTAGTATCACTATCTTTAGGGTACATCCAAACTCTCATCTTTTCCACCTACAGATTATTTTTATAAGAACTATAAATTTTTATAGAAAGTATAATATAAATTATTGTTATAAAGAATAATTGATTGTGGTATATACCCCAATCCGTAAAGCCAAAAATCAATATCGATATTATCCCAGTTAAAACACTCAAAGCTAAAATTGAGTCCGGTTTATTACCTTTAAAGAATACTTTTAACATTTTAATAATCATACTTATATATAATAAAATGAATGCTAGTAAGTGGAAAATTCCACCTTCTGCTAATAATAAAAGATAATAATTATGGACTGGATGTACATATGCGAATACGGACTCATTTCCAAAAGTACTTATCACATCCACATAATTATTTAAGCCTACCCCAAAAAATAAATTGTGATAATTTGATTTGATTATTGAAATAGCTAGATCACTTAAGTTATTCCTATCATTCACCTGTTTTAATAAGTCAGAATTGAAGAATCGGTCGTAGATAAGATCAAACGAAAAATAAAATAGTAAAACAAAACCTAATGTAATTATAAACAGTTTTATAGTATCGAATATACCTATGTCCTTATTCCTATATTTCAACATTATATTTCCAACACTATATATAATAACTGATACAAAAAGTAAAGAAATAGAAGTTCTGGCATTGGTTAACAAAGTAAAAACGAAAGCTAGTAAAAATATGAAGGAAACTATAATTCTTAAGCCCTTGTTAACGTTAAATGAACTTTTTGTCAAATATGCCAGGAGAAGTGGTATAGTAAGCACTAAAAAAATCCCTAATGTAGCAGGGTGCCCTAATGTTCCACTAACTCCTTTTTCGATCCCTTCAACTCCCTTTCTAAATGGGTCTGTATTTTCCCCTATAAGGAATAGTCCTAAGGGTTTCTTATATAAAAACTGATAAGTGCTAATTGCAAATTGAATAATTAGTGATAAAGCAAGCCCTAAAGATACAATGCTTAACATTTTATTTTTATCTAGTTTAATTACCAAATATATTAGTAATAAGCCGAAGATATATCTATTAAATACATAAAAATATGCAATTTTATTAATAGCAAAAGCAAAGGAAATAAAACCAGTGAGTATGAGCAATAAAAAAAATAATAACTCTATTGGCATTTTTTCTTTAAGTATTTTACCTTTATTTTGAATCAGTAATAGTCCTAACCACGCTAATAGTAAAATATATATTACACTTAAAGTTATATTTCCGCTTAAGCCCCCAGCATGATAACTCTTTATAATACCTACTTCTATATTAAATGGTAGTAAAAAAACAATAGAGAAAAATAAAGTATTAAAAATTCCATTGTAGTTAAGGAAATAAAAAATTAAAATAATTAATACAACTAAAACTATCAATATTAAGCTTAGTTTAAAACTATGGTAAGCCAGTATATTAAACAGCAGTATTATTGCAATGAAAACAGGAAGGATTAAAAAATATTTATTGTTATTAATCATATAGTTATACCTTTCTTATTTTTCATTTAATATTAATGAGTATAAATTAGTTACTTTTTTACTAGTATTTCTCGCAGTATAAAATTCTTTCACTCTTCTAATTCCTAATAATCCCATTTCTTCAACAGTTTTAGGATTAACAGATAACCACAGTACTTTCTCTTTTAAATTATTTGTTTTAGACAAATCAATTTTATATCCACAAATTTCATTTTCTACTATTTCAGCAGCGCCTCCACTATTATTAACTAGTGCTGGTGTACCCATCGCTAATGACTCAATTATTACTCTGCCAAAAGGTTCATTATCTGAACAACTAACAAACAGGTCTAATGATTTCATTATTTGAGGGATATCCGTTCTTTGACCCAAAAAACTGACATCATTTTGTAGATTATTATTTTTTACATATTGTTTCAATTCTTCCAGATAGCCTTTTTCTTTAGTTAGTATTTCATCACCCACTATTACATAATGAATATTTGGGTTTTTATGTTTAATCTCAGGTATTACATTTAAAAGGTGATGAAAACCCTTCCACCTATCTATTCTTCCAACCATGCCCACTAAGAATGTTTCACTTGAAATATTCAACTCTTTCTTCAAGGTCGGAGTGACAGCATTGTTATACTCTTCAAGGTCTACACCATTACTAATAATAGTTTTTTTTCTGTTATACTTTTCAGGGAATTGATTATAAACCGCTTTAGAAATACATATGATATGACTTGCAAAGAAAGGTAATATTTTTTTGAATAAACTGTCATTAAAAATATCTCTTACATGCCATATTATTTTTTTTCTGAGAAATAATCCCATAAACCCATAGAAAACTGACCTATACGAATTAATATGAATTATGTCAATCTTTTCATTAATAAGTATTTTAAAAAGTTTTGCAATCCCGAAAGTAAAAAAAAGGAAGTTTTTGGGGCTACAAAGAGAATGTGGAATAATTTTTATATTTGCATCAAGTTCCTTAGTAACTTTTTCACTCAAACTAGACCCCTGTGGAGATAATAAAATGGGTTCTACTGTATCTTTTTCCAAATACTTCAATAGATAAAATAGACTAAACTCCGCTCCACCCATCTCCTGTGCATGGTCAATAAAGAGCACCTTATATTTTTTACTCATAATACCTCACTTATTAAGTCTTATTTTTAAATCTTTTAATAATATTAATATAAAATATGAATCTTGTATTATATACCTTTTAAACAGTCTTTTAGGTTCATTTAACATTCTATAAGCCCACTCTAATCCTAACTTTTGTAGTATCAATGGCGATCGCTTAACCTTATTGGCCATAAAATCTAGAGTCGCTCCGATACCAATATTTATGTTGGTCTCTAAATATTTTAAATTTGCACTTATCCACTCTTCTTGCTTGGGAGCCCCTAATGCTACCAATAGAACGTTCGCATTTGATTCATTAATTTTCTTAATTATCTCTTTATTCATTTTATTGCTTTCTAACTCTTTTCTAGTAGGACTATATGTCCCTACTATAGCTGGATTTTTATATTTCTTTTCCATTTCTTTCTTGGCAAGTTCCGCAATCCCTGGTGCAGCACCCAAAAAAAACATTTTATAACCAAAATCATTTGATCTTTTACAAAACTCTTCCGATATATCAGCCCCTGTAATCCTTTCAGGCAAGGCTTTTTTAATTATTTTTGAATACCAAACTATAGGCATACCATCAGCAGTAACAAAATCTGCTCTATTAACAATATCTTTAAAAGTATTTTCTTTGTGAGCAATAACAACATGATCTACATTTACTGTATGTACATGTACTTTTTTATTCGTCTTTATAACTTCATTAAACTCACAAAAAAAATCATTTAAGTTACCACTAGAAAATTCCAAATCAAACAATCTACTTTTCTCCATTTACTAACTCCTTAAATGACTTATTTAATTTCTCGGAAAAGTAACTCCACTTAAATAAATCTGCTCTATCATATCCAGATCTAATCATTTCTTTTCTTCTTGTTTCATTAGTTAATACATCATTTATAGTTTTTGCGATATCAGCAGAATCTTCAGGATTAAAATAGCACGCACTCTCTCCTCCAATTTCCGGTAGGGAGGCAACATTTGAACAAGTCGTTGGAGTACCGAGATACATAGCTTCTAATAAAGGTAAACCGAATCCCTCATATAATGAAGGAAATACATAAACCTTTGCATTCATAATTAACTTAGTTAATTCCTCATCTGTTACAAATCCTGTAAATACAACATCTTGAATTATTTTATGATTAACATTTAGAGAATCAATCCAACCTTCTCTACCAACAATTAAAAGTTTTCCATTATAATTATAATGAGATTTCAACAAACAAAACGCTTCTATTAAGCCTTGAATATTTTTTCTGGGTTCCAAGGTTCCAATTGTAATTATATAATCATCTTTAGATTCTGATTGGTTTAACTTTTTCCTATATGCCACAATCTTGGGAGTGACACCTAAATAATTTACCATTATCTTAGAAGGTTTTATTTTTAATGTGTTTATTATTTCTTTCTTAGAAAACTCAGATACAGTAATTATTTTTCTGCAAGTTTTTTTTTGACTTGCATGCTCAATTAAAGGTTTATAATAATATTTCATTCCTTTTGAAATAGTTTTTGGTAACTTCCAAGCTACTGCATCATGAATAATCATAATAAACGGATACTTATTTATAATAGGAATACCTAATGTTGTGTAGTATATTAAACTAGGTTTTATTTTATTAATAATCATAGGAATCCAAACTTGATCTGTTAAGACTCGGTTATTTGTAAAACTTTTATATACCTTTATTTTTTTATTTTCACTTAATCCCAATTCTTTAACAATGTAACTATGCCCTTTTTTTGAGCATAAAACTGAATAATTTATATTTTCCCCTATGTTAAGTAGCTCTCTTACAGACTCAATTGCAACTCTCTCTACTCCTGTGATTTTTGAAGGATTATTCACTATTGTCAAATCCAAAACTATCTTCATAGTGCCCACCTTTAAAATGCGTCCTTTGACTTAAAGATTATTGTGAATGTTTTCACAATAATCTTAATATCTAATAAAATAGTTCTACTCTTTATATAAGCAAGGTCTAACTCTACCATTTCATCAAATCCAACATTACTTCTACCACTAATTTGCCATAAACCTGTGCATCCAGGTGTAGCCAATAACCGTTGCTTATCATATTCTGTGTACTCTGCAACTTCTCTCATCAATGGGGGACGGGGACCGACAAGACTCATATCCCCCTTAAGAACATTCCACAACTGCGGAAGCTCATCAATGCTAGTTTTTCTTATCAACTTACCGATTTTTGTTATTCGGGGATCTTCCTTCATTTTAAACATCGCGCCAGATACTTCATTATATTTTAATAGTTCTTGTAGTTTCTCTTCTGCATCTGATACCATCGAACGAAACTTATACATTTTGAATTCTTCCTGGTTTTTCCCAACTCTTATTTGAGAGAATAAAATTGGTCCTTTAGGATCCTCAATTTTAATTATAATAGAAATAATAATTAAAACAGGTAGTAACAATAATAGTCCTATAGAAGCTCCTACTACGTCCATAATACGTTTCATAGATGATTCGATTTTATTTTCATTCAATTCCGATAAGGAAACATGTGTTGACGAATCAATTAATCTTCTAGCAAATTCAGTCAATGCCATTCACCTCTATTTCCCAGGTTGAGTAATTGTATATTTTTCTAAGATTTCTCTCATGTACTCTACTAATCCTTGCTGCAGATCTTCATGTTGAAGCGCAAACTCAATCGATGTTTGAATAAATCCTAATTTTTCCCCAACATCAAATCGTTTTCCTTCAAAATCATAAGCGAAAACCCGTTGAATTTCATTAAGTGCTTGGATTGCATCTGTCAATTGGATTTCTCCACCGGCACCTGTTTCTTGCTTATCAAGGAACATGAAAATTTCTGGTGTAAGGATATAACGCCCCATAATAGCTAGATTGGAAGGAGCAGTACCAGGCTTTGGTTTTTCAACAAATTTATTCACTTGGAAGCGACGTCCTTCATTTTGAAGAGGGTCAATAATACCGTAGCGATGTGTTTCATTATCTCCTACAGTTTGAACACCAATTACAGAAGATAACGTTTTGTCATACTCATTAATTAACTGCTTTAAACAAGGCGTATCTGCCTGTACGATATCGTCACCAAGCAAGACAGCAAACGGTTCATTTCCAACAAAATTTCTTGCACACCAGACAGCATGCCCTAATCCTTTAGGCTCTTTTTGGCGTATATAATGAATGGTAACATTCGAGGATTGACGAACTTTTTCTAATAGATCAAATTTCTCTTTTTCCAATAAATTTTGTTCTAATTCCAAGTTGTGATCAAAATGGTCTTCAATGGCACGCTTTCCCTTACCTGTAACGATAATGATATCTTCAATCCCTGATTCAATCGCTTCTTCTACTATGTATTGAATCGTTGGTTTATCAACGATAGGGAGCATTTCTTTAGGCATTGCTTTGGTAGCTGGTAAAAATCTTGTCCCTAACCCAGCTGCCGGTATAATTGCTTTTCTTACTTTCTGCATGTAATTAAACCCTCCTTTTAATTATTACCTTCAAAAAGGAAATATCTAATTACCGAAAAGCGTTCGATAATTAGATATTTCCTTTTTATTAAATAATGGGCATCTAACCCATCCTCACACCAAGCCTATGACGACAGGCGTCTAAGGCTCATTGACCCAACAGCTTGATCGAGTGCCTCCATTGATAAAGGTAAGGAGACATTACCTTTCTCTTTAAGCTCTTTAGGAAATCAAAGTTGAATTTGTCGAATTCTTTTATTTCTCTATCATTTTATTGAAATAGGTTTTTGTACCCATGTCGATATCTGTAACATTCCTGTAATGTTTCAGCACTTTCCAATCTTAACACAGTTTTCCTAGATATGTAATGGGTGAATTTTGTCGAATGCGGTCGTATGGAGGTGTAATTTTTAACAATTAGCTAGTTCTATATATCTACATTTGTAACGTTTGTAAAGTAATATTAGCTGTCACTTGATGTCAGACATCATTTGTTACCATTGCCTATTATATACAATCTTTCCTTATGTATCTACAATATGTGACATATTTACATAGAAATAACTAGAAATTTTTAGTGAATACGCTTTCTTGTTTCTTCTTGTACTTCTAACCTACTAACCTTGTCATACAATGGATATAGGAAAGCTCTATGTGGGAAAGGGGTGGATAGTCCCTTGTGGAGAAGACAGCGGCAAAGGCAGTTTTTGGTTAGATTTTTGGGAGTGTTTCTTCTTAATATAATAGTGTTAGTTTTTAAACTGATTTATTCATTTGGAAATGATACGGCGGAAGGATCGGTTCATCAGTTTTATGAATATGAACAGGAAGGTGATTTCGGGCGATCCTGGGAGCTTTTACACCCGGCGATGCAGGAGAAGTTTGGACGCAGTGCTTATTTTCAGGATAAAGCTCATGTGTTTATCGGACATTTTGGTGCAGAGACATTCTCTTATGAAGTTGGTGATTCCAAGAAACTAAAAGATTGGCGGATGGAGAAGGATGGAGAGGTTTTTGAATCGGTTCATGAATTTGAGGTGGAGCTGAATTATCGTGGGAAGTACGGGCATTTTTTATATATTCAATATGTGTATGTGGTGAAGGAAGAAAAAGAGTGGAGGATACTGTGGGACTATAAAAAGTGATTTTTTTTTCATGGATAAGGGACAGCTTATACTGTCCCCATTTTTTTGATGGATTACTGCTGGTCGTCCCCAGTATCCTCTTCCATGTTCTCTTCGTCTTTATTCATATCATCTTCCATGTTGTTCTCATCTTGTTCCATATCAGGATCCATAGGCTCTTCCGCAGGAGGCTGCTCGTTCTCAGGTGGTGGAACATCCTCGTTATTTGCTGCACATCCAGTGATCAACATTGCCGCTAACGCTGTACCAGTTAATTTAATTAACATTTTGTTCATTCTAACCTACTCCTTTCGCATATGGGTTTTATTATTGAAGACCTTTAATGCTTTTTTCGTTTGGTCCCTTTTTATATTCCCCAATATTCGTAAAAGCTTGCATAAATGAACAAATTTTTTCAATTTACGACTTTTGGCCTAATGCGAACATCATTTCGAGTTCGCATACCAATTGCCCATCAACCGTAGCGATACCTTTTCCTTTGCCGATGCTACCGCGTACTCGAGTCATTTCGACTTCAAGACGGAGCTGGTCTCCAGGGATGACCTGCTTTTTGAAACGGCAATTGTCGATTCCCGTGAAGAATGCGAGGCGCCCTTTGTTTTCTTCTTTTTTCAGCATTGCTACCGCTCCGACTTGAGCCAATGCTTCCACGATCAGAACCCCTGGCATTACCGGGAATTCGGGGAAGTGGCCGTTGAAGAACTCCTCGTTAGCCGTGACATTCTTGATTCCGATTGCTCGTTGACCTTCTTCGATTTCTATTATCTTGTCCACCAACAGGAACGGATATCTATGTGGAATGATTTCTTTTATCTGGTTAATGTCTAACATTATTATGACCTCCTACTAATAGTTACTTCCAATTATATACGAAGGCATAAAAAAGAGGAAGTCTTTGTATATAGACTTCCCTACTCTTTATTCACTAAGTCAATAATATGCTGCCACGTACTTTTGTCCAGTACATCCATCGGACTGCCGCCGCCCAGTACCCCGTAGCCGAACATGGCACCTGAGATAGCTGCGATAATCATGATGGCCACGATAATGATCAGGCGCAACCATATTGGAATAAGACGAATACGCCATTTAAGCCGTTTTGGTCTTTCTTCGCTAGTAGCCGCCTCTTCTTTTTGCTGTATAGCTTTATTTTTTTGAGCCTTGCGCAATTCTTCCCTGGTCAAGCTCTCTTGTTTTGCTTCATTTTGTTCCATTGCGCAACCTCTCCTTTACTTTGAATTCTATGTTAAGCCTTTAAGCCATTTACAAGCCCCATCATCTGATCTGCAAATTGGACCGACTTTGCGTTAAATTGATAATTCCGTTGCATCAAGGTCATTTCCGTGAGTTCAGATGCCAGATCCACATTGGAATTCTCGAGCATCCCTTGCTGCATGCCCACCGTTGTACGGTCAGCGCCTTCTACAAACTGCATAATATCGTCCGGATTCGCTAATCCTTCTCTAGGGAGGGAATAAAGCGAGCCGGGCTTCGCGTCCAGCATCTGCGGACGGATCGCACGGGCTATCCCAAGCTCACTTGCAACGGCCTCACCATTCGGACGAACTGCAGAGATAACTCCACCAGGTTGCAATTTAACATCCTGTATATCATCTGGAAATATTATTTGTTGATCGTTACTGTCCAATACCGGATTTCCGTCAGCTGTTACCAGCATCACTTCATTGTTGTTGATCGGGGACAGGTAAAAGACACCGTTTCTTGTGAATTGGGTGCTTGTTTGTCCGTTTTCTGTTGCCTGGACCGTAAAGAACAGGTCTTCTTTTGTTAATGCAAAGTCTAACATACGTTCCGTCGATTTTAAAGGACCCTGTGTCAGATTCAGCTTCGTCTGGCTGAGCCCTGCACCAGTTGAAAGACGAATCCCGTTTGGCGTTTGGCGAATGTTTTCGTAGCGACCCAACGGCTGGTTGTTCGATTGCTGTACAAGCAGCTCCTGGAATGTAGCCGAACGGTTCTTGTAGCCGATGGTATCAATATTGGCTACATTATGGCCGATTAGATCCAATTGCTTTTGTAGCTGGTTCATTGTATTGGTTGCATTTAGCATAATTCTGTTCATTTATTTTCCCTCCGTTCCGATCGTGAGGCCATTAATTGATACGTCCGATTTCGTTCGCCGCTTTCTGCATGCTCATGTCATAGGCTTGGATCACCTTTTGGTTCGCTTCAAATGCTCGGTAGGCGGCAGTCATATCGCTCATTGTCTGAGCCGTGTCTACATTGGAGCGCTCGATATTCCCTTGCATGATCTGGAAGCCACCATTGGCAGCCTCCATCTGTTGTCCTGCCGATGCACGGAACAGGCCGTTACCGTCACGAATCAGGTCGTTAGCGTTAATCGTAAGAGCCATACCAAGACGAGCTTGAGGCTCATTATTCACGAGAATGGTTCCATCCGGTTGCATGGTAAAGGAACTCGTATTTATTTGAATGCGATTGTTATTTTCGTCTAGAACATAAAGACCATTGTTTGTTGTCAGGAATCCTTCTGCATCCACTGCAAAGTTACCATTCCTTGTATATCGCGGTGTTCCATCCGGGTGTTGGACTGTAAAGAACATTGATGCGTTTTCTGGCAGAGCTCCGTTAAGGATTGCCAAGTCGGTGTCATTACCGGTAGGACGTATATCACCTTGAATGAATTTAGGTGCGACTTCCTGCATATAAACACCTGTATGAAGGGTACCGATTTGCTGGCTTTGAGCAAATTTAATCGGTTTTTGGGTAGGTACACTGACTTGTTCCATCTTTGAAAGCAGCAGTTCCGGAAATGCTCGTAAGGAGGATTGGTCCGCTTTGTAGCCAGGAGTATTTGCGTTTGCCAGATTGTTTGACAGCATCTCCATTCGACGCTGCTGGGAGATCATGCCTGCTGTTGCTGTATGAAAGCCTCGTAACATTTGGTTCACCTCTTTATAATTTTCCGTACAGAATTATCTAGTTTCTATTATAGTACATAATTGGAAATGTCGATATATGTAATTTTGCGAATATGCTTTTACTTCAAATTAAAAAGCACCCTTTTCAGGATGCTTCAACGGTGTACAGTTCATTTAATTTTTGATTATGATAGTTGAGTTTTTGAACTAAAGTTATTTTCAATGATTCATCCAAACAATCCTGTATCAGTATTTCGTGGTACCTTACTCTAATTTTGTGCCACATTATCAATGATTTATGAAGCATGTAAGATGCACCTCCGAAGTTTTTATGTTTCTTATATATACCCTTCGAAGGAGATATATAACTCATGGGGGGCAAATATTAAAGATGGGTCTTTTGAAGCTCGAAGGGCTATTGTGAGGGAGAGTGCGATATTAAGACGGGGTCAGACCCTTGCGGCTTTTGTGGGATTTAGGTTGCGAGGGTAGGATGGGGAGAGTTGGGTTTTGTTTTTATTGTTTTGAAGGGTCAGACCCCTTAGCAAAAGGAAAAAAACTTAAAATAAAAAGATCAACTCGGTGAGTTGATCTTTTTATTTTAAGCAAAACTCTTCCTAGGCAGACGATCAATATGGTCAAGCATGATGCCTGTTCCGATTGCTACGCAGTCCATTGGGTGTTCTGCGACGAGGACGGGTACTTTTAGTTCTTCGGCTAGGAGTTGGTCCATGCCGTGGAGGAGTGCGCCGCCGCCTGTTAGGATGACACCGCGGTCGATGATGTCGGATGATAGTTCTGGTGGTGTGCGTTCTAGGACGCTTTTCGCGGCTTGTACGATGACTTGTACGGATTCGCGAAGTGCTTCTTCGATTTCTTCGGATGAGACGGTGATGGTTTGTGGAAGGCCACTGACCATGTCGCGTCCGCGGATGTCAATTTTTTCGCTACGTGATCCCGGGAAGACGGTTGCGATGGAGATTTTGATGTTCTCCGCTGTGCGTTCCCCTATTAAGAGCTTGTATTTTTTCTTGATGTATTGAAGAATTTCGGCGTCGAATTTGTCGCCGGCCATTTTGATGGAGCTCGCTGTTACGATGTCCCCCATGGAGAGTACTGCTACGTCGGTTGTTCCGCCGCCGATATCGACTACCATGTTGCCGCTAGGCTGGAAGATGTCCATTCCCGCTCCGATGGCTGCCACTTTCGGTTCTTCTTCGAGGTATACCTTTTTGCCGCCGCTTTTTTCGGCTGCTTCTCTGATCGCTTTTTGTTCAACGGATGTGATGTTCGTTGGGCAGCAGATCAGGATGCGCGGCTTGGAAAGGAAGCCTTTGACGTTCAGTTTTTTTATGAAATGCTTCAGCATTGCTTCTGTGACTTCGAAATCTGCGATTACTCCATCTTTTAGCGGTCGCATCGCTACAATGTTTCCTGGAGTACGCCCTACCATTTTGCGGGCTTCTTCCCCTACCGCTAATACTTTTCCAGTGTTTGTATCAAGTGCCACTACTGACGGTTCATTCAGAACGATCCCTTTTCCTTTTACATGGATGAGAACGTTAGCCGTACCTAAATCAATCCCTATATCCCTAGCAAACATGTTACTTTTTTCCTCCTTGCATATGCTTTGCGACTGTTGTCCGACAACTTATAGTCCTAATTGTATATTCTATCACAAATTACAAATAAAAGGTTGATATTAACATTAATTTCATGTCAAAAATTTGAGGTTTTTGTCGAATGTTTTAGGTTGCGGATGATTCGTTGGCAGATGGGGGTGCGGGACTTTTGTGCCAGGTTTTTGGAGGTGGTTTTTTGCTGTGCGATTTTTGTCGATTTTCAGTGTTCGGGCGTATTTTGGTTTTATCATGCTAATGTCCTTGGTTTCCGGGCGTAAATCTTTTTTTCCGGGCGAAAGCTCCAATTGCCACCCCCTAAAAATAGAAAAACAGCCACTTGGATGGACTGTTTTTCATAAGTATTGGTGCTGTCCGCTAGAAGTTGCTTATTTCACGGCTTCCTCTTCCTTCTTGTACTTCATCTTGGTAGCTTCCCCGCCGCGCAGATGCCGGATGGATTTATGATAATCGAGTATATCCTTCACTTCATTCGCTAAGTCTGGGTTGATCTCTGGCAGTCTTTCTGTCAGGTCTTTATGGACAGTACTTTTGGAAACTCCAAATTCCTTCGCAATCACGCGAACTGTTTTCTTTGTCTCCACGATATACTTTCCAATCTTGATAGTTCTCTCTTTGATGTAATCGTGCACACCACTCGCCCTCCCTAAATTGGATGTTGAGGAATGTGAAATGAGACCCGCTTATTCCGATGTAACGAAGTGCCTAGTGCTTACAGTTGTGCTTTATAGAAAAACGATTAGGATGTTTGGTGTTATGCTTCGAGACAATCTACGATCCCTCACCTCAAACACTCTCTTTGTATGTTTGGTTAGTTACAGTTTATTAGCTTGGGTCGTGCTTTATGCTAATAATGTCAAGTGGGACAAGGGATTTGTTCGATTTTTTTGAATTTTTCGTATGAATCCACAAAAAAAGGACCGAACGAGTCGACCCCTAACTGATTGATGCTTGATTCCTCTTTCTATTTTTCATATACTTCTTCACCATCTCCTGGATATATGTGACAATCAGTGAAGTGATAAAGATATATAAAAACCTTGTAATAAACGAATCAGAAATGATGGACATCTCCGATTCAAACAGTTTCATGAACTCCACAAAGATGATATGCCATAAATATAGCCATAGGGAGGTTCTGGAAACGAACGCCACAAATTTGTTCGTAAATATTTTCTTAATGAACGATACATCCAACAGGATATAAAGGAACAAGCTTCCCATCAAACCGTAAGCGAAATAATAAAGCTGTGGCGGGTATTTAAATGCTTGTGTCTGTGCGAAATCATTCTGGAACATAAGATACAGGAAGATCCCCAAGAAGAATAAAAAGTAAAACCAAATTTCTTTTGCGGAAAATTGTTTTAACCTCATTCCAAATGCTGCGACTAGGCCATAACCCACTCCATAAACAACAAAATTCTGGAACACCATACCCATATTTCCTTCCAACTTACCATTAATCAGTAATAGGCCTATATACAAGAAGTATCCTGCCACCAGAAACAAGAAATACACCGTATTATTCTTGATTCTGTTACTAATCGCCAATAAAAGCGGACTTATTAGTGCTATCAGGAAAAACACCCTCATAATCCAGACATACCCGATCCCCTCCATCAGAGCGAAAGAGTCGATAACTTCCTCCATGGGAAAGTAGTACTCGTCCCCGAACAGCTTGGAAATCAGATAAAACAAGGCAAAGAAGATGACCAATAACTGCCACGTAGGAACAACCAGCCTGTTAAAGCGTTTCCCCAAATATGGCAGGTAATTCAACTCTTTTCCTCTTTGACTGAGGTAAAAGGATGTCCCCAATAGAAGGACCATAAGTGTTACATCAAAATTCCTTAATTGAAACAGCCAAGGATCCGGATTACTATGAGCCACAAGAATGCCAATAATGGCAATAAACCTTAATATATCGATTCGTTCGTCTCTTTCTTTGTTTAAAGCTTTCATAATTTCCTCCACTTGTATGTAAAGAATCAGAGCTGAAGAATAAAAAATAATGATTTTATTGATAATAGTCATCTATCACTTCAGAGAAAGCAAGAGAAATATTTCCTAGCCTGTTTTCATTTTTTTATTTCCCCTCTATATATTTCCAATCTGGGTGAAAAAATAACCATCACACTAGTGCGGAAGTGCCATTCCGTTACCGATAAAGGTATAGTTTCAGTTTTGTCGAATATACTTATTATGCTGATTTATGGATGGGAGTGGTGAATATGGGCATGGAAGCGATTCTTAGCTATTCGGAAAGTGGTCCGGATTCGGTTATGCTCCACTT
This sequence comes from Bacillota bacterium, assembly GCA_051750385.1. Classification (GTDB taxonomy): domain Bacteria; phylum Bacillota; class Bacilli; order Bacillales; family Bacillaceae_I; genus Sutcliffiella_A. The sequence goes on along the minus strand of JBNJJQ010000015.1, from coordinate 39,972 downwards.
CATTGTGGAAAATACCAGTAATAAATCCGAGAAGGTGATCTTCACGAGCGGACAGCGATATGACTATATACTCTATCGTGATGGAAAACGGGTAGAGCAGTTCTCCGAGGGAAAGTTTTTCATCATGATCTATGAAGAGATTATGGTGGCACCTGGGGATGAAATGAGCTTCGACATCCCTCTAAAGAATTTGACTCCCGGAAACTATAAGGTGAAAGTCTGGCTGACTGGCGGCAATTGGCCGAAAGCACGCGCAGAACTCGAGTTTACGATTTGATTCGTAGACTCTTTTTTCCTATAGACGGTTTTGATGCTTGTCGGCTATATTTAATTGGAATGTACAATCCTTTACATATAAAGGGGTATGGGAATGCGTAAGATTATATGGAAGTCAGGTTTGGTGTTAGTAGTGGCAATGTTGATAGCAGGATGTTCGCTCCTGGAAGATACAGCTGTGAAATTAACGGATCACCTCGATGCGGAGACTGCGATATTGGATTATCTGGATGCCACTAATCCAATCATAGAGGATAGTTACGACATTGAAGTTGCCGCAGAAACAGGTTTCTGGGCCGAAGAGGATGACGCTAAAGCCCTCGCATTTCTAACCGAAAGCACCATTCCCGCTTTGGAAAAGGTGCTCCAAAAGACCAAAGAGGTGACGGTGGATTGGGAGCCGCTGCAGGCGTCCCATGAGGCCTTGATTCTTTCAAATGAAAAGTTGCTTGAAAGCTATGTCATTTATGCAGAGGATATGAAAAGCGGGAACTTCGAAATGTCGGAAGTGGCAACTGCCGCTTATGATTTATCGGTCGAAGAATTCGAGAAGCATGAAAGACTTTTCGCCGATACTGCCGAAGAATATAAGGTCGATGTTTATCTGGAAGAAGAATAAGAGAAAGTGCGTCTGCCTGATTGGTGGACGCACTTTTTGCATTTATTGAAAATCTACTGTGTTACTTTAAATGTAATTTGCAACGAACTTCAACATCTGATCATTATGCCCAAATAACGCTTCATGACCGTACTCTTTATATATAAGCAACTCTTTTTCGCCTGCCAGATGGTTATACGCTGCGAAACAGGTCGATGGTGGACAAACCTGATCCTGAAGGGTGATGACCATCTGTGTTTTGGCCTGGACTCTGGAGGCGAAGTTCATGCCATCAAAATAGCTTAAGGTGTCATAGACCTGTTCTTCTATTTTCTGCTCCTTGTCGTACCTTCTGAACCATTCCTTAATTTCACTGTAGGGTCCCTGCGTATGCATCTCCACCGCCCTTTTGAAATCGCATAGAAATGGAAAGATGTTCAGCATCAGCTTTGGACGATGATCGATTCCAGCGACAGCCAAGGCGAGGCCGCCGCCTTGGCTTCCGCCAGCCAGTATAATTTTTTCGGCATCTATTTCCCCTCTGGAGCAGACAAAATCTACTGCTCGTACACAGTCCATATAAGCATTTTTATAATAGTAGGTTTCCGGATCTAAAATACCTAAAGTTAAAAATCCCGGAACACTGCCATGAGGGTATTTTGCATAGTCAGGGGATTTACCTGCTTGGCCGCGTGTGTCAACAGTGAAGGACGCAATGCCCATGATTGCCCAATGCAGGTTGTCACAAGGGTAGCCCCTGTCAAATGAATAGCCATGATACCCGATTACAACCGGCATGTGTGTGGGAGCAATTGATTTGTTGGGGACTGTATACCAGCCATGAATCGGTGTTCCGTCAACACCATCGTAGACCACATCATAGACGGTTACATTTTTCACCGGATATTCCATTCTGTTCAGTCGAGCATTCAGCGGTCTCTCAGCTGATCGATTTCTCTGCGTCTCCCAAAAAGCATCAAAATCACCTTTCGCTGTCGAATCAGGCTTATAATCATACAGCTCATTTAACGGCAGATCCAATATTGGCATGATATTCATCCTTTCTACTACTTCTCTGAAATAAATGTATTCCTCAGCACTCCCAACCCTTCTATCTCGATGGACACCATATCGCCATCCTTAAGGTAATGCTGCTGATCAGGCGGATTACCCAACACGACTCCTTCCGGGGTTCCGGTCAAGATGATATCTCCAGGAGAGAGCGTCATATACTGCGAGATATAGCTCAGGATGTAGGAGCAGTCAAAAATCATATCGGACGTATTGGAGTTCTGTCTAAGCTCGCCGTTCACGTAGGTTTTCACATATAGATTATTGGGGTCATAGACTTCATCAACTGTCACCAGATACGGTCCTATGGGACTGAAATCATCGCAAGTTTTCCCTAATAGCCATTGATTGGTCCGGAATTGAAGGTCTCTTGCCGACAAGTCGTTGACGATGCAATAGCCCAGGACGTGGTCGAGTGCGTTTTGTCTTTCAACATTCTTCATTTCCTTGCCGATGACGATGACCAGCTCGGCCTCATAATCCAATTGGTCTGTAGTCTTTGGTATTTCGATTCGGCTGTTATGACTCGTTATCGTGTTTGAAAATTTATTGAAAAGGATCGGGTATTCGGGAATTGGCGAGTTTGTCTCCTCCGCATGCTTTTGGTAGTTCAATCCTACACAGATTATTTTTCCTGGATTCGGTACGCAGGGACCCCAGTGTAAATCTTCCTTTTGTATGAAATGCGTGTCAGAATCTTGATTGAGAGCCTCGTCGACCAATCGGGATATTTGAGAAAGCACTTCTCCCCCTTTTTCCAATACTTCCTCAAAGTCTTGAGGAAGCTCCAGCACACCGCGATCCGTACTAACTCCCAGCTTTAACTGATTCCCTTTATAGAAGGTTAATAGTTTCATATAATCACCTTTCTTTCCTTACGCCATCTTGCCAAAAGTCGCCCCGCCATCTATGTAAAGGGGGGATCCCATCATGAACTTGGATTCATCCGAGGCTAAAAACAGGGCCGCTTGGGCTACATCAGATGGTGTCCCGAGTTGGCCGCTTAATTGGCGTTTTTTAATGGTTTCCAGTGCCTCGTCATAGTCCTCATAGGCATTGCGCAGATAGTTTTCTACAAACGGTGTCAGGATCGTTCCAGGCAGCAGGGCATTCACTCGTATATTATAGGGGGCGTAATCTACCTGCATCGCTTTTGTAAGGGATAGGACCGCTCCTTTTGTGGCGGAATAGACAGCTCGCTTCATTAGTCCAAGCTCCGCTACACAGGAGGACATGTTGATGATACTGCCCTCCTGTCTTTCGATCATGTGTGGCAGGACGTATTTGCTCGGAAGGAACACGCCTTTCAAATTGACATCGACAACACGGTCCCACAATTCCTCCGAGACCTCATGCAGTGCCCCTACGCCGGAAATACCCGCATTATTGAATAGAACATCGATCTTTTTGTACCGTTCTAATGCAAGCTGAACCATCTCTTTCACTTCCGTGGCTTTCGTGACATCCGCTTGGAGAAAAACTGCTTCTCCGCCTTGTGCCAATATCTCTTGAACGGTCTGGTTCCCATGTTCTTCTGATAGGTCATTGACTACTACTTTCGCACCTTCTTTTGCAAACAGCAGGGCTGTGCTCTTTCCGATGCCTGAACCTGCACCTGTGATGAGTACCACTTTCTCTTTTATACGCATGTTCATCAGCCTCCTTTCCGTTTATGTTTTAGGTTTTGGAATATAGGGGGTCAGCTTCATCCAGAAGCTTTTTATCTCACCCGGAGCAATTACTGCAGCAGAACCATTTCGTATTGCTTCTTCGAGACCATGCGTCGGATAACTTGTGAACGGCTCCAGGCCAACATTGTAATGCCTGCCATACCACGGATAGGTCTTGGTACCACCGAATTCCTGCCAATACCATAAATAAGGGAATTGCGTGGCATCCCACTCCACTTTTACACCCAAATAGAGGTCGCGGTTTTCAAGTGTATACCAGCCATCCGGTCCGAAATTGGTAAGATAGATGATATCGGATGGTGTATCTCTTTCCGGAAGAATGGATAGGTCGAGAGAACCGTCTTCAGTATCCGCATTCGGCCAGTGATAGGTCTCTCCGCGAACGATCCGGCCAGGGGCCGCCACCTCTGAATCCTTTGATTCCGTGATGATTTCCACTCCAATCGGAAGTCCTATTTTACTCCCGGGAATGGCAAATGGCTTTCCAAATACAAGGTGATGCCCCCACATATAGTGAAGGTTCGTCGTTCCGAGATTTTCGAGTTGCTCCTCCACTCGGATCTCAGAACTGCCGCTCGTAAGAATGAATGTTTTTGTTACATGAAAAGGTATTTTCTTCGTCCTGACGGATAGTTTCACCTGAATTTCTTCGGGCGTATCCTTGATGATGTCGTAATCCCATGGCATATGGGCCACTTCTCCGTGCTGGCCGAATTGGGCCCCGAGGTACGATGCTGTCGGGCCGCCGTTCGGAAGGACCTCCTGCCATCCACCAGGATAATAGTCGATGAATGCAGCGGTTGGATCTGCCGAGGTGGACAGATAATCCATCGGGTTCTGCACCCCATTTTCCGACAGCCAGACCAGATCAAGGTCAAGCGGCTTATAGAGGCATTCATAAATCTCCCCGCCTTTATCCAGTAAGAGAGAGAGACGAAGCTTCTCATTTTCAAGGACGAGTGTCCTCATGCCGAAATAGGAATATTGGTCATGAATGCGGCAGCCGAAGTTACGTTGTTTGCGATATTTTTGCATGAATGGTTCCCCCTGCCCTTTAGCCTGTTACGTCTTTTATTCTCGTAATATGCCATCTTCCGAGGTTGGACGTGTACAGGTCTGTTCCTCGCAGCACACAATTGGTCGGATGGCATAAGGTATGTGCGGTCGTATCATAGCAGAGGAGCTCCAATCCGGTTTCATTCGACCAGCAATAGATGAGGGACGGCTCGTAGCAGGAAATATATAGCCTTCCATCATGGCCCAGCCAGAGACCATCCGGCAGGACATCCATTTCTACTACCGTTTCCTTCTCCCCTGGCTCTCCACTTTCGTTAATCGAAATTCTGCTGATCTCTTTCCCGAATGTTTCCGCCACATAGAGGCAGGAGTTCTGGGAATCTAGCGCAATTCCATTGGCAAAAGAAAGATTTTGGTCGAACCACATTTCTCCCTGACCGCTTTCCAGATTAAACCGCCAAATACCCGGGCCCGGCTTGTTTGAGTCATGACTATCGGTAATATATAAATAGTTATTTTCATGATCTACCGCGATGGCATTCGGGATGGCCATCTTTCGCTCTTTTCCGTCTCCATCAGCAAACAAGGTGACTTCTCCATTTGCAGGATCTATTTTAAAAACAGAGGAATGCTTCAAGTCACAGGCGTATAGGATCCCGCTTTTATCAAAGGCGAGTCCCAGAATAAATCCGTCTGTACAAGCGATCTGTTCAATCTTCCCACCATTGTCGCTTATCCGGAAAATCTCTCCTTTTTCGCCACCACACCAGATATCTCCTTTATCGTCAAAGGCGAGTCCTTCAGGATGATTTAGCTGGGGTGAGGTAAAGGTACCATCGAAATAGACCTCCATCTTCTCCGCATCCAATTTGGCGGTCATCCCGCTCCAAGTAGGTTTGGTCATCTTCTATCCCTCCATTTCTCTATAAATGATCGGCCCAGACTTGATTCGGAACGTAAGCGAACCAATCCGGACGCGCCGGATCACGGTCATATGTATATCCGCCAAGCTCCCTGTACAGCTCCGCATATTCCTCTAGCTTTTCCTTGTCCACGGTCACTCCAAGACCAGGGCCTTCCGGAACCTTGATTGCGCCATTTTCATAACGGAGTTTGCCGCCTACTAAAATATCATCCTCCAGATGGTGGTAATGAGCGTCCCCGGCAAATGCCAGATTCGGCAGCACAGCTCCAAGATGCAGCATGGTTGCCAACTGGATGCCCAATTCGCCGGAGGAATGGACCGCCACCCCGAGCTGGAAGGTTTCACAAACACCTGCCGCTTTGATGCACTGACGGATTCCTCCCCAGAAGGTCGTATCCAGTAGAATGACATCAATGGAAGGGTTCAGTACATTTGCTGCCAGCTGCTCAAAGTTGACGACAACCGTGTTGGTCGCGGTTGGAATCCGGACCATGGACCTTACTCTCCGCATGCCGTTCAACCCCCAGGTAGGGTCCTCGAAATAATCATTATTCAAGCCTTCAATTTCCTGTCCGAAGCGGATCGAGTCCTCGACACTCAGTGCGGCGTTCGGGTCATATCTCAGACGATCCTCCGGGAATTCAGCAGCAAGGGCCTTGTAGCATTCCAGTTCATAATCGGGGTGGAATACTCCTCCCTTCAGCTTGTGAGAGGTGAATCCATATTTCTGTTTCAGTTCCTTGGCATGTGAGAGCAGTTGCTCAATTGTTCTGACCTCCCCCGCTCCTGTCTGTTCATTAGGCAGTCGGTAGAATAGATAGCTCGCAAACTTCACTTCATCACGGACTTTTCCTCCCAACAGTTGATAAACCGGAACATCCAATTTCTTCCCTATGATATCCAGACAGGCAAATTCCACTGCTGCCATTAGCTGCGTACGGTTGTTATAAAGGCTTGCGGTCGGATTGCATATTTTAAAGCGTAGCGCTTCCAGTTGGAATGGGTCATGACCGATAATATAGGGCTTTAATCCGGCAAAAGCCAATTCCGCGCTCTCGCCACCTCCCCCCATTTCGCCGTAGCCTGTTACGCCTTCATCTGTTTCAACTTCCAGGATGGTTCTTACAAATCTCCCCCAATGAGCCCCATTGCTGTGCCTTAAGGGGCTTTCGAGTGGCAGAGTAACAGTTGTGGCTTTCAGATTCGTGATTTTCACCGACAATTCCTCCCTTATTCAGGTAAGCTGACGCCTAGGGCCGCTAACATTCCACCATCTATTTTCATTTCTGCTCCTGTGATGAATTTTGCTTTATCACTGGCAAGAAATGCGATCAATTCCGCCACTTCCCCCGGTGTCCCCACCCTGCCCACTGGATGCATTTTTCCCCAGTCATTGAGTATTTTCCCTTGTGTGGAATCAGCCTTGAACAGATCGGCTGCCCCTCTTAACATCGGGGTATCCACAGAAGCCGGGCACACTGCATTGATACGAATATTTTCATGTGCATGGTCAAGTGCCGTCGCTCTTGTCATCGCATTTATGCCGCCTTTGCTTGCAGTATAAGCGACGACCCCTTTTTGGGAAGCAAATGCCTGAACGGATGAAATATTGATGACTGCTCCTCCACCCCGTTTCCGCATTTCCTTGATGGCATATTTGGTAGATAGGAACATCCCCTTCAGGTTAATGTTTATCACATCATCCCAAACTTCCTCACTTGTCTCTACTACGTCCCCATATCTTTGGACTCCTGCACTATTGACCAGAATGTCTATCCCACCAAACATCTCCACAGCATACTGCATGACGCGCTCCACTTCCGAGGCGTTGCGGACATCGGTCTTAAATCCCTTGACCTCATATCCTTCCGCTTGCAATTTCTCGGCACTTTCATTTACAACGGTTTCGCGCGACCCGCATATAACGACCTGAGCGCCTCCTTCGGCCAAACGTTTTGCCGCTGCATAACCTATCCCGAGCGACCCCCCTGTTACCACAGCCACTTTTCCCTTGAATTCCTGATTATCCATACTCTCACCCCTATAATTCTTTCTATTAAGAATATTATAAAAATATATAACAGCAACGTCTTTAAGAGGTAGAGTCAATCTTTTATAATTTGGAGACAACATTGAAAAGAGGGTTCCACAGAAGCAAAAAGAAGACAGGAAAAAGTGTTTTCCTGTCTTCTTTTATAGCTCTATACTGTTTTAGCTTATCTCTCTGACATTCATAAATCTAGGGCGGTAGATGCTTGCATGCTTTTCATGCATGGCCCAGCTTGTGGTATTGACATTGTAGCTGAACAGCATTTCGCCAGGCTTGGAAAGATGAGGATGTCCCTTTGCGTTATAAGAGTAGATCCCCTCCCCGCCTTTTGGCTCCTGGCAATAATGGAGTCTGACCGGGTCTTTGAATGGACCAACCGGGGTATCCCCCGCATACATGGAAATCCAGTTTCCGGTGCTTGATTCCTGGAAAACAGCGATATATTTTCCAGCCAGGCTGCCGCCAACCATTGGGGAAACACTCAGTTCACAAGAAATTTCTTCGGCTATCGGAACCACCTGTTCTTTTTCTACAGTCCATTCCGCCCCATTCCAGAAGTGCCACTTATCCAGATCGATAAAATCTTCCTCTCTGACGCGGGCTGCCACAAGCTTTACTTTTTCCCAGTTTTGCAGTCCATAAATGTAGATATAACCATCAGGGTTCGGGTTTCCACTCTCTTCCGTATTAGCCATGAAAGCTGCTCCAAAGTAGGTGGTCTTCCCGTTTGCCGCTGTAAAGTAGAGGGAGGTATCAATCTGTTCCTGCAAATCAAGATTAGGACCATCCGTCTCGATTGGAGCAGAAACACGAGTAATGCCATGAATGGAAAAAGCAAAACCTTCCGGCCCATCCGGATTTGGTCCGACAATCATCGGGAAGCAGTAGAACGTCCCATTGATGGAAGCTCCATCCTGCAACCAATAGTAGGACCCTTCCACGCTCCTTGTCTTTTCTGTGTTTGGAACGATGTTGCTTACGGGTTCATTACTTTCGTCCTGTTTCCAACGGAACTCGAGGGCATCTTCGTTAGGTTCCGCCCCAGTTAAAATGCCAAGCGTATTATTGATCATTTTTGTGGAAATCCGGTAGTCAGTCGCCTCATCCACCGACCCGATAAAGGTGTCTCCGAACATGAAGATCGTTTTTGTCTGCTCTGCAGTCCCTTGTCTGTCACAGCCATTGAACGGGATGGCGTATATGCCATCCGACCCGCTCCAGCCCTGTTTACGGTGGAACAGATTCGTCCATTCCTCCGCTGCTTCCACCGCAAATCCTTTTCCTGCGTAGAAGTTGACCTGGCTGAGTCCAAACAGCTTCTCATTCTCTTCATATCCACCCCAGTTCCCGACATCCGGAATAGCACTTGCGGATAGCCTGACATAGCGAGCCAGGACGCCGCCAAAATCTATCGTACTATTATTCTCATCATCGAGATTCGTGGCTTTTTGCTGACTGCTTCCCGTTGCAGGAGCCAGTCTGTATGGATGTCCTTGACCTTTCAGTTCGGTCCAATTCTCCCCGTCCAGGGAATGCTCGAGCTTTATATCCTTCAAACCACGGTAAAATAGACCTGGATAGGTGGCGCTTTGCTGATTGTAGTTCCACACCCACATTTCCCCTATTGGATAGCTTCCTCCAAATTCGAAGGTCACAGAGACTTCATCCTCTCCTTCGGTTAGCCACATCCCCTTGCCAGAGGCATCATTATGCTGGACATCCTGTTTGCCGATCGGACCTTGCACTCTAGTCAACAGGTTGCTTATAGGCGTTCCTGCGAAGGCGTCCGGTGTCCCATACACTTTTTCTACAGGGATAATATCTCCCACACTTTTTGGTGCTTGTATCTTCGTTTCAATCATCGTTTTTCCCCTTTCCGCTTCTATTCCTGATTTTCAGGCTTGATTTCCCTGATCTTCAACCATCTTGGACGGTAGATATCCGCATTGGTGTTGTTCCCGGTAGGATTGGTGGTATTGACATTGTAGGTCACCAATAATTCACCCGGCTCTGACAAATGTGGATGGGCTTTTGCGTTGTAGGTGATAACGCCATTTCCGAGTTTTGCTTCCGGTACATGGTAGAGATCCTCCAAAGGCGAGAAAGGTCCAGCCGGACTGTCTGCTTGGCTCACCGCAATATAGCCGCTCAAGGTGTCCCTTTCCACGACCAGCAAGTATTTCCCTTTATAAGGTGCCTGTTCCATGAATGTGACACTAAGCTCTGGAGAAACGCCTGTGACAAGGGAGGCTACATCCTGGATATCGGAGGACCAATTCTTTCCGTCCCAAAATTCCCAACGGTCAAATTGCTCGATATTTTCCGGTTCCACCCTGGAAACGACCAATTCTTTTGTGCCTGATTTCAGATCCTTGTATCCATACACATACAGATAGCCATCCGGATCAGAGATTCCTGATTTTTCAGTCCTATCAAGAATTCCGGCTCCGAATGCAATATTCCCCGAACCATCAGGCAATCTTGCAAATAACGGTGTATCCAACTGTTCCTGATCTTCGGGAATCGGACCATCCTCTGATAGCGGCAGCTTTACCATGGAAACACCTGAAATGGCAAAGAGGAAACCTGCGTCCCCCTGAAGGTCTTTACTCATCAATAGAGGAAAGATATACACATGATTCCCTATCACCACTCCATCCTGCAGCCAGTACCAACTTCCTGCAGGTGCATTGGGAGTTTTCGGGGTAAAGAGATTGACATCTGCTGTATTTGCCATGGTGATCCATTCCATCTTGTTCAGATTTGGCTTCTCCCCCTCCAATACTGCCAATGAATTATTCAGCATATTGGATTGCAGACGCTGCTTGGTGACGGGATGGACATTTCCGATAAAGGTATCACTGAATAAAAACAGGGTTTTGTTCCCCTTTGCTTTTCCAGGAACATCGTATCCATCAAAAGGAATGGAAAAGATGCCGTCCGCACCACTCCAGCCCTCGTATCTGCTGAACAGGGCATCCCATTCGTACATCGGTTCCACCGCTATTCCTGCTGCAGCGGTGAATCTCACCTCGCTTAGTCCATACAAGAGCTTGCCCTGCTCCTCTGCTCCCCAATTACCTTGTTCAAGACGTGGGATGAGCTTGACGAATTTTGCTTGAATGCCATCGAAAAGAATCGGGGTATGTTCGTCGTCGTTCAGATTGGTTGCCTGCAGGTCCACGGAACCTGTCCCCTCGGCAAGTTCATATGGATAGCCCATCCCCTTCAGCTCTGTCCAGTTTTCGCCGTCAAGGGAATGGAAGATCTGGACGTTTTTTATGCCTCGTGATTCTTTGCCGTTTTCGTTGTAGTTCCAGATTTCCATTGCTTGTAGAGGGTAGGTACCACCAAGGTCAACGGTTAAAGAAGGCGGTTCTTCGTTACCGGATGAGGCTAGCCACATCCTCTCGGGTTTTGTATCATGTGTTTCGGTGATTCCTTCTTTATATAGTCCATAGTGATTGATTACGTTTTCAGGACCTTGTATGGTAGTTGAATCCTCATCCGCTGTGGCTGCTATCGGGATGATTTGTCCATTTTCCACTACACCTTTACCATAACGGAATATTCTGACTTCACTCAGTCCAAATATCCCTTCACCATTACTTTTATCCCAATTCCCTTTACCTGGCTTAGCATCCGCCTCTATTTTTACATACCGTGCGGGTACGCCATCGAAACGAATGGGTGAATGCGAGTTTTCCAGATTCGTAGCTTGCCCAGAACCGGAATCCTCCTCTTTGGCAAAACGGAAGGGGTATCCTTCCCCCTTCCATTCGGTCCAATCCTTGTTATTGGAAGAATAATAGATCCGTACATTCTTCAAGCCACGGTGGGAAAGTGATTGTTCCCCGTCCTTCGCCATGTAATTCCAAACCCACATTTCTCCGAGAGGCTGGATGTGGCCAAGGTCGAGGACAACAGATGCCTGCTTCTCTCCCTTGGCTGTTATCTGCCACATCGTTTTCCCTTCGTTAGAGTGAGTATTCATTCTTCCATCTGTTCCGGACATGCCCGAGTTGTTTGCAACATTCTTGGATTCATAGCCTTCATCAAAATTTGCGTGAGCTGAGGCAATTGGAATAATCGGACCAAGACCCGAAACTACCGATTTCTTTTGTGGAAAAGAAAAGGATTTGACAGATATCACGAGTATTAGGACCACTATACTAAGACCCAACAACAACAACCATATCCATTTTCTAAACTGTTTCTTCATTTTTTTCCACCTTATCGTATTATGAAATGCAATCTCTTGCTTCCATTGTCTGCTGCAGCAGATTTGCCACTCCGACAAAGGTACTGAGGGAGGTATCTTCTGAGCGTTCAATAAGCAATGATTTATTTTGCAACGTTTCATAGATTCCCTGGATAAACAGATCCTTACTCTTAGCAATCTGTCCCCCTAAGATGACGCCATCCGGCTGGAACGGAAGAACATACTCGTTGATGACGCTGCCGATATTGTTCCCGAATCGATGGAAGACTTCCTGCGCATTGGGGTGATTCCTATGTGCCATTTCCGCTAAAGTTTTCACTTCCTTATCCGGGACGGGGACTCCCAACTCTTCCGCTATCCGCAAGATTCCCCTCTTGGAGATATATTCATCCACAATGGAGCCTCCGAACGGCTGATTATAGATCCATCCGTTCTCCGGGACAGCAGGATGGCTTGTTACTAATCTGCCATTCTCCAAATATCCGGAACCTGCTCCTGTCCCAATGGTTATACAGACGGAGCGCTTGTAATTTCGCGCTTTCCCTGCCATCTGTTCCCCCAGAGAAAACAAATTGGCATCATTATCAAATACAATAGGGAAATGCTCATTCATTTTGGAGCGGATGGAAGGAATCTTTTTCAGTCTGTTTTCTATCTCAACACGCAAATTCACTTCGTACAGGTTCTCGAATTTATCCACGTCTTTGATATAGCTTATCCCATTCACATAATCGAAGGGTCCGGGAAAAGCATATCCAACTCCTGCAATCTTGAAATTCTTATCCAGGATCCGGTTCGCTTGCTGCTTAATGAGATACACTAAATTTTCAATAATATTCTCTTTTGTATCCTTTGATTTCGCCGGGAATATCGCAAAGGAATCCGGACATACTTCCCCAGTGCTGTTTAAGACGGCTGACTTAATGAACAAGCCCCCTACGTCAAAGGCGATCGTGTAGCTATTCATCTAGAATCTTCACATCCCACTGCGGCGAAACGCCTGCTTTTATTATTTTGCATGGAGTAGAACCGACATTGATGATTTCAAATTCCCCGAATACAGCAGGTATAATATAGGACTCTGCATAACCGAGCTCCACCTGAATAAGTGGATCCTGTATGGAACGAATGGAGATCCTATCCCCTTCCACCAGGTTGAGCAGCATGACTTCCCCACCTGTCTCATCCCTCCAAGTGTCCTGAAGGTGAATCCGGTTTACATAGAACAGAAGATCCTCCCTTGCCCCTAATACATACTCTTCATTTTCCTGCTGTTGCTGGATAAGGCGCGGCTGATGGAAAAGATTTTCTTTTACCCAATCCTCTTTTTTGTACCAGTCGATATTTTCTTTTGCGTGATCGATATTGATTGGGCGTGGTTTTCCATCCAGATCTTTCCGAACATAATCATAGATTTTGAAGGTGAACCACCATGTAGTGGCGGAAATTTCCAAGACAAGATTATCGGAACCGGAGCAATGGACCGTTCCTGTTGGAATAAGGAATAGATCACCCTTTTCACAGTCCCACTCTTTTACATACTTAGTAAATTCGATCGGCTTGCCTGACTCCTGTGAATGTTCCACTTCTTCCAGAAATTCAGTTGGATTGCAGTCCTCCGTCAAGCCGAGGTACACCTTCGATCCTTTCTTCTTTTCCATCATGTAATAGGATTCCTGCTGTTCCAACGGGTAATTGAACTTCTCGCGAATATAGGATTGCTTCGGGTGGACTTGGCAGGACAGATTCGTCCCGTCCATGGTATCGAGGTAATCGAACCGGATCGGAAAGTAGTCCCCGAAAAGGCCAACAATGCGATCGCCTAATATCGGCTGATGGGCAAGATCCATGATAATCAAAAACGGAACCTCTATCACTTGATCACCGCAGCCTATCAGAATGGAATTTTCCGGTGCAATGGGCTCAAAGCTCCAGGCACAGTTCACCCACTCCTTCGGCAAACCGACCAACCCTTTCAGGAACTGGCCTCCCCACACGCCAGGCGCAAAGAATGGCTTCACTCTCAATGGATGGTTGGAAATGTCCTCAGCCATCGCAAACAGATCGGTTACAGATGTCATGACCGGCTTTTCGGTTTGATTGAAATCTATATAATAATCGAAATTCTTCAGCGTTTCTTTTCGATATTTTTCAAGAATTGGCCATTCAACAAAAAAGGAAATTTTGTATTTTTCCACAAAGTCCCCTGAGGCAATGCCACCGAAGTTCGTAAGTCCATCTCTATAGAGAACCTGTTGCTTTTCCCTTGATATATCCAAATAGATGAACAGGCAATCTTCCTTTGAGTCATTGTTCAACCAGTGCGATCCGGTTCCATATTCAATGATGAATTTTCCGGAAAGAGCAGCTGCTTTTTTATAGTTTATCTTTGCATCTTCTTTAAAGTAATCGGAGATATCTCCTTCTACCATGTAACCGAATGCCCGGTTGTCCGTAATATTTTCCTGGAATTGCTTGTAGAGTTCTTCACTTGATTTAAGGAACTCAGACGTATCAACCGTTTCCGGGCTATACTCTTTTTCCTGCAATTTTTCATATAGCTTTTCTGCAAAACAGGCAAAGGGTACACCATGCGTACCGTCCAATACGATTCTGGATGCTTTCTTCTCTATAGCTTTTTTTATGATGGATTCTATGATTTTGTTGGTTTCTGCTACACATACTAGTTCTTGATTAAGCCTGATCGGATTAACCGGATTCACATTAAACATTTTTTCTCTCCCTAAATCTAGTAATGGTTATCTGTTGTCCCCACCCTCGTAGTAGACCCAACGAGAGCTGGTTTTGAAGATGATCAATGTACATAAGAGTGTGATGAGAAGCAAGATCCACGCCATTGCCGAGGCATAGCCCAGCTGCAGGTCCTTGAAGGCTTTATTGTACAAATAGAAAGCAAAGAACATCGTCGAGTTATTTGGCCCTCCGCCAGTCATAATAAAGGCCTGTAAGAACACCTGGAATCCGGATAGAACACCCATGACTACGTTGAAGAAGATGGTTGGGGTAAGCATCGGCAGTGTAATATTAATGAATTTCCTGATTGGTCCAGCTCCATCCACGGTTGCAGCCTCATAAAGAGATTGTGGAATCCCCTGTAATCCTGCCAGGTAGATGATCATGCTGCCACCAACTGCCCATAGATTCATCAGGACAAGCGAAGGTTTGGACCAGGCTTCATCCAGCAGCCATCCTGGACCTGAAATGCCGAAATTGGCAAGAAACGTATTAATCAACCCGAAATTCGGATCCAATATCCATTGCCATAGCAATGCTACCGCAACCCCGGAGAGTATACTAGGCAGGAAGTAAATGGTTCTGAACAGGCGGATGCCCCTCACTTTCTGGTTCATCAGCACAGCCAGCAGGATCCCCATCGCGGTATTGACGGGAACACTCAGTCCCACATAGTACAAGGTGTTATAGAGACTTTTATAAAATAATGGATCCTCTGTCAGCATGATTTCATAGTTTTTGAAACCCACCCATTGCGGCGGTTCATAAATGTTATAGGTGGTGAAGCTTAAATAGAAGGAGTACAAAATGGGACCGGCCATAAATACCAGCAGCCCTATCAGGCCAGGTGAAAAAAACAAGTAACCGGTTATTGCCTCTCTTGTGCTCATTTTCATATTGCGTGTCCATCGCATCCCTAATCTACTCTCCCTTATAATCTAGGCACCCTCCCCTGGCCAAAGGAGAGAATGCCTAATTAAATGTAATCTGCTACAGGGAATTAATGATTCTTCACGGCATTTTCCGCTGCTGTCTGCGCCTCTTGCAGAGCCTGCTTCGGATCTACACCGGAATTCACTACAGCCTGTTCTACTGGATCAAGATTTGCATGCCATGAAGGAAGAGCGTCCACATACTCTATGAATCTAGAATATTGCATTTGCTCCACCATCAAATTCCAGATTGGATCTTCCGTAAACTTAGGATCCTTCGCTGCATCCATATTGGATACAAGGGACCCTGATACCTCATGGAT
Organism: Bacillota bacterium; assembly: GCA_051750385.1. GTDB lineage: Bacteria > Bacillota > Bacilli > Bacillales > Bacillaceae_I > Sutcliffiella_A. Next base: position 24,113 of record JBNJJQ010000015.1, on the reverse strand, counting down.
TTTCATTTGAACGTCTTTACTTGTCATGTACTTCAATAACTCCCATGTTGCTTCGGCTTTCTTTTCATCCTTGTTATTCGTCATTTCATAATCAAATCCAGCAGACCAAGTAACCTGCTCTTTTTCGAAAGGAATGGCTGCTACACCGAAATCCATATCAGGTGCGTGAGTTTTAATATCCTGGTACAAATTGTTCACATCGACAACCATGGAAACCTGCTCTGCAATAAACGGGCTGTATTGAAGAGAGCTTGCTTGTGAGTTGAAAGCGGACATTGCTTTCGTACCATAGTTTTCTTGCATTTTTGCTATCCACTCCAGAGCTTCCAGGTTTTCAGGCTTCATGAATGTCGGATTTCCTTCTTCATCCCAGAAATCTCCGCCGTTACCCCAAGCAAGCGTCCACATGTGAAGGTTTCCGACTGAAGGGGAAAAACCTATTCTCTCTAGTAGATCATCTGATTTCCATTTAGTCAGTTTCTCTGCATATTCTTCCAGTTCCGCCCAATTGGTTGGTGGCTTTTCAGGGTCAAGACCAACCTCACGGAAATGATCTTTATTGTAGTAAAGCACACGCACATCCGTATCACTCGGCAGGCCGTAGAAACTGCCTTCATGCTGCATTTTTTCTGTTAATACCGGGAAGAAAACATCCGTATCGAATTTATCTTTTTCAATGAAAGAATCTATATTCATAATAGCCCCTGATTTTGCACGCGCCGGTAATGTACTTGTATCATTCAGCGCCAGGTCCGGACCGCTGCCACCAGCCATAGCCGTGGATAGCTTCGTCCAGTAATCCCAGAAGTTGATTCCGAGCTCTTCTACTTTAATGTTGGGATTCTCAGCTTCAAAATCATCCAGTATTTCTGTCATTGCTTCTTTCATCGGACCATCGGAATAGATATGCCAGAATGAGATGGAAACCTGCTCTTTATTCGAATCGTTCGATGACTCTTTATCAGTGGAAGAACTATTGGAACAACCTACCACTAAAAAAAACGCTAGAAACATAACAGAAAATGCCTTCATTGCTTTCCAGTTTTTCATAATTGACCCCCCGTTATTTTAAATAAATGTTTTTTCAAAGCACCATTGAAGCGAAAACAGCTTTAACCGTAGTAATTGCAGTAGAAACCAATCGCCTCCTTCCGATACCTCACAAGCACCACTTACCCTTTTACTCCTGTCATGGCAACACCTTTGATGAAGTATTTCTGGAAGAAGAAGAAGAGGAGAAGTGTCGGCAACATGACAATAATGGAGGCTGCCATCATGACATTCCATCTTGTACCAAACTGTTGCTGGAATCCTCTTAACCCAAGAGCCAAGGTGAAATCATTTGGTTCATTCAAATAGATCAGCGGTCCTAGGAAATCATTCCATGCGAACATGAATATGAAAATTGCCAGGGTTGCCATTGCCGGTTTGGAGAGAGGAACATAGATATTCCACCAGATCCTGAATTCCGAACAGCCGTCAATTTTCGCGGCTTCACTTAGTTCTCTAGGTATCGTCATATAGAATTGACGCATCAAGAAGATATAAAATGCACTACCAAAGAAGTAAGGAACCGTCAGAGGAAGGTAGGTATTGATCCACCCCAGCTCTTTAAAAAAGACGAAAAGGGGAATCATCGTAACCTGTGGGGGTAGCATCATCGTGGTTATCAGGATGATAAACCAGATGTTTCTCCCCGGCCACCTCAATTTCGCAAAGGAATAAGCGATGAAGGAAGAGGAAAGTACTCCCCCTACCACAGATAAGGTGGTGATGATTGTGGTATTGATCGTATAACGCAAGAAAGGGAAGGAATTCACCGCTTCTTTATAATTGCTCCATTGGATTTCTTCCGGAATCCATTTCGGCGGCAGGTCAAAGAGTCCAACGTTGCCTTTCAAGGAAGTGGACAACATCCAGACCAGTGGCATTAACAATAAAATACTTCCACCTATAATGATTAAATAGATAAATAGCTTTCCTAATATTCGTCTCGCTTTCAAAAACATCCCCCCTAACAATGAAAACGCTTTATTTAATTTAAGTTTAAAATATGCCAATGTCTTTGTCTTTTTATAAAAGAGCCAATTTTTTATAAAATTCAGACATATAGTGAAATTTGTGTGCTAAAATGAAAGCGTTATTATGAATTGGAATGGGGGAATAAAGTTGGAGTGGACAGATTCATTTGTGGATGGGGCCATTTTCCTAAACCAAAAAGCGAGTCAGTTGGAAGGGAAGGAAGCCTCCATAAACATCCATTACTGGGGTGCACAATCCGGGCATAAAAATAATAAGCCTCATCAACATTCCTTTTTCGAAATATGCTATATCGTAAACGGGGAAGGCTATTATATTGATAATAATCACAAGCATCCGATAGGTTCGGGCTCCTTGTTTCTTTCACGTCCCTATCATAAACATCAAATCCAAAGCAAATCCGGGCTGGACATCCTCTTTATCGGGTTTGAGATCAATAAAGGAAAAACCTCAAAAAAAATCCAACAGCTCTTTTCAAGTCTTGAAAATGTAGACACTTATTTTCATAAACAAGCAGAATCCTCCTCCTTCGTCAGGATGTGGACTACCTTGCTTGTAATGGCGAATGAATCCAATCCTTTATTGGAGGAAAGCCTCACCGGAGTTTGCTACTCCATCTTCGGCAGTCTATTCAAGGAGTTTCAGATCAATCATAAAATATCCAGTAAAAACAATAGGTACAGCGTTTCTTCGACCCTGGTGTATAAAGCAAAGCTCTACATAAATGATAATCTATCAGAACCACTGCGCCTAAATGATGTGGCAGAGTTCCTTCATATCTCAGGCCGCCATTTGTCCAGGATCTTTCAGGCTGAACTGGGACAATCCTTTTCCAGTTATGTCAGGAAGGAAAAAATAAGAAAGGCCGGTATCCTTCTTTCAGATACCGACCTTAGTATAAAAGAAATCTCAGAGAAAACAGGGTTTGATACCGTACATTACTTTTCCAGTGTTTTTCTAACGGAAATGGGCATGCCACCTGGAAAGTTCAAACAAAAATTCAAACAGTATCACACTTAACTTACTTATACTCCATTCGAACAGAAACGATTCCTCTGGCACGAATGGAGATTTCCATCTTATTGCCCTCGGGGTGGATCTCTTGCAGATTATTTTCCAGCAGGTCTGTGACTCTTGCAGAATGAATCTCTCTTCCTGGCAAGGAAAGCAGAGCTGTTTCAAGCTGGTTCTCTGATAGATTTTGCAGCCTTACAATGGTTCCTCTTCCGTCCTCTGCTGGCTTTACATGTTGAATGGCTATAGCCGGGTTATCGATCTCAAGAAAAGTTCCCTCTTCTTCGGAATCACACTCTATGACAGGATGGATTTGTACCGGATAAAATGCATTCACGCCGGATTTTAATGCTTCATTGGCATCATAGGCTCCAAAAGATGACAGGACATATCGGAACGATACCACTCCCGGTTGGGTGGCACAGAAATTCGTATCCCAATAATTGTTCATTGGCCATGCCAGTAGAAGCGGGCGTTCGTAACGAGGCACTTCTTTTTGTTCTTTCCCAAAATTGAAGTCTCCTATTTGCACTAAAGGGGCGTCCGGACATGCAAGCGTGATTCCTCTGTTTTCATCAAACATGGAAACCACATTATCCACCGTGACCCAGTCTTTACATGCAGTCGGCAGTTGCTCTTTATCCAATTCAACAAATATCCCGGCACTGTCGAACTTCGCTTTCCACTCTTTTAGATTTATAGGGAAGGTGAAATACACAGAATCCGGAGTTCTGATATCCAGCTTTTTAAGATTGGCATCTAGCTCTATTTCGGGCTTATCAGCAAACAACGTAATCCTCTGCTCTAACCAATCCACACCAGGCGCTTTCCATTTCATTACTAGCGTAGCCCCTGAATCATGCTCTTCCACTTCGCATTCCAGAATCTCGGAAGCACCATTGCGAAGAGGTGACCAATCGTGGTTCCAGCAGCTGATGCTGTTATTGCACTTTTCCACATCTCTTGGGAACAGAGCTTTGCGGTTCTCTTCCTGCATTAATGGATTTACTTTCTCTTGTACATATTGGAACAAGGTCCATTCACTTTCTTGGTCAAGCATCTGCCACTCCAATTGTTTGTCGAAAAGACCTACTATTCTGCCTGTTTTTCTATCAAATTCTAACCGGTGGTAGGGGCTTTCAATGGTGAAATCCGTTACTTTTACAACATCCTGACTTTCCTTCTTAAGGGATGCATACGGCACCTTTTTCCATGAAAAAGGCTTGAGCTCCACCTTACCCAGCACAGGCTCCATCCATTGTGGATCCAGGTTGTTTTGTTGGAATTTATAACGGTTCGTCTGGGCGTGTCGCCCCTTATACGTATACTCCTCCGAAACTCTAATATCCACCTTTTGTGGAACATGCGTCGGATTCACTAATAATAATCCCTTAGGCTCCTGCGACTGCAATGGATTTTCCGCAAGCTTTTCCAATTGATCAGCCAAAAGATAACCACTTAGACTATTTGCCTGGTAGGCGGTATGCGCTTTATGCATCCATAACGATTTTGTATAGAGGGAATCCGGATCTGTCACTGAGACATTCGCTCCCCACGTATGCTCATCATAAAGCTCCAACTGATCCCATGCTTCCTGATAAAGTCGTTTCTCATGATTATCCCTGATTCCTAAGAAAGAAGCCAAAAGCTCTGCAGCTTTAAGCGATTGCTTCGTTCTTCTTGTTACCTTCGTTTCAAGAGCAGAGCTCGCTGCACCAAAATTCCAGTAATCCGTCCAGTCTCCTTCATAGACCGGAATGTCCTCAATCGGCATTTCCTTGATTCTTTCTAACAGCATTTCAGGAGTAGCGAGGCGGATTTTCGGTCCGAGTCCGGAAGCATTCCAACGATGGACCATTTCCATCAACTCTTCATCTGGAGGCGTATTATCTAGAAGTGGTATGTTTGTTGAAGATAAGTAAATAAAATCATGAGGGTAGTTATCCCCTTCAATTCTATTAATATAAGCATCAATTCCCTTTTTCATCTTCTCCAGATCTTTATCCCAAAGCTCCGTAAATTGTGTAAAAATGGAATAATGCTCCCCATTGAAAGTGAAGAGCTCCCTGCCATCTGGAGTCTTCCATCTAAATATTTGCAGTCTTGGCAACGGAATCCCGCCAAAATGAATATTTACCCCTGTCGTATAAAGCTCGACTCCTCCATCCAGTAATAGCTGGGCAAAAGTCCATGGCTGACCATTGATATCATGATTGATAGCCGTGTTTACCTTTGACCCGAATCTCTCACGGAGCTTTTTCGCAGGATATAGCAATCTAGCAATCTGTTCCACGTTACTCAGTGGAGACGTGTGCATGCTCAACGCAGCCAGACAGATCTGACCATTCTGAACGAAATGTGCAAACCTCGCAATTTCTTCCTCGCTCGATGTTTCAAGCCATTTCATGACAGGCGATGTAGCCTCACAGGTCCACCTGAACTTATTTCCCTCAGTTTCATGCTCCGTTTTCTCACATAATACAATTGCCTGGCTGATATATTTACGCTGCATTTCCCATAGTACAGGCTGTGGATGGGTATATCCCACATCAAGATGACTGTGATGGTAAATCCATATTTCTTTGATATTTGACAAAAAACCACCTTCTTTCTCCTTATTATTTTCCACTCCATTATAGAATCAAATTGTCGAAATAGTCTTTATCTTTAACGGTCAAACTTTTATAAAATGAGGTCAAAGAATATTTCGCCTTATGTATGATGAGCTGATTGGAAAAATAAAAAAGTATGCAGCATTCCATATCCGCATACTTCCTTTATTTCTTCCTATTAGTCCAACATCTCCAGTTGTTCCTCCAGGTATTCCGTACATTCGTTTGTAATCTCGGATGGTGATTCCTCTAATAACATTCCTGTGACCTTGCTCCCAAAGATATTTTTGGTAATGGGAATTCCAAGGAAAGTTCGTTCACACTCCCAAATTACGATCGTGTGCAGATCGATCAACTCCCCTTCGTTATCAGAGATTCCAATAGAAAGGGCAGAGCGATAGCCTGGCAAGAATGGGCTGTCCCCCTCTTTGTCGTAAGCTGTTTCCAGGAGCAGCCCTTTATTCTTAAATTTTGACGAATAGGTTTGCACCACTTTTTCCATGATGGACTTGAGTGAATGTTCCTTTTTATGGACTTTCTTAAGAAGTGCGGTTGTAAATTCATTTTGTTGCTACAACATGTCGGCCTCCGGTTGTTAAGATGTTTTCTTATGTATTCGGCATGGCGATGCTTCATTCCTTTTCACATCATCTCTCCCGCCTTGAGCAGGTCTCCCCACGTTCTCACCCCCCTGTCCCGGCTGATGTGCAAAAGCTCGACGAACAGATAGGCCGTGGTCATGGCGTCCCCAATAGCGGAGTGGCGCTGGTAAATCCGTGTCCCGAAGTCCCGTGCGTATTTTTCGAGATCGCGCATGTCGTAGTTGGGGGCGATATAGCCAATCAGGTTCAGGGTATCGATGGCTTTTGGCGCTTTCCAGTGCAGGTTGCGGCGTTTGAGCTCGTACTTGATGGCGTGCATGTCAAAGGAGACGTAGTGCCCGACATAGCAGGCGGACGTCTGGTTGGCGAGATCGGTTAGTTTTTGGATGGCTTCAAGTGCATCTTGTGCTTGTTGGACTTGCTGGCTTGTGATTCCGGTCAGGTCGGTAATTTCCCGCGGGATTTGTCGATTCGGATTGATGTAGCTTTGGTAGATACTCTCCTCCTCCACCTCCATCCCCTTCACCTTTACGGCACCGATTTCTATTAATCGGTCCTCTTTTGCCAGGTTGAATCCGGTTGTTTCTGTATCAAAGACGGTGAATTCCAGTTTGTAGATTGGTGTAGAAAGCGGTAGGTTTTCAGCTAAATTGCTCGGGAAATAATCCTTTCGGGCGAATGGAAACATTGGTGTGGCCCCCTCTCCTAATAGTAGGATAGCATGTGGCTTTGCAGTTCCTTGATGAGCCGGATGCTGAGCATGAGTTCTTCTTTTTCTCGCGTTGTCAGGGTTGTCAGATCAAGCGTCGAGGTCAGTTTCTCCCCTTTTTGATGCTGACTCCAACGATTTTTTACATAATAGTCCAGGATGGATTCGATAGATGCTTTGAGATCTTTTTGAAAGCTTTCGGAAAGGATCTTTTTCTCGTGGAGCTGGTCGATTTTCTCTATTGGCGTACCATAGGTGATTCCGTTCATCAGCGCGAGAATCTGCAGGCTGTGGTGATATGGAAAAAGAATGTGTTTTTTCAGGTCGATTGTTTTCTTTTGCATCCGGAAGATGGAGCGGATTGGCTGTTCCAAGGCTGGAATCGGGTTCTCGCGTTCGAGCTGGGACAGGCGGTATAAAAAGATTTTCGCCCTGTCCAGGGACTGTTCGATGTTGGTTTTGAATTGCTCGTGCAGCGTGTCGTCTCCGTAGATGAGCCGGTAGGAAAAGAAGTTTTGCACAAGCAGCAGCCGGTCGTTGGTGGCGTGGAGCACCCACTCTCTGATGCGGTTGTTCCATTGCTCTGTGGTGCCGCTCCACTGGGGGTTAGAGGCCATCATGTCCCCAGGGCATCTTTTATAGCCGGCCAATTCGAGGTTTGCGACGATTTTTCCCGAGAGCTGTTGGAAGTACTCTTTATTGCAGTCGTTCTCATAAACGAGGAAGTGGTCCTGGTCGGTGAGGAGGAACTGCTCCCTTCTGCCGGCGCTGCCCATGAGGTAGAAGCAGAATCTGTTGGGTGGGCTTGCTGATATGTCATCGACAGCAAGCTCGATACAGCGCTGGATGAGCTGGTCGTACAAGGTATTCATGACGTCAAGTGCATGCAGGGTCGGGACCTCTTGATGCAGCATGGTGCCGAGTGTGGAGTAGAGTGCTGTCTTGATGGTTGGCAGTGTTTTATAGGTGGCTGTTGATATTTGTGTCGTTCCTTTCAGGAAACTGGCGCTTTTGATTTGGAGGAGCTCGGTCAGGGTGACGAGTCCGACAGTTTGCATGCCGTCTGTGACAGGTAGATGCTTGATGCCGTGGAGAAGCATGGTTGTGATAGCTTCATAGAAATAGGCGGTGCGCTCGATGGTGATCGGGTTTGGCGTCATGACGGTGTGGACGGGCTGGGTGTGGCTTTGCCCGTTTGTGATGACCCGGTTGACGAAATCGTGCATCGTGATGATGCCTGTGAGGTTGTTGTCCTCTGTAATGATGGCTGCGGTGTGATTAGTTTCAGAGAGCTTTTTTGCAACGGACTGAATGGTGTCGGTTGTGGCCGCTTGGACGAAGGATTCTCTCATCACATCCTGCAATCTAAGCGTCGTCGTATCGGATTCTGTGAGCTTTTTTCCGAGTTGGAGCTGTTCGGCGAGAGATTGATAGACGTCATGAAGGCGTGCGCTGACCTGGGTGAGCAGGTATTCACGGATGGTGGGGTCGTTCCATCTTTCTTTTAGCACAGCGAAAGGGATGTAGAGAGCGGTCACGTCGTCAATGGCCCGGACCTGGAGAAGGGACGCCTCGTCGGTGGTGGGTGAAGCCGAATCTGAATCCGAGAGAAAATGAATGAAATGGGAGAGGCCGATCAGTTGGTCCTTTTTGATAATTTCCAAGACTTCATCGTGATTGTGCCCAGGCAGATAGACTTCCACTGTTCCAGATTCAATGAGAAAGAGCCCTTCCCTCGTTTCATTCGCTTTCAGGATAGGCTGGTGGTGGGTGAAGGTGTGGGTTTGGCAGCGGGTGAACAGGGTTGTTCTTTCTTCGTCGGTGAGTTTGTGGAATAGAGCGTGGTGCATGGTAGGTTAGCTCCTTTCGGGGACAGGTTCCTTGTCCCACTATCCTTAGACTTGTAGGTTCGCGCAATATGCATTTGTTAGAATGATTTGGGATTTTGTTAGAATGTTCATCAAATTTGTTAGAATGTTTGAATTTGATGTTAGAATGATTCAAGAATTTGTTAGAATGAGCTGGATTTGCAGGTAATATCCAGTCTGGAAGTGCACATTTTGCTGCAAAAATCGCTGGGTTTAGTTAAAACAAGGTAATTATCTCTACTTTTGAAAGGCTGATTACCTGTTTTGGGGTTGGACGACTTCATTTTATTTGTGGATCTGGGGTAAGGTTGCTATTCAGGTTAAATTATTTGTAGTCTGCCGTTGAAATTGGGCTGCTTCGTAAATAGCGTATGCCGTGGCAGCTGCCACGGCATACTTGCAAGCTTTAGTGGGACACGGGACCTGTCCCCTATTTGTTCAACCAAACATCCCCATCTTTGTAAGTCATCTGTTCCGGGTAACGAAGATCCGCTACTTCGTCCTGGATTTTTTGTGATGGTGCTTTGGTCATCAAGGATACGATGACGATGGTCAGGATGGCGGATGCTGCGCCGAAGACTCCTGCCCCAGTGTCGATGATTCCGAGAATCGTGAAGCCACCATATTTTGCCGCGAAGATGTAGGAAAGCGTGACGGCTAGACCGACGAGCATCCCTGCGATGACGCCTTGTGCGTTGGCACGCTTCCACCATACTCCAAGAAGCAAGGATGGGAAGAACGTTCCGGATGCGAGCGCGAAGGCCCATGCGACAATCTGCGTGATCGCGCCTGGCGGGTTAAGCGCTACAAGTCCCGCTAGTACGGTTGCTGTAACAATCGTGATACGGCCGACCTTCAGACGGTTTGCATCAGTGGAATTCGGTTTCAACACTCGGTAATAAATGTCATGTGCAAAAGAAGATGAAATAGCGATCATCAGTCCGCCTGCAGTGGAAAGGGCTGCTGCCATGGCTCCCGCTGCCACTAGTCCGATGATGAACACGCCAAGGTTGGCGATTTCCGGTGTTGCCATTACGACGATATCATTGGCAATGATCAGCTCTGCCCATTGAAGGATGCCGTCGCCGCTCGTGTCAGCAACCTGCAGTTTACCTGTGTTGACCCAAGATTCCGTCCAAGCTGGGAGCTGATCAATCGGCTTTCCTACCACATTTTTCATCAAAATGAAACGGGAGAATGCCGCATAGGCTGGTGCAGAAAGGTATAAAAGTCCGATGAAAAGAAGAGCCCAAGCTCCTGACCAACGGGCCGCTTTCATCGTGGAAACCGTGTAGAAGCGGACGATAACGTGCGGTAATCCTGCAGTACCTGCCATCAGCGTGAACATAAGTGCAATGAACTGCCACTTTGTTCCGTTGGTGAATGGAGCGAAATATTCGGATATACCGAGCTCGCGGTCGAGCGCCCCCATCTCATTGACAATATTTCCATATGTCAGCCACGGCAGCGGGTTACTGGTAAGCTGCAGACTCATGAAAATAACAGGAATCAGGTAGGCGATGATCAGGACGACGTACTGTGCCACCTGTGTCCATGTGATCCCCTTCATTCCTCCGAAGGCTGCGTAGAAGGCGATCAGGACAACCCCGATCATCGTTCCAACTTTTGCATCCACTTCAAGTAGGCGTCCGATTACCACTCCGGAGCCGGAAAGCTGCCCGATGGAGTAGGTGAAACTGATGATAATTGTACAGATTGCCGCAATAACGCGTGCGGTGTGGGAGTCAAAACGGTCCCCGATAAACTCCGGCACCGTGTAGCGTCCAGATTTGCGGAGTTGCGGTGCAAGCAGGAAGGTAAGGAGTAGGTAACCCCCGGTCCAACCCATTATGTAAGCTAGTCCGTCATAACCGAGAAGCATGATGGTCCCGGCCATCCCAATGAATGAAGCCGCACTCATCCAGTCCGCTCCGATTGCCATCCCGTTAAATACCGGTGGCACCCCGCGACCGGCTACGTAGAAATCCGATGTCTGGCGGGCTTTATTGAAGATGGCGATTCCAATGTAGAGCGCAAAGGTAACCAATATCAATGATAGCGATACAATAAACTGATTATCCAACTGTACATCCCCCTTTTTATGTGATGGTTCCGTGGTTTTGTGCTGAGTTTTTTTGAGTAGAGATTTCTTTTTCAAACAGTGATGGGTCGATTGTTTGAAACCGAGATTCTTCATTGTGAGGGTCTTGGGTGGAATAGATCCAGTGGCTATAGATACGATTGGGTTGATGCATGGTTACGTGTGCTGCTTGCAAGATTTAGTGATCGAGCGTTTTGCCATAGCTCATCTGCTCGTTGGCCTTTTCGTCGATGCCATACTTCTGGTCGATCTTGTCGCTCACCTTCGCATTCACGAATAGCAAGATGATGAAGACCAAAATCGAACCTTGGGCACCCATATAATAGTGGAAAGGAAAGCCGCCGAAAATAGTGAAATCCAGGGATTCCGCAAACATCACCACGCCAAACGAAACAACAAACCAAATGGCTAGATAGATGAAAATATACCTCGTCTTCTCGCGAAAATACGCATCAGCAACAGACTTATCAATCTTCTTCAAAAGAAAACCTCCTTATGAAATTTTGGGGTTTCGACACGAATGGGGAAATCCCTGCCGGGGTCAGGCACCTAAAATAAATAAAAAATAAATAAAAAATAAATAAAAGAATTGTTATTGCAGGGTAAAGATGAATTTCACTGTTTCGATAAAGGATCCGGGCACAAGTGCGATTTCTACAAGAACGTAGAATGCGAGTGTGAATACCGGTACGGACAGCAGGATTGGCCGTTGTTTTTTGATGGCGAAGAATATACAAAGAACGATGACGACCAGAAATGCATAGAAGAAAAACATTGTGCTTCCACCTCTTTCTTGTTGTAAGCGCTTTTATTTTTCGGTTACAGGCCTCCCCTCTTCTAGTTAAAATTCTGCCTTGTTATAAAACAGAATTTTATAATAATTCTAATAATTAGATTATGAAACAAGCTTTTACTTTAGTCAACTACCAAATTAATAACCACTTGATTTTTTTCAATGCGCTGTATTAGTACAAATATAGGGATTAATTGATGGTTTTTTATAGAAAAAATATGTAAATATTACTAGATTAACTATATAATAGAGACAACTAACATTGATAAACTATTTTTATTTGGGGGAAATCATGAAAAAATTAATCACCGTTATCATTTTACTACTATCGATAATTTCAAATCCTTTAAATATGAATGCCGATACCACCCGGAATCAAGATAATAGTGATGCTTTTCTAAAAATCGGGATAACATCTGCTCCAAAACCACCCAGGATCCCAAGTCCACAGGACCCGCCTAAGCCCCCTGTGACAGAACCTGAGCCTGAACCGGAACCTGAGCCTGAACCGGAGCCTGAACCAGAGCCTGAACCGGAACCGGAACCACAGCCGGAGCCTCCTGCACCTAAGCCAGATCCTCCTAGTGAACCAAGTAGGCCTAATAACCCTCAACCTCCTAGTACAACTCCTTACACTCCGGTAGAACCAAGTGAGGAGGAAGAGGTAGTTACTAATGAGGAAGAAGAGGAAATCTTAGAGGAAGAAATTGTAGTAATTAATATTGAAGAACATGGAGAGGTACTATGGTCGTGGAAAAAAGAGTTTCAGAGACTTCCACTCCCCATCCTCTATGATGTGCTAAGGCAATATCTTGAAGAAGAATTCGTACCTTCTCTTGACTTTCTCACAAAGCCTGAGCTTGAGGAACTTCTCTTTTTCCTGGAAAATGAAGACCTTGTCTCAACCGTGAACTTTGATGAACTTCGTCAGGAAGTTGAATCTGCGTTTGAATCAGCTCCCGAGGTTGTGGTCGATGTGGAAGAAGCACCTAGTGAGGAAAAAGAGGAAGAAACGGAAGAGGTTGTATTGAGCGAGACTACTGAAATCCCACTAGTAGAAGTAAGTTCTGAGAAAGAGTCCGGAAAAATTGGTGTATCCATCAGGAACTTTTTTGTATCCATTGGTTCATTTTTCAAAGGTCTATTCAGCTAATTACCTTCATAACTGTGTTTTGGGAGATCCTTTTTTATAAGGATCTTTTTTCTTTTTACGAAATTTGTCTAAATTTATTGTGAAAATGATGTATCTTACAGACAAATTATTGCGAACTTTTCACTTTTCATCCTTCATAATAATGGGTATACATTAGTAAACGCTTACATGTTTAAAGGTCACTCTTAAGGTTAATAACTATAGAAACAGAAACGGTTATTTAGGAGGATGCTAAAAATGGTCAAAAACAACTTTTTAATAGGAATGTTTTGGGGAACGGCGTTTAGTATACCATTATGGTTATCATTTTTTGGGTGGATCAAGCTCATCGTAGCTTTTGTTCAACTATAAAAGAAAGAGCGTCCACTGAAGGAACGCTCTATTTTTGTGCCAGGATATAGTTCAGAACTTCCTTATCGATGTACCCTTTTTCCTGCTCGCGTCCTTCGAAGTTCTCTGTATGGATGTAGGTGGTGAGCGCCTCTTGCAGATTGTCAGTTTTGTAGCCAAGTTTTTCTAGCTGCATTTTGAGAGTTTGTTCCAAGTCCCCTGTAATTTCGAGAATGTTCTCCTGTTTTGTGGGGGCGAAATACAACTGTTGCAGCTGATAGATTCGGATCAGCTCCACGATCGGCTGTTGGTGGTCATCTACTCGCAGGTCGATATAGCGGTCGTTGAATCCCGCGTATCCCCCTTTTTCTTTTACCACTAACAGCGCGGCGGACTGCTGCCCTCTGCTGTCTCCCCCTGCATTCTGTCCAGCTGCTAGTGCTTTTAGAAGCCGCTCGGCCAGGGTGCCTTCCGTTTTTATGAACGTTTCTCCCATTGCATGGATAGTTTCTTCACTTACGAGGATATTGCCTTGTGCAGCATAAAAAGCACCCGTCTGCCCACCAGCCCAGTTGTAGCATTTTTCGCCGGTGTAGGTAGCTGCATTGCCTTGTGCATCGATTACGCCAATCTGTCGATATGCCCGGTCGTTATCCGCTTCTGTCAGATGATCGACTACTTCCTGCGCGGTTTTTCCTTCTTTTAAAAGCTTGAGGCCTTCGGGACCATAGGTGGTGTTCGCGTAGGACTGGGTCGCGATGGCTCCTAAATTGGCCTCTGCAAAAGGAACCACTGCCCCGACACCGAGAAACTTCGATTGGACAGCAATCCCCCACTCTTTTTCTTTCGGATCAAAACCAATGATGGAATAGGTCATTTTGGTTACCTCCTATATTATAGCGTTTGTAAAGCTAAGCGGATTGCTTCGGTCAGATCCCGCTGCGACCAGCTTGGACTGTTCTTAATTTGGATGGCGAGTTCATGGGATGCCGGAATATGGATGAAGCCGGCTTTGATCTGGTCTTGCTTGTGCTCTTCTGCGATTTTGTGCAGAGTGGCGTACATGACGTTGTTGCAAAGATAGGTTCCAGCGGTGTTCGATATTTTCGCTGGGAAGCCGTTTTCTGTGAGGTGGTTGACCATGGTGCGAATCGGTAGTGTCGAGAAATAGCCGTCTGGGCCGTCTGGGTTGATTGGCTCGTCCTGGCAAGTGACGCCGTTGTTGTCAGGGGCGCCGTCCTTGCAGTTGATGGCTATACGCTCCGGTGTGATGTGCGCGCGGCCGGCAGCAAGGCCCAGCGAAACGACTGCATCCGGCTGGATTTCCGTGTAGTGCTGCAGGATTTCCTTTTCTGATTGCTGAAAGTCAACAGGCAGCACCTTGCTGATAATCTGGTAGTCTCCTATAGAAGTTCCGTCCAACGACTTCACGATCTCCTCTGTGGGATTCACAGGGAAGTCCAGGAACGGGACGAAGCCTGTTAAGAGTAGTTTTTTCATCGTTTGTGGCCTCCTTATATGGTGGGTGTGGGGTCTGGCACTTGGTGTTATGTTAACTTTATTGATGGGTGGGGCCAGACCCCTGTTGTTATGTCAACTTTATTAATGCCGGGGCCAGACCCCGGTCATTATGTCAACTAAGCACAACCGCTCCATAAACCAGTGCTCCACTAATTACATAGGCAGGGTGCACTTTCCATCGCTCTAGCAGCAGGTAGCTTGCGACGACTAGGAAGAGTGTTTGGAGTGCTCCTGATCCTTCGTAGGATTCGAAGAAGAAGCGGTATGCCATGACTCCAAGGAGCAGGGCGATGGTCGGTCGGACATAGTTGGACATTCTTTTTACTTTTGGCGAGTCACGGAATTTATAGAGCAGGCTCATTAGTGCAATCATCAGAATCAATGATGGTGCAACGGTTGCGAATACGCCCACTGCCGCTCCGAGAATTCCACCTTGCTCATAGCCGATGTAGCCGGCCATTTTGGTTGCAATTGGTCCTGGCAGGGCGTTCCCGAGCGCGAGGACCTCACTGAATTCACTTACTGTGAGCCAGCCGTAGCGGTGCACCACTTCGTTTTCTACAAGGGGAATTGAAGCTGGGCCCCCCCCGTACCCCAGGATGCCCGGTATGAAAAAGGCGAGGAATATCTCCCAATAGATCATGATGCGTCCCCTCCTTTTTCCACTGTCGGCTTGGGTTTATCTTTTTTGAAAATGGCTGTAGCCAATAGGACTGCAATGACGATACCTGGGTGGATCCCCAGCAGTTCGATGGTCAGGAAACTGACGATGATTAGGATGACCGCCGCTATCCATCCTAAGCCTTTTTTCGATTTGTCGAAGAAATCCCACGTAAGAACCGCAAGCATTACGCCGACCACTGGCAGAACGGCCTTGGTCATTCCTTGCACCCATGGCTGATCTTTGAAGTTCGCAAGTGTGGTAAGCAGGACGATCATCAGAATAATGGTCGGGATCGTGGAAGCCAACAAAGCATTGAACATACCGCGGAAGCCCGCCACGCGATAGCCGATATAGCCCGCCATTTTCGTGTTGATGGGACCGGGTAACGTATTGGCCATAGCGAGGATATCCGAGAAATCATCGTCCGTGAGCCATTTGTTTTTCTCTACAACTTCTTTATGTACAAGCGGGATGCTCGCCGGGCCGCCGCCATAGCCAAGCATGCCGATGCGGAAGAAGGAAAGGAAGAGTTGTGTTTGATGCATGGTGTGCTGCCTCCTTATATGAGGGGGCCTGACCCTCAACGTAGTAAAGCGATAAAGCGGGTGTTGGCAGAATGCGTGTTCAAGGCTACATTCTTTATCACTCTAACGTGGTGCGGGTCAGGCCCCTATTAATCAATAAGCAAATATCGCCCCATCAGTACGTGACTCTGTTCCGCCGCTCAGCACGCCTGTTTTCGGGTCGCGCCAGATGATCTGGCCGCGGCCGAAGCTGCCTCCGTCGAGGGTGACTTGGATTTGGTGACCTTTGCGCGCAAGGGCTTGGGCGAGGTGCTGCGGGAAGTGGTGTTCGACCACAACCTTTTTGTCCTCCATCCACTGCCATCTTGGTGCATCGAGGGCCGCTTGCGGGTTGAGGTGGAAGTCGACGGTGTTCATGACGACCTGCATGTGCCCTTGAGGCTGCATGTAGCCTCCCATGACGCCGAATGGTCCGACTGCTTCGTTGTCCTTTGTCAGGAAGCCTGGGATGATCGTGTGGTATGTCTTCTTGCCTGGCGCCAGTGCGTTTTCATGCTCTGGATCAAGGGAGAAGTCATGTCCACGGTTTTGCAGGCCGATTCCTGTCCCAGGGACCACTACACCTGAACCGAAGCCCATGTAGTTGCTCTGGATAAAGGACACCATATTCCCTTCCCCGTCGGCTGTCGCCAGGTAGACGGTTCCTCCTTTTGGTGGAGTGCCTGGTTCTGGTGTCAGGGCTGTGTCTCCGATTAGCTCGCGTCTTGCTTTTGCAAAGGAGTCGGAGAGCAGGACTTCGGAAGTGTGTGTCATAGTTGTTGGATCTGACACGTATTTTTTTGCGTCAGCGAATGCCAGTTTCATTGCTTCGATCTGTTTATGGTAGGTTTCAAGAGAGTCTCTTTCCGAGAATGTGTCTTCTTTTAGCATGTTCAGTGCCATTAACGCGACAATCCCCTGTCCGTTCGGCGGGATCTCCCATACGTCGTAGCCCTTGTAGTTGACCTTGATCGGCTGCACCCACTCCGGTTGGTAGGCTGCAAGATCCTCATAGGTCAGGAAACCGTTATGCTGCTTGCTGAAGTCTGCGATTTTTTGTGCAAGCTCTCCTCTGTAGAAGGATTCTCCGTTTGTTTCCCCGATTTGTCGTAGAGTGTCAGCGTGGCCTTTTGATGACCACATCTCTCCGATTTCAGGTGCGCGTCCGTCTGGTGCGAAGGTTTCGAACCAGTGAGCGAACTCTTCTGTGGTGCAGGCTTTTTTGTAGGCAGTGTATGCGCCTTTCCAGTACTTCCCGAGAGTTGGCGACACAGGATAACCATTCTCCGCGTAGTCGATGGCAGGCTGAAGAACTTCGGATAATGGCAATCTCCCAAACTTTTTCGAGAGCTCTGCCCATGCGGAAGGTGCACCAGGTACGGTTACCGGGATCAGACCCATTTTCGGCATCGTATCATGTCCAAGTTCTTTTACCGCTTCGATGGAAATGGATTGAGGCGCAGGACCGCTTGCATTCAGGCCGTGAAGCTCACCCTTTGTCCAGACGAGTGCAAAGGCGTCGCCGCCGATTCCATTGGAAGTCGGCTCGACGACAGTCAGGCAGGCCGCTGTCGCGATTGCTGCATCAATGGCATTTCCGCCCTTTTTCAGGATATCGAGGCCAGCTTGTGCTGCAAGCGGCTGTGAGGTTGCAACCATCCCATTTTTGGCGAATACGGTGTTACGCTGGGATGGGTATGGATTGTTCAAGTAGTCGATGTTGTGCATTATGTAAGTTCCCCCTATTATTTCGTATTTCGAATTAATACCTATTATACTTAATTTTCTTTATTTTTTCAAAATAGAAAATTCAACTTTGCTATTGGGTGTGAAATGGATTCTGGTATTGGGAGTTTGGATGTAGTTGGCATAAGATCCTGTTGGGTGGTCAGTGAAGTAATTTAGGATGTGACTGGTGGTGAGGATGGGGTCGTCCTTTCGGTTGTAAAAATAGGTGCGGTAGCTGCTCCAGGGGTATTCTTCGGGCTTGGTGACGAGTTTGGCGCGGACGGGGTTGAGATGGATATATTTGCTGACCTCGATTTCATAGACAAGGTCCATGATCAACTTTTCGCCGAATCGACCTTGGAAAAGATGGCCGTTCCATTTGTACTTCCGGTTGATGTACACCGCGTATTTTGTGTTGATATAGTGCATGATTTTGCTGATGTCGGTGTCGGTGGTTTCAATTTGGAGATGGGTGTGGTTGGACATGAGGCAGTAGGCGTGAACGTAGAAGTGGAATTTCTTTTTGGCTTGTTTGATGGTGTAGAGGTACATGATGTAATCGTCCGCTTCCATGAAAATATTGCTCTGGCGGTTCCCACGAGTGGTAACGTGGTATTTTGCTCCCTTGTACCACAATCTTTGTTTCCTAGGCATCCTTGTGACATCTTCCTTTCTATATTGGGTGTTTTGGTGTTGAACTGTTATAGGTTCTACATGGGGGCGGAAAATCCTGCTGGGGTCTGGCCCCGATTTGATATTTTTATTAAAACCCCTCGTCCTCCCCCCATGAAAACAGAAAAAAACCGCCGAACGGTACCCTCGTTCGGCGGTCGAGACATTCTCTATTTGTTGCGCTGTTGTGTTGCTTTGTATCGGTAATTAAAGTATACCCAGTTGTGTTTTGATTTATGCCTGTAAGTAAAGGTTTATTTTGTCTTTTTTGTGACCTTCTAAACTAGCTTTTCAACTTCCTCCACTATCCTCTTAGCTAGATCTGAACTTCTGTTAAGCCCCGTAATCTCTTCTATGGCTTGGTCGAGGCCTTTTTGCTGGATGAGCTGCTGGATGGCCACTGCTTCTTCATCTTCTTTTACATCGTAGGTGAGTGCGGCAGCGATAGCTTTTGCAAGACTTGCAGGCGTTTGGCCGTATAGCTCCTGGTATTGTTTGGCTGGTGCTATAAGTCGGTCATTTTCGCTCAGCTTTCGCATCGGGGCTCTTCCGACACGGGTTACTTCGTCGGTAATGTAGGGATTCGCAAAGCGTGCCAGGATTTTTTGGATGTATGACTGGTGCTCTGCTTTATCGAATCTATACTTGCCGATCAGTACCATTCCTGTTTCATTCAATGCCGACTCCACTAAATCCCTAACCGTTTCATCCTGCAAGGCTTCATCGATCGTAGCGAACCCTTTCTGATAGCCGATATAGGCCGTTACGGCATGCCCGGTGTTAACGGTAAATAGCTTGCGTTCTATATAGGGAGTCAGGTCGTCCACATAGGTAATGCCCTTGATGTCCGGCGTTTCGCCAATGATTGCGGAACGGTCCACTACCCACTCATAGTATGGTTCAACTGTTACCAGCAGCTTGTCTTCGTTCGTCTGGTTCGGCACGATGCGATCCACTGCAGCGTCCGGGAAGGCAAAGGCTTGGTCGAACGCCGTCTTCTCATCCGGAGCCAGCTGCTCATACACATGCATTTTCAACAAGGAGCTTCCACCGATCAGGTTTTCGCATGCGATGATGTTAAGTGGGGACCGGTTGCTTTCTATTCTTTTGCGAAGTCCTTTTACCAAGGCTTTTGCAATGATAGGCAGAATGGATGGACCTACTGCGGTCGTAATGATATCCGCTTTGACAATGGCCTCTTCCAGCTTTTCAGGCTCCGACATGCTGTTGATTGCAGAAACATTCTTCACCAGCAATTCCTCTTGAGTCTGGTCCGCCAACACTACGCGATACGCTTGTCTTTCATTGATGAGATTGACTATTTCGCTGTTCACATCAACAAAGGTGGTATGATAGCCCGCCTGGTATAAAAGGGCGCCGATAAATCCTCTCCCGATATTACCTGCTCCAAAATGAAGTGCCTGCATGTTAGTTGACTCCTTCGAATAGTTCCAGGATTTCTTCTGCGGAGGTTGCCTCCACTATTTTTTGTACATTTTCCTCTTCAGAACAAACAATGGCAATCTGGGAAAGGATATCCAAGTGCTCATTGTCTTTTCCAGCTATGCCGATCAGGAGCTTCACTTCATTTCCTGCCCCGAACTCCACGCCGCTTGGAACTTGCAAAATCGCAATTCCGGATTCTTTTACCGCTTTTTTCGCATCTTCCGTGCCATGTGGAATTGCTACAAAATTGCCCATATATGTGGAAGTCAGTTCTTCGCGCTCCAGCATTTTTCCGATATAGGAAGGCTCTACATATCCTCGTTGTACAAGCAGTCTGCCTGTCATTTCAATCGCTTCTTCTTTTGTTCCTGCAGTTGCGTTCAATACGATGTTTTCTTTAGCCAAGATTGGTAATGCCATGGTTAAACACTCCTTAGTTCTGTTAGTTTTTCTTGAAAAAATTGATGCAGCTTTGCAGCCAAAAATTTTCCCATTGATTGTTCATCTTGTGATTCGAACCGGGATATGCTCTGTTCATTTTCGATGATGATGGCGCTTATCTGACTAAGCACCTCCAAGGACTCGTGCTGGATGCTTTCCGGAGACAACAGTACCAAAAGGGACTCTACCTCCATTTCGGATTGATCCATTCCTCTCGTAGCAAGTGGTTGGTGGAGCGCATATACCGTAAATGCGGGTTCTTTGACCGCACTACTTTTTGCATGAAATAGCGCCAGCTTCGTATCCGGTATCCCCAGTCCGCCAAGCTTTTCCCGCTCCAGCAGATCACGGACCACTTCATCAGCCGACGAGAGCTCCCCTCTTTTCTCCAGGTGATGGCAGGTCTCGCTTAACGCCTCTTTAATAGAAAGTTCTTGTTCATTCTTAAAAACAGTAAATCCTGCGAGAATGGTTGATATCGTTTCTGCATAGCGAGCTAGTTTATTCATGTTTTCCGCCACGAGCCCTACTGGCAGCTCCTGCAGCTCTTGTGCGATTTTCTGATAGTCTCCTATTTCCAGCAGCTTCTTTTTCGTCTGCTGATGGATAAACTGTTTGATTTTCTCGACTTCATTTTCTGTCAGCATCGGATTGACGATCAAGTATTCTTTTTCGATTTCAGGAAGTCGAATCGTGGAAATGATCAGGTCATAGTTTTCGTAATCGGTCTGATGCATCTCAAACAGGGAGACATTTTTACAGATTTTGATATCAGGAATTTCCTTTTGCAGCCTCGTAGCCAGCATCTTTGACGTTCCGATTCCTGTAGAGCACACCACGAGAGCACGCATTGGCTTCCGCTGATGAATGTTCAAAAGCGCTGACCCGAAATGCATCACCAGAAAGCCAATTTCCTCTTCTGGTACATCAAGGTCCGGGAAAGCAACCTCCACGCCCTCTTTGACGATGGAAAACAAATCTGTGTATTCCATTTTGATTCTCGTCAATAAAGGATTGCTGATCCCCATATTCTGTTTGATCCGGAAAAGCGCGGGTCCTAGATGAGCCATTAATCCCTGCAGGAGGGACTGGTTATCCGACAGCTCCTGGTGCACCTTCTTCTCCACAAAGCGGATCAAATTCTTAGCCCTTATCGCATCCTGCAGTCCGGTATCTTCTATAAAATATTCTTTGTCCTGCCGGAGCTTGGCACCAAGGAGATGCATGGTGATATACCCCGTCTCCGCTGTCGGAATCACCTTTTGGTACACCCTTTCCAGTTTGTCGAGAATTTTCTCCGCGACCTTGAATTCGGGTGTTTCCTGAAGTGTCGCCAAATAGTGCTGATCCATGGAGATATTCTCTCCGCGCAGGATTCGTTCCATTGCCAGGGCAAGGTGGACGACCAGACCCATATAGGCACTGTCTGCAATCGAATAAGGAAGCTCTCTATTGATATCATCCACGGCACGTTCCACGATAAGCAGATTATTTTTATCTACCAGGCCGAGCAGCCGCTCCGAAATGGAGTCACCCGGAGTGGATTTCTTCTGGATATTCTCCCGTATCAGGGACAAAAGTTCATATTCATCCACATTTTCTGTGATGACCTTGCTCATCGCTTTTCTTTTCGCAGATTCATCGCCAGTGATCTCGACTCCGTATCCTCTTTTACGGATGAGCGATAAATTACTCGTCCCCTGCAGCCGCTCCTCGACCTTGTTCAGATCATTGCTGATGGTGGCGATGGTGACATTCAGATCGTTGGCCAGTGCAATGAGCTTGACCGGTTCGACCGATTCGAGAAGTGTGCATAAAATAATGACATGCCTTTCCTCGGCAGTATACTGATTGTGGTCCACCTTGAACAGGAACAGCTTTAAATCTTCTATATTCTTTTTATCCCCTATGATTTGTACGCCCACACCTGATTTTTTAACCAGTGACAGGTCATAATTCTTTAAAATATCCTCGACATCCTTTAGGTCACGATGGATGGTGCGGGTACTGACATCGATTTCATTCGCGAGATCCTTCACCGTCATTTCTTTCTCCGACGAAAGCAGTATCTCGAGTATCTGCCGTTCTCTGGCAGTAATGTACATAGCGCTCACTCCAATACACTTGGATGATGACAAAATTTAATTACTATGTTGATAGTTTAATCATACGCCAGCATTTTTATAGGTTCAACAGAAGGAAAATGCAGATTCGGCGGAATAGTTGTTGCCATTTTTTAATAAGAATTTTCGTGACTGGAGCAAAAAGAAAGGACAGAGCTTTTAAGCTCCGTCCCCTCATTTGTGGTTATTTCAATTTTTCGATAAGCTCATCATATTTCGGGCTGTTCAAGAAATTCTCCACAGACATATGCGTGGCGTCTGGATGTTTTGCTTTTGCACGATCGGTTAGATCTTTATGCGTGATGACAATGTCGGCATCCATCGGGATATTATTGATGGACGAGTTTGCGACATCAATGGAAAGTCCCGCCTTTTTCACTTTGTTCTTCATGATGGAGGCGCCCATTGCGCTCGAGCCCATTCCGGCATCACAGGCAAAAATGATTTTGTTTACTTCTTTCTCTTCGATAGGTGTTTCTTCTTTTTTAACCAGTACAGAAGCTCTGCTTTCTTTTCCTTTAAATTCGGAAGTTTTTTCTGTCGCTTTTGCAAGTTCTGTTTCGTCGATTTCCTTTGATCCTTTTAAAATCACGGATGCAATCAGGAACGATACAACAGAAGCAACTAGCACACCTGCGATAACTGGCAGGAATCCGCCTCTAGGCGTTAAGGCCATTACTGCAAAAATACTTCCTGGTGACGGCGCTGCCACCAATCCACCATTGAATAATAGTAAGGTGAATACGCCAGATGCTCCCCCACCGATTGCCGCTAAGATAAGAGCCGGCTTCATCAGGATATACGGGAAGTAGATTTCGTGAATCCCTCCGAAGAAATGGATGATGGTCGCACCAGAAGCGGACTGTTTTGCCATTCCTTTTCCGAAAACCATGAATGCTAAGAGGATACCAAGACCTGGTCCAGGGTTCGCTTCAAGCAGGAACAGGATGGACATTCCTTCACGGGCAGCCTGTTCAATACCGATTGGCCCGAGGATTCCATGATTAATTGCGTTGTTCAAGAAAAGAACTTTTGCCGGCTCAATCAGAATGCTCGCCAGTGGCAATAGGTTTGCATCAACCAGTGCTTCTACTCCGGCTGCCAATGTTTTATTCAGCGTTAATACGATTGGTCCGATTGCCTTGAATCCGATAATCGTGAGGATTCCGGCGATAATCCCAGCTGAGAAGTTGTTGATCAGCATTTCGAATCCTTGCTTTACTTTGCCATCAATGGCATTGTCGAACTTCTTGATTGCATAACCACCAAGAGGTCCCATTACCATAGCCCCAAGGAACATCGGGATGTCCGCCCCAACGATGACACCCATCGTGGCAGTGGCACCAACTACCCCACCTCGCACGTCATAGACCATGCGTCCACCGGTAAAACCTATCAAGATCGGCAGCAAGTAATTGATCATCGGTCCAACCAATGTTGCCAATTCTTCATTTGGCCACCAACCAGTTGGTATAAATAAAGCCGTAATCAATCCCCAAGCAATAAATGCTCCGATATTGGGCATGATCATTCCACTCAGATGACTCCCAAAACGCTGTATCTTCACTTTATAATTTGAATTTGAATTATTAGAGCTCATTTTTTTGCCCCCCTTGTCATTTCTTATCTTTATATTAAAGCGGTTTCATTGGATAATCCACTGATAGTAAAGTCCTATTTGGCAATGTGGTTGTTGACATTTTTAAAGAGAGGGAAAAGTGCCAATAAAAAAT
>JBNJJQ010000014.1:0-107579 GCA_051750385.1 Bacillota bacterium | reverse complement strand
GACCAGTAGATTTGTCCTTCATAAGGGTGATGATGAACCTTTCCGAGCATTAGACCAGTAGGTTTGTCCTTCATAAGGGTGATGATGGACTTTTCAAAGTGCTTGACCAGTAGGTTTGTCCTTCATAAGGGCGATGATGGACTTTTCAAAGCGCTTGACCAATAGTTTTGTCCTTCATTGGTGGAAATTAGGTCAAACCCCTTAGAAATCTGCTTTTCGTCAAAGACACTGATGCATTCCTCCCTTTTTGTCTACAAACTAAAAGCCGGCTGGAAGGCACATAGTGCTTTCCAGCCGGCTTGGCTTTTTTCTCATCTGTTATCTAGTGGACACAGAACCCAGCCCTATGCCACCTTATTATAATCCGATACATCCACCTCAAGCGGGATGTTATTGGCACGGGCTTTTTGCGCTTGTCTAAAGAATAGTGCAACTAGGATGGCGGTTCCGATGAATCCACCGATCCATGCAATGTTCATTGGTAATCGGAATCCGATTGGCGCGTTCAGGATGTAGGTGATGACCATGACCAGCATGAATGTTCCTGGAATCAGTGATATCCAGTAGTTCTTTCTTGCGATATACAGATACATGGCACCTACAAACAATGCGATGACGGCTGTGGCTTGGTTGGCCCAGCTGAAATATCTCCAAAGGAGGTTAAAATCAATTTGTGTCAGGACTACGGAGATCGCAAATAGTGGAAGAGCGATCCATAGACGGCTTGATATTTTCTTTTGTGCAATGTTTAAATACTCTGCAATGATCATACGTGCACTTCTGAAAGCTGTATCCCCAGAAGTAATTGGAAGGATTACAACTCCAAGTACCGCAAGCGTTCCGCCAACTGCTCCAAGCATCAATGTGGAAACTTCGCTGACGATGGCACCAGGTCCGCCCGCTGCAAGTAATTCACCTAAACCATTATATCCATCAAATAGACTCATGGCTGCTGCTGCCCAGATCATGGCAATGATACCTTCAGCAATCATCATGCCGTAGAATATTTTACGGCCTTGCTTTTCATTTTGAGTCGTACGGGAAATGATTGGTGTTTGTGTTGCATGGAATCCGGAAAGTGCCCCACAAGTGATCGTGAAGAAAATCAGTGGGAAAATCGGTAAATTATCCGGATGGAAATTCGAGAACGAAAGCTCAGGAATCGGTGCACCTTTTACTATTAAACCAATCCCTACTCCTAGAGCACTGATTACTAGGACTGCACCGAAGTATGGATAAAGGCGACCGATAATTTTATCGACTGGCAATAGTGTGGCTAAAATGTAATACATAAAAATAGCGACAATAAGAATGCCCAACGCAATTTTTCCGTCCAATAATACGTTGAGAAGACTTGCTGGTGTCGATACGAATACGGTACCAACCAACAATAGCAGCAAGACAGCAAAAGCGTTTACTACATGCTTCATGGCTTTTCCAAGGAACTTGGTTGCAAGCTCTGGTAAATGAGCGCCACGGTTGCGGATGGAGATCATTCCTGTTAAGTAATCATGAACCGCTCCGGCAAAAATACATCCGACAACAATCCAGATAAATGCTACAGGGCCGTAAAGCGCTCCCATAATCGGTCCGAAAACCGGTCCGGTTCCTGCAATATTCAACAGTTGAATCAGCGAGTTTTTCTTTGTGTTCATTGGCACATAGTCCACACCATCCGCATCAACATAAGCTGGTGTCGCTCGCTCCTCTTTTATCCCGAACACTTTTTCGACGAACTTGCCGTACGTAAAGTATCCGATAATCAATAAGGCAATTGCCGTTAAGAATGTAATCATTTCTTTTCCCCCTTCATAAATCCTTATGAATGCGTTTTCATAAATCCAGTATAAGAAAAAAACAGACTCATATGGGGATTTGGGACTAAGAGGTATGAATATTGAATTAAGATGCATTTTAGCGGGATTAACATGCAAAACAATATTTAAAAGAAAGCAGAGAGACGGTTCTCTACTTCCTTGAACCGACTGTTTCTATTTTAACCCTTGTTAAGTTTAAGGTTTATTTCACAAGGGGTCAGGCATCTCTCCTTAAATAAGTATAGGAGAAAAACTATTTGAAGTAGTCTTTTAAACAAACGTTTGATTAAACCGGACTTCAAATCCTTTAATATAGGTATCCAATAAATGATTTCCTAAATGGACATATTTATGGTTTTCATTTTAATTATTCCTGAATAATTAAAATTGAAAAAGTTTTAACATGTAGATGCTAACAATTTTATTAAAACTCTCGTAAAGAGTATATAAGAATACATTTTTAAAGTAAGAGGTGGAACAGGTCTTCCGATTCTGTTCAAAAAGCCCCCCATGAAAAAGCGTAGTTACTCTTTCGTGGAGGAGCTTTTTGCTCGAGTAGTCACTACCTATCAAATGAATCTCCAAGCGATCATCACTAACGAGACACGGAACCTGTCCCCTCTATCCCTCAAACCGGTGAATAACCGCCTTCGCCGCACCAACCGATTGAGAGAAAGCTTCCCCATTAAAATAGATCTGCGTCTTGAAGTAGGGGATCTTCAATGCATTCTGATTCAGGTAATCCCTGATAGAGGTTTGGAATACTTGATAATTATTGTACGGGCTGTCTATTACAATCTTCCCAGGGTTGATCAGGTTTAGGATACTTATAAGGGAGACGCCTAATAGCGTCCCGTAATGCTGAAGTTGCTGTTCTGTCACTATCTCCCGTTCATCCTTTGACATGTCACGCAGCGTGGACTGCCATTCACTGAATACCTTCCTGCTTATCATCTTTTCCAGACAACCCTTTTGCCCACAGCCGCACAGGGGTCCATTAGGATCAACGGAAATATGACCAATCTCTCCGGATGTAAAGCTTTCGCCATTCCAGATGCTACCGTCGATGATGAATGCTCCGCCTATCCCGTCACCAATCCGGATATAGAAAAAGCTGCTGGCAACGACATCTTCATCATAGACACTTGAACACAAGGAGGCCATTTTTACATTATTTTGTATCACCAGCGGTATCTGAATAGAGTCCTTTAACTTATCTAAAATGTTTACGTTTTTCCATTGGAGATTGGTAGACTCATAGACAATTCCTGCTTGTGAATTCACAATGCCAGGTACGCCAATTCCAATACCCAATACATCAGAAAATTCCTCGAGTAGACTGCCTATAATGCTAATAATCTGTTCACAGACGGCTGTGATATCTCTTCCTTCCACTTCGATAAAACCGCTTTTCAGCACCTCCAGATAATAATTTGTTACGACATATTCGATTCCGTCATGGTGGATGACCAGTCCTATTGCTTGGTAGGCATCCGCATTCAGTTCGATTAATATCTTGGGCCGTCCGGCTTTTTGCAGGTCCTTCACGCCTACTTCGCGGATGATTCCTTCATTTATGTACTGATCCACGATAATGGACACTGTATTTTTACTTACCCCCATCCATTTCGCGAGATCTTTTCGGGAGGTTTGCTTATATTTGCGTAAAAGCGATAGTATTTTCTTTTGATTTTGTTCTCGTAATATACCGGGTCCTTTGATTAACATGGCTGAATCCTCATTTCTACTTTCTGCCGTTTCCTACCATTATATCAAGCAAAGGATTATAATTTCTTGATTTTGTTTTTAAAACGCGAAATAAACTGCTGGTTCCATTCATCTCCGCCCGTTGAGTTCCCGCTCTTCCAAATGGGGGGCTGAATGCCTTGCTCGACCAGTAATGCAATGGCCTCCATGGAAATGGAATTCAGGATATAAGCATTCACAAATGTCGACATTGCTCCGACCTTTTGTTCGAGATTCTCCATTTCTATTACCGCATCCCCCACTTCGACTTTGGAATCGATTGCGATATCCACAGTGTCATGCAAATTCTGTTTGGACGGATGTCTTGCAGGATGTTCCGCAGGAGTCGAAGTGGCATGTTTTGCCGATGATACCCCGATAGTTTTCACACCCAACCGTTTCGCTTCCAGGGCGGCATCAATGGTCGCGGCGTTGATGCCATACGCGTTTACGATTATCAACAGGTCGCCTGCTTCCAGGCCGTAATCCTGAATGACCACTTTTCCATAGCCTGGAGTACGCTCAATCGCCATCGAACGAAGGGCCCCTCCGCTCAACAGGGTTCCCTCATCCAATATTGCACTAACATGCATCAACCCGCCTGCACGAAAGAACAATTCCTGAGACCCAAGATTGGAATGTCCGCCCGGTCCATACACATACACAATCTTGTCTTCCTTTATATGATCCGCCACAGCCTTTGCAGCCTGATTGATCCCTTCACGCTCCGTTGCAATGATTTGTTCCAGATAGCTCTTTATCTGTTCAAAGTATTCAAGTGCATAGTTCATCACGCAACACTCCATTCATTGGTTTGTGGGGACACGGGACCTGTCCCCGGATTTCATCGTCCCGACCAGCCCCAACCTTCCCTTTTCTTTGTGGAAGAAGATGAGGTCTGCCGGCGCGCCTACCTGCAGGCCGTCCTTTTGCGGGAGGTTCAGGAGCTTTGCTGGCAGGATGGAGGCTTTATCAATCGCTTTTTCCAAAGGTGTTATTCCCATGGATGTCAGGGTATTGATTCCCAAAAGGATGCTTTGAGCTGAGCCGGCCAGCAGTTTCGGTTCATCCTTCAGATGAAGCTTTCCTTTTTCCGTTAAGGTGACTTCCCCTCCCACCGCTGTTGTGTAATCGCCCGGAGGGAGGCCGGCCAATGCCACGCTGTCGCTGATGATCAGCATCCTGTCCCCCTTCACCTTCTCGATCACCTTCAATACCGATGAGGGCAAATGGAAGCCATCACAAATGACGGTTGCGGCAAGTGAATCCTCCGCCAATTGATCCCATAAATAGTTAGGATGCCTCGGCAGTATCACGTGGGCACCGTTGCCCAGGTGCGTGGATAGGCTCGCACCAGCTTTCACCGCCTCCCCGATTTGTTTAGACGTGGCTGCTGTATGACCGATGGAGACGAGGACTTTATGCGCTACTGCTTTCCCGATAAAATCCGAAGCATTACCCCATTCGGGAGACAATGTAATGATTTTGATCAATCCATGAACCGAGTCATTCAATGTTTGGAAAAATCCCCAGTCGGGAGGCTGAATATGCCATTTATCATGGGCACCTCTTGGACCATCCTCCGCTGATAGGAATGGACCCTCCAAATGGATCCCGGGAATCATGCTCCGCACCAGTTCATCCTGCTCCCTTGCACGTGAAATGGTAGAAATGAGCGTCGTGATATTTTCAAAAGAATTCGTGATTATCGTTGGAAAAAAAGAGGTCACGCCTTCCTCAGCCAAAAACAGACACGCTTTTTTCACCTTATCCACCGTAAGCTCCACGCTATTAAAATCGATTCCCATGTACCCATTAACCTGGAGGTCCACAAAGCCGGGGGCAATATATAGCTCGGGATTCTCCCCCGTGGACGGTTCGATAGATTGAATGACGCCATCTTCAATGGTGATCCTTACTGCCTTATTCTCCTTATAGTGAATCCCTTCTACCGTAAAACGATTACCTCTCATCCTTTTCATCTCCATAGGCATCCTCGTCCAAGTATAGGAATGCATGATCATGTGTCCTTAGGATTGTAGCAGGACATGCCGTACTGATGGGTCCATAGAGGGTTTGCTGGACAGCCTGTGTTTTTGTTTTACCTGGCACCACGCAATACATCGATTTGGCAGACATCAAGGCGGGGATTGTTAAGGTCAAGGCATATAACGGAACATCCTCCAAGGTTGAAAAACAGCCATCATTCACTTGCTGCTGCCTGCACGCCTCCTCCAGCTCCACCTTTTTAATAATCGCTTCATCTCCAAAATCAGCAACCGGCGGATCATTGAAGGCAATATGACCGTTTTCCCCGATTCCAAGACATACAATATCGATAGGACTCTCCTGGAATAATCGGGTGTACCGCTCCACTTCTTCTCCATTTGTGCTGTTGATGAGATGAACCTGCTTGAATGGGACTTTTTCAAACAGCTTTTCTTTTAAAAAGTTCTGGAAAAGCTGTGGCGCTTTCTGGTGAAGGCCAAGGTATTCATCCATATGAAAAGCGGTGATCTTCTCCCACCTGATCCTGCTGTCCTGTATTAAATAATGCAGAACCTCATTCTGCGATGGAGCTGCCGCAAATACCATCCGGATTTCGTCCTGTTCCCCTTGAAGCTTTACAATCTGTTCTGCGACATCTGCTGCTGCAGCCCTGCCCATGCTATCCCGGTTTTCAAACACATAATATGTCAGCTTTTCTTTCTTTCCTTCTCTGATCGCTTTAACCGTCATTTCTACCACCTACTAAACTATTTTTTATGGCCTGTCGAATCTTGCATTCGATGCTTTCCTGAAAAGGGGCGGGCAACCCGAAATAATAGATAAAGCCTTCCGACTCATAGCCACCCTCGCCGATCTGCCCAGCAGTTGGGATATACCCGATCATTCCGTTGCTGTAGCCAATTGCAAGCGACCCGGGACACAGCTCTTTTACATATTCCCCATAAGGCTGGACCATCTCGCCATTGAAGCACACGAGGCTAAACTGTTTTCCAAGCTGCAAAACCTGTAGCTCCAACTTGATTGGTCTACCAGCCTGCCAATGCTTCTCCACGTGTTTCTTCCATAAATCCAGAACTTCCGCTTCCATCTCTTTGTCTGCTAGATAACCCTCCTGGAAGGAAAGGGGAACACTCATCACCTTCGCTTCCATGAAAGTCATCTCCAACGTCTCCCCATCCTCTTCCTCCAAAGCCTGAAGAACAGATACTGCAAGCTGGGATCCCAGCTCTTCCATATCGGACGGTTCTCCTCTATAAAACTCATTATCTTTTATCAATGCCGGCCGTACCTCACCACAGCATCCCTGCAGAAAACCGATTACTGCTTTGTTAAATTGCTTTTGAATAATGGAACAGCATTGACCAGGGAATTCGGATGAGAGAACATTGGCATCCGTTGAAGTAGGATGGCAGGCGTAGTGCACCAGCAATCCTTTTACTTCATAGTTCTCTTTTTCAAATGAAAAGATGGATACTGTATGATCCACAAACGCGTCGGGATTGGGCTCCATGACTATTTTCCCGCCATCCAGAGTTCGCCGGTTCACCCCTATTTCACAGGTTGTATTTCTCCGGGTGGCGGTGACCTGTTCCTTATCACTTCTTGCAGCTCTTACACTTTCGATGATTACCGCTTCCAATGAGTCCAGGTAGTGCAGATCGACAGCCCCAAGAAGGCTGGTAAAAGCATCGCTGGTTTGCGGGCCGGAATGGTTGTGGGTGGCGTGAAAGCAGATGGAATCTGGATCCATAAGAAATTTGCTAGCGATAGTGCTTCTCCACTTTTGTACGAGCTCGGTATTCCACCAGATCACATCACCTATGCAGATTACGGATGCATTTTCCCCGATCTCGAAATAGAAGGTTTTTAAAAAGAGAGGAGAATGGACGTCCTTTGCCTTGCCTTTTCGATGGGCGAACCCGGCTAGCTGCACTGGCAGCTTTGGGGTGATATCTATTTGATGGGTTCCTAGCAATAATGACATGTCGTATTCTCCTTTTTTTTGGTTATAAATGTTGGTCGTAGATTTCCGCTGCAGTCGCAAGATTCGCCGGGGAAGGATGGGAGCCTCCACGGCTTTGTTCAACATCGTGCTTATGACGGGCTTTTTCCACCGAGTTGCTACTTGAAAAGCTCATCATTGCGCTTATGACGAGCTTTTCCCACCGAGTCGCCACTTGTAAAGCTCATCATCGTGTTTATGACGAGCTTTTTCCACCGAGCCGCCACTTGTAAAGCTCATCATTGCGCTTATGACGAGCTTTTTCCGCCGAGTCGACGCTTTGCCTGTGGGATCTCCCATGCCCTTTAATTTCCCGCAGGATTCAAGTTCCTTCCGCTACAATCCACTCAGCTCTTTCACTTGAACAGCTTCATAATCAAAATGAAATTCCGAATCACATGGAATGGATCCTTCACGGGCAGCGCAACTACTTTGTTTAATGGTTGGCCTCGTCGGTCCCTGATTTGAATCCATTCTCCAATCTGTTTATCGGGATTTGGGAAGGTCTTAAACGTATAGTCAGCCACCCGCTGATACCATTCCTTGAATATCTCTTTCTTAGTATGTCGATAGAGCAGGAGTAAGGTATAGAGCGCTTCGGAATGCGGCCACCAGAGCTTGGTGTCCCAGGTATCACGGATAAGGACACAGTAGGGCTCCTCATCATTTACCCGGCCACTTGGCTTGCCACCATCTTTATCAACAAACCGCAACAGTCCGCCAAATTCATCATCCCATCCGATCTCAAGCGCTCTTAATGCAGTTTTAGAAAGTGTCCTCAGGACATCCACCCGTTCGCTTTCCTTCCATTCCTGCAAACTATGAATATGAAACCAGATTGCCTCAAGCGTATGGCCGGGGTTCAGATGCTCTTCCAATAGAGAGCCGCCACTTTCTCCATTTTCCCGTTTCAGCTCGATGCATCTGCCTTCTTCAGCAATGAACTCCCCGAGAATATATCGGCTCAGATCACCCGACTTCTTAACGCCAAGGTCTTCTATGGAAAAAGAGAACCTCTTTGCCGTTTCCTCGATTTCCTGCGCGACGTTTAATAGAATCATATTGATTGAATGGGACAAAAAGCCTTCCGGTATGGGATATGGCTCTGTTTTCACCCTTCCCTCCAACACTCTATTATTTATCGTCTGATACACCGATACTTCCAGGTGAAAGGCCTCCGCATCATTAAAAACTTCCGCATATTTGTTCACCCCTAGAACAAAGAAGCAATCTGCATAAATGCTTATGTCTGTTTGCCCCTCTATCTCCTTCCCGTCCTCGGTGACTGCATAAAGTACATGATCTTCCTCGGTAAGTGTATGCTTTTTTAGAAAGGCATACGTTTTGTCCGCCATGTCCTTTAATGCAGCGGAATCAAATGGCAATCTCCCCTCTTCGGTTAGCTGATACAGCTCGGAGCAGAGCCAAAGGAATCTCCCTTGTGACCAGGTATACTTATCCCTGCTGACGAGCTGTGATCCATCATTGGTGTAGCAGTTGAAAACACCGCCGTGCTTATGATCGAAGGATTTCTCCCAAAAGGGCCATAAGTTCTCCACGATCTCCTTCTGATAAAAGTCGTTTATTTCATTCATTAAATTCTCCTCTTTTTATAAAGCTGTATTGATGTTTTTTGTGTCGGTCGCAAGCTCTTCGTCACTTTTACTGATCGCAGACAGCATATCCTCCACATCAGGTGAAACAGCTTTGTTGTTAAAGAAGCCCATTCCAATATAGACGAGCGCGGAAGAGAATACCGGTGCTCCCAATTCCACGTATAATGGCCAATCCACCCCATACTTGGTGACCGCAAACATGATAAAGCCCGCAATGATGGATGAGAATGCAGCTGCTGAACCGCTTCGCTTGAAGGCAGGCAACAGTCCAAGCAGCATAGGAATGGAAACAGGTCCAACCAGGGCTGCGAACCAAGAGATTAGTAGACCGAGAACTCCGCCGAAATTATCGGAATAGATGGCGATAATAAGAGTGGCGAATGTAAAGATGAATGTTGTAATACGGGCAATTTTCAGGGTTGCTTTTTGACCAAGCCCTTTGAATTTCTGAGACATGACTGGAAGTATATCTCTTGTGATTACGGATGAAATAGTGTTGGCGTCTGAGGATGTCATCGACATGGTTGCGGCAAATAATGATGCTAGTACGAGACCAACTAAACCGGCTGGCAGAAGCTCCTGCGTCAAAAGGGCATACGATTTGGTTGGATCTTCAAGATTCGGCAGGATCAGCGGTGCTGCCCACATCGGGAAGAACAGAATCAAAGGGAACAAGAGGTAAAGCCAACCTGATAATAGGGCAGATTTCTTTGCTTCTTTCCCGGATGGAGAAGAGATATATCTTGCTGCAAGGTTCCAAGTACCACCGTTGTAGCTTAAGAAAACAATGAAGACGAATACTAACACATATCCTATCGAATATGGTTCATTGAACGGCTGGTTGTTCGCTGGGGGAAGCTTATCCCAGATCCCGAAAATGGAACTGACCCCGCCCATTTTAGTGAGGACAATAAAAAACATGACAAATGCGGCAACGACCTGGATGAGAAATTGCACAAGGTCTGTCCAAAGATCGGCCCAGATACCACCAATTGTGATATAAACCAAGGAAACCAATCCCGATAGCAAGATTCCGTACATAATCGGAACCCCCGTAAATACGTTCAGCAGTATTCCGATGGCAGCCCATTTTGCCCCAACATCAAACAGTTTTAACAGAACACCGCTCCATGCGATCAATTGCTGGGTTGGCACATTATAGCGCATCGCAAGGTATTCGGTAGGCGATTCAATATCCAATTTCGTTCTCAGCTTGGACCAGCGCGGCGCCATAATGTAAGCGCCTACAATTACAGATACGAAAATCGGCAGCGCCCACCACACATACAAACTGAATCCATGGGTATAGGCAAGCCCTGCATAGGCCACAAAAACGGCCCCACTATAACCGCCTACATGATGGGATATCCCACCAAGCCACCAAGGAAGTTTTCCACCCGCCACAAAATAATCCTTTGAGCCTTGTACCTTTTTGTAAGTGGTGAAGCCAATAACAATCATCAATAAGAAAAATGCAATAATGACTCCCCAATCTAATCCACTCATCGTCGTACTCCCCCTCTTAATCTTGCATTTGGATACTTACAGTTAATCTATCAGCACTTTCCGTTTATATCATCACCTCCACCATTTAGTAATAATATATGACTAATATAATGAAAAAATAACACAAGTCGTTCCGTTTGTAAAATTGATTTTTGAATTTTATTAAAAATCTGACTTTTTATTTCGATTTTGAAATAAAAAAACGCACTGAATGCAAACTTTGCTTTCAGGCGCTTTTGCTTTTTAAATATGAGAACCGATTCTAGTTTAACCAAAGAAACATTAGAGGTAGCACGAGATCCGTCCCCCTGCTTTCTTCTAAATTGTAAATTTCGAACTTTCGTTTCATTAATCATTAACCCTCAATAGCCATTTCTTCAACAGCCAAAAAGACGCAGCTTACATGCGTCAATCCGCACCATTACTGCGTCTAGCTTCTTCCAATCAAACGTTTGAATGTATTGATTCTCCCTAAGAATAGACCTATAGATTAGCTTTTTCAAGTTGAAGTACCTTTTTAACTTCCTTACTGTCTTTTGCAAGAATATCCTTCACATTCGACCCAAACCATTCCAACGAAGCCTCCACCTCGATCATATCGGCAGCTTCCCTCAAAAACAGCCTATAATCCACCGCGCCTTCAAACAAGGAAACCATCCCTTCCCTGTTCCCGGCAGCTGCATATACATTGTTAGGAGCAAACACCCCAAGCTGGGTACGGGATTTGATATTTTTAAAATGAAAATGGGAAACGTATGGCCGCAGCTGTTTGAGTCCATAGACTGGATCCACCCCTGATTCCCATATATGAAGGACGTCAAAATTGACCCGGAGCGCAGGAAGGTCTGTTTCCTCCAGAAGCTGAAGTGTGGACGATGGGTTGTCTGTTAGGGTGTTCGGATGCGTCTCAACAAGGAGTTGCATTCCTTCGGCTTCCGCCATTTTGCAGAGCATCTTCATGCGGGAAACGAGCTCGATTCTCTCTAATCTAGTGATATCCGCACTGCCTTTGCGGCCTGCAAAAGTCCGTATTTTATTCGTTCCCCAGCGATGTGCCAGCGAGCATAAGTCATTCATTTCAGCCATTAATGCAGGGAGTGGCGCATCCAGAGTCAAATAGTCACTCAGCATGCTCGTTTCCAGATTGTATGAGCCCAGCCACTCACTTCCATAGTGAATGTCTTCCGCCAGATTTTTTGCATGGACACCCCATAGTTCAATTCCTTGGAATCCGTGTGTCTTGGCCCAATGGGCAATTTGGTCGATCGACTGAAGATGGTGGCGGAATGAGATGGTGCAGAGAGAGAGTTTCATAGAATTGCCTCCTTCATATGTTGGGATTGTTCCTGTTTTGACCAGGCCTCAAAGCTTTCCTGCAGGCCTCTCTTGATTTTGAATTCCAGGAGATTTTGTTCTTCAAGCTTTGCAGCGATTTCGTCCTTTAAACGCAATTTCCCAGTCATGGCAAGCTTCATTGCCCGGTATTGGATGGCCGTATAGCCTTTCACAAGCCTTTCGATATCATCGCACCAGGCTTCAAAGCTTTCCTCGTCAAGCCTGAGCGCTTCCCAGAAAAACGCAAAGGCATGTTCATATGCGTATTTCCGGATGGCGAGAACGGGTAGCTCCCTTAAAGCGAGCGTCAATCCTGACAAAGGAAACTTTTCATCTCCTGCAGTATGTAGCTGGATTATCTTTGCAACAGCCTCTGTCATCGGGTTGCTACTATGCTTGATGCATGTGTTGAAATACGCCTCAACCGTTTCTGCAGATGGCGGAATGATGGTAGATGCATCAAAGAAATAGCCGCCTTTTGCAGAAGGGTCTTCGATGGCAGAGAGAATCCGGTTTTTCGGAAGTATCCCTTCCCAGCGAAAGTCCGGATCATACATCATCCATTCTTCTTCGTTCCCTGTCATTTCGAGCATCACATAATGGGGAAATGGGCTTTGATGAAATTTATTCTCCCGTTCAGGCAGCTTTGATAGGTCCAGCATGACCATTACATATTGATCAGGCTGCTTATTTTCGAGCAGTCTTAGCAGTTCTTCTATATTTTCCTGTTTGCTTATGTGTTCGTCATACCATTTATGAAGCTTGATGCCATAAAGCATTTCATACCATTGGTGAAAAAAATCATGGTCGATGCGCTGGGAGTGATAGGTCAGGACTCCATTCTCCAGTACATCGAAATCAGCATCCCATACCCCAAAATAATAGGGTCTGTGATAGGACCCTTCTTTCTTTTTTACTGCCTCGCAAACACAGCTTACAAAGCAATGGACTTTAATCATAGGATCCCCTCCGCTGCTGGTTTCTGCTGGTGTCCAAGAAAATCTGCCAAGCTTCCAACTGTCCGAAAATCTTCTGATACAAGCATTTCATCAGGGATATCAAAGCCTAGATCCACTTCCAAATGAAGGATCAGCTGCAGGATCATGATGGAGTCCATATACAAATCTTCATTTAAACGGGCCTCTTCATGGAAAGCCTCCATGGAAGGCAGCTTTAATTGATGCTGCAAAATCTCGTAAATGATCTGCACTGTTTCTTGTCTTGTCATGCCAGCACTCCTTCTCCCAGCCTTTTTCGGCTGATTTTGCCGTTCGGCAGCTTTTCGATTGCTTCCACCTGGATAAATTCCATCGGTACTTGGTATGGGGCAAGATAATCTCTGCACCATTCCCGTAGCTCCTGCTCCTCGATTAGTTGGGTGCAGACATACTGGGCACTTACTCTTTCCCCTGAAAGCGGATGGACTTTTTTATAAACGACAGCCTCTAGAATTCTTGGCTCTGCCATCAGGACGTCCTCCACCTCTTGCGGATATACGTTCAAGCCCGCTACGTTAATGGTGTCATCCATTCTTGCCAGAAAAGACAGGACTCCGCTTTCCATATAGCCAAGATCCTTTGTATAGATGGTTTTCTCTGAATCATGGATGACAATTTCACCAGGATGCTCCATGCTTCCGGCCTCGACCTTGAGATGTGGAAGCGGATGGCCCATTTCACATGTATCGCCTACATCCGGATGTAGGGCCACACACCCTGCTTCAGAGCAGCCATATTGTTGAAGCACGCGGTTTGAAACCTTCTTTAATGCTTCGAGCCAGCCAGAAGGCATAAGCGTACCTGATGTCATCACTTCATCAAACCGCTGATCATCACGGATCAGACTCGTTAAAGTATACAAGAGTGCAGGCGCGCCATAGAGAATATGCTTAGGATGCTCCTTCAGTTTTTTCAGCACATACTTAGGATTCATGTTTGTCAAAATGACCGGTTCCGCACCGCGCCTAATGCAGGCAAATACTCCGCAGATCAAGCCATAGGAGTGGGTGACAGGGCAGACAACGACTGAAGTGGTACCTCTCTCCACCGGCAATACAGAAACATAGCTTTCAAGCTCAGTCTCGATGGAATCCCAGGTACGTTCAATGCATTTAGGGGCTCCTGTTGTACCCGAACTCATTTGCACCAGCACACCTTCCCTTGCATTCTTTTGATCTGACAGGTGGAGTGGGGAGTGGATATTATCAGAAAGCAAGAAATGGCTTCCTGCCGAATTCGCCATCCGGATGGCCCCTTCTTTTGGTACGGAAGGATGGATCGGGACGATGGATCCCCCTTTTTTTCGCACAAATAAACATAGTGCCAGCCATTGAAATACATCCGGCATACATACTGCCAATCTGCTACTCCGGCAATCTTTTAAATATGGAATATTTTCAAATACAGTATATTGTCTTTCAAGATCATCCAGTGTGTAGTACTGATCATTTACAAAAAACATCTCAATTCTCCTTTTGGCTATCCTCTAAAGAATTTGTGACAAGATGGCGTAACCCGCCAATTTCTTCGCTTCGGGTCTTCCTTTTCAGAAGCGACTCGGCATAAACAACAGGTGCTGTATGCTGAAGCATGCTATTTCGGGATAGCAGTTCAGGATGGCAGCTCATGTGCCGGGCTATTGCTTTACTTATAATCTCCCAGAACTTCTTCTCGCTGAACCCGTACTGCTCTTGAAGTACAAAAGACAGTTCGCTTAAGTGAAAAACAAACAATGTATCCATCACAAGCTCTCTTAGCGCTTCGATCGATGACATCCAATAGTACTTGTCATTTTCGCCGTTTTTAAACTGTTCATGGATTCGGGCAAAATCAGGCACCTTACTTGGTTCTCTCAAAAAGGCATGATGGTACTCTGTGCTGTCGTGAAAATCTCTCAAAGCAACACGGGTCGGCCAGCCATTTTTATGGAGCAGGATCATATTCTGGGCATGCGCCTCCACGGCAATGCCATGGGAGGCAAGCAAATGCCAGACCGGTACCACACTTACTTCTATTAACCTTTTCAGCCAGTTTTCGGTGCCATAGCGTTTCAGCCATTCATCAATGAACGGTAAGCCGTCCCGCTCCATTAGTGGCAATGCCGTAAAAGGTACAGCCTCCTCATCCTCTTCCATATAAAGCCGGATGCTTTCTCTCCATATGGCTCCAAGCTTGGTCTGCCCATTTGGTTGATAGGCAACCCCCGCATATTCCTTCAAGACGATCAGGGAAGCTTCTTCCTTTAAAAACTGGTCGCTTTCCACTGTCTCCGCTATCCAATTGGAGATATGTGGCGCAGCACAGATGGCGTGTGTGTCCAAGGTTCTTAGCGAAGAGGTATTCACCATATTCATCGATAGTTTTACATGAGCTTTCTCGGGGTCTGACACATTCCATAACGTTCGGACGGACTGTGTAGCCCGATAAGAATCCCCCCTTGCTTTTAAAAGAACAATCTTTCCTTTTTCCAGCTCCTCCTTTGCATATTTCACCTGCCAGGGATGGATGGGCAGAAAGGTGTATTCATCAAAGGTTTTGCCGTTCTCAAGCAGCTGTGCCAGCAGCTGCTTGAACATGGAAGGTCCGAGCTCCCTCTCCCAGAAGCAATTTTCATCCCCAAGGAGAGCGATATTGCTGTGCTCCCGTCTGACAGCAGCCCATTGGAGCGTAAAGGCCTGCCCTGCTTCCGGACCGAATGCAGCATGGTCATCCAGCGTAAATCCGGTTCTTGCCTTAAAACAAGGATGATACGGATGCCCTTCCCATATTTCCGACTCCAGTTCCTCGTAGCTCAATGTTCTTCTGGTTAGGGACAGTGGAAGGTGCGTTTCATTCCACTCACTCAGCAAAATGGTTTGCTCAAGTTCACCTATAAGCAAGCTCCTTTTCGCAGGATCCGAAACGAGGTCTTCCGCCAGTTCCTCGATACCGGTTTCCTTGCTCGAGCCATCGCAGTGCATGGAGCGTATGCTTCCCTCTTTTATTCGCACACGGTCAAACGCGGTGATTTTCCCCTTGCAACAGTAGGTCCGTTGGTTTCCGAAAATGGTAAAGAATAATAGCGGGTCCTCTGGCAGAGTTGCTGTTTTTTCAAAATCCATCAACCCTTCGAAAAGAATCGCCTCCATCAACTGCCTTACTACTCGTTTTTCTATTTTCCTAGACGGCGGCGGTTGCAGCTTCTGCATATTTCTCCTCCTCCAACACATGTTTAAAAGGATTTGGTATATAGGTGTAAACCGCTTGTTCATTCTTCGCCAACAGCTCATCCACATCATGAAAACGGGTCAGCAGATTGGCTTTATAGGACAATCTCTCCGAGTGGAGTATATGGTGGATAAAAGCTTTCCCAGGTCCAGTCATCTCTTTTTCAAGGTGGGAAAGCTGTTTGTAGCACCATTCAAGCAACCTGTCTTCACTGATGAGACCTTCCTGCCCAAACCGGCAGATCACGGAAAATAGCTGATTCATGAAAAGGTAGTACGTAAACCTTTCCTGAATGAGATCATCCTCATAGAAAAGCTCCGGGCATTCTTCCAAGGAGGGAAGCAGGCCGCATAAAGATTCCCGATAAGAGTTTGATAGATAATACCCTTGATTGTCGCGGTAATAGTAAGCTACCGGATATCCGCCCGTAAGATCGAGGACACTATTCTGCTGGTGGGCCTCAAGCGCAATTCCATGCTCATCATATATGCGGATCAGCGGCTCTATCGAACATTTCCAATACTTTTCGAACCAATCCATGCTAACATCCGTTGACCCCCGCAGCTCCGATTGTGCCAGGCGTTCTATGGTCCGCCGCAACATTGAGCGCTCACCTGGCAGAGGATCCTGTACCAATGCTGCGATAGTGCTGATCCCTTTGTCTTTTCCTTCAGGGAACGGGTTGGATCGGATGATCACTTCGAATCCAGTTTCTTTCTCACCCGGAAATACAGCAGTGATATAGGCGGGATCATCTATCATCCGGAATGCCGGATATTTTTCCGTAAAGCACAGTTTATCCATTAACTTCGCCATCGCGGTACCTGCCCTCAGCTCATGGAGTCTATTCGTTCTTAGCGAATTCGTGATTTTTACCGGAACGGAAAATTTGTACATCCATTCTTCTTCAGGATTGTAGACGGTTCTGATGGAAGAGGTGGCTGAATAATAAGGCCCGAGCGTACCAAGATCCTTTATAAGATTCTTTTCCATCGCCTCTTTGACATAGTTTTGCTGAAGCAGCCATTGAGCTTGAAGAGGGTGGATGGGAATGAGGCAGCCGTTTTGCGGAACAGATAGATGCGGCATCGCTTTTTTTAATGAATGGAGAATAATTTCGCTTGCACGCTTCAGGCTATTTGACGCTTCTATGACCAGATCCTTGTCTATTTGAAAATAGTGAAGCTGAAAACTGCCCTTCAACTCCGGGGCAAAGCATGGATGCTGCCAGCCGGCCATTCCCTGCCTGCTTTTCGGTGTAGGGTGGAGCCAGTGTCCAAACAGAAGCGATTGCTCGGCTTCAATGAAAGTACTATCTTCAGAGTATAGGCTGTTTTCATCATTCATTCTGTTTTCAATGTACGACGCCATCGTCTGATAGCTCTCAATCAGCCTGAGCACCAGCTCATCAAAATGGGATGCAAGTTCGTGGCAGCCATTTGATTTGGCCATCAGGTGCAGCTCATGGATCAGAACGATCATCATCGGCAGCCGATCCTGGTGAATCCACTCTCGTCTTTGGCTACAATATTTTAGGGAGCAGCCGATCACATGCCTCCCGGTTCTTGATCGGTACATCACTTCAACTGCAAACTTGGCGGCCTGGCCAGGAAGTTCGATTTCCACTACCGATTCGCCAGAAAGCGTGATGGGGGGCTGCTGCTCTTGCATCCATTCCTGCCTTTTCATCCAATGTCCGCAGTCTACTTCTTTTAGGTAGCTATTTATAAAAGCTTGAAATGTTGCGTTTTCTGCAATTTGTTTGGCTGATTGATGCATAATTCCATCCTTTCACCGAGTCTTTAGACCTAGTAATTGATAACCATTCTCAATGAGGGTTAAAAAATATGATTCTTTTGATGGAAAAGAATCAAGGTTATACGCATGAGATTTCGTCCGTTTCTTAAGGTTTTATTTTGTTTTAGGCCATTAAAGACCGCTGTTGATTTCCACACTAGGCTTCGCTTTCCGCGGGGCGGTGCTGGATCCTCCTCGGCTTCGCCTGTGGGGTCTCCACTAAACGCTATCTCCCGCAGGAGTCTCCGCCTATTGCTCCAATCAACAGCTGGATTCTTAAGAATTAATCAGTATTCTTTCACTGAACTACTAATTTAGTAGCAAGGACTCGATTTCTTTTAATCCTTTTTGGCGTTCGATTGGGTCCCAGTAGCCCCACGTTGTTGTGAGGGTGTGTACGTTGTCGTTTTTGACTGCGTTTAGGCTTTTCCATACTTGACCTTGGGTGACGGAATCGTAGAATTCTCCACTGTTGAAGTAGGAGACGTCCAGGATATGGTCTGGGTTGTATTTTGCTAGCCCTTCGATCGAGATGTTTTCGCCGAAATCCTCTGGAAGGTTCTCTGCAGGAGTCAGCTTCAAGTCGTCAAATAATAGAGAATTTGTTGCATGGTTTGTACGTCCATAAACACGGATATCTTTTTTATTGATTGCTACTGCCATGAATGTTTCGTCGCCCATTTTTTCACGGACGCGGGTTCCGATTTCTTCTGCTTCCTTCTCAAGATCTTCAATCACTTTCTTACCTTCATCAAGCTTGCCGACAGCTTCGGCTACTTTCAGATGGTCTTCCTTCCAATCTCCGCCCACTTCCACCACAACGGTTGGAATCGTTTTAGACAGCTGGTCATATAGAGGCTTATAGCGATCACTGATGATGAGAAGATCCGGATCAAGCTTCACAATTTCCTCTGTATTGATTTCATCCGCGTAAGGCAGCGCCTTCACACCTTCCAGTTCCTGTGTCAGATGCGGCGGGAACTCATTATCATACGCCATTACCGCGTAAGGCTTTACACCAACAGATACTAGTGATCCCTCCCAGGAAACATGGGATAGCAGAATCACTTTCTTCGGCTCGGCTGGAACTTCTGCTTTTCCGTATAAATGCTCAACTGTTCTTGTTTCTTCCGTCTTATCTTCTTTCTTTTCAGCTGCTACATCTGACGACGCATCGTCCCCTTTTCCGCAACCTGCTAAAACAAGTAAAAATAACATAAAAACAACGCTCATGAGAGCAAAAGACTTCTTCATCGGTATTTCCCCCTAGACAATAATGAAATTCATTATCAATGATAATGATTATCAACATAAAGGGACATGGACATTTATAACTTTCTGCATGGACAAAATGTACTTTCAGTGTAAAAAAAGAACAGCTGCAAGTTGCAACTGCTAGTTTGTAGACAAAAGGGGGCAACTAAACACCTCCGTAATTTCCTAGCGAGGATGCATTTAAAGGAGCTTTTGTCATTCAGACCATTTATGAAGGTCTTTTCTATTGGTCTAACGCACTGAAAGGTCCTTCATCACCCTTATGAAGGTCTTTTCTATTGGTCCAACGCACTGAAAGGTCCTTCATCACCCTTATGAAGGTCTTTTCTATTGGTCTAACGCACTGAAAGGTCCTTCATCACCCTTATGAAGGTCTTTTTTATTGGTCCAACGCACTGAAAGGTCCTTCATCGCACTTATGAAGGACTTTTCTATTGGTCCAACGCACTGAAAGATCTTTCATTAGGAACCTGACTTTCACTACAGATGCGAAGAATCGGTACTACCCTGACATCTAGTTTTTCACAGTCTAAGAGTCGCAAGTTGCAACTGTTAAAATACAAACTATCCAAAACTCCTAAGCTTTTAATTTGGCTTTAAGAATGCTTGTAGGCAACTCAGTAAGTAGCCTCTTCCTCCCAAGCGGTCCCCACGGATCCCACTCATGGCTGTCAGGAAAATAGACCTCTCCCTTTTGGACAGCTCGAATCCTATTCCATTCCGGAGTATGGGCAGTTCTCCATACATCCCTTTCATGGCTCCATAAAATGAGAAGCTTGTCGGGGTTTAGTTCAGCAATTTCCTTCAGGCCGACAATCCGGTAGCCTTCCACATGCAAATCAGGATGCGGTTGGAATCCCAGTCCTTGAAAAAGCAAATCAAGTAAGGCGTGGTTTCCCTTTCCGTAAAGACGAATTTCTTCCGGGCGAATCCAAATGACCGCCCATTCTCCTTTTTTGGTTATCGGGCACAGCTCATCCCGCACTTTGCATTCCAGACAGTGAATGTCTTTGTCTATCCTTTCGGCACGGCTTTCACAGCCTACCATCGAAGCAATTTCGTAAAGATACTGCCGCCAGTCTTGCTTCAACGGCATATGATGGACATGATCCTGCTGTGAAAGCAGCACATTCTGGAGCTGATCATTATGTAGAGGCGTTTTGATAATGCGATCGGGCTGGGTCAAAAGAATATCCTCTGGCTGAAAGGGTTTTTCAGCGTTTAGCAGCATGGTTCCTTCCAGCTCTTTTTTCAGGTAGCTCGGCACACCGTTGCTTGCAGGATACACGGTTGGATAGGACGGAGCTGCAACGGGCTGGACTCCCAGTGAGATGAGGTGGTCTTGCAAAAACAGCTGGCTGACAACAGCAATCCGCTCCTTGACC
Source organism: Bacillota bacterium (assembly GCA_051750385.1). Taxonomy (GTDB): domain Bacteria; phylum Bacillota; class Bacilli; order Bacillales; family Bacillaceae_I; genus Sutcliffiella_A. The sequence continues at coordinate 86,885 of JBNJJQ010000014.1, read as the reverse complement.
CTTTTCATGAAAAAGGATGGCGGCAAGCCTTCTTTGTTTTTAAAGAGTCGGCTGAAATAAAATTCATCCTGCAGCCCAATTTGCAGTGCGACTTCCTTCGCGGTAATTCCTTTCTTTTGGAGCATCAATTTTTTGGCTGCCTTCATCCGCTCTGCATTCAAAAATTCTTTCGGTGTCATTCCGGTTCTTTTACGAAATGCTCTAGAAAAGGAAACCGGGCTCATATTCGCTTTAGAGGCCAACTCTGCCACAGTCAATGGCCGGGACAGGCTGTTGCGTATCAGCTCTGCGGCTTCTTCCATTCTGTCCACTTCAGCTCCGTCTGTCAGAATGGACAGCATCTCCCAGAGCAGGGATTGAAATCTGCACTTTGCCGATATGGATTTTTCTTTATTCCTTTTCCGCAATTCCTCCCATAGGGGGACCATCTTTACAGGTGCCTGCTCAGCAAGCCGACCTGTTAGGAACCCAGAAAGCATGTCACCTTCTTTTGGCCATGAAAGTATATAAACGGACAAAAGGGTTGAAGCGACTGTTGTGAGCTTGCCGGCATCCAGGAGAAAGTAGCTTTTTCCCTCCTCTGCCTTTATCTGCTGGTCCCCGCTAGCTAAGGTCCCTTTACCTGCTGAAACATAAAGTATATTGTAATGACTACTCTCTTCATTGATGCCTTCAGGTTGGCCCTCGCGCAAGTTTATTCTTGCAGTTTTATAGATATCAATAGGATGATTGTTCAGCATATAGGCACTCCCTTCTTTTTCCTGAAATACTAATTGACAAAAGCTGTGAAAGGATAGTAGATTAATAACGTCCGCATCAAACGATAACGATTATCATTTTCAACTAAAAATACATAGAAAAGGACTGATCTTCATGGCCAGAACTGCTGCTGACATAAGCGAACCATTGCAGCCTGTTCACCAAAAATTAATAGGGTTAGGCTTGGCCGGCTTAGTACTGGTATTTCTCGGCTTGCTTGTATCTATCGGACTTGGGGCAATCTGGATTCCCCCTTCTGTTGTCCTGGATTCCTTTGTCACTTTTCAAGAAGGGCAAATAGAACATCAGCTTATCAGGGAAGTCCGCCTCCCACGCGCATTGACTGCGGCACTAATCGGCGCCGCCCTTGCAGTAGCTGGTACCATTATGCAGGGAATCACACGCAACCCGCTTGCCGATCCTTCCATCATCGGCATCACACATGGTGCCGGGCTTGCCATCGCCATTGCGCTTGCCTTCATTTCAAGCGGATCCTATTGGATTCTGCTGCTCTGGTCGTTTGCAGGCTCTGCGCTTGGTGCCGTGCTGGTACTCTCTTTTTCCATGCTTTCAAAAGAAAGGATTTCACCTGTCACTTTGACGCTGGCAGGTGCAGCATTAAGCACGTTATTCAGTGCCCTTTCCACTGGCATCGCCCTGTATTTCCAAGTGGCCCAGGATTTGAGTTTTTGGTTTGCCGGCGGATTATCAGGGACAAAATGGCAGCATGTCTTTATTCTGCTTCCCGCAGTTATTGTAGGCCTGATTCTGTCCCTTTGGATCAGCCGGTCGCTGACTATATTGTCATTAGGGGAAGAAGTGGCTGCAGGGCTTGGTCAATCTCACCAAAAAGTCCGCTGGATCGGACTTATCGCCGTAATCCTATTATCCGGCGCAGCAGTCTCCATTGCGGGTGCCATCGGCTTTATTGGCTTGGTCGTTCCTCATATGGTCAGGCTTTTGGTTGGCTCAGATTATCGTCGGCTCATTCCGTTAAGTGCCATTGCTGGTGCCCTTCTCCTGATCATCGCCGATATCGGGGCGCGGATGATCAATCCGCCCTTTGAAACGCCGGTCAGTGCTGTTACAGCCTTGATTGGTGTTCCATTTTTCTTATATTTGTCCCGTAGGAAAAGGGGGTATATGTAATGGATTGGTTGCAAGCTTTGAGCCGTTCCAAAAACTGGATGGCTGGCTTTGTCTTGCTCATTCTGGCAACTTTCGTATGGAGCCTGTCGACCGGTGTGATGCCGATCAGTTTTACAGAAATAGTTGCCACTCTTTCAGGAAACGGCACCCCGAGGCAGGAGCTCGTTCTATTTCAACTGAGATTGCCAAGAATGGTGATTGCGATGCTGATTGGAGCAGGGCTTGCTCTCTCCGGCAGCATTCTTCAAGGGCTATCAAGGAATTCCCTTGCTGACCCGGGGATTCTTGGCATAAATGCCGGTGCAGGGTTAGCCGTTGTCTGTTCGATCTATCTTTTTGGAAAGTCCAACGGAAGCCTGCTCTCTGAACCTTTTTTCCTTCCTGTCTTCGCCTTTATCGGGGCTCTAGCCGTTGCAGGCCTGATCTACCGGTTTTCATGGAAGGGCGGGATCGATCCGGAAAGGCTTCTCCTTGTCGGACTGGGATTTAATGCTTTATGCGGTGCGCTATTGATGATTCTGCAGCTGAAAATGGATCCAAAGGATTTCCAGCAAGCAGCCATTTGGCTGACAGGAAGCATCTGGGGAACGCAATGGCCTTATGTATGGGCATTGCTGCCATGGATCCTGATTCTTATTCCAGCAGCGTTTTTAAAGGCAAGAACAATGAACCTTATGCAATTCAAGCAGGAAGTTCCCATCGCACTTGGCTTAAAAGTAGAGGCTGAACGACGAATACTCCTTTGTCTGTCTGCAGCACTTGCAGGAGCATGTGTCGCTGTCGGTGGCGGAATCGCATTTATCGGGCTGCTCGCTCCCCATCTTGCCCGGCGTCTGTGCGGCCCGAATTACTTTATCAGCCTGCCATTATCAGCGTTAATCGGAGCCTTCCTCGTGCTCCTTGCAGACATGATCGGCAAAAACCTGCTGGCTCCTGCTGATATTCCGGTCGGAATCGTCATCTCCGTCATCGGTGCACCCTACCTGATCTTCATGCTCCTCACTCGGAAAGGTGCAGGAATGAAAGTTTGATAGAAAGCAATGAACCTGTAAAAGCAATAAAAATGCCCATTCAAAAATCCCTTGATGAATGGGCATTTCAGCACTATTTCATTTCAGCAGGCTCCCGGTATTGCTTTTGGCCCAGTACATGATATACATCCTGACGGCTTTCCAAAATAAATTCAGGCTTTGGCACGCCTCGATTCGCACGATGCCCGGCAAGGTGTACTTCGCTGGTTTCCCATGCTTTCCAGGCTTCTTCTGATTCCCAGCGGATCATGACGATTACTTCTTCATCACCACTGCGTTGCTTTTTCTTTAAGACATTCATATCAAGAAATCCAGGCTGCTCCTCAATGATTCCTTCTCCTGCAAAGCGCTCGATCATTTTCTCTGCATGGCCTTCTTTGACGCTAATCGTCTTTAATTGAATAAACATAATTAGTTCCTCCTCTGCTTATTTTCTATCATTATAGTTGATAACGATTATCATTTTCAACTATTATTTTAATGATTCAGCTAGGGAGGGGCGAGTTTGCCGCACATTAGGCTGTATAGTAGCTAGTAGAGTTACTGATTTTGAAAGGAGCATAGAACCGTCACCTCGGTTCCTCACCTTGAACTGGGGAAATGTTCATATGGTACAAACGGAAAAAGTTTGAACACGAATTAATCTTGTACATTAAGAAAAAGCCATGCGGAATACAACTTCGCATGGCTTTTTCTCTATACAATCCGATTCGTAAAGGATTGCGTCTAATCATTTCTCAAAGGGACCTGTCTTCCCTGAACCTATATTGAGAAATCTTTTTTGGAGTGCATTTTAAACAAACGTTTGATTAACCGGGACTTCAAATCCTTTTAACTAGGGATTTATTAAATGATTTCCTAAATCGACATGTCTACGTTTCGGATATTTTTTATTCTTGAATAACTAATTCGATAGTCTTTTAAATTTTTCCTAAATCCCACCAGCTTGAAGTATCATTAGAGAATAAATTACTGGGATTAGATATACTAGTAAAAATTATACGAACAGGGGCCAGGACCCCTGTCACTCTTGCCCCATAATCATCTCCAAATGGCGTGCTGTATCTATGGCTAGTATCCTCGGATCAATGGCATATGGGCTAAGCTCTGCGGTAAGTGTGTCATCATAACCTATTTCTACTAGTGCTTCGTAAACTTTTTTCCAGTTGACATCACCGGCTAATAAGGGAACGAATCCTTTTATATTCCCTACAGCATTACGAAAATCTTTCACATGCACTTTCTTGATTCGGTCACCTAATATACGAATCCATTGTTCTGGATAGCCAAACTGCAGGACATTTCCAACATCAAAATATGCTCCTACATTTTCTGATTCCAATTCGTCAATATACCTCGCCATTTCGAGTGGCGATAATAAAAACTTATTCCATACATTTTCGATACCGATACAAACAGAATATTTTTCCGCGAGGGGGAGGATTTTTCTCAACTCATCCTGGCTGCGTTCATAGCAGTCCTTATAGGAAATAACTTCACTTACCATTCCAGGGACGACAAGGATGGTGTCGATTCCCATTGCTGCTGCTAATTCAATTTGCTTTTCTACCACTGTTCTTCCGTGTTCTCGTACTCTTGTAGACGGATCGGCAAGAGTGCTCTCCCATAAAAGACCTGTGGAAATACTTCTTATTTGCAGCTTGTAGGAAGAAGCAAGTTCCACAATCTTCTTGGCCTCTCCTATTGTGGTATTCATTGTCAAGCCAATACCACCTTCAGGATTTACGTTCAGCTCAACAGCATCAAATCCTGCATCACGACTGTATTCAAAAACTTTTTCCAGCGGAGTTCCTTCCGGATAGCACCATTGGTTAATTCCTTTTAACATATAGTCTTCGCCCCTTAAATTCTTTAAAAATAGGAGACCATAACATAGGTCCCCTTTTAATTATGCAATCGCAATTGGTTCTTTCTTTTCAGCGGACTGGTAGGCTGCAATGGCTACTTCAAGTGCCCTTAATCCATCTTCCCCAGTGATAGAAGGACTTTTCCCCTCTCGAACACTTGTGATGAAATCTGCTACAAGATCATCGTTCATGTTGTCGCCCCAGTAATCCCATTGCGCTCCATTGTTGCTATAGACATCTACCTTCTGGGCAAAGGCATCCACAGTTAATGTGCCATTTGTAGCTACTATTTCTAATGTAACATCGCCCCATGTTGGATAGTTGGCATTACGCGACCAACTACAATCGAGTGTTGCAAAGACATTATTATCAAATTCCATCGTAAGAATTCCGCAATCGTCAATATTGTAGTCTGAGGTTAGGTTGCCGATTTCAGCATATACTTCTTTTACCTCCGCTCCCAAGTACCAGCGAAGAATATCTACCACATGAACCGTATGATCAATAACCGCTCCACCGCCAGATTTTGATCGATCTACAAACCAGCCACCAGGATTTGTCCCGCGGTTTGTACCTTTAATGGCAATGATATTACCGAGATCGCCACTTTCGATTATTTTCTTTGCCTTTATAACCGGAGTACTGAAGCGAACTGGAAACGCTGTTTGCAATAGGACGTTGTTTTCCTTACAGACTGCAATCATCTCTTCAGCAGCTTCTGTAGTGGAGGCAATCGGCTTTTCACAAAGAATGTGCTTTCCTTTTTTAGCTGCAGCGAGTACATGCTGATGGTGATTACTATTTTCAGAAGTGATGACAACGGCTTCGATAGGCTGGTCCAGTAACGTTTCATAGTCAATGTAGTGCTTCGTGTTAAATTGAGCAGCTACCTTCTCGCCTCGTTCCTTATCCTCATCTGCAATCCCAACCAGCTCCACTCCCCCTAGCTGAGTTAACGCGTTCGCATAGGCATACGCGTGACCGTGAGCAAAACTTATAATTCCGACTTTCATTGGGTAGCCTCCTTCACTTTATTTTCATCTAAGACAATTGCTTTTCCAGTTTCGATTGATTCTAAAGCAGCCATCGATATTTCCATCGCTTTATAAGCATCCTCTGCCGAGACAATTGGCTCCTCACCGGTATGGATACATTGGATAAAGTGTTGCAACTCTGTTAAATAAGGGCTATCTTTGAGCGGGCTTTCAGGAACCATCACTCCTCCAGCTCCCCCGCTTTGTTTTCGACTTGTTATTACAGGGCCAATCTTCGAACTATCAAATTCAATAATGCCATCTTTCCCTGCAAATTCAAATTTTGTAGAAAATTTTTGATGAGCCCATGTTCCCTCTACATGTGCAATCACACCACTTTTAAAGCGCAAGGTAACTAATGCATACTCCGTTTTCGAGATTACCCTCCCTTTACTGCTTTTTGCATACACACGCTCCACTTCCCCAAAGCACCATCTCAAATAGTCAAAGTCATGGATAAGTAGGTCCAACACTAAACCGCCACTAGTATTAAAATCCGCGTACCAATCATTAGAAGCATTCGGAAAAGCTCCGCCTCTCGTAGTTCGGATAACAGCCGGACTTCCTATTTTATCCGCATCCAACAGCTTTTTGGCTTTTACGTATTCCGGGAAGAAACGCACAACATGTCCGACGAAAAGCTTTACTCCTTTATTTTTACAATACGTGATCATCTCTCTAGCATCGGATAATGTTCTGGCAAGGGGCTTTTCACAAATAACATGCTTGCCGTCATCCGCCGCTTTCTTGAGATACCCTTTGTGAAGCGGTGTTGGTACGCAAATGGATACTGCGTCAATAGCCTCCAGCCCTGCTGCCGCTTCTTCATACGTTTGAAATGCCTTTGTTCCCACTTTTTCTGCCAACTGGGAAGCCCTTGCAAAATCAGCATCAACAATTCCTACTAAATTCACGTTCTCTAACTTCCTGTAAGCGTCCGCATGGACACTACCCATCGTTCCTGCACCAATAACTAGTGTATTTATCACATTCAACTCTCCTTTTCGTTTTGCTTATTTTTCATGATTAAGTGCTAGTTCATCTTCAGTTGCTTCATTCGTGAAAAATAGACCGGAAGCCCCCATTACCCCTCCCCTTTTTCCTAAAGTCGTCATTTCAATAGCCACATCTTTTGCCATATGGAATATCCCGTTTTCCCTTACCGTTTCTTTGATAGAGGGTAAAATAAATGGCGACATATTCATTACTCCACCACCAAAGACAATTACTTCTGTATTGAATAGATGGATTAAATTGTTAACCCCTGTTCCGAGAAATCCCCCTACCTCCTTTAATAGGTTGATAGAAAAAACATCTCCCTCTGCAGCCGCTGCCGCAATCTGTTTATTGGTAATTTCAGTGCCTTCATTCAGCAACTTTTGTAAAACGCTTTTTTCCCCAGCTGCTAATCGCTGATAGGCATTATTTACAATCGCTGTTCCTGAAGCATATCTTTCTAAGCATCCTCGGTTCCCACATTTGCAGAGAACGCCTTGATGCATAATAGACGTATGACCAAATTCTCCTGCACTATCGTGTATACCGGTCACTAAACTCCCATTACTTATAATCCCTGCACCAATTCCTGTACTTACAGTAATATAGATTAGGTTTTCCTTGCCTCTTCCTGGCCCCCAGATCCATTCGGCAATCGCTGCAGCATTCGCATCGTTACATAATTTAATTGGAAGCTGATAGTGCCGTTCGAGTAAAGAGCCAATTTGGAAGTTTTCTAACCCCAAATTGTTGGCAAATTTAATGACGTTTTGTTTCGAGTCAATAATGCCTGCAGATGCAATACCTATGCCTTTAATTCGATTTCTATCAACCCAATCATTTTCTAGCAATCTATTTATTGTGTTAAGAATAGAATTCGATACATCTTCCTTACTTTGTTTGGAAGTTTCACTTTCTGTTTCGCTGATTATTTCGCCGTCCCTGGAGATAAGAGCTGCTAGTATTTTAGTGCCTCCTAAATCCAAACCGATTGCTAAATCCTGTAGAATGGCCATTTCATTTCCTCCTAAAACCTTGAAAAATTCGTGAAGACGTGCACACTTACCTTCTGACCCCTTGTAATGCGATACCAGTTATAAGATGCTTTTGTAAAAAGATAAACATGATGAGCATGGGAATCGTCGACATGACAGCTCCAGCCATCAATAAGGGATAATTGGTCGAATATTGCCCTTGAAATGCTGCAATTCCTACGGATAACACTCTCATGTTTTCTGAATTGGTCATAACAAGCGGCCATAAGAAATCATTCCATGATGCAAGAATGGTAAATATCCCTAATGCCATCAGTGCCGGTGTAGCATTTGGGAGAATGACCCGCCAGTAAACACCAAAGAAAGAACATCCATCCATCATAGCGGCTTCGTCCAGTTCCTTTGGAATTCCCATAAAAAACTGTCGCAGGAGGAAGACTCCAAAGGCACTAAACATTCCGGGAACGATCAAAGCGTAGAAGGTGTCAATCCAACCAAGCTGTGTCATGATAGCGTAGTTAGGAATTAGGATAACTTGTGCCGGAACCATTAGCACGGAAAGGATTGCGATGAAAATAATGTTCTTTCCTGGAAATCGCAAGCGAGCGAATGCAAATGCAGCCAGCGAGCACAAAAACAATTGCACCAAGGTTCTTCCTAACGTTAAGGCGATCGTGTTGTAGTAGTATTTCAAGAAATCAACGCTTGCAAATACTTCCTTATAATTTTCGAACTTCCAGTCAGCAGGAAGGATAGATGGTGGTACTTGCACTGATTCCCCATATGTCTTAAGAGAAGTGGATACCATCCATAGAAACGGCACGATCATTAAAAAAGCTCCAATAATGAGTAAGACATGATTACCTATTTTTAATTTCATCGATCTAACACTCCTTGTTTAACCGTCATAGTGAACCCACTTTTTCTGAAAAACGAATTGCATAATGGTGACGGTTAAAATTGCAAGAAACAGCAGGAAAGCTTGCGCTGAGGCCATTCCCATCTGTGAATATTTGAAGCCTGATTCGTATACGCCATAAACGATGGTTCTTAAAGGTTCGAGCAAGGCATTGCTGTCGCCTATCATGATGAAAATCAAATCAAACACCTGCAGGGAACTAATCATTCCGGTTATAAAAACGAAGAAAAGCGTCGGTGTTATAAGAGGTAAGGTAATTTTGAAAAATTGCTTTATTTTTGTAGCTCCATCAATTTGGGCAGCCTCATAGTAGGTTTTTGATATACCTTGCAGACCTGCTAGGAGTAAGATGACATTATTCCCTACCGTCATCCATACATATACGAGAATCACAGATATCAAGGCAATATTCGGATTAAACAACCAGGAGGGCTGTGGAAGTCCAAATGCCCCTAAGATATAGTTGATTAATCCATACTCTGTATTGTAAAGCCATTTCCAAACCATCCCAACCGCTACCGGCATCGTTACAACCGGCAGAAAGTAAAGCGTTCGGTAAACAATCATCCCTTTTATTTTCTGATTAAGCATCAGGGAAATCAGCATTGCCAAAACAACGGACAGCGGGACAGACACTACGGTAAACACTGCCGTATTGATAATGGTCCGAATAATGGATGGGTCCTGAATTAACGCAAGGATATTTGCTAGGCCAACGTATTCCGGTGTACTAATACCGTTCCATTTTGTAAAGGATAGACCGAACGATACGATTGCCGGAAACATGTAGAATACGAAAAGACCTAGAACCGTGGGAGCGATAAATAAATATGCCCAAAACGCTTCCTTTTGCCTTGGTGTCTTTTTACTTTTCACCACCACAGCAGCTTTACTTCTTTTAGGCGTAACTGCAGTATTCATACCCTCAACTCCTTTCTGTTAGCAGTACAATAGTGGTTAGGTCCTCTTTTCATCAATCACTTTGTTCCGCTTCCAAAATCTCATCCATTTTTGTTCCTATCTTCTCCAATGCCTCATCAATCGTCTGTAGTCCTAAAAATGCGCGTTGGATCTCCGCTGTCTCTACATCTTGCCACTCCGCAGTGCGCTTTGATACAGGATAGGCAACCCCAGTTTCTTGAGCATCAATAAATATTTGTAAATCCAGGGAAGGAAGAGATTCTTTCCAAACATCACTCATGCCTTTTATGGCCGGAATAGAGAATCCTGATTCTGCTATAACTCTGTTTCCATCTTCGTTTGCCAAGCTTTTAATTAATTCCCATGCCAGATCTTGATCTTTTGTTTTTTCATTCATTGCCCATCCAATTCCATGTACAATAGATGCCTCTTGCTTTCCTTTTGGCAGTGGAGCAACTCCCAATTGCTCTCCCAGTTCTCCTTCTAATTCTGCCGCACTAACCGAGATTCTTGGTAACATCGCCACTTTTCCAGACATAAACATCTGTTCCGGTTTTGATTCAATTTGGGTTTGAGTAGATGGGGAGATCCCTTTATCAATTAAGTTCTGGATAAAGTTAAATGCCTCTTTTGCTTCTGGTGTGTTAAAACCGGACTTTGTTTTGTCATCACTTATAATGTATCCACCGGCTTGATGCATTAAGTTATAGTAGCCGGACTGACTTTGTACGGTATGTGCTACATACCCATAAACACCATTTTCAGGGTCTGTTAACTTCATTCCGACTTCTTCAATATCTTCCCATGTCCATGATTCATTCGGATATTCTAATCCCGCGTCATCAAATAGTTTCTTATTGTAGTAAAGACCAACCGCATCTACAAAGTACGGTGCTGCATACAAGTCACCTTCCAATGAGTAAAGGTCCACGACTGCAGGAAAATAAATGTCTTTTGAAAAATTACTATCATCCTCAATAAACGGTTCTAAATTTTTTATTAAACCTTGGGTAGAATACTGATAAAAATTAGGTCCGTTCATCCAGAAGACATCTGGCCCACTCCCTCCGCCAAGACTTGTTTTTAATTTTGTCCAATAGTCAGCCCATGGGGTGTACGTTACATTCACTTTAACGTCTGGGTGTTTCTCATTAAATGCTTTTATGGAAGCGTTTACTGCTTCTTTTGTATTTTCATCCCATAAAGCAACTTCAATTGTCTGCTTGTTTCCTCCAGTGCCGGAGCTGCATGCTGCTAAGAGTACGAGCATTAACACTAACACATTAAAACAAATCAGCTTTTTCATCATTTTTCCCCCTATTAGTTGATTAGACTATTACTCTTTCATTTCGATATTACCTTACATTCCCGAATGATCATCTTAGGTGTCTGCGCGAAATATTTTAACTATTCTGAATTCTTCGCACAGATTCTCACCTCCTTACATTCATAAACTCTCATTGTAAATATCCTAATTTATTTGAAATTTAAACTTCCAGTGGAGTAATACCGCTGCTGCACCCAATATCTCGAACTCTGAACCAAGAGAGGTGCTATGAATATTCACTTCATTTTTTAACACTGTTATAACTTTCTGTGTAACCTGTTCTTGAAGAATCTTTAAAAATAGCGGGTTATCCTGGATAATATCTCCACTTAAAATAATTACCTCTGGATTGAAAAAGTGCATCGTATTCGTAATAGCAACAGCTAAATGATTGATGACATCCTCCATAATTTCCAGAGCCAAATCATCTCCTTGATTAACTGCTTGTACAAAGATGTACGGTTTAATTTTATTTAGATCGTTAGACACCATATCTTTAATCTTTGTATCACGGCCTTTGGTCATAATTGCGGAGACAATCTTTGAGTATATCGCTGGCCAGTTCACATAATTTTCTAGACACCCTTTGTTTCCACATTCACATTTCATGCCACCAGGTACGACGGACGTATGACCAAGTTCTCCAGAACTGCCGCGATACCCCCGATAAATGGAGCCATTAACCATCAATCCAGAACCAACGCCTTCACCTATTGTGATATAGATCAGGTCATTAAATTTACTAAATAAACCGAAATAGTTTTCCGCCAATACATAGGCGTTAGCGTCATTATCCACAAAAGTGGGCAAATTCGTTCTTTCTTCCATTAATTCTTTTAAGGGAATGTCGTAAAGATTGAGTTTGGAGTTGTAGGTGATCACTCCTTTCTCCGCATCGACAATACCTGGTGTGATAATGGAAATCCCTTGGCAATTCATTATATCCAGTTTGCTTGATAGAAACAGATGCACCTTATCTAAAATGAGTTGAATGATATCACATCCCTGGTATTGATTAGTTGGATGTACTTCTTTTCTTATAATCTTTCCTTCCAGGTTCATGTCTGCGATTTTAATAAATGAATTAGTAATCGATACACCTATAATGGAATGTGCACTAGGATTAAAACGGAGCAAAACCGGCTTTCTTCCACCATTTGAATTTCCAACACCATCCTCATATACAAGACCTTCATTAATTAATTCTGCAACCGCAGAGGTAACCGTCGTAGGACTAACATCGATTATTTTGGCAACTTCACTTCTTGAAACCGGCCCATTCTTTCGAATCGTATCCAAAATAATGGAGCGATTTAATTCTTGAATAAATCTCAAATCTCCTGTTCTCTTTCTTTGCGTCATTACACGACCTCTTTTCTCATACTGAACTTACTTTCTCCAGTGACTTTATTAAGTTGGGTGATAGATAGCAATCTCCATGTTATAGTTACTTAGTTTCCACTCTTTTGATCGTAATTTTCGTATAATTTATGTAAAAAGTCATTTAATCTCATAATGTGATGCATTATGACAAGAAAACTCTGCACTCACTTTTTCTAGTGACCTTAATAAGTATGTTAAATGATACGAATAATTTTGTAAACGCTTTCTCGTAAAAAAGATTAACTTTTTAGAATATTGCAACTTATTATTAATCCTTTCGGTGCAAAAAACTCCTCTATTCCGATATCATTAGCCTACTAACTCTACTAATCAAATCTCTTTTATAAACTTTGTCCATACTCCACGGTAGGCAGCGCTTACCTTTTCTCTACACCGGCACCTTTCACTTCTCAAATAAATTTCCTCTCATATACTTATTAATAATGAGAATTCGTTTACGATAGTCACTTATTATTCATTTAGGAGAGAAAAATATGGCCATAAGACCACCGGTGCTGCAAAGGGGAGACACGATTGGACTAGTTACTCCGGGAAGTCCTCTTGATGCAACGATTATTAATACTAGGGCGCAAACTTTGAGGGATATGGGATTTAATATTGTTTTTGGCAGGAATGTGTATGCTTATGATGGTATCGTGGCGGCACCTGCAGAACAAAGAGCCGAAGATGTCATGAATATGTTTCAAGATCCTCGTGTCAAGATGATCCTCCCGACACGAGGAGGCACAGGTGTGCAGACCATTCTTCCCTATCTGGATTTTGATATTATCAGGGAGAATCCCAAAATTATATCTGGTTATAGTGACATTACAGTACTACTAAACAGCTTGTTTCAGTTTAGTAATCTTATTGCCTTCCATAGCTTAATGCTTATTGATTTTCAGATGGCAACTCCTGCTTATAATTTCAATCAATTTTTTGAAGCAACCTCCACATTGACTTCCCCTCGGATCATTCGTAATCCACCGGAGATGCCGCTGATGAGCGTCGTTCCTGGAAATGTTACGGGTCCCATCGTAGGGGGGAATATGACATCAATAGTCAATACGTTTGGTACTCCCTTTGAAATTGATACAAAAGGAAAAGTCCTTTTCCTGGAAGAAACCCATTCGCCTACTAATATGATCTACCGGTACTTGGCTCAACTTTCAATGGCGGGTAAATTCAATGATTGCCTTGGGATTATCATGGGAGAATGTACGGAATGTCCAGTATCCTATAACGACACGTATGCAGATCTAATTAATCAATGGCTTGTCCCCTTAGGCAAACCTCTAATGGTCAACCTTGCTACAGGGCATGGCAGGTTTAAGGCGGCGATTCCGATAGGAGCTTCCGTTAATTTGAATACGATTAATAATACCTTGACTGTGCTTGAACCGACTGTTTCTTTTTGAGGGTGGCTGGGGAAGCGGCGGGACGGTTCTCTGCTTCTTTTCCACAACAAAAGGCACAACTAGATTTACCCACTAGTTGTGCCCTCTGTCGCGCAAAAATTCCGATTGCACCTGTAAGGACCGTTCCCTCTGCTTCCTTTCCAAGCTTCAATTGATTCCCATAAACGCATCCTTTTTGATATTACGCTTTGAGATGCCTTTACTTTTCAAATGGCTGGTAATGGAGTCCACCATTGATTTCGAGCCTGCAATAAAATAGGATGCGTTGTTATTATTGGAGGTAATAAACTTATCCATTTCTAGATATAATTCATCCCTTGATGCAAGATAAGTGACATCCATTGAGGGACTCTGATCAAACTCATCTTTATAAAGATATGATTTCCCGCTATCCAGATATAGTAGTTTTACTTGTTTCGGAGCTCCGTTGGCTTTTGCTTCCATTTGTTTAAACATTGCTCGAAATGGTGTAATCCCGATGCCACCTGCTATGAAGAGCTTGGGGGTGTCATCTTTCAAGTAAAAACTTCCTACAGGACCATTCATACTGATTTTCATACCTTCTTCTAATTCCAGCAAAGCTTTTTTAAATTCACTAGGCTTCACGCCTATCCCAGTTGTAATTTTAACTACATCCTCATCTGAGGTGGATGCGACAGTTAATGGCCGTGTAGCGTTTTTGATCTTTTTGTGGCTTATTGTGAATAGACCATGCTGCCCTGCATGCCAAGTTAAATCTTTTTCTTTTTTGAAAAGAAAGGTATAGACACCATCGAATTCTTCCTCTCTTTTGAAAAATGTCAGTTCACTTTTCTTAAAAATTCCAAACGTATCTTTTAAGAAACTCATTTCACTATCCCCTTTCTATTCTGTCGGAAAGAGTTATTCTCCCGCTACCATTTTCTTCAGTTCATCAATCATCATTGCCCAGCCATATTTCGCTCCATTAAACGCTTGATTCTCTGCTTCGAACCCTGAATGTTCAAGATGCAGGTGGGTTGTTTCCCCCTCTTGTTTTAGCGTCCAGGTGACAATGGTGTCTATCGGTCCACCCACCCATGTGTAGGATAGTGTATTAGGCTCTTCAACGAGCAACACTTCACTTTCTACGATTAAACCAATCGCCTCATTCCTGAACTGACATTTGTATCCTACGATCGGTTTGAAATTATTCTCCATCACCCATTGTGCAAGCGTCTCCGAATGTGTTAAGGCGTTCCATACCTTATGGATGGGACTCTTAAATTGAAAATCCAATGATAAATTCGCCATTTTCTATTCCTCCAAAATGTTTTTTAGTAAACTCGCTCTTTCATTCCAGAACTCCTCATAAAAAGATAGCCAGTCCTTGACTTCTTTTAAGGGAGCTGCATTCAGTCGATACCTTGTTTCTCTTCCTATCTTCCTGTTCGTTACTAGATCGGCTTCTTTGAGGATTGCCAGATGTTTCGAAACAGCAGTACGACCAATTTCAAAGTGAGGAGTCAGTTCGTATAGGGGTAGCTCATCCGACCCTGCCAGCAATCGTATCAATTTACGTCTCGTCGGATCTGCAATGGCCACATACACGTCACGCTCCTGATAAGTATGGTTCAAAATACTCCCCCCTTTTAATAAAATAGGACACCAAACAGTGTCATAATTATACGACACTGTTTGGTGTCCAGTCAAGGATAAGCAGCGGGACGGTTCTCTGCTTCCTTTGTAGCGTTACTCGATACAGACAAGCCACTCGACAGTACTGCAAGAAATCTAGTCAATCTGCAACAAAAACGATTAGATGAAATGAAGGAAACCGATATAGCACTAACCGATTTGAATGAGCCCCTACGTTTACCTAGCATTACGAGCGGTCAAGGATTGCGCTTGTTTCCGGCAATAAATTTATGGATATTTCGTCAGTATGTTTGTGAAGTTTTATGTATTATTAAACTGAGAAATATTGTATAGTGACTAATTGTTTTGCACGCTTAGAATGTATTGCTTATTGTGCAAACGGGGCAGGATTATTTAGTAGGGCCATTCAGATCTTTTATTGGATTTTATAACTGAGAAAAGAAAAATAATATATTAAAATGGAATAAGATATAGATATTATTAGGAGTGGTTATTTTGAAAGCTGAAAAAAGTTTAAGGGTTTGTGAAAAAGGACATAGGTATTACAAAAGTAGTGATTGCCCAAGTTGCCCTACTTGCGATAAAGAGAATAAACCTGAAAGTGGCTTCCTATCGAAACTAAGTTCACCTGCTAGAAATGCCTTAGTTCACGAAGGGATTGATACTTTGAAAAAACTCTCAACGTATACAGAAAAAGAAATTCTAAAAATCCATGGTATTGGACCAGCTTCCTTACCAACTATGAGAATTTTATTAGAAAAAGAAGGTTTATCATTTAAAGGATAATGGTGTGTTCTCCTGTTGCGTTAATTCAATATGCAAATGCAATAAAATAAGGCTTCATATACAAGAATTTATTCATAACTTGTATATGAAGCCTTATCTTTCATTCAAAAACATATTGCCATAAGCAACATTTTTTAAGCTGCGTATCTCTCACAGAACCTTGTTGTATGAAATTGCGCTTGTCTACGTTTGTCACATCGACCATAACCAAGGACGGATATTAGCATCTAATCACCTTCCAAAAAGGGAAGCAGAGAACCTCCCCCACGCTTCCATGAAAACCGTGACACCCACCCATTTATTGGGTTGACAGGTTCATCTTCCGAATAGGTGAGTATAATGCAGTATAAGTTATCCTAACCCGAAAGGAAGTAAAGAGAATATGTATGCTAACGTTAATGCTCCCCCTAATATGATGGCAGGGGTAAATGTACCACCAAACGTACCAGTACCACCACAGATGGTAGCTGGTGCAATG
The DNA here is from genome assembly GCA_051750385.1 of Bacillota bacterium. Taxonomy (GTDB): domain Bacteria; phylum Bacillota; class Bacilli; order Bacillales; family Bacillaceae_I; genus Sutcliffiella_A. Next base: position 70,204 of record JBNJJQ010000014.1, on the reverse strand, counting down.
GAAGCCCCTATGCCTCATTATACTGCCCCTGCTTATGGATATGGTTGTCCTGCTCCTGCTCCAACCCATGGTAACTGCTTCTTATTAATTGTTGTGTTGTTTATCTTACTGATTATTGTAGGGTGTAGTTTCCCTAAGTGTTAATAGGCATGCGTGGACATGTACCACGACCCGTTTGCACTTAAAAATGCTAAATAATTTGCTTCAAAAAAAAGCAACTCAATTGTATATTAAGGGGTTACGTTTTAAAGTAGAAAACTTTAAAACGTAACCCCTTTTCGCATAAATTTAGGGAAGCAGAGATCCGTCCCCTTGCTTCCCCCAAAATTAAAATTGTCTCTTTTCTCTCCTTCCTATATAATTTATAAGATTCAACAAAAATTCTAATAAAAGGAAGCTGCAATATATGACTAGAGTAGGTAGAAATAAGAAACGGTTTAAGAAGTGGCAGAAGGTTTCGCTCAGTGTGCTTGCGGTGTTGTTGTTATTGGTTGGGGCTTTTGTTGCTTATACTTTTTTCAACCTTAATAGCGCTTTGAATAAGATGCATGAGCCGATTGACCGGGAATTCTCGGAGAAACGTGATGGGAAGGTCAAATTTGGGGACCAACAGCCTTTTTCTGTTCTGTTGATCGGTATAGATAAAGAAGAGGGTAATATTGAAAAAGGGCGTTCTGATTCTTTGATTGTGTTAACGGTGAACCCGAAGACAGAGTCGATGAACATGGTAAGCATTCCCCGTGATACGAGAACAGAGATTATCGGACGCGGGATGCAGGATAAAATCAATCACGCTCATGCCTTTGGCGGAGTAGAGATGAGTATTCCTACTGTAGAAAATTTCCTCGATATCCCGATTGATTATTATGTAAAAATCAACATGCAGGGCTTCAAGGATATTGTGGATGCCGTCGGAGGAGTTCAGGTGAACAATAAATTCGCCTTCAGCTCCAGTGGATATAACTTCGCTGAAGGAAATATCTCTTTGGATGGGGAGGAAGCTCTTTCCTTTGTCAGAATGCGTAAGCAGGATCCCCGCGGTGACTTCGGGCGTGCGGACCGTCAGAAGCAGGTAGTGCATGCGGTTATCAACAAAGGAGCATCATTCTCCGGGCTGACAAATATGGATTCCATTCTAGGTGCAATCGGCGGGAATGTGAAAACGGACCTGTCGTCCAATGAAATGATAGACATTACCCAGAACTATAAAGAAGCAAGACATGATCTCGAGGTTCTGCAAATCGAAGGCTCCGGTACCACTATTGATGGAATCTACTACTTCCAAGTTCCGGATGAGGAACGTACGCGTGTATCCGGAATATTGCGTGAGCATTTAAGTTTAGACTAATGGCAAATTGCGAGGGATCCTTTGTGAAAAGGGTCCCTCTTATAGTTTAGGGAAGCAGAGAACCATCCCCTTGCTTCCTTCCCCTAATTCAAAGGAATCTTCTCCAACCCATCCACTACTAAATGATTGGAGACATAATAGGCGTCTACCCAAATGGTTTCGGGGATTTCCTGATTTGTCGGAATCTCCAATTTCATCAGCGTATTCTTGTCTTCCATCCAATTCTCTCCCTCGTAATAGTTATGCCAGTCTGCATAGTATTCGAGGTATTGCGGTCCTTGATCTCTCATTGACCAATGAAATCGTTTGATTAAGGCGTCCTTAGCTTGTGTACCTGTAAGGACGATGCTGTACCGTTCCGGATTATTTCCATCGGCTTCTAAGATTTTCACGGACAGGTAGTCGAGACTCGTACCGCTAAATTCCAGGCCCACCGGTGCTTTCTCCAGTTCCTCCATCTTGATTGGGATTTCAAGCGAAACAGGCTCTGAATAACTTACTTCACTCAGCTCCACAAAAAGCTTCTCCCCATCACGCAATGGTCGGATTATTTCTTTGCTGTCTTCTTCCACAATGTAAGGAAGGTAGGCATTCCGGGCTTGCATGGCGCTTGCGTCCATTTCTATCTCTTCACTAAACGAAAAAGGAGTGAGGACACCAGCTTGAAGTACTTCCTCCCCGTCTTTATTCACTACCCGGTATGCGGCATAGAGATGGGGGTACTCGATCGGATGATTTGATGCTTGTCGCAATGCCTCAATGTGTTTTTCAATCCGATTCTTTTCCTCACCCGTAAAGTCCACTTTTACTTCAAGAAGGCTGCTTGTGTCAGTTGAGGAAAAGTTACTTATATCCAACTCCAGGATATCTTCATAGACGAATGGTTGATCGTTTGCATATTTCTTTTGTTCCTTGCTTCCTTTCGCATAGGCAACAGGAATATCCAAGCTCCATGAACCAAAGACGCCGCCGATCCTGCTTGTTCGGAATTGAAGAATGAACTCATCCGGGATTTCCTCTACATCCAACCGGTCCACGTTGAAATAAATGGCCCCCTCTGTCTTCTCTCCATTGGTGGAAAGAATAGAATGCGGAAGTGGATGGACTTCTTCCCCTATTTTCACAAAAATAAGCTCCGGTTTTGCAAGTAGCTGTTCTCCGGTTTCCGTATATTCTGGTACGAGCTCCTTCTCGTTTGATTGGATGGTAAAGTGAAGCGCAGTAGAGAGGGCGGTAAGATCCATCCCGGTCATCTCTATCGTAATTCCGGCATCCTTTGCCACATAGGTTCCCCCGTCCCATACGTTGTAGAAGGAACCGTGCTTCACATAGTTGCTTGCCAGGGTTTTCATGTGGGTAAGCTCTGGCAGGTAGGTCATGAATGTAAGAAAAGCGGCTATCATTGCTGTCAATGAGAGGATCTGCTTCAAAAGAGCCTTCTTCTTTTTCTTTTTTTCATATGGTTTGAATCGCCCCTTTACGCGGGCTTCCAACTCAGCAAAATCATCAAAAGGCAGCGCCGGTTTAAAAAAACTATGTAGAAAGGTAGCTGCATTTTTCCAGGTTTCTATCCTTTCCTGCAGGTTGGGCAGAATTCAAGGTGATCCTCCACGCTAGCTTTATCCTTTTGATCTTCTGCATAATCATTGAGGGTGTCCATCGATAAACACTCTTCTGAGAGGTCTGTCATCCCCAGGAGAAACGTATTCATTTCCTTTTTGGCTGATAACAGGATGTCAGATACAATGTGCTCTTCTTGCTGTAGGATCTTGGTGAGTGTTGAGACGGGGTAGTTCCAAACATGATGCAGGAGAAGTATTTGCTGATCCGTTTGAGGGAGGCTGTGGCTCAAATTCCAGCAAAATATCGTGATGACGCGTTCCGGCTATACGAATCCTTTTTACTTGTATGATGCAGGAGGTAAACGTTACTTTCATCAAATCCTCTATCGGTAACGCTTTCTTTTCTGTTTCAGTCGTGAGGTTCATGTAAAGCTGTTCACAAGCAGAAGCAGCCAGCTCCAACTGCTCTTCCTCTCGGTGCTCGAAAACGGCAGCAAGCTGAAGAATCGTGTCCTGATGCTCCCTTACAAACTCCAAAACTATACTAGGGTTTATCTTTGTGACCTTATTCCTTCCGATGGCATTTCACCTATCCTTACCAATAATTTTAGGATAATTATACCATTTTCACAAAGATAAGAAATTGAAATTTTTTTATAAATGGATTTGTTAAAAACCGCTGTGAATTTCCGCACTAGGCCTTTCTGGAAAAGCATCAGGGATGGTTCCCGATGCATGAATCTTGTCGTACTCATCTAAGGAAGTGACAGAGGCGGTGGAACTGCAACCCCAGAACTGTAAAGCGTAATGGAGGACTGTCTAGACTTTCTCTTCAATAAAAAGGATGCCAGATAAGGGTAGGTTTTTACCTGGTATATCGCGCATCTCTAGGCGATATAGAGAAGAAAGCAGCGAACCGTCCCCTCGCTACACTTCCTTCAAAAGAATAAACCTAAGCGATATGACTCTTGCAAATATCATAAAAAACCTTCATATTGTATGAGAGGAGGTGCGATATGCGAAACGATATAAAACCAAATGAACGTGCTTATTCCACCAAGGAAGTGGCAGAAGAGGTGGGCATTGCAACCCCCACCGTTCGAAAGTATGGGCAGATTTTAGAGCGTAATGGGTATGAGTTCTTGAAGGATGGAGACCGGAGAATCTTTGTGGAATCGGACATCACAGCGCTTGTAGCGTTACGCGATACGGACAAGCCTTTGGACACTACTGCGAGGGATATTGTCGAACAGCAACTTGAACGATTGGAAGAAATGAATGAAACAGAAATAGCGGTACCCGATACGGATAGACCATTACCGCAAGATCCGAATCAGTTAAAAGAGATCTTCAAGTATATAGTTAATGAACTTGCAGCGACACGGGAAATGAACGTCCAGCTTAAAAACGATATGTCCCATATCAAAACAACTGTTGCCCAGCTTCAGCAGGATCATCATGTGATAAGTTCAAGTATCGGAAATTCGGCGCAACGGACCAATACTAAAATTGAGAAACTGACGGAGCAGCAAAAAGCCCACTATGAAAACTTACTCGAACAAGAAAGACAAAGAACGGAACTTTTGCAGGAAGAAATACAAAAAATGCGGGATGAACAGAAAGAAGAATGGGTTTCACAAAATGATTTTAATAAACGATTAGAAGAAGAGATACATAAGCGCAATGGAAATTGGGGCTGGTTAATCTCCCTTTTCAAGAGATAACATGCTCGAATAGAGCAATGGTTGACATAGAGAACTGGGAAAAGCAGCGCGTATCGCCAAGCGATATAGAGTAAAGGACTCCCAAACTGATACCTATAGCGCTAGCCGATACGGAAAACCTTTTACCGATCTATCATCACTTGATGTTACCGTTACCACAAAAGAGAAGTATCGAAATGTCCATGAGCTTTCCCTAAACAAAAGACAATTCCACACGTTATCTAATAACCAATATGGCGATATTAACAAGCGATATATCTTTTGAAATTTGCGTTCCATTACTATTAATAAAATGCAGGTGACGTATTCCTCACTTTCATAATTCAACAATTTCCTGAGAAATATCTACAAAAAACTCAGTAGAAATCGACAAAATTAGAAGATTGTAATTTTCTCGTTTATTTTTCTCGCCTGAAAATCAAATACCATTCACGCGAACCAAGACTGCTGGTTTAATAGTGATGAATCAATAAAAAATGATAAAGAGGAGCGAGAGAACCGCCCCGATGCTCCTTCACAATGCATAGTGCTAAGCCTCAAAATGATATCTGAAAAAACTCTGCCATACCTCTGCAGCGAGAAGCCCAGAATCCAATAAACTGAACCTGCTCAAACAGGTCCAGTCGAGTGTCATTATTAATACCCTAATAATCTTGGAATGAACAAAACAGCATCTGCCCAGTACGTAATAATTAGTAGAACGAAAATCGCCATTAGTAAAAACGGGGTAGTTGCTTTTATTAATCTTTCAATCTTCACTTCAGCTATCGAGGAGACAACGAAAAGACCTGTACCCACGGGCGGAGTCAATAAACCAATGGTAAGGTTGATACAAATGATAACTCCGAAATGGATTGGATCAATATTAAAAGCAATCACCAGGGGCATCAATACCGGGATCAGTATGATAAGTGCCGCAATCCCATCTAAAACCGTTCCTAATAATAGAAGCATCAAGTTAACTAGTAACAAAAATACGAAAGGATTTTCGGACAAGGATAACATTCCGTTTGCTACAATTTGAGGAATCTGTTCAAAGGCAATCATCCAACCGAATATGTTTGCCATCGCAATTAAAAATGTAACAGTCGCAGTGCTGATTACCGTGTTCATCAAGAGCTTTGGAATGTCTTTTAGCTTTAGTTCCTTGTAGAGGAACATCCCGACAATCACTGCAATGAAACAAGCAACTGCAGCAGATTCCGTCGGAGTGAAAGCTCCGCTTAGTATGCCAAAGATGATGATAAAAGGAACGGTCAGTGCAGGGATGACGTACAATCCATGCCTTAGGATTTCTTTTAAGGAAGCACGGTCACTTTTAGGAAAGCTATATTTGTAACCCAGGAAAGCGATCAGTCCAATAAAGCCGAGTCCATACATGATTCCAGGAATAATTCCTGCCATAAACAATCCACCGATGGATGTCCCAGAGAGTGTACCGTATATGATAAAAATCATACTTGGAGGAATGATAGGGGCTACTATGGAGGAGGCAAGTGTTAGCGCAGAAGAGAATTCCCTTGTATATCCTTCCCTTTCCATTTCAGGCACCATTACTTTACTCATCATTGCAGCTTGAGCATTGGCCGAACCTAAAATGGAGGCTATAAACATATTGGAAATGACTGTTACATATGCCAATCCCCCACGAACATGACCGATGAGCGTTTTAGAAAACTTTACCAATCTTGTTGTTATCCCTCCGCTGTTCATCAATTCCCCGGCAAGCATAAACAGCGGAATAGCAAGTAAACCGAAGTTTTCAAGTCCTGAGAATAGACGCATAGGGGTGGATTGCAGCAGTACCGGGCTTCCGACAAGTAAAAAGTATAATACCGTAGTCATTCCCAATACGATAGAAATCGGAATTCCAATTAATAAAAACACAAAAAACAAGAGTATCACAAGAATGGTCATTTCACTTCACCCTCTCGGAGAACCTGTACGAAGTTTGCCAGCAAATGGATGGCTGCACATGTCAGGCCTATCGGTACTGCGCTGAATGGAATCCACATTGGCAATAGGATGGCACTGGATTTCTGCAGCGCAACATTGGAGGAGAAAATCCAATTATAGCTATAATAAAGAACAACAGCCAGGAAAAGAATCATACATATATGCCCAATAATCAATAAAATTTTCCTTATTCCAGCAGACACAAATTCCAATATTATCGTAACAGAAGCCTGGGTCTTGTATTTAAGACCCAAGCTGCCACCGATAAAGCTGATCCAGATTAATAGAAAGATAGATACTTCACCTGCCCAAGATAAGGGGGAGTTCAGGAAGTACCGGAAAGCAACAGATAGCGTGATGATGACTGCCATACAGAGCATTAAAAAGGCTCCTAAAAATTTCTCCACTTTGGCAAGTGCATCGCTTAGTTTAATCATTGGTCTATCTTCTCCCCTTCCATACAACTCTCTCTTATTTTCTGAACGCTTCGATAAATTCTTTGATCAGTGGATCTTCCTCTTTATACTTAGCATCAAATTCAGCGATTTGATCTGCAAAAGCTTCTGCAGGAATATCATAGATTTTCATTCCGTTATCACTTAACTCTTGTCTGAACTCTTCTTCCTGAGCAGAACGCGTGGAAACTGCAAAGTCGGTTGCCACCGTTAGAGCATCACGTACTATTTTTTGATCTGCTTCAGACATACCTTCAAACATAGATTTGTTTACTATAGCAACGGAAGGCCATACCATGTGGTTGGTTACAGCCCCATATTGGACTACTTCATAATACTTATTAGTAATGGCTGCATCTAAGTCCATATCCATACCATCGATAACCCCTGTTTGAACTGCTGCATAAACCTCTGGAAGCGGCAGTCCTTCTGGTGATGCACCTGCTGAGCGATAGAAATCCTGCATTGGCGGACTTGGTGTTACACGCAGTTTTAATCCGGACATATCTTCAGGTGACAGTACTTCTTTATCCTTAAACAGCATCACACGCTGACCTGCAAAAAGGTAATCTAATCCCACAAGACCCTGATCATCTAGAGTACCGAGGATTTTCTTTGCCACATCAGACGTTCTCGCTTCATGTGCAGCATTGATATCTTCAAAAGCATAAGGCATGAACCAAGCAGCGAAAGATGGAGAACGGGAACTCATGTAGGCCGCTGTGATCAGACCGAAGTCTACAGAACCTGCTTCAATTTGCTGTACCATATCCGCTTCTGTCCCTAATTGACTTGCTGGATAGATTTCCACTTTCATTCTTCCATCTGATTTGCTCTCCAGTTCTTCCGCGAACTTCTCAGCGGCAAGATGCCACATGTGATTGGTTGGAGTGATATGGGCTAATTTAAAGGAATAGGTTTTATCGGAATCATTACCACTTGCTTCGTCTCCTCCACAAGCTGCCAACACTAAAACCAGTGACATCACCATTAGTATGGATATACTTCTTTTGATCCTTTTCATCGTTCTCCCCCTCATTTTTACTACACGTCTTAAACGGGCCAGCCTAGTAATGAAAAAGCTTGTTTGTTTTCCCCATTGCTGACTAATTCTCTAATTCTTGTAGAGGAAATGACCTTTCCATGGGAGCAAAAAACGGGTTCTATTATTCTCACTTTAAAACATTCTTTTAAAAGTAAGACATCACCACTGCGTTTTTTACCGAAACGGAAATCATGACCAACTACAATTTCTACAGGATTCAATTGTTGGAGTTCATGGATAAATTGATCAGCAGTTTGCTGCAGATATGTTTCATTGAAAGATGCTATAATACAATGGTTTATTCCTGTCCCTTGCAGCCTTCTTACTTTTTCGTGAATCGGAGTAAGAAGGCGGGCATTTTGAAAATAAGCTCTTGGTGGTGGATCAAAGGTATACACCACACTTGGGATATTTAAGGTGTTTCCCCGTTGCACGATTTCTCTTATCAGAGCTTGGTGACCGCGATGAACCCCATCAAAGGCACCAATCGTTACGAAGGCTTTCGGTAAATGGACATTTCCTGCTTTATGCACTAGCAATAGTAAGACCTCCAAACTCTAAGCTGTTCTAAGTCTCGCTTTGCGCCTTGGTCACTCCCGCTGTTCCCCAGTTTTCTTTAGGGATTTCAATTAATAGTACTCGTACCTTTTCAGGGGAAGCCTTAAGGCTTTTGCTGATAGCTTGGGTAACATTTTGTATCAATTCTTGTTTCTGTTCGATACTTCTTCCTTCTAAAAGATGAATATGCGCGATTGGCATGGAAGCCCTCCTCTTATAGCTCCACTTGCAATTTTAAGGTGCCCAAATCATCGTAATGAACTTCAATGACATCCCCTTGGTACACATTGATTGCTTCTGTTATTCCACCGGCTAAGACAACCATTCCCGGCTGAACGGAAAGTCCTTCTCTGTTTAACATTTTGACAAGTTCTACAATGGACTTTACAGGATGATCCAATACTGCTGCTCCTACACCGGACTGGACAACCTCTCCGTTTCTGCTCATGTTCACACCCACTTTATCCCATGAGGTAAAGTATGGGGAAAATGCCTGGTTTCCTAATATAAACTTGGAGGATGATGCATTATCTGCCACCACGTCCTCTAACGTGAAGGAAAAGTTCCGATACCTGCTGTCAATGACTTCCATGGCCGGGAAAATGCATTCTGTAGCCATCCATACATCTCGAACCGTGATATTTTCCCCTTTGAGCTCTTTGTTCAAAACAAACGCGAATTCCGGCTCCACTCGTGGATGTATGAGGTTTCCTATATGTAAAGTGGGTTCTGTAAGTTCCATCGAAGCTGTTAATCTCCCATAGATGGATTCCTCCACTCCAACGGAAAGCTGTTTCGCTTTACTTGTAAGCCCCATTTTCCAGCCAATCAGCCGATCTCCGTTTTGAATAGCTTGCTCCATACTGAGTTTCTGGATTTCATAGGCATGATCTACATTCATAGTAGGATGAGAGAGGGTTATTTTATCCATCTCTTGTCCATTCAGTTGATGGTCTGCTACCTTCTTAGCTATTTGTAGTAAATCCACTTGTTTCCCTCCTCTATACGTTCACCTTGCTCTTGGCCATCTCGGCTGCAATATCGACAATCATATCTTCCTGACCGCCTACCACTTTACGTTTTCCCAGTTCTATTAAAATATCTTTTGCATCTACATTAAATTGCTTAGCCGCTTTGTTAGCATGGATTAAAAAGCTGGAGTAGACTCCCGCATATCCAAGAAGCAGACTCTCTCTTGTAATCTCTTGCGGCTTTTGAAGAATCGGCGCAACTACTTCTTCTGCCACATCCATCATTTTATATACATCGATTCCTGTGTGGATGTTCAATCTGTCCAGAACCGAAACGAGTACTTCTGTCTGTGTGTTTCCTGCCCCTGCTCCAAGACAGCGGACACTTCCATCGATTCTGGTAGCTCCTTGTTCTATAGCGACTAGTGAATTGGCCATTGCCAGAGATAGATTGTTATGGGCATGAAACCCGATTGGGATATCTAAGCTATTCCTTAGGCAGTGGATTCTTTCTTTTACTTGATGAGGTAAAAGGGCTCCCGCTGAATCCACCACATAGACAACATCCGCTCCATAGCTTTCCATTAGACTAGCCTGTTCTAACAGCTTATCAACTGGTGCCATGTGCGACATCATCAGAAAACCTACCGCTTCTAATCCAAGCTCCTTCGCATAGGAAATATGCTGTTTGGAAACATCCGCTTCTGTCACATGTGTAGCAATTCGAGCGATTTGTGCTCCTCTGCTTGCCGCTTCCTTTAGATGGTGGACTGTACCGATACCAGGAAGAAGCAAGACAGCGATTTTCGCATGTGTTACTGCATCCACTGCTGCACTGATCAAGTCCATTTCGTTCGTTAAGGAAAGACCGTACTGCAGAGACGAGCCACCTAACCCATCTCCATGTGCTACTTCAATGACAGGTACATTTGCTTCATCCAGAGCTTTTGATACTCTGCTTACTTGATCTGCTGTAAATTGATGACTGATTGCATGACTTCCGTCTCGAAGCGCAACCTCCGTAACCCAAATACTACGTTCCAACTTCTCATCCTCCTTCCATCTATGTCGTTTTCATTACTCGAGCATTTCTCCCTATCATCCTCAACGCTTTTTCTTCTGCCACTTTTACAGCAGCCGCCGTCATAATATCCAAGTTACCTGCGTAGTTTGGAAGATAGTCCCCCGCACCCTCTACTTCTATAAAAATACTGATTTTATTGCCCTCCACTATTGGATCTGTTCGCAGTCTATATCCCGGTACATACTCTTGTATTTCTTTGACCCTCTTTTTAATAGATTGAATGACAGTTTCTTCGTTTCCTGCAAGATTCTCCACTTGGCAATACACCGTATCACGCATGATAATTGGTGGCTCTGCCGGATTTAAGATGATAATAGCCTTTCCTTTTTTCGCACCACCAACTTTTTCAATAGCACGTGCTGTTGTAGAGGTGAATTCGTCAATATTCGCACGAGTTCCCGGTCCAGCACTTCTGCTTGCTATCGTGGCAACAATCTCTGCATATTCCACCCCGCATACTTGATTTACAGCATGAACAATGGGAATCGTAGCTTGACCTCCACAAGTGATCATGTTTACGACAGGTTCCTCTATATGCTCTGTTAAGTTTACAGTCGGCACCACAAAAGGACCGATTGCTGCAGGGGTTAGATCTAGTAATTGTTTTCCTGTATCTTTTAATGCCTTGGCATGCCTGTAATGAGCTTTTGCGGAAGTCGCATCAAAAAGGATATCCGCCAAATCTGGCTTTTCTAAAAAACCATCTATTCCGTTCATGATAATAGAATGACCGTAAGCCTTTGCGCGGCGTAGACCATCTGATTGCGGATCGATTCCTATCATGGCAGTCAGCTCAAGAGATTTAGATCGGTGCAGCTTCAGCATAAGGTCTGTTCCAATGTTTCCTGAACCGATTATTGCCACCTTAATCTTTTTCACCTGCTCATCCTCCCTTCTTCTATTTTCATAATAATTACTGAAAATTCACTTTCACTTCACCAAGCGTATGAAATTTAGCAGCAAATTTGTCTCCGGATGCCGCGTCCACCGCGGCCGAAAGAGCACCGGATAAAATCACTTCGTTTGCTTTTAAATGGATGCCGAAGTCATGCAATTTATTGGCAAGCCAGGCGACACAAAAAGCAGGATCTCCTAATGCCGCTTTTCCAAGCCCCTCATTAACAAGTTCATCATTCTTATAAAATTCCATCTTTTCTTCTTTAAGGTCCAGCTCATAAGGAGTACACTTTTTATCCCCCAATACATATAGCCCCGAAGAAGCATTATCCGCTACCGTGTCACAAAGCTTGATTTTCCAGTTCTCTACACGGCTGTCTACCACTTCTAAAGCAGCGGCGACATATTCGGTTGCATTCAGAACATCCTCGACCGTTACGTTTGGTCCGATGAGATTCTTTTTTAAAATAAAAGCAATTTCTCCTTCCACTTTTGGATGAAGCAGCTGTTCTCGTGCAATGACACCGGTATTTTCCACCTCCATGCTATGCAGAAGGTGACCATAATCCGGTTCGTTTACCCCAAGAAGCTCCTGCATGGCCAGGGAGGTAAGGCCAATTTTTTTTCCGCTTATCGTCTCGCCGTTTGTCTGTCTTATTTTTATTGTATCCAGCTGGATCCCGTAGGCCTCTTCAATGGTTAGACCTGGTTTTAAATCAGTCAAAGGGGAGATACCCTTTCTTGACTCTGCAGCTTTTATTAATAGCTCTGAGAGTTCTTTCGTTTCAATAGACAAGGCTAGTCACTCCTTTTCTGCTTTAAAGCTTGACTGTGACATTGGACAATTCGCTGTAAAAATCAAAGCTGTGCATGCCGCCTTCCCGGCCGATCCCACTCTGCTTCATTCCTCCGAATGGTGTGCGCAAATCTCTCAAGTACCAAGTATTAATCCAGATGATACCTGCTTCTATTTCTCTTGCAACACGGTGGGCCCGACGGAGATCATTCGTCCAGATGGTTGCTCCCAAACCATAATGCGTATCATTAGCCTGTTCCAACACCTCTTCTTCTGTCTCAAAAGGCAGAACCGTTACGACAGGTCCAAAGATTTCTTCCCGGACACATCTTGCATGACGATCCAGTCCAACAACAATGGTAGGTTCGATAAAATACCCTTTTTCCATTGTTTCCGGACGGCCTCCACCCGTTAAAATGGTTCCCCCGTCTTCTTTGGCAATTTCAATGTAAGAAAGGACACGGTCATAATGCTCTTTGCTGATAACAGCACCCACTTTTGTCTCCTTGTCGAACGGATCTCCAGTTTTAAGCTCTTTCGTTTTGGCAAGGAACTTTTCCAAAAAGCTGTCATAGATGGAGCTTTCCACATAGATTCTGGATCCACAGAGACATACTTCCCCTTGATTCATGAAACTTGATTTCAGGGTTGTTTCTATCACTTCATCCAGATTGGAGTCTGCAAAAATAATATTTGGATTCTTCCCGCCAAGCTCATAGGAAAGTTTCTTTAACGTTGGTGCTGCTGCTTTCATTATGGCAGAACCTGTTTTAGTTTCTCCTGTAAAGGTGATGGCATCAACGTCAGGGTGTTCTGTTAAAGCAGAACCGGCAGAATCAGCGCCAAAACCATGAACAAGGTTTACCACGCCATCCGGCACTCCGGCTTCTTTACAAATTTCCGCGAGAACAGTCGCTGTCATAGGCGACCATTCCGCTGGTTTCATGACTGCAGTGTTTCCGGCAGCCAAACAAGGTGCCAGTTTCCAGGTTAATAGCAAAAGGGGCAGGTTCCATGGATTGATCATTCCCACTACCCCTACAGGTCTTCTTATTGAATAATGAAGCGCAATATCATCTTGCTGGTAGGACTCGTTCCCCATAGACGTAAGAAAATCTGCAAAGAAATAAAAATTATAAGCAGAACGGGTAATATCCATTTCAAGCGCCAGCTCATAAGGTTTTCCCGTATCTAAGGCTTCCAGCACGGCCAATTCTTCTTTTCGCTCAAGAATGCCATCTCCAATTCTTCTTAAAAGATCTGAACGCTGTTTTGTCGTATACTTCTTCCATGGACCTTTCAAAGCTTTTTTTGCAGCTTTCACAGCACGGTCAATTTCTTCTTTTCCACCTTCTGCAACTTTACCTATCACTTCTTCTGTTGCCGGGTTAATATTTTCGAAGGTTTTTAAATTGATAGAATCTATATATTGGCCATCAATAAAATGCCTGCAATCTATCGGTTTTATTTTATTTTCACGCAATTCTTTTACCTGCATAGCCAACCACCCTCTCTAAAAAAATAAGACTCCCTCTCTAAGAGGAAAGGGAGTGATTATTCTTCAATCTCAACAATCAGTTCAATTTCAATTGCCGTATTGTTCGGCAGCTGAGCCATACCTACCGCTGACCGGGCATGCCTGCCTCTTTCACCAAACACCTCCACAAGCAGATCAGAAGCCCCATTGATTACTTTCGGTTGATCGGTGAAATCTTCTGTACTATTTACGAAGCCAAGCATTTTGACTACTTTTTTCACCTTGCCAAGTTCCCCTAATTCATGTTTCAAAACACTTAATAGATTCAGCATGGACTGGCGTGAAGCAAGATAGCCTTCCTCAATAGTAAAATCGCGGCCCAATTTCCCGTGGTATTGATCCACGCCTTGGCCAGCAGTAAATATCAGGTTGCCAACACGGACATGGCTCACATAGTTACCGACGGCTGGACGAACGTCTGCCAACTCAAGTCCTAATTGTTTCAGTTTTTCCTCTGGAGTCATCAGCTTTTGTTCCATAGTCAAAATCGGTCTCCTTTATATTTAGAAATTCCAGTGCGTTCTTTCCTAACAGCATGCTTTTATGCAGCTCTGAAAGTTCTTCCATCTCATCTATTACTTTTCCAGGCGGAATCTCACGCAATAGGAACGGATAGTCAGAGCCCATTATCACTTTATCGATGCCAAAACGGTCGATTAGATACTTCATCGCATGCGAATCGTAATTCAAAGAGTCAAAATAGAATTTCTTGGCATAATGACTCGGCGGATGTGTAGTCAGACGCAGGTGAGGCCATACTTCCCATCCTTTATCAAGACGCGGCAAAATGTAAGGAAAGGATCCTCCACCATGAGCAAAACAGATCTTCAGGTTCGGAAACTTCTCCATTACCCCGCTCCATATTAAGCTTGCAGCTGCCAATGCAGTCTCGCTTGGCATACCTATCGTGTACATAAAGTTATGTCTTGGCGTACGCTCCTTCGCCATCGTCTCCCACGGATGGATGAACAAAGGGACATTCCACTCCTCGGCCATTTTAAAAAATTCCGTTAAATGAGGAGAATCCAGATTCTCTCCATTCACATTGGTTCCGATTTCAATCCCCGAAAGTTTCAAATCATGCATACAACGGTCCATTTCTTGTATGGCGGTTACAGTGTCCTGCAATGGCACAGTTCCTAAACCAATAAAACGATTTGGATATTCCTTTACTGTATCAGCGATAAAATCGTTTTGAAGTTTGGCCATTTCAAGCGCAGCATCTTTGTCCGCCCAATACGAAAACGTTACAGGAATCGGAGAAAGAACCTGAATGTCCACTCCTTCCCGGTCCATATCCTGGATACGCTTATGAGGGCACCAGACTTGATCCGTTACTTCCCGGAACACTTTTCCTGCCACCATAATATTAGCTCCGCATGTACATGTCTGCTGAAGTGTCGGCCAACGGTCTCCACCATATTTTTCTGCAAAATCAGGGAATTCTTTAGGAATAATATGCGTATGAAAGTCTATTCGCATTTCCACACATCTACTTCCTCTGGCATGACATGGCCGCAATGGTCACACGTTCGAAGCTCCTCACTTCCATTAAACTCTTCGATGGCCCCTTTTACTTGTGTTTCAATATTGGTCAGCTGAACGGTAACTCTGTGCATTTCTTCATTACAGTTGTCACAGAACCAAACAAAGTCCTCGAGTTCGCCTTTTTCTCTCTTTCTTTCCAGTACAATCCCATACGTGTCTGCCACACGATGAGGAGAATGCGGAACATTTGCAGGAAGCATAAACATTTCCCCTTCTTTCACTGTAACCACTTCACGTTCTCCATTCTCATTAATGCACTCGACATAGCAGTCACCTTTGACTTGATAAAAGAACTCATCAGACGGATCCACATGGAAATCTCTTCTTCTATTCGGGCCGCCAAGCAGCATGGCAATAAACTCAGAGTCCTCCCAAAGAACCTTATTGTTAACAGGCGGCTTTAATAAATGTTTATTATCCTCAATTACTTGCATAATGTTCATTGATCTCGTTTTAAGTGCCATTCTACATTCCTCCTAAAATTTTGTAAGCGCTATTAAATCGTGCTAATATAACCCAACTCTTTTGAAATTTGCTGGGATGTGCGAAGAACGCTTTGGATAATTGAACGTTTTTGTGCTCCTTGCATATACGAAATGGGACCAACCATATTCAACGCAGCAACGGTCTGACCGGTATAGGAATGAATCGGCGCAGCAATTCCATATAAACCTAATTCATTTTCATTATTACTAATCGCATACCCTTGCTCTCTTATCTCTTCCAGCTCTTTCTTTAACTTTTTCACACATGTGATGGTATTGGGTGCACGCTGCAACAATCCTTTTGAAATAGTCGGCTGAATGAAAGAGGGATTAAATGACAACAATATCTTCCCTGTACTTGTACAATAAGCAGGCTTTCTTGCCCCAACAAACGTAGGGACTGGAACCGAATTCTTGGCAGAAACCTTTAGGACAAATCGCACTTCGCCTGCATCGAACATTCCAATATGAACCGTTCCGTTATATTGACGGACAAGATCCTCCACAATGGGAATAGCCTCACTATAGATTTCCTGCTGGTACATCACATGATTACTCCACTCTAATAATTTCCAGCCAAGTCGATATTTTTTTCGACTGTCTTGGATGAGAATTCCTTCATGGCATAATGTACTGACAATATGATGGACAGTACTTACATTCATCCCTAACTTTTCTGCAATTTCCAGGTTACCCAAAACCGGCTCATTCCCTGTAAAGCAGTCCAAAATCTTTGAAACTTTCAGCACAGAGGATATCATGTCGTCTCTCCTTTTTCTACAACGAACGTCAGAATATATGTAATATTCTAATACTTATACAAGGAACGCCTTTTCCCTCTATTTCAAATCAAGTTTTTTTCCGTAGTTGTCGTATCTCTAAGTGCCTTCTCTGCCATTTCAAATTTATTTTTGCGTTTGTATTGATTATAAAATATGGCTCTTTTTCTTATAGGATCGCCTGTATAATAACGCTCATATTGCAGGAGACGTTGTCCAAAAGCCTCCCCGCATAGATCCCATGCCAATTTGAAAAGACGAACACGTTCTTCCGCGGATACCCCTTCACGGCCACCAAAATATTTGTCCAAGTCAGGGCGCAATTCAGGATTTTCAAAATCAGCACCAGTCGGTGACATTAATAATCCGCCGGCACCGATCATCTGCATCACTTCTATCGCCCGTGGATACATTTTCGGCAGTAACCCTCTTATCGTCTCAAGCGGTGCAGGTGCCGGACGATATTCCCCATCCTTTGTCACTTCATATTCATATTCTGATACACGCAAAAGTGCACGGATGGTTTCAACTGCCTGTACAAGCTCTCCTAAATCATTCTGCACGTTAAGGTATCCATCCACCCCTATGGAATCAGCGACTTTACACGCAACCTCCGTGGCAAACGCCAATTTCACATAACCTCTTACACCAGACTGATGCGCAGGCTGTTGAGCAATACCTGTCATTGGATATAAAGAGTTGGCTGCTTCCACATTGTTATACATGAACACTCTATCCCATGGCACCAGAACATCATCAAATGCCAGGATTGCATCCATCTCTTCGTATCTGGAAGCAAGGGGATGATCAAACACTGAACGCTTTCCATCCTGCATTGGTTCGCGGCAAATAATACGTAAACCAGGAGTATCTATCGGAATGGCAAAAGCTAAAGCATATCGCTCATCTCCAGGCTGGAAACCAGGGAACGAATAAATGATTACTTCATCGGTAATAGGAGCCAATGTCGCAAGCATTTTTGCCCCTCGAACAACAAGCCCTTCTTTTGTTTCCTTCACAGTTCCTAAATGAGTAAACATATCTTTCTGCTCATAAGATGCCTTGCTCCTATCATTCTGAGGATTGATAATCGCATGTGTTAAAAACAGATCATTGTCTCTGACATGGCGATAATAGTTTCGTATATTCAAAGACCAATCCGGATTATATTTATCAAGGAACCAGGAATTGCTTGCCATGGAAGTGATGACAACATTTAAGAAATCCGGTGTTCGTCCCATCAAACCGAATGTGGCTTTTGCAAAAGCTTCAAACAATGCACTGCGGGCCATCAGATCTTCCTGAGACCTTGGAACAAGAAATGCGTTGTTGACTCTCTCTCCCGTCTCCTCACATACATGCGTAATTTTATCCTGGTATTCTGGATCAAACTGCATATCATACAGCTTTGCAATTTCATGAATCGGCTGTTTAAACACATCTTCGTTATATAAATCTTCCACTTTACGCCCACTAAGCCAAACTTCTGGTTTTCTGGACTTCAGTGCCTGAATATATTGCTCGCCCGTTCTGATTCCCATTCCTTTTCCCCCTTGTCAGCTCTCTATATGTGTGGATTCCATCTCTTCACTCTTAAAAAATTTACCTTTGTAAAACATAAGAGCATGGCCATCATCATTTGAAAACGCTTTCACTTTTCCTAAAAAAAGAACATGGTCCCCTCCGTCATAATACTGCCATGGCTCACACTCTATTGCAGCCAAAGCCCCTTTTATCTTCGGACCTATATCTGTGTCTTCCCATTCCATCTCAAGATCTATTTGGGGTCTCCCTGCAAACTGCCATGCGATATCTTCTTGATGAGAAGCCAGAATATTTACAACAAATGGCCGATTTTTCATTGCTTCACATGCTTTCGCTTTGCGATCAATAGATACTAATACAAGAGGAGGATCAAGGGAAACTGATGTAAATGAATTAACCGTTATTCCGCTCCTATCCTGCACATCGGACTTCCACGTGACTACCGTAACACCTGTTGCAAAATTTCCAAAACAATTTCTTAACGCTTTACTATCCATGAAAATTCACCTCCTGCACTTTCTTCCTATACTATAGGAGGAAGGATTTATCTAAACAATCTAAAAATTTCAAATAGTGAAATTAGAATTTATTTTTTTGACGAATTTTGATGGTAGGTTTTTTTGAGCTAGGGAAGCGGTGGGACGGTTCTCTGCTTCCGGAGGTCCCTGACTTCCCTTCTGCCACCATCTTTTGATTTGGAAACGGAGTTGGCATGCGGGCGATGCGCAAGGGTCAATGGACCTGTCCCCTAGACCCTCCATATTAGATAGAAGGAGGGTGCAATATGGGAAGTGATATAAAACCAATTGAACGGGCTTATTCCACAAAAGAAGTGGCAGAAGAGTTGGGAATTGCAACACCCACGGTTCGAAAGTCTGGCCAGATACTCGAGCGTGCCGGGTATGAGTTTTTGAAGGATGGAGACCGGAGAATTTTCGTTGAATCGGATATCATAGCGCTTGTAGCGTTACGCGATACAGACAAGCCCCTGGACCGTACTGCCAGGGATCTGGTCGATCAGCAGCAAGAACGAGTGAAAGAAATGAAGGAAACAGATATAGCGCTACCCGGGATGCCAAGTAAGAGTAGGGCTTAACCTCGCACATCGCGTATCGCCAGGCGATATAGATAAGGAAGCAGAGAACCGTGCCCTCGCTTCAAACACAAAAAAGAGTATCACTAAATATAAGTGGATACTCTTTTTTTACGTATTTTATTTTCCAATAGCGGTTGAACCGCCACTGCCTCTTCTAGCAACTGTCCAAATGATACCAATACCGTACACTGCAAGCACCACAACAAGACATTTGATAAGAAATTGAATATCCGGAACGAAGAGGCCGAGTGTTCGCCATGATACACCAATGACGGAAGTGAATAGCGGGATGATACCTGCCGCTGAGAGAATCATGATAGATCCAATGAACAGCCACCGTTTTTTATTCACTGCTTCTTTTTTAATTAGTCGGTATATACTTACGGCTAACAAAATCGCCAGCAGAAGGAACGTACCTAGTGTGATCCATTGAATCCTGCTATCTAAGTCTACTAGACTTGGATTTTCTCCGTCCATGATAGAGCGTATCCCCTCCATCATACTCAAATAGGACACTGCCTCGAACTCATGGAATTTATTTGTCAGGAGTACGGCACCCAGGTTTTTCTCGGGTAGAAGGAAGACTTCGGCTCGGTAATCAGGCGTTGCACCAGTATGATAGGGATATTGGATTCCAGTCTTCGGAAAATGCCACCCCAAACCGTAGTGGGCATCATTTTCCGGAGGACTTTTTAACAGCTGTAATCCTTCTTCCGATAACAGCTCATCTCCGTTTAGCATAAAGTCTATAAATCTGGTTAAATCGTTAGCTGTTGATGTCATATACCCATATGGTGCCCCTGCGTGATCATACATACCTTTGCTTTTCATAGGCTGACCAAGCCAGGATTGATAGCCTGGTACAAAGCCAAGTTGGAGCGCGCGCTCATAATCAGCGGTGGTGTTACTCATCCCGAGTGGTGAGAATATTTGTTGCTCCATAAAGGTGGCAAAGGGCTGACCTGAGACAGATTCGATAATGGCCCCCAACAAAAGATAATTGGCGGAATTGTACTCGTACACCTCACCTGGAGGATTACCGAGTGTCACTCCACTCAATTTCTTTACAGCTTGCGTAATATCATAGGTTTGATCATAGATATCCGTTACTTTCAACCCGTCATACGCCCGTATTCCGCTTGTTTGATTTAAGAGATGTCGTACCGTTATCGACTTCTCCTCTTCTGAATAGTAGGTGAACCAAGGAATATAGTCATCAATGGGACTATCCAAATTTATTTTCGCTTCTTCCACCAGTAACATGGCTGCAAGGGAAGTCAAGGGCTTTGAGACTGATCCTATCAAGAAGGTCGTATCCTCTGTGACAGCTTCGCCACTGCTCATCTGTCCCCAATTATTCTGAAAAATAGTAGTTCCATTTTGTATAACTGTTAGGGAAGCCCCTGGAATATTGTATTCCTCCAATGCTTGATCCATAAATGCCTGGATTTCATCCGTGATATCCCTTTCTTCCGCTGCAAATGTATGCAATGGGGGCAACACCAGGATGACTATCCATAGGCTTATCATTAATTTCTTCATGTAACTTATCCCTTCTCTCTATTAAGATACAGCTCCAGCATTTTCTGTAGAACGTCATAGGATTGGTCTATATCAAACTCAGGATCCACTATTTTTTGTAGTGCCAACCCGTCAAAGCAAGCCAATAAAACACTTGCAAGCGCAGATGCCTCTTTCGTGTCAACGACTAAGTACTCCAATGGTTCAGAAAGACTATGTCTACCATCCTTAAGGATAGTTCGAACCTGCTGCTCCAAATTTCCAGCCTTATCCTTTATCCCTAAGGAATAAATTTCATATCTCCAACGATACCAATCTGGATTTTCATGAGATCTGGATTTGATTTCATACAAAGCGTCTTTCAGCGATGGCAATTCATTTGATTCCTCATTATATTGCTGATGATAGGTTGTCTGGATTTCATGTTGAACGGACAGTAACAATTCTTCCTTACTTTTAAAATAATAATGAACCAGACCAGGCGTCATCTGTGCCTCATTTGCGATATCCTTTATAGAAGCATTCAGATACCCTTTTTTAACAAAAACTTTATATGCGGCATCCACTAACTGATTTCTTTTACTGATTTTTTTGTCCATTAGAAACTCCTTTTTAAGTTGGTCACCCAACCAAAAATATAATATAAATACTAATTTATGTCAATTGTTAATCTATAGGACTACAAACACATTCGCATTGTTAACACTAAATCATGTTCAATTACTGATTTTGTAACTGGAAGGTTATGTTTCACAAGTAAAACGTTTAGTGGAAGATCTGCAGTTGGGGAATGGAATATGGGCTGGCTAGCTTTTCTTTTCAATAAAAAGGATGCCAAGTAAGAGGGGGGCAAAACCTGGCATATCGCGTATCGCCAGGCGATATAAGAAGAAAAGCAGAGATCGTATCCTCGCTTCCCTGGCGTGGGACACGGGACCTGCCCCCTTATCGTGCAATGGTAAATAACCGGGCAGCGGGGTGGAAACTAGTTGTGATCAGGTCTTTGATGATGGTTGCACCAAGCATGCTATAGACCGTTCCATTTCCGCCAAAGCCAAGACTATAATACTCACCAAGACGGTTTGGATGTTCTCCGATATACGGAAAGCCATCGTGTGATTCTCCGAATGTCGCGCACCAGGCATGCGAAAGTTTTGGAGAGAGGTCAGGAAAGTGCTCTTTGATTTTTTGGAGGATGCGCTCTCCTCTTTCCTCAATCATACCCTCATTTAACGGTGCTTCTACTTTATCTTCATCCAAACCACCAGCAACGATTCTTCCGTCACTTGTCGTTCTCATATAGAGATAAGGGCGGATCGTTTCCCAAATCATCCACTCTTTGTACCACGTTTTTAAGGAAGGCAGCGGTTCGGTTACGATGGCATACGAACGGTTCAGGTCTGCTCCCAACTGAGCAGCGAGAAAGTCATTTTCATAACCGGTCGCAAAAATGATATATCGCGCTGAAACTGTGCCTTTCTCAGATTCGCATGTAAACCCATGAACGGTTTTAGTTTTGCGGATCAGCGGCGTTTGTGCATAAATTCTAACCCCTGCTGCTGCAGCGTCTTTTAACATTATCTGAACACATTTATATGGATTTACATCTGCATCTCCGTATGTTACGAGAGCAGCGGGTTTGGAAAAAGGAAACCTGGAAGAGATGTCCGATGGGTCTAAGTATTCAACAGGAAAATCGTACTTCTTTAATACCTCATACTCACGGACAAGCTTTGGGACGTCTTCACTTGAGCTAGCAAAGTACAAGCTCTTTTGCGGTCGGAATTCCGGATCTTCTGAGAGTTCAGACGCCACCTTGCTTAAATCTTTCATCGCAGTCTGACAAAGCTGGTAAAAATAAACGGCATCCTGCTCCCCTTTTTGTTCCATCAGTTCGTGAAGCATTTTGTCGCTGGCGAACTGTAGAAGCCCCGTATTGGCTGAGGAACTGCCAGAACCGGGATGCCTTCTATCAATTAATACAACATCTAATTCTGTTTCTTGGCTCAATACATGAGCACACAGAGAGCCAGCCATACCACCGCCGACGATCAATACTTCACACGAGATATTTTCTTCAAGTTCTGGAAATTGAGTGATATCTGTATAGGTTTCAGGCCAATATAGCTTACCATTGTGTAGATTCATATTTACTCCTCCTCGTCTTCCATTCTTTCCCCTGAAAGTCGTGAAAGAAACGCGTGAAAGGAAATATTTATCAAAAGCATTGAGGTTTGGGAAAGGAAGCAGAGAATCGTCCCCTTGCTTCCTGTCTTAACCTGGCATATCGCGTATCGCCAGGCGATATAGAGAAGGAAGCAGAGAATCGTCCCCAATGCTTCCTGAAACACACTGTTACCACCCCTTTCTCTCCATGTAAACGGAGCGTTGACATATGTATACCAAGGGTTTATAGCATTATCTGTATCAAAAGGATAAACTGAATTTGAAGGAGGCAGCTGACATGAAAATTGGTGAACAAATCCGGGCGCTACGCAAGAATGAAAACCTTTCACAAGAGCAATTGGGACAAAAGATGAATGTTACCAGACAGGCTATTTATAAATGGGAAAGTGGAAAGGGATACCCAGATATTCAAAATTTAATTAGGTTAAGTGAGTTATTTGATATCAGTATCGATGAGTTAATAAAAGGAGACAGTTCCTTTCAAAGTAAAATCAAAGTTAAAGGGGGTACAGGTATGTTTTCCAATCGTAATTTTATATCATCATTAAGCTATTTTAGTTTCTTTTTCGCGCCATTTTTCTTCCCACTCCTCACCATGATATTCGGGTATGAGGAAATAAAGCGGCATGGAAAAAGAGCACTCATATCTCACTTGATTCCAATCGCAACATTCATTTTTATGGTATTCATCTATATGATCATCTATTTTCTATCTGCAAAAATTGAAGGAATAGGTGTACCTAGTTCCACTGTAGTTGGCAGCAGTATGTTCTTACTCGCTCTGATCACAATAGGTGTTGCTATATGGAATATAAAAGAAGGCGTCAAACAATTAAGATCATAGTAATTAACAAAAAAACACCGGTAGTCGGTGTTTTTTTGTTACGGATTTATTGACCGTTTTATATCTTTAATAGGTATTCATCTAATTGATTAAGGGTTCCAGTAAATCCTTCCCTCATCATCTCTTGTGAAGCCTCTATGGTCCTAATCTCTTCCTCAGTCGTGGATAATGGGACTACTATCATTGTAAGGGTTGTTTTCCCTTCGGCCTCGATGAATGTAATGGTATTCAGCGTTTCCATAGGCCAATTTGAGTTAAACGGTGCTCGTACAGTGTTACCTTCCTCATCAGAAAAGATACTAGTGTAAACGATTTTCTCTGGTACAATAATTTCACTGTATTCAAATTTAATTCACATTATTTCCCCATCAGCAGGTTTCTGGCTGTAATGTAAAACACCGCCCGGACGAATATCTGATTTTGCAACATTAAACGTCCATCCTTTTGGCCCCCACCAGTTCTGTAAATGTTCTGATTCAGTGAATGCCTTAAACACGAGTTCACGCGGCGCATTGAAAGTATGGATGATTTCGATTTGAGGTAACATTTTGGTTCCTCCTCTAATTTTAGTTATCATTTATTTTATTTTCACTCTTTTATATGTCTTGCAAATATCGATTCAAGTTGTCAAATTTTTCTTCCCAAATATTATGGTATTCTTTCAGCCATAAGTCTAAAGCTTGGAAGGGCTCTTACCTCAGCTTGTAAATGCGGCGATTCGCTT
Source organism: Bacillota bacterium (assembly GCA_051750385.1). Classification (GTDB taxonomy): domain Bacteria; phylum Bacillota; class Bacilli; order Bacillales; family Bacillaceae_I; genus Sutcliffiella_A. Next base: position 45,542 of record JBNJJQ010000014.1, on the reverse strand, counting down.
CAGCATAAAAATCCACCCTTCTGCTTCATAAAGTACACGGAGATGTTTAGATGCTTGAGGCTGGCGAATACGAAGATGATCTACTATTTCCCCCCACTGTTAGAGGGCCTTACGCAGTAACTCAACAATCTGTAACCTACTGGGTTCAGCAAGAGCAATTAAGATTGTTTTATAGTCCATCTCTTACTTTCCCAACTCCCTTTAATTAATATTCCTGCTGATTTAAATATACCCAAAAAGGAATATTTAAATCAGCAGGAATCAAGATTACATACCGCTTTGAGCCTGTTGTTTTAGTTTTGAAAGCAACCGGAACCGTCCCCGATACTTCTCCCCCTCATACCAAGCCCTAAACCAGCTCCTCCGCACGACTCCCATGCCCCAAAAAGACTCCCCCTATCTTTTCACTACGGTATAGACGTAAATGTGGGAAATTGGTTTCAGGACTTCATCTTTAAATGGAAGCAAAGAACCGTCCCCTCGCTCCCCCAAAGTTTGCCAACACCACCTCAGCATGCTATTTTTAATTTGAAAGCAACCGGAACTGTCCCCAATGCTTCCCGAAAAATCCAAGAATCAGGTGAGGATTAAATGGAACAACAAATAAGGGTGTTAGTTGTTGAAGATGACAATGATATTAATCAATTATTATGTAGCATTATAAATAAAAGTGGTTATTTTCCTCAATCTGCATTTTCTGGAACTGAAGCAATGCTTTATCTGGAAAGGCAGGATTGGGATTTGGTTTTGTTAGATTTAATGCTGCCTGGAATGGCTGGAGAGGAAATTTTGAACAAGATAAGGGAGCATCATCCCATGCCTATCATTATTATTTCTGCAAAGCTTGCAACCCAAACAAAAATCGATACGTTGAGGGCAGGTGCAGATGACTATATTACGAAGCCTTTTGATATTGAAGAGGTTTCTGCGAGGATTGATACTTGCTTAAGAAGGTCTCGTCGCATGAATGATGTGGTCATAACGAATCGGATTCGCCACAAAGATCTGGTGCTAGATTTAGATGAAAAGAAAGTATCTATAAATGGGAAGTTGCTAAAATTAACTGCGCTTGAATATGAGATTTTGTTTCTACTGATGTCCTCTCCTAAGAAGGTGTTCACAAAAGCCAATTTATTTGAGAGTGTTTGGAATGAGGAATTCTATGGGGATGATAATACGATCAATGTTCATATGAGTAATATTAGGAGTAAGCTCTCGAGGGCAAATCCCGATGAAGAATATATCGAAACGATCTGGGGTATGGGATACAGGTTGAAAACTTAAGGTTTTCTTAAGGATTTGCTTAAGACTTTCTTATGTTTTGCCTTTTATTCTAAAGGCATGACATGAAGGAGGTAGAAGGAATGAATGAGTATGTACTTAAAACAAGTCATTTGTCAAAGCAATATCAGAAGAAAATGGCGCTAAATAAAGTGAATTTATCGATTAAAAAGGGATCGATCTATGGGTTTATCGGGCAGAATGGGGCTGGAAAATCAACGTTGATTCGTTTGGTATGTGGTCTTGCAACTCCAACAACCGGGACGATTCAGTTATTTGAGGAGACCTCTGAACAAGAGCTGATTGAAGCCAGAAAACGAATCGGGACAATCATTGAGGGTCCAGCTTTATATCCCCATATGACAGCGGTTGAAAATTTAGAGGCCCATCGGCTTTTAAAAGGAATTCCTGGGAAGGAATGTGTGGAAAAAACGCTTGCGTTAGTTGGTTTACAAAATACCGAAAGAAAAAAAGCCAAGAATTTTTCCTTAGGGATGAAGCAACGTCTTGGACTTGCAATTGCTCTGCTAGGAGATCCTGAATTTTTGATTCTTGATGAGCCCATCAATGGACTAGACCCGATGGGAGTAGTCGAAATACGAGAATTATTAAAGAAACTGAATAGAGAGCATGGAATTACGATTTTAATTTCGAGCCATATTTTAAGTGAGCTTCATTTATTAGCAACCCATTATGGGATTATCCATGACGGGGAATTGTTAGAACAGTTATCTGCAAAAGAACTGCAAGATAAATGTCAGCAATACTTGCATATTAAAGTAGATGATCCAAACAAAGCGGCAACTCTGATGGAAATGGAATTGGCTACACAAGATTTCGAAGTGATGTCAGATGGATCGATTAAGTTGTTTGCTTATGCAGATGTACCAAAAAAAGTGTCCAAAGCCTTAACAGATGCAGGTTTGGTGATTGAACAATTCATGCCGATGGGAGAAGATTTAGAAGCGTATTTTACGAACCTGATTGGAGGTGTCCAATATGGGGAATCTCGTGAAAACAGAATGGTATAAACTATTTAAAGACCGATCATTTTGGGTGCTGACATTGTTCTTATTTGCTTTCTCCATTCTGTATCCGCTTGATCAATTGCGATCACTTGAAGCAATTTCTGACTTACCAAGTGTAAACGACTACTATCGGGGTAACATTCTCTCCATTAACTCTCAGATAGTATGGATTCTTCCCACAATTTTAGCAGGTTTCTTCATTGCAAGTGAATATTCGATGGGAACGATGAAAAGTATTGTGTCCTCTGGCAATAGTAGAATACGAATTTATTGTGCTAAGTTGTTGGTGTTTTCGATTGGTTCCATCATCATTATGTTGATCTTGCCGATTGTGATGATGGGAGCAAGCAGGATGTATTTGGGCTTTGCAGTCATGCCTGAATGGACGTATTATTTACAAACGATTGGGTTAATTGCGCTTTATGCTGCAGCATTCGCCTCCATCATGGCGTTCTTTTCAACCATTTTTACGGACAGTGGAAAATCTATCGGATTTTTGTTTCTATTCCTTTTGTTGTCTCCGAGCTTGTTGCAATTTTTAGGTGGTGAAGTTTCATTTTTGGGTACATTGATTAGGCGTTCTGTTTTTATCACACAAGGTTCAATATTAGGTATTGATCAGATCGGTTCTTGGAACGGTGATGATGTGCTAACCTTTATCGTTGTTCCCATTTTAACATACCTAGTATTTGCGGTTTTAGGGATTCTCGTTTTTAGAAAAAAGGAAATCAAGTAAAGACAGGCGGGTGATGAATGTGCTTTTTGTAGCGATCGTATCTATTACTGTTTTATTATATGTTCTCACTCGCCTGTATTTGTTAAAGAAGGAAATCAAAAGAGCAACCAAACAACTGGGTGAATTAAATAGAAATGTAACCGAGAAGAAAATAGATTTACGTCATTTTGATCGAGATTTTGAGAGGCTGGCTCAGGAGATAAATAACCAAATTGATGTAACAAAGAAGGCAAAAGCAGAAAAGCGCGTGACTGAAAATGAGTTAAAACAGGCGATATCCTACATATCACATGATATCCGCACTCCGATGACCTCGATATTGGGTTATATTCAATTTCTACAATCAGATGATTTATCTCAAGAGATGAGATATGAATATATAAGTATCATAAAAAAAAGCGCGGAAAGATTGAAAATTTTACTTGAGGATTTTTTTGAGCTTTCGGTGATTGAACAAGCAGATTATCCAATGAAAATGGAAGTAGTGAAAGTAAATAATTTGATTTTAGACGTACTTTTAGGGTTTTACGAAGAATTTAATAAAAAAAATATAGAGCCAACTTTAGATATTCCAGATGATATCCTCATGATGGCCGATCCATCTGCCGTGAAACGAGTCGTGGAAAATCTAGTAATCAATACGATTAGGCACTCAAGCGGACAGGTGACCATCCGGCTTGAAAAAATGAATACATCTGTTCAATTGACAATAAGTAACTCGGTGAACCAGTTGAGTGAACAAGATTTATATCAAATGTTTGACCGTTTTTATAAAGCAGACCAAACAAGGACCGGCAAGGGTACAGGTCTAGGTTTACCGATCGCGAAAAGCTTAATGGAAAAAATGAATGGCAGCCTCACTGCTAAACTGGAAAATCGTGAGTTATACATGATCTGTGAATGGAGAAAATGATAGGTTGAAGGTAGAGGGGAATGTTCCCAATGCCTCAACAATTAACCTTTTCAATCGACAAAATTCGGGGAGTCACTGTGACAAGAACTTTGGGATACATGGAAACGGACGCTTTCCTTATTCCGGAAAAACGCCCGATTGTTGAAGAAAAATAAATATTGATAATTTGGATGAAAAGTGACTTAACTAGGTTTCATTGAGTGAAATAAATAGTGCCAGTGGGTCTGTTTACATTGATCCTCTACTGAACTCTCGACCCAATAAAAAGAGAATTCAATCTTATCCCGTCTGGATTCTCAATATTGTTAAATTTAATTTGTCTACTTTAGATGCATGGTGGACCATAGCTTAAATATGTGGTGAGGTGAGCAAACTGTCTATCTGTAAATATTTGGAACAGAAAGAAACTTGTCCCTCTGTCCTTACCCCGTCGCTTCCATTCGTTTCAACGAGCGCCAGATTGTGAAAGCACCATGTCCAAGCAGCAACAACCCTGGGAGGATTATCAGCAGGACAGATCCCTGCCTTGTGTTGACAAACTGATAGACGTAACCGACAGAAGGGATTGTGAAATCGGAATATTTTGCGAGGATATTCTCAGCGATCACAGGGTTCGGATCTGGCGCATTATTGTTATCGCCTTTGGTAATATAACGCTGACCGTCAGTATCGACTTCCACGATTCGGTGAGTGATCAGAATATTGTCCTGTGCTTTGAAAGTGACAACATCACCTACTTCAAAATTCGTTGTTTCCTCTTCCAATTTAATCAAAATAATCGATCCTGTTTTGATTTCTGGTTCCATAGAGCCGGACAAAACGGTCAATAATTTGTAACCGAACAAGTTCGGCTCACCGCCTGCAGCTCTAGAAGCGATTATGAGAAATACGATGCAAACTAGTAGGATGAGCAAGAGCGTCGTAACACTTTTATTGAGTATATTCATCAGTGTTTTTGGTATCATGATCATCCCCCCCATTCGTCACAGAATTTACCGGCCGAGTAATGGTTTCTCCATAATTTGACTCTCTAAGGGACAGGTTTCCCTTAATCTGTTTCGTATCATAGAAAAGTGCCTCCGTTTGTGAAGACAACAACGAGCCTATCAAAAATAGCAAGTACAAAAAAGTAAGGGAAACAAAGAGTGGATGAAATGGTTTACTTATGATCCGCTGCATGATTCTCTTTTTTTGGGTTGAACAATCGTTTCTCATTGTACTCTCTCCTCGTGGGCCAGTTTACAAGACCAGCTTTCCAAGTTGGACTTCCTCGTTTTTTTCATTTTCACCTCTGAAGATAAACTGTAATTATGAGATTCCATGCATGTCGCGTACAATAACAAGTTTCTCCCCCTTGGGTGTACTGTTATTGTGTATTGTGGACGATGTCTCCCATTTGCACTACATGCTTAATGTTCTGTTCCTCACAGTTATCGACAATAAATCCAATATAAAGTGAAATAATATAGGGGTAGCCGAATAAAAGGTTTTTGCTTTTTTATTATCTCTCTTCACCATCAGTTTGTGTTGCACTAAATGTCCAAGCCAGTTCTAAAGCATCTCCCTGAAATTGGTTTTGATCTTCTCCATTATCAGCAAAATTGAACTTCACAACGAGATCATGCGTTTCGCCAACAGGTAATCCCTGTTCACCAATGGTTGGATAGAAAATATGTTCGCTGATCGCTTCCGGTGTCATGTTTTGCAGTTCAGCCAAGGTTGTTTCATAGATCACTTCATCAAGGTTATTAATGTTGTACAAAAACTCGACTTGGATGTGTTCGCCGAAGTCTTCCGTGTTGTCTCCATTGGCATCTTCCACCGTATAAGAAGTATCTAGCATCACCTTTCCTATTTCTAAAGAACCGTTATTTTGCAGTGCAAAGTCTCGAATAAAGGAATCGCCTGGTTTCATGTTGTCGACTTCAATAATTTGAGTTGGTTCGACGGATAAATCTAAAGTTCCAGCTGCAAACGTATTGTTCGTCTCTGCACTATCACTAAAATACGCGTAAGTTCCTCCTCCAATTAATGATATGCCAAGTACCGCAGACGCCATCCCAATGCCCAACTGTTTTTTAATCCCCATGTTTCTTCCTCCTCAAAATTTGGTGTATTTTTTGTCGTCCATTCCAAGAAAATCTTCTTACACCGAATGAATGGGGAGAAAATCCCCCACATCCAGACCTATTCTCTACTGCAATTGATCAACCAAGGCATACGCATCGTATTGCAGCGTTTCATACGCTGTATCCGTTATCCATTCTCGTACCAGTTGATCGTCCAGCAACAAATGGAATCCTTCCATATGTTGAGCTACTTTGTCAAAGTTTTCCCGTTGTTCAAAGTGTCCCACCGCTTTTAAATGCATCGTTAACGCACGAACAGCCTGATCATTCGCAAAGGCACCTTCATCCTTCAGCTCGGCGATGCGATGTAGAATGTCTTTTACTTTTACATTCAAATCGACTTGATTACTGACGCGCACATCATCGTAGTAGCTACTCTGAGTTCCCCAAGAATATAGGGCTACTGTACCAGTCGGATGGGAATCATCTAAAATGGTTTCTCCAAATATGTTGTTTCCGTCCTTAAACGCCTGAATCCGATTGCCAACAACCTTGATTTCTAGTTCAAAATTGGCCCCTTTGGTATAACCTGGTTCTTCCACATGGGCCAATGTCGTTTCCTCTCCGTCGACGACTTTGAAAAGCTTGATGAAATCACGCTGCTCGTCCAAATCTAGTTTATAGTAGTTATCCTGATCCTGATAGCGGAACATAAGGCCAATACCGTCATCATCGGTAGAGCGTAAATTAGCTGTAAATGTGTAATCCTGCCAGGTATTGAGCGCATCAGTATTATCGTAATAAGCAAATGTCCCCTTACGATTGTCAACAGAAGGAACACTAGGACCATAGATGTTGGAGGTCTGTGCGACTTCCCCTCTCACTACGGACCATTTGGATGGTCCGTCAATCGTACCCTCATCCACGATGGCCCAGTCGTCCATATGCCCGTCACTAAAGTCTTCCCTAAGGATATATTCGGGAGGTGTACCATCTGAATCAGGTGTACCAAGCTCAACGTTTTTATATTGGAATTCATTTTGCCAGTCCGTTTTGTATTCATCTAGATGAGGCGAGTAACTGGTTCCATTTATCGTCCCTTTTTCCGGATTGATTTCCAGAAGACGTAGAAACCCGTCCCCTCCATTTGGCAGCATCTGGTAGTTAGAAAGCATTTGATAGACTTTATTCCCATGGTCTCCTTCCGATACTAGACGACCTTGACCATCGTTCAACACGTGTCCATTCATTACCATTGTCATATTCGGATGCAGCTTGACAAATTTCTCCCACATTTCTCCCCCGTCATTCACTCCACCAGGTCCTGAAGATAAACCGTAATTGTGCGGATTCCAGGAGTGTCCTGCACCATAACGTGTTTCATCAGAAAACATATACGCATGTGTTACGACAATAACACGGTGATTGGGATGAGAAGAAACCACTTCGTTTGCCCAATCCAATACAGAATCTCTTGGTCCAAATTCGAGCGAAAGTACTAACCAGTCCGTTCCTCCAGCGTTGAAGGTATGATAGTTATTATCATACTTGTTCGGTTCTGCTGTATAAACTCCTCCAAAGGTATCGGTACCGGAAAAATCACTTACCGGAAAATAGGTATTATATAAAGTGGTATCGCGAGTATTTGCCGAACCGTTCGTACCCATATCATGGTTCCCAGGTAAAACAGAATAAGGAACAACTCCATCTAAAGTTGACATCGCGGCAGAAGCATTCTCCCACTCAGGGACAGTGTTATTGTTGACGATATCTCCCAAATGAACGACATGCTTGATTTTTTGTTCTTCATGGTTGTCGGCAATCCACTGCGTTTGACCGCGAAAGATGTCCGGATGGTTCACATTATAGTTTTGGGTATCAGGCAGGATTGCAATTTTAAAAGCTGACGAGCTAGCCTCTGCCTCTGCATAGTTAGATCCTTGGAACAGCGGAGTCACTAGCAAACTGAAAACCATTATCATACCAAAACCAAATTTCGTTGCTTTCATCATTTTCATCATTCCTTTCTAATTTTTAGGATAAGAGTCCAGTGGTCAGTCTAAATACTTATCAGCTATAATGGCTAATTTTCATAAACATTTACTCTATGATTCTCACCTCCCTTATAGCTTCTTTGAGCTAAATATTCTCTAATTGACGTTTAAGAAACCTGGTAAGGTATTCGATGGAAATAATCATGAGAAAGATAATAAAAGTAACTCCTAAAGCAACATCATACCGAGAAGCCTGTGTAGCAGCCATTAACTCCCAACCAATTCCTCCTGCACCAACAACTCCAAGTACAGATGCATATCGAACATTAATATCAAATCTAAAAATGGACCAGGAAATTAATATGTTTACAATCGATGCAAATACACCCTGAAAAACAACTTGGAGCGGGGAAGCACCCGTAGAACGAATGGCCTCTACGATTCCCATATCCATCTCCTCAATCGATTCAGCATAAACTTTTACAAGCATCCCTATACTATTAACACCTAATGCTAAAATTCCCGGTGTAGGTCCAAAACCGACAGCGATAATGAACAATATCGCCCAAATCAGTGTAGGCACAGAACGCACAAAAGTAGCAAAGGCTTTAATAAGGTAGCTTACAAGAGGATGAGGGGATAGATTTGATGCTGCTAGTACGGCTAGAATCAAAGACATAATAATTCCAAGAACAGTCCCAACTACAGCAACCTGCATCGATTGAATGGCAGCCTCAAACAAATTCATAGGTTCAGATAATGTTGGCGGGAACATTCGATTTAACATATATTGTCCTCGCTCAAATGAGTCGAAAAACCTTTCAAACGTTATATTTAATTGTGAAAAACTAAAGACAATAAGGGAGGCAAAAAGCATTAAAGCAATTGGCCGATTAAAAGGGTTTATCCATTTATTCATTTTTCCCCTCATATCATGATCTTCCTTAATTTAAGGGTAATAAATTCAACAATAATAATGAGAAAAAAGATCATTAGAATCGCGGTAGCTGCTTGTTGATAGTTAAATAGATTGATACTATATTGCAGGGAATATCCAATCCCTCCTGCGCCGATCATACCCAATATTGCCGCTTCACGGATATTGAAGTCCATTTTGTAAAAGGACCAGGTGACAAACCCAGGTTTGAATTGGGGCCAAATCGCTTGGCCGGCAATTTGTAACCAATTGCCACCTGTTGCTTTCAAAGCTTCTACCTGTCTCATATCGATCTCTTCAAGAATTTCCTTATAAGATTTCCCTAAAATCCCTATACCAGAAATCCCAAGAGCAAGAGCACCTGCAAAGGATCCTAGACCGAATGACCCTACTAAAAACATGGCGAGCACAATGGCTGGTATGGAACGCAGAAAGCTAATAATTGCCGTACATATATGAGCTACCATGGGATGAACGGTTGTCGTGGTTGCAGCTAAATACCCGAAAGGAATAGAGAATAAAATTGAAATTACAACTCCCACAATACTCATATAAATCGTTTCCATAACAGGACCCATGAAACTTCCAAGTACGGTAAGGTCCGGAGGAAGCAAATCATTGGCAATGAAATTCACGATATTTCCTGTTCCTGTAAAAAGACTCAGCACTGAAAAACTTGTTCCATACCAAGACCACATGACAACAACACTTATAAATGAATAAACAACCGTTTTCTTTATGGTTCTTATTTTTTTTCTTTGATTATAATCCTCGTAGGCGGATGGCTTTGATTGATTAAAAGTCCTGACATCATTTTTTGACGAAAGCACTTTTTCAAAATGTCCCATTAGTGTCCTCCTCTCCTATGAATTTAGTTAATTGTAGATTTGCAGTATTTTTGCTTCCGTTAATTCATCGGGCGAACCATCAAAAACAATTTCACCAGATTTTACTGCTACAATTCGATCAGAAAACTCTTTCGCAAATTCAACCTGGTGCAGGTTAATAATCGCTGTAATACGATCCTCCTTGCATATGTTCCGTAAAAACTCCATTACTGAACGTGATGAGGCAGGATCCAAACTAGCAATGGGTTCATCAGCCATAATGATGGACGGTTTTTGACAAATAGCTCGAGCAATTCCTACACGCTGCTGTTGTCCGCCACTTAATTCATCTGCTCTTTTGTAAGCATTTTCTCTTAAACCTACTCGGTCCAAAATTGAAAGAGCCTGTTCAACATCTCTCTTTTCAAACATCCCCAGACTACCTCTAATGCTCCCCATGTAACCTAGACGTCCATGAAGCACATTTTGTATCGTATGAGCCCGTTTTATTAAGTTATGGCTCTGAAAGACCATTCCAATTTTTCTTCTAACGTTTCTAAGACTTTTTCCACTCAAGTTCATTATTTCTTTTCCTTCAAATTCAATCGACCCGGATGTGGGTTCCACTAAACGATTAATGCAACGAATTAAGGTGCTCTTCCCTGCCCCACTAGGACCAATAATAGATACAACCTGGCCTTTCGTAATGGATAAGTTTATTTTTTTTAATGCTATTGTTCCGTCTTTATAAGTCTTTTGTAAATCTTGAAGAACGAGCACCGATTCATTTCCCATTTTATCGCTCCTCCCTTACGATAGTAATCATTAATTCAACAAATCCTCTGGTGCCATCCCAAGTCCATCGGCTGTATTGCGAACGACTTCAAAATCTTCATCATCTATTTCTACATATCCACCACTATGCCCCGTATCCTCCAGAAACTCTTGTAACTCAGGTACATTACTAGCATTATAAAATGCATCCTTAATTTCTTCCTTCAAGCTCTCAGGTAGATCACCACGGACTGTGAATGGAGGCAAGGGAATCGGACTGGTTTTTTCGATAATAACTAGATTATCAATATTTGGATGATCTGCGTGTTCTCTAAGAATCATATTATAGGTAACATCATACACAGCAGCTGCACTAACATCTCCATTTAATACGGAAAGCATAGAGGCTTCATGATTACCTGAAAAAGCAACTTCGCTGAACATTTCATCAATTTTATCTACTTCAATTCCCAGCTCATTTACTAAATGTGCTTTTGGAAATAGATGACCAGAGGCTGAAGTAGGATCTGCCCACACAAAAGATTCTCCTTCTAAGTCTTGAATGGACTCAATACCCGAATCTTTCAGGGTGATAAAGTATGATTCATAGCTTGGAGATTTACCAGGTTCTGTAATTCCACCAGCGAATGCTTCAGCATTAGCTCTCGATTTTGCATGAACATAAGCAAAAGGACCAAAGTAACCAAGATCAGTATGGCCATTACGCATCGCTTCTACAGCTGCTGCATAGTTTGTAGCGGGATAGATCTCAACCGGAATATCTAGCAAACCTTCTAGATATTCCGCGAAAGGTTCATATCTGTTTGTTAATTCTTGTTGATCTTCTAATGGAATCGGTGTAAATACTAACTTCTCTGGCCAATCTGCTCTGGTATTTTCTGCTTTGGTACCTTCATCGTTATTTTCCTCATTTGTACCGGTTTGCGACCCACAACCACCTAATACCAACAAGATTGCGATCATTGTAGCGAATAAATTAAAATATTTGACTAATAATGATTTCATCGTTATCCTCCTATTTATAAAAATATTTTAGTATATTTTTCCATTAATACTTCTAGAGAGAATATGGCATCACTCCTTTCCAAAAAGGCTGTTAAACACCGCTGTTGATTTCCGCACTAGGCTGCGCTTGGGCTTGGCGGTCCGGGAGCCTCCTCGGCTTCGCCTGCGGGGTCTCCCCTGTCCCTTCCTCCCACAGGAGTCTTCGCCTATCGCTCCAATCAACAGCTAAAATTCTTAAAAAAAGTAAGCACAATAAAAAGATAGGACACTGAGTGTCTCATCTTTTTATTTAGTGCTTACTCTAGGGTCATCACGCTAAATAAAGGTTTTGGCGCTATTCGATTATATTCTCATTTTATCAACACACTATTAATCTCCTATTAAAAGTGCGTAAAATGTTTATGAATGTATGGATGCTTGATATATATCTAGTAAGTCTTGAATTTCGTTTATAATGATTGTCGGTTTTACATGAGTAGAAACGGGTATTTTCGGATCTTTAGGGATCCCGTTATTAATCCATGCTGTCTTCATGCCCGCAAGATAGCCTCCTGTAATGTCCGTATTGATATTGTCACCAATCATAATGCTCTGTTCTGCGTTTGAGGAACATTTTTTCATCGCATAGTGAAATATGTAAGGCCGCGGCTTTGCAATATGTTGTATTTCTTTGCCATATATGTACTCAATTGCAGCCGTTATTGACCCTGTTTCCGGTATAATCTCGCCCATAGTGCCTGGGTGATGTGTATCTACATTGGTACTAATCACTCTTACACCTGACTTTATTTCATTGACAATATATTTTAGACTATCATAGTTAAAATCAATATCTCTTGCGATGACAATCATATCTGGACTTCGCTTGCTAGATACCGGTAAAACCGTGTGACCTTTTGACTCTATTGAGTTTTGAAGTGCTTTGCTTCCAAACACTTTCACCGATAATGAACCGAAATTTTCGGCTAAATATATTCCTATATATTCTGTAGCTGTCGTGATCTCTTCCTCATATGCCATAATATCCATCTTGTTTAATTTTTCCTTTATTTCTCTTGCTGTATGTGTCGAATTATTTGTTATAAATCCAATGGTTTTATGATCTTTTCTAAGCTGGTTAAGTAGAGGGATAGCACCAATAAAAGGTTCTGCTCCACGATAAATGGAACCATCTAGATCAAAGAAAAATGCTTTTAGTTCTGAAAGTGCTATGGTGAGTCAACTCCTTTAAGTAAATCTTCAAACGTTAAATTCCATAAATCAACATTACTCACTGCAAGTGAAGTAGATCCTGCATCCAAACTGGCCTTTGCCTCTTCAACAGTTTGTATTAACCCGCTAGAGATGATAGGGATATCGGTAAAATCGGAAGCAAATTTATTAATTATTTTTGGAACAACTCCAGGCATAAGGTCTATTGCATCTGGTTGAATAGATTCAACTACACTAGCTCCATTCCTCAATGCAAGTGAGTCCAGAATAAATAAGTGAAATATAGCATATAGCTCATTTTTTTTCGCCTCTTGGATTAAGTGCCTTTTAGGCGTAACAATACCATCCGCTTTTATATAATGTTTAATAAATGAAATGGTTTCTTTATCCGTTTTGGATATGCCTTTTATTAAATCGATGTGTAAAAATGAACCTTTGTTATGTTTTTTTGCAAGCTGAACACCTTCAATAACCTGTTGCACATTCCCTCCCATGAAAAAGATATTATCCACCTTGCTATCCAATGCTTTCTGAAAATCATCCATATTTCTTAATGCAGCAATAATAGGATTTTTTCCGATTAAATATAATAAACTCATATATTACCTCCTAAAAACCAAGAAAAGCACTAGATAAAAAGTTGGCACATCAAGTGCCGTAACTTTTTATTTAGTGCTTTCTCTGGGTTATCGCGCTAAACAAAATACGGATTAATATTATTTGATATTTAATTAACTAGCTTGTTCTTACATTTATCATTCTAACTGTGCATTGTAAACTCCCTATTAACTTACGGTTAATACTTGGTAAAGATATGACACCTCACTCAAGCATCGAGGACGGTTCCCACTACTTCCTTTCATGCTTTAAACACCAGATTAGGGGACACCACCAAGATTCTGCATTCTATTGTTGACCTTTCCATAGTATCCTAGGCAACTGCTCCATTTCCATTCGTGGGGTTTCTTATGGCTTACGAAACACAAGATGCACACCTGTTTTTTCAATTCATTTATGAAATGTATGATAAGGCTGCATTTATTCTTACATCCAACAAGGGTCCTGGTGAATGGGGAAAGTTCCTTGGGGACCCAACCATGACTACAGCTATCCTAGACCGTCTTCTTCACCGTAGTGAAATTCTAACCTTTAGTGAGGATCAAGACAGCATCAGGATGAAGTACAGAAAAGCATTGTTTCATAATCAAAAGACCGAGTAGAAAAGGGGGATAAGTACCATGAGTGTTTACAACGCAGAAGAAGCCATTCAATTTTTTTTGACGTACGGATTTAGAGTAGATGAGGAATTGGTAAATGAGTGGGTTACAGAAAAAAATAGAAATGTAAGTTTGACTGGTGAAAATCGACAAATCGTCGAAGCTGATCTTTATAGCTACAATGAATGGTGTCTCGTGAAAGGAACAGCTTTTGAGGAAGGAATAGATGATGAAACAAGAATTACTAGGTTACTAGAAGAAGTGTCGGAGCTAAGGTAGGAAATTCAAAGTTTAAAAGACGAAAGATGGCACTTGAAGGAGTTACTCGGAAAAGGATAAAATTTTCCTTTAAACTGATATAGTATGTTAGTCCTTATAAAAGTACGTTGTATAAGTAGTTATGTAAAATGAAATGCATGAGTTGGAGGAAGGGAAGGTAGCAGCTATGCCCGCCCTCACCTACTCTACATCATCCGTCATATCCGCCATCGTCATCTTAATCTGAATCCTCCAAAGGACCTCACCATTTCCTAACCGCTCCCATTTATAAGGCTTTCCGTCGATGATGACAGGTGGGAACTCTGTTCAAAAACCGCAATTATTGCACCGCAACCTCCGGATGTTATATGTCTTACACTGTCCCGAATGATCCTTGGCTTTTCAATTCTTCGTTCCTATAACCAACATGTTTTTACCACAACATGGAGAAGGAATCCTCTCCGCACCTCTACTAAAAACTCCAGTAAGAGTATTTTCAATCAGCTGATAATCTGATACAATAATCATATACTTTTTGGTGGGACGTCTCCAGAATTATAAATTTCGAAATGTTTCGAATTATATACGGACATTATAATCGACTAATTCTGGACAGGCAATACCGTCAGCTTTCGATAATTTAAGGAAGTCAAAAACACCATAACACTTCTTTTTTCTTCAAAATACTTAGTTTTTTTGTTCTTTTTAATGAAATTATTTTTTATGAGTGTAAAAAAATCGGCTGGGCGAAGAACAAAGCTTCGTCCAGCCGATTTAGTTACCTTTGTTGTTTCTGGCATTCCTAATTTATTTCATTTAGATGAACCAAACATGATTCATAAAAGATACCTTTTTACCCAGTAACAATCATACCTGCATACTCTATTTATTAATGCTGTATTGCTTCTCAAAATAGTTTTGATAATCGCCACTAATAATTTGCTCCCACCATTCTTTGTTATCTAGATACCATTGAATAGTTTGAGCAATTCCTGTTTCAAAATTATAAGTAGGCTTCCATCCTAAATTTTCTAACTTAGTAGGGTCTATTGCATAGCGCTTATCATGTCCTAAGCGATCCTCAACAAACTCTATTAACTCTTCAGATTTACCTAATGTTTTAATAATCGTCTTTACAACTTCTAAATTTGTTCGTTCATTATGGCCACCAACATTATATACTTCTCCATTTACACCCTCATGCATAACTAAATCAATCGCGGCACAATGGTCAATGACGTGTAACCAATCGCGAATGTTTTTCCCATCACCATAAACTGGAACCTTTTGATCGTTTAAGACACGAGAAATCGTTAATGGTATTAATTTTTCAGGGAAGTGATATGGTCCATAATTATTGGAACAACGAGTGATATTCACAGGTAATCCATATGTTTCATGATATGCCCGAACTAATAAATCAGATGATGCCTTGCTTGCACTATAAGGGCTATTTGGTTGCAAAGGTGTTTCTTCTGTAAAGAACGTAGTCGGATCAAAATCTAATTCCCCGTATACTTCATCTGTAGATACATGAACAAACTTCGTTACCCCAACTGCTCTTGACGCATCTAACAAAATTTGAGTTCCTAGTACATTTGTTTGAACAAAGATTCCTGGATCAGTAATTGAACGATCTACATGGCTTTCGGCAGCAAAATGAATGACATATTCAAAGTTCTCTTTTTCAAAAAGAGAGATTATGACTTCACGATCAGAAATATCTGCTTTTACAAAATGATAATTTGCCATTTTTTCAATGTCACTGTGTTTAGTCAAGTCGCCTGCATAGGTCAATTGATCTAAATTAAAAATGTCATAATCCGGGTATTTGTTAACCATATACTGCACAAAGTTACCGCCAATGAAGCCGGCGCCACCAGTAACAAGTACCTTCTTTTTAGACATATATGTCACCTCTTATTAAATATTATTATCTATTTACAGTTGAAAATAAGCTGTCTTGTGACTGATTGGAAATATCAACTAAATACTTCCCATATTCAGTCTTTAACAGGGGTTCAGCAAGACTTAATAATTGTTCACGCGTAATATAGCCTCTTCTATAAGCAATTTCTTCAATACATGCTATATATAGGCCTTGCCTTTTTTGTAATGCCTCAACAAAATTCGAAGCCTCAAGCAATGATTCATGTGTACCAGTATCCAACCAAGCAAGGCCACGACCTAAAATTTCTACTTTTAGCTGTCCTTTTTTTAAGTAATAATCAATAACGGAAGTGATTTCTTTTTCACCCCGGGCGGATGGCTGCACATTTTTCGCTATTTCCACAACTTCATTGTCAAAGAAATACAAACCTGGAACTGCAAGTGAAGACTTGGGGTTTTCAGGTTTTTCCTCAATTGAAACAGCATTTCTCTCATTATCTACTTCCACCACACCATATGCACGTGGATCTTTCACGTAACACCCAAAGATGATACCACCAGTTTTTAAAGAAGCAGCTTTTTGTAATCTGTTCCCAAAATCGGAACCGTAAAAGATATTGTCACCTAAAACTAAAGCTACCGGTGAATCACCAATGAAGTCTCTACCAAGAATAAATGCTTCAGCTAGTCCATTTGGTTTCTCTTGAACGGCATATTCAAATCTCATCCCCAGTTTACTACCGTCTCCTAATAGTTCCTTAAACCCTACAATATCTCTTGGTGTAGAAATAATTAAAATTTCCTTAATACCTGCAAGCATTAAGGCTGATAAAGGATAATAAATCATCGGTTTATCATATATTGGAAGCATTTGTTTAGATACAGCCTTAGTCAATGGATATAGTCTTGTCCCAGAACCTCCAGCTAAAATGATACCTTTCATAGTAAATTCACCTTCCTTATCCCTTGATAATTTCACAAATTTTATCAACATTCTCCAGGGTCAAATCTGCATATAGAGGTAAAGTTAACACCCTATCTGCTATATATGCTGCAACAGGTGTTTCCTGAATTTCAAACCGACCTTGATAGCATTCAAAACTACTCGTAAGAGGATAAAAATACTTTCTCGCAAAAATATTCTGTTCCTTCAAAGCTTCTAATACTTCATCCCTAGAAAATTTATAGCCGTCAAAAACAACAGGAAAGTATGCATAGTTACTTTCCACATTCTCTTTTGGCTGCCAAAGTTTAAGGCCTTTAATTCCACCAAGTTGTTCCATGTACCTATTTACAATTTTCTTTCTTTTATTTATTTCTTTATCTACATGTAATAGATTACAAAGACCCATGGCTGCTTGAAACTCATTCATTTTTGCATTACCTGCCACATACTCAACAGAGTCCTGCCCTGTAATACCAAAATTTTTATAAGAATTTAAAACATCCTTTAAGCTATGATCATTATAAGTCACAGCTCCACCTTCAATTGTATTGAAGACCTTCGTTGCATGGAAACTGAACATCGAGGCATCACCAAAGACTGCGACCCCTTTTCCATCAACAGTAACTCCGAAAGCATGTGCTGCATCATAAATCACTTTAAGATTATGCTTTTTTGCTATTCTCTCCACTTCGTATACATTACAGATATTCCCATAGACATGTACTGGGATGATAGCAGATGTTTTATCTGTTATTAAACTTTCAAGCATATCGGTTTGTATGGTATAGTCATCCGGATTGATGTCACAAAATACAGGAGTTAAACCATTTCTTACAATAGCATGTGTTGTCGATGCAAAAGTAAAAGGTGTTGTAATCACTTCTCCTGTTAAATTCATCGCTGCTATGGCATTCTCCAATGCCAGATGACCATTTGAAAATAAAGTAACATTTGGAACATGTAAATACTGTGCCAACTCTTTTTCTAATTTATTATGTTTTGTACCATTATTGGTCAGCCAATGACTACTCCATAAATCTTTAATTTCTTCACAAAATTCTTCATAAGCCGGCATTGATGATTGAGTAACCTGGATTAGATCTTTCATTCCCTTAATTCAGACTCCTTTTTGAATTCTTTTTCCAAATAAAGTAACTCTTTGCTTCTTTCCTTTATTCTCTTATATGGTATTCCAGCGTTGATACTCCAGGGTTCTGATGTTTTATTAATAAGACTCATCGCTCCGAATGCACTTCCTTCGTTCAGCACAACACCTGGTAATATTACACACCCAGATCCGATTATTACATGTCGTCCAATGATTACTTTTTCACTGAGTACATTTTTGTATTTATCTGGTATCATGGGGTTTGTCATAGTTTCTCCTGAATAATCATCACTTAACGCATATATTGCTATTTTGGAAGAAAGGTTTGCAAAGTCTTGGATTTCAATGCCTTTATTTCCACCATATAATGCAGTAAAAGCCGCAATATGAATATAACTTCCAATAGTAATGTTCCCACTGAGGATACAAAAATCGTCTATTCTGACATTATCGCCAATACTAATATTTTGTGCACCGTAAATACTAGCTTTTCGGCTTATCAAAACATTTTCTCCACATTGTCGAAAGCCTATTTCTTTTAACTCATCCGAAGAATAAAAACTATCCAATCCTACCACTTCCTTTCGTAGTTATTCAGCATTCCTTATAACACAAAGCTTCTCTAGTTAAGAAATGCTAAAAAAGTATTAAAATATAGTCATCCTGCTTTACTTTTTTTGTTTTTCAACATTTCTTTTCCAGTTGTTATTAAATAGGTGTAGCATTCAAGTCTTAATGCTTTTGCTAATCCAATATATATTACGATACCAACAATAATCTGTACGATTAAAGTTAAGGTTTCCGTCATCTCAATCAACTGTACGCTATATACTACAATACCCATTATGACCGATAATAATAAAGACGGGAATATATCTTTCCACTGCTCTTGATATCTATAGTCAATTAGCTTCAAATTAGGATAAGCATTAATAAATGTAGATAATATACTAACAACAAATACTCCGAAAGCCATTGCATATGCTCCGAATGGAATACTTATCCCTATTACTACCAGCCCAAGTATTTTCTTGAAAATTTCAAGTTTTAAATAAACATCACTGCGACCCAAAGCATTAATAGCTTGTAGATTCGCTGTATGAATAGGCCATAATGCATAAGAAGCACAAAATATTTGTAGGAACGGAACAGCAGGCATCCATTTTTCTGTTAATAATATTCTTATTAATGGCTCTGCAACCGCAGCTAGCCCAACCATCACTGGAAATACGATAAATGAGCTCGTAACAATCGATCTACGAACAATATCTTTTACTCTCTTTTTATTATCTTGATGTGATGCTAATGTAGGAAACATTACGGATTGTATGGAACCATCAATATTGCTGACAATTAATTTTGGAAATTGCTCTCCTCTATTATAAAATCCTAAAGTTGCTGAGCTATACATTTTGCCAATAAAAAGACTGGTTAGATTTTTGTAGAGTGTATCTAGTAACGATGAAACCAATACTTTCCAACCAAAGGCAAATAAATTCTTAATCCTTGCAAAGGAAAAAAGTAATTTTGGTCTCCATTTTACCGTGAACCATAAAATTATAGTAACAAGCAGCTGATTCGATAAATGCTGTACTACTAAAGACCAAACACCGAAACCAGCATAAGCCATCATGATACCGGCTGTTGCAGAAATGATCATTGCCCCTAAGCTACTGATAAATAATTTTTTGAACTCCAAGTTTTTTGAAATAACTGCAATTTGAATGGAATTAAATGCCCCAAAAAACAGAGTTAATGATTGATATCTTAGCACGGTTTTCAATTGAGGTTCCTCAAAGAATGTGGCTATAACAGGTGCCATAAAAAAAAGACCTATGTATAATAGGCTTGCAACAAGTAAACTTAAGAAAAAGACAGAGGAAAAATCAACTTCATCTGAATTTTTCTTCTGGATAAGTGCTGTATTGAAACCGCTTTGAATAAACACTCCAGCGATCGTGATAAAAATTGTTACAAGCACAATCAAACCAAATTCTTCCGGTAATAAAAGTCGGGCCAATACAATCGTCACAATAAATTGTATTCCTTGCGTACCTCCGCGCTCCAATAGTTTCCAAATCAACGAAGAAATTACTTTAGCTTTTGTTAATTCCGAGTTCATTCACTCATCTTCCTTCTTTGCTATTGTCTTAAAATCAGAACTACTTTTTGAATATAGTTCCCCAAATATCCACTAAATAATGTTCTTCAAAAACATTACTAATTTTCATTTTGTTTTGAGCTTCACTATTTTGAACAAATTGATTGAAATCCATGTTTTCTATTGATAATACATCATTCATATCAATGTCGAACTTTTCTTTGAAATGTGACCACATGGAAGTATCGGATCTAATATAAACTTTTTTATTTAAATACAAAAGGGCATAAATATTTCCTAATGCTTGCTGTCTGTCACTATTGAATAATGCAATATCTATATTATTCAAATAAGCACTGTATTCCTCTGGGGGTAGAAATTCCATTAGTGCGATAAATTTATCTCCAAATATTTTTTTACCTTCTTCAGCAACAACTTTTGCATGTTTCTTGTTCCCATAAGATAATGGTACATATATAAGTATATTTTGGTCCTTAAAATTCTTTAATTTATTCAAAGCATCAATATGGTTATTCGAAGGATCGGCAGAATTTCCAATTTGAATGACAACCGGACTATCTTTACTTTTCTCACTTAAAGCTAAAGAATCCAGGTAGTCCTTTGAAATTGGATTAATATACGCTCCGTGAAGATAAGTCCCCTTTGCACCATACCACTCTTTGGCCAGTTCATAATCACCCTTCACCAAGGTCACAACATAACCCATTCGTTTTATCACAAATGCCCTTACAAACTCTTTGAATTTTTCTTTGGTGGTTGTTCGAGGATTCCTATAAGAATATAAATCAGCTCCCCATACCATCCAGTAACACTTCTTAAGTAACCACGGCTGAAGAAACAAAAGTCTATTCACATCCATGTTAAATAAGTTATGAAGATAGATTTTATCAGATCTGTACATTTCTAATAGTAGTCTTTTTATACCACTAGCATTTCTCGAAATCTCCAAGACATTTTCACGAGGTGTAATCTGTGCCCCCACTCCAGGACCAACAATTATAAATAAATGCTCACTTGAATCGAAGTGTTTATTTATAAATTTAATATAAGGCTCGGTGAATTTTTCATTTTGCCAAATGTGTAAATGTTTCATTTTTTACTCCTTAATCTCACTTGAAGATATAAAATTTTAAAATTGTAAATAATATGCATTAAAATATTCTGTAATAATTATATATTATAGCTATTGATAAAGACAGTACCATATACATATATCGTCTCAAAAGAAAAGAAGAAACCCTTTTTCCGAAGGTTTCTCCTTTTTCCATTTCTTATAAATCGATCTGCACTATATTATTACGCTTGATAAAATAGTAATCCATATCAAAGATGTCGACCAGGATGGTAGACTCATCCTGATAAAGGATATTGTAGAATTGATTTTCCCCGACCGTAAACTCGGTCACCTTTGTACGAACGGATAAATCTGTTACTGCGGATTTGGATACTTGTACAGTGATCGCATCATCAAAAATAGTTTCTTCAAAGAAATAAACCGTGTCTCCTATTAAAGTATGATACGTGTCACCATACTCAGAAAGAATGGAAAGGTCTGTGGCGTCCTTCTTAATAGTGGCACTCACTGTATAGTATTCTTGATTCTCTATATCAAATTGGTCCATCGTAAAGTAGATTTTGTCATCCATTACCTGCATGGAACAGTCGCAATAGAAAGAGGATGGGTTTTCCGTGTCCATTTCAGTATAGATACCTCGAACCTCACCTGTATCCATATTATTGGCGTAGATTCCGCTATTCATATGATAGGTATAAACAATAGGTCCATCGATAGCAAAATCAATCAGGGCGGACAAAGCGCTCAGATCCAAGTAAGTGGATACTTCACTACCGTCTAAGCTTAGTTTAAATATCGATTGATCCGCTTCCTCTTCGCTGAAGTGGAAATAAATCGAGCCATCAACGATTTTAAACTGACTAACTTGTCGACCTTCTTCATCGGCAAAAATGGTCGTAACACCCGTTCCATTTTTGTTCATTCGTTCAATGGTTCCTTCTATGGAATTGATGAAATAAACATAATCGCCTTCAGTTAATACATTATAGGTGTAGGTGTATTGTCCCTCATAGACAACTGTTTCTTCCTTTGTAATAAGGTTGTACATACTAATGCCGCCGTGGTCATTGTTGAAGTAGTAGATATGTTTCCAGGCATCGGCACTCTGTTCCACTGCTTCTGCCTTTTTATGTATGAGCGGTGCAATAACTGCCGTTCCCCCCACAACCATGAATTCACGATACTGGTTCATAAGGAATGCTGTCGGTTCTGGAATTTCAATTTGCTTGACCAATAATAATGGGGCATTCTCCCTTGCAGCCAGAACGGATCCAGCTAATGCATCAGGGAACTTCTGTCCACTTACAATCATTGCTTTCTGGTTGCCAAGTGGCAGGTTCAGTGCAATGGCTTTCGCCGTTTCGAAACGGGTCGGCCCTGAATAGCGGGTTGGATTTCGCGCATCTTTTGCTGCCTTTTCACTTACCGCACCTACACCCCCAACTATAATAGTAGATTCTTTATCTGCAAGCGCGGCTTTTGTACTACTGTTTAAACTCTCCGTTGCAGTTAATAGAATCGGAATCCCATTTTTCGCAGCATATGGTGATACGGCTAAAGCATCAGGAAAATTCTTACCGTTTGCCAAGATAGCTTGATCAGAAGGTAATTTCTCGGCAATATTAACTGCGGTTTCATAGCGTGTTTTCCCGCCGATTCTCTCAATCTTCAATTCCATGCCCTTTAGTTCCGACTCAACAGCTTGGGAAATAGAAGCATTTCCGCCTAAGATAATGACTTTCTTTGCATTCAGACGGATGATTTCCCCTTTTGTAACAGCTGTCAGATTCTCGGTCTTCGTCAGTAGAATCGGTGCATTTTCTTTGTATGCCAGTGGTCCTCCTGCTAACGCATCTGGAAAATCTGTCCCTTTCGCTAACACTACCGTATTTGCTGTTTCCCAAGTTTCTTGAGAGATTCTTACTGCCGTTTCGTATCTGTCTGCTCCTCTGATCCCCTCAACAGCGTAGCCAGTGCCAATGTTGAAGGTAAAAATTGCAGCAATTAGTGCAACCATGGTGAAAACTAATTTTTTCATGAAACTTTGACCCTCCCATTTCTCTCTCTAAAAAGAATATTCATTCTATTATTATATAGAAAATATTGGTTTAGTGGGTAAACTTTTCTACTTTTTTACTTTGACTCATAAAAAAATAGGATCTCTCAATGAAGATCCTAATATAAGATAATTATTAGTTAAATGCGATTCTCCTCAGTTTCCGCGTGCCCCTTTTTCAAAAACAAAACCTTTCCCCCCTGCGCCTTCATGTCCAACTCGGGGAAGTAGCGCGGATCAAATCAAAGGATATGCACCGATAATCAATACTTCTCCCACACCTCGCCTACTTATGGCTCACCGTTTGATATGATGGCATCATTCGGAATGGATTACTGGTCAGCCTGCGAAAACATTGCAGCAGGCCAGCCTGATCCATCCAGTGTCATGAATAGCTGGATGAACAGTCCGGGACATAAGGCGAATATACTAAGCACCAACTATACGCATATTGGTGTGCGGCACCATTATGGGAGTAAGGGATACCGGAATTATTGGACACAGATGTTTATGACGCCGAGGGATTGACATGCGCGAAGAAAGCCGCCAGGAACTTTATGTTCTTGACGGCTTTTTTACTATCGTTAGACAGAGAACAGAAGCGCCTCTCTATTCTGGTGTAATCCCTAGAGCTAAAGCTCCTAAAACTCCTTGCTCATCGTTAAGCAGTGGAGGAACAATATAGTCATCCATTGATTCAATAGTAATATAATTTTGGAGCAGCTTGGATACTTCATCTCTAATTAATGGGAACAGAATATCTTGCTTCATCACTCCCCCACCTAGAATGATTTTCTCTGGGCTTAGAATTAATATATAGTTCACAATAGCTTGCGCTAAGTAATATGCTTCCACTTCCCACACTTCTTTTTTATCCTTTAACTCGTTTCCTTTACGGCCGTATCTGGCTGTAATTGCAGTACCGGAAGCAAGCCCCTCCAAACAACCATTATGATATGGGCAGCATCCCTTGAAATTATCTTGGGGATGACGTGGAACGTAAATATGACCCATCTCTGGGTGAGTCATTCCCTTCAAAGTTACTCCTTCCTTTGCGTAGCCTGCACCTATTCCGGTTCCCACTGTAATATATAAACAACTGTTCAATCCTTTTGCGGCTCCATAGTGATACTCCCCTAAAGCTGCAGCATTAACATCCGTATCCAAAAATATAGGAATATTGTATTTTTCTTTAAAGACATGGTAAATGTTGAAGTTTTTCCAATCCAGTTTGGGAGTGTTCAATATTTCTCCATACGTTTCCTTTTGCTCATTCAACTCAATCGGGCCGAAACATCCAATTCCGATGGAGCTTAATCTATATTTTTCAAAAAATGAATCTACCAGTTGTAATGTTTGCTCAGGGTTAGAAGTTGGAATGGTAACTTTGTCGATTATTTTACCTCCCCTTTCTCCTACTGCACACACAAACTTTGTACCACCTGCTTCAATCGCACCGTATAGCATAGCTTTCCCCCCAATGAAATTAGAGGGTGTTCAAAAAGGCGATAGCAATACCTTTTTGATACCCTCTAACAGAATAATTTTTGATACTGCAACTTTAGATAGTAAAGCTGTTATCTGAATCCTTTTGCAGTAAATAATTTATTGGCTTTTTTTCCACTCATCGTACTGTTTTTGCATTTCCTCCATTACTTTATCCATTCCCGCTTCTTCTAATTTCTTATTGAAGGATGGTATATATTGCTCTGGATCTACAGCACCTTTGAGTAATGCTGGCGCAAATTCACTTGTTACGTTAGAAATGGCAGCAATTTCAGTTCTAACGGGGTTAGAATCGAAATAGAATCCTAAAACTGGTGATTTGATAGAGTTTTCATTGAACTTTTTAAATGCATCCCATTTGTCGGCTGGATCATCTTCATATAACTTTAAGATTAATTGGTTACCAATTGCGAAGCTTGGCATATTGTATTTTTCTACACGTGCAGGAAGATCCTTGATGGTACCATCTTCATTTTCTTCGTAGTGAACCCCTTCAATTCCTTTATCAACCAGGTTTCTTAAGTATGGATCTGAGTTCAGTAGATTCAAGAACATCATAGCTCTTTCCGGGTTTTTCGAAGTAGCTGAAATTGCTTGCATGGAACCTGTTACTGAGTTATTAAATACATATGGTTCATGAAGGGGACGTGTGGCAATTTCATATCCCGCTGATCTCGACCAGATTGACTCTGCATAAGGTTGATATAATTCTTTACGTACAAACCAATTCGGTGTTTCTAATGGCCAAGAGTCTGTACTTGTTGCAGCATCTGGACGAATGTATCCTTTCTTGTAGTAGCTATGCATTGTTTTAAGCGCTTTCATTGTTGCTTCTTCTTCATATTTATTAATTACTTCATCTGTATTTCCGTCAAGTCGGAATGCGAATGGCATTTCTTCCTGTAAAATAGAATCAAACGGCAAGTATGCATCAAAAGTTGCAATAGGCGTAACATTCGATTCTTTTTCTTTAATGACTGCTAATAATGGTTCTAAGTCTTCCAATGAATTTACATTAGAAAGATCTAAACCATGCTTTTGCACCAATTCATTATTAAAAGAAAGTACAGCCTGTTGTCCCACTTCCTTATTGGTTGGGACTGCATAAAGCTCACCATCGATTTTAGCTCCTTCTAAAAATGCAGGATCAATCAGCTTTTTCATTTCTTTTCCATATTGGTCCATTAAATCATTAAGCTCACGGAATGCTCCTCTTCTTGCATTAAGTGCATAGTTGTTGGCCCAGGAGCTTGTGAATGCAATGTCATATTCATCACCTGAAGTAGTGATTACCTGCATTCTATCATTAAATTCTCCCCAATCCAATAATCTTAGATCGATGGTTGTGTTAATTTTTTCTTTCGTGTATTTGTTAACCTCTTCCATAACAGCACCAACATCCTGTTGAGGAGTACCTATTAAGTACCAAACTAAGGTAACGTGTTCATCAGTAGATGCCTTTTCCTTTGATGAACCAGCATTTCCTGATTCCTTACTGCATGCGATAAGTAAAGAAGCAATAAGCATCATGATGGCTGCCAATTTAACTAACTTTCTCATTTTACATCCCCCGTTTCATTCTATTTTTTATGATAAAGGAAATCCCTACGATTTGTTCTTGTAGGTCATTCCTTTATTGACAAAATTGCTTATTCCTTCACTCCGCCTATCGTTAACCCTTTAATAAAGTATTTTTGGAAAAAAGGATATGATAGCGCAATTGGCAAGGTAGCGATTACCACCATTGCCATCCTGGCAGAGTCTTGTGGTATCGAGGCCAGGATGGTACTGTTCTGGTTTGTTAGCATGGCATTTTGACGGATGAAATCTAAGTTGTTTTCTATTCTCATTAAAAGAGATTGTAAGGGAACCAGGTTCGGATTATCGATGAACAATAATGCATTGAACCAGTCATTCCAATATGCTAGCGTACTGAAAAGGGCAATCGTCGCAATACCAGGAATAGAAAGCGGCAACACGATAGTGAAGAAGATCCTTAATTCACCTGCACCATCTATACGAGCAGATTCCAAAATGGCTTCTGGTACTGTCCGTTGAAAAAATGTACGCATAATAATGATGTAAAAAGCATTTACCGCCAATGGTAAGATCAATGCCCAAACAGAATTTCTCAATCCTAAAAACTGTGTCATGACTATATAGAAGGGAACCATTCCACCGCTGAACAACATGGTGAAAAAAGCGATGAAGGTAAATTGTTTTCTATATCTAAATTGTTTTCTTGATATTGCATAAGCGTACATCGCTATAATGGATACACTAATAAATGTCCCCACTACCGTTACAAAAATCGTGACACCATATGCCTGAAGTATTTGTGATTTCATTTGCCATAAATATTTATAAGCCTCCAAGCTCCAAGCGCTCGGAACAATACTATAACCATTTAATGATAATGATTGTTCACTTGAAATCGAAATGATCATTACATAGAGAAATGGAAAGATACAAAGAAAGGCAAACGTACCTAGTAAGAAGTGCATGAATATACTTGTCTTTCCAGAAAAGCCATGTGGATTATATTTTTTTTGCCTTTTCACTTTACCTAAAGGCTTTTCTTGAACTATGTCTGTCACCTTAGCAGGAGTTTCCATACTCTTACTCTCCTTCCATACTTACATTTAAAATAAGGCATTTTCTTCATCTATTTTTCTTACAATATAGTTCGTTACTAAAATTAATATAAAACCAACTGTAGCTTGATATAAGCCAGCCGCTGTACTCATCCCAATATCCCCCATAGACATGAGACCTCGATACACGTATGTATCAATGACATTCGTAACAGGGTATAGCGGACCTGAGTCTCTTGGGATCTGATAGAACAAACCGAAGTCAGCACTGAAGATACTGCCAATATTAAGGATGGTCAATATGATTATCAAAGGCATTATCATTGGAATCGTAACATTCCAGATTTGTTGCCATTTACTCGCTCCATCAATCATCGCAGCTTCATAATAGGTCCGATCAATTCCTACGATAGCTGCCAAATAAACGATACTACTGAAGCCCACTCCCTTCCATTGACTGACTACCACTATGAAGTACGGCCAAAAGGAGGGTTCGTTATACCATGACACTGGGTCAATTTGAAAAAATCCTAAAACGCTATTAAATAAGCCTTTATCCACACTTAGAAACGCAAATACAAAATAACTTACCACAACCCAAGATAAAAAGTGTGGGAATAACATTCCTGTTTGATAAATCTTCGCTAATTTTTGTTTGGTTAGTTCGCTTAGAATCACCGCAACTGCTACCGCCAGTATCAATCCTAGTACAATAAAGACCAGATTATATAAAACAGTATTTCTTGTAATGATATATGCATCATTTGTACTAAACAAAAATTTAAAGTTTTCAAAGCCGATCCATTCACTGTGGATAACACTAGCAAGAAATCCATCAGCATGGAACCTGAAATCCTTAAAAGCGATCACCTGGCCAAACATTGGAATATACTTTAATACAATGAGCCAAATCAGTCCCGGCAATGTCATGAGAAGCCAGATTCTGTTCTCATATAGGTTTTTACCAAATTGTTTAATACTGCCCATACCTTTCCTCCTTCCCAGACAACTTTCTGTTAACTCAATTATATGAAAACCCTTACATACAAAATAGTTGAGATATCTTAGATTTACTGGTCAAAATAAATACAATAAGAAAAGACGGAAATTTTTCTATATTTATTTGCAAGCACGACCTTTTCTGCTGCCTACTTTTCTATTAAAAAAAGAAGCCTTCCTTAGAAGACTTCTATCCATCCTGCCTATTATTCTTCCTCCATTCAGATGGAGTCATATCTTCAAATTTCTTAAACTGTTTATAAAAATAAGTTGCATCGACATATCCAACTTTTTTTCCGATATGTCCTGCCTTCTCATGGGAATTGAGTAACAGTTTTTTTGCCCGATCAATCCTAAGCTTGTTTAAATACTTTGTAAAGGAGTTGCCAACTTCTTTTTGAAACAGCTGTCCTAAATAGATGGGATTAATATGAAATTGATGGCCTAATGTTTTTAATGACATATCTTCCGCATAGTTTTTTATAATATGATTTAAAACAGTGTAAATAATTGGACTGTACTTCTCACTTTCATGATTGGAGTCTTTTTCTATCATGCCAATGCATTTATCTACTATGTTCATAGCTTCTGCATGTGTGGTCATATACAAAATCTGGTGTATAATTCCTACATATTGCGGATAATCCAACATAATTAAGAATTTGTTTTTCACATGGAAGAAAAACTCTAACAAAATGCCCTTCATGATGATAATCTGTCTGTCTTGCTCTATTTGACTCAGCATATCGCTTATTGACTTCCTAACAGAATCGTATTGTTCATTTGCCAGCTGTTCCAATATATCGTGATTAAGATATTTAGTAGTTTCCGTTATCGAATCGTTACTACCAGTGTTACCTAGATACATCTGCTCCGCTATTCTGTGATCATTATGTGGCAGTAACAACTTCAATTCACAAGTTACCTCTAGCTCACGGTAAACACGGGTAACGTGATGATAAGATAATATAGGTTCACTTAGGACACAGATATGCTCCCCTGGAAAATCATAATGCTGCACAAAATCCAGAAACTGCTCCTTTTCGGATTCCCAGTCATCTTGTAGAGATTCCTTGCCCCATAATAATAAAAAATCTCCTGATGGGGTAATGGCAGCAATTACATTTGTCTCTTTCTCTAATTCTAGTTGTAGCGAATACAGGAAATCTGCATCCTGCTCTTCCTGCTCCAGCTTCAATAAGCCCATACACAGAGGCGTATCCAATGGGGAAATGGGGTAAAGAGAAACCCTTTCTTTAAAATCCGCTAAAGTCATCTTCCCCGTAATCCATCTCCAAATCGCATGGTCTCGCAAAACGAAAAATGACTCTTCCTGCAAGGTTGAAACATTTATTTTTTCCTTAACATATAATAAGGATGATAGAAGCTCTGCCTCATTTATAGGCTTTAATAAGTAGTTCTCAATTCCTAACTGTAACCCTTTTTTAATAAGATCAAATTCTTGAAAACCAGAAAGAATGATAGATTTAATCTGTTTCTCTAGTTTATTTAAAGACTCGATTAGTTCTAAACCTGTTAATTCAGGCATATTTATATCTGTTATAAGCACGTCAAATTTTATTTTTTGGGCAAGTTGTAATGCCTCCAAGCCATTTCTAGCTGTCCCCACTATTCGAAAACCGTTCGATTCCCAATCTATGATATACTTTAACCCTTCTAAAATAAGTGGTTCATCATCTACTAACATTACCCGAATCATTCAATAACACCTCATTCAAAAGTGGTAAAATAACCGTGACAGTTGTGCTAATTTCAGGCGTACTTTCTATTTCCACCCCATACGGATTTCCATACTTCATACGAATTCTTTGGTGTACGTTTCCTAAACCAATCGAATCAGAGGAGCCTTCCATATTGCTTAATCTCTTTTGAATTTTTTCTAATTGCGGTCGATCAATACCTTTTCCATTATCTTTTATTTCAATCCATAACTTTTGATGTTTCTCATATACCAAAACCGTTAGCTCGTTTTCTTCACTATCCCTATTAAAACCGTGTATTAAGAAGTTCTCTATAAGCGGCTGTAGTATAAACGGTGGGACATAATAATGTTGCAGCTTTTCGTCCACCACAAATTCCGTTTTTAATGAATTTTGAAACCTTATTTTATACAATTCAATATACTGTTCAGCATGATTCCATTCATTTTGGACAGTGACCAGTTCACCAGTTTTTAAGGAATATCGGAAAAGCTGAGCTAGTTGAACAATCATTTTGGCTGATGTTTTTCCACCTTCAGCTAAAGATTTCATTCGTATCGCTTCTAACGTGTTATACAAAAAATGAGGATTAATTTGCGCCTGAAGATTAGCCAGTTCCGCTTCTTTTTGTTTCAATTTTGAAAAGTAAACTTTATTAATATAGTCTTTTAATTCCTCTAACATTTCATTGAAAGTTGTAGAAATAATAGTTAAATCATCATCAAAATTAGAAGTTTCAATTCTAGCTTCCAGATTCCCTTCCTGAACTTCTTTCATTTTCCTTAAGATTTCATCTACACGCTTAGAGTAGCCTCTTAAAGAAAAATAAGGAAGAGCAATTGCTACTGTTGTTAAAAATAATATGAGGAAAAATATTGTGTACCTATACGTTAGTAAGGGTGCCAGCTCACCTTCAGGAATGATAGCAGTAACCATTAATTGACTCGAAGGCTCTATCGAAGATTGTACATAGTAATGTTCATCTAACTTAAGTTCTTTTTCAACCGCACTATACTTTAATTCCTTCCAAACATCCTTTTCGATGTCACCATGGGAGAAGTAAACTTTTTGATCTTCATCCATTATAAGAAAGGAGCCGTTAACTGTTGATTCCCTTAATGAAAGCAACTGTTTCAAATTATCATAAGTAAAGAATACAGATACATTTCCTAGGCGTTCTAAAGAGACTGGATCATTTATCCGCTCTTCTACCATATATAAATCTTTTCCCTCAAATTCATTTGTTTGAAAGCTCTCCGTTTCGCCATTTGAAAAATAGTTACTTTCATACCAACGACTATGATCGAATAGAAATACATATTCTGTCCCAAAGGTATCATTTTGAATTTGAAGCGCTACTAATTCAGAATCTCTGGAAAAATAATTTTTGACAAACAAATCAAAATTATAAGGAACAAAAGATTCACTTTTTGAAAACTTATCTAACCGGTATCCAATATATTCTTGATAGTCATGTTGAAGGGCAAATGCCAAGTCTTCGATTAAGCGTTTATCAAGGTATAATTGCTGTACACCCTGATTTACAAATTGGTGTTTTTTCCTTATCTCAGACTGAATTTCTTTTACGACCATAGCATGTCTATCCAA
Source organism: Bacillota bacterium (assembly GCA_051750385.1). GTDB lineage: Bacteria > Bacillota > Bacilli > Bacillales > Bacillaceae_I > Sutcliffiella_A. Next base: position 13,645 of record JBNJJQ010000014.1, on the reverse strand, counting down.
CTCTCTCTGGATAATAAAATTTGAATAGTATTCAGATAGGAAGACAAAAAGAATCGACATTGTCAGAATAATGATAGTTGAGTAGGTAAAAAACACACGATAAAACATTCTCCCACTTAATCTCTTCAACAGTTGAAACGCTTTCATTTTCTATCACACTCCAAAAAAGGAAAAGTAACAGGGACGAACGAGCTGCTTGTCCCTGTTACATTGTTTATCTATCCATTTCAATTTCTATTGTTTTAATTTCATATGGTGTAAAGTATAGAATGATTGGGGTGTCATGGAATGCATGATCCGCTTCTTCCTCCATTAAATTAACTTCTCTCCAACGTTTAATTTCATAGGTACTTTGGACAATTACTTGCTCTGAAGAACCTTCCATCTCATGAAGTCTGATAATAGTGGAATCCCTATCTTCCGCCTTCTTAATGGTATCTAACACAACACAATCATTGGAAAGGGAGAAAAGCGAGGTTCTAAACTCCTCTTTTACTAACCCTTGAATAACTCTTATCGGGTCATTCAGGTACGTTGCTTCTCTTTCCAAGTCATGCTTTTTATTTGTGCCTTTAAATGGATAAATCGAATAGGTGAAATGGTGGACGCCAATATCTGCTTTAGGATCTGGATACACAGGTCCTTTAAGCAACGATAAAGCTAAAACATTGTCTTTTATGGAATAGCCATACTTACTATTATTCATTAAACTTATCCCGTAATATGGCTCCGTAATGGCTGCCCATTTATGACCCACTGTTTCAAATCTAGCAATATCCCACGATGTATTCCAATGGGTTGGACGTTTTACATTTCCAAATTGTATATCGTATATCGCCTCGGTAGCACGAAGATCTACTGGGAATTCAACTTTTAATAGCTTTTGACGTGCTTCCCAATTTACTTCTGTCTCAAAATCAATTCGTTTTGTATGACGATAGCAATGCACATTTTGAACAATTCCTACCTTTGGATAATCCCACGTAAAACGGACTGTTGTACGTAGTGGACCATTATCTACTATTTTACATTCTTTTAATCTATTAATCATAGAGAATTTTTCATGATAGTATAAATCAATATCCCAAGCATCATGCGCAAGTGGCTTATCTTCATACAATTTAAAGACATTTCCTTTTGCTCCATGCATTAAAATTTCTCTTTGTGCTTCTTTATCAAAAATAGTTGTAAGCTGTCCTTCACTATTCCAGCTTAAACGATAATGTGGTGTTTCCCAAATTCGTTTATCGACATCGATAGTACTAAGTGCTTCACTTGAACCATTTTCCATCATAGACGAGGTAATCGTATCGTAGGAGAATGGCTTCGTTTCTTCAATTAATACGAGATGTTCTCCGGATGCTGTTTTCTGGGATACTAGCTCCTTCCCATTCTGCTCGAAACCATTTGATGGATTTGCATCAGCAGGAATGGTAACAATAGTTGGTGATTGGTATTGGTGTGGATAAACATAACTCCAATTCTTCTCACTCTCTTCTACTATCTTCTTCTCCTGATCCATTAAAATTCCCTGGCTGATCATTGCTGCTTTTTCATAGTCTTTATGGGCATCCTCATACACTTCTGTAATCGAGGAGCCTGGGATAATATCATGGAATTGGTTTAGTAATATTAATTTCCATCCTGCTTCAATCTCATTAGCTGGATAGTTATCCCACCCATTTGCGACACTATTCCATAACGAGACAAATTCCGCTTCATGATAGCCAAACTCCAGCTTCCTGTTCATTGCTTTCATTTTTGCTTGGCTCGTATAAGTACCACGATGATATTCTAAATATAGCTCACCGTCCCAAGTATGAACATATTGATCCGTTTCCTTTACATTCTCATGTAACGTATGGAAATAGTTTTCCACCTTTGTTGATTGAACATTTGGCATCGTAGGGATTGTGTCTAATTGACGCTTCATCTCCAGCATCTCTCTATTAACACCGCCTCCGCCATCGCCATATCCGTATGCTAATAGCAAATCTTTATTAATATCTTTATCACGATATTTCTCCCAAACTCCGTTCACGGTTTCAGCAGTTACTAAGCCGTTATAGGTGTAGAACCATGAATCTTCAGGTCTGCCAGGCTCGGGTGTTGTAATAAAATGCGTCAAAATTTCAGACCCGTCAATGCCACGCCATTTAAAAGTATCATGTGGCATGCGGTTGTATTGGTTCCAACTAATTTTCGTCGTCATAAACGTATCAATTCCTGATTTACGCAAAATTTGCGGAAGGGACCAGCTATATCCGAACACATCAGGTAACCAAAGCGTACGATTTGTTTTGTTAAATTCCTTTTGGAAGAATCGCTTCCCATACAATAATTGACGCACAAAGGATTCTCCAGATGGGATGTTGCAATCTGCCTCTACCCACATAGAGCCCTCTACTTCCCATTGACCTTCCTTCACCTTTTGCTTAATTGCCTCGAATAGATCGGGATCTTCTTGCTTCACCCACTCGTATAACTGTGGTTGACTTTGCAGGTATATATAATCTGGGTACAATTCCATTAGTCTTAACACGGTTGAGAACGTTCTTTTCGCTTTTTCCTTCGTATGTTTCGTACGCCATAACCATGCTAAGTCAATATGGGAGTGCCCGACAGTATGAACCGTCACACTTGTGTTTTTCGTTAATTCCTTCATGTTTTGGTCAATTGTATCCAGGGCACGATAGGTGGATTCGTAGAATTCCTCACTTCCTGGCATGGACCAATCAATCACTTGAAATGCTCGGTTAATGGTAGCCATTAATTCCGAATGACTAGGATTATTTACATCTAGCCTCTTAATCGAATCTAAGATTGCTTTAGCTTTGAAATACAAGGAATCGACATGCTCATCCAACCAGCCGACCCATGCTTCCTTCAGTCGGTAATACTGTTCAGAGGGGTTTCCTCCACCTTCGAGACCGGACCATAATAAAATCTCAATCTCTAGATCTCCTTGAATAGTTGGCAGGATAACCTCTTTGTGATTAGAATCTACTCCCTGAAAAGGCTTCTTATTCACATACAGTAAAGATTCGAAGCCAGAATTATTTCCACCACCGGTGCGGCCTAAATCTAAAAACAAGACTGACTTCTTTTCCATCCACTCTTTTGGAATTGACACTTTCGTCTGAAGCCATATGTAACGGTCCCTTCCTGACCATGTATCATTCACCTTCATCACTTTGTCCGAGTATACTTCTGGAACAATGCTTTCCAACCCTTTTTCAGGCTCGTACATGCGAAAAGCTTCAATTTGCTGCAATTCACGATAACGCAATCGCTCTAATTCGTGAATTCGATTTTGTATCTTCTCCACTTTATAAAACATGTTCCACCTCATTAGTTCAAATTTTATAAAGAAGCGGTCAGGTGGAGGATAAAACTCCCCCACCTAACCATATCCTCTCATGGAAACATATTAAGAACGTGCCAACGGACTTCCCGGTACAAACATCCCGATTTCACTTAATATAAACTCACTGAACATCGAGTTCGCCCATGCAAACCAAGAACGGGTAAAGTTTTCTGGTCGAGCTGCATCAAACCCCTCATGCATGTAATACGTAGAACCGTGTGTATGCTTAAACATCTCTACGATTTTTTTCTTTTCCTCCGGAGATGTTGCCGTCATTCCTTGAATCGCTAAAGCAATATGCCAAATATAATGATCAGGAGTGTGCGGACTTCCTATTCCATCGGCCGCAGATCCTTCATAGTAATAAGGGTTGTGTCGACTTAAAATAAATTTTCTTGTATTAATGTAAACAGGATCAGTCGGATTCGCATACCCCAGATACGGAATCGCCAAAAGACTGGGAACGTTCGCATCATCCATCAAATTGAAATTTCCGGCCCCATCTGTTTCATATGCATACATATCACCAAAGATTGGATGATTCACTTTTCCGTACTTCTCGATCCCTGCCTTAATTTCTTTCGCAAGCTCACATACTTTTTCAGCCAATGCCGGTTCATTCATTTTTCCAAGCATTTCTTCCGCATACTGTAAGGCAATGACCGCAAACATATTTGCCGGGATCAAATAGCCGTACAAGCACGCATCATCACTAGGTCTGAATCCAGACCATGTCATTCCGGTTTTGACAGAATATCCTCCCTTTCCATCCCGAAGTAATGTATCCGATACACGGCAATTATCCCGTTCAAATAGGTATGGAGATTGTTCTTCGTGGTTTTGCTCCACTTTCCAAACATGATAAATGGTCTCTATCACTTCTTTTAACCTATCATTTAAAATGGAATCATCCCCTGTAGCCTTCCAGTATAAATACGTTAATTGGATAGGGAATGCAAGAGAATCAATCTCGTACTTTCTTTCCCAAATCCAAGGGCTCATCTCTGTTCGATCGTTTTGATGCCCTTGGTTGTTGGCAGTTTGATTAAATGCGTTCGCATAAGGATCTAGTAAAATATATTTCCATTGCCGCTCGATTACTTGCTTTAACATTTGTGCTACCTCTTTATCTTCAGAGGCAACCATCAAGTACGGCCTCACTTGGGCGGAGGAATCTCTTAGCCACATAGCAGGAATATCACCTGTAATTACAAATGTCCCTTCTTCATCTTGCTTTAATGTCGTCTGATACGTATTCAAAAAGCAATTCTCAAATAGCTTCTGCACTTCAACATCGTCAGCATAGACTTCTTTCACTTTCTCCATAATCTTCTGAAACGACTGCGGGATCACTTTTGACTGTTGATTCATCACAATATCCTCCTTTTTATATATCTGTATGGGTATATATCTATTTACTCTCTTCTATTAATAACGTTATTATTTCATAAGGCTTTAAGGTAACTTCAACGGTTGATTCTCCAAGTTCTTCTCTTTTTTCTTCCAGAATAGTAGAGTAGTAGATAGATTGATGACCGTTCGTTTCCAATATTAATTTACTTTTTGATTTCGTCGGATTAAACCATCTTAATACGATTCCGTCTCCGCCTAAAGCACACTTGGTTGCTGTTAGTACTAGACCTTCTCCAGACCAGTTGAAAAGATTCGTGGCTTGCTCTTCTATCCCAGCACTTTGTTCCACTTGGATAACAGTTGGTTCTAGTGGATAACGATAAGCAGTCATATATGCCTTTGAATCCAATACATTACCTTTATGAGGAATCACCATAAATTGTACGCTGTTTGTACCCAGGCATTGAGCTTCCGGTGTTTCAAATACTCCCCAATCCCCTAGTTCTCCCACCGCTCTTAACAAGGTGATAGCAATCGTTCCAGTATCAACGATTTCATATTCATGAAGCCCTTTTGTAGCAATCGTTAAGCCATGCTCGCCATCATCAAGGCTTACAAATCGCTGCATATGGTGGTCAAATGTTGGGTTTTTCCATTGTTGTTCTGGTTTATTTGGTCGTTGTGCTATTTCAAAGATACTATCTGCATAATGCTGCGCATTCCCTGCTCCTACAGGAAATAATGCTCGTAATCGATGATCCTTTGCGGTATTATCAACTGTAACTTCTACTTGCAGTCCTTTCGCTTCTCTTTCTAACGTTAACAAAGTCTTAATGGTTAACAGCACTTCTTCTTCCGTTCTTCCTGCCGTCCGTTCAGGATGCCAAACGAGATTTTCACGTTCTTCCTTCAGTTGCTTGTCAGCAGACTTCGGCACTAAGAAAGCAGATGAAATTTCCACCTCCGCGCGATGCCCATTGTTCTCCAATAGTTTCAAAGAAGAAGAAATATGCTTCGTCGTTTTCCGCTTTCCATCGCCCGTTTCTTTGAACATATATTCATTTCCGATGTCGCCTGCATCTTCATATACTCCTAGGTGTTCAAATACTCTCCCCGTATGTTTATCGGTGATGGAATATGAACCATTTTCGTGAATGGACACTGTCATGTTTTCATTTTCTAATGAGGAATTAGCTTCATCCCAAATAGGGGCTGGCACATCTGCTCCAAAAGGTTCGTTTGTTGGAACCAAATAACAAATTTCATAGCCAAGATGGATCGCCGATTGTAGGGAAAAGGTGACTTCTACTTCTCGTGCATAATAAGGTCTTCTAAACCCATCGTTCGGCAAATCATAGCCAAAGGAGACACCCAAATCCTTCACATGTGTATAATGCTTCGTTTTGTCTTGGCGCTCGATATAAAAGTGTGGAAGGCTTTCTTTTTTTAGCACGTTCGGAATAACGTTAAAATCCATTTCACTAAAATAAATCTTTTTCACCGCTACTTTTTTCTTGATAACATGAGTAGCAGCTTCCCCACTAGTATGGAAGATTGCTAAAGGGATAGCCTCGCTCTGCTCATGATTCGTAGGAATGGTATGTGCTATTTCCCGAGCCTGCTCTTCAACGAATTTCCGTGCACCCTTTTCTACTTTCTCGAACCTTGTCTCCATCTCGCGGTGCACTTCATCGACACTACATCCGCAAATACTATCGTGCGGGTGGTTTTCCATTAATAATTTCCAATAATATTCTAAGAAATCCTGATGAAAGTCTCGATCCACACCTAGTAATCCAAGCGGCTCCATCACACGCTCCAACAACGTTTGACAACGGTCATTCGCCTGTTTCAAATAGATGCGCGCACTGGCTGTATTTACAAGGGTTGACCAGCCGTCCGTCTTTTGATTGCGCAGCTCTCCACGAATTGTTTGTAGCTCAGCAGGCAACTCCTCATTCAAATCTTCAATATATTCTTGAAAGCTGGAATGCTTAAACTCGATATTGGGGAATATCTCTTTAGCGGTTTCTATTGCAGCTACAATATTTTTTTGCAAAGGCTGATGATCGCAGCCATTCATGAATAGTAATTGCGAAGTCGAAGCAAATCTTTCCGCATCCGCTAATTTTCTCTCCCAAAATTCTTTTGCCTCATCCTTGTCTTCAGGTATTTCATTTCCGTTTGAATACCAGTTGGCGAATAGAATACCCAGCACGCTTGAACCATCAGGCGACTCCCAAAGCATTTCAGAATATGGGGAGGTATAGTCCTCACTATGATGTACCTGATTATTGAAACCGGTTGGCGTAACCCCCCGACCGAACGCCGCTACCTCCATATTCGCCTGTTTTAACAGCTGTGGAGCCTGCCCGTATACACCGAATGTATCAGGAAAATATCCAATTACCCCGTCTTGGCCCAATTTTTTCGTATCCTTCATTCCATACAACAGGTTTCTTACATTCGCCTCAGCGCTTGTTAAAAAGGCATCCTGCAGGATATACCAAGGACCGACAATTAAGCGTCCTTCCCGAATATATTTCTTCACTTTTTCTTCCTTCTCAGGTCGGATCTGCAAATAATCATCTACCATAATGGTTTGACCATCCAAATGGAAACTATGAAAATCTGGATCTTCCTCTAACTTTTCTAGTAAATCATCAAATAATTTCACCAAATAGTACCGATGCTCTTCTAAAGACATATACCATTCCCGATCCCAATGAGAATGGGAGATAATATGTGCTGTTTTTTCTTTCCTCATGCTTCTCCTCCTACTATTTCGTGTTTCGTACCATGCTTCATCTCTTTAAATCGGTTCATCGAAATTTTCATGATCCAATAGGCAGGCATCACACCTAACGTAAACGGAATTAAACCTGGCATTTGCTGAATCAAGGACCCAATCATCATCATACCGATTGCAATTAATAGATTTTGTTTCAAGCTAATAAGCGTAATAATAAATGGTTGAATCAGATAATTTTTGAATGACTGCTGGAAATGTACGTAATAAGAAAAGAAATATAAAAAAGAAAATGCATAGATTACCAGCATAAATACGATAAGTATCGTACTGAATAACGCAATAACACCTTGTATTTGGGTTACCAGGTAGAGGTCAAACGCAAGAAATCCTCCAATCAATAAATAGATCCAGCCCAGTGCATTGGTCTTCCAAAAGTTATCCTTGTAATATATCCGGTACTCCTGCAGCATCGGATAGTCGATTCCGCCCTTTAGCCATTTTCTAGTGGCCGCAAACATCGCAACTGTCGCTGGAAATAGACCAAGGACAACTCCTCCCAGCAGAATATGCAACAACCATATTAAATTTAATTGAATAATTCTCCAGAGCCACAGGCTTGCATCCGTGAAAAAATCACCTATTTTCGTAAACATGACGACTCACCTTTCCAGTAATTATCTTTCCATCCCAGTGCAGCCCCGTACAGCTGCGCCTGGTCTAGATAGTGACAAACTGATATGCTTGGTCGAATGGCTGCAAATGGTTTTGCAGCATAGATTGCTTCTATTCTAGCTGCTAGTTCCTCCATAAATGCTGGCTGTCTCGTTACTCCCCCGCCTATTAAGATCTTTTCCGGGTCCAGTATATATTGAATGTTGAAGATACCTACTGCTAACGTGTGAAAAAATGTATCGACCGATTCAGCTGCTGCACCATGATTCTTTTTGGCCTGCTCAAACACTAGCGGTCCCGTCCATTTTTCATAAAACGGGGTTTCATCCTTCATTCTTCTTGTAATGGCGGATGATGAACCTAGCTCACTCCATGTAAAGTAGCTCTCCATTTTCCTATCATGATCTAAAATGACGTATCCAAATTCACCACCGTGTAGATTTGCACCTTTATAGAGCTTTTTATTGATGACAAATGCTCCACCGATTCCAGTGCCACAGACAATGCAAGCGTAGGTATCAATCCCTGCTGCTGCCCCATTCCACATTTCCGCTAGGGCAGCGCAGTTTGCATCGTTTTCCATATAAACAGGAAGAGCATAGTGCTGCTCCAGTAACACTTTCAGATTATGCTCGTGGATAAATGGTACAGAGCTGTAACCGAGCACATCTCCTGATTCTGTTACACTTCCAGGACTGCTGATCGCGATTCCGACAATGTGATAGATATTTTTATACTTTTCATGGAAGCTTTGCACCAACTGTAGAAAGTCATGAAATAGTTTAGGAGTATCCGTTTCCTCTTTTTCCACTAGCTGACCACATGTTGAAATGCATGCAAGCTTTGTAAAGGACCCGCCGATATCAATCGTTAAAATATAGTTCATCCCATCACCATTTTTCTGGAAGAGTGTTTCCTTTTGCTAATTTGTAAAACCAAGAAGCACTCTTCTTTTTATGACGCTCCATCGTCTCTAAATCAAGTCTTACTAAGCCATACCGGTTTTTATATTCATTAAGCCAAGACCAATTATCGATAAAGGTCCACACATGATAGCCATAGCAATTGGACCCTTCGTCTATTCCTTTCTGCAGCCACCGAAGATGATTGGTCATGAAATTAATCCGGTAATCATCCTGTACTTCTCCCAAGCTATCGATATATCTCTCTTCCCCCTCCACTCCAATGCCATTTTCGGCAACATACCAAGGGATGTTTGAATAATTATCACGAATATGAATCGCGATATCGTATAACCCTTTTTCATAAATTTCCCAGCCGCGATATAGATTCATTTTTGCTTCCGGCCATTGGTACGGTTTAAAGTATTTCTGTAGCACATCTTGGGTAGAGGCTTTATCACCTGCTTGAACCCTTCTAGGCTGATAGTAATTAACTCCTAAAAAGTCCACTTTATACCGCTTCATCAATACTAGATCTTCATCCTCGTAATCTAGTTTTATTTGTTCCATTTCGATAAACTGCTTCAGCTCATTCGGATAGGTACCATGAACTGCAGGATCTAAGAAACTCCTATTAAAAAGCACATCTGCCCATTTAGCAGCCTCTAAATCTGCAGTGTCCTCACTTCGGGGATAGCTTGGTGTTAAATTTAAGATTATCCCGATTTTCCCTTTATAAGCATTCTCTTTAAATTCTTTAACAGCATACACGTGGGCTAGCATAGTATGAAACCCGGCTTGAAAAGCTCTTTGGATATCAAATACTGCAGGTAAATGTTTATCGTTCAAATATCCCATTTCAATTGGCACAATGGGTTCGTTAAACGTAACCCATTCCTCAACAAGATCTCCAAAACATTCAAATGCCGTTTTCGCATAGAAAGCAAACTCATGGATGATACCTCGATTTTCCCAGCCGCCCTTTACATACAAACAGTACGGCATATCAAAATGAAAGAGGTTAATGATCGGCTTCACTCCGTTTTCTTTTAACCTGGTGAAAACATCCCGATAAAAGACAACCGCCTTCTCATTTACATTCTTTCCATCAGGTATTAATCTGGCCCATGAGATGGAGGTTCTATAGGAGTTAAAGCCAAGCTCTTTCATCAATTCGATGTCTTCTTTATATTGAAAGTAAAAATTAGAAACATTTTTTGGCCCTATTCGCTGGTAGAATTTATCAGGCTCTGTTTCATACCAATGATCCCATACCGTTTTTGCTTTTCCATCTACATCGGAAGCTCCTTCAAGCTGTGGTCCGGAAGATGCAGCTCCCCATAAAAAATGCTCCGGGAATGTATTCATTATGTAAGTCCTCCTCATTCTTAGAAATCGCTTACATTCTCTCTGTCTTTATCATATAAAGAAAAAAAAGGACTTGGAACTGCTTCGTCCCAAGTCCTTTAATAAACGCATGAAAACTTTAAAAAAGACATTAAATTTTATTACCTTTTAAAATCCATATGCTTCAAACTCGAAAATTCTTGTTGCTTGATCTCCGCCTTGAGTAGGTTGCTGAACAGATAATCGCACATACCTTGCTTCTGTTAACGGGATAGTGTGTTCACTTATCCCATCAGAATTGCTGGTTACTATTACAGCTGTTTCCCATGTTGCTCCATCCTTACTTACTTCAATCGTAAACGCTCTCGTATTAAATGCAGCAGGCTCTCCTCCGGCCTCGGCATGTTTCAACACAAAGTGAGATATCTGATACAAATCGCCAAGATCAAGTTGCAGCCAACTAGCCCCAAATGCACACCATTTACTATTATCCGTCACTTTCCCATCTACAGCATATCGTGGAGCTTCACCCGCGCCACATTGTCCACTGGCTGTAGCAGCTTTATTTAAGGCGACATTTGATATATTGCTTGCTTCTTCCGTTATCGTGATGAAGCCATCCCTTAGAAGCACATCTTCGCCTTCACTATTTTTGGCAATCAGTTTCACGGAGTAGATTCCCTCTTCTTGATAGGTCACAACAGGGTTTTGATCCATACTGGAAGAAGGAGTCGCCCCTTCGAAATGCCATTCGACTTCTTCGGTTGCTTCAGAGGACTGGTTAAAGAATTGGATCTCTTCACCAGGTGCGGCAATAGATTTACTAGCAGAAAATTCAGCCTTCGGTTTCGGATAATCAGGCCAGTCAAATGTTACAATCTGTCCTTTCTTACTCCTTTCCAGCTGATGATTTACAGAAACTACTTCAAGCTTTGTCACACTCTCTTTTTGATCCCTTCTAAGTTGAGAAATGTAATATACATTATTAGGAATCGCACCGACAAATTCTTTTTTACCGTTACTTAAATGTCGATAAATCTCATAATGCTTCACATCTTCTGCTACATCCCACTTCAATGCTATATCTGTGTATAGGCCCTCATCAAAGGTGATATCGTGAACTGTCACGCCAGCAGGTTTTTTAGGAAGGTCTTTATCATTATTTTTATTTGTTACTTTTAGCTCTCCAATATGAACACTATAGTCTTCGATTAGTTTATCGCTCTCGAAAAATAACGAAATAGCTGCTATATTTTTACCAGCGAATTTCTTGAGCTTGATTCGCTCCGTCGTCCATTCACCATGGCTTTTCTTCTTTATATCAAGGAATTCAAATGCCGTGGGGTCTTCCATAAAGCTAACACCTAATTTCATATTAGGTTTTTTATCAGAGCTTTTATAGGTAACATATACTTCCGTGTCTTTATTGATTGGCAGGTTCGTTTTATACAGCTTCACGTGGGTAGCATTCTCCTTGGAAATAGCACCCGACACCTTTAATGAACTGCCACCATAGTAGGCTTCCTCCCAATCAAAATCGACATCCAATGCTTCCCCATCGCTTTCGACCAACCAGCGCCAGGTCGGTAAGATGTCTTGCAAACTACGATTATTCCAAGCATTCTTGGACTTTATCTGTCCATCAATGGCAAAGAATTTCCCGCTTCCTGTATTGAAGTTCGTGACAAATGGGAGTTGATTGATGACAGTACTCTCAGTAAAATAATGAGCCATCCCTTTCCAATTATCTGGGTTTTCATTTGTTTTACTCGGGTTCCCTGCATTCCCTACCCAAAATTGTTGTTCTTTTTTATAAAAGTCTTCAATATTATCTGTTGTTTTAAATGCCCAGTCCGGCCGATAAATCCCTAAAGAGGCATAGGGAGAACCATTTTGAGGAAACAGATTATCCCAGCTTACGGTAGTATTTGTCCCATTAGCCTCCACATCTATTCCTGCAAATAAATCATAAGGATCCCTATTAATCTCTAACGCTTTTTGGTAGGATCTCTCCTGACTGTTATTCCACCACCAGAAATTAAGAAACATGCTGTCAGATACACGGGTCTCCCCATCTTGCAGGAACATTTTATTAAGATCTGTCAGGTAGTTTTGCCACCTGATACTGCCGTCCTCAACCATCGAATCATACCACATAATGTGCATATCCTCAGGCTTGTTCTCTTGTAAGTAGACAAGGAATTGCTGCATTTTTTCAGCAGTTGCTCGGGTTCCTCCTTCAGTTTCCTGATTAATGAACCAGCCATCAAATCCGTAATAATCGGCTACCTCCATAAGCTTATCAGCCGCAGGAAATGAGCCATCATCGCGCTGCGATAGCATCTGGTCCACCCACGCATCCTGTCCGCCGTAAACCTTAGGTGGGAAAAATACATTCCCTAAAATAGGGACTCCATTTTTATGGGAAGCATCAATGACATCTGCACTTGGTGGCGTAATAATACCTTCGCCTGATGAACCAGCCCAGTACACCATGATATCCACGTATTGCCAGTAGCTGAATGTATTGGCAAAGAAGCTGTTTCCTCCTTGGGAAGGAACACCACTAGTATTAGGATTCAACGCAGATAATGCCACTATCTTGGCGTCAGATTGCTGTGTGTCATTTATGTTAAAAAGGACTTCTCTTTCTGCAAGTGGTATGGAGCTTCTGTTAAATTCAGCATCCGGGTCTGTTTCCGGACTCCAATTCAATAATGCTTCTGGATACCAATATGAGGATTCCGGATGTTTTGCAAAACCGTTACCGGGATACATACAAATAAGCAAAACAGCAAAAGTAAAAAGATACAATAAATGTCGTTTCTTCTTCAACATGCTTTCCTCCCAATCATTTTTTCCATGAGTTCCTATAAAGCTAGAAAACTACTTTACCGCCAAACTATGTATCCCACCCGCCTTTCGATCTAAGGGAAATAACTAAAGCGCTTACATAAAAAGACGAAATTATTAGAAAGTATACTCCCTCAGATGAACAAAACATATATGATGTATGATGGAGTGTCAATTATCCATCGGAAACTACTATAGTTTTTGCATAAATACTTTAGTTTCTACATCAACAAGGCCGGATCATTAGATACATTGTGAAATGACTGCATGTGCTTGTGGGGAGAGAAGGCTGTTGCGCCTGTCACGTTGGTTGCGCCATCGAGGACATCAAAAAGTTCCGCTTCCTTGAAACCTTGGGCACTGCTAATCTGGACAGAGCCATTGATCAAAGGTTTGCAT
>JBNJJQ010000013.1:0-119349 GCA_051750385.1 Bacillota bacterium | reverse complement strand
GAATCGTTCCACCATAGCTCAGCGGTAGAGCATTCGGCTGTTAACCGAAGGGTCGTAGGTTCGAATCCTACTGGTGGAGCCATGCTTCCATAGCTCAGCAGGTAGAGCACTTCCATGGTAAGGAAGAGGTCACCGGTTCGAATCCGGTTGGAAGCTTAGAGAATATTATATAGGCCCGTTGGTCAAGCGGTTAAGACACCGCCCTTTCACGGCGGTAACACGGGTTCGAATCCCGTACGGGTCACTTAAGTTTTTTCGCGCTAGCGAAAAAACTATCCATACAATGGAGGATTAGCTCAGCTGGGAGAGCATCTGCCTTACAAGCAGAGGGTCGGCGGTTCGATCCCGTCATCCTCCACCAAGATTTTTTTGCGTAGTGAAAATAATCAACCAGTATTTTTTTACGCAGAAAAAATAATTTCATATCCCTTGGAGGGGTAGCGAAGTGGCTAAACGCGGCGGACTGTAAATCCGCTCCTTCGGGTTCGGCAGTTCGAATCTGCCCCCCTCCACCATTTAACTTCGAAATGCAGATTCCGAAGTTTTTGTTTGAAAAGCAGTATAAACTTTCAAGTATTAGAAATAATAATTGAAGTTAGGAAATACTCTTTTCGGGTAATGATTACATAGAAGGCATTTTTTAATTTAAATGCTACTTCATCAATGGGCTATAGCCAAGCGGTAAGGCATCGCACTTTGACTGCGACATGCGTTGGTTCGAATCCAGCTAGCCCAGCCAACGTGCCATTAGCTCAGTCGGTAGAGCATCTGACTTTTAATCAGAGGGTCGAAGGTTCGAGTCCTTCATGGCACATATATTTTTACCATTGCAGAAGTATTCCTAATACTTCTGTTTGTTTTAGGGGCCTTAGCTCAGCTGGGAGAGCGCCTGCTTTGCACGCAGGAGGTCAGCGGTTCGATCCCGCTAGGCTCCACCAATCTTCAATAGAATACATACCATAATTCAAACCTTAGACTCCTTAGCGGATCTAAGGTTTTTTGTATTTCGCTTCTCTTATACCAAATGAAATTAAAAATCTAACAATTCTAAACTGCATATATATTCAATTTTGTGTCGAGTTGAGTCATAGACCCTTTTCACTATACAATAAATGTAATAGGGAAAAGGGAGGACACTGTTCATGAAAAAGAATATCAGTATTATTGGGGTGCCTATGGACTTAGGGCAAACACGTCGTGGAGTGGATATGGGTCCTAGTGCCATTCGTTACGCAGGAATAGTAGAAAGGTTGGAACAGATTAACCTTGAAATTGAAGATTTAGGGGATATAGAGATCGGATCCAGAGAAAGAACGTCTTCCGGTGAAAGTAACCTGAAGAATTTGAAAGCAGTTGCGGAGGCGAGTGAAACGCTTGCTTCACGAGTGGACGAAGTCGTCAAACAAGGGAAGTTTCCGTTGGTATTAGGAGGCGACCACAGTATTGCGATTGGGACGATTGCGGGACTTGCAAAGAATTATTCGAACATGGGAGTCATCTGGTACGATGCCCATGGCGATTTAAATACAGGAGAGACCTCTCCATCCGGTAATATTCATGGAATGCCACTTGCGGTCAGCCTAGGTTTGGGAGACCCGGCTTTGACCGGGATCGGCGGAATTGGCACGAAGCTGAAGCCGGAAAATATTGTGATCATTGGTGCTCGTTCTCTGGATGAAGGGGAAAAGGTACTGATTAAGGAAAAAGGAATAAAAGTGTTTACCATGCATGAGATAGATCGTATGGGAATGACGGCTGTCATGGAAGAAGCGATTTCCTACTTAAAGGACAGAACGGATGGGGTGCATCTTTCCCTGGATCTGGACGGCTTGGATCCCCATGATGCACCTGGTGTAGGGACACCGGTGATGGGTGGAATCTCCTATCGTGAGAGCCATTTGGCGATGGAGATGCTAGAAGAGGCAAATATCTTAACCTCTGCAGAGTTTGTGGAAGTGAATCCGATCCTTGATGAACGGAATAAAACTGCGTCTGTGGCAGTAGCCTTAATGGGTTCTCTTTTTGGTGAAAAGCTTCTTTAGAACAAAAATAAGCCAGCAACGTTAATTCGTTGCTGGTTTTCGGTTTATTTGAAGGTACAGATATTGATTGATCAGGGAATCAAGCGAGGTGCTTGCATCTATTACTTCCTTTGATTGAAGATGATTGGTGGAGGAAAGACGGATCATTTCTTCTCTTTTTCTTTCAATGGCTTCTTTTAAGTGGCCTGCTGCTTGGATGGACATTGGAAAAACACCTCTCTTAATGGGCTGATAACAGTAATTTTAGTAAATATTACCCTGATTTATCCTTTTTGAAACATTTTTAGTTATTTTTTGTTAAAATATATTTATAGAAATAATGAAACCTTTTTTAGGCTAGGCTCGTAGATAAAGACGACCGCCAGACAACGGGGGAACGGAATGGAAGAACTTATAAAAAAGAGAATCAAGCAGATAAAAAAAGGCGATCAGGATGCATTTGGTGAAATTGTGGAGATTTTTAAGGACAAGATTTTTCAGCTTGTCTATCGGATGACCGGGAATGCGCACGAGGCGGAGGATGTTGCACAGGAGGCGTTTATACGGGCATATATTAATATCAACAGTTATGATACAAACCGGAAATTTTCCACATGGCTATATCGGATCGCGACTAATTTAACGATTGATCGAATTCGTAAGAAAAAGCCAGATTATTATTTAGATGCGGAAGTGGCAGGAACAGAAGGGCTGACGATGTATTCCCAGGTAGCAGCCGACATTGCGCTGCCCGAGGAAGAAGTGGAAAGCATGGAGCTGCAAAATGAAATCCAAAAGCAGATATTGAAGCTTCCCGATAAATATCGTTCGGTCATCGTCCTGAAGTATATTGATGAGCTCTCCTTGATTGAGATCAGCGAGATACTTGAAATACCTGTTGGGACTGTAAAAACACGAATACACAGAGGACGAGAAGCACTGAGGCAGCAATTGCGCCATGTTTAATTCTGGAGGTGTAAAAGAAAATGAAGAAATGTCCGGAACAAATCGTCCAGTATATGCATGAGTATTTAGATGGTGATCTAGAGAAAGACCGAGAACAGGAGCTAAAAGCCCACCTTCAAGTTTGTCAGGATTGTTACCAGCAATTTCATGAATTGGAGAAGGCGATCGCACTTGTACAAAGCACCTCTCATATAACAGCACCTAATGATTTCACGCAGAGAGTGATGAATAGTTTACCGAAAGAGAAGAAAAGAATCGGAATGAACCGCTGGATGAGAACGCATCCGGTTTTTGTAGCGGCAGCCATCTTCTTTGTACTAATGGCTGGCAGTATGTTCGGCGGCTGGCAGGAAGATAAATTGTCATTCACCAATCAGTCCGGTCTGGTCGTAGAGGATAATACAGTGGTAGTTCCCAAAGGCGAGGTCGTGAAGGGGGATGTCGTGGTTAAAAACGGCAATCTCCGTGTCGAAGGGGAAGTGAACGGAAATGTCACAGTCATCAATGGCGAGAACTATCTGGCTTCTGCTGGACAGGTAACAGGTGAAATTGAAGAAATCAACCAAGTCTTTGAATGGATCTGGTTTACTATGAAGGACGGGTTTAAAGAGGTTGTCAGTATTTTTACAGAATAAGCTAAGGAGATGCTTGAGTTATCAAGCATCTTTTTGCATGTTTTCTGGTTATATTAACTATAAGTGAGTGTTCAAAAAGGAGGATAAAAAGAGCAAAGAAGTTCGAGGAAGCGAAGGCTCGAGCACCGCAGCGTATGAATTGTAATGTTGCGGAGCGGAGAGGCAAGCTGACGAAGAAATTCTATAGCTATTTTTACCGGACTTTTTGAACATCCTCTATAATTGAATTTATGCTATAATAACATAGTTACGGTTTTCGTACTTGATACATAAATCTCGTACTGACAAAGGAAGTGATAGGATGCCTTTTGAGATACCTTTTGGAGATATACCATATTTAGGTTATTTAGCGAATGTGATTGATATATTATTGGTCTGGTTTGTGATTTACAAACTCATCATGGTGATACGCGGTACAAAGGCGGTCCAGCTGTTGAAGGGGATTACGGTCATTGTCGTTGTCAGGATCATCAGTAGCTTTATGGGGCTGAGCACCCTGCAGTGGCTGATGGACCAGGCCTTGACCTGGGGGTTCCTGGCAGTCATCATCATCTTCCAACCTGAGCTGCGTCGTGCCCTTGAACAATTGGGGCGTGGGAAATTGTTCTCAAGAAGCGGCATTCCGGATGAGGAAGAGCATGCCAAGATGGTGGAGGCTGTCGTAAAATCGGTGCAGTATATGGCAAAACGCCGTATCGGAGCGCTTATCACCATCGAAAGAGAAACAGGAATGGGCGACTACATAGAAACAGGGATACCTTTGAACGCAAAAGTATCATCCGAGCTTCTGATCAATATCTTCATTCCGAATACTCCTCTTCATGATGGAGCGGTCATTCTGCAAAAGAATCAGGTTGCAGCAGCAGCTTGTTATCTGCCTCTATCCGAAAGTCCCTTTATTTCCAAGGAGCTTGGGACAAGGCATAGAGCGGCACTCGGAATCAGTGAAGTAACAGATAGTGTCACCATTATCGTATCAGAAGAAACGGGTGCAATTTCTGTCACGAAAAACGGGGAACTGCACCGCGATTTAGAGCCGGAGATCTTCAGCGACCTGTTGATGAAGGAAATGGATACAAGTTTTAAAACTGCTTCCTCAACACGTTGGCAATGGAGGGTGAAGAAGGATGGATAGATTTATCAGCAATCGATGGATCATGAAGATAATTGCGTTGCTTTTGGCTTTTATGTTATACATGTCGGTGAACATTGATACAACATCCACCCAGCAGCGGAATAATACTGCTTCCCCTTTCCCTAGTTCACCAAATGTAGATGTGGAAACAGTGACCGATATTCCTGTCGAAGCCTATTATGACCGGGATAATCTCGTAGTAAACGGACTTCCGCAAAGTGTGGCAGTGACATTGGAAGGGCCGACTGGTACAGTGAAACCGACTGCACTGCAAAAAGATTTTGAGGTGTATCTGGATTTAAGCGATCTGGAACTGGGAACACACCAAGTGCCATTACAATGGAGAAATATTTCTGAAAAACTGGATGTGACTGTGGAGCCTGGATTTGCTACCGTTACCATCCAAGAAAAAGTAACTGAGGATTTCCCTGTTGAAGTCGACTTTATTAATAGGGGACAAATAGAAGAAGGCTACCAGCCAGAACAGCCGATTGTGAAACCGAACATCGTGAAGGTGACAGGTTCTCGTGAACTGATTGACAGCATCGCGCTAGTGAAGGCACGAGTGGACCTGAAGGGCGTCAATCAGTCAATCAACCAGCAGTCAAGAGTGACGGTATACGACAGCGAAGGGAATACCTTGAATGTGGAGGTCGAGCCGGCTGTCGTGGACGTTAATGTTCCGGTTACCAGTCCTTTTAAAGCGGTGCCTTTAAAAATAAATCGAAAAGGCTCGCTGAAGGAAAACCTGAGCATCACCAAGGTGGAAGCCGTACCAGGTGAAGTGACGGTCTACGGTCCAAAAGGTGTAATTGATGGGTTGGAGTACATTGATAACATTGACCTTGATCTTACCAAAATTACGGAAAGCACCACCATTGAAGTAGATGTTCCTGTACCGGACGGGGTAAAGCGTGTGGTACCGGAAAAAATCAATATTAAGGTAGAGGTAGAAAAGGAAGAACAGAAAACGTTCACCAATGTACCTATTGAATATATTGGATTACCGGAAAATATGGAGCTTGAAATGGTAGACCCTGAGAGTGGCCAGATGGATCTGACAGTCCGTGGTGCATCAAGTGTGCTCGAAGGCTTGGAAAGCACGGATATGGAAATGTACATTAATGTGACAGACCTTGGAGAAGGGGAGCATGAGCTGCCTCTTGAAATCAACGGTCCGCAAAATGTGTCCTGGGACCTGCCGAAGCGAAACGTGAAAATTAGATTAGTAGAAATTATAGAGTAGGAAAAAGGAGCGATTTACTTATGGGTAAGTATTTTGGAACAGATGGAGTGCGTGGAGTTGCCAACTCGGAACTGACGCCTGAACTGGCATTTAGATTGGGACGTTTTGGAGGATATGTTCTGACAAAAGATCATTCCCGTCCCAAAGTATTAATAGGCCGAGATACACGCATTTCCGGTCATATGCTCGAAGGAGCGCTAGTTGCAGGACTATTGTCCATCGGTGCGGAAGTCATGCGTTTGGGCGTTATTTCTACTCCAGGTGTTGCACATCTGACAAAAGCATTGGGAGCACAGGCGGGTGTCATGATCTCCGCTTCTCACAATCCGGTACAGGACAACGGGATTAAATTCTTCGGTCCGGACGGCTTTAAATTATCCGATGATCAGGAAGCGGAAATCGAAGCGCTCCTTGATGAGGCAACAGACAATCTTCCTCGTCCTGTAGGGTCAGATCTCGGTCAAGTGAACGATTATTTCGAAGGTGGACAAAAGTACCTTCAATTCCTGAAACAATCCGTAGATGAGGATTTCTCTGGCATACATATCGTACTAGACTGTGCGCATGGTGCAACATCCTCCCACGCAACCCACCTATTTGCAGACCTTGAAGCGGATATTTCCACAATGGGATCCTCTCCGAACGGGTTGAATATCAATGACGGTGTCGGATCCACACATCCAGAGACGCTTGCTGAATTGGTACTGGAAAAAGGTGCGGATATCGGTCTTGCCTTTGATGGAGATGGCGACCGTATCATTGCAGTGGATGAGAAAGGTCAGATCGTCGATGGCGACCAGATCATGTTCATCTGTGCAAAATATTTAAGCGAGCAAGGACGCCTGCGCCATAACACAGTAGTATCAACGGTAATGAGTAATCTTGGCTTCTACAAAGCGCTTGAAGCGGCTGGTGTGGAAACAAAACAGACTGCAGTCGGGGACCGCTATGTAGTGGAAGAGATGAAAAAGGGCAACTACCTTTTAGGTGGAGAGCAGTCCGGACATATCATCTTCCTTGACTACAACACTACAGGTGACGGAATGCTGACAGGACTTCAGCTTGTAAATATCATGAAGATGACGAAGAAGAGCCTATCCGAGCTTGCAGCGGAAATGACGAAATTCCCGCAGCTTCTTGTTAATGTTAAAGTGTCGGACAAGCACCATGTAACGGAAAATGAGAAAGTGGCAGCTGTGATCGCGGAAGTCGAAGCGGAAATGGCAGGAAACGGCCGTATTCTTGTTCGTCCTTCCGGTACTGAGCCGTTGGTTCGCGTCATGGCAGAAGCGCCAACGCAAGAGCTTTGCAATGAGTACGTAGATCGGATTGTTGCGGTAGTCCGTACAGAAATGGGCATCGAATAATATGGACGAGTAACGCGAAAGATATGCATACATCGCACGTAAAACGCGGTGTGTGCATATCTTTTATTATGGCTGTACTATGTTAAAGAATAGAGTCGATTTTCAGGCTCACTATCTGTTGATTGGAGCAATAGGCGAAGACTCTGGCGGGTGTTGCGTTTAGTGGAGACCCCACAGGCGAAGCCGAGGAGGCTCACGCAAGCCCCTCGGGTCGCTGCGCCTAGTGCGGAAATCAACAGCGGTATTTAAAAGGGCCATATAATTGCTTCTATTAATTGGAAGATAATTAACATAATGATTGACGGACTGGCCAAAGGAAGGTAAGATATTATTTGTTGTAACTCAAGAAGCGAAAGGAGCGTAGTGGAATTTTTTTTACCAAAAGCGCCTGAACTAAGTGACGAACGGGTATAGAATGCTTAGTTGACGAGGTGGAGGTTTATCGATCTATCGGCGGATGCCTCCCGGTTGCCAATCACAACCGATTAGAGACAGGTTTAAAGCATAAAGGCAACTTTATGTACAAAGACTTGTACTATGATTGAAAAATAATAATGCAAAAAGGTAATGTGGGGGCAGGACAGTCCCCTTTCTATGGTGTGCTTTCCTGTCCCTGCTACTTTAGGGAGGAAATTAGATTATGTGCGGAATCGTAGGTTATATTGGAACACAAGATACAAAAGAAATTCTTTTAAAAGGTTTGGAAAAACTGGAGTACCGCGGCTATGACTCAGCAGGTATTGCGGTAATGAACGAAAATGGCGTACACGTATTCAAGGAAAAAGGCCGTATTGCCGATCTTCGTGAAGTAGTGGACGCGAGTGTAGCAGCAACAGTTGGAATCGGTCATACTCGTTGGGCAACTCACGGAGTACCAAGTAAAGTAAATGCCCATCCACACCAAAGTACTTCTGGCCGTTTTACACTTGTGCATAACGGAGTCATCGAGAACTATGCAATCCTTAAACGCGAATACCTTCAGGATGTGGAACTTGTTTCCGAAACAGATACAGAAGTAGTCGTTCAGATTATCGAGAAGTTTGCAAACGAAGGACAGCATATCGAAGTTGCCCTGCGCAACACGCTTGCGATACTGAAAGGTTCTTATGCCATTGCATTAGTGGACAACGAAGATCCGGAAACCATCTATGTTGGGAAAAACAAGAGCCCATTACTTGTTGGTGTAGGTACAGGCGACTTTAACGTAGTAGCAAGTGACGCAATGGCGATGATCCAGGTAACGGACCAATTCGTTGAACTGATGGACAAAGAAATGGTAATCGTACGCAAAGAAGCGGTAACGATCAAAAAGTTGAATGGTGAAATCGTAGAGCGCGCTCCATACACAGCAGAATTGGATGCAAGTGATATTGAAAAAGGCACATACCCACATTACATGTTAAAAGAAATCGATGAGCAGCCGTTGGTAATCCGTAAGCTCATCCAAAAATACCAAGATGAGAACGGCACATTAACGATCGATGCCGACATCATCAAAGCAGTGAACCAGTCAGACCGTATCTACATCGTAGCAGCAGGAACAAGCTACCATGCAGGTCTTGTTGGAGCACAAATGATCGAGAAGCTTGCGAAGGTGCCTGTTGAAGTGCATGTAGCAAGTGAATTCAACTACAACATGCCAATTCTATCCGAAAGACCGCTATTCATTTTCATCTCTCAAAGTGGAGAAACAGCGGACAGCCGTGCAGTACTTGTACAGGTGAAAGAATTAGGATATCCGGCATTAACAGTAACGAACGTACAAGGCTCCACGCTTTCCCGTGAAGCAGACTTTACCTTACTATTGCACGCTGGTCCTGAAATTGCAGTTGCATCTACAAAAGCTTACACAGCTCAGCTTGGCGTACTTTCAATCTTCGCAGCTGTCCTTGCAGAGTCCAAAGGCTACAACCTTGAGTTTGACCTCGTCCAAGACCTTGGAATCGTGGCAAACGCGATGGAAGTACTTTGCGACCAGAAAGAAGAACTTGAAGACATTGCACGCAAGTTCTTATCTACAACAAGAAACTGCTTCTTCATCGGCCGTACAATGGACTACTATGTAGGCCTTGAAGGTGCATTGAAATTGAAGGAAATCTCCTACATCCAAGCGGAAGGCTTCGCTGGGGGAGAATTGAAGCACGGAACAATCGCCCTGATCGAAGAAGGTACACCAGTTATCGCGATCTCTACACAAGAACAGGTAGACCTATCCATCCGCGGTAACGTCAAAGAGGTAGTAGCACGCGGTGCCAACCCTTGTATCATCTCCATGAAAGGCCTGGAAACAGAAGAAGACAGCTTCGTTGTACCAAAAGTAAACGAATTGCTATCTCCACTGGTTTCCGTTATTCCGTTGCAATTGATTTCTTACTATGCAGCTCTTCACAGAGACTGTGACGTTGATAAGCCACGTAACTTGGCGAAAAGTGTAACTGTAGAATAATGATCAAAAAGAGACTCATCCGATTCTGGTTGAGTCTTTTCTATATGGAATAATTAACTTGCCTTCCTCTCAAGCTGTACACTTTGTGGCTTTTCTTTTATAAAAACTCCCCAAACATACCCTAACACAGCCCCGATAATCGCTGGGAAAATCCAACCTAAGCCTACTTCATACAATGGAAGGATCGCAGAAAATAGATTTTCAATCGGCATAATGCTCATACCTGCAGCCTTTAACGCGTCAGATATTGCAACAATAGAAGTGAAAATCATACTTCCTTGATACACTTCTTTCCTTCCGTTAAAGAATGAATGTAAGAATGTTAAGGCCATTAAGCAGACAACAAATGGATAAATAGCGACTAACACTGGTACGGATACAGCAATTAATTGAGTTAAGCCCACGTTTGCAAATATTGCACTGATCATGGATAGCAGAATGACAAAAGTTTTGTAAGAAATGCTTGGCAATAGCTTATGGAAATACGAAGAACAAGAAATAATTAGGCCAATACTTGTTGTTAAACAAGCGCCAATAACAATTAAGCTTAGTAATAGTCCACCGTAAGCTCCGAAAAAGTGATTAGATGCACCAGATAGCACCGCTCCACCATTTTCTAATAACCCCAATGCTTCGACACTTGAAGCGCCAATATAAGATAGAGAAGTATAAATGATGGCAAGAAGTCCTGCAGCAATACTGCCTGCTTTTGTTACAGCAATCATAATTTCTTTTTTAGTTGTCGCACCTTTTTCTTTAACGGCGTTGATGACAACAATCCCGAATACAAAGGCAGCAAGGGCATCCATGGTAAGGTATCCTTCTTGAAATCCAGTGAAAAAGGAGCTATCTACATAACTTTCTGTAGGTGCTTGGAAGCTCCCAATTGGAAAAATAAATGCCGTCGCAATTAAAATCCCTATAAAAATTAACAGTAGGGGCGTTAAGACTTTCCCTACAATATCGACTATTTTCGAAGACTTCAAAGAAAAGAATACGGTAACGCCAAAAAATAGAATGGTAAAGATTAATAGACCAAGGTTACTGCTCTCTTCGGATAAAAATGGTCTAATTCCCATTTCAAAGGAAGCAGTTCCCGTTCTTGGGATTGCAAAGAGAGGTCCAATGGCTAGATATAATATAACGGTAAAAGCAAGTCCGAAAACGGGATGTACCCTACTTGCTAAAGACTGTAGATCACTTTTCCCCGAATACCCTAAAGCTAATACACCGAGTAAAGGTAATCCAACTCCAGTAACGATGAAGCCCGCATTAGCAGACCAAATATTCGTTCCTGCAGATTGACCGAGCATGGCAGGGAAAATTAAATTTCCCGCACCAAAGAATAAAGCAAAAAGCATAAAACCAATGGCTAGTACAATTGAAAAAGGTATCTTGTTAGTCATCTTAAGTCCCCCTGGTAGTCTAGTGATCTGGTTGTTCCTTCGTAAATATATAAAAAGATAGTTTAACTAGGTAATATATTGCATAACACAAGATATCACATGCAAAATATTTATGCAATATATTACCCGGATTTGTTACATGCAATATATTGTATTTAAAAGCAGAATACTATACACTTTTAAACATATCTAACTTGAATTCATATTTGTTATTTGTGAAATTTATAAAGGTGGTTGTTCATAATGCCCATACCTTCTAACTATTCATCCCCCACTCGTGTGTCTGCAAAAAAGCGCGCATTTTTTCAAATTCAAGAGTGGATTATTGATGGAACGCTTCAACCGAAAGAAAAGCTAAATGATGCGGAACTTGCACAAGCTTTAGGTGTGAGCAGAACGCCTATACGGGAAGCGCTGCAATTACTGAATGTTCAAGGTTTAGTGGAAATGTTCCCAGGGGTAGGCACTCAAGTCACCTCTGTAAATAAAGAAGACATAACCAAAATCCTACCTCCACTAGGTGCTCTGCAGGCCCTGGCCGCTGAACTGGCAACACCCATTATTACTCAACATACGATTGACACATTGCGTGAGATAAATACAAAATTCGCTCATGCCATTAAAAAAGGTGATTTTTATTCTGCCTTAAAGCACGATGAACAGTTTCATAATATTATTTTAGCGAATGCACAAAACCCGTATCTCGCGAGCTCTGTGTCAAATCTTCAGGCACATGTTCTGCGTCTCTATTTTCATCAATCCATTATACTGACGGATACTTCTATAGAAGAACATGAGTCCATATTAAAAGCATTTGAGAATCAAGATAAAGAAACCGCTGCCAAAATAGCCCGCACCAATTGGCTACGTGCGATTGATGAGTTTTATGCGGAGCAAAAAGATAATGGTGAATAGTTTTACCATATTTCGAACGGAGCATAACAATGGAAATTATCGAATTGAGAAACAAGGATCAACTACTTGACCAGGCAATTCAAGTTTTTTGGCAACAGTGGGGCAGTGAGGAGAACTTTAAGTTTTATGAAGATGCAATTCTCCATTCTGCTACAACCACTTCTGATATACCACGGTTTTATGTGGCAATAGAAGAGGGTGAAATCATTGGTACTTATGCCATTTTAAGAAATGATTTGAATAGTCGTCAGGATCTGTGTCCATGGTTGGCTTGCCTTTATGTGGCGGAAGAGCATAGAGGGAAGGGGATAGGTGCAAAGCTTTTGGATCACGGATTAAGCGTGGCAGCACAAAAAGGCTATGAGAATCTGTACCTAACGACAGATCTAGAAAACTATTATGAGAAGTACGGATGGAAAAATAGCGGAATCGTATATGGAGCAGGCGGTGGCTCGATCAAGCTTTATGAGAAAGGGACCGAACAATAAAAAAACCGGATGGAGTGTCTAAACTCCATCCGGTTTTTCTGCATTATTTTTTCACTTTTACATCGTACCGATCTGCATCCATCACTTTCACCCACGCAGCCACAAAGTCATTTACAAACTTTTCTTGGCTGTCGTCTTGTGCGTACACTTCGACCAGGGCACGAAGGACGGAGTGAGAACCAAAGACAAGGTCTACTCTTGTAGCTGTACGGACGAGTTCGCCTGTTTGGCGATCACGTGCTTCATAGTAGCCATCTCCTTCAACTGGCTTCCATTCCACACCCATATCAAGCAGGGTGACAAAGAAGTCATTTGTGAGCGTGCCTACTTGTTCAGTGAAGACGCCGTGTTTGGTGTCTCCGTGGTTGGCACCAAGGACACGTAGGCCTCCGACAAGCACGGTCAGTTCTTTTGCAGAAAGGTCCATCAGCTGTGCCTTGTCCACCATAAATTCTTCCGGCTTTAAGCTATAATCTTTTTTATGATAGTTGCGGAAAGCATCCGATATCGGCTCGAGCACTTCGAAGTTTTCTTCGTCGGTCTGCTCCTGGGTTGCATCACCGCGTCCAGGTGAGAACGGAACTTTCACATCAAATCCGGCATCCCTTGCTGCTTTTTCAACTGCTGCACTTCCACCCAGTACAATCAAGTCGGCAAGGCTGACCTTTTTATCCAGGCCTTTTTGAATGTCTTCAAGGACATTCAGCACTTTTGCAAGCTGTTCCGGCTCGTTCGCTTCCCAGTCCTTCTGTGGTGCAAGACGGACGCGGGCACCATTTGCGCCACCACGCTTATCGGACTCACGGTATGTGCTTGCGGAAGCCCAGGCAGTTTTGACAAGCTCGCTCACGGAAAGCCCGGAATCAAGAATTTTTGCTTTCAGATTTTCTATTTCAGTATCTGTCAACGTGTAATCAACCTTTGGAACAGGATCCTGCCAAATGAACTCTTCTTCCGGCACTTCCGGACCAAGGTATCTGTCACGAGGCCCCATGTCGCGGTGGAGAAGCTTAAACCACGCATGCGCGAAGGCATCAGCGAACTCGTCCGGATTTTCGTAGTAGCGGCGTGAAATTTTTTCATAGTCCGGATCCATGCGCATCGCCATGTCGGCCGTGGTCATCATCGTTTTCACTTTTTTGGAAGCATCCTCTGCATCAGGTGCAAGATGCTTTTCTTCCGGATTGATCGGCGCCCACTGGTATGCACCGGCAGGGCTCTTCGTCAGCTCCCATTCATAGCCGAACAGCATATCAAAATAGCTCATATCCCATTGTGTTGGAGTCGGTGTCCAGGCACCTTCAATTCCACTTGTGATGGTGAAAGCCCCATGACCGGTTTCATGTGTGCTCTTCCAGCCGAAGCCCTGGTGTTCAAGGCCTGCTCCTTCCGGTTCTTCCGTAACATGAGAAGGGTCACCAGCTCCATGTGCCTTCCCGAATGTATGACCCCCTGCAGTGAGTGCCACGGTTTCCTCATCATTCATTCCCATACGTTTAAAGGTGTCGCGGATATCTCGGGCACTTGCAACTGGATCAGGCTTTCCGTTTGGACCTTCCGGATTTACATAAATCAAACCCATCTGTACGGCAGCAAGCGGGTTCTCGAGATCACGCTCGCCGGAATAGCGGTTATCGCCGAGCCACTCTTTTTCCGGCCCCCAGTTCACGTCTTCCTCTGGATGCCAGATGTCTTCGCGTCCTCCACCAAATCCAATAGTTTTTCCGCCCATGGATTCAATTGCCACGTTCCCAGCGAAAACGAGCAGATCAGCCCAGGAGAGCTTATTTCCATATTTCTTTTTAATCGGCCAAAGCAAACGACGGGCCTTGTCCAAATTTCCGTTATCCGGCCAGCTGTTAAGAGGTGCAAAACGCTGGGAGCCGCTGCCCCCGCCCCCGCGGCCATCCACTGTGCGGTATGTACCTGCCGCGTGCCACGACATACGGATGAAGAAAGGACCGTAATGACCATAGTCCGCAGGCCACCAATCCTGGCTGTCTGTCATCAGATTATGAAGGTCCTGCTTCAGGCCAGCATAATCCAGCTTTTGAAATTCCTCTGCATAATTAAAATCTGCCCCAAGTGGGTTTGTCTTCGTGTCATGCTGATGAAGCACATTCAGGTCTAGCTGATTCGGCCACCAGTCTTTATTTTTCGTACCTCTAATTGGTTTCTCTGAACCACTTTCACCCGTAAATGGGCACTTTCCAACGTTCTCATTGCTCATACATTTTTCCCCTTTCTGTTTTGAGAAGAGTAAACAGCAAACATTCATGCCTTTCAACGTACGAAATTGCAAATAGAAACTACATCAATTCTTACATTGTAATTATATTAAATAATTGGCAAAATAAAAAGAAATATACAGAATATTTTTAATAATTATTGTGTAATTACATAAAAGTGGTTGTGCTACTACTAATAATAAGATAACTTTAAAATGGGTGTTTATACCATAATAGTTAAAAATATGGAAGAAACTACTCCCGATGGTAGTAAGCAAGGAAAAGGCCCGCTGAATAAACGAAATAAATACTAATGATGGATTGAAAAAAATAGCCCCCCCAGACTTTTTGTACTGGAGGGTATTCCTAACCTTATCTTGGTAGATCAAGTCCTTCCAACATGCTCGTCTAACTTTTGATAGAATCCAAGCGCGTTTTATTGAAAAGCCACCACAAATAAGCTAACGTTCAAGATAGAAACAATATTTGAATGGAGAGAGTGCACATGATGTTAGCTTTGGGGATTTTAAGTGTACTAGTTTTATTGGGTGGGCTGTTTGCCACGATTCAGGTAGCGGGAAAAGGGGATAAAGAATACCAAAATGAAACCAAGGGGAATGTTACCCGACTCACCCTCATTTATATGGTGTTATTTATAATCATCATCGTCGGCTTTTTCATTTATTTAAAATGGATTGTGTGACCCGCATACAAGCACAGCAAAAAAAGGCCCCTGTCCTTTAACGGGGGCCTTTCATTCTATAACTTAAACGAGCTCTTCAATGAAACAATCTCATTAAACACGATATGGTCTTTCGTTGTATGCTTAGGATCCACATTAAAGTAGCCGTGTCTGAAGAATTGGAACTTGTCTTGAGGCTCGACATCTTTCATGTTCGGTTCCACAAAGCCGTTCAGCACTTGAAGGGAGTTCGGGTTGACGTGGTCGAGGAAGGATTTTTCCGTTTCCACGGATGCATCTTCATTCGCTTCTACATCTGCCACATCCTTCACTTCCGCTTCTTCAGGCTCCTCATTTAGAAGCAAAGGCTCAAATAGGCGGAATTCTGCCGGTACGGCCTGTGTTGCTTCCACCCAGTGGAGGGTGCCTTTAACTTTACGTCCGGTAAAGCCTGTACCGCTCTTTGTTTCCGGGTCGTACGTACAGTGGATTTCCACGACATTACCGTCTTCGTCTTTGATGAAATCCTCGCACTTGATGAAATAAGCATGCTTCAGGCGAACCTCATTGCCAGGGAAGAGGCGGAAATATTTCTTTGGCGGATCTTCCATGAAATCATCCTGCTCAATGTAGATTTCTCTTGAGAATGGAATCTGTCTTGTACCCATTTCCGGATTTTCTGGGTTGATTTCCGCATCCAGCATTTCCACTTGGCCTTCCGGATAGTTGGTGATCACCACTTTTAAAGGACGTAGGATACCCATGGTACGCGGAGCCTTCAGCTTCAAGTCTTCACGAATGAAGAAATCGAGCATCTGGGAATCGACAAAGCCTGATCCTTTGGATACGCCTGTTTCACGAACGAATGCACGGATCGCTTCCGGGGTGTAGCCTTTTCTGCGCAGACCGGAGATGGTTGGCATACGCGGGTCATCCCAGCCATCGACAAAGCCTTCATCTACAAGCTTCTTCAGTTTACGCTTACTCATTACCGCATTGGTAACATTCAAACGGCCGAATTCGATTTGCTGTGGCGTGGCTGTCATTTCCGTCTCTTCCACCACCCAGTTGTAAAGGGGACGCTGGTCTTCAAACTCAATCGTACAGATGGAATGGGTCACGTCCTCGATTGCATCTTCGATCGGATGAGCGAATGCATACATCGGATAGATGCACCATTTATCTCCCGTATTATGATGGGTTGCGTGAGAAATTCGATAAATGACCGGATCACGCAAGTTGATGTTAGGAGATTTCATATCAATTTTTGCACGCAGCACTTTTTCGCCGTTTCCGAATTCACCGTTGCGCATGCATTCGAAAAGGTCCAGATTCTCCTCGACAGAACGAGTACGGTAAGGGCTGTCTTTTCCAGGCTCTTTCAACGTTCCGCGGTAAGCACGGATTTCGTCCGGAGAAAGGTCATCAACATAGGCTTTTCCTTTATTGATAAGAAGCACTGCTCTGTTGTACATTTCTTCAAAATAATCAGAAGCGAAGAATAGTCCGTCCCAATCATATCCGAGCCATTTAACGTCCTCTTTGATTGCTTCAACGTATTCTGTATCTTCTTTTAAAGGGTTGGTGTCATCAAAGCGAAGATTCGTTTTTCCACTGAATTCATCTGCCAGATCGAAGTTGATAACGATGCTCTTGGCATGTCCGATATGTAAGTAACCGTTCGGCTCAGGAGGGAAACGGGTGATAACATGGTTTCGCTTACCTGAGTCCAGATCCTCTTTTATGATATTTCGTATGAAATTTGAATTGACAGGATTATGTTCCAAGTTTTTCAACCTTCCTTATTTGGATGTTGGGGAAGCTGGAAAAGTTTAATTTCACTATTTCCCCAACACTTATGATAGTCAATATTGTAACACAAGATATGGGAGGCGCAAAAGCTTATAAGGAGGCATTCTGTCTACTTCATTATCTATCCGTGTTTATCGGAGCTTTCTTCGGGAAAAGGGCATAGCTGAAGCTGTAAAGGAAATCTGCCCCGAGTACAATAGCCCAAAGTCTCATGACATTTACTATTTCCTCTGTACGCCCGAGATCTCCCACAAGCAGAATCATCCCTAATAGAAATGCATTTCCGATTACCCAGCCGATTAGGTGGCGGAACCAGCCTGCTCTTTCCCTTTTTGCATGAGCAGATCCGTGGTTGATCTTTTTTTGCGGTTTTGGACCGTTTAAAAAGCGGTAGGCAAAGCGTTCATCTGCCCAGTGAATCATGCTTTTTCCATAGGCAATTGTCACTCCGATATAAATGGCAGCAAGGCCGTGGATGGAAGAGGCTTGCTGGCCGTTTTTCAAATCGATGATGGTTGCCACAATCAGGACAAGGTCTATGACTGGAGTACCAGCCAACAGCACGATACCTGTTTTTCTCCATTTTAAAATGTATCTGGAAACCAAACCAAGAAGAATAAATACCCAAAATCCAATTTCACATGCAATAATCAGCCAACCGATCATCTATTCTCGCTCCTTTTTAATACAACTGTGTTAAAAAGATAATAACACAACTGTATTAAATAAGGCAATATATGGTACAATAAAAATATGCCTAAAATAGTAGATCTTGAAAAACAAAAACAATTAGTTGCAGAAGCTGTATGGAGAATCATCCGCCGGGAAGGGATGGAAGGTGCCACTGTTCGGAAGATTGCCGAGGAAGCGGGTGTGTCGGCAGGCTCGCTCCGGCATTATTTCGGGACACAGTCGGAGCTGCTTGCTTTTTCGATGGGCCATGTCTCACAAAAGGTGAAAGACAGAATCTCTGGACTGACATTTACTGGTGATCCTATGGAAGATGCACAAAAACTGCTTTATGAATTTTTGCCGCTGAACGAAGAAAAAAGTGCGGAAATGGAGGTGTGGATGGCGTTCACAATTAAAGCACTTTCTGATTCCACCCTTAATGAATTAAGTTCACGAGTCTATGAAGAAATGAAAATGGCCGTAATCCATATCATTGATACCCTGATAGAGAAAGGACTAGCAATAGAAGGAATTGACCGGGATGCACAAATCGAAATTCTGTACGCGCTTGTCGACGGCCTTGCCCTCCACGGGATCATGCAGCCAAATAGGGTGAATGCAGATGTGATGAAAAAGTGCATTAATCATTATTTGGGATCAATCTGCCGGTAAAAAATCAAAAAGCCGATTTTTAGAGCCTAAATGTTAATTAGCTAGGTTATTTGGCATTCTTTTTTGGCGCTGAAAAACTGGTTTCGCCCGGAAATTTGAATTTTCGCCCGATATCCCGGAATTTTCGCCCGAAAATCAAATTTTGCGCCCGAAAACAAGCTACTTGCGCCCGAAAAACAAATTTTGCGCCCGAACGCAGGTTGTAAGGTTTGAATGAAATTTAGGATCTCATAAATATCATAAATACCTAAGTAAGATAGGAAGGAAAGAGGATATGAGACAGATTATTGCCATGGGTGGCGGAGGTTTTTCCATGGAGCCGGAAAATCTTTTGCTTGATCGGTACATATTGGCTCAAGTAAAAAAGTCTCGGCCAAAGATATGCTTTGTTCTCACAGCCAGTGGCGACCAAACAAACTATATTGAAAGATTTTATAAGGCATTTAAGGGACTTGCTTGCCAACCCTCTCACCTATCATTATTCGAGCCGGCATTTCAAGACTTGGAAAGATATGTCCTGCAGCAGGATATAATTTATGTTGGCGGTGGAAATACGAGAAATATGCTTCTTTTATGGAAGGAATGGGGTTTGGATACCGTTTTGAAAAAGGCCTATGAAAAAGGAGTTATCCTAACTGGTCTGAGTGCAGGTGCAATTTGCTGGTTTGAAGAAGGCTTGACCGACCCGTTAAATGCACCATTGTATAAGCTGGATTGTTTAAGCTATTTGAAAGGCAGTAATTGTCCTCATTATGGTGGCGAGAATAAAAGGAGGCCCTCCTATCACCAATTAATCCTGGAAGGGAAAATGCAGGAAGGTTATGCAGTCGATGACGGTGCGGCGCTTCACTTTATCAATGAATCACTCTCTTCTTCTGCCAGCTCCGGACCAAATGCAAAGGCATACTTTGTAAAATGTGAAGATAATGTAATTATCGAAACAGAGGTTGGAACCATTTACTTGGGGGATCGATAAGGCCTTCTCAAAATGGTAACAGGGAGTGGAATAATAAATACAATGACATCGAAAAAAGGGGTAATTACGTTTCAACCAAATCGATTATTGAAAAACTGAATCTTACCAAATATGACAGTCGTCTTGTATTGGGATCGCCAGAGGATGTGGAGGATTTCGCAGAGCTTGCGCATGATTCTTCTATACAAAAAGATAAGTACGATCTGATTTTTCTCTTTATCTATTCGATGGAGGAGTTTGCAGACTACATCAAGCTTTTGGTTGAGCGGGAGCTTGTAATGGATAATGGCTATGTCTTTTTTGCCTACCCGAAAAAGAACAATCCGAAATACGAGGAATACATCGAGCGAGACCGTTTTATCGAAGAGGCAAATATGGATGGAGAGGGCTATATTACTGGGAGCATCCTGAAGTTTTCCAGAATGGTCAGCTTGAATGAGGTATTTACGGTGGTGGGTCTGAAGGCGGCTCCGAAGAAAGCAAAAAAAGCTGCCAGCTCGAAAAAGAGCCAATGTGTAGACGATTACATTGTACATATTGACGATATCAAAGAGCATCTGAAAAATAATGAGATCATTTTGACAGCATACAACGGGCTCACCTACGGCTATCAGAAGGACTGGGCGCGCTATGTATACAGTGCCAAACGAAAAGAGACGCAGGAGAAGCGCCTGCTTGAAATGGAAGCAATCATCGGGGAAGGCTACAAGTCGATTGATTTGTACCGTAGGCAGAATAAATAATCGTATGGAGCAAATAAAAGAGGTGTCCGGAAAGTACAAATTTCCGGACACCTCTTTTTTAATGCGGCAGATTCCCTTGATTCGGCACCGTCGTATAGCTATGCAGCATCGCATTCATATCCTGCATATCCAGCTGCGGGACCTGATAATACGCGTGCTTGTTCTGATAGAGGAATATCTCATAGCTCATTTCAATAAAGTTCGGCACGCTGTCGGCAATGACGCGACGCAGTACGGGATTGGTCATCTCGAGTGCAGTCATGGCAAGCAAGGTGGCCAAACCTTTTGTATGACCGAGCATATAGGCGGATAGGCCATTGTCTGCGAGATCCTGTACGGACTGGTTCGGCTTTTTTGGTTGCATGGGCTTGATGCCGTATACCACCTGATCATGGCTCTGGGTCATGTTATAAACCTGGGTGGAAACGGATGGCTTCTGGCCAGTGCTGAAGCTTTCTACAATTGTATTGTACATCTGCGTCACGAATGCAGATTGGCGGTGAAGGACATCCTTCAGTTCCGGGTCCTTTGTATGCTGGTCGTACATCTGGTACTGATCGAGCATACTGACGATACCGGAAATAACCTCATGGGCATCATACAATTCATGGCCACCATGATTGGTGCTGACGCCCTTTTGGTTTACCGGCTGGGCAGGGGGCATCTGGTTCTGAGGTTTGCCTTGCTGATTCATTTGATTTTGCATCGGTTTTCCCTCCAATAGAAGTTTCATACCAGCTTATCATGAACCGTCAAAGCATTTTTCATGTAAGTGAACCTAAAATTAGCCCGTTCTGCCCCTCCGAATGAAGATAAGGTTTGCGAGGACGAAGGAAACAGCAAGAAGTGCGCAAAACCATAGGACGGATAACCAGGCGCTTTCCCCGATGTTTGTGCCAATAAGCAGGCCTCGCAGTGTATCGATCAGGGGAGTCATCGGCTGATGTTCCGCAAAGGGATGTAGCCACGAAGGCATCGTTTCTGTCGGTACAAATGCACTGCTGATGTAAGGCAGGAACATGATGCCAAAAGAAAAGGCACTGGCCGTTTCTATATTCTTGGCCAACAGTCCAAAAACGACAGACAACCAGGAGATCGAAAATAGAAACAGACAAAGCAATAATATGACCCAAATCCATTCCACGAAAGTAGCGTCCGGACGGAATCCTGTCAATATGGCCACGCAGATCACGAGCGTAGAGCTGATGGCATTACGTACAAAGCTACCTGCTACATGGCCAAATAGTAGAGAAGAGGGACGGATTGGCATACTGCGGAAACGGTCAAAGAGCCCACCGACCATATCCTGGCAGACACTTGTTGCTGTCATGGAGCTGCCATATCCGACACAGGTAACGATAATGCCGGGAACAATGTAATTGACATACTCAGTACCGGTTTGAATGGCCCCTCCAAAAACAAATACAAAAAGCAGCATCAGCATGACGGGCAAAAAGATGCTTATCATGAGGGATTCGGGGTTACGGAAGATATGCTTCAAATTCCGTTGGAACAGGATCAGGCTCTCCCTGAATGAAAAAGTAATGATAGTTCGGGTCATTGGCAGACAACCTCCTTACTGGGTTTTCCGGTGAACTCCAGGAATACATCGTCCAGAGTCGGTTTTCGGATACGAATGAAAGTAGGTTCTATTCCTTGTGCATGTAAGGTATTCAAGATGGGACGAAGGAAGGTGGAACAATCATCGGACGCAATGGAGAGGGTGCAGTTCGATTCATCCAGATGCCCTTGAAGAAGCTCCTGTGCTTTTCGTGAAACCTCTAGTTCAAAAAAGCCCAATTCTATTTTCTCCTGACCGACCGAACGCTTCAGCTCTTCGGCTGTACCTTCCACTATGATTTTACCTCCATCAAGAACAGCGATTTTGTCTGCAAGCATGTCGGCCTCATCCAAATACTGTGTCGTGAGAAATATGGTAACACCAGATTTGGCAAGAGCTTTGATATGATGCCACATATTCAATCTGCTTCGTGGGTCAAGGCCTGTAGTGGGTTCATCCAGGAATATGATGGATGGGGACGCGATCAGGCTGATGGCGATGTCCAATTTTCGGCGCATGCCTCCTGAATAGGATTTGGCAGGCTTTTTCGCAGCATCGGTCAGATCAAACTCATCAAGCAACTCTGCTGATCTCTTTTTCGCCATCTCGGAATCCAGACGATACAGTCGGCCCATCATATAAAGATTCTCTTCCCCAGTAAGGAGTTCATCTACTGCTGCATACTGCCCAGTCATACTTATCCGTTTTCTTATCGAGTCGGCATCCCGTCTGCAATCGTTACCGGCAATGGTGGCGGCTCCTTCATCAGCGGTGATTAAAGTAGATAAAATCCGAACAGTGGTTGTCTTCCCTGCCCCATTCTCCCCAAGCAATGCAAAAATGGTTCCCGGCTCTACCTGAAATGAAAGACCATTTAAAACGTTAGTTTTTCCATAGGACTTTCTAAGCCCCTTTACTTGGATAATCGGT
This sequence comes from Bacillota bacterium, assembly GCA_051750385.1. GTDB lineage: Bacteria > Bacillota > Bacilli > Bacillales > Bacillaceae_I > Sutcliffiella_A. The sequence continues at coordinate 96,448 of JBNJJQ010000013.1, read as the reverse complement.
CCTTGCATGAATATTCCCTCCCTTGTTTTTGATTGAACAGTTCAGTCAATCTTAGAATAAAGCGGCACCCACCAATTGTCAATACAAAATTTAGGGGACAAGAAGTGGGTGTACGTTCATGCTATTCTTTTGTAGTGAACATTCTGAGGAGCAGGTCAATTTTTCGGTCCATATTATTCTTCCACCATTCCAGGTCGCCTTCCATCATGATGCCTGAAACGATAGTAAGGAATAGCTCCAGCAACTCCTGGGTATCTCCTAGGATGAATTCCCCGTGTTCCTGAGCTTGGGCAAATAGAGGGAACAGTTGCTTGATATACTCGGCGGATGATGTATCAATAAGTATTTTAACAGGTTCCGGAATCGGGTTGTTAGCTCTTATCGTATGCTGAATGACTCGAAACACGTCACTGTTCCCCTCTGTAAAGCCAATCTTGAGGAAATGTTTTATTCTTTCCCTGGGGGAGGCATCCAGATTATTCACCTGGTCAAATAATTCTTCTGTTCCGGTCATGGCCCATTCGAGGCTATTGTAGAGAACCTCCTCTTTGGATTGGAAATAATGATAGAGCAGACCGTGGCTGATACCGGCTTCCTTGGCAATCATACTGATTTTTGTAAGCTTTAGGCCATTTTCAGCAAAAACTTTCAGAGCTGCAACCATAATCTGGTTTTTGCGTTCTATGCGAATCTGCTCTAACTGATCTTCATTTAATGGGGCCATTTCATTCAATCTCCTAAATTGTTGTTATATTTATCATATCGTACGCTTGGACAATTGGAAAGGCAAGAGGCATAACCGATTTATTATGGTTGATTAAGTATGGTTGATTAAGTCAACTAATTTTCATATACTAAAAAGAAAGAATATTCATGATAAATGGAGGCGATGGTATGAATAATCAATATGTGGAGCAAATAAGAAAATTCAACAGGGAGTATGCGAAAGTACTCGGGCGAATCGATCAGGAAATATACAATCAGCCTTTCTCTCTCACCGAGGCGCGTGTAATTACTGAAATCAGCACCAGGGGTGAATGTACAGCCACGGAGATAAGAGATGATCTGGGGATTGACCGTGGTTATATGAGCAGGATGATTCAGCGTTTGGAGGAAGAGCATATCATTTTGAAAGAACAGGCTCCAGAGGATAAACGTCAAATTCTTCTCTACTTGACCGAATATGGTAAGAAAATCTACTCCGAGCTAGTGGAACAAGCAAATCAAGGAGTGGAGAGGATGCTTCGAACGATTCCAAACAGCGATCTTTCAAGGCTGACAGAATCCATGCAAACGATAGAATCCATATTGTTGAAAAAGGAAACTGTACAGCCTGAATTGATCATTCGTCCCTATCAAGCTGGTGATATAGGATATATCGCACATCTGCATGGGAAACTCTATAAAAATACTTATAATTTTGGACCGCTCTTTGAATATTATGTGATGAAGGGACTTTCCGAATTTATGATGGATCATGAGGGTGGTGAGCTTTGGGTCGCAGAGGTTGATGGAAAGGTAGCAGGCTCTATTGCCATTACAAGATTCGATGAAAAAACAGCACAGCTTCGCTGGTTTGTCCTTGATGAAAGCTATCACGGATTTGGGATTGGAAAAAAATTGATGGAGACAGCCATACAGTTCAGCAGGGATCAAAAGTATCAGGGGATATTCCTGTGGACCGTAAATATTTTGAATGCAGCACGCCATCTATACGGAAAATTTGGATTTGTCCTGACAGAGGAAAAGGAGAATGAACAGTGGACCGGCTCACAATTGATGGAGGAGCGCTGGGATGTAGATCTTTCATAGACTTGAAAAGGGGATGGAAAAAATGGAAGAAAGGTATCCGATCGGTATTTTTGAATGGGATGGAGAGCCAGATAAAGAGAAACTGGAATTGTGGATCAAGGAAATAGAGGATGCACCACAGCAACTTAGAAAAGCGGTTGCTGGGCTAAGCGATCAACAGTTGGACACTGCCTACCGCTCTGGAGGGTGGACTGTCCGCCAGGTGGTTCATCACCTTCCCGACAGTCATTTGAACAGCTATATCCGATTCAAGCTGGCACTTACAGAAGAAAATCCGGCCATTAAGCCTTACCAGGAGGATAGATGGGCGGAACTGACGGACTCCAGGCTGCCTATTGAAGTATCCATGCAGCTGTTGGATGCATTACATGAACGGTGGGTGGCCCTATTACGTACGCTAGACGGGAAAGATTTAGAGAAAACTTTCTATCACCCTGATTCCGGCGAGATGAACCTCGCTAAGTGCATTGGACTATACGCCTGGCACGGCAAGCATCATCTTTCACATATAACGGAACTTCGAAGACGCAGAAACTGGTAATCAGAAATACTCCAATTTTGTCGACAAATAAAAGAAGAGCGCTATTCCGATTCATGTTACATTAAAAGTAGTGGGGGGAAATGGCAGACATGGAGAAACTCAAAAAGCTATTATTGGCAGTTGCGTTGATAGGGCAGGTTGTGGGAATCGTGCTGCTATTCTTTAGTGTGCTGCTTGCAGTGATTTTTTACATATTATACGGAATGGCCATTGTTGCGCTCTTTATTGTGTTGATCATGGAGCGGGACAAGGAAAAAGAGGAGGATGACAAGAATGATTATAGTGACTACTGAAACGGTACCTGGCAAGGAACTCAAAGAATTGAAAGGCTTTGTGCGCGGAAACACGGTTCAATCCAAGCATATCGGCAAGGACCTGCTCGCAGGCTTGAAAACCATTGTGGGAGGAGAAATCAAGGAATACACCGAGATGATGACAGAGGCAAGGCAGAAAGCAATTGCCAGAATGGTTGAGGACGCTAAGTCAAAAGGTGCCAACGCCGTCATCTGTGTTCGCCTTGAAACGTCCAGCATCATGACGAATGCATCCGAGATTATTGCCTACGGAACGGCGGTTGTGGTGGAGTAGTAATTAGGAAGGAAGACCAGAAATTCTCTGGTCTTTTCATATTTTTAGAGAGTTTACCGTTCTTTTCCTAGGGTAAAGCTAGAAGTAAAGACTAAACCTAGGGGAGAGCAAACGAGATGAAAGATTCTTATCTATATTCGAAGCGCAATCTATGGTCAGGGATTTTATTCGGCATCGGACTCGTGGCCTTTTTGGATGAGACCCTTTTCCACCAACTGCTGCACTGGCATCATTTCTATGATAAATCGACTACCGATATTGGCCTGGTATCAGATGGAATATTTCATGCGTTCAGTTGGTTTGCGACCATTGGAGGTTTGTTTTTATTCGCCGATCTGCGCAGGCGCCATGCTCTATGGGTGAAACGGTGGTGGGGAGGTGTGCTGCTTGGAGCGGGTGGCTTCCAATTATATGATGGAACGATACAGCACAAGGTGATGAGAATCCACCAGATTCGCTACGTTGAAAACGTCCTGATCTATGATTTGATCTGGCTTGTTATCGCTGTTGGTCTGGTCATTGCTGGATTTATTTTAGCCATGCGCACACGAGCGAAGAACACTTCGGAGGGGACGTCTGCTCATGAACATGGATGAGCATCATCATCATAATTCAATCAACGATATGTCAGAAATGGTTCCGCAGCTGATTCTGGCTTTCCCTTTCATGGTGGTCGTCATTCTTTATGCAATTGGCGTCCTCCTATCAAACCGCCATTATAAGAAATGGCCGATGTACCGAACGGTTTTATTCTTTATTGGAGGCATGCTGGCAATCCTAGCTGTGACTGGCCCCATTGCAGAACGCGCGCACGATGATTTTACTGCCCATATGCTGGGTCATCTACTTCTTGGGATGCTTGCTCCACTACTAATGGCACTAGCTGCCCCGATGACACTGTTGCTGAGGACCATATCGGTTAGAGGTGCGAGGAGACTCACAGGGTTACTGAAAAGCAGATTCGGACTCATCCTAAGTGACCCTGTTACGGCCACCCTATTAAATGTTGGCGGACTTTGGGTCCTCTACACGACTAACTTGTATGAATTGATGCATCAAAATATGTTACTTCATATAGTAATCCATCTTCATGTCTTTCTAGCTGGCTATCTTTTCACTATTTCATTGATCTATATTGACCCAGCACCACATAGAAAAAGCTATATCTACCGTTCCATCATTCTTTTAACCGCTTTGGCAACCCACGGTATCCTGTCTAAATTCATCTACGCGCATCCACCGGTTGGAGTGCCGAAAGATCAGGCAGAATCCGGTGCCATGCTCATGTATTATGGTGGTGATGCAGTGGACCTTATTTTAATAGTCTTCCTCTGTCTACATTGGTATAACGCGACACGGCCAAGGGACAATTTTGCAATTGCAGTGAAATAAAAATAAAGCCAGGGAAACTCTCCTGGCTCTATTAGGTCATTCCGCGGTCTATTGCGGTTCAACATGGACGTGGACGCTGAAGACCCCATGTTTATCCATTAATATCGTTTCCACATAGGTTGCGATGTCATGTGCTTCTTTTATATCAAGGTCAGGCTTTACCAGGATGACAACATCCAATACCTCATTATTGCCGTAGTTTCGCCCCTTGATTTCTTTTATACCTACCACTCCAACTGCTTCTTCGATGACCTGGTGATAGACCGCCAGCTTCTTATCATCAAAACCGTCCGAAAGTTCATGGGAAGATTGCCTGAAGATACCCCAAGCCGTAACACAAATCAATCCGCCGACAATAATGGCGGTAATCGTATCGAGCCAGGGCATATTAAACTGTGAACCGAAAATACCGATTGCCGCCCCGATACTCACCCATGCATCGGAAATATTGTCTTTTGCAGCAGCCATTACCGCCTTGCTGTCAATTTTTTGGGCTAATCGCTTGTTGTAGCGGTACACACCATACATGATAATGGCAGAAAAGAGTCCTACATAGGCAGCCATTATGTCTGGAGTTTCGTTTCGACCTTGAAATATGGTGGCTATTCCGTCTATCAAAACTTGTATCCCGACAGCAAACATAATGAAAGAAGCAATCATCGATGCGATCGTTTCACTTTTCCAATGGCCATACGCATGATCATGATCCGGCGGCCTTTGTGCCAGCTTTAATCCGATCAGTACAGCGATGGATGCAATAATATCCGTTGCATTATTCAATCCATCTGCTCGTAAAGCGGATGAGTCACTTATGTATCCGACGGCCAATTTTATAGTAGAAAGGAACAAGTAAGCAAGAATACTGATCATTGCTCCCCGTTCGCCTAGCTTCAAGTTTCGATATTTTTCCTCTTCCATCACTTGCCCCCCTTAAAGTCCTTGATAATCATACCAACTCTATAACGGGTGGGTCTAGAGCAATCTTTTTGGCCGCTTTTATATATGTAGGAGGGTTGAAATATTGTTGGGGAAGGGAAAAAGAGGCTTCTCTAAAAGGGTAACTTTCGTCCTTTAAGAGAAACCTTCATCTTTACTATTTTACTATTCTTGCAGTTTTCGCATCCTTGCTTTCCAAACCTGTATTAGATACGGATGTAACTCCGTACGTATATCTCTTTCCTTTTTCCGCTGTCCGGTCGAGATAGGTGGTAACACCTTCTGTCGCATAGACTACATCCACGATATTCGCAGGGTTGCTGTAATCTCCCTCTTGCAGTCCGTCGAAGCGGTAGATGACATATTTTCTTGCATCGGAGTGCTTCTTATCATCTATTGTCAGGGTGATTCCTTCTCCCGTCTTATCAGCCTTCACAGTGTTTGGCTTCTTTGGAAGCTTGCCGCCATTCCATGCTGTTGCAGGAACCAATGCAGGCTCTGTATAGATTTCATCGGTGATGATGTCTGCATAGCCCAGATTGTTTTTGATGATCTGTCTAAGGGAGAAGTGCATCTGACCTAAGGCATTTTCATCCTGGCGGTTGTCCAGGATCTGGCCAGGAAGTTCGTATGGATCATACCAGTTCTGGTCAAAATTGTCTCCCACCTTGTAGTCTGCTGTACCGATATACAGGTTCACAGGATGGTTGTACGCATATTCCTCGACTTCATTGCTCCACCATTCAAGCAGGATGGAGTAGTCTGCTACTGCAAGTCCGCGAGACCAGTAGATTTGCGGTGTAATATAGTCGATGCTGCCTTCCTTGATCCACTGTCTAGTATCGGCATACAGATCGTCATAGTTTGTTTGGCCAGCCTGTGTATTGCTTCCAGTCGGATCCATGGCGATATTTCTCCATACACCGAACGGGGAGATTCCGAATTGCACCCAGCTCTTTGTTTCTTTGATGGTGGAGTTAATCGCAGCTACCAGGTTGTTTACGTTGTCGCGTCTCCAGTCATCAATATTATCAAATCCCCGAGGGTCCGCATCATATTGTGCTCTGTCGGGGAACTCTTCACCCACTCTGCGATATGGATAGAAGTAATCATCCATATGAACGGCTTCAATATCATAATTGCTCACAAGCTCTTCCACAGTAGAAAGCAGGTAATCCTGCACTCCTTGGATTCCAGGATTTAAGTAGTATTGAGGTCCATATTTAACAATCCACTCCGGATGCTCCTTTGCGACACTGTCTGGTGACAGGCTGTCCAATGTTTCGAACGGCATGGTCACACGATATGGATTCACCCACGCATGCACTTCGATACCACGCGCATGGGATTCATCGATCATGATCTGTAGCGGATCATAGCCAGGATCGGTTCCTTGTGCTTTTCCAGTCACATACTTGGACCAAGGATCAATGTCAGACGGATAAAAGGCATCTGCGGTAGGTTTTACCTGATAGATGATGGTGTTAAAATTCTTACCTTTAAGAAAATCAAGTGTCTGCTCAACCCAAGCTGTATAATCCGCTTCATTCATGCCAGCTTTCACGTCAATGTTCTGCACAGTGGCAATCCATGCTGCCCTCATCTCATGTTTTGGTTGGTAAGCCATTTCTGCACTCCCTTTCGCGGTAAAAAGAGGGAGAGTGAAGGAAAACAATAATGCCGTAATTATTATGTACTTACATGCTTGTCCAAATTTCATTTGTAGCCCTCGCTTTCTAATTTTGTTTTGGTAAACGCTTACAAAACTGTTGAAATAATATTTCAGTAAATGACAGAAAAGTTGAAATATTACTTCTGTTTTTATTATAAAAGTAATGACAAAAATGGTATATAGACCCAAAGGAGCAAAAAACTGAATATTCAAACTTGTGTTTTGGTAAATTAGACCTAATTTTTTTGTAAGAAATCTATTTACCTTTACGCTACGTCAAGGTGTATAGTGAAATTGTCAGGAGGTGAGCACATGGAATATACCGTGCAGAAACTAGCGAAAATGGCAGGGATTACGGGTCGAACCTTGCGCTATTATGATGAAATCGGGATTCTTAAGCCGGCAAGAATCAATTCATCGGGATACCGCATTTATGGTCAGGAGGAAGTGGATCGCCTACAGCAAATCCTTTTTTACAGGGAGCTGGAGGTGGATCTGGAGAGCATCAGGAAAATCATGACCTCGCCGTCCTTTGACGCAGCACATGCATTGAAAGAACACCGTGAAAAACTTCTGACAAAACGTGAACAATTGAATCTACTAATCGCTAATGTCGATAAAACATTGGCGGCACAAGAAGGGAGAATCACAATGAGCGACAAAGAAAAATTTGAAGCATTCAAGCAGAAGCAAATAGATGAAAATGAAAAGAAATACGGAAAAGAGATTCGTGACAAATATGGAGAGGAAGTCGTCAACAAATCCAACGCCAAATTCAAAGGAATGAGTCAGGAGCAGCATGCCGAAGGGGAAAGACTCGGGCAAGAGATCCTGGATGTTCTGGAACAGGCGATGTTGGAGGGAAACCCTTCCGGGGAGCTGGCCCAAAAAGCGGCAGACCTGCACCGTCAGTGGCTGGGCCTCTACTGGGACAGCTACTCCAAGGAAGCACATGCAGGGTTGGCACAGATGTATGTGGATGATGAAAGGTTTACGGCTTACTATGACAAGAAGAGTCCAGGTACCGCAGCGTTTTTGCGGGATGCGGTGTTTGTTTATACTGGGATGGAGAAGGACTGAGGAAAGAGTGTGGCAGGCGGCGCGGAATGTGTTGCCTGTTTTTTGTTTTTAATAGAAAAAACTTGAGAAAATGAAGCGTGAGAATGATGGCGGGTTACGTGAGAATAAGCCCGAGTAGCGTGAGGATGGGGAAAAAAGGCGATGCGAAAAGTACGTCAAACGTCGTTGTAAACTACGGGGAAGAACGATTTTTATGAAAATAGGTAACTAGCGACGTCCGACGTATCAGGTAAACGTTAGAAAATGAGGTTCGAAAGAAGGAAACAGGTTGGAAAATTGAAACTTTTTGAGTATTACAGAAATGTGATGCAATTTTTGAGTAAAATAACCTGTTTTATTAAGGAAAGGAACCATTAGGAGATGGTTTTTAATAATTCAACCACTGCCACCTTTTATTACACCAATTATTCTGCTGATTCGACCGATAATTCTCTGGATTCCCCCCACATAGAAGAGCAATTCCACCACACCATTTTTTATTCAACCATTTCTCCCTTTAATTCCGCCAAACCACTCAATAATTCCGCCACACTTCACCGGAATTCAACCGCATAGCAAGATAATTCCGCCACAATCATTTTAGAAAAACGCAAAGTTCAAAATTTAAAGGTTTCCCACCCCAAAATAAAGAAATAATAAAATAATAGTTGACCCTGTGGTGTACCCCACGGTTTATGATAGGAGGGGGAGGGAAGGAATGTATAAGGTCAGTGAGTTTTCAGAGATGACGGGGCTGAGCAAGGAGACGCTCCGGTATTATGCAGAGGTGAAATTGATCGAGCCGGCTTACATTGATCCAAAGAATAATTATCGATATTACGATGATGGCAGTTTTTTTCTGGCGATTCTTTTGGGTAAGCTGAGGCGGTTCGGTTTTACGATACAGGAAATGATTTTGGTGATGGAGGACGAGTCCTTCGCTCATTTGGAAGAGTTGATCCAGCAAAAGAAGAAGAACATACAGATGCAGATGGAGGACCTTCAATTGAAATTGGAGGAAATCGATGAGTTCCTCGCATCTGGGAAGGAGGAAGAACAATGATTCAGTGGAAAGAGGAGCGGGTGATCCCGGTCAATATCGAAAAGCTATGGGAGTTGTTTTTGGACAAGAATATCACGAAAACGATGCCGAAAGTGGAGGAGCATATCCTGGTCGAGAAGACGGAAGGCGAAGTCGGAGCGAAGCATCAGCAGAAATATCGGGAGGGTAAACGGGTGGAGACGTATATAGTTGAGACCCTGGCCTATGAGGACCGCGAAGACAAAAAGCTCAAACAGATCAACTTTGTTCTTGGAAAAGCCTTTGAGATCAATCTCACATTCGAGCTTCATAAAATAGACGAAGCTCACACAAAGTTCATCTATTCAGGCTACAATAAAGGGGCTAATTTTGTCGGACGTGCCATGCTGAAGCTTGGAAGTGAGAAGGCCAACCAGAAGGTCGTTCAGGAATACATGGATAGAGTGGAAACCGAAGCAATGAAACTGTAATCCGATAGAGAGCTACTGGCCTGCGCGGCTAGTAGCTCTTAGAGGTTAATGGACAACAGGATCCTTTTTCATATTTTTGGAAGAGACCAATAAATACAGTGAGATTCCCCCAAACATCAAAAGGCTGCTGGTTTGCTTAGCGTATGTTTTCCGCGTTTTGCTAAAGGGACCCCTAGTTACATTTAACCACTTTACACCAAATAATCAATATTGCTTCTTCAAAATTTGAAATATTCATTTCGATTTTGAAATTTATTCCCGGTTCAGTAATCAAAAAATAATGCCTATTTTATGATCTCACAACCCGAATATTGACGTGGAATTCGATATTTCGGGTTGTGTATTGCTACCAAACATACAAATTTTCTTTTACTTTAAGGCTTATGTTCATTAACAAGGACTTTCATTAATTCTAAATGGATAAATCATTTCCGGTTCTATACCTAAATTGCTATAAAAATGCTGCTCTATAAACTGTTTAATATTTACTAATTCTAAAGGGGAGGGGAAGGACGACACTTGAATGGTAGGGATGTGCTCAATTAACATATCTGTATTCTCACCAACATCGGTAGAAATAAGCAAATCAAACTCTTCATATTTGAAAAGCAAATCAATACTAGATGGGTCCAATGTTGAGATAGCCACTTTATTACCGTAGTGATATTTTAATACTTCCCTAATATAATCCTTTTCGTTATAAGTTCGACACATTAAAGCAACCTGTATTGTGTGTTGATTCCATTTTCGCAGAACAGCAGATTGTAAAAGTGAAAATATCACTAAAACATCAAGTTTATTAATCGTTAATGGCACTGGAGAAAGACTTTCAACTGCTAATTCCTCAATCACCTGAAAAATTGGATTCACTTCAAAATATGGAAGGAACTGCAACAGTGAATTACTGGCAATTTCCGTGTCAAATTCAGTTTCAACTTGTATCCTTTTTAATGTTTGGACTAAATGGAATAAAAAAATATCATCTTCTGATAGATTAAAACCAACATATTTAGAAAGACTTTTTAAGAATTTAACCAATGGAAAACCTTTTTTACTTCTCATTCTGTTTTTTATATAATTAATGTATTGTGATCTATTTAATGGTCGTTCCTCACTCATGATAAAAATAGCAAAAAAGAGAATTTCTTGTAGTTGAATATCTCTTGATGGGCATTTGACCATATATTTTACCAATTCTTTTGAGAGCTCAAAATATTTACTACCCTCATAAGACTTTAAAAGATTTTTGGGAAATGAGATATAATGCCCCATGGTGACACGAAAATTAGATATAGATAAAATCATTGTTAGTCGCTGTAAGGCACCTGTTCTGTAAGACATTGAATATTTCGAAAACAATTGTAATAAATCTGTTTGAAATTTTATCGCATCGATTGAATCTTTAATGGTATTAGTTTCAACTGACATAAAGTCCAAATATTGCATGATAAATCTTCTTATCCTTTTTTCATCCCCAATAACTTTAAAGGGGCTTGCAGTTAATGTGACACCCGCCTCACTTACAACCTCTTGTAGTTTTTCAAGGTGACGGTATGCAGTGGAACGACTAATATGAACCGCTTGGGATATCTGAGGAATATCAACACCATCGTTCAAAAGAATTAACTTTAACGTATGTAAATAGGAATTCTTTTCTCTTATTTGTGTTAATAAACTTTCTAATGTACCATTTTCAGGTTTAATTAGGCGAACCCCAATTTTTTCACTTTTTTCTAAAATCCATCCGTCAGGGAAAATAGACTCTAGGAATTCTAAATCACGCCAGATAGTACTTCTTGAATACTCTGTTTTATGGGATATTTCAGCTATACTACTCCATTTTTTTTCATTAAGTAAAAGAAAGATTAAGTCTGAATAACGTTTATAAAATCGATTCATATTATCACCTATTTCGTTACTAATAAATATCGGTCATAGTCACTTTCATTTGTCGATATTCCTAAACTTATGACTAACAATTCTTATTTTTTGTTCTCTGTTTAAGGAATTTCGATTCTTAACTTAGAATATTTACTTCGAGACTCTTATTAATAGTAACTAAGTCTCGTTTTTTAATAGTACCTTTTATTTCTTGAGAAAATATTTCAAAAATGAGAGGCAATGTCCTACTTTTGGTACACACCCTGTTTTTGAAGTATTATTCTTCTCAAAAACTATCATTAAATACTTTAATTATGAATAATACCCGCCTTTTAGGAAGATGCTGATTATGACAGAATAGCAAATAAAAAGCACTTACAAAGTGTAAGTGCATAAATCAGATTTTATCTTTTTTATGATCTGTTAAAGAGGAGGCGGGTGTTTCTAGTATTAAATACACATCTTAAAAATGGATGTTTTTTTACATAGAATTAAAGTTTTTATTATTAAACAAATAAACATATAGACTAATTGTAATAACGCCGATTTAAATTATCTTATTTTTTTATCTCGTGGCGTTCGTCTATACGCTTTTCGATTCTTTCTATTGTTTGTTTGTCTTTGAGTAATTCTTGTATATTCTGGTTTATTAATTCTTTAATAGACTTTTTTTGAGTTTTACGCATACGGACACTTCTTTCAATTGAGATTACTTCTGAATAATATATTTTCTTCCATTACTGCTGATATGCTGGTTAGAATATCAGTGGAGGAATTGGCAAGCCTTCTTTTCAAGAAATTTTGTATAGGATAGTGCCAAGTCTTTGTCATAGTGAATATCACTTAGAAGTTTAATTTCTTCAATTATTTGGTTTTGTTTTTTGGGATTTTGATAAATACGACCATATAACATCGTATCGTAAGAATCAATAATTCTGATAATTCTAGAAAGAAGGGGTATATTTTTTCCTTTCTTTCTGTAATATCCAGAACCATCAAAATTTTCATGGTGAAATAGGATTGCATCTGAAAACTCTGCTGGGAATTTGGGGGTATTTTGTACTATTTTTGCTCCGTAAACTGTATGGTTCTTTATTTCATCATATTCGAGTTCTGTTAGTCTTTCTTTTTTATTTAATAATTGTTGAGGGATTTTTAATTTACCAATATCATGAAGAGCTCCTAAAGTAAAAAGAAACTCTTGATTCTCAATTCCCAAATAACGTCCGAAACCGCATAAATCATTCCCCACTCTAAATGAATGGTAAGTTGTCATTTTACAGTGTTTATATAAATTACATATTAATGCTTGTGTAGTTGTTTCTATCATTCCTACACTCCTTATTATTAATCTAAATATGAAGTAGATGGACCATATAAACATATTTTATGAATAATTGACTATTATTTAATAAATGTTATTAAGTAATACATCAATTCAATTTATCACTTTTTAAGATTACCACTTCAATATTCAAACAATATATCTTTGTTGAAACCAAATAAATTAAACTTGGAACGTATCTATATGCAGCAGAAGTAGAATTGATTGTCTAAGCCAAAAATCCAACTGTGTATGGGATAGCACTAACAATATCTCAAAAAAACATCTTCATATATAATCTACTTAACTGTAGAGAATGTTTGGTTTGGTTCTTCTTGGTATTCTGATTTAAATCAATATAAATTTGGCCATCATCCCGCATAGTTAAAAGTTTCACCGATTATATTCGGTGAAACTTACCCAAAAAAAATAGAGATAGAGAGTATGTAGAAATAGGACAACTTACATTGCTATTATTAAACAAGAATATACCAATAGTATTTCTTTATTGAAGTTTACAACTTCATATTAGATATATTTTGAAAGATAGTTAATAATTCCGTCCATTCAATTGCCTCTTATGTACTTTTGTACGATTAGTCTTAAGCTAATTGAAAAAGATATTTCACCCAACCCCCTTCATCTGTCACTTCAAGAAATCTTTTGAGCTTTTCCTAACCAGACAAGTATGCTCTCAATACTTTGTTTTATAGTGCTGTTCAACATTCTCATAAGGTATCAATTTACCTTTTTTTAAAACGAGGGAATTTACTTTTCTTTATTAAATCCCGATTTCTTTAAAGACAATGAGCTCATAGTATCGATAAACGGCATACACTCTATTCTAAAAAATTATTGGGTTGTTTTTGTAAATGGGAATTTGTTGAAGTTTGTTCAGATGAGTTTCTCTATAAAAATGTCAAATTTGTATTTTAATTATTTTATGTCAAACCCCCTTTTTTCATACCTTCTAATAGTGTTTATTCCTCTTGAAATATAACCTTTTGAAACAATAATTTTTATATTATTGATAATTCTAAATTTCATTAATTACAACACTCATACGTCGTTCTATTTACTTGTTTATGACAATGAATTTCTTACATGAAACCTCACAACCCATTTTTGAAATTAGGTCTAACGATTTATTTTATAGAATGTAATTAACATATGACATGCCTTTTATATTACAAACTACTCATTCCTCTATTTCTTTACATTAAGAAGCATCAATTGTTCCAAGATCATTATCCTATTGTTTTAAACTTTGGAGTAGGTTTAGAAATAGACATAGCTTAAGAATTTTAAAAATGACTGCAGGGAGGGAAAAAGAACGAGAATAAAGAATAAGAGGAATTCTTAAGTAGAATTTGTAACAGCGTTAAATCGAGATACTGGATTCTTCATCCACATCTAAGGCATCGTCATGGGTATTATATAAAACTCTAAAAATATTGGATTTCCATTAATCCCAATTAGAGTCCTATTACATTTCAATTATTTAAAATTAAAAAGGGGAAATACAAAATGAGTATCAAAAAAGCTTTAATTAAAGGATTAGTGCCCTCAGCGGCATTAATGTTATTTGCGACATCTACATTCGCTGCAATCGATCCAACTACAGTAACAGGAAGTGAAAATGGCCTTGGAGCAACTTCTCATGGTCATATTACTATAACACCAGGAGACGAAACTACAGGACCAACTGATCCTATTTTTCCAAGTGAACCAGGTGGTGAAACAGGAAATGAAGGTTCATTAACGATTGATAATGTCTCACCTTTAGAATTTGATTCCCACCAATTAGCGAGTGGTGTTGTAGAATATACAACTACTACTACAAACCCTAACGTCCAAGTAACGGATAAGCGTGGTACAGGTGTAGGTTGGACTTTGCAAGTTGCAACATCACCATTTACGGATCAAACAGATGAAACTAAAATCTTAAAAGGTGCAATGATAACATTACCAATCGGTACTGCTGAGACAAATCCTGGAAATGTTTCTCCCGCACCTGAGCTAAGAGAAGTACAATTAGGAACGGATAGTGGAACAAGCTCCGCACAAACCCTTATGAGAGCAGATGTGGACACAGGTTTAGGGACTTGGGTAGATAAATTTGATCCAAGCAGCGTTAAAATTTCCGTTCCATCTGGAAACTTAGCAGGAGATTATGTATCAACTTTAACTTGGAGTCTAGTAGACGCCCCACAATAAAAAAATAAACGAGCGATAATAGGAGATTAAGAAAATGAAAGTATTTAGTTTATCAGTAGTAGGCAGTATTATTTTAGCCGGAACACTTATTTCAATAAGTTCAGCTGAGGCAGCTGTCATAAATAACGCAACTTCTAATAATTATATTGGTTTTATTGCAGATGAGGAACCAACTAATCCAGTAGATCCTACAAATCCGGACAATCCTAATCCACCAAGTCCTATTGATCCTGAAGATCCAGGCAATGGAGGTACTGGAAATGGTGGGGCTTTAACTCTGGACTATGTCTCAAATATCCAATTTGGAACACAAAAAATTATGAGTGGGAACACGACTTATAATGCTAAAAATAAAGATCCCTTTGTACAAGTTTCAGATAAGCGTGGAACGGGCGAAGGATGGTCATTGTCAGCGAAGACTTCAGAATTTAAAAGCGATTCTGGAGAAGTATTAACAGGAGCTGTTTTATCATTCAAAAATGGAGAAGTAAAAACGCAAACTGGTAATGTTTCCACACCACCAACTGCTAATGATGTTGTATTTGATAATACAGATTCAAAAGTATTTATGTTTGCTGAAGTAGATGCAGGTCGTGGAACATGGCTAGATGTTTTTCCAGGTACTGAAGGCGATAATAGTAACGTACAATTAAATGTTTTGGCCGGATCAGCTGATGCTCAAAACTACACAGCTACTATGACATGGGAATTATCTAACGCACCTAAATAAAATACAAATTAAAAGAACTTGGCTTAATTAATAATTTTGCCAAGTTTTTTTTGAAAAGTGACATCATGAAATTAGAGATGTGAGGGATAGAAAAAATGAAAAATTTGTTATCTATTATGGTTTTTATATTATTGCTTGGATTAGGAATTGTTTTGAATAATGAAGTGGCCTTTGCTGGTACTATGGAGTATTCAGTCAAGGCCGATATTCCCAAAAACCAAATAAATAAAAAGCTTACCTATTTTGACTTAAAGATGGCTCCAGGTTCAAAACAAACGATATCTTTAACCGTTAAAAACACTTCTAGTGAAGAAAAAAAGATAATGATCGTACCCAATACAGCTATTACCAATCAAAATGGAGTGATCGACTATAGCAAAGATGGTCACAAAAAAGACAGCTCCTTAAAGTATGCCTTTTCTGATTTGATATCTCCAAAGCAAGAAATTGTATTAAAAGGAAACGAAACAAAGAAAGTCCCCTTTTCAATTCAAATGCCCAACGAGTCATTTGATGGAATTATTTTGGGTGGATTCTATGTACACGAAATAAATCAAGAGGACAAAACGAAAGAAAATAATAATGTTCAAATCAAAAATGAATTTTCTTATGTGATTGGCGTGAAATTAACAGAAACGGATGAAGTTGTTAAGCCGAACCTAAAGTTAAATAAAGTTCAAGCAGGATTGATGAACTATCGTACGGTTGTTACTGCCAATTTACAAAATACCGAAGCTGTTATAATAAATAACCTGGATGTATATGCACGAATTACGAAGGAAGGAAAAAAAGAGAAGCTCCATTCAACAAAGAAAAGTAAGTTATCCATGGCACCGAATTCTAATTTTGATTTCCCTATTACCTGGGATAATCGAAAGTTAGAACCAGGAAAATATCATTTATATTTAACAGCTACAGACGGTAATCAAACATGGAAATTTGATAAAATGTTTGAAATTAAAGGTGCAGATGCAAAAGTACTAAATAAAACGGCAGTTGAAGTAGAAAAAGATTATACATTCCTTTTTATTGGATTTGCTGTGTTTATTTTAGCCTTAATCATCACTATTATTATTTTGCTGAAAAAGAAAAAAAGAGGGGAATACGATGAAGAAGAATAACAGAATATTTCAGCGTTCTACCCTTTCATTGTTGTTAGTAATGGGGTTAATTCTACCAAGTCTCGATTGGTTGGCCCCTGTGCATGTTAAAGCTGCGAATGAAAACAATCCTCCATCTAAAATTGATTTGACTGGTATATTCGTTACTCCTACTACCGGTTCAAATAGTTCCGTAATAGGAGGTAATATCGTTCAAGTAACCCCTAATACTACAAATCAAAAGGGTGCTATCTGGTCGACTGAGGCTAATAAATTGGACTTAACAAAAGATTTTAATGCATCAATGTATATATATTTCGGGAATCAAGGAGCTAACGCAGCAGATGGTATGGCCTTTGTTATGCATAATGACTCGAGAGGCACAAATGCCTTATCTCCTCACAGTGGTTCAGGTCTTGGCGTTTATGCTGGACAGTCACATGGGGCATCCAAAACAGATGGGATTCAAAAAAGCTTTGCGGTTGAGTTTGATACCTTTATAAACAATAATGGTTCCGATGGTTATTTTGATACAAATACGACCAAAGGGAACCATGTTGCTTGGAGCTACCCCGGTAAGGCTAGCACCTATATAGATTACCAACCTGGCATGTTTGATTACAGAAGAACGATGAAACATAATGACATAGATGGTTCATCAAATGGTGTTCAATATCCTGGTACTTTATCAAATGATTCTTGGCGTAAATTCACCGTTAATTGGAATGCAACTACCTCAATACTTACGTATCAATTAGAGGGTCAAGCTTCCGAAAATGTCCCAATAAATGTACAGAATGTTTTTGAAAGTAATCAAGTTTATTGGGGGTTTACTGGTTCAACAGGATCTAGATATCAGAACAATCGTGTAACATTTGATGAAATACCAGGACTAGTAAATGCTGAAGTGAAAGAAACAATAACGAAAAAAAATGGTACTGTTGTTGACGATGGTGCTCAAGTTAATACTGGTGAGGAACTAACCTATACAATAAATGCGAAGTATCTATCTGGTAAACAAGATTGGAACAATATTATAGTGAAGACTGTTTTAAATGATTATGTTTCCTATGTTCCTGGCTCATTGACAATATCAGCTGGAGGTGGCTCAGAATCATTGGATGATAGTTCATGGACGGGAAAATCTTTAGCAGCCAGTATTCCTAATATGGATACGAATATGGACGAAGTGACCATTTCCTTTAAAGTGAAAGTTAATCAAGTAATGGTAAATCAGCAAGTTACTGAGACAGTTAAGTTTGAGGGGAGTAACTATATAACGAATACGAGTCCAGTAGATTATAAAATTCAAGCTAACAATGTACCTGAAGTAACCATAAATGAAGAAGGTCCTATTCATTTAGCTGTTGGTGAAGATTATCTAGCAAAAGGAACTTGGAAAGATTCTGATGATTCCACAAATACTTTATATTATGGCTTAGATGGTGAGTTATTAAAATCGGAAGTATTAAACAATGGAGGATCTACTGAACCGGTAGATTGGAGCTTTCTTATAACGTCAGATCAGTTAAAATTAGGAGAAAATAATCTTCAAGTCGTAGCTAGAGATGATAAAGGCGCTTATTCAGTTTCAGATTTAAAAATCATTGTTGAAAGTCCGCCAGCCATTACGTTAATGGATGCCAATAAGGAAATTCCTGTTGATTTTGGCACTGAGTATACTATTAGTGGTAGTTGGAACGATCTCGATAGTAATCTAATAGATTTATATTATGCAGTGGACAGTAATACTCATGTAAAATTTGCTTCTAATGTATCAAATTCAATGAACAAAGGTGAAGAAATTAATTATCAATATAATATTCCGGCAGATCAATTGTCTTTAGGAATGCATCAAGTTACAGTCTATGTTATAGATGATACGGGTCGAAAATCAAATATTGAAGTAGTAACCTTCAATGTCACGGGAAAATTAAGTTTCACGAGTGTAGCTGAAAATATTAGTTTTGAAAATATGCAAATACCAAATCAACCAACTTATTCAAAAAGAAATAATGATTGGGACATCCTTGTGAAGGATACTCGTGGAGTGGGAAGTTCATGGCGTCTCACAGCAACATTAACGGAAGAATTCTCTGATAGTCAAGGGCATTTTTTAAAGGATGCATTAAAGTTTGTTGATGAGGATGGAATTGAAATAACAATGGCGCTTGGAGTCGAGACGAATGTTTATGAAATGATTACACAAGATGAACAAAATGTATCCATTAACTGGGAATCGGATAAAGGAATACTGTTAAAAATTGATCCTTTTGTTTATATAGGTGATTATAACGGGAAAATTAATTGGAATTTAATTGATGCACCATAAAAGTATAGGGGCTCATTTCATTAAAATTTCGATTTAATCGTAATTTGAAAAATGATATTAACGGAATAGGTTCAATAAACAGCTTAAAATTATAGAAAATTAGAGGGAGTAGGAGAAGCTGCCTAAATGACTACCACAATTGCTATTATAGACGATCATCAACTTTTCCGAGAAGGGGTCAAAAGAACCCTTGAAATTGAAAAATCTTTTCAAGTTATTGCCGAAGGTATAGATGGTAACGAAGCAGCTTCTATTGAAAATGCATATAAACCAGATGTTTTCATAATGCTCTTTTTTTAAACTGTTTTGCTTACACTTTACTGAACAGATACTGTATTTTCTGGCCTATATTCAGTTGCATAGTTAAGGATAGGGCTTTTGCAACTAATGTTTGTCTGACAAAATTAGATGAATTACCCATAGTATTTAAGTTAATTTTATACCTAGTTGGTGAGTCCGCTTCTTCGTTTGCGAGCCCTTCACACGGTTTGCACCCATCAATGCTTCCTTCTCAAACAAAGAAAGGAAGTATTTCATATGGAGAAAGTTTACGAAAGCTTACGCATTAAACAAGTAATTATGGAGGTTAAAGATGGCGAAAAGTACATTGTTCGCTCACCTCAAGACGCAGCTATTTTTGCAGCTGAATTTATCAGAGATGAAGATCGTGAAGTGTTCTTTGTTATGTGTCTAAACACTAAAAATTGAGTAGTTGCAGTACATCGTTGTCATGTTGGATCACTCTAGCATCGTACACCCAAGAGAGGTGTTTAAGTCATCAATTTTGAATAACAGTTCATCAATTCTTTCTTTTCATCAACATCCAAGTGGGGATTGCAGCCCATCCATCGAGGGCCTCAAAAATCACACAACGATTAGTTGTAAGCGGAAAGATTCTAGGAATTGAAGTATTGGATCACATCATTGTTAATTATGAAGCAAAATGCTACAGCATGAAGGAAAATGATGAATTATAAGCAAGTCTGAAAAAAGGAGAAATTCGCTCCTCTTGCTTTTTTAAATACTGTCGTTCTTTAGGGCATCGAGCTCTACAAAGATGATCCGCTGCACCGTTACACGTTGCAGCAAATATTTAAAATTTTGAAGCTTAGCTTTTGTTGACATTGTCAACATAGGGGGATTGTTTTGAAAAATGTAACCAAACGAATTGTTGATTACTTTCCTGGATTTAAAAGTAAATTAAAGGCTTATGAAAATGTTTTACTGACAACTGAAGCCTTGGAAGGATTAGACCAACGAGAAGCGGCCTTTTTAAAATTGGCATGGTTTTTTGAGTGCCCAGAACATGAAGTTTTCAATATAGGTTTGTTATATCGTCATTTAGATAATGAATGGTTGGAACTTGCACTTGAATTGATTGTCGACTTCTATAAAAAAGAGACTTTTTTAATTCAAAGACCATCAATTTCTTTAGTTCGTAATAATAGTGACAAATATTTACCTCAGAAGCAATTTGCAGACTTTTTAACCGAAAACGGATTGGACTACGATAGAAGGAAATTAAATGTATATTTGAGCCGAGATAAGATCCCTAAACCCGATTTAGAAATCTCGGGGACCAAATACTGGTGTAAAGAAACAGTTGAAAAGTTTTGCTATGAGGAAAAGCATCAAAAAGCAAAAAAATGATTACCTTAAAAGCACCCCTCGAAGAAATGAAAGTAACCTGAGGGTGCTTTTTTATTGGTTACATATTTTTGACTCTACTTGAAGGGGTACAATATTTCTGGGTCAATCTTCAACAAATTATTAAACGTTTGATCAATAATTTGTTTTAGTTCATTTAGTTCAACTGGTGATGGGATGGATGAAATTGAATATACTGGCAAGTGATTAATATAAAGTTTGGTTTCAATTGTTGTTAATACTAAATCAAATTTATTTTCCTTACGCAAAAACTCTAATCCTGAATAGTCTAAAACCGTGATGGAAAGATGGTTTCCTAAATGTGTTGATAATACTTCCTTGATAAACTCACCTTCAATATATGTGCGGCAAATTAGCACAGTTTCAAGTTTAAATTGTTTCTTTTTCCGTAATATTGCTGCGCTAATAAGTAGAAAAATCTCAAGAATTTCCACTTTTTCAATGTGTTTTATAGAATCCTTTATATGAAGAATACTATCCTCAATAATTTTGGTGATTGTTAGAAATAATGGGTTAGATTCTAAAAAAGTAATGAAAGGCAGCATTCTGTTCATTCTTGTATCGGTCCCTAACTGAAAATCAAAATAAATTCTTCTAAGGGTTTGAGCTAAACTATATAATAACGAATCATCCTGGGATATATCATAACCTACATAATTAGATAGATCGTGTAAAAATTGATTATAAAACTTCGAACTATTTCTTTTGTTCTCTTTAAGTCTAGAACGAATTTCAATGATCTCTTGAGTTCTGCTTTTGGGCATTTTCTCGTTTTCTAAATGCAGAGTAAAATAGAGCAACTCTTGTAACTGAATTTCTCTTGTTGGGCATTTTTTCATGAATTGAAACATAGCTTTTGCTGCTTTAAATACTTCAGAATCGATAAATTCGCGCATAACATAATCTGGTAAAGATACATAACTTCCATAGGAAATTCGAAGATTCGAAATATCAATTATGGTTGCCAATCTATGCACGGCTCCCATATGAAGAGTTATAGAGGGTTCTGTTAATTCTCTAAATAGGGTGGTTTTGAAGTCCTCAATATGGAAAGTTTCAATATAGGGAGCTTCCATGTTTTTCCCTATTAACTCTAAATATTGCATAATAAATTTTCGTATCTGCTTTTCATCACCCCCGAGTTTAAAGGGTGTATTCGTTATCTGAATTCCAATAGGTTCAACAATTTCTTTCATTAGCTTGATTTGACGATAAACAGTAGCTCGACTAACATGTGCTTTTTCTGTGATCTCATTAACACTTACACCATTATGTAAAGCGATTAGATCTAAAATTTGAAAAAAGGAATTTTTTTCTTTTAAATAGATCCACACACTTTCTAAAGTACCGTTCTGAGGTTTGAACAGCCGAAAACCATTGATTTCACTTTTTTTAATTACCCATCCAGGAGGGAGTTCATCCTCCAATATTGACAGTAATCGCCATATTGTAGACTTGGGATAATTTGTCTTTTCGGATAAGTAATGCAAAGTACACCAATCATTTTCATGAAATAAATAATATAATAATTTAGCATATCTCTCATTGATTAGATCTAAGTTCATACTACCTCACCTGCCTTAAAAAAAGATAACTTTATTATTAGCCATGACTTTATCATTATCCATTCCAAGAAACTGTATCTAATTTCATCATAAAGAAGAGCTCCGATTATTTGAATCAGAGTCAATTTGCGGGAAACATAAGACGTTTCTCTAGGTGGCAGGCGAATACTTAAAAAAAAGAATAAAAGGCAAGGAAAGAAGCTGATGAAGTAGCTTCTTTTTTTATGTGTGCCAGGCATGGCTTCGATTTAGGTGGTGAAAGTCCACTGAGGGGGTACACACAACCAACCACTAAGGAAGCGCAAGGTCCTTATCGTGATGTAAGAGCTGGAGGAAGCATGGAATAAAATCTTGCCTCGACGATCAGAAATCTGATACCAAGGCTTTTCAGAGGGATGTCCCGGAAATTTCGCTTTACGCTGAAGATAGAGCAAATATTATGATTAAACACGGATGGATGGAGGAACCTCCACAGGCAGATGATCGTGAGGACTTGGTAAAGGGTTAAAATGTGTGACGAAGGAAAAAGCATCAGGCCAGATTCTGAAATAAGATGGATTATCTCGCTTCGGTCTACCCTTTAGTATTAATAACTGAGCGCCCTGACGTTACTTCCGGCAATATTCTAGAAGGGAAAATCGCAATTATCTGTGATGGTACTCCAAATGTATTGATTGTCCCTGCAGTGTTTATGCAATTTTTTCAGACGCCTGAGGACTATTATGAAAGTTCAATTTTTAATGTAACAAGATTGATCAGAATAGCCTCACTCTTTATTTCTATCTTTCTGATCCCTTTTTACATTGCTTTTACTTTATTTCATCCAGAAATGATTCCCAGTGAACTGCTAATCAGCCTTGCAGCGCAGCGCCAAAATGTTCCGTTGCCTTTAGTAGTGGAAGTGCTTATCCTTATGCTGATTTTTGAGGTGATATTGGAAAGCTCCATACGTTTGCCTACGGGCATTATCCTGGCATTCTCAATCATTGGAACAATCATTTTCGGGCAATCTGCAGCAGAAGCTGGAATTGTTCAATTATCTTCTTTGGTAATCATTTCAGCCACCTATGTATTAAATTTCGCTGTCCCTGTTCATTCATTTGGGAATGCAATCAAGTTGATCCGATATCTTCTGGTCTTTCTATCTAGTTGCTATGGATTATATGGAATCATCCTGGGAACGATTGTATTAATTAATCATCTTACTTCGTTAAACAGCTTTGGCGTTCCCTATTTATCACCAATTGCACCAGTGTACGTGCGTCCATCAATCACCTGATACGGTTTATTATTCAGTAATCCCATTCTATTTTATTTTAGATACTTTAAAAAGCATTTCGATTGTTTGGTCACAGTCATCTACCTATATTCAGGTTTTCAAACAAAGTGCATTATGGCAAGCAGCATTCAATTTCTTATTATTACTTCCTTTTGGAGTCTATATAAGATACTTTTTCCTAAAGAAACAATACTGGAAGAGGGCATTAGGTAGAGTTTGTTTTAAGCATCGTTTTCCCCTCTTTGCAGTAGTTTGTTTACTGGCCCCGCAATCAGCATCCATTCGTTCGCTATTCTGTCGAGCTCTTCTTTTCCGTTGTCTGTCAGGAAGTAGTATTTTCTGTTGGGGCCGGTTGCGGAAGGCCGCATTTCCCCTCGTATGAAGCCATTTTTCTGCAGCCTGAGCAGTACAGGGTAGATGGTACCCTCACTTATATCCGGCAGCCCGACTTTCTGCAGCCTCTGTGATAACTCGTATCCATAAACGGCCTGCTCCTCGACGATGGCCATCACACAGGCATCGAGAATTCCTTTTAATAATTGACTTCTAACCGCCATGATTTTCACCTCATTACTTTGTATTGCAAGATAGCGGTGTAAAAGAATATCAGATTCTGCTATCTACTGGTAACTTGCAAAGCAAGGTAGTGGTGCGTACTTTCGCTACCTTGTATTGCCTGATACCTATATTATATGCAGAGCTATCTTGTAATGCAAGATATATTTGGAAAAAAATAATGATTTTGGAAGGGGAATGTAATTGGCGGTAAACACAGTCTTTTTCCTGCATGTCCCATGAGATACCCGAATAAAGTGAAGAAAGGGGGAATCGGAATGGAACAATTTTATCTGTATATTAGTTTTTCTATTTTAGTTTTGGTAGCTTTGTTCATGATATTTTCATATATAGAGAAGGAAAGTCTTCTTCCGATGCAGCAGATGGTGCTGGCGATGGGGTTTGGAATGACTTGTGCGCTGACAGTAGGTGTGTTGGCTGGTGTGATAGAAAAGGACAGCTTGTTGCACTCTACTATGATTGGCATGGTGATTGGGGTAGGTGCAGGTATTCTCTCCGGGATGTTCTTTGGTGTACTTCCTGCGGTGGAGGGTGCGTTTTCTGGGCTGATGGGTGGAATGATGGGAGCTATGCTTGGGGAGATGCTTATGGTTTCTGATGCGGTCAACCTGCTGATGGTTCTGCTTACCTTGTGCTGGTGCTCGGTTATTCTTATTTTCGTTTTGCGTTCGGGCCAGGAGAAGTTAAAGGCAAAGTGGATATGGAAGCCGATCATGGTGGTGATTCTGATTGGTGGATATCTGTTTTTGGGTATACATTTAAGCCATGGATTTGGTAAGGAACGTCCATCTGAGGATTATCATGGACATCATTAGATTTTTTAAACAAACGTTTGATTAAGAATGTGGCAGGACTCTCCCTCCTTTTTGTAGAAATATGTCTATAGGAAAAAGGAAAATAAAGGAGACATTGGAATGGGACAACCTATTATACATACATACGAAGAGGCCGTGGAAATTGATACAAGGGTTCTGCGGGTGAAGGCCGGCATGAAGGACAAGGAGAAAAAGAAGGCATTTGATCAGGCTTTATTGGAGCTGCAGGGAAGCCTCGATATTGTGGTGTCCGGTACAAAGGAAAAGCAGGACGGGAATGGCGAGAAGAACGGCTGGAGCAGCACCTCCTATGAAACGATGGGGGCGTGGATGAAGAAGCACAATATAGAAGAGTTGGAGATGGAAAAGGAAACGGCGAAACGTGAGCTGACAGAACACTTTTCCAACAGTGCCAGTGACCAGGCAATGAAAAAAATAAAGAAGGCGATCGGTTAATCAAACGTTTGTTTAAAAGGGGAGAGAACAGAGATGGTTATAGGTGAATCCTATGCGTAGCATGCTTTTATGGGCGAAGCTCGCGTTCATCTGCGTGTGCTTGCTGCTTATCCCAATCTATCAGACTCTTTCCAAGACAACATTACCTGCTTATCTCGTTGTAGCCGGAGCTTTTCTGGCAATCTATTTCACTTTGCCATTATGGAAAATGAAATGGGCCGCTTATGCGCTAGCCAGCTCGTTGCTTGCGGTTTTGCAGATATTTGTTCTGGAGCCTTCCGATTTCCTTCCTTGGCTCCTGTTCTATTTTTTGATCATAGATGGCATGGTTGCGAGGTCCAAAATAAGTGGCCTGCTTGCGGTCCTGCTTCCTTTTTTAACAGTGTTTTTCCATTTGGATCAGCCTGCACTGGGCCTCTTTCATGCGATGTTGAGCTTGCTTTTGATAGGGATGGGGGCTCTTTTGCAAACCTACTATAGTGATAATGAAAAAATAGATAAAGAGTGGAAGGCGCTTTTAATGGAATATCGACTCCTGAAAAGACAGGTGACGGAGAACGAGGAAGCGGCAAGGGTCGAGGAGCGTAACCGGATTGCGAGGGATATTCATGATTCGGTCGGGCATCAGCTGACAGCGCTGATGATGCAGCTTGCTGTTGCGGAGCAGTCTGCAAAGGAGTCGGGGGATGTAAGCGGAATTCTTGCACAATCCAAGCAGTTGGCAAGGGAAAGCCTGGATGGTATGAGGAAAGCGGTGAAGGCTTTGCAGGGAGAAGAGGAGAAGGGCATTGCGTCCGTGATCCACCTGATTCGAAGGCTTGAGGCGGAAAGCAGGATACGGGTCCAGCTGACAACTAAAACAGGAGTGCTATCTGTTCCGCTGACAAATGAACAGAATATTGCCATCTACCGGTTTGTCCAGGAAGGATTGACCAATGCGATGCGGCACGGAAGCTCACGTGAAATTGCCGTGACGGTGGAGATTATCGGGGAGCATAGCCTTCAGATTGCGGTAGTGAATAAAATAGATGGACCGCTTCAAATTGTAGAAGGTTTTGGGATGGAGAATATGCGCAAACGGATGGAGGCGCTCCAAGGGCGGATGGTGCGTGTTGTCACAGATAGGGATTTTACGATAAAAGGGATCTTTCCTCTGAAGGAGGATACATAATGATACATATTTTACTGGCGGAAGATCAGGCGCTTGTCAGGCAGGGAATCAAAATGATGATTGAACAGCACGCCAATTTTAAAGTGGCTGCAGAAGCCACCAATGGACAGGAAGCGGTGGAGGCTTATGAAAAGCATGTCATCGATTTGGTGTTGATGGATATCAGGATGCCGTTAATGACGGGAATCGAGGCGACCAAACGGATAAAAAGCAGAAATCCGCAGGCGAAGATCCTCATTCTTACCACATTTGCAGATGAGGAATATGCGATGGAGGCACTGAGGCTTGGGGCGTTGGGCTATCTGTTGAAGGATGCGGATGCGGCGAGCTTGATAGCTTCCATTGAAAGCGTGCTGGATGGGGGGATTTCCATTGATCCCTCGGTTGCAGGGAAAGTGGTGCCAAGGCTGATCAGGCCAAAGGTGCCACAGGAGGACTTGACGCTGCTGACAAGTCGGGAGCGGTCGATCCTGCAGCTGGTCGGTGATGGGAAGAACAATCAGGAGATAGCGGAAATGCTGCATTTATCGATTGGAACCGTGAAAAATCATGTGACCGTCATTTTGCAGAAGCTCGGGTTGCGCGATCGGACCCAGCTGGCCATCTATGCGATTCGGAATGGATTGATATGATGGGTGGTGTTTGCGATGAATCCGAATTTATATGAAGGAAAGGCGAAAAAGAGGACCGGAGTGTAGCGTGATGTGCTGCACTCCGGTGTTTTTTTGTTGCGCTTGATTAATTTTGTTTACGGAGTTGAAAGGGGTGTTGTTATTGGAAGTAAATGTAAAGTTGATCGATTATTAGAGATTTTGGATTGATTATGCAACGTTTTGGACCGATAACATCCACTTTTGGATCGATTACTGCAACATTTGGACAGATTAATGCTGGTTTTGGACCGATTCCTCGCAAGCCTCGCCTTCGCAATGAAAAGAAAACCCCTGATTACGTGCTTTTGACAAGTTCAAAACAAACAATTACATAATAAATGACTTTAGTCACCCCCGCGAGCGTTATCTCATGACTTTTTACAGGTTAACGCGCCATCCGCCGATAGTAAGATAAGAGTATCAAAGGGGGCTATCAGATGTTAGAAGCGATCAATTTAACAAAAACCTTTAAAAATACGCAGGCGGTCAAAGGCGTGAACTTATATTTGGAAAAAGGCGAGACGGTGGGGCTGCTCGGCCCGAACGGTGCAGGCAAGTCGACGACGATCTCGATGCTGTCGTCCCTGGTTAAGCCGACGACCGGGGATGTGCTGCTCAAAGGGGAAAGTGTGAAGGAGCAGCCGAAGCATTTGCGGGAAATACTCGGCGTGGTGCCGCAGGATATTGCGGTTTTTCCGGACTTGACGGCGAGGGAGAATATGGAGTTTTTCGGGAAGGTGTATAGGCTACCGAAACGTGAGCTGAAGGGGCGGATAGAAGAGGTGCTGACACTTGTCGGACTGGAGCATCGCCAAAAGGATCTCGTCAAAACATTCTCCGGAGGGATGAAAAGAAGGTTGAATATTGCGGTGGCTCTTTTGCATGAACCGGAGCTTTTGATTATGGATGAACCGACGGTGGGAATCGATCCGCAGTCACGGAACTATATCCTAGAGACAGTCAAAAAATTGAATGAGGAAAAAGGCATTACCGTGTTGTACACCAGTCATTACATGGAAGAGGTGGAGTTCCTGTGCAGACGGCTGTATATTATGGACCGCGGGGAAGTGATTGCGTCCGGGTCGAATGAGGAAGTGAAGAATATCCTCTCCTCCGAGCACTCGATTGAAGTGGAGGTGAAGGTGGTGAAGGAGAATTTCATTCAGAGGCTGCAGGCGCACCCGGCCATATCAAGGGTCACCTCGACAGAACATAAAGTCATCCTGCTTGCACCAAAGGAAATCAATCTGCTTGAGGACGTATTTTCGATAGCGAATCAAAGCGGAACCACCTTAAAGGGAATACAAATCCAAGCTCCATCGCTCGAGGACGTATTTCTTCATCTGACAGGCAGAACATTAAGAGATTAGGAGGGATGGACAATGCTGTTAGCTTTTATTAAAAAAGACCTCCTGCATCTATTAAGGGATAAAAAAGAAGTGATGATTTTGGTGGCTATGCCGTTTATCCTAATCACGATCCTCGGCTTTGCCCTTGGAGGAGTGACGAACCAAGAAACGAAGCTTGATATAGCGGTAGCTGTGGTGGACCATGGGGATGTTGCGGAAGATCTGCAGCTGCTCGAGGAATGGATGGATGGGCAAAACATACCAGATGCGGCGCAAATGCAGATAAAAGAAGCGGCGGAGCAGTCACCGCTGCCGGAGATTCTGGTAGATCAGGTCATGAAAGAGGAACTGACGGAGCTCTTGACGGTCACGGAAGAAAAAAATCTCTCCGAAACGCTCGAGGAGGAGAAATTTGCTGCAGTACTGTCTTTTCCAAAAAACTATCGCTATGAAACTTGGAAACAGCAATTTTTCGATGCGGAAGAAGCAAACAGAGAATTTGAGCTTTTTTTGAATGAAGAAAGAGGCCTCGAAGCAAATGTGATTTCCGATTTGATAGAGAATTTTACGGAACAGATGCGCTTGTTTACGGTGCTGAATAAGGATGCGCAAATGACAGAACAAACTCCTCCAGACTTTGCTTCTTTTGCGGAGGAAATCCAGGGAGAAAAAGTGACCTTGGATGGGAAGGATCCTATAGGTTCCTTCGATTATTTTGCGGTAGGGATGAGTGTGATGTTTGCGCTGTACGTCGTCTCCTTTGTCGCGGGTTATGCTTTTCATGAAAAGAGGACCTTTGTGTATGACCGGATCCTGCTGGCAAACGCCTCACCGTGGTTGTATGGGGCAAGTAAATGGATTTCTGCGGTACTGGTCGTATTTGTCCAACTTTGTGTGCTATTTGGTTTGAGTGCACTTGTGTATAAGGTTCAATGGCCGAACATAGTCCTTTTCCTGTTGGTTACGCTTATGTTCAGCTGTGTGATCGGCTCCTTTGCGGTACTGATTACGGCCCTGAACTACCGTTTGGAGACAGAGCGGATTTCCACCATGTTTTCAGGTTTTCTAGTCAGTATCCTTGCTTTTTTGGGAGGCAGTTTCATCCCGTGGGCGGACGTATCCGAAGTTATGTGGAGAATAGGGTCGTACACACCAAATGGTGCCGCCCTGCAGGGGTATCTTCAAGTCATGCAGGGTGAATCTCTGGGAGATATCATGGATCCACTTGTCACTTTAGGGGTGACCTCTGTCCTGTTGCTAGTCCTTGCGGTATCCCTGTTCCCAAAAAGGAGGTTGAGCTAAATGCGAACAATACTTTGGATTCATATCCTGCATCTCTTGCGCCAGCCATATGCGGTCCTCGGGATGATTGTGTTGACAGTTGTATTTGCGGTTGCAACCGGGCAGGTTAATCGGACCTCCGCGATGGAAGTCCCGGTCTTTACGGAAAATCTCTCCGCAGAGGAAACAAATGCTTTGCTGGAGGAATTAAATAAAGAGGAAAGCATGGTTTTTCAGCTGGAAGACCAGAAGCTTTTGGAGGAAAAGATAGAAAGAAACGCAATAGACATGGCCGTTCAATTGGAAGAGGGGAAGTATACTATCTATACTGCCGCAGAATCAGCGGACATCGCGATTGTAGAGGCTCATGTAAGGAATGTTTTGCAGACAGAAGCGGTATTGAAAGAGACTTCTTTGGCGTTTGATAAAAGTGTAGAGGAGTTAAAGGAGCTGGTCGCTTCCAATGAGGATCTCTATGCGGTGAGCACGAAGTCCTTCCAGGAGGATGATTTCATCTATGATTCTTCCATTCAGTCATTGTTCGGATTTTCCCTGTTTTTTGTCATCTTTACGGTTTCATTTACTGTAAGCACGATTTTACAGCAGAAACAGAATGGAATGTGGAACAGGTTGATCCTTTCCCCGCTTTCCAAGTCCCAGATTTATTTGGGTCATCTCGCATTCAGTTTCCTGCTCGGTTATGCGCAGCTTGTTCTGATTTACACTTTCTTTGAATTTGTAATAGGAGTGGATTTGTATGGTGGGTACCCGTTCGTATTGATTGCGGTCGTTCCTTATCTGTTTGCACTTGTTTCGTTGGGAGTATTGATCAGTGGCCTCGTGAGCAACCCTCGCCAGCTCGACGCCATCATTCCGCTTATTGCTGTCAGCATGGCGATGATCGGGGGAGCCTATTGGCCGCTGGAGATAGTGCAATCCGAGATTTTGATCACCCTGTCCAAGCTTGTCCCGATTAAATATGGGATGGATATGTTGAAAGGCGCGACCATTCTGGATTGGTCCTTGGGACAGTTCTTTCTTCCTGCTTCGGTTCTGTTTTGCATGGGAGTGCTGTTCATGGGAATAGGACTGAATCTGATGGAGAGGAGAGCTTTTTAATTTTGAAATCCCAATTTATAGGAGTACAATATTCTACTAAACATTGTTTTTGATAGATGGTTTTATCAAAAATTATGTTGTAAAGTTTACCAAGACGATTACCCTGATTAACATTTATATTTTTTCTTCGATATATACATTATGATCATATAAATGTTGCATAAAGGGGATAAGTCATGATTCATTCGTTAAAAGGCAAGTTAATTTTATCTTTTACTCTAGTCATTTTTCTAATTATTACTGCAGTAGGAACAATCACTTATTTTCAGACAAAGGAAAAAATCGAAAGTAACGTATCATCGGATGCAAAGGGTGCAATGGAAGATCTGGAAAATACGATCGGTCAGTATTTAATCAACTATTCAAACATCGTCTCCTATCAAAGTGAAAATAAAAACATAGCTGACTATTTGTCAGTAGAATCCTCCACACAATTGAATCAAGCACTCACTTCTACCAAAGAAGATTTTAACAAGTTGCTAAATCATTTTCCTGATATTCAATTATTGTATTTTGCGACAGAAGAAAAAGAGATTCACACAGCCCCAACAGTCGATTTGCCAGATGGATTTGATCCAACAGGAAGAGAATGGTATCAGCAAGCTATTCAGCAGCCCGGTGATGTAATCTATACAGATGTATATATTGATGTAGATACAGAAGAACCAGTAATAACTCTTGCAAAGGCTATTGAGGTAAATGGGAAGGTCGTGGGAGTTATGGCTGCTGACCTTAGTCTTCAGGCATTAGGGGAAATAGTGAAGGAGAAACAAGTAGGATATGAAGGGTATAGTATTTTACTGGATAATAAAGGAACAGCTCTCGTTCATCCAAGTTCAATGGGAGAGAATTTACTTGAGTTATCCTATATAGAAGGAATTTATGACGATGAATCCGGAACTCAGTACTATACAGATAAAGGGGAAAATAAAGTTTTAGTCTATGAAACGATTGGGAACACCGGTTGGAAGGTGGGGGGTGTTTATTTAGAGAAGGATATGTTATCACTAGCCAATGAGATTTTACGCACAATTATCATTATTGGATTGTTCTCTCTAATAATCGCGAGCATTGTTACTTTCTTATTAGCTAAATATATAACACGTCCAATCCTTCAATTAAATGCTGCGGTTTCCAAAGTGGCAGAAGGGGATTTATCAGGTGAGGTAAATGTTACAACTTCTAAAGATGAGATTGGTGTTTTATCAGCATCCTTTCAAACAATGCTAGTTAATATGCGTCAGATGTTAGGAACAGTTGATGAATCTTCACAAAAGGTAAAAGCTTCAGTAGAAGATATGAGTGCTGTAGCAGAAGAGGTTGCTGCTACAAGTGAAGAAATGAATCGGGCAATCGAAGAGCTTTCTAAAGGCGCTGTCCAACAAGCAACAGATTTAGAAAGCACAAATACCATTACTCAAAATCTTGCCTTTAATATTGAAGATGTCCTTTCTAAACAAAACAATTTGACGGAGCTATCAAGTCAAATTGTACAAGCAAATGACAACGGATTAAAAAAAATAGAGATTTTAACAAGCCATACTAATGAATCAACAGAGATTGTAAAAAGCCTGAATGTACTAATGAATCAATTTACAGATAAGATAAATAGTATTGAGGAGATTACGCATACCATTAATGAAATCTCAAACCAAACAAATCTATTAGCACTCAATGCAAGTATCGAAGCTGCAAGAGCTGGAGAGCATGGTAGAGGGTTTGCGGTTGTGGCAACGGAAGTTAGAAAGCTAGCTGAACAAACTGCAGAATCCACTAATCATATTACAAATACCATTTCCAGTATTCAAGAAGAGTCCAAGGTGATCTTACAGGAAATGCAGAAAACGAATAAAATATCAGAAGAACAAAGCTACGCAGTCAAAGATACTGGAGAATCCTTTGAAAATATAGCCACAAACATTCGTTCCATCATTCATTTTATCGATCAAATTATGGAGAATATGAATACGATGAATGATTCTAAAGAGGAAGTGTTAGCATCTGTTCAAAGCATATCAGCAATTGCAGAGCAATCGGCCGCAGGGACGGAAGAAATTGCTGCATCAACAGATGAGCAACTAAAAGCAATAAATAGCATTGCTTACTCTTCTGAAGAGCTTTTAACATTAAGTGAAGATTTAAATGAGTTGATTAAAAGGTTTAAACTGTAAAACGTTATAGAGTTATAGAAGGAAAGGCTGGGTTTGATAACCTAGCCTTTTAATTTTATTGAAGTTTCTAGTATCTTATAATCGACAGTTTCCCCCGATATGGGGATTAATGCACGCCCTGACTAGGATCCCACGCCTCCTGCTGCTTCCTGATATGAACAATCTGCCCAATATGGTAGGCGTTATGGATGGTAAGATGGGTGATATGCCCGACCCATTTATTCAGCGCAGCCTCATCACAATTCTCCAAGGCACGGCTCCAGTCGGAAAGGATGGTGTTCATTCGGTCGACCGCTATATTCCAATCGGTTTCTAGCGGTTGAAAAGTAACATCGTTGCTGTCGACTCCTTTAGGAAAGTCTTCTCCCTGGAATCGTAAGAGGTGTTTTTCGTTGTAGTAGTTTAAGTGATTGACAATTTCCCAGATGGAGTTGGAGGAACCATTCAATTTCCATGATGCTTGTTCGGTTGAAAGATCTTTGATGGCGTGGTGCAGGGAAACGAACCAGGCGTTCTGGTTGTGGCATGCGCTTAACTGTTCGAGAAACACTTCTTTTACATTCATTGGTAAAGCCTCCTTATTTAAAATTCTTACTTTTCTAATAATATCACAAAATGCTGCAAATGGAGTTGCCGGAAAAGGTAGACAAAGTGGTGTTGTTAGAATGATTTCCTAGTTTGTTAGAATGTTAATGGATTTTGTTAGAATGATGAACAAAACTGTTAGAATGCCCCGGAATAACCAGGAAATGTTCTTCCGAGTAGGAGAAAATTATGTAATATAACTTATTTTTTCAGCATTTCTACAAAAAGCCCCGATTATCGGTTATTCTACCAAACTCGTTTTGATAAAAAAAATAAAGCCGCCCGAAAAGCCTATCAAACAAACTTTTCGAACGGCACATCGTCCTCAATCTATAGCACGTTAAAATATCTTGCCTCCGGATGGGCAAACACGATCGCGGATACCGATGCTTCCGGCTCCATCATGCAGCCATCCGTCAGTTCAATGCCAATATCCTCCGGACCGATCAGCTTGAACAGCTTTTCCTGATCGTCGAGATTCGGACAAGCAGGGTAGCCGAAGGAGAAGCGCTGGCCCTGGTATTTGGCGGCGAAGCGTTCTTTCATGGTGAAGCTTACTGAGTCTGGAAAGCCCCAGCGGTCGCGCATCTGCTGGTGGACCAGTTCCGCTAGCCCCTCCGCTGTTTCGAGTGCCAGTGCCTGGAGTGCATGGCTTTCCAGGAAACGTCCTTCTTTTTTATAGGTGGAAGCGAGCTCCCGGATGCCTCTTCCTGCCGTGACGGCAAAAAGTCCGACATAGTCCATCACGCCGCTATCCGTTGATTTTACATAATCGGATAAGCAAAGATACGGCTCTTTTTCCTGTCTTGGAAAGTCGAATCTCTCTATTACCCTTGTATGGTCCTCCGGATGATAAATCAGGAGGCTATTGTCCTCCGACTGGGCAGGGAAAAATTGATAGACTGCTGCCGGGGTTATCAAACATTTCTGCTTCGCTTCCGACAGCAGCTGATCGACCACAGCCTTTACTTGAAGGGTGCGGGCGTCCTTTTCTGCGATCAGATTGGCGATCTTTCCTTTTACCCCAAGATGATGTCCGATCAGCATTTGCATATTGATGTACGGCTCCACATGGGAAATCGAATAGTTTCGCAGCAGATGACGTTTCGTATCGCTCGGATCATAGACGCGGACATCACGCGAGACCTTAGAGCGAACCTTCACTGCTGTTGCCACGGAACCTTGATCAGCGGGAACAACTGGAACCTCGACCAGCTTGCTTTTCTTCTCCTGGTGAGCAAGTGTCAGCTCTGCAAGTTCTTCAGGAGACCGGAGCTGGTTGGCGAGAGAGAGGCCGTTCATCGCGTCCTTGGCGTACAATACCAGCCCTTCGTATTCTTTGGATATTTTATTATCGGTGAATTTCCGTGAAAGAGCGGCGCCTCCGACCATAATTGGAGTTGAGATACCGGCCTGCTTCATGTCATGGGCAGTGATGACCATTTGCTGTGCCGATTTTACAAGCAGTCCGGATAGACCGACTATGTCCGGCTTCTCTTTTTGAATCGCTTGAATGAGATCATTCGGTGTTACTTTGATTCCAAGGTCCACGACATCAAATCCGTTATTACTCAAAATGATGTCGACGAGGTTTTTTCCGATATCATGCACATCCCCTTTGACGGTAGCCAAAAGGATCTTCCCTTTGTTGGAGGACGCATCATTCTTCTCCATATGCGGCTCGAGATGAGCAACGGAAGCTTTCATGACCTCTGCACTTTGAAGCACCTCGGCGACGATCAGCTGGTTGTCATTGAAGAGGCGTCCGACTTCCTTCATACCGTTCATCAATGGTCCATTGATGATGTCAAGTGGGGTAGGATAGGCGGAAAGCGCAAGCTCCAGGTCCGGGATCAGTCCTTCTTTTGTCCCTTCCACTACATAATAGGCTAGACGCTCTTCAAGCGGCATGTCAGGAAGGGTGGACTTTACTTCCTTCTTTTTGCCGCGGTAGAAGTCCGTGAATTCGGCTAATGCTTCGTCCGTTGTGTCAAAAAGAAGCCTCTCTGCCATCGCGACTTCCTCTTTAGGAATCGAGGCAAAGCGTTCGAGCTTTTCTGTGTTCACGAGCGCATAGTCCAGTCCTGCCTGTGTACAGTGGTAGAGATACACGGCATTCAGTACCTCGCGTCCGACAGGTGGGAGACCGAACGATACATTGCTGATCCCAAGGACGGTCAAGCATTGCGGGAAGTGCTCCTTGATGAGGCGGATGCCTTCGACTGTAGCATTTGCAGAGCCGATATACTGCTCATCCCCAGTCCCGACAGGAAAGACGAGCGGGTCGAATATTAGGTCTGTAGGGGAGACCTTGTACTTTTTCACCAAAAGGTCGTAGGAGCGCTTGGCAATTTCGAGCTTGCGCGCGGACGATACCCCCATTCCTTCTTCATCAATTGTTCCTACCACAAGCGCTGCGCCATATTTATGGACAAGGGGAATCACCGCTTCAAAGCGCTCTTCGCCGTCTTCAAGATTTATAGAATTGATGATGGCTTTCCCCTGAGAGTATTTCAAAGCCGCTTCAATGACAGCCTCGTCGGTGGAGTCGATGACAAGTGGTACCTTGACCTTCTTTACAACCTCCTGTACAAAAGCAGTCATATCCTCGAGCTCATCGCGGTCAGGGTCAGCGAGACAGATATCGATAACATGGGCGCCGCCTTTTACCTGAGCCCGTGCAACCTCCGCCGCCTCTTCATATTTCTTTTCTGCTATCAATCTCTTAAACTTGCGGGAGCCGATGACGTTTGTTCTTTCCCCGACCATGATCGGTCTGAGGGTCGGATCGTCATAGATGAAAGATTCTATTCCGGAAACACGGTGGTTCGATGGTGCTTCCACCTGGCGCGGCTGAAAGTTTTTCATTTTTTCCGCAATGGCAAGGATATGTTCTGGTGTTGTTCCGCAGCAGCCGCCAACGATGTTCAGCCAGCCTTGTTCGGCAAATCCTGCAAGCTTGGCAGCAAGCGATTGCGGTGTCTCATGATAGTGTCCCTCTTCATCCGGCAGCCCTGCGTTCGGATAACAGCTGACCGCACTTGTGGAAAGGCCGGATAGGGTGCGGATGTGGTCCTGCATGAATTCCGGTCCTGTTGCACAGTTCAGTCCGACAGCGAGTGGCTTCATATGCTCCACCGAAATGTAGAAGGCGTCGATTGCCTGGCCTGCAAGGGTGGTACCCATCGGTTCGATCGTACCTGAAATGATGATGGGAATCTTGCGCCCGGTCGTTTCAAAGGCATGTTGGATGCCGAGGAACGCACATTTTACATTAAGCAGATCCTGGCTTGTTTCGATCAAAAGACAGTCGGAGCCCCCGTCTATCAGTCCTCTTGCTTGCTCCTCGAAGGATTTGGTTAAGGCGTCAAAGGTGGTACCGCCCGTGACGCTCAGCGTTTTCGTGGTCGGACCGATGGAGCCTGCAACAAACCTTGGCCATCCTTCCGTGGATACCTGATCTGCGGCTTTTTTCGCAATTTCTGCTCCCAATCTATTAATCTCATACGCGTGTTCACCAAGGTCATATTCATCGAGAACAAGATCGGTTCCGCCGAATGTATTGGTCTCGATAATATCGGCACCGGCTATTAAATACTCGAGATGAATTTTTTCAATGACAGCTGGTGCAGTAATATTCAGGTACTCGTTACATCCTTCGTATTCCTCGCCGCCGAAATCGTCCTCCGTCAGGTTTGCCTGCTGCAGCATCGTTCCCATGGCGCCGTCCATGATGAGGATCTTCTTTTTCATCTGCTGTTCTAAAAGTGTGGGTGAGTTAGACATTTTGTATCCTCCTTGATGAATGGAACGGTCCGTATTTTTTGGCGTAGGTGGCAAGCTCCACCGTCAGCTCGTATCGCATGAATGGGGTGATGAGATAGATGCCGTTGAATAGCTCCAGTGCCGCATCGAGCAATCCTTTTGCAATGGTCAAGCCTTCCTGGCTCGCCTGTTTCGGATCATCCTTATGCTTGACCATTGACTCGAGAATGCCCTTGGTCAGCTTGATGCCAGGAACCTCATGATGAAGGAAATTGGCATTTTGGCTGCTTGTCAGTGGCATGATGCCGATATAGATCGGTGCATCGATATGCCTTGTTGCGTGATAGACCTCCAAAAGCTTCTCTTCGGAAAAGACAGGCTGGCTGATAAAATAATCCGCACCGCTTTCGATTTTCTTTTCCAATCGCTCCACCGCTTTATCGATGACCCGGACGTTCGGATTGAAGGCGGCTCCGACAGAAAAGCTGGTGCGCTCGCCTAGGTCCTTCCCGGAAAGGGAAATCCCCTGATTGAACTGTTTGATCATATTGATCAGTCCGAATGACGTCACATCATACACCGAGGACGCGCCAGGGAAGTCGCCGACCTTGGTCGGGTCGCCGGTTACAGCAAGCACATCATGGATGCCTAGTTGGTGCAGCCCCATCAGATGGGATTGGAGGCCAATCAGGTTCCGGTCGCGACAGGTAATATGAATGAGCGGCCGCAAACCAATTTCCGACTTGACGATGGATCCAAGCGCCGTGTTGCAGACGCGAGGGGAGGCCAAGGAATTATCAGCCAAAGTGATCGCATCGATTCCCGCATCCTTGAGTGCCTGGGCACCCTGCATGAAGCGGTCCGTATTCAGCTTTCTTGGTGGATCAAGCTCCACAATGATCGACTGCTCCTTTTTCGCCTTTTCGAAAAGAGGTGGGGCCGTCTTTTTGGCTGGCGGGGTGATGACAATCTTTCGCTCCCTTCTTTTCACCTGTTTTTCTTTTACAGGAGCTGCGCCTTTCAGTGCACTGGAAAATGCCTCAATATGTGCAGGCGTCGTCCCGCAGCAGCCACCCAGGAGCCGTACCCCCTGATCGCGAAAGGAGAGGGCAGCCTCCGTAAAGTAATCCGCATCACTTTCATAGTGCAGTTTCCCATCCACATAAGACGGCAAGCTGGCATTCGGATAGGCGGAAAGGTAGGCGTGCTTTGGAATCGTGACCTCCTCGAGCGTGGAAAGCATATGATATGGTCCAAGCCGGCAGTTGAGCCCGACGATATCAGCTCCGAGCGTTTCAAGTCGAGTGAGTGCTTCTGAGATGGGAACACGGTTTTGCATGAACCCGACCTCCTGCAAGGAAACCTGGGAGATGATAGGAAGCGTCGTCTCCTTTCTTGCGATAGAAAGGACGGTCTCCAGCTCCTCCAGGTCATAGAAGGTTTCAAGGAGAATGCCATCGACCCCTTCAAGCAGCAGGCAGTAAAGCTGCTCACGGAAGGTACGCTTGATTTCTTCTATCGGCGTCGCCTGGGGTTTGATGCCCCGGATCCCGCCGATTGTTCCCACCACAAATGCATCGTGCTTGGTGACCGCCTTTCTCGCCAATCGTACAGCCACACCATTGATCTCTTTTACCTGATCCTGCAGGCCGTAGCGCTCCAGCTTGTGATAGTTGGCTGCGTACGTATTGGTCTGAATGATATTGGCTCCTGCATTCAGATAGGCCTGATGAATGTTGTAGATCTGATTCGGCTGGGAGAGGTTCAATTCCTCAAAACAGCAATCAGAGCCGTAGGAGTAGAGGAGGGTTCCCATCGCACCGTCCGCAATCAATATTTTATCCTCTTGTAAGCTATCCAAGATTCCCATGGTATACCCTCCCGTTGACATTTGCTTTTAGGACGTTTGTTACTTGTAATGCTTTTTCAAAATCATGGATCAGGTCCTGCTCATCCTCCAAGCCGACCGATAGACGGAGCAGAGAGCTGGAAATGCCGCGTTTTGCGCGTTCCGTTTCCGGCATGGCGGCATGTGACATTTTTGCAGGATAGGAAAGAATCGATTCCACAGCCCCGAGGCTCACAGCAAAAACAGGGATTTCCACGTTGGAAACGAAGGTGCGAAGTGCTTCTTCATTTTCCAATTCAAAGGAAAGGACGGCGCCGGCGCTCTTGGCCTGGCGGTGCTGCAGCCCACAGCCTTTATGGGAGGCGAGCCCTGGATAGTAGACCTTTTTTACGAGTGGGTGCTTTTCTAAAAAGGAAGCAATAGTCGTTGCCGACTTCACCGATTGCTCCATCCGGACATGCAGGGTTTTCAAACCACGTAGGACAAGCCAAGCATCCTGCACACCAAGAATGGCGCCAAATGCATTTTGCAAAAAGCCAAGCTGATTTGCCAGCTCCTCATCCCTTGCAACAGCAAGCCCAGCCACGACATCGCTATGGCCGGAAAGGAATTTTGTGGCGCTATGGAGCACAAGGTCTGCGCCAAGCGTGAGCGGTTTCTGAAGCGCCGGTGTCAAAAAGGTGTTGTCGACGAAGGTCCATGCATCATTTGCTTTTGCGAGCTTTGCAACCGCCTCGATATCCGTCACTTTCAGAAGCGGATTGGAAGGGGTCTCGACGTATAAGACCTTCGTATTCGGCAAAATGGCGCCTTCCACTTTTGCCAGATCTGTCATATCAACAAACGTATATTGAATGCCGTAGCGTGTGAGCACCTCGGACACCATCCGGTAGGTTCCGCCGTACACATCCTCTGAAATCAGGACATGGTCTCCCTGTGACAGGAGCAGAAAAGCGGTGGAGATGGCAGCCATACCGGAGGAAAACGCAAATCCTCTCGTACCTTCTTCCAGATGGGCAATCATATCTTCGAGTGCCTCGCGGGTCGGATTCGCGGAGCGTCCGTAATCGTATTTGCCGAATTGGTCAACATCAAACTGATGAAAAGTGGACGCATGCTGGATTGGTACACTCACCGCGCCGGTCTGCGGATCGACCTTATGCTTGTTGTGTAAAAGCTTCGTTTGAAAGGAATGGCTCACGACAGCACCTCCTTTGTGATGGATGGGGTATTGGCAGCTTGCCCGAATGCACCGTTCAGGTCATGGATAAGGTCATCCGTATCTTCAATCCCAACTGAAAAGCGAAGCAGACGGTTGCATACACCCGTGCTTAAACGGATCTCTTCCGGAATATCGGCATGCGTCTGTGTGGCAGGGTAGGTGATGAAGCTCTCCACACCGCCCAAGCTTTCAGCGAAGGTAATGAGATTGAGATTCTGAAGGAATGGGTTCACCCACGATTCTTCTCTTATGCGGAAGGAAAGCATCCCGCCTTTTCCGGGGTAGAGCACATCTGTAACCGCCTCATGCTGTTTCAGGTAAGCCGCAATCGTGGCTGCGTTTTTTTGATGTCGGTCCATCCGGAGGGCGAGCGTCTTCATGCCACGGATGAGCAGCCAGGAATCGAACGGGCTGAGCACAGCTCCAGCCGCATTGTGGTAGAGAGCAATCGAATCGCATAGCTCAAGGCCCTTCGCAACAATTAGTCCTGCAAGCACATCGTTATGACCGCCAAGATACTTGGTGGCACTATGCACCACAATATCTGCGCCAAGCTCGATCGGCTTTAAAAGAATGGGAGTATAAAACGTATTGTCACAGATTAATAGCAGTCCATGCGCTTTCGCCAAGCGGGCAACTGCCTCTATATCCGTTTCCACCATCAGGGGATTGGTAGGGGATTCTACAAAAATGGCTTTAGTTTGCGGGGTGATGGCCTCTTCAATGCTGTATAGATCACTTGTATCTACATACTTGCAACACAGCCCCCATTTTTTATAGCCTTCTTCAAATAAACGGTACGTCCCGCCGTATAGGTCCTTGCAGACAATCAGTTCATCGCCGGATTGGAAAAGGGACAGAACGGTAAGGATTGCTGCCATGCCGGAGCTGCAAGCGTAGCCTTGGTCGCCATGCTCAAGGTCAGCGATTGCCTGCTCGAGCAATTGACGGGTCGGGTTTCCGGTACGTACATAATCGTAGCCAGAGGACTGGCCGATCCCTTCATGACGGTAAGCGGTCGAGAAATAGACCGGGGGATTCACGGTGCCAGTGGCCGTTTCACTGCGATTGCCAATTTGCGCGAGCTTTGTTTCTGTTTTATACATAAAAATATCCTCCTCTATGGTAAGTGGACAACGTTCATCACCAGAGAGGAGGACAGGGACTTTTCTAGGGAAAATAAAAAAGCCTTCTGTAAGAAGAAGACTTTTGCAAAAAAGTTCATTCTTCTCATCTGTACAGGTTTTTAAATGAAAACCTGCTGGAATTAGCACCTTTTCAGTCGTCTGTAAAGACGCTGCTGGTTGCTGAGGTGTCTACGGGCCATTTCCCTCGACCTCTCTGGATAAGAAAGTTCACTATTAAATTTATGAATCATTTTGATTATTTAACTAATTTACAACAGGTGGGAGTGGATTGCAATGGTTTTTTCTGAATGGATTAAATTATTTTTATGCAGGGAGTGGGGGGAATAGACTTGAAATGTTGGGTGAGGCCATCGTATTTGCACTGTTTTCTGCTGATTCTAACAAATCATTCTCTCATTCTAACAAAATTCAGAAACATTCTAACATATTGGTCCGTCATTCTAACAAATCACCACATCATTCTAACAAATTGATTTTCTGCCCAACTTTAAATGCCTGAAAAAGATTTGTTCCCCTCTTTTTCGGGAACATACAAATTGTCATAAAAAGGTCAATCTCCAGACAGGCAAACGGGTTCGAGATGCATTATAATAAATATAGTATGTGAAATGTTTCACGAACTCATAAACACTAAATTAAATTACTTAACATATACGCCAATCTAAAAGGAGTAGTGGCAAATGATGAATGATCTCAAAACGATAGCGAAGGCACAACGGAATACTAGGGCAGTGCTGATTTTCCTGGCCGTTCTGTCAGGGTTCACGGTCATCGGGCAGGCTTACTTTTTCGTGACAATAGTAGATCGCATCTTCCTGAAAGACCATACATTCCAGGAGATCATTCCATTCCTCGGTGGACTCTTGGCGGTCATGGCGGCAAGGGCCTTGCTCACCTATCTGAACGGGGTGGCAGGAGTGAAGATGGCTTCCCAGGTGAAGCGTGATTTTCGGCATGCACTTTTAAATAAATTTTCTAAAAGCCCGATTTCTGCGTCCTTGAAGGGGCAGTCCGGTCAGAAGGTAAGCGTGATGATGGATGCGGTGGATGAGATAGATCCCTATTTCAGCCGCTATATTCCGCAGATGATCCAGTCATCCGTCGTTCCGATTATGATTCTGATTGCGATTTTCACGCAGCATATGAATTCGGGATGGATCATTCTCGTGACGGCGCCATTCATCCCGATTTTCATGATTGTGGTGGGACTGAAAACGAAGAAAAAATCCGAAGAGCAGATGGATAAGCTCGCGGCGTTCTCCGGGAGGTTTCTCGATACGCTGCAAGGCTTGACCACTTTGAAGCTTTTTGGAAGGTCACATGAACAGAAGGACATTATCCGTGATAGCAGTCTATCCTTCCGGGATGCGACGATGGAAATGCTGAAGATTGCGTTTCTTTCTTCGCTTATGCTCGAGCTGATTTCGATGCTTGCAATTGGACTTATCGCGTTGGAAATCGGTCTGCAGATGGTCGTGTTTAAAAATATGACATTCTTTCCGGCATTCTTCGTGCTTGTGCTAGCACCGGAATTCTACTTGTACCTGAAGGATCTCGGGAGTGCTTTCCATACAGGTCGCGGTAGCATGGGAGCGGCGAAAAAGGTGACAGAGGAGCTTGCGGTGGAGGAGGAGCCGATCGAATGGGGAAGTGGAGAGTTGGCAAATTCGGAAATGCCTCCGGTCATCGAACTGAGAAACATCAGTTTCAGTTATGCGCCAACCGGATTTACCCTGAAAAACATACAAACTCAAATCCCTGCCTATGGACAAATCGCCATCGTTGGACGAAGCGGTGCGGGGAAATCCACCCTTCTTAATCTGATAGCAGGTCTGATCCGTCCGACTGAAGGGGCTGTGCTTCTAGACGGTCAGCCGTTATATGGCTACCGGGAATCCGAATGGTTCGATCAGCTCAGCTACATCTCTCAGAACCCGTATCTTTTTTCTGGAACGATTGCTGAAAATATTGCGATTGGCGCTAAAGTGGACGCCACTCGCGAGGAAATAGAAGAGGCGGCTGAAAAAGCCGGCATCCTTCCACTGATCCAATCACTGGAGCGTGGGTTTGATACAAAAATCGGGGAAGCGGGAAGAGGCCTTTCAGGAGGCGAAAAGCAGCGGCTTGCCTTGGCGAGGGCCTTCCTGAAGCAGCCGAATATCATTCTTTTCGATGAACCGACAACAGGACTGGACCTGCAGACTGAGCGAATTTTGCAGACCTCAATGGAGGAGTTGGCGAAAACGTCGACCGTCATAACAGTGGCGCACCGACTGCATACCATCATGAAAGCGGATAAGATTCTTCTGTTGGATAGAGGAGAGCTTATAGCAGAGGGAACACATGAAGAGCTTATTAGCACGGTTCCCGCCTATCATGAAATGGTGTCCGTGCAGCAGGGAGGAGGAGCGGAATGAAGGATTTAGGGATAGTGATAAAGCTGA
Organism: Bacillota bacterium; assembly: GCA_051750385.1. Classification (GTDB taxonomy): domain Bacteria; phylum Bacillota; class Bacilli; order Bacillales; family Bacillaceae_I; genus Sutcliffiella_A. The sequence goes on along the minus strand of JBNJJQ010000013.1, from coordinate 52,236 downwards.
TGATGGTGGAGAAGAAGGATATTTTCCTTTCCATCTTGCTTGGATTCACGGCAGGAATTGCGGCAGTGGGGCTTTTCGCATCAAGCGGATACTTGATTTCCAAGGCGGCGCTCATGCCTCCGATTTACGCGCTGACCGTCATGATTGCCCTCTTGAAGCTGTTTGGCTTTGCACGCGCCCTTAGCCGATATGGGGAAAGGTATTTTTCCCACCGTGCCACGTTTACGATTCTTAGCAACTTACGGGTTTCATTTTATGAGAAGCTGGAGCCCCTGGCACCGGGGATCTTTCAAAAATACCGCAGCGGAGACCTGCTTTCAAGAATTGTCGGGGACGTGGAAAGCCTGCAGAACTTCTTTTTACGCGTCTTCTATCCGCCGATTGTGCTGGTCATCGTATTCCTGAGTACGATTTTCTTTCTCTCGTTTTATTCCGTTTATATTGCTCTCGTGATTTTTATGGGATTGCTTTTAACAGGGGTTGTAGTCCCGGCGATTTTTGCGTGGAAGCAGCGCAAGGTACTAAGCAGGGTGAGGGAAGAGCGCGGCGAGCTTTCGACGGAAGTAACGGAGCTGCTTTATGGCTTCCGTGATTTGAAAATCTACCAGAAGCTCGCTGGAAAAGAGGAGCAGCTCGTAAAGGCGGCTGACTCCTATCTGAAGGAGCAGGAGCGCGAAGGTGTACAGGCGATGTTCAACCAATCGGTGAACTCCTTTGCATCACTTTTTGTATCCTGGATGGTGCTGGCACTTGGAGCATTTTTAGTGGTGGAAGGCGATTTGAACGGTTTGTTCCTTGCGATGCTCGTGATGATCTCGTTGACCGTGTTTGAAAATGCCACCCCGATGGCGGTTTTCCCGAACCATCTGGAGGACAGCCGCAGGGCAGCAACGAGATTGTATTCGGTTGTGAAGGAAGAGAACAAGGTGAACAGGGTGGGTCCTGTTGAGACGCTGCCAGATGGAAAAGCATTGGATGTGGAGCTGGAGAAAATCAGCTTTACTTTTCCAGATGAGCCACGGGTTACATTGAATGAAATCAGCTTGAGCCTGCCTGCCGGATCCAAAACGGCGATTGTCGGCCCGAGCGGTTCTGGAAAATCGACCGTTCTGCAGCTATTCCTGAAAATCCAGGAGGCGGACTCCGGTTCGGTCCGGATTGGCGGTATCCCGATTGAACAGGTGGTACAAGAAAACCTTTGGGAGAACACGAATGTAGTTCTGCAGGAGAACCACTTTTTCTATGGCAGCATCCGAGATAATCTAATTCTTGCAGGGGAGGAGCTGGAGGACTCGTCGTTGCTTTCAGCTCTTGCGACAGTTCGACTCGACCACTTCTCGTTGGATGATAGGGTGCTGGAAAAAGGCGAAAACCTCTCAGGGGGCGAAAAGCAGCGCTTGGCCATTGCCCGTGCGATGCTGAAGGGTGGCCGGTTATGGCTCTTGGATGAGCCGACCTCATCTGTAGATGTGCTGACGGAAAAAGCGATTTTTGACCATCTATTTGAGCAGGCGAAAGAGGATACACTCGTTCTGGTGAGCCATCGTTTGACCGGCTTGGAAAAGATGGACCAGATTATCGTGATGGAGCAGGGGGGGATCGTGGAAACGGGTAGCTTTACGGAGTTAATGGAACGAAAAGGGTACTTTTATGAAATGAAACAGATTGAGAAGAGCGTATTTATGTGATTATTGTGGAGATCGCCCCGATTCTTGAGTGGGGCGGTCTCTATTTGCTTTGTTTAGCTGATGTATTTGGGAGACGGTGCTGTGTTGTGGAGGCTATCGGACTTTTTTTGAGGTCTATTGAACTTTTTTGAACTTCTATCGAACATTTTTCACGTTCTATCGCACTTTTTCTAATTACTGGATTAAACTGATGCGGTACGAGGGCCCAACTTGAACAATAAAGCAACCAACTCCACCGAGTCGCCTGCTCTACCAGAATTAATTTAGTCATCCCACTCTACATAAAGCATTTTCCCTGTCACGGCATCCACATAAACGGTCACGTCATCATCGTCGTCTCCATTTTTCTTGCCTGTGTCAATCTCCACTTCATATACGTGGGATCCGTTTTCCCGATCAAGCTCCACTTCTTCAACAGTACCTTTGACTTCTTTTAACGCAACCTCTTCTGCCTTCTCAACGTTGATGAAGGTTACATCTTTATTTTCTGTAGTAGCTTCTTTATTACGGTTGCTGTCGCCGTCACGGTTTTCCTTTTTCTCTTTTAAAATTTCGCCGTTCTCCTGGGAGATTTTGAAATCATATTCAAACTGGTCGTCCTCGACTTCGATTTCATACACATAGCGGCCGTTTTGGCGGTCCTTCTCCGCTTCTGTGATGACGCCGTTCTTTACTTTTGCCAACGCGATCTTGGAGGCTTCATCGAGAGTGATTCCCTTTTGTTCTTTATCGGCGTTCTCCACCTGCTGAAGGTTCTGCTCCTGGTTATCCTTCTTCAATACCTCTGCTCCGACACTGACTCCGCCGATCAGGACGGCTCCTGCCATGACTGCTGTGAAAATTTTCATTATGTTTTCCTCCTTTAATTTTTGTTGCTGTAGACTGTTTTCTCATACATTGTTGCTTTTGACGTATCTAACTTAAACACGTAATATTATTCGCTTTCGTGCTCTTTTCACGTGTAGTAGATTTATTTTCTCTTTGAATAAATTGGGAGAAATGCTGTAAAAAATCCAAAAGCCGATTTTTTACGGACATAAGCAACAAACTTTACGAAAAGAGCCATACTGTAACTTGCTACACTTACACTATAGCCAGCGAACATTAATAGAAAAGGAGTGAAACATTAAAAAATCTTAATGAAAGCAAAAAGGACCGTCGGCAAGCGCACAGTAACCTAGAGCGCATACCAAACCGTCCTTATTTTAGTCCCAAGTCAACGAAAGAATCTCACCGGTATAGGCATTGATGATGACAAGCGCCTCGGTTTCTTCGTCGACTTCGATTTCCACTTCGTAGACCTTGATGCCATTTTCCTCATCCAGTTCGATGTCGTCCACCTTCCCTGAAACCTCCTGAAGCGCGATTTCCATCGCCTGCAGCGAAGTCAGAATCGCAGGGGGAGGTGCTTCTGCTGAGGGCTCCGTTGGTTTCGGTTCCTCGCTAGGAGGAGGCGTTCCTTCTAAATTGGCCTGTAGGCGCTTCAATGAAGTAACCTCCCGGGATTCCCCGTCGATGACAATCTGGTACACGCCTTTTTCATTTTCAATCATGACAACATACTCAGTTTCCTTAAGGGTAATCGACTGGATTTGACTGCCTTCATATTGCGTCTCAACCAAATCCTGGATTTCCTCCTCTGAAGCAAACGCAATGGACTCTTGGAAAAAGAGGAAGTAGACAGAGACTGCCCCGGCTATCAGAAACAATAGAACTGCAAGCAATATCCATTTACTTTTCATCTTTTTGCGCCTTCCTTTCCCCTTGTTTTGGAAGGGAGACCGTTACCGTCGTTCCGATTCCCTCTGTACTGTCGAGGGAGATACTGCCCTTGTGCTCCCCGACTATTTTTTTGGCGATGGACAGTCCAAGTCCTGCCCCGCCTGTCTCACGGGTCCGTGCTTTATCCACCCGGTAAAAGCGGTCGAATATCTTATCCTTGTCATCCTGTGGAATTCCAACCCCTTGATCCTGTACGGAAAAGGAACAGGTTCCCGCAATTTCATTCAATGTCAACGTAATGCTATCCTGACTATATTTTCGGGCATTGTCCAGTAAAATATAGACCACTTGCTTCAACTTGTTTTCATCGGCCCATAAGCGAAAGTCTGAACCATTGGTAATAATCTCGATATCACGTTGGAAGGTGACCCTCATATGCTTAGCGGCATTTTCGCATATCTGCAGAAGATCGAGCTCGTTCTTTTCAAGAGCCAATCTCGAATCGGCATTCGCCAGCTCCAGCATCTGCTCGGTCATCTCCTTCATCCGTACCGCCTCAGAATAGATTGCATCAATCGACTCCTCAAGAAGCTCAGGCTTTCGCATTCCCCAGCGCTTCAGCATGCTGGCATAGCTCTCAATGACCGTCAGCGGTGTCTTCAGTTCATGGGAAGCATCGGAAACAAACCTATGCTGCTTTTGATAGTTCTTTTCCAAGAGATCAATCATCTGGTTGAAGGTCAGTCCCATTGTATAGAGCTCATCCTTGGATGATGCGGTCAGCTCGATTTTCTGGTAGTCCCCGGTGGATTGAATCTGCTTCATGGTGCTGGTAAGTGCATGAATCGGTGTTAAAATCAGTCTGCTGAGCATGTTCCCAAAGAATAATGCAGGTAATAGGACAAATAGTGATGCAAGAGAAAGGACGATCAGCAAAGTCCGCAGCGTATTCTGCGATTCCTCGAGACTTTCCGTCACCTCGAGCATCACGATGCTGCCGTCAGTCCAGATGAGAGGGATCGACACAACAGCATAGGCAATATCATCGAACTTGCGGATTTCCTTGGATTGCTGGCTCTGAAATTTGGTGGGCAGCTGCCTCATATAGGCTTTGCGCGAGGTGGCAAAGACGGATTTGGTGTCTTCGTTGATCACCCGGATCATGCCATTTGTCGAAAGATAGGCACGCAGCAGATTATCCAGATTATCATCCACCGCTATCGCATCGTTGACCTCTTTTACCACCGTTTTGGTGTGCTCGGTCACACGGCTGACTTCATTGTCAAAAATGATTTTTTGAAAAAGGAAATAGATAGCTCCGTTAATGAAAAGAAGCATGATGACGAGCCAGACGCTCGAGAATAGGAGGATTTTACTTTTTATCTTCATCATTTACTCCTTTAGGCGATACCCGACGCCGCGGATGGTCTGAAGGGATTCTGTGATGGGCAGTTTTTTTCGAAGATGCCTCACATATACATCCACAATATTGGTGTCGCCATAATAGTCGAAGCCCCATACCTTTGTAAGGATCTGTTCCCGGTTGAGTGCCTGGCCCTTATTCTTGATAAAAAAGGCGAGCAGCTCAAATTCCTTTGGGGTCAGGTCGATCTGTACGTCCAGATGTTTCACTTCTCTCGTCTTTTCATTGACGGAAAGGTCATGAAACGTGAGGATGTCGCTAGTATCCGGTCGGGCACTCACCGTACGGATGGTCGCCCGGACCCTTGCAAGCAGCTCCTCGATCTCAAATGGCTTCGTCATATAATCGTTCGCACCCAGGTCCAGTCCGCTGACTTTGTCCGGAATGGAATTTCTCGCTGTCAGAAGGATGACCGGTGTGGTGGAGCCGGTGGCACGTATCCGGCGCAAAACCTCCATGCCGCTAAGCTCAGGAAGCATGACATCAAGGAGGACAAGGTCCCAACAGCCTTCTTTGAATTTTTCCAGTCCGCTTAAGCCGGTAAAGGCAGCATCCGTTACATAGCCTTCATGCTCCAGTTCAAGCTGCAGAACCCGCGCAATTTTCTTTTCATCTTCCACAATCAATATTTTGGTCATCGCTATTTCTCCTGTTCTGTAAAAATAGGATTATTCTTCAAGTCTGGTTGTATTCTTTATAACACAACTTGCCGCTGTATTCCTAGAAAGAGCCGTTGACGGAGGAGGATCGGGAGTAGTATAGTAGTATTAATTGAAAATCATTATCATTAGTGTCCCGAAGAAAATGATACTAGAATATGAGATTTACAGGTACAATATAGAAAAAAAATACATAGAAAAAAGGAGGGAAAAGCGTGTTGCTACGTTTTTTTTCTTACTATAAGCCATACAAATGGCTGTTTATCCTGGACTTTTCCTGCGCTGTATTGGTTGGGCTGCTGGAACTTGCCTTCCCACTGGCGGTCAATCAGGTAATCGACCGACTCTTGCCGGAATCAAACTGGACGCTCATTGTCTGGGCCTGCATCGGACTGATGGCGATATACGCAATCAACACATGTCTGCACTTTGTCGTGACCTACTGGGGGCATATGCTTGGAATAAACATCGAGACCGATATGCGCCGCAAACTTTTTCAACATATGCAAAAGCTTAGCTTCAGCTATTATGACAACAATAAGACCGGTCATTCCATCTCCCGGCTGACAAAGGACCTCGAGGAAATCGGCGAGGTGGCGCATCATGGACCGGAGGATGTGTTCGTCGCATTGATGACCTTGATCGGTTCGTTTGTGCTCATGCTGTCCATCAACTGGAAGCTTGCTATTCTTTCGTTTTTGGTCATTCCATTGCTGATGGTGCTGGCCATCCATTTTAATAAAAAAATGACTCGCACATTCCGCAGGATGTTTGCGGATGTGGCAGACATCAATGCCCGGGTCGAGGACAGCATCGGAGGAATCCGTGTTGTGCAGGCTTTTGCCAATGAAAAGCATGAGCAGAAGCAATTTGCTGTAAACAATGAAAACTACCGGAATACGAAACTTGCATCCTATAAAATCATGGCACAGAACGTGACAGCGAACTATATGCTGATGCGTCTTGTCACCCTCTTCACGCTGTTGTTCGGTACGTTCTTCGTCATCCGTGGCGATTTGACGTATGGTGAATTTGTCGCCTTTATTTTACTGTCCAATGTTTTGATGGGGCCGATTCAGAAGATCAATGCAGTCATTGAGAGCTATCCGAAGGGGATTGCCGGCTTTAAGCGTTACGTGGAAATTCTGGATACGGAGCCGGATATCGCGGATGCACCAGGGGCAGTGGCAGCAGAACTTGAAGGAGAAATTCACTACCGAAATGTCTCTTTCGGCTATGAGGGTACGGAGCGGGTGCTGAAGAATATTAACTTGAACATTCGTGCAGGAGAGACGGTCGCGTTTGTCGGTCCGTCTGGTGCCGGGAAAACGACGCTGTGCAGTCTGCTGCCGCGGTTCTATGAGCTTGAGGAAGGAAGCATTCTGGTCGATGGCTATGACACGCGCGAACTGACACTTGAGTCTCTGCGCAGTCAGATCGGGATCGTCCAGCAGGATGTATTCCTTTTCTCCGGTACCGTTCGTGAAAATATCGCATACGGCAAGCTCAATGCCACAGATGAGGAAATTATGGAAGCTGCCCGCCGCTCGCAATTGGATGAGTTTATTGCCTCGCAGCCTCATGGTCTTGATACTGTAATTGGGGAGCGCGGAGTGAAGCTATCCGGCGGGCAGAAGCAGCGTTTGGCCATTTCCCGCATCTTCCTGAAAAATCCGCCAATCCTGATTCTGGATGAAGCGACTTCTGCACTTGATACCGAGACGGAACGCGCCATTCAAGAATCTTTGACAGAGCTATCCAAAGACCGGACGACGCTTGTTATCGCCCACCGACTTGCAACCATCAAAAATGCCGACCGGATCATGGTTGTCACGAAGGAAGGAATTGCCGAGCAGGGACGCCATGAAGAACTGATCGAGGCGGAAGGGATTTACAGCAGGCTTCACGCAGCCCAGTTTGGATAAGGCGAATAATTAGTAATCCGCGTTTGGAAAAAATGCCTCCGGGGAATGTAAGAGATAACAACAACTATTACATTTCTAGGAGGAATTATAGATGAGAAAAACAATTTTAGGTGTATACGATTCGGAATTGGAAACCAAAAATGTGGTGGAAGGTCTGATCGTCCATGGCTATACTGCAAACGAAATTTCAGTTGTATCCCAGCATAAATTGAGCAGCTCCGATTTTCCGGAGGGCACCAATGTTGAGAGGGTAACAACGGAGCCTGAGGATGATTCCGTCATGGAGAAGATAAAGCACGCTATTATCCCGGATGAAGCACAAGAAACAGAAGGTGTCGGAAACCGTCTGCTTGAAATGGGAGTATCCGACCGGGAAGCGCCAATGTATGCAACGGATATCGAGAACGGCAGAATTGTCGTACTGGTGGATGAAGCGAATCATAGAGGAAAGCCGGTAGAAAGTACGAAGCCGATTTACGTCATGGAGGAGCAGACTGAACCCTCCTATCGTGTAGATCCATTGGAAGAGCATGCTAACCCGAAGGAGCTTAACCCTTTTACGGGAATCGATGAGGAAACAAAGACCGTCCGTGCCAAAAGAGAGGCGGATATGCTGAAGCAGGCAGATTTATATAAATTATAAGAAGGGTGCTTACACTTTGGTGTAGGCGCCTTTTTTTTTGGTGGCGGAAGGAGGATACGTGCAGAGAGGATGTGTTGGTTGTGTATTCCTTTATTTGGAAACCGGACGGATTAAGGTTCATTTTGGATTGATTAATAGGTGAAGTGGCTTGAATAGGGCATGGTTTGGATTGATTCCTGAATATTCCGGATAGATTATTGCCAATTTTGGATTGATTAACAAAATTTAGCCCCGTACAAGCCACATGTTACATGCATATGGATAGTGCCAGTCCCTCTGCAGTCCATATACCAAAATAGCTATTTTTAAACAAACGTTTGATTAAACGACAAACAAAAACCAGACATCCTATAGGATGCAGCCTATTGTCGAAAAATGAACTTTTTAAATTGTTATAGTGAGAAAGAAAAAGGGGTCAGGCCCCTTCAAATTTCGACAAATCCTTAACTGCCGGCCCTTCGATGACTTCTCCTTTGTAGTTGAAGCGGGAGGCGTGGCAGGGGCAATCCCAGGAGCGTTCGGCGTTGTTCCATTCAACGTCGCAACCCATGTGAGTGCAGGTTGGGTGTACAAGGTGGCAATGACCGTCGGAGTCCATATAGGCGCCTACTTTTTTTCCGTCCACCTTAACCAGTGCGCCTTCGTCCGGGCCAAGGTCTTCAAGCAGGCGATCATGGCGTTTGGCTTTTCCTTTAACAAGCTCTTTGGCAACATTGGTGTTCTCTTTTACAAAGCTTTTGATGGAGGCAGGCTTCCATTCGCTTCTGCTCGGATCAAACAACTCCTTGTAGGGATTTGCTTGATGAAGGATCAAGTCCTTAAGAAGCAAAGCAGCCGCTGTTCCGTTTGTCATGCCCCATTTAGCATAGCCGGTTGCAACCAGCACGCTATCGTTGCCGGTGCGCATTTGTCCGATATACGGGACTTTGTCGAGCGTAAAGATGTCCTGCGAAGACCACCGATAGGGGATATCAATAATACCTCCGAAATAGCGATCGCCGAAATCGGCCAGTTTTTCATAGTTCTGCAGGGTTTCCTGCTTGCTTTGGCCGACAGGGTGTCCTTCCCCACCAAGCAGCAGGAGCTTTTCGCAATCAGAATTGAGGGAATAGCGAAGCGAGCGTGATGGTTTGTCCGCACTGAGATACATACCATCCGGTATCTCAGAACGCACTCTAACCGCAAGCGCGTAGGAACGTTCTACATGCAATCTAGAAAAATAGAGCCCATCAAAGTCGTTAAACGGAAAATGGGAACTGACAATGACGTGTTTACTTTTTATCTGATGGCCCTCTGTCGTTTTCACAAGCGGCTGTTTTTCTTTTTCGATTTCCTCTGCCCGTGTCTGTTCAAACACCTTTCCTCCGAGCCGTAGGAATTCAGCCAACAGACCCTGAAGGTATTTGCCAGGGTGGAACTGTGCCTGATCTCTCATCACTATGGCATTCTTCCACTCGAATGGAAGATCAACATCACCGCTTGCGGCATAACCACCATTCAGGCCAAGGCGCTCATATGCTTTTGCTTCCTTTTCGATTTCCTTTTCGGTGGTGGATGAAGAGGCGTAAACATAGGCATTCTGAGAGGTCAGCTCACAGTCGATATTCAATTCTTTGGATGTTTTTCTGATAAAAGAAAGGGCATTTTGATTTGCGTTGTAATACTGTTTTGCAGCACCCTCGCCAACCGTCCGGATCAACTCGTTATATATCAACCCATGCTGGGAGGAAATTTTCGCGGTTGTATAACCGGTTGTTCCAGCGATTACTTTTCCTGCATCCACGAGTACAACCTGAATCCCTTCTTTTGCAAGGAGATAGGCGGTTGTAATTCCCGTGATTCCTGCCCCGACAATCGTGACATCTGTGATGATATTCTCTCTTAAGGGTTGGAAAGAAGGGAGGGGAGGGTATTCTCTCCATAAAGACTTACTGAATTTTGGCATTTTCACGGTTACATCTTTCATTTTCAGCCTCCTTAAACCTGTCATACAAGACTAGTACCCTCCCAATCCCGAATCAATCCTCCATCAGCAAACATATCAGGTGTTTTTAGTTTGGTTGGGAATGGCAAGGCAGCAAACCAAAAGCAATCATTCTGAGGCAGGGTCACTTTGATTACGTTGGACTTGGAAAACCATTCGTTCAATATGTTATAGACTAGTGTTATCCTTCTCCAAAAACAAAAAACAAGCGGGAAAATTCATCCCGCTCGCTATTTTCAACCATATTCTACTCCAAAATCCGATTAGACTTATTCCCGTTCCCATTATTCTTCAACAATACCTTCAATCCAGAACCCATGTCAGAAGCAAGCACGAAGTTCCTGTCCACAAACACGCCCCAGACGTTCGCACTTTCCGGTGTATAGCGGCCGATTTCGGTCGGCTCGGATGGATTGGTGATGTCCACGGCAATCACACCACCGGCGTAATAGCTTAGGTACAGCGTATTGCCATGCACTTTCGGATCATGAACCGTGTTGGAGAAGGTCGCATAAGTAGGTGGTGCATCTTCTGGAATATCGGTGGTCAGATCTGTCTTGAATTCACTCAGCAATACAGGGTTTGTCTTATCCCTGATATCAAAAATACGCGTATAGCCGAATGCTGCTTCAAAGCCGGATTTAAGCGGCTGATAGACCTCACGTGTTTCGATCAGAATGGTATCTCCTTTAGCCAAGGCGGCGGAGTGGGCGGAACCCTGCTGGTCGGTGGCAAACTGAGTCCGTCCTAAATACACTGGTTTTTCAGGATTCTTCATATCAAAAATCACCGTTCCTAAATCCCACATGGAGACATAAGCGTAGCGGCCATTATTGTCTGCGATGACACTATGGTTGAACACTGGACGGGTTTTTCCGTCCGGGGAATCCCAATGGTAGCCGTTAAAGTCGGTTCCGACCTCTGGTACGCTGCGTGGATCGAACTGCCATAATGTTGTCGGTTTCGAAGGGTTGGATACATCAACTACCTGGAAGTCACGTGCTTCCCCGTGGCTGTAATAGTCGGCGTAAGGGCTTGCTGCAAGCACCAATGCCTTGTTGCCTTGCATCGTCAAATAAAGCTCATGTGTACCGGTAGTTTGTTTGGTCACTTCCCAGAATCCCAACTTCTGAGGCTCATAAGGGTTGGTTACGTCATAAAGTAAAAAGCCTCCTTGGGAATCTGGGTTATTCCGGTTCAGCTGCTGCACACTTACGACAGCCAAATCCCCTTTAAAATCAGCGGTGTTGACCGACTTCACGATTACTTTTTCGTGCCAGGTTCCTGGTATATCATTATGGGCAAAAACGGCTACCTCTTTTGGATTGGAAGGATCCTTCAGATCAAGAACACGCACGCCGCCGTTCCCGCCATTGCGCGTATGGGTGCCAACATAGGCGAATCCTTTATGGGAATAGACATCTGCAAAGGAATTCTGCTTGCCGTCTTCACGAATCACGTTCATCTCAGGAGCTGCGGCTTCATATAAGTGTTTTAAGTTTTTGCTTCCTTTCATCTGAGGAACAGCAAGATCGTCATAGTAAGTACGGTCCCCTTTGATTAAACCCGTTTCATCCAAGGCGTCATGGGCAAGTCCGACAGGGGCCAAAGCAGAAAAGACAAGCATGCCTGCAATTGAAGTTTTGAAAAGAAAGTTCTTTTTCATATTGTTCCTCCTATTATGTAGAGTTTCGGATAGCTAAATAACACCCTTAAACTACATAGTAAGGAGGAAATTCCAGCAGTACAAATTCTTATAAGAATATTCAGAAAAATAAACTTGGTACCTCTACCCCTTGAAAAAAAGTGTGTATTTTAAATGGGGTACAGGCTCCCTAGTAAAGTGTGAAATTTCGACAATTATCGACGGAGTATCCGTACATTAGACCATTTGTAGTATAAAAGTTTTGTTTTTCCAACCCGTATTCCATGAATCATTGACACTATTCGGTTAGTATGAATAGTAGAAAGTGATAAAAGGGTGGAGAGCGTTGGAGAAAATCGAATTGAGTTATCGTTTTCAGCCAAATGATGCGAAATAAAAGAGGAATGGTCCCTAGGTTAATGGACCATTCCTTATTTTATTTCCACCACAAAAATATAACTTGCGTTTCCCTCCGGCCATTCCCCGTGAACTTCATAAATATAACGGCCTTTCTCTGAAGGGAGAATAATAGTATTTCCCTCTAGAGCCACTTCCTCGGTATTTCGATCTTCAAGATGAACAAACACCTGCAGTTCCGGAACGAAATCTGAATCAAATTTAATCGCCACTTTTTCTTCCGGTTCCAGGTAAACTGCATCCATTCTTGCACCGATAATTTTTGGAGTATCGGCTTCAACGGTCACACTTTCTTCTATATCTCCGTTCCTTTCCGTCCAATCATATGACCCGGGCTCGGAATAGAGTAAAGCATCATCCGTTAGTACCAACTGAATTTCAGGCGGTTTGATACGTTGGCTCGTTTTCGTATCCACTGCCTGCTGTGGGGATGAAGGTGGTTTAGAACATCCTGAAGCTAATGTCGCAATGACGATTAATAATGAAATAAAAAATGTCTTCATCCTATGCCTCCCTTATGCAAATGTCTCCTAAATTATTATTAGCTATTTTATCCAATTATCCTCTATCTAGGATATTCATCTAATGATATTCTCTTCTTAAACATAAGAATTTCACATACTCTTTTGAAAATCTCCCACATTTAAGGTAAAATTCAAAGAGGAAAAGCTATCAAGGAATCAACGGATAGCTCTATTAAAAAGATAACGATGCAAGGAGAATATACCATGTCAAAAGTATTTATATTAGGACATAAAAATCCGGACACAGATTCCATCTGTTCCGCTATTGCGTATGCAGAACTGAAAAAGCAGTTGGGAATGGACGCTGAACCGGTTCGCCTTGGTGAATTGAACGGGGAAACAGAATATGCGCTAAAGCATTTCAATGCGGAAGTACCTCGATTAATCGAGACTGCAGCAAACGAAGTGCAGGAAGTTATTCTTGTAGACCACAACGAATTCCAGCAAAGCGTGAGCGACATTAATCAGGTTCGCGTGCTGGAGGTTATCGACCACCACCGCATTGCGAACTTTGAGACAAGCGACCCGTTGTACTATCGTGCGGAGCCGGTTGGATGTACGGCTACGATTCTTAACAAGCTTTATAAAGAAAACAATGTGGAAATCACGAAAGAGGTTGCAGGCTTGATGCTTTCCGCCATTATTTCTGACTCCCTACTATTCAAATCCCCGACGTGCACTGAGCAGGACGTACAGGCGGCAAATGAACTTGCAGCAATTGCGGGTGTGGATGCGAACAGCTATGGCTTGGACATGCTGAAGGCTGGAGCTGACTTGAGTGACAAGACCGTCGAGCAGTTGATCACACTCGATGCAAAAGAGTTCCAGATGGGCGATTACAAAGTGGAGATCGCACAGGTGAACACAGTGGATACGGCAGACGTATTAAAGCTTCAGGAAGAGCTGGAGCTGGCTATCCTTAATACGATCGCGAACAAAGGCTTGGACCTGTTTGTATTTGTCGTAACTGATATCCTGACAAATGATTCTGTTGCATTGACTCTTGGAAAAGAGACGGCAGCTGTGGAGAAGGCCTACAACGTAACACTGGAAAACAATACAGCACTACTGCGTGGAGTGGTTTCCCGTAAGAAGCAGGTTGTACCGGTATTAACGGATACTTTAACAAAATAATAAAAAAAGCTGGCAGTTATCGGTGAAATTCCGATAGCTGCCAGCTTTTCTTTTTCCTCTATCTACGGCCGTCTGCGTCCAGTGAATAGATTCCAGACCAACGCGATAAGTGCTACTACTAAAACGATATGGATTAAGTTACCTGCTACATCAAATGCGAATCCAAGTAACCATAAAATGATTAAAACTGCAAATACGGTCCATAACATATGCGGCTGCCTCCTCACCATTTATTAAAAGCTTATGATTGGTTTTCCCTAAGCCATTCCAAACTAAACGTAGTATTTTTTTCTAAAATGGATAATCAATATGATAGCTGTTTTCTGACTGACTCCACTGGTTTTTCCATATGGAGCCAGTCAACTTGTCCCCATGTTCTATGTCCGCGGTCAGACTAGACGACGTCCTGAAAATAAGTTGAATACAATTGCCAGTAGCGCAAGTACAAGAAGGATATGAATAAGTCCTCCCCCAATTTCCATTGCGAATCCCAAGATCCAAAGTACGATTAATACAGCAAATACGGTCCATAACATAATAAGTTCCTCCTCGATAGTTGTTTTTGGTAAATTTTTTCAACGTCTACATAGAAGGTAATTCCCCAAGGTTCAGAATGTTAAACAAAAAAAATTATTTCGGGAAATATTGTAGGAAGATGGAATCAATTTCAGGAACAAGCGAAAATACATGTTTTAAAACTGTCAAAGGTGGAATTCAGTAACTAGTGACAAGCTAGCTAGAATGTCACAACTAAACATTTGGGAGGTGATTTTCATGAATCAGGCAACCATGAAAGGAAAGTGGAACCAGATGAAAGGCGACGCTAAGAAGAAATGGGGCAATCTCACAGATGACGATCTTCAGCAGGTAGAGGGAGATCACGACAAGCTAGTAGGTAAAATTCAAGAACGGTATGGAAAATCAAAAGAAGAAGCGGAACGCGAAGTGAACGAGTGGAACAAAACATACTAAATATGAAAAGAGGAGATGGATAAAGTGGCTAACAACAATAATAGTAATAACAATAATGATAACAACAACAATAACAATAACAATAACAGTAATAGCAACAGCGGAAACAACAGCAACAGCGGGAACAACAGCAACAGCGGGAACAACAGCAACAGTGGAAACAGCAGCAACAGCGGGAATAACAGCAACAGCGGAAACAGCAGCAACAGCGGGAATAACAGCAACAGCGGAAACAGCAGCAACAGCGGAAACAACAGCAACAGCGGGAACAGCAGCAACAACAGCAATAGCAGCTCCACCAACAGTAGCAGTAACAGCAGCGACAGCAGCGGCGGAAATATGAGCCGTGAAGAGGCAGGGAGAAAAGGTGGAGAAAAAGTAAAAGAGAAGTATGGAACAGAACACTTTGCAGAAATCGGCAAAAAGGGTGGAAACGGTTCCAACAACTCAGACAACTCCAATAATTCCAACTAAGCTGATATGTACCTAATAACAAAGCAGCCTCCGACAAGGGCTGCTTCTTCCAATTAAATGAAGTGGAAAAGGAGAGAATAGAGATGGCAAAAGAGGATATTACACAACGGCAAACAGACGGACAGCCGGCACAGGAGCAGAAAAAGCAGCCGGGTGATGAACATAAAATGGTACCTGAACCGATTTTTGATAATCCCTCCTATAAAGGGAGTGGGAAACTCGAGGGGAAAAATGCCATCATCACCGGTGGCGACAGTGGCATTGGCAGGGCGGTTGCCATCGCTTTTGCAAAAGAAGGGGCCAATGTAAGTATCGTGTATTTGGACGAGCATGAGGATGCTAAGGAAACGAAGCGTCTGGTGGAGAACTACGGAACAAGATGTATTCTGTATTCCGGGGATGTCGGGGAGAAGAGTTTTTGTACAGATGTAGTAAAGCAGACGGTGGAGGAGCTCGGAGGTCTACATATTCTTGTGAATAATGCCGCTGAGCAGCATTACCAGAAGAAAATCGAGGATATCTCATCCGATCAGCTGACCCGAACCTTCCAGACGAACATCTTTTCCTATTTCTATTTTATCCAGGCTGCCATGCCCTATCTGAAAGAAGGAAGCTCCATTATCAATACGGCATCAATCGTGGCGTATAAAGGACAGCCGGTTCTGATGGATTATGCTGCAACAAAAGGAGCGATTGTCGCGCTGACGCGTTCCCTATCCGTCAATATCGTAGGAAGCGGAATCAGAGTCAATGGAGTGGCGCCTGGCCCGATCTGGACGCCTTTAATCCCTGCTTCCTTCCCGGGAGAAGATGTGGAGGATTTCGGCACCGACTCTCCGATGGGACGTCCAGGACAGCCTTCGGAGCTTGCACCAGCCTATGTTTACTTGGCTTCGGACGATTCCACCTATGTGTCAGGGCAGATGATTCATGTGAATGGCGGAACAGTCGTGAATGGTTAGATGAAAAAAAGCTCAGGGACTCTGAGCTTTTTTTATTGCTATAAATTTTTGACGTTGCGGTCATGAAGAAGGCTTAATTCGAGGTCGCTGGAGAGAATCCGCAGCGCTTCGCCTCCAGCACAGCTGTTTCCTTTTTTATTAATGGCAGGACCGATAATCCCGATGCCCATGCGGCCGGGTACGGTTCCGACTATACCTCCGGACACCCCGCTTTTTAGAGGGAAACCGACCTCCACTGCATAGGTTCCGGATTCATTGTACATCCCGGATGTCAGCATGATGGCTTTTACTGTTCGAACATTTTCAGGTTGGATAATCTGTTTTTTACGTCCGATTAATCTTCCGTGATTGGATAAAAAACAGCCTATCTTTGCAAGGGCCAATGAATTGATTTCGATGGAATTCACTCGATTATATAGGTCCAGTGCATCATCTGACTCCTGGTTGGACAAAACTCCTGTGCTTTCCATGAAATATGCCAAAGCCTTATTGCGAGCACCGTTTTTACATTCAGCCCGGTAAACTTCCTCACTCATGTCAATCTTGCTGTCCTCCGTGATCTTTTGGAGGAATTCCAGCACCCTTTCAAAGCGGTCTCCCACCGTACTGCCCTTGATCAAACTTGCAGTCGCGATTGCCCCTGAATTGATCAACGGATTATGAGGCCGGCTTCCTTCATATTCTTCCAAGTGGGAAATGGAATTAAACAGATCATCTGTCGGTTCCATGCCGACCTTTTGGAAGACAATGTCCTTTCCGAAATCCTCTAACGCCATTAAAAGAAGAACGACTTTTGAAATACTTTGAAAGGAAAAACTGTCCTGATCTTCCCCCGCTGAATAGATCTCCCCATCGAGCGTGACAATAGTTACCCCGAGATTGGTAAGATGGGACTGATCCAGATCGGGAATATGGTCGATAACCCTGCCCCGGGAGGCGAAAGGCCTGCATGCCTTCACCACTTCTTCTATAAATTCATTTGATAGTTTCATCACTCTTTTTCCTCCTCTGGTCCTGCCTGGTTCCTATTTCCTTATATACCCCAAAGATGGCAGTGTATATGCAGGGCGGAGGAGTGATTGGGATGAACGTATCGTAAAACAAAAACGAGGCAAGGAAACGTGATGTCTCCTTGCCTCGATACTATTGGAGGCTTTTCAGCCAACCTTATAGTTTTATTTCTCTAAAATCATTGGCTTTTTGTTCTGTCAGCTGATAAATATAGCGATAAAATCTTACAGTAAGGATGGCAAATAATGCGATGATAGCGAGAATAGTAAAGAGAATCCATTCCTGCTTCCAGCTGTTGAACATGGCGAACACACTTCCGGCACCATAGAGTAGTCCTAGCAGGTAAAGTGCATTGAATTTTGGTAATAGAACTTGAATGATTCCGAAAACCCCGAATGCGATAATCCCACCAATGAACAGTTGGATAAGCAATACAAATAGAAATTCCATTTTCTCTACCTCCTATAGTTATGTGAAACTGCTTGTCACCTTACATGATGATCCTGGTGATAGTAGATTCTCCATAAGGAGGGGAGTATCCTGTCAACATTCAATAAATCGTTCCAATAGGCTAGTTTCTTCTGTCATTCACTTGCTTTAAAAGGAAATTTGTACTGTCTTTTTGCAGTATTAAAGTTGGAGAACTCTGCCTGAAACTCATTATTTCTGACAAATGTCACTTCTTTCCCATCTTTAAAATAAAACACCATGGTGTGCTTTTCTTCCTCGGTAGGAGGTGAAACCAGAATGACCTCTTTCACTTCCTCCCAGGAATAGGTATGGGTTTTAAAAGAAAACGGTTCTCCCCAGGCAATTTCCTCTGTGCTCAAAGATTTGAAGGAGTAGGTCCCCATCACAAATAAAACTCCAGCCAATACCAATCCAAGGCTCGTGAAATAAACCGCCCTTTTAACAAAAAAGGATGAAATGAATAACCCCAATACAAGCATCAGGGCAGAAATCCCATACAGTCCATAGGCGGTCATCGGAGTCTGAAGAAGCCAGACGCTGACATCATCAAACAGGATCCCCTGAAAAATAAATGGCCCAACAAGTATGTAGAAAGGTGTCAAAATTAATACGGCGATGGCGCCCATCATATAAAGATGCTTCTTTTCGTAGTTTACCAACGTGAATAATCCCCCAGTATGCTAAAAATTAATTTAAATTTCGAAATATTTCAATATAATTATACACCATTTGGTAAAACATGAGAATTATTTTGTTGGCTCTGTTAAAGACTAGTGAATCTAGCTGTTGATTGGAGCAATAGGCGAAGACTCCTGCGGGAGGCAGCGGTATGCTGGAGACCCCGCAAGTCGAAGCCTGAGGAGGCTCCAGCATCGCCCCCTTGGGTCGCTGCGCCTAGTGCGGAAATCAACAGCGGTGTTTAATGGCGCCTCTTTATTAAAGGTTATTGGACTGGAAATGGAGAATTAATGATACAGACAATAAGGGGGTAAAACAATTGAATACTTATATTTATGTATTGCGCTTACCGGAAAGACTTTATGAAGCAGCGAACTGGACAGAAGAAGAGGGGAATATCGTATCTGCGCACTTTCAATATCTAAAAGAGAATGTAGAAAAGGGTGTCGTGATCCTAGCTGGCAGAACCGACCAGACAGACTCAACAGGTTTTGGGATTGTCATCTTTCAGGCGGAAAACGAGGAAGCCGCAGAACATTTCAAAAATCATGACCCGGCGGTGCAACAAGGTGTGATGACAGTGGTATTATCACGCTATCGCCTGGCACTGCTCAATGAACAGTATTCTCTGGCTGCAAATTAAGTAAAAGCCTGCCTCATCACGAAAGGATGACGCAGGCTTTCTTCTAATCATATTTTGGCGAAATGCTGACTTTCCGTCTCGAAAGCATTTTCTTCAATTTCAAAGCCGAGGTCCTCAATCATCTGATAATCCTGTTTGGAGGCCTGGCCGCTTGTTGTTAAATAATCACCAACAAATATGGAGTTTGCCATATAAAGGCCCAGGCTTTGCAGAGTGCGCAGATTGTATTCACGACCGCCTGAGATGCGGATCTCCTTCGTCGGATTGACGAAGCGGAACATGGCGAGGATCTTCAGACACTTCAGAGGTGTCAGATCATCGAGGTTTTCAAGCTTTGTTCCTTCAATAGGATGAAGAAAATTCACCGGGATGGAATCCACGTGGAGGTCTTTTAAACTGAACGCCATCTCTACAATATCCTCCAAGGTTTCTCCCATTCCGCAGATGACGCCGGAGCATGGGGAAATTCCGGCATTCTTCAAGGTTTCGAGTGTCCTGATCCGGTCATCATATTGGTGTGTCGTCGTGATTTCACTATGATGCCCTTTGCTTGTATTGATATTATGGTTAAAGCGGTCCACCCCGGCTTTTATGAGAAGATGGGCCTGTTCATCATTTACAAGCCCAAGACAGGCGCAGATTTTGATGCTTTCAATGTCTTTTTTGATATCCTGAACAGCTGCCACCACCGTGTTGACATCCCGATTGGTCGGCTTTCTTCCGCTCATCACGATGCAATAGGTGCCGATTTTATTTTTCTTGGCTTCCCTGGCCCCTTCGACGATTACCTGTTTACTGACTAAAGGATAACTGTCAATTTCCGTATCTGCTTTCATCGATTGGGAGCAGTATCCGCAGTCCTCCGGGCAAAGTCCGCTTTTTGCATTAATGATTAAATTGAGTTTTACTTTGTTGCTATAATAATGTTTTCTGATTTGATAGGCAGCATGAACGAGCTCCAGCACATTTTCATCACTTTCCGTAAGAATCTGAAGTGCTTCATCCGTTGTAAGGAAATAACCACCAATCACTTTATCCGCAAGCTGTTTCCAAGTCATTTTTGTCTCACTCCTAGGTCATATGTTAACTTAAACATATTTAAAGTTTACATATGACAGAGCAGATAGACAAGGGTTATTTTATTTAAGGCTACCTTGGTAATAATCTGTCCACGTTGAACCTGTTGGTTTCCGCTTCAGGGGTTCGCTTTCCGCGGGCGGCCTCGGGAGCCTCCTCGGCGCTAAAGCGCCTGTGGGGTCTCCCTTGACACGCTGCTCCCGCAGGAGTCTCACCCCTTACGCTTCAACCAACAGGGGCGGCAGATAAACCAGCTTTTATTTTTTTCCTAATGGTTTCAATGATTAACGTAAGTGCTTCTGTAAACAAAGTATCTTTCCGTATATAGCTGTTGATTGGAGCAATAGGCGAAGACTCCTGCGGGAGGCTCCAGCACCGCCCCTTGGGTCGCTGCGCCTAGTGCGGAAATCAACCGCGGTGTTTAACAGATAAAAAAGAAAATTGCAAATTGTCTTGTAAGCGTTTATAATGATTCTTCCGGCTAAAAAAGAACATAAGAGCGTTGCGTACTTTGAAAAATGTAACCCAAGGATTGTACCATGAATGGAGTTTTCTCTAGTTCATGGTTTTTTGCGTCTCCAAAACAAGCAAGGAGTGTGAAGAGGTTGGGAGAAAAAAAGAAGAAGCATCCTGAATTCAATCAGGAAGTCGAACGGCTTTTGTTTACGAAGAAATACATGGATATTGTCATCAAGGCGTCTGAAATGGACGAGGAGTCCTTTCGCTCAAGTTTCAAGGAAGCGCTCGAAGGGATGGACTTCAAGGACAGCAGTTTCAGCTACATGAACATGCTGACCAACGCCAACCTTTTGCAGCGGACCCAAGAAGAAATTCGCAGCTTAAAGAAAATCTACCATAAGCCCTATTTTGCAAGAGTTGATTATAAACGGGAGGGGAAAGGCCAGGAAGAGATCCTCTACTTCGGCAAAGCTTCCCTGTTTGATAGAGAAACACAGGATCCCATCATTGTGGACTGGCGTTCTCCTATTGCGAATCTATACTATGACGGCAGACTTGGGGACGTCCAATATGAGGCGGAGGGAGAAGTCTATGATGGCTATCTTTCCTTGAAGCGCCAATACATCATGGAAGAGGGGGAGCTGCAGGAAATCAGGGATGTTGATTTGACAACAACCGATGAGCTTCTGCAGGAATCTTTGTCGGGAAGCTCAAGCAACCGTCTGACCGATATCGTATCGACCATCCAGGAAGAACAGAACCGGATCATTCGCGCGGATCTCAATAAGCCAATCATTGTCCAAGGAGCGGCTGGGAGCGGGAAGACGACGATTGCCCTGCACCGGATCTCCTATTTCATCTACACCTACCAGGAGCATTTCCGTCCGGAGCAGCTGATGATCTTGGCACCGAATAATCTATTCATCGACTATATCTCCGAGGTTCTCCCGGAGCTCGGGGTGGACCGGATCTTACAGACCACTTTTATCGACTATGTGAAAAGCTGTATCGGCAAGAAAATAAAACTTCGACCGCCGAACGAGAAGCTGATGGGGTTTATCAACCACGAGTATGAGGACCCGGAAATGGTGCAGTGGCTGGCAAGCTTCAAAGGATCATTGGAGTTTAAGGAGATAATGGATGCCTATCTGGCAGATATTCTTGAGACTTTGCTGCCTAGGGAAGATTTCTACCTGACCGAGAAATTCAAGCTCTATACTGCTGAGAGAATGGAGCAGCTGATCAAGCGGGAATATACCTACCTCCCCTATTACAGGCGTATCGGAAAGGTGAAGGAAGTCCTGCAGAACTACGTCCGAACCGAGAAGAAAACGCTCATACTCAAGGTTGAAAAGTTCTACGACCACAAGCTGGATAAGGCTCTTTTCAATTCCAACCTTGATCCGGCAAAGCGGAAAAGCTATGTGACAAAAGCGATGGACAAAAAGGATGAGCTCGTGAATGAGATCATGAAGGAATCACGGACGGCTGTGAATGCCTTTATAAAAAAGCTTCCCAAGCACACACTCTTCTACTATTATGAACAGCTTGTCACAGACCGGGAGCGATTTGCGAAATACGCAAAAGCGTATCTGGATGACTATCAGATCCGATATTTCATCAACCACCAGATCAAATTACATAAACAGAAAAACTATGAACTCGAAGACTTGGCGGGGCTTCTTTACCTCCAGCATCACCTGTTCGGAATCGATAAGGACCTGCGTGCAAGGAATGTGGTGATCGATGAAGCGCAGGACTACAGCTACTTCCAATTGGCTGCTTTGAAAAGTGCCCTGGAAACGGACATGTTTACGATAGTAGGGGACCTGGCGCAGGGCATCCATTCCTATCGCGGCATTCAGGACTGGAATAAGGTGAAGGAAGAGATTTTTCCAAGAGCAGCTTACACAACTCTCCAGAAAAGCTACCGGACAACGGTGGAAATCATGCAGGCAGCCAATGACATTTTGGCGCTGCTTCCATTTGAACTGCCTCGCGTGGAGCCGGTGGTAAGGCATGGTACGAAGCCTGTGTTTGTGGAGTGGACAAACAATGATGCGGAAATGGTGGCAGGAATGGCTCGCGATATTGACAAGCTATATGCGGAGGGCCGGAAAACGATCGCCATCATCGGGAAGACGGAGAAAGAATGTGGGAAGATCGAGTCGCTTTTCCGGACGCATACAGGCTTGTCTGTCCAGCTGCTGAAGGAAAATCAAGAAATCAATCAGAAGGACGTCGTCATTGTACATGCACAGCTTGCAAAAGGGCTCGAGTTCGATGCGGTCCTGCTATGTATGCTCGATGAGGTCTATACAGTAACGGAAATCGATGTGAAACTCCTATATGTTGCCATGACAAGACCTTTGCATCACCTAGGTTTCTATGGGAAGGACCGATCCGCCTTCTTGCTAGAACATGTGGGTGAGGGACTGGTTGATTGAGAGGCTATAGCGAGTGCCCGTTACGTTTAAAGGTAGAAAATGTGTTGATTTTGTTTGATTAATAAAGTTTATGCCATAAAAGAGTTGATAAAGTAGAGGTTTCTATGCTAATAGATGGAAAATGGATGGTCTCGGACTGCAAAAAGATGCACTTTTAATGTGATTCTAATAATTGCTGGCCCAATTCTAACAAATTCCTGGATCATTCTAACAAATTTGCAAAACATTCTAACAGAAATCCAATTCATTCTAACAATCGGAAAATATAGGCACATTCCCAACAAAGCTCCCTCCACTGCAACTTGGAGGGGGCTTTTCCAGATTTCCGGACGGGGTCTGGCCCCTATCTTTTTCTAAAGAACAGCATACCCACCACCCCTATGGAAAACAGGGTGAGGATGATTTTCCCTTCAAGGCCCCATTCGAGCACCTGATAGACGGAGTAGGCTTCCAGGAGCAGAGCGGGGATTTTTCCTAGTGTGCTGGCGATGGCAAAGTGAATCAGGCTGATCCTGCTTGTTGCACCAGCCAATGTGACGAGGCCTGATGGTGCAAACGGAAAAAGCCGGAGTCCCAACACCAACAAAAACGCTCGGTATCCTTCAGTTTCCTGCAAACGGACCAGCCATTTATATCGATCAAGTGCCATAGGAGAAAAACTCTTCAATCCCTTCCGATAAAGCAGGAAACTGACAACTGCACCAACCGACTCGCCAACAAATGAAACGAGAGTGCCCACCCAAAAGCCGAAAAAGGCAATATTAGCCGCAGTAATAAAAATGCTTGGAACAAATGCGAGAATGCTGATGATGGTATTGAAGATAATACTAAGTAAAACGGCAAATGGCCCAGCGATATCCAGCCAGTCCAGAATAAATTCTCTCCACATATTTGAACGCTTCCTCACAAATAAATAATTTTAAATGATAAAACTTTAGGCTTTACATACCGTATAGGGGTATGTTACTTTAATATCGAGAGGAGGTCAACAACCATGGAAAACCTTCCAATAGAACCTATTTTAAATCAAGATCCAGAATCAAGCGAGTGCTGCCATACCGATAATGGGGAGCGGAAAAGCCACCATTCGGAGACAGTCAAGAAAAGCCTGATCTCCCGACTGAACCGTGTTGAGGGGCAAGTCAGAGGAGTGAAGCGCCTTATTGAAGAGGATACGTACTGTGATGATGTGCTGACCCAGATCGCTGCGATCCAATCCGCCTTGAACGGCGTCGGAAAGCTGCTTCTTGAAGGCCACATGAAGTCCTGTGTGGTCGAGAGAATTCAAGAAGGCGACACGGAAGTCATTGATGAACTATTAGTAACCGTAAAGAGATTAATGAAGTAAACATAGAGGAGAGATGGAGAAATGGAACAAGTAACGTTAAAAGTAAGTGGGATGTCCTGTGGGCATTGTGTAAAAGCGGTAGAAGGTAGCGTTGGCGAATTGACTGGCGTAAACTCTGTGAAAGTGGACCTTGCGTCCGGTACAGTGGCAGTTGAATATAAGAGTGAAGATGTAACACTTGACCAGATCAAAGAAACAATCGACGAAGAAGGCTATGAAGTAGAATAACGAGAAACAGCGTGCTTTTTGCAAAGCGCGTTTTCTTACCAATAAAATATACCCCATACAGGTATATGGGAGGTTGAAAGCTATGAGTCAAAAATCAAAAGAAACCCAAATGCAAATAGTGGGAATGACGTGTGCCGCCTGCTCCACCAGAATTGAGAGGGGCCTGAACAAGCTGCAGGGTGTGGAAACGGCCAATGTAAACCTTGCGTTGGAAAACGCCTCAGTAACATACAATCCTGACGAAGTGAGTTCACAGGACATCGAGAAAAAAATCCAGGACTTGGGATATGAAGTGGTCAAAGAAAAAGCGGAGTTTCTCATTACCGGAATGACGTGTGCCGCCTGCTCAAGCAGAATAGAAAAGGTACTTAACAAGCTCGACGGCATTAATACGGCAACAGTCAACCTGGCGTTGGAAAGGGGTACTGTCGAATATAATCCATCCAGACTTACACCATCAGATATCATTGCGCGAATCGAGAAAGCCGGATATGGCGCAACGGTAAAAGTGGAAAAAAATGAAGGCGCAGAGGATTTCAGGCAGAAGGAGCTGGAGAAACAGCAAGGGAAATTTTTGTTTTCCCTGATTCTCACCATTCCGTTACTATGGGCGATGGTAAGCCACTTTTCCTTTACTTCGTTCATCTACTTGCCCGATATGCTGATGAACCCGTGGGTGCAGCTGGCTTTGGCGACTCCAGTCCAATTTTTCATCGGTTGGCAGTTTTATAGAGGAGCCTATAAAGCGCTAAAAAACAAAAGTGCGAATATGGATGTGCTGGTAGCGCTAGGAACAAGTGCGGCTTACTTCTACAGTCTTTATCTATCCATCGCATCTATCGGAAATGGTGCCCATATGGTGGAGCTTTATTTTGAAGCAAGTGCGGTTATCATTACGCTCATTATTTTAGGAAAGCTTTTCGAAGTGAGAGCAAAAGGACGTTCCTCAGAAGCGATTAAAAAGCTGATGGGTCTACAGGCAAAAACCGCATTGGTGCTAAGGGACGGCAAAGAGATGGAAGTTCCTTTAGAGGAAGTAATGGTTGGGGATATTCTATCCGTGAAACCTGGCGAGAAACTACCGGTGGACGGAGAGATTCTGGAAGGCCAATCAGCTGTCGATGAATCGATGCTGACGGGTGAAAGTATTCCTGTAGACAAACAGATCGGTGATACGGTCTACGGATCTACTATGAATAAAAATGGGTTTCTGAAAATGAAAGCAACAAAGATCGGGCGTGAAACGGCGCTGGCACAAATCATTCGGATTGTGGAACAGGCGCAAGGCTCTAAGGCTCCAATTCAGCGCCTGGCAGATAAGATTTCGGGGATTTTTGTTCCGATAGTAGTTGGAATTGCCATACTAACGTTCCTTGTATGGTACTTTATCGTGGATCCCGGAAACTTTGCAGGTGCCTTGGTAAACCTGATTGCTGTACTTGTAATCGCCTGCCCATGTGCACTTGGGCTGGCTACGCCAACATCCATTATGGCCGGTTCCGGTCGCTCGGCTGAACTCGGTATTCTTTTCAAAGGCGGCGAGCATTTGGAACAGACGCACCGCATCACAACGGTGGTACTGGATAAAACGGGTACGGTCACAAACGGAAAACCTGTATTGACAGATGTTCTGCTGGTCAACGAAGGTGATGAAGAGGAAATCCTGCGTATGGTAGGGACTGCGGAAAAGCAATCCGAACATCCTTTGGCACAGGCGATGGTGGATGGAATCAAGGAAAAAGGAATTGTACTTGGAGATTCCACGGCATTTGAAGCAATTCCGGGATATGGGATCGAAGCAGTTGTACAAGAGAGAAAAGTAGTGGTTGGAACACGCAGGCTCATGAAAAAGCATGACATTGATTTGACCGATGCCGAGACATTGATCCAGGCATTGGAGTCTGATGGGAAAACGGCGATGATGATTGCTGTGGATGGCGACTATAAAGGAATTATCGCTGTTGCAGACACAATCAAGGAAACTTCTGCTGCTGCGATCAAACGACTGAAGGATATGGGCTTGGAAATAGTGATGATGACAGGCGATAATCAACGCACAGCACAGGCAATTGCTGACCTTGCCGGTGTGGATCGTGTCATCGCAGAGGTCCTGCCTGAGCAGAAAGCCGAGGAAATCAAAAAGCTTCAGGCTGAAGGGAAAAAGGTGGCAATGGTTGGTGACGGCATCAATGATGCACCTGCCCTCGTAACGGCCGATATCGGAATGGCCATTGGCACAGGAACGGATGTAGCTATGGAAGCCGCCGATATTACCCTGATGCGCGGTGATTTGAACAGTATTGCCGATGCCATCATGATGAGCAAAAAGACCATCAAAAATATTAAACAGAACCTTTTCTGGGCCTTTGCCTATAACACCATCGGAATCCCGATCGCAGCACTTGGATTCCTGGCACCTTGGGTAGCGGGGGCCGCAATGGCATTCAGTTCCGTGTCTGTTGTGCTTAATGCACTAAGATTGCAGAAAGTAAAATTATAAAGAGCAGGTGAAAAGGATGAAAAAATGGATTTTTTCCGCGGTTATCTATTTATTGGTTGTTATAGGAGGCTACACTGCTTATTCCTTTTTTGCGGCGGATGAGGGTGCGACCAACAATCACGACGAGCATGAGACGGAAACAGAGGAGCATGCAAATGGGGATGAGGATGCAAAAGGTGAAGATGAAGAGCATGGTGGTCATGGAGAACATGGTGACAGCGAGTCCGCCAGTGAGGTGAAAACGGAAGTAGTAACGAAAGATGAAGCCATCACCGTTTCCCTTGAAGATCAGGATGGCAACCCGATGGATGAGCTTGACGTGAACCATGAAAAGCTGATGCACCTTATCGTAATCAGCGAAAACCTGGAAAGCTTCCATCATCTGCATCCAGAAAAGAAGAATCCGGGCGCGTTTGAGGTTCAAGCAGATTTGGAAGAAGGCATGTATCAGGCGTTTGTAGATATCAAGCCAACCAATCTAGAGTATACGGTTGAACCGAAATCGTTGATGGTCGGGGAACATGAGGGTCATGAAGACGATGGAGAGCATAAGGATGACCATGCTCATCTGGAAGCAGAAACAAACTGGACGAAAGAACAGAATGGATATAAAGCAACGCTGAATGTGGAGAGCTTTTCGATAAAAGAAAATGTGGTCCTAACCTTTGACTTGAACGGGGCAAAACCCGAAAACTATCTTGGAGCATTAGGACATGTGGTAGTAGTGGATGAAGCGCTCGAGCAATTCATCCACGTTCACCCTGCAAGTGAAACGGAGCCTGTATTCGAGGCGCATTTCACGAAGCCTGGCATGTATAAGCTTTGGGGTGAATTCAAATTGGAAGGCAAGGTATATGCTTTCCCATATGTAATCGAAATCACGGAATAAAGGGGTAGACAGATGACAGAGGAGAAAACGATAAAGCTTGCGGTCAACGGTGGGATTTCTTTTGGCTCCAAGCTGACAAGCAAACAGTTACTTGTTCTTGCCTCATACATGAAGGAAGAGGAGAAAATAGAGCTTACAACTTTTCAGCAGCTCTATGTGGATATTCCTGAAAGTAGGCTGGATGAAGCGGTGCTTGCCTTTGAAGGAGCAGGACTGGAATGCTATCCTGTTGGGAATTATGTAAAAAGCTTGCGCACCTGCAACTTCTGTAAAGGGGAATTGGAGGAAGGCATGCCGATTGCGAAGGAGCTGAACAGACGCATTGCAGGAAAGCCGGTTCCCTTTACGTTGAAACCTGCCTACACCGGCTGTCCAACGGCATGCGGAGAGCCATTGGTCAACGATATCGGAGTGATAAAGCGCCAGAATGACCGCTACGACCTGTTTGTGGGAGGCAAGGCAAAAGGTCTGGATGCAAAAACGGCAGAGCTTTTTGCTGGGGAAGTAACCGAAAAGGAGCTTTATAGCATGGTGGACTTTCTGATAGATACCTATGCTGCCAATGGTAAGAAACGCGAGCAGTTCGGCAAGTTTGTTCGCAGATATGGGCTCGAGAGTTTAAGAGAAGAAGTGTCAGCGGTATTATGAAGATGACTAGCAACGTTCTAGCGCAGGAATGCGTGTGGGCGTTGTTTTTTTGTTTTGAAAATGTGACTTTTTAACCAATCCTCTCGTCTAACAAAAAAAGGAGGGTTTTATACCATGCAAAAAAGGGCGATTATCTTTTTCCTCATCATTGTAGCGATGGCTGCAGTGTTCGGCTTCATTTACTATAAATATGATCCAATTTCCGTAAACGGTACAGCTAGCAAGAGCAACTGGGATAAGACAAAAGGACTGCCTACAATCAGTTCAAAAAAAGAACTGAACAAGCTTTTTCTAGATAGATTAGAGGTAGAAAAGGGCAGGGGGTTCAATGTTGATGATTCTGCGGAGGAATCCTCTGGCGGTGGTGCAACAGCGCAACGCTCCGCTGACACCAGCAAATCGGATGCGGACAGCTCATCCACCGGACATTCGGACACCAATGTTCAGGTAGAGGGCGTGGATGAAGCGGATATCGTCAAAACGGATGGTGAATACATTTACCAGGCTATTGACGGAAAACTGAAAATAACAAAGGCAACACCGGTTGACTCGATTGAAACAATCACAGAAATTAACTATCAGGACTTTTCTCCATATCAGATGTTCTTGGACGGCAATCAATTAGTGCTTATCGGCCACTATTGGAAAGAAACATTCGAGCCCCATTCTAAAGAAGGAGCGCGTGACCTGATCATGCCGATGTATGACGCGACAAGGGTGATTGTCTATGATATTACGGATGCGGCAAATCCGAAAGTCCAAAAAACGCTTACCCTCGAAGGAGGCTACGTTTCAAGTAGAAAGATTGAAGAGAAAGTCTATGTAATCGTGAATCAGTATCCCAACTACTGGATGCTTGGAGAAGATCCGGAAATGGATCTCCGCCCTAGACTTTCGGATACAATAGGGGAGGAAGAATCCGAAGACATGAAGCGCATCGCCTATTCCGATATCCACTACTTTCCGGAGTCCTCGGAGGATAATTTCATGACCATCGCCTCCTTTGACATTACCAAGCCGGAACAGGATGCTACCGTCCTTTCCTACATTGGAAGTGGGCAGCAGATCTACATGTCCAAAGAAAATCTTTATGTGGCCGTTCCAACCTTCTCACAGAATGGAAGAATGATGCCTGGCGGTGAAAATACGGACATCTATAAATTTTCGGTAAACGGATTGGATGTGCAGTACGCAAACAGCGGAAGCATACCGGGCTACCTGCTCAACCAGTTTTCCATGGATGAGTACAATGGATATTTCCGGGTCGCTGCAACAGATGGGCAGGCATGGGATGAAACGTCGCCTTCACGCAACAACTTATTCATCATGAATGGAGACATGAAGGTAATCAGCAGTGTCGAGGACCTGGCAAGAGGGGAACGAATCTATTCGGTGCGTTTCATGGGGGAGAAGGCATATGTGGTGACATTTAAAGAGGTGGACCCGCTGTTCGTGTTCGACCTCAGTGACCCGAATGTTCCAAAAGTACTGGGCGAGTTGAAAATTCCTGGATTCTCAAACTATCTGCACCCATATGATGAAAACCACCTGATCGGTTTTGGCCACAACACGAAAATAGAGAAAGATCAATTTGGCACGAGAGTCGTAACCGACGGAGTGAAAATCTCGCTATTTGATGTCAGCGACCCGGCAAACCCAATCGAGAAGCATACGGAAGTGATAGGCGGGCAGGCAACCTATTCTCCATTAAACTACGACCATAAGGCGCTTCTATTCAACAAAGAAAAAGACATATTCGCCTTTCCGATTGTGATGTACCGTGAAAAGGAAAAACACGATTACCGCTTCGAATTCGAAGGTGCCCTGGTGTACGGAATCGACCCTGAAAAAGGCTTTACACTCCACACAAAAATGACACATCAAGATGAAGGCACCCCATACGAAGACTGGGAGAGCACGATTCAAAGAGTGTTATATATAAATGACCACCTATATGCAGTTTCTCCTAAGAAGATAACTGCTGCGGAAATAACTTGGTAATATAGGTTTACTGATGTTTTAAAAACAAGGCTACCCTGAAAATAAGTGTGTGTTCTGTTTAACTCCCTGTTGATTTCCGTTCCAGGTGGCAGCGATCGCGGGGCGGTGCTTGAGCCTCCTCGGCTTGCCTGCGGGGTCTCAAGTCTACCGTTATCTCCCGCAGGAGTCTCACACCTTGCACTCCAATCAACAGGGGAGGCAGGTGACGCATAACGTCTGCACTATATATTAATTTCTCATAGTGTAAATCTTTTACATGAGGGTCTCTGTTAAACAAAAGTTTTATAAGTATATTAGCTGTTGATTGGAGCAATAGGCGAAGACTCCTGCGGGAGGAAGCGTTTAGTGGAGACCCCACAGGCGAAGCCGAGGAGGCTCTCGCAAGCCCCGCGGAAAGCGAAGCCTAGTGCGGAAATCAACAGCGGTGTTCAATACAAACCCTATATCTTAAATCAAGAGCGCAAAATCCGCGCTCTTTTTCCATGTTAAAAAACAATAAACCGACCAATTTCAGCAAATTTATTTCCCGGGTAAGCAAATTGTCGAATTTTCTCCTTGGAAATAGGTTTGTACTTAACATGCAAGTGGAATGACATTCATATATTAAGAAAAGATTTTTGGAGAATGACCTACTTAAATGATAGATCCAGTTTCGAATTCTTATTTGTAAGTGATATAATAGGAACAACTAAGAATCAAATAATCTTTTTAAAATATACCGATGACTCGCGCGAGGGGGAGCAACATGAAAACAAAATTGCATTTATTATATGGTGGGAAATCAGCAGAACACCAAGTTTCTCTACAGACTGCATTGGCAGTGACGAAAGCATTGGATACAGAAAAATTCGACGTTTATCCGTTATACATAACCGAGCAAGGTGAATGGCGCAGCGGCAGTCTTCTATCCGGAGCTGCGGAAAGTGTTCAGCAGCTTAAATTGGAGGACGGCGGAACGACGATCGCACCTTTGGCATTGCCTTCATCCGAACAGACAGAAGAGCAGCAGACGGTTGTATTCCCGTTGTTGCACGGACCGAATGGTGAAGATGGTACAGTTCAAGGAATGCTTGAACTGCTCAACCTTCCATACGTGGGTAATGGAGTATTGGCTTCTTCGGCTGGTATGGATAAAGTCATTATGAAAAACCTTTTTGATCAAGCTGGACTCCCTCAAGTAGGATATGTTCATTTCCTTCGCTCTGAATGGGAAAAGGCAGCAGACTCCACTTACGAGAAGGTGGAAAAAGAGCTTGGATTCCCTTGCTTCGTAAAGCCTGCCAACCTAGGTTCCAGTGTCGGGATCAGCAAGGCAAAGAACCGTGAAGAACTGGCAAAAGCATTCCAGGAAGCTTTTGAATTCGACCGTAAAATCATAGTTGAGCAAGGGCTGGAAGGCGCACGCGAAATTGAAATCGGGGTACTCGGAAACGATGAACCTGAGTGTTCTGTAGTGGGTGAAATCGCTCCCAAAACTGAATTCTACGATTATAAAGCCAAATATGAGGACGGGGATACTGCGATGATTATCCCGGCTGAAATTGGCGATGATATCTATGAGCAAGTAAAAGAAATGGCGATTACGGCATTCAAAGCGATTGATGGATCCGGATTGGTTCGTGCAGACTTCTTCTTAACAAAGGAAGGAAAGCTGTACATCAATGAAGTGAATACGATGCCTGGATTTACACCGTTCAGCATGTTCCCCCTTTTATGGCAGCACACGGATGTTTCTTATCCGGAATTGATCAAGAAGCTTGTGCGGTACGCGCAAGAAAGACATGCGGATAAACAGAAAATCAAACACACATTCTAAGTAGACAGATAGGGGATGACATCAAAGTTTTAAGAAATTAAAACGGCCATGTCAGCCCCTTCTCTATGCAATAGGCAGTTTTCGCAGAAGTTGTTGCTTTTGACGAATACAACATAAACACGTAATGTAATCTACTATCGTGCTCTTTTCAGGTGTAAGAGATCATTTTTTTGAAAAATAATGTGAAGTTTGTTTATCTCTGTAAAAAATCCATAAACCGTTTTTTTACGATCATAAGCAATAAACTTTGCGAAAAGAGCCTTGCAATAAGAACCCAGGAGAGTGGACGAAGATGATAAAAAGAACCCTGAAGCAAATACAAGAGATGGCAAAAGGTGAAGAAATAGCTTCTGAATATAGGGAAGTCATGGTGGAAGGTGTGTCCAAGGATACACGGGAGGACATGAGCGGCAAATTATATATTCCGATTATTGGAGAAAATTTTAACGGTCACCAGTTTGTCCAGCAGGCGATTGTGGAAAAAGGTGCGGTCGCTTCACTATGGCAAAAGGATCAGCCGGAGCCTCCGACAGAAGTGAACTTGATTTACGTCGAGGATACGATTGAAGCGCTGCAGCACCTAGCAAGCAGCTACCGCGACCAGATCGGAATGAAGGTTGTGGGGATAACAGGAAGCAATGGAAAGACAACTACAAAGGATATGGTGACTTCCCTACTTCAAACCACTTTCAACGTACATAAGACAGCTGGTAACTATAATAATCATATTGGCCTACCTCTCACCATCCTTTCTATGCAAGAAAACAAGGAAGTAGCGGTCCTGGAAATGGGGATGAGCGGCAGAGGGGAAATCGAGCTACTGTCCCATATTGCCAAGCCGGATGCAGCGATCATTACAAACATCGGGGAATCCCATATGCAGGAACTGGGCTCCAGAGAAGGGATTGCAGAGGCGAAATTGGAGATTGCAGCAGGACTCAAGCCAGGCGGAAAACTGATTATCAATGGTGATGAACCGCTGCTTAAAAATAAAGTGCCGGATTTCGATTGTGATGTGATTACTTTCGGTTTAAATGACGAGAATGATTATGTTGCACAAGATATCGTGCTTAAAGGGAATGGAACGGAATTTATAATAGAAGAAACTGCTTACATGATTCCTGTTTTAGGTGCCCATAACGTGACAAATGCCCTAGCTTCGATTGTGGTAGGTGAAATTTTTGGCGTGAATGAAGAAAATAGGAAAAAAGGGTTAGAAAAAGTCTCGCTGACTGCCATGCGTAATGAAGTGGTGGAAACAAGCAGCGGATGGACCGTAATAAATGATGCATATAATGCGAGTCCAACCTCGATGAAAGCAGCGATAGATCTTTTGGGAAGCCTCACAGGATACTCAAAAAAAATTGCTGTTCTTGGCGATATGTTGGAGCTTGGCGAACAGGAAATTTCCTTCCACCAGGAAGTGGGCAGGTACGTACAGGACAAAGAGATTGATTTTGTCCTCACCTATGGAATCCTAGGCAAAAGCATCGCTGAAGGTGCTGTGGCCGTCCTTGGTTCAGAAAAAGTGAAGTCCTACACCGATAAGAAGGTTTTGATAGAAGATCTGTTGAAAATTTTACAGCCTCATGATGTAGTAATCGTGAAAGGGTCGCGAGGAATGCGATTGGAAGAAGTGGTACAGGGATTGCAATAGACAAGGATAGGACTATTTTGAGGTGAAGTTATTTCAAAAAATTTATTGATCGATGTTTTTGTCCCTCCTGAAGGGGTAAAACTAAGTAGGGAGCTAAATGAAACAGACATTGGGAATACAAACGGAAGCAAAAGCGAAAAGTAGAAGTAAACGTGTTTTCTAACCTGCAGTGAAACTTCTGGCACCGAGGAGCTGCTTTTGGAAAACCCTGTTGCAAAAAATTGTTACGAGATTTGGCTCCTGCTCATAAACGCGCGTATATTGAGTGGTTTGAAAGAGCAAAAAAATAACAAACAAGATCTGCCCGTTCAGGGAAAATGGTGGAAAAGCTTGTGAAAGTAAAGAAAGGGCCTTATGCTTAATATGAGTGATAAGGTCATCTAAAGTAAGATGGCTTGAAAATGGTACGGTGTTCTTATGGAAAAAGAACAAGAGGAAGAAATGGTTTTCTCCTATAAGTTGGCATTAACGTTTATTGCTATTTATTAGCTGAAGTGTTATGATTACAGTTAATGTGTTTAATAATGTCTACTTATAAGGAATTAGGCTGCGTCTGACGTTTGCCTAATTTATTAATTTGTATAGATAAAGGAGTAGGAATAATTTGGCGTTTTTTAAAGATTTAGGTTTATCAGATGAAATTATGCAGTCAATCAACAGAATGGGGTTTGAAGAAGCTACCCCTATCCAATCGGAGACAATTCCTGTTGCATTAGAAGGTAAAGACGTAATTGGTCAAGCACAAACGGGAACAGGGAAGACTATCGCGTTCGGTTTACCATTACTCGAAAATGTAGATGTGAAAAACGAATCCATCCAAGGGATCGTTATCGCTCCAACACGTGAGCTAGCAATTCAAGTAGCTGAGGAAATTTACAAAGCTGCATACCATAAACGTGTACGTGTACTTTCTGTATTTGGTGGCCAGGACATCAGCAGACAAATTCGTTCATTGAAAAAGAACCCTCACATCGTAGTTGGTACGCCAGGTCGTCTTCTTGACCATATCAACCGTAAGACACTTCGTCTTCAAAATGTGAACACAGTTGTTCTTGATGAAGCAGACGAAATGTTGAACATGGGATTCATCGAGGATATCGAGAAAATCCTTGCTGAAACTCCAGAGAAAAAGCAAACATTACTTTTCTCTGCAACAATGCCGGCACCAATCCGTGCTATCGCTGAGCGTTTCATGACTGAGCCTGTAAGCGTAAAGGTAAAGACGAAGGAAGTAACAGTTTCCAACATCCAACAATACTATGTGGAAGTTCCGGAAAAGAAAAAGTTCGATACGTTGACTCGTCTTCTTGACATTCAATCTCCAGAGCTTGCAATCATCTTCGGTCGTACAAAACGTCGTGTAGATGAGCTATCCGATGCGTTGAATGTACGCGGATATTCTGCTGAAGGAATTCATGGTGACCTTTCCCAGGCGAAGCGTATGAGTGTTCTACGCAAGTTCAAAGAAGGTTCCATCGATGTACTTGTTGCAACAGACGTAGCTGCTCGTGGACTTGATATCTCAGGTGTAACACACGTATATAACTTTGACATCCCTCAAGACCCTGAAAGCTATGTTCACCGTATTGGACGTACAGGGCGTGCTGGTAAGAGCGGTTTAGCGATCACTTTCGTAAGCCCTCGTGAAGTTAGCTACCTGCACCATGTGGAAAAAGTTACAAAACGTAAAATGGATAAAATGAAGGCACCAACTCTGGACGAAGCGCTAGAAGGCCAACAAAAAATGTCCATGGAAAAATTGACGCAAGCGGTTGAAGCGGAAAACCTTGGTTTCTACCGTAATGCAGCAGAGCAATTGTTAGAAGAGCATGATGCAATTACATTAGTATCTGCAGCTCTTAAATTGTTCACAAAAGAGCCGGATGAAACGCCAATCCGCTTAACCGAAGAATCGCCTATGCACTCCAGAAGAGACCGTGGCGGCAACCGTGGCGGCGGAGATCGCAACCGCGGCGGTGGAGACCGTAACCGTAGCGGCAGTCAAGGCGGAAGTAAAGGGAACTGGTCCAAACGTCCAAGCGGCAAACCTGGAACAGGATCTGGATCTAGAGACGCAAGCGCAAAACGTCAAGGCTTCAAACGCTCTTCCCGTAAGGAACGCGTATAATAGATGATAAAAAGCAGGAGAGGCTTGCCTCTTCTGCTTTTTTTTGTGTTATGGGGACAGGTTCCTTGTTCCAGGCGTAAACACCTGCATTTCTAACTAATGGCATCTGCTGCAAAAGGGACAACCTGTCCTCTAAAATTGGGCATGCTAACTTCAAACCAAAACTGAGGATGAAGAAGGAGTGAAGGTGATGACGCTTGTAAGATTGGGGTATGTGGCGATGAGTATGCAGCTGCAGAATGCATCTCCGTCAAGAACGATGACGTTTGCGCAGTTCAGCAAGCTGAAGGACCGGGAAGCGGCGATTGATAAGCTGGAGCGCATTTCGGTCACGAATTTGGAGAACTGTTTGCGTTTATTGAGGCATAATGTAGTGAATGATATAAAGTTTTTCCGTTTCAGCTCAAAGCTTATTCCTTTGGCGAATCATGAAGAGTTGAGTGACTGGAAGTTCATGCGCCCGTTGAAAGGGGTATTAAATGAAATTGGGGATTACATCGAGGAGCATCCGATGCGGGTGGATTTTCATCCGGACCATTTTGTGTTGCTGAACTCGAAAAACAAAGACATCCTGAACCAGACCATCAAGACGCTGAGTATGCATCGGTCACTCCTTAAAGGGATGAGGGTGCCGACTGAACACCGCTGTGTTTTGCATATCGGTGGAGGCTATGAGGATCGTGAGCTTGCGCTCGAGCAATTTATACATAACTGGGCGCTGGTCCCGCAGGCGCTGCAGGAAATGCTGATACTGGAAAATGACGATACCACATTCCATCTGAGGGATGCTTTGTACGTCTGTGAAAAGCTCAATGTCCCGCTAGTGTTCGATTATCATCATCACCTAGCTCATTTTGAAAAGGAAGAATGGGAAGAGGAGTGGGAAAGGGTGCTAGGGACGTGGGAATTCTCGCCGCTGCCAGTAAAAATGCATATCTCGAGTCCGAGGGATGAAAAAAATTTCAGGGCGCATGCAGACTATATCGATCCGAAGATGTTTATGGAATTTTTAATAAAGATCAAGGGGAGTGTCGAGGAGATCCATTGCATGATTGAGGCAAAGAAAAAGGATGAGGCGTTGTTCCGCCTGATGGAAGATCTGAAGGAATATCCCGAAATTGAAAAGCTGGATGGAGCTTCGTTTATCATCCATTAAATTTTCCATATTCATTCTATAAATAGTATACTGGGGAAAGAAGAAATTAGAGAGATTCAGGAAAGGTGGGGGCGTGATGAGGCCGGAACCTAGTCAGATGATTAACAGGAAGGCGCTATCCGTTTGGAGGATTTCAGCTGTTCTCAATGCGGTATTTTATTTAGGGATGTTCGGAGCATTTTGGTTTATTCAACAGTTTTTCGAAACTCCCTGGTGGGTTTTGGCGATTGTCATCGGACTGCTGCTTCTCATCCTGGTGTTTTCCATTTTTATTTTTCCTGTCTTGCAGTGGAAGCGATGGAGATATGAGGTCCATGAGCATGAAATAGATATCCAGCGAGGTATTTTTATTAAAAAAAGAACCCTTGTCCCGATGGTGCGTGTCCAGCATGTTGATACAAAGCAAGGTCCAATTCTACATAGGTATCATTTGTCGACCGTAACGATATCCACTGCGGCGACCATTCATGAGATACCAGCTTTGGATGAGGAGCAGGCCGATCAATTAAGGGATTATATTTCGAGGCTTGCACGGGTGACAGAAGATGATGTCTGAAAAAAGAAGAATGCACCCTGCGGTAATTGCAGTTTCCGTATTCAAGCGAATGAAAGGCATTGTTTTGCCCTTTTTGTTTCTTATTTTCATTGCTGTGAAGGATGGTGAAACCCTGGGGCTTTTATTAACTGCTGCTGGTCTTATCGTGGTTTTTGCTGCGACTTCAGGATGGGGTGTTGCCGAATGGTATCGCTTCTACTATTGGGTCGAAGACGGGGAGCTGCGTATTGAAAATGGTGTCTTTGTGCGACAACGCCGTTTTATTCCTCAAGAGAGGATTCAGACGATTGATACTTCGGAAGGCATCATTCAGCGTATTTTCGGATTGGTGAAAGTGCAAGTGGAGACAGCAGGTGGCGGGACAGAGGCGGAAGCGGTTCTTTCGGCAGTAACGAAGGAAGAAGCCGAGCGTCTCCGTGATGTGTTACTCAAGAAAGGACAGGCCATCAGCGTGGTGGATGGGCAAGTGGAAGTGATGGATGGAGATCTGGGAGCTCTTCGGGTGGAGGAGCCGGAGATTTCTAAGCCCACGTACACAATAACCTGGAAAGCTTTGTTTTTGGTCGGGACCACCTCTGGGGGAATTGGGGTTGTTTTATCTGCGGTCGTTGCGTTTGTTTCCCAGCTTGATCAGTTTATCCCATATGAAGATGTGGTGGACCGCTTTGACCTGGTTTTGCAAACGAGTGTGTACTTTATCGCTCCGGTTGCATTTTTCGTTCTTTTATTGTCGTGGCTGATATCGATTGCGATGACCATGATCAAGTATGGGAATTTCACGGTAATTAAACAAGGGGACGAGCTGTTGATTTCGAGAGGCATCATCGAAAAGAGACAGCTTACGATCCCGCTCTCAAGGATCCAGGCAATTCGCATCTCGCAAAATCTGTTAAGACAGCCGTTTGGACTTGCGACCGTGTATGTAGAAAGTGCAGGTGGAGCTGGTGGAAAAGAATCGGATTTTTCGACCATCCTGTTTCCTTTGGTGGATGTAAAAGAAGTGGATGGACTGCTGCAGGAATTCACACCGGAATATAACATGCAGAAGCAAATTCAGCCTCTGCCTAAACGTTCGTTGCCCCGCTATCTGATAAGGTTGGTCATTCCTGCATTACTTGTGTCTTCCGTCGTGGCCTATCTTTTCCAGCCTTATGGATTCTTTGCGTTCATCCTTGTAGGGCTTGCAGTAGCGTTAGGGTATGGCCAATATAGGGCTGGAGGATGGAATATCAGGGGCTCGCTGCTGCAGTTGTCCTATAGGTTAGTGAATAAGAATATCGTGCTGGTCCATAAAAAACGTGTCCAGGCCTTTGAGTGGAAGGAGTCGGAATTCCAAAAGAGGCGCCATTTACAGACAATCTATGCTTCTATCAAAAGCAGCGTCTCCTCCAAGAGCTTTCGAGTGGTGGATGTGGAGAAAGAGGATAGTGTGAAAATCTTTGATTGGTATACGTATGAAAAAAAGCAAGGATAGGAGGAACGCCCTCTGTATCCTTGCTTTTTTTACATGAATCTGGATAATGCCCCCAAGGCGACCAACACGATCAGAACAATCCAGAAAATCGATTGGCCCTTGCTTCCGCGAGAAGGGGAGCGCCCCATACTCGGGAAGATCTCGCTTAACGAGCGGGTGAAGGTTCCTTTGCCGAGAAAAATAGGTGCCAGAATCGTTCCGGCCAGGAATCCGAAAAGGTGGGCATAGATATTAACATTGCTAGTGAAAAATGTCATGACCAGCGAAATGGCAAGTATGGTCAGGACGATTTGGGAATTCGCCGTGTTCAGCATGTCGGGACGGAAGAACACCATATAGAAGTAGATGCCGAATAAGGCGAATATTGCCCCGGATGCCCCAAGATGTGAATAGTTGACTGGTGCTAGCAAGAGAGTGGCCACGTTGGCGGCTATTCCTCCAAGCAGATACATGGAGATGAACTTTCCTTTTCCGAGCATTCTCTCCAGTCCCGGACCAAAGAGAACGAGGGAAAGGGAGTTGAAAAGCAGGTGTGTGATGGATTCATGC
This sequence comes from Bacillota bacterium, assembly GCA_051750385.1. Taxonomy (GTDB): domain Bacteria; phylum Bacillota; class Bacilli; order Bacillales; family Bacillaceae_I; genus Sutcliffiella_A. The sequence continues at coordinate 12,328 of JBNJJQ010000013.1, read as the reverse complement.
AGGAAAATGGGGGTGATCAGCCTCCAATATTCCCCTTCAAAGACCAATCGATTGTAGCCTACTGTCAGGTGAAGGACATATTCGGAGAATTGAACGGTTAGCCATAGTACTAGATGTATTGCCACAATTGTGGTAATAATAGGATATAATTTTGTGAAAGTACGAAAGTTTTCAGTCCGGACAAACATATTTTTCACTCCTTCTAAAGTTAGAGTACCACGACTGTTGTGAAAAGTCTTTTAAGGAACTTGTCATGGTCTAACAAATTATATGTGATAGGGAGGTCATTGTATGATTATTGGCACGGGTATCGATATTGTGGAACTCGAACGGATCGGGAAATTGATGGACCGTCAGCCCGGCTTCGTGGATAGAGTCCTTACTAATGAAGAAAAGACGCAATTTCAAGCATTGGGCGAAAAAAGAAAAATAGAATTCTTAGCAGGCAGATTCTCCGCTAAAGAAGCTTTTTCCAAAGCATATGGTACCGGAATCGGGAAGGATCTGAGCTTTCAGGATATGAATATCGCCACCACGGAAAAGGGAAAACCCTTTTTTACAAGACCATTATCTAGTAATGTCCATTTATCCATTTCTCATAGCGAACAATATGCGGTTGCCCAAGTAATTATTGAAAGCTTGGAAAGCTAGTCTGCATATTCCCTAGGCTTGCCTCATATACATAGTTCAGAAAGGAGACAAGGTGTACAAGTAAGAGGTAGCTGCTCTGCTAATCTCTGCAATCTCACTTTTTCTCTAAGGTAAACATGTAATTAAGGCAAAGGGGATGAAAAATTTGAGAAAAGCATGGCTTTTGTTAATGGTGGGAATTGTGAGTATCCTTGTTCTTGCTGGGTGCGGCACAAAATCGAAAGAAGACGTCACGGCGGCATTGGGTAAAAAGGTAGAAGAGATGAAAAGCTATGAATCTAATGCGAAAATGACATTGCAAACTGGCGCAGAGCCACAGGTGTATGAAGTGCAGATCGGTCACAAAAAGCCTGGCTATTATCGTGTGAATCTGAAAAATGCCCAAAAGGATCAAAGCCAGATTATCCTCCGCAATGATGAAGGGGTCTTCGTACTGACGCCTGCGCTTAATAAAAGCTTCCGTTTTCATAGTGAATGGCCGCAAAATAGCAGCCAGGCATACCTTTTTGAGTCTCTAGTGAACGATATCAAAAATGACCCGGATGCCACATTCACTGCAACGGAAGAGCATTATGTGTTCGTCACGAAAACAAACTATCAAAACAATAAGCTATTGCCTACACAGGAGATCACAATAAATAAAAGTGATATGACTCCGGTCAGCGTTAAAGTGATGGATCCGGATAAAAAGCCGTTGGTGCTTGTCGAGTTCTCCGACTTCAAATTCGACGCAAGCTTCGATGAGGACGCATTTGATGTGAAAAAGAACATGGCTGGTGCGCAAGTGGGGCTACCGACATCAGGTCAGGTGAATGAGGAAAATGCTTCATTCAATGTGCTTATGCCGACTGATGTTCCTGCCGGATCGGAAGTCAAAGAGCAAACGCTAATCACGACGGATGACGGCGAACGTGCGGTCACAACCTTTACCGGGGACAAAACGTTTACACTGGTTCAGGAAAAAGCACGCTATTCTGAAGTCAGTACTTCCACCTTTGTAAGCGGAGAGCCGGTAGATCTTGGCTTCACGGTAGGTGCGCTGACAGAAAACAGCCTGACCTGGAACTACCAGGGTATGGATTTCACATTGGCATCCCAGGATTTGTCGCAGGAAGAATTGATGATGGTTGCACGCTCAGTGCAGGGTGCGGCTGTTAAGTAAGCTGGATGATAAAACGAGCAGGTCCTATTTAAGGGCCTGTATTTTTTTGTGGGGCGGGGACAGGTCCCTTGTCCACGGGACAAGGGACCTGTCCCCATGGTATGATTGGGAAATAAGAATTGTTGGTAAAGGAAGTGCAAAGTTATGTCGAGCTTTCATCGGGACACTTGGGTTGAGGTTGATTTGGATTGTATTTATGAGAATGTGAGGGCAGTGCAGGAGCATGTGTCGGACGATGTGTCGGTTATTGCTGTTGTGAAGGCCAATGCTTACGGTCACGGTGATGTGCAGGTGGCGAATGTGGCACTTGAGGCAGGGGCGAAGTATTTGGCTGTGTCTTTTCTCGACGAAGCGATGTCGCTCAGACAGCAGGGCGTGAAGGCTCCCATCCTCGTTTTGGGTGCATCGAGGGTAAGTGATTTGGAGCTTGCTGCCAAGGAGGATATTACACTGACTGTTTTTCAGAGGGAATGGCTGGAAGAAGCGGGCAGGGTCAGCCTCGGGGATGCTTCCATCCGCTTGCATTTAAAGCTTGACACTGGAATGGGCAGAATAGGAGCGAGATCCAAAGAGGAAGTCTCAGAGATTGTCTCTCTGATCAAGAGTATGGATAACTTTCAATTGGAGGGAGTCTACACCCACTTTGCTACAGCCGATGAGATCCATTCCACCTATGTGGAGAAGCAGTTCGAGCGTTTTGGCGAACTAGTCCAGGAGGTCTGGGACTTGCGAACTGTTCCTTTTATTCACTGCGGCAACAGTGCGGCTACTCTAAGGTTTCCAAAGCGTATTTTTAATGCGGTGCGAGTGGGAATTGCAATGTACGGCCTCACTCCATCACCTGAAATGGTGCCGATCTTGCCGTTTCCTTTAAAAGAAGCCTTTTCCCTTCATACAAAATTGGTGCATGTGAAAAAGCTGTCCCTGGGTGAAAGTGTAAGCTACGGTGCAACATATACGACAAAGGATGAAGAATGGATCGGAACGGTGCCTGTCGGGTATGCCGATGGATGGACCAGAAAGCTGCAGGGAATGAATGTACTGGTGGACGGCCAATATGCTCCGATTGTTGGAAGGATCTGCATGGATCAATTTATGATAAAGCTTCCATATCAACTGCCGGTAGGAACAATTGTTACATTAATTGGCAATCAAGAAGGGCTGACAATAAGCTCTGACGATGTGGCAGGGAAGCTCGATACCATCAACTATGAGATTCCTTGTATGATCAGCTATCGGGTGCCGCGCATGTTTCTGAGAAATAGGAGTATAATGGAAGTGAGAAATTATTTGCAAGACAAACCAATAATGGGATAAAAGCGGAGCATTTGTATAAAAAAGGCTTTTTGATGCGATAATAGGTAGGAATTCAGGAAATTGACTTTGCAATTCCCGTCATTGATGGTATTATGGAATATGGAATAGTATTAATTATATGTGTCTGTAGTTCTTGGAGGTGTATGCTGTGTCTGAATCCAGCGCAACAACTGAAATCTTAATTCGATTACCTCAAAACTTAGTATCGGAGCTAGATGGTTTGGTAAAACAAGAAAACGGCAATCGAAACGAATTAATTTATCAAGCGACAAAGATGTACCTTCGCGAGCGCAAAAAGCGTCAAATTCGCGAGTCCATGAGACGTGGCTACATGGAAATGTCTAAGATTAATTTAAACATTGCATCTGAAGCTTTTCTTGCAGAATATGAGGCGGAGCATACGGTTGAACGCTTAGTTAGCGGGGGGTAATCATTTGATTGTCAAACGCGGTGACGTTTATTTTGCTGATTTATCCCCGGTAGTCGGGTCTGAGCAAGGAGGCGTTCGACCAGTACTTGTCATCCAAAATGATATAGGTAATCGCTTTAGCCCGACCGTTATTGTAGCTGCAATTACTGCTCAAATTCAGAAAGCCAAACTTCCTACACATGTAGAGATCGATGCAAAGCGTTATGGTTTTGAACGTGACTCGGTTATCTTGCTCGAACAGATTAGAACCATTGATAAACAAAGACTTACTGACAAAATTACTCATCTAGATGAGGAAATGATGGACAAAGTAGACGAGGCGCTACAAATAAGTTTAGGACTTATTGACTTCTAAATATTTTGCATCCGATATTATGAAAGCTATTCACCAAAACGAGTGAGTAGCTTTTTTAATTTGTGTCCAATTAAAACCATATTCCTGTCCCTATTTGATACCACCAAATTTAGGTAGATAAACCACAATTATGGATAGTTTCCCAAGGAAGAAATTTGACAGGTAAAATAAGAAAAATTTATAGTGTAGTTAGCGGAATTTTTATATTATTGTCGAATTTATATATTATTCATCATAAAAAGGAGCCGGGATAATGAATCGAGAGATAATCAGTTATATCGAAAAAAACCGAGAATCAATTTTTAACCAGTGGATCGAAGGTATGGATGAAATTGGGGAGAAAAAGGAACTGAAAGCCATTTCCGAAAAGGTGTATCTGAGCACAAGTCGTGAATATATCAATTTACTTTTGAATAACATTAGCCAAAATGCGGACAATCTTTCTATTAAGTTGACGGATTTTGCGGAGAAGATTGTACGTTTCGGCTGGCCGCTTGTTTATGTGACAGAAGGTTTATCCCTGTTCGGTAGAATCGTGTTTGAAGGAATGACGGAAGAAAAGAGTGATTCGGTTAAAATCAGTATCATGTATGATTTCGACCAATGGCTGCGTCCTGTCTATAACGAAATTGTCAAAACATATACAGGGACATGGGAGCATACAGTTTCCATGCAGAAGATTGCCCTGCAGGAATTGGCTGCACCTTTAATTCCGGTATTCGATAAAATCTCGGTCATGCCATTAGTAGGCACGATTGATACGGAACGTGCGCGACAAATCATGGAAAACCTGCTACAGGGTGTCGTAAAGCATCGTGCGGAAGTGGTATTAATTGATATCACGGGTGTTCCTGTAGTGGATACAATGGTGGCGCATCACATTATCCAGGCCGCAGAAGCTGTTCGTCTCGTTGGAGCGAAATGCCTGCTGGTTGGAATCAGACCGGAAATCGCGCAAACCATCGTAAATCTAGGAATCAACTTAGATCAGATTATTACGAAGAACTCGTTGAAAAAAGGTATTGAAACGGCATTGGAAATTACTAATAGGAAAATTGTGATTGCGGGGGATCCAGAGTGAGAATTCCAATATTGAAACTTCATAACTGTCTTCTTATCTCTATCCAATGGGAATTAGATGATCAAACGGCATTGCAATTTCAAGAAGATCTTTTAAATCGAATACATGAAACCGGAGCAAATGGAGTAGTGATCGACCTGACTTCTGTCGACATGATCGACTCGTTCATTGCGAAAGTGCTTGGTGATGTAATCAGCATGTCAAAACTTATGGGTGCGCAAGTTGTATTAACAGGAATTCAACCGGCTGTTGCCATTACATTAGTTGAACTTGGAATTCAACTTGACGAAGTTTTCACAGCGTTGGATTTAGAAAAAGGTCTGGAGAAATTACAACAGGAATTGGGGGAGTAATAGATGACTGTCCAATCCTGTGTGAAAATAAGGAATGAGTGGGACATTGTAGCTGCCAGACAAATGGGTAGGAATGTTGCCAAGGATCTAGGCTTCGGTACTGTGGACCAGGCTAGAATCACCACAGCTATATCCGAATTGGCACGGAACATTTATTTGTATGCTGGCACAGGTCAAATATGCATCGAAGAAATGAATGAATACGGAAAGATAGGCCTTAGAGTCATCGCAACGGATGATGGTCCCGGAATTGCCGATATCAGGCAAGTGATGGAAGATGGTTTTTCGACGTCAGGGGGACTTGGAGCGGGTTTGCCAGGGGTAAAACGTCTGATGGATTCGTTTTCGATTGACTCTGAATCCGGTCAAGGAACAACAATCAATGCAGTAAAGTGGGTTCGTTAAGGGGGGGTAACCCGTGAATTTCGAGGAGATAGAATCACAATATAAAGAAATATTATCAGCTTATCTAAACAGGCAATCAGAGGAAGCTTTATACAAGGGGCAGGAGTTCAGCCGCAAGCTTTTGGCGGAAAAGGTATCCCCTGAAGAGATAATAAGTGTGCATAAGGCGATGCTGCAAGATCTGTCACCGGATATACCGGACGATATTCTGCATTCCCTGGATGTGTTGCTTGAGGTGATGATCGGCTACGGGATAGCATACCGCGAGCACCAGAGCCTCCGTCATCGCCAACAGGAGATACAGACGGAGATCGAGATAGCTGTCAATGTTCAACAGACCTTGCTGGAAACAAAGATCCCGCAGACGGATGCTATCGAAATTGGTGCGATCAGCGTACCGGCAAAAATGATGAGTGGAGACTATTACCACTTTGTGCATAATGAAAATGACTCGTTCAGTGTGGCGATAGCCGATGTAATCGGGAAGGGCATTCCTGCTGCCATGTGTATGTCGATGATCAAGTATGCGATGGATAGCTTGCCGGATACGAGGGTTGCACCAAGCTATGTGCTCGGTAATTTAAATAGAGTAGTAGAGCAGAATGTGGATGCCAGTATGTTCATTACGATGTTCTATGGCATGTATGACCTGACAAAGCATCTATTTTCCTTTGCGTCCGCCGGTCATGAACCACCGTTATACTATGACTCTGCTGCAGATAGTTTTTTTGAGCTGGATGCCAGGGGGTTGGTGCTCGGAATAGATCGCCATGCCACCTACGAACAGTACGAAAAACAGATAGGGATAAATGATTTGGTCATACTATTCAGTGATGGTGTTACGGAGTGCCTCACAGAAGAAGGCTTTATAGAGGTTGATAAAATCATTGATCTGATCAGGTCCTATATACATCTGCCTCCTCAAGCAATCGTGGAGCTGGTTTATCGAGACCTTGAAAAGATACAGGATTTCCAATTGAGGGATGACTTCACTTTAATAATTTTAAAAAGAAATGTTTAGATATTTATTAATCGGGTATTTAGTATTGGGATGACCAAAAATGGAATTCTAATTCATGGTTGAGGTGACGATGTAAATGAATATGGAAATTCAAATAAAAGAAGATTTAAACCAAACGATCGTTGTATTAGAAGGAGAAATCGATGCCTACACTGCTCCAAAGGTGAAGGAAAAGGTTGCCCCGATGCTAGAGGGCTTCAGTGGAGAAATCGTTTTTGACTTAACGAATGTTAATTATATGGACAGTACGGGTTTAGGAATGTTTGTCGGATTTTTTAAAACAGTAAAAGCAAACAATGGAATCTTCCGTTTGATCGGGCTTTCCGATCGTCTGAAAAGGCTGTTTGACATTACTGGTTTAGCAGGAATAATGGAAATTAAATAAGTTCACTAAAGGTGGGGGAACAATGAACCGGGCTTATGATTATATAGAAATGGCTTTTCCGGCTAAGGCTGAATATGTAGGAGTTATCCGTCTTACCTTATCTGGAATAGCTAATCGTATGGGATTTTCCTACGATGAAATTGAAGATATCAAAATTGCTCTCAGTGAAGCGTGTACCAACGCTGTAGAGCATGCATATAAGCAGGACGAAGAAGGTAATATCAGATTAGGATTTGGAATATATAAAGACCGTCTTGAACTGGTGGTAGCGGATAACGGGAAAAGCTTTGACTTCGAAAAAGTCAGAGAGGAGCTTGGTCCTTATACCGAATCACAACCCGTAGAAACTTTGCATGAGGGAGGATTAGGATTATTCTTAATCCAGACGCTGATGGATGATGTGAAAGTACACAGTAATCAGGGTGTTACAGTCTTCATGACAAAGTATGTACAAGGAGAGCAGGTGGAAAGGGATGCAGAAACAATCTCCGTCCAATAAACTGGATGTTAATATGCTATTGGAGCGGTACCAACAGGAAAACTGTGAAGTATCGCAGTTGCAATTAGTCGAGCATTATACTGCACTTGTTGAATCCATCGCTCGTAAGTATTCGAGAGGCAAATCCTTTCATGAAGATCTTTCCCAAGTGGGAATGATTGGATTGCTTGGTGCCATGAAGCGTTTTGATCCAAGCTTTGGAAGAAGCTTTGAGGCATTCGCTGTTCCAACTATTATCGGAGAAATTAAACGATTTTTAAGAGACAAAACGTGGAGTGTCCATGTTCCTCGCAGAATCAAAGAGATTGGCCCGAAAATAAAATCGGCAGTAGAAGAGCTGACGAATGAGCTTCAGCGTTCGCCAAAAGTGTACGAAATTGCAGATTATCTAGAGGTTACAGAGGAAGAAGTATTGGAAGCGATGGAGATGAGCCAGAATTATCAAGCACTTTCCGTCGATAACGCAATAGAAGCTGACTCTGATGGAAGCACCGTCACAATTCTTGATATTGTCGGTAACAAAGACAGTGGTTTTGAACAGGTGGATCAACAGATGCTTCTGCAAAAAATATTCCATGTACTCTCCGAAAGAGAAAAGCAGATCATTGAGTGCACCTTCTTTCATAATATGAGCCAGAAGGAAACCGGTGAGAAGCTGGGTATTTCACAGATGCATGTATCAAGACTGCAAAGAAAAGCTTTAACAAAATTGAAACAAGCATTTTTAGCGGATAACTCTAGTACGGAGATCTTTTCATGATTGAACAGTTCCAACATGAAAAAGTGAACGTGAATGCCTATCAGAATCCCAAAAACGGTATGTACTTTTGTGGAGATAGCTACTATGTGAACGCTACAGATGATTACTTTATATGTGTCGTAGCTGATGGCTTAGGTAGTGGGGAATTTGCACATGATGCTTCGCAAGCGGTGATCTCCGCTGCCAAAGCCCATGAAAAGGAAGACGTTACAGAGATAATGAAAGCTTGTAACGAAGCTATGAAAAATAAGCGTGGAGCTGCAGTATCTGTCTTTAAAGTAAACTACGACAAACAAGAGGTTGTTTACAGCTGCGTTGGTAATATCCGCTTTTTCCTTTACCCTCCGTCAGAAAAGCTTATTTATCCTCTTCCGGTCAAAGGCTACTTATCTGGAAAACCTCAAAATGTGAAAACTCATCGATTTCCTTTTTCATCAAAAATGAAGTTCTTTGTATATTCGGATGGTTTGAATATTCCTTCCGTACGCAAATACATCAAGGATATTCCATCTGCCACATCCTTGCTCGAAATTGCTGCAATCTTCACATCGGATGGAATGGACGATGTAACCATCATTTCAGGTGAAATTCTATAATGTTTATGCTTTTGACTAACGACAAATGTTGTTAGTCTTTTCTTTTTCCCCTTAAACTTTGATAAAATGGAGAGGGATTTAACGTTGGGAGGCAATAATAGTGGAATGGAATCAAAAAAACGAACAGCTACTCAATCAACTTGCAAAAGACGTTGATGTTACAAAATCACAAGCGAAAAAAGTGATTTCACTACTAGAAGAAGGGAACACGGTTCCTTTTATCGCCAGATATCGAAAAGAGCAAACCGGCTCACTTGATGAAGTTCAAATACGGGCAGTCATGGAAAAGTGGCAATACATACAGAATCTTGAGAATAGAAAAGAAGAGGTTATCCGATTAATCGACGAACAAGGCAAACTTACAGAAGAACTTCGCAGCAGTTTAATGAAAGCCGCGAAGCTTCAACAGGTGGAAGACCTTTATCGACCATATAAGCAGAAGCGCCGTACAAAGGCGACCATTGCAAAGGAAAAAGGATTGGAGCCATATGCATTATGGCTGTTGAGCTTTCCTTCCGCACCATCACTCGAGGAAAAGGCACAGGAGTTCCTGTCTGGGGAAAAAGAAGTATCGACTGTGGAGGAAGTGTTGGTAGGTGCAAAGGATATTATTGCGGAAATGGTATCGGATGAAGCGGTGTACCGCCAATACATCCGTGACTTAACCTTTAAGCAGGGCCGAATCGTGTCGGTTGTTAAGTCGGAAGAGAAAGATGAAAAACAAGTCTTTGCGATGTACTACGAATATGAAGAACCAATTAATAAAGTATTGCCACACAGAATACTCGCTGTTAACCGTGGGGAAAAAGAGGACGTCCTACGCGTCTCTATCAAGGCACCTGCAGAAAGAATTCTTTCTTATTTAAACAAACAGGTGATAAAAAGAGAACAGTCTCTCGCCGCGACACTAATCAAAGAGGCGATCGAGGACAGCTATAAGCGCTTGATCGAACCTGCCATAGAACGGGAACTAAGAAAAGAGCTGACGGAAAAGGCGGAAGAGCAAGCCATTCATATCTTCTCGGAGAACCTGCGGAATCTTTTGCTGCAACCACCTTTGAAGGGCAGAGTCGTGCTTGGTGTGGATCCTGCCTATCGTACCGGGTGTAAACTTGCTGCGGTGGATGAAACTGGTAAGGTCCTTACTATTGGAGTTATCTATCCTCATGCCCCGGTTAATAAACGAAAAGAAGCAATTCAGAAACTTTTGGATGTCCTGCATACCCATAACATCGAGGTGGTAGCGATAGGGAACGGAACCGCATCAAGAGAAACGGAACAATTGATTGCAGAAGTAATCCAGCAATCAGGAAAAAGCATCTCCTACTTGATCGTAAATGAGGCCGGCGCAAGCGTCTACTCTGCCTCCGATCTTGCACGGGAGGAGTTCCCTAACCTTCAAGTAGAAGAAAGAAGTGCCGTTTCGATTGCCCGTCGTCTCCAGGACCCGTTAGCGGAATTGGTTAAAATCGATCCAAAATCAGTGGGGGTCGGCCAGTATCAGCATGACGTTGCCCAAAAACGCATGATCGAATCCCTTAACTTTGTAGTCGAAACAGTAGTAAACCAAGTAGGGGTAAATGTTAACACCGCATCATCCTCCCTTTTGCAATATGTGGCAGGATTATCAAAAACCGTGGCCAACAACATAATTAAAAAAAGGGACGAGCAAGGGAAGTTCAGCAGTCGTTCAGAATTGAAGGGGATTCCAAGACTTGGAGCAAAAACCTATGAACAGTGTATCGGCTTTCTGCGTATCATCGACGGCAAGCAGCCTTTAGATAGAACAGATATCCACCCCGAAACCTATCCCGATGTAAAAAAGCTCTTAAAGCAATTAGGAGTCTCAGAAAAGGAAATAGGGACCGAGAAGCTGCAGCTGGCTTTGAAGGATGTTAACATCGAAGCGCTATCCGCAGACCTGAGCATCGGTGACATTACGCTACAGGACATCACCAATTCCCTGATCCGACCAGAGCGTGATCCGCGAGATAATATGCCGACACCCCTATTAAAGCAGGATGTCCTGCAGCTTGAAGATTTGAAAAAAGGAATGGAGCTGGAAGGAACCGTCCGTAATGTCGTGGACTTCGGCGCTTTCGTCGATATCGGAGTCAAACAGGATGGACTTGTCCACATTTCAAAACTCAGCAACCGCTTTGTTAAACATCCGCTCGATGTCGTCTCAGTAGGAGATATCGTAACAGTTTGGGTGGATGGTGTAGAGGTGAACAAAGGAAGAGTCTCCCTCACCATGCTTGCCCCTGAAAAACAAGAGGTCTAAATGAAAAAGAAATGTCGCTCCTATCACAGGAGCGGCATTTTTTTCTATCCGTTCTTTTTATGATAAAAAAACCAACATTGATTCAGCATCTTAATCTGATATCTGTCTTTTTCCAAGTAGGCGCGTTGCATCTGTTTTTTAAACCAAGAGGGCATAGGGCTTACCTCCTTAAATTTAACTACTTTTCCTTTATGTATAAGTAGTTTATGCAGTATACTTGTGTTGGTTCAAAGGAAAGGAAGATACACATGGATGACAAACAGCTGCAAACCCTGATTGAAAAAACTTCCTTAAAATACTTCAACCTTCCATTTATCCATAGAGGTTCTTTCAATCCGCGTCTTAAGACGACCGGAGGAAGGTACCTGACATCTTCAGGAGATATCGAAATCAATAAACGATACTACGATGCCCTAGGAATGGATGAGCTGATCGGTATCATCAAGCATGAACTTTGCCACTACCACCTTCATCAAAGAGGGTTGGGGTATAAGCACCGTGACCAGGACTTCAGGATTCTCCTGAAAAAGGTAGGGGCGCCTCGCTTCTGTACACCGATAAAAGCCCCATCCAATAAACCGAAAAACTATCGCTATTATGAATGTGTAGTATGCCAGCAAGTATATAAACGTGTAAGAAGAGTTAATATAGTGAAGTACCGTTGCGGGAAATGCAGAGGAAGGTTAAAAGAAGTCACAGACCGTATTGACAGAGAGGATTAATCTGTGCTATTTTATTAAAGTCGCTATTTTACAAAGCGCACAAAACGTTATAATCATATATCTTTTACCGTTTTAAAAAGGCTTGACATTATAAGACAAGCTTATTAAAATAAAAGAAGTCGCCTATTTGAAAGAATAGCGATTTGTTAATGGTTTTTGTACCGTTCCACCATAGCTCAGCGGTAGAGCACGATCGAATAATCTTCTTCGATTCTTCTACAGCGTACCGATTGAGCCACATCTCGAATATCCCTTCTGAAATCGGGACGTTCGAACTTAAGGGTGCAATGTTCGTAAAACTATTTCT
>JBNJJQ010000012.1:0-148760 GCA_051750385.1 Bacillota bacterium | reverse complement strand
ATACTTTCTAAAACTTAAACTGATAAATTTCTACTATTTTCCTCATTTACCGACATATACTGAAAAAATTTTTAGAAGATTATAATACCCGAATGTAAAAGGAGGTGAAGCGATGAACGTGGGAAGATTATGGTTTCTGCCTCTATTACTTTTGTTTGTGCTGACTTTGCCCGATGTAGCAGCTGCTGAAAAAGGTGGAAATCCGCCTGAGGGGAAAGGGAAGCAAGCCCCAGATGAAGTAATAGTTCCGAAAGGGAACGTCCCGCAAAAGTCTGATAAGGCTCGAGTTCCAGTTCAAAAGGAGATCAATCCGATTGCAAAGGAAAACCGGAACGTTCCAACTCCGCAAGAGAAAAGCAATGCAGTAAAGGAACTACCCGAGCAAGCGAGTGAAAAAGCAAAGGAAGCGGTTCAAAAAGAGCCTGCCAAACAAAAGGTAGAACAGGTACCAGATCCATCTAAACCTGACCAAACGGTTCCAGTCACGCCTCAAGAAGTCGAAGTTCGGGACAAACCGAATGCCTCCACTCTAAAGCAGCTGGAAATCATACATAACAATATTCCAGAAGAGAAGGCAGGATCGGATACTTCCAGGAAGGATGTTTACTTGGCTGAAGGTTCTTCAGCATCCGTAAGGGAAGAATCCAGCAAGAGCACTCCTGTTCCACTTCCACCTAGGAAGGACTGGGAACCGACCATCCTCCAGGTGCAACAGCAGCAATCTCAGAAAAAGCCTACGGGGAATACGGGAGACACAAAAGTGCCATCCAAAGGATCACTTGATTTCCTCGGTATAAATCCCGGTGAGGCGGTTATGGTGTTGATTGAGCCTTTTGTGTCAAAGCATCTCACGTTTCGGAGCCAATGGGTAAATGCACCACCGGCACCGCCGCCTGAGAGCCCTCTTTCTTTTTTCAATAGATAATGTATATACCATTCTATTAAAAATTGAAGGAGCGAATCATAATGAAAATCAATTTCCTAAACAGTAAAGCAATCGTAAAAACTTTGGTATTAACAGGTGTTCTATCTTTTGGATTCGGTATTCAGATGAGTGAAGCGGCAGGTAAAGAAAATAAAGAAGACCACAAGCCAAAAGTGGAGCAAAAGGTTAACGTTGAAGAAACGGTAAAAGTTGAACTTCCTGCACAAGCGAAAGTGAACCCTTCTGCTGAAAACAAAGCAAAGTCTCAAGCAAGTGTAAAAGCGAGCGAGCAAGCGAAAGCACACGCTGCAGCCAATTCCGCTGTACATGCGAGCGTTGTGGAGGAGACTCCTGAAGTCGTGGAACAACCGACAGAAGAAACCACGGAAGAAGTGGTGGAAACAGTAACGGAAGTACCCGAAACTGAAGTTGAAGTTCCAGAAACTGAAGAGGAAGCGAAAGTGAATCCTTCTTGGGAAAACAAGAAGAAATCCATGGCGAGCGAAAGAGCAAGCGAGCAGGCTAAATTACATGCAGCACCAAATTCTGCTGTACATGCAAGCAAAGAAGAAGTAACAGAAGATGTGAAGGAAGAAGAAGCAACAGAAGAAACGACAGAAGAAGCGACTGAAGAAGTGACAGAAGAAGTAACTGAAGAAGCGACTGAAGAAGTGACAGAAGAAGTAACTGAAGAAGCGACTGAAGAAGTGACAGAAGAAGTAACTGAAGAAGCGACTGAAGAAGTGACAGAAGAAGTAACTGAAGAAACAACAGAAGAAGCGACAGAAGAAGAGGAAGTAAACCCTTCTGTAGAAAACAAATCTCTTTCAATGGCAAGTGCAAAAGCTAACGAAAAAGCGAAAATGTATGCTGCTCTTCAATCTGCTGTACATGCAGTAGTGGAAGTAGAGATTGTGGAAGAAACTGTTACAGAAGCAACTGATGTAGAATAATGCGAGAAAAGGTGACTGATTTTGCAGTCACTAATGAAAACGGGCTGGAGAATAATCTCCAGCCTGTTTTCTTTTGTATCTAATTGAAGCCTCCGCTCATATCCACCATATAAAAAAGAATCGATCCGGATTCCGAAGCGATTCTCTTCTTCCTATTTTCCAATCATTATATTTATGTAACGTTAAGACGACAACCTAACTTTCTTTTCTGTAGTAGACCATTTACCTTTTGTCGGACTTTGAACAAGACCATTAAAAGCTAACACATTTAAATCACGCTGGACGGTTCGGGGAGTTATCCCAAATTCATCGACCAACTGCTGTGTGGACACAGTCCCTTTCTCATGAATATACACGTAGACGGCTTTAATACGGGTTAGCATACGGTTTGTTGAAGGCTTCAAAAAACCACTCCTTATCCGGTATTTAACATGTTACTACTAGATAATTCTTGATGTTAGGCGTTTAGTATTAAGTTAGTTTATATTGTACACGATTTGGTATAAAAAATTCTAGAATAATGATGCTATTTACACAATTTTAATAATTGATGTTGGAATTAACGTGGTAAAATTGGCTTATTATTCCTTATTCACAATATTACATTACTCGACAATAAACCGCCAGTCTTTTTCGAAAATTCGAAACTTTTATCTCGAAGTCTCGTAAATATGGAAGAAGGACTGGGAAACGGGAGAACATAAAGGTAGGTCGTAGTGGATTGGTCCTTCTTGGTCTATATTATCCTTATCATCCTATTTATAGAGGCGATGGTTTATGCCTCGATTCTCTAAATTATTTAAATAATCAGTCAATTGTTGTTTTATCTCACCTTTTTCATTATCTATCTGTCTGTTAACACGGGAGGCATCGCAGTGATGACCTATATGCCGCTATGGATGAAATATGACTGTTTGTCGCATTTTTCTTTTTCATCAAAGAATGGTTAAATATACTATATGATGAATTGACCACCCATCCATTTTTGGGAATGTATAAGGGCAAGGAGATTTTGAAAGAGCATTATCAGGATGCTGTTACAAGATGGCTCTACTATCCTGCATTGGGACTGGTTGGATTTGTACTATTGATGAACACGCTGTTTCATTTTTTATTGAAGGGATGATCGAACGGAATGACTAACATCAATTGGTTGGAAGAAGTGGAAAAACGCAAGGAAGCACTCATAAAGGATACACAAGAATTTTTGCAAATAAAAAGTGTCCTGAACGAAGAGGAGGCAACGCCTGTTGCGCCTTTTGGAAAAGGTATAGAAGAGGCGCTACAATATTTGTTACATAAAGGGAAAAACGACGGGTTTATTACAAAAAACGTTGATCATTATGCGGGGCATATCGAACACGGACAAGGGGATGAGCTTGTTGGCATCCTCTGTCATGTTGATGTCGTACCTGAAGGCGATGGCTGGACGGATGAGCCATACAGCGCTTCTATCCGTGATGGAAAAATCTTTGCGCGTGGTGCAATTGATGATAAAGGTCCGACGATGGCTGCCTATTATGCCTTGAAAATAGTGAAGGAATTGGAGCTTCCGCTTTCGAAGCGTGTCCGGATCATTATCGGAACGGATGAGGAGAGTAGCTGGCAGTGTGTGGACCACTATTTCAAAAAAGAGGAAATGCCTACAATGGGATTTGCGCCGGACGCGGACTTTCCGATCATCTATGCGGAAAAAGGACTTGGAGACATCCGTCTGCAAATGAGAATGGCTCAAACAGCGACCGCTGGCTCAGTTAAGCTACTGGCATTGGAGTCAGGAAGACGTTTGAACATGGTACCAGATCACGCGAAAGCAACTGTTGAAGTGGATGGCAGCATGGAGGATGAAAGCCAGGCATTTAACCGTTATTTAGAAGAAAAAGGTCTAGAAGGTGGATATGCGAAAGAAGGAAATGCTCTATTTTTCTCCATCAAGGGAGTATCGGCTCATGCGATGGAGCCTGACAATGGAAAGAATGCGGGCTACTATTTGGCGGAGTTCCTCCATTCCCAAGCTTTGGATGCGAATGGAGCGGCATTTGTATCATTTGTTTCTGAAAAGCTGGCATTCGACTCGAGAGGGAAAAAACTTGGCATTGCGTTCCAGGATGATATCACAGGGGATCTGACCGTGAACACCGGGGTATTTTCCTATAACTCTTCCACTGGCGGGACACTTGGAGTAAATATCCGTTTTCCAGTAACTTGTGACATAGAGGCAACTCGGGAAAAGATAAAAGCCGCGGCTGAAGCAGGCGGATTCGAGCTAAGTAAATATGAAGTAGCGCCGCCTCACCATGTACCACAGGACCATGCGTTGATTCAATCACTTCAGAAGGTCTATGAGGAGCAGACAGGGGAAAAGGCGGAGCTCTTGTCTATCGGTGGCGGGACCTATGCGAGGTCGCTTGAGGCTGGTGTTGCTTTTGGAGCACTTTTCCCTGGGCGTGAGGATGTGGCTCATCAGAAGGATGAGTATATTTTTATCGAGGACCTGGTGAAGGCTACAGCAATTTACGCTCAAGCAATCTATGAGCTTGCAAAATAATCTGATGTTCAAAAAAGATTGTGATAGAATGAAAAGGTTACCTGTCGATGAGTGGGAAGCCTTTTCATTTTATTTTTCTGCGAGAAAGAAGGTCTTTTAAGACGATGTCTACTAACCGGTATTTTTACAGCTTTTATTTTCTTGTATTCTTTAGCTTTGGTGCTCTTTTTCCGTTGTTAACGGTGTATCTAAAGGATGATGTCGGGCTCTCGGGCTCACAGATCGGGATGATCATGTCCATCAGTCCTGTCGTTATGATCCTTATTCAGCCGATGTGGGGTGTGTTCAGCGATTATACTCAAAAACCGAGACAGATCTTGATTGGTACATTGTTTTTTACTGCTTTGGCCGGTTTTGCGTTTTCCTTTGTTGGGGGCTATGCAGGACTGCTTGTCATCGCATTTCTATTGGCATTTTCCCAGAGTGCCCTTGTACCTATTTCAGATAGCATTACCTTGAATTATGTGCAAAAGACAAAAGGGAACTATGGTTCCATCCGGTTATGGGGAGCGGTCGGTTTCGCAATAGCGGTACTTGTTTCAGGTAAACTTTCGGAGTACTTTTCTCTTACTGTCATCTTCTATGTATTTGCAATAGGCCTATTATTAGCCATGTTGGTGGTTTTCTTCCTGCCGAAAGAAAGCCAGTCGATGAGCGTGAATATCAGGGACGGAATAGGTACTTTGATGAAGATGCCGAAATTTGTCCTGTTTCTAGTCACCACATTCCTGATATTCGGTCCCGTCTTTGCGAATAACTTCTATTTCGGATTATTTATCACAGATATTGGCGGCACAGTAACAGGCGTAGGGATTGCCTTTTTGTTGGCGGCCGGTAGTGAGGCACCTTTCATGAGGGTTGCCGGTAAATGGATTTCCAGGTTCGGCCTGCATTCCATCATGATCAGCGCCGCACTGGTATCAGCGCTTCGCTGGGTTTTCTATTTTCTAGAACCGCCATTATACATCGTGTACGCCACCACCATTGCGCAAGGTTTTTCAGTAGGGCTCTTTATCCCTGCTGCGATGCAATATGTCCGCGACATTGCACCCGTCAACGTCCGGGCAACAGCCGTTAGCCTATATACAGCTGTCGGGAACGGCCTTGGCAGCTGGTTCTGTACATTCCTTGGTGGATATATTGCAGAATACTTCTCCGTCGCCTATGTTTATCTCTTTTTCGGAATTCTTACTTTCGGTGGACTTGGCTTGATTCTTTATATCAGACAGGCTGATCAGCGGGCGTTGGCGGAGGCTTAAATGAATGTAATGGTGGGCTGTCCGAAGGTTTTCGGGCAGCTTTTCTTTTTCTGCTGGGTGAAGGCATTTAGTGGGGGGATGAAGGCGGGGAAAGTCCATCATAAAGGTGATGATGGACTTTTTCATGGTGATGCAGTCGCGAAAAGTCCATCATAAAGGCGATGAAGGACTTTTTCAAGCTGAAGCAAACGCAAAAGGTCCATCATAAAGCGAATGAAGGACCTTTTCAAGGTGAAGCAAGAGCAAAAGGTCCATCATAAAGGTGATGATGGACTTTTTCATGGTGATGCAGTCGCGAAAAGTCCATCATAAAGCGAATGAAGGACTTTTTCAAGGTGAAGCAAACGCAAAAGGTCCATCATAAAGGCGATGAAGGACCTTTTCAAGGTGAAGCAAGCGCAAAAAGTCCATCATAAAGGCGATGAAGGACTTTTTCAAGGTGAAGCAAGAGCAAAAGGTCCATCATAAAGCGAATGAAGGACCTTTTCAAGGTGAAGCAAGCGCAAAAAGTCCATTACAAAGCGAATGAAGGACTTTTCCAAGATGATGCAAGCGCAAAAAGTTCTTCACAAACTAAAAAGGACTTTTCCATTGTCGCGAAAAGTCCTTCAACTACAAATTTCAACTTGTCAGAGAAAATCATTCAAAATCAAACAAATCCGTCGATAAATATCTTTCCCCGGTATCACATGCAATGCAAACCACTACATCGTCCTCGGTAAGCCGCTTAGCCACCTGGATGGCAGAAAAGCACGCTGCCCCTGATGAAGGACCAACGAGGATACCTTCCAATGCAGCAAGCTGACGGGTAATTTCATACGCGTCCGCGTCTTCTATCTTAAATATCTCATCATAGACTTCCTGGTTTAATATGTCGGGAATGAATCCTGGGCTGGTGCCAACGAGTTTATGCTTACCTGGCTTTCCACCACTCAGGACAGGTGATCCTGCTGGCTCCACGACATGCACGGATAGACCCTTATAATGCTTTTTCAGTTCTTCCCCTGTCCCTGTTATGGTCCCGCCGGTTCCGGCAGTTGCAACAAAGGCGGATAGCGGCTTGCCGATCTGGTTCATGCTATCAATGATTTCGATTGCCGTTGATTTGCGGTGGGCATCTGAATTGGCATGGTTTTCAAACTGCATCGGCATAAAGCTATTTGGAATCTCTTTTACAAGCTCCTTCGCTTTATTGATGGCTCCCGGCATTTTTTCATCGCCGGGAGTTAAAACCACCTCAGCTCCATATGCTTTAAGTAGATTAATTCTTTCTTTTGACATGGTATCTGGCATAATAAGAATAGCTTTATAACCGCGCGCTGCTGCATTCATGGCCAAGCCGATGCCTGTATTGCCGCTTGTAGGCTCGATGATGGTGTAGCCGGGTTTGATGAGTCCATCCTTTTCCGCCTGGATAATCATATTGAAAGCGGCTCTGTCTTTTACGCTGCCGCTTGGATTAAAGAATTCCAATTTAAGATAGACCGTAGCTGCCCCTTTTGGAACGATACGGTTCAGTTTTACCAATGGGGTGGAACCAATCAAATCTGCCATGTTGGAAACAACTTTCATTGTAATAACACAACCTTTCTCTGTCTCATCCATTTTACTACTTCGTATTGTATCATAAAAAGCTGATTAAATTGATGGATAAGGACGGGATTACTTTTACATTTTAATATCATTTGCTTTAAACACCCCCGCTAACCACCGCAGACTACAAACTTTTTGATAAAATAGGAAAGGTGAGAATAATGACATTACAAAATCATTTTTTTATAGCAATCCCATTGCCTGATGAATGGAAAAATCAAATGTCTGTTTACTTAAAAGAGCTTAAAGGTGAATTCGCTTTTACAAGATGGGTTCATCCCGAGGATCTTCATATTACCTTGGCCTTTCTGGGACCGATTAGTGAAGAGAATATAGTAGCTATAAAGGATTCCATGAAGGATATAGCGCAGGAAACGAAAGGCTTTTCTTTAACACTGGATCGCTTAGGGACCTTCGGAAACCCTCAGTCACCAAGAATTTTCTGGCACGGTGTGGAGGAATCTGGCGATTTGAACACTTTGAGAGATCGAGTGTATGAGGCGTGTGAAAAGATGGGCCATGAATTGGATCGACGGTCCTTTCATCCACATATTACCGTAGCAAGAAAGTGGCAGGGTTCGGCTTTCCAACATGATTCAAGCCTGAGCGGCCTTGCCAGAACGGACACTTTTAAGTGTAAGGAAATTGTATTATATCAAACACATCTACATATGCTTCCGAAATATGAAAAAATAGGGATTTTTCCTTTGAAACAGGAGTAGGAGAAACAAATGAAGGGAATTAGAATTGTACTGCAAATAGCAGGCCTCTACGCCTTGTATTGGATAGGGGTAATGGTTCAGCGAGCCTTTGAGATACCGGTTCCAGGAAGTATTATCGGGATGCTTCTTTTATTTTTCCTGCTTTTTAGCGGGTTAGTGAAAGAAAGGCATTTGGACGAAGGGGCTGACCTGCTGCTGAAATACATGCCTTTGTTCTTTGTTCCTGCAACGGTTGGGGTCATCCGCTACTTTGACGTTTTTGCCGGAAAAGGGGCCCTGCTGTTAGTTGCATTATTAGTGAGTACCTTCCTTATCATGATCATTTCAGGGTTGGTTGGTCAAAAAACGGTTGAGTTGGTCGATAAAAGGAAAAAGAGAGGCGTATAAGGTGACCTATATTATTGGAATCGCATTTGTTTTACTTACAGTTCTCATCTATATGGGAATGAAAATAATATACGATCGTTTTGGCTGGCCTCTCCTGGTACCCGTGGCAACTACGACTGTTCTCCTTATCGTGCTTCTCTTAAGCTCCAATATCAGCTATGAAGCCTATATGATTGGTGGCACCTGGATCAATGAGTTGCTCAGTCCGGCAGTGGTGGCCTTGGCGTATCCCTTGTACCGGAACCGCGGGAAGATCTACCAATACAAGCTTCCATTATTTGCTGGTGTCGCTTCCGGAATTACAGCTGGTTTTATTTCAGGTTTTTCCTTTGTGAAAATGGCAGGTTTGGACCGTGCGTATGCAGCCACATTTCTTCCAAAGTCGGTCACATCCCCTATTGCGATGGATATCGCTTCCATGACAGGAGGGATTCCAAGTCTGGCAGCAGCACTTGTTGTATTAAGCGGCATGATGGGTGCCATTTTTGGTCCTTACTTACTAAAGATGTTTCATATCGAGCATTTTTTAGGAATAGGAGTAGGGTATGGGAATGCCGCACATGGCATTGGAACGGCCAAAGCGATGGAGTATGGAAAAGAAGAGGCCGCTTTCAGCTCAATAAGCATGACTCTATCGGCGATTGTATATGCTTTTGTGCTACCTGTCGCCGTCCAGTATTTACTATAGATATAGAAAAGAGTGAACCCGTGTGGCTCAGCTAATAAAACTGCAAGATTATATATCTCGTTATGAAGTGGATGTTTATCGCTATCCAAGCCAATATATGCGATTAAAAAAACAGCAGTGGAACACCTTCCTGCAGCAGGAGGCGGATTCACAGGCAGCAACGGAGCAGTCCTCACTTCAAGAGGAGGAGCCGTTAAAGCAGAATAAGCTTGCTACTCTTTTCCAATCATTGAAAAAGAAGCCCGAAATGGAAGAGGAGCTTCATGTGGGCAAGGTGGTAAAGTCTGAGGAAGAACTTGATGAGTTGGAATTGCCGAAGCTTGTTGGATCGAGGACGCCTGAGGAGAAAAAGCAGCTGTTCCTGAATGCAATTCTCCCATTGCAGCTTAAATGGGCAAGTTCCACCATCCGGGAGATGTCCTATCTGCAAAAAAACTATAAGCGGGAGTCGACGCTTCTTTATTTCTTGCAGCGTTTCCCTGATACGTATCTGGTCATGTATAGACCTATCTTCCTGGTAAAGCAGGCACCTGTTGAACTGGAAGTGATCCTCATTACACCCACAGAAATAATTGCCATTACGTATTTGGAAGAGGAGAAAAACAGTGTGGTGCTTGGAAACAATGAACGCTTCTGGGCAATCAGGGATAATGAAAAAGAAAGAAAGATTGTAAATCCAACGATTAGCCTGAATCGGATGGGGTCTATAATAAAGAATATTCTGGCGTATCATGAGGTTGATTTCCCGATTACAAAGGTGCTATTGCATCAGAACGGATATATAGATATTACAGACGGACCATATGACATACAAGTCATTGATAAAAGAGGCTATGAGCCGTGGTTTGAGAAGATGAGAGCCAACAAACTCCCGCTTAAACATAACCAGTTAAAGGCGGCAGGGGTCCTGCTTTCCCATTGCCAATCTACCTATGTGGACCGTCCTGAATGGAAGTGAAGGGGAGTTAGTTTTATATAAGGCTGTTTCGAAGGGAGGAATATGATGTGATCTTCATTAAAAGAGAATTTGAAGCCTATTTAGATGAGATAGATTGTATTACCATTTTACTGCCGACAGAGCGCCATCATGGAGAATCAAGTCTCTTTACCCTCCTATTGCAAGAGAAGCAGCACCCATTACACATCATAGAAAAAGTAAATCTGGGGCATTCGGTGAAATATAGATGCAAAGCAGATGCCCCTATTTCTATAGGAGCTAAATATAAGGTAAAAGATGAGCATGGCAGAAAAACAGATTTGCAGATCGGTGCGGTAATCAGAACCGCTGAGTTTGATGAACTCTACTATTACGAAGAGAATGATCTTGGTGCAGCCTATCACCTTGGGGAGACCACCTTCACTGTTTGGGCTCCAACTGCAACTTCAGTAAAAATAAAGCTGCTTGCACCCGACAGCCAGGAACCAATCTATTATTCACTGATTCCCGAAGATAAAGGAATATGGCGCATCACCGTCCAGGGCGATCTGGAGGGCTTCCATTATACCTATCTTGTGTGTGTGAATCTTATATGGAGGGAAGCGGTGGACCCATATGCAATTGCCACCACAATAAATAGTGGAGCAGGAGTCATTATCAATCCGGAAAAGATCAATGTGCCAAAGACAGCTCTGCCCCCATTTCTAAAAGCAACGGATGCCATCATCTATGAACTGCATGTAAGGGACTTTTCCTCTCATCCAAAAAGCGGGATGCGCCAAAAAGGAAAATATGCAGCTTTTACGGAGGAACCTTCTGTAGAAGATGTTGGGGTTACAGGCCTACCTTATATAAAGCAGCTGGGAGTAACACATGTGGAACTTCTTCCCGTAAATGACTACGGCGGTGTAGATGAAGAAGAGCCTGAAAAGGACTACAACTGGGGGTATAACCCATTGCTTTTCAATGTACCTGAAGGGAGCTATGCCTTAGAGCCCGAAGATCCCTATTCCAGGATTTTGGAACTGAAGAACCTTATCGGGAAGCTGCACCAAGAAGAATTAAAGGTGATCATTGACGTTGTATACAATCACGTTTATGTACGCGAGGAATCCTCATTTGAGAAGATAGTGCCGGGCTACTTTTTCCGCCACGATAATCATGGCATGCCTTCCAATGGAACGGGAGTAGGGAATGATCTTGCATCGGAACGCAGAATGGTACAAAAATTCATTTTGGACTCCATCCGATTTTGGCTCACGGAGTATGATGTGGACGGATTCAGGTTTGATCTGATGGGAATCCTGGACATTGCCACGATGAACGCCATTAAGGAACTGATCGATACACATAAACCAGGTGCCATCCTCCTTGGTGAAGGGTGGGAGCTCAACACCCCTTTACCCTCCGAACAGAAGGCAATGATTATGAATGCGAAAAAAATGCCTGGTCTGGCGTTTTTTAATGATATGGTCAGAGACTCCATCAAAGGCAGTACCTTTAATCTGTTCGATCGAGGCTTTTCACTTGGGAATACCCATAAAATTCAAAGTCTCAAGCAAACGCTTTCTGGGAGTGTGGGATTGGATCCCCATTTTAGAGGGTTATTTTTCGAACCCACCCAGTCGGTCAATTATGTAGAATCGCATGATAATCACACCATGTGGGATAAGATGGCAATATGCAATAGTCATGAAAGCGAAGAGGTTCGAAAGCGGAGACAGATGCTCGCAACGTCCATTATCCTGCTCTCGCAAGGCATTCCTTTCCTGCATGCAGGCCAGGAATTCTTTCGTACGAAGCAGGGAGAAGAGAACAGCTATAAATCACCGGATCCTGTAAACTGGATAGATTGGGAGAGAAAGCATAGATTCTCCAAAGAGGTGACATACGTACAAGGCCTCATTGAGCTAAGAAAAAACCATGGAGCTTTCCGCTTCTCCACCAGCACAGAAATACACAAGCATATGAAATTTCCACAAGATAACGGGCATTTGCTGATGTATATGCTGCAGGACGTGAAAGCCTATGGTAAATGGAATAAGCTGCTTGTCGTGTTCCATAACGCGATGCAACAGGAAAAAATAGCGCTGCCAGATGATTCCGATTGGGAGATTCTCGTCAAGGACCTGCAGGTGAACCTTGATTCACCACCGATTGTCCAAAAGGAAATAATGGTGGATCCCATCAGTACAATTGTTTTGGCACAATATTAATTGTTCCAGAAGTACTTGATTTAATTGGGAAATAACGATAAAATTTATTAGATAGCTATTGTGAATTATCCAATAGCTGTTTTTTTGCTTTTTATTATATATCAACAACTACGGCTCAAGTCCGATATATTAATATAGATAGAAGATTACATGAAATAAGAATGATTAGCTCAGCGCTCAGGTGCTCGGCTGTCTAATTTTTGATGAAAAGTTGTGTTGAAATTGAAGGTGAAATGGTTGGAACATTTATTAGGTGATGAGTGGAAAATCAGTCCTGCCGGCGGTTTAACCGGAGATGCATATTTTGCTCAAAATGATGGGAAGAAGCTCTTCTTGAAAAGGAATTCATCGCCATTCTTGGCTGTTCTTTCTGCAGAGGGAATTGTTCCTAAATTAGTTTGGACAAAGCGGCTGGAAAACGGGGATGTCATTACGGCCCAGCATTGGATCAGCGCAAGGGAATTAAAGCCGAGTGATATGAACAAAGAAACAGTGGCACAACTTCTTCACAAAATACACCACTCTAAAGAGCTCCTTGATATGCTCACTCGACTGGGGAAAGAACCGGTAGAGCCAAGTACCATTTTGGACGATATTAAAAATGGTATGGCGTTGGATCTATTGTCATTGGAAGTGATTCAAAAATCATTGGACTTCTTGCTGCAAGAGATGCCTAATGTAAAATATAAAGATAAAGTGGTCTGTCATTGTGACTTGAACCACAACAACTGGCTGTTGTCGCACAGCAATGAGCTCTTCCTCATTGATTGGGACGGAGCGGTCATAGCGGACCCGGCCATCGATCTTTGCATGCTGCTATACTGGTACATCCCTGAACAGGATTGGCAGGATTGGCTGTCCACCTATGGAATTGAGCTTACAGATGATCTGCGTCATCGCATGCATTGGTATGTGATCGCCCAGACGATTCTTTCTGTTCAATGGTACCATCAGAAAAACATTGAAAAAGAAAAAATGAACTGGTTGAACTATCTGGAACGATTATTGCCTGTTGAACTATGAGTATTGGTCGATACTGTCAATCCAGTTGGTGAACTGTCCTTGATGGGACTGTACATGCTCGTTGACATTGCTTGAATTGATTCCAGCCTGACTGTAGGTATAAATATCCTGAAGAACACTTTTCACATTTTGATCAATCTCGGAATTGACCATTAACGATTTGATTACGCGTTCGAGCTGTTCATATTCAGCCACAGAACCGCAGCAATCAATCTGATGATCCGCCAAAATATCCTTTAACAAGTGTATTTGATCATGATAATTTAACGGCATAACATGCACTCCTTTTGATAAATAGATGATGAGTTTAGCTTTCGTCATAAAATCATTCTTATACTCAAAAAAAGAATCGGTCTCCGGATCGGTTTTTTTCTGTGAATAGGGCCGAATCGGAAAATATATCCAACATATGAGGTGACATACAATGAGATTCAGAAATAAACCATGGGCAAAAGATTATATTGCAGAAAATGCATACTATTGCATTCCAAATCCTGAAGAGCATAAAGGGAAATGGACCGCGCTGTTTGGCAACTCCAATCCGATCCATATTGAAGTAGGAACTGGAAAAGGTACGTTTATTACGGAAATGGCCAAAGCCAATCCCGAAATCAATTATATAGGCATTGAATTATTCGAAAGCGTCATTGTGAAAGCATTGGAACGCGCGGTGGAGGCTGACATTCCGAATGTGAAGCTTTTGAATGTGGATGCAAAGAAACTGACCGAGATGTTCGAAAAAGGGGAAGTGAACCAAGTTTACCTTAACTTTTCCGATCCATGGCCAAAAGGTCGTCACGAAAAGAGAAGGCTGACCTATAAGGACTTCTTGGATTTATATAAAACTGTATTGGTGGAACAAGGTGAAATCCATTTTAAAACGGATAATAGAGGATTGTTCGAATACTCCCTCATGAGTTTCTCTTCCTACGGACTCCTCCTGAAATATGTGAGCCTGGACTTGCATAACAGCGACTTCGAGGGGAATATCATGACGGAATATGAAGAGAAATTCTCGAGCTTAGGACAACCTATTTATCGTTGTGAAGTGAAGTATCAGAATTAACTTAATATAAGGTTATCAAAAAGTGAATGCAGGGCGGGAAACTAATGGTTTTCCGTCCTGCATTTTTTTCTGTCAGGCTAATGAAGACCTTTGCCTTTTATTTTCTTCTATAAAAGCTCGGAGGGACACCTTCCTGTTTTTTGAAAGCTCTACTGAAGGATTGAATATTCTCATAGCCAAATTCATCGGCAATATCTGAAATGGAGGAATTTGTAAATAATATTTTTTCTTTAGCTTTTTCTAAACGAAGTAATTGGTGATATTGAATAGGCCCTGTTCCAAAAGCTTTTTTGAATAGCCGGATTAAATGGAATTTGCTTATATTTACTATCTGGGATAATTCATCCAACGGAACTTTTCGGGAGACATTGTGTTTTAAATATGTTTGAATTTTATATAACTCATCCATATTGGAAAAAACCTTAGGATTTTGTGTCCAATAATTTTCGCGGAAAATCTGCACCAAAAGCTGGATGAATAACCCTTTGATATTTATTTCCGAATATGGCATTTTTGTCTCAAATTCGTTTATTATATCAAATATCATTTTTTCTATGATGACAGGATTTTGTGGCCGAATATGACCTGCAATCTGAAATGCTGATTCTTGAAATAGGTCTTTCCGAAAGAGTTTTTGTTCCTGGCTGCTTAATTGATTGAAAGAGCTAAATGATATTTTAACATCTGGACTATCATGCTGATATATCATGTCAAAGTGGATATGAGGCTGCCTGATTGTGACATCGCCGACAGATTTTATTGCATGTTTTTTCTTTGGGCGAAATAAAAAGATATCACCAGGGGCGCCTAAATATTGCTTATCCTCCAGTAAAACCTCAATTTTCCCTTCCTTTACATATAAAATTTCATAATCAAAAATCACTCTTTCTTTGAGCTCCCAGGGTGCTGGAATAATGCTATCTGCAGCAAAACGAATGTATGGAGACAACTCATGTAGATTGAAATTCATCTTATATCACCCCAAAATTGATTTCCTAACAACATTTTCCGTTTAATACATGAACATGTAAATAGCAATAAATGATAAAAAATCGAAAATCCATGCTAATCCTTATTGGATTTTATTGCGTTAAACTGAAAATAAGAAAAAAAATTAGGAGGTATCTGTTCATGACTACTTTTAATGGCCTAGGAATGGGATTAGGAAATTTATCACGACTATCAAATGCAAAAACACGCTCCATTAGTGCAGAGAACTTTACTGGTGAAAAAGGGAAAGCCGGAATGGCAACAGAAGGTACTGGCGCAGGTCCGGCCAGAGATCTTGGTAGAGGCTGGAAGGTTTCACCGTCCGTAGAAGTTCCTGCTAACGGAGCTTTTACAATGGGCGAAATAGAAGGACCTGGAGTCATACAGCATATTTGGATGACTTGTGCGCCTCATGCATGGAGAGATTTCATCTTTAATATTTATTGGGATGGTGAAACAGAACCTTCCGTTAACGTTCCACTAGGTGATTTTTTCTGTAATGGCTGGCAGGAAAGAGAAAATGTAAATTCATTACCGATTTCGGTGAATCCTGCTGGTGGCTTTAATAGTTATTGGGAAATGCCTTTTCGTAAATCAGCTAAAATTGTCATGGAAAATAGATCGGATACGACAACAGTTCTTTATTATCAGATAGACTACGCCCTAACTGAGATTCCTTATGATATGGCGTACTTCCATGCTCAGTGGAGGCGCAGCAACCCCCTTCAAGCGGGTGAAGTTCACACTATACTTGATGGCATTAAAGGAAAAGGACATTATGTAGGCACTTACCTTGCTTGGCAGGTTAACAGCAATGGTTGGTGGGGAGAAGGGGAAATCAAGTTTTATCTGGATGGAGATAAGGATTTTCCTACCATTTGCGGAACAGGTACTGAAGACTACTTTGGAGGAGCCTGGAATTTTGAACAACCACAAGGACAGTATGGTAAGTTTTCTACACCATTTCTAGGGTTCCATCAAGTTATTCAACCAGATGGCCTGTATCGTGCCAATACTAGATTCGGAATGTACCGTTGGCATGTGATGGATCCGATTCGATTTGAAGAAGATCTGCGTGTAACGATTCAAGCATTGGGGTGGCGTTCTGGTGGGAGGTATGAAGCGAGAAAAGATGATATTGCATCTGTTGCATATTGGTATCAAGCAGAACCTCATCATTCATTTCCAAAGCTTCCTGATAGGGACGCACTTGAAGTAATATAATACTTTTTGGTGAAAGAGAGCGATCCTAATTCGCCTCTTTTTTCATTTGGTCTAAAATGAAGGCGCTTTCGCTTTTCTTTTGATAAAATAAGGACAAGTAAATCGAGGGGAGCGTAAAAAATGGAAACATTATCTTTTGGACAATGGAAACTGACCTGGCTTAATGGGGGAGTCACACATCTGGATGGAGGGGCGATGTTCGGAGTGGTACCAAAAGCGCTTTGGTCCAGGAAGTACCCTGTTAACGAGCAGAATCAGATAGCACTTAGGACTGACCCGATACTATTGCAGACTGATGACAAAAACATTCTGATTGATGCCGGAATCGGGAGTGGCAAGCTTTCTGATAAGCAGAAGAGAAATTTTGGGGTTTTCGAGGAGTCAGCCATTGAAAAAGATCTGGAAACTCTCGGGCTGACACCTGAAGATATCAATATGGTTCTCATGACACATCTTCATTTCGATCATGTTTGCGGCTTGAATAGATGGGATGCAGAGAAAGAGGAATATGTCTCTGTGTTTCCGAATGCCAGCATACATGTATCAAGCATAGAGTGGGAGGAAATGAAGAATCCTAATATACGTTCAAGGAATACGTATTGGGAAATGAATTGGAAAGGGATCCAGGGACAGATCCGTCCTTTCGAAAAGGAAGTAACACTGGAAAAAGGAATTAAAATGGTACATACAGGCGGACATAGTGATGGGCATAGCATCATCGAATTGGTTCAAGGGGATGAGATTCTGCTTCATATGGCCGATCTGATGCCAACACATGCCCATTCACCATCCCTTTGGGTACTCGCCTACGACGACTATCCGATGACTTCGATCTATGCAAAGGAAAAGTGGATCAAAGAGGGTATTGCAAGCAATGCATGGTTCACTTTTTATCATGATGCCATCTACCGGGCAATTAAGTGGAATAATGATTTTGAGGTAACGGACAAGGTGGAAAGAGAGAGGTAAAAAAGAAAGGTGCTTGGCCGGAGTTTTCCCGGGCCAGGCACCTGTAAAAAGATCATTTTATTTGATTAACATCCAGTAATACTCCTGTGCTCTTATCCACAAGAAACTCATATTGCTCCAGAGCCTTGTCGATTCTTCTTGAGATTCCACCGCGGTATACGCTATAGGAAATATCATGTTTAATCACGGTTTCAGGAACCATCTGTATCCATGAACCGTCAACAGGGCCCTTTTTCTTGAATGCATCTTTTGCAATTTTTAATGCTTTCTCTGGTTTGATCGCCTGTTGCTTGGAGGCTTCCGTAAAGAAGTATGCTGCGGCGATTCCTATGCCGGCACCAAGTAATAACGTTTTCCATTTCATTGACGTCCCATCCTCTCTCTTATCAATCTGTTATAAAAGGTAAGCCTTTTCAATTGTAGGTAAGTACATGGGATTATCCCCCTGATTGCCATTAGTTATAGTATAACTCGATATTCAAATAAATGTCATGCTAAAGGTGGAAAGTATCCAGGAAGTTCGATACAATAATAATAAAAATATTTCGATAATCTAAACGAAATAGCTTAAGTAATCTACATAATCAGATCAACTATTAATTTGAGGAGATGAAAACTGTGAACCAAGAAACTTTATCGCTTTTTAAAACATTAACGGAACTGCAAGGGGCACCAGGTTTTGAACATGATGTAAGACGCTTTATGCGCAGCGAACTGGAGAAATATTCGGATGAAGTGGTACAAGACCGCCTTGGTGGGATCTTCGGGATTAAACGTGGAGATGAAACGGGCCCGACTGTCATGGTGGCTGGACATATGGATGAAGTAGGATTTATGGTTACAAGCATCACAGAAAATGGAATGCTTCGCTTTCAGACGCTTGGTGGCTGGTGGAGCCAGGTATTATTGGCTCAAAGAGTTCAGGTAATGACAGATAATGGACCGGTTGTTGGAGTGGTTGGTTCCATTCCTCCGCATTTGCTCGATGAAGCAAAACGCAGCAAGCCGATGGAAATCAAGAACATGCTGATTGATATCGGTGCTGATGACAAGGAGGACGCTTTGAAGATCGGTATCAAGCCTGGTCAGCCTATTGTTCCGATCTGTCCATTTACACCAATGGCAAATGAAAAGAAAATCCTGGCGAAATCTTGGGACAACCGTTATGGATGCGGTCTTTCCATCGAGCTTCTTAAAGATCTCCAGGGAGAAACGCTTCCGAATATCCTTTATTCAGGTGCAACTGTTCAAGAGGAAGTCGGCCTGCGCGGTGCCCAGACGGCTGCCAATATGATCAAGCCGGATATTTTCTTTGCCTTGGATGCGTCCCCGGCGAACGATATGACAGGTGATAAAAAAGAATTTGGCCATCTGGGTAAAGGGGCATTGTTGCGTATCTATGACCGCTCAATGATCACCCACACGGGAATGAGGGACTTTGTCCTTGATACAGCGGAAAGCAACGATATTCCATATCAATACTTCATTTCACAAGGCGGCACCGATGCCGGAAGAGTTCATACCTCCAATGAAGGTGTTCCGTCTGCGGTAGTGGGAATCTGCTCACGCTACATTCATACACATGCATCAATTGTTCATGTAGATGACTATGCAGCAGCTCGTGAACTGATTGTGAAGCTGGTAAAATCAACGGATCAAGCAACAGTCGATGCCATCCGAAATAGATAATCACAATAGACGGTGGGGAAACTCACCGTTTTGTTCTGTGAAAAAACAAAAGGGAAGGGACTACTATGATAAAAGTAGCAATTGGCTCCAATAATCCTGCGAAATATAAAGCTGTCCTCGAGGCTTTACATCAACTTGATATAGTCTGCACATGGAGTAGCCACGA
The DNA here is from genome assembly GCA_051750385.1 of Bacillota bacterium. Taxonomy (GTDB): domain Bacteria; phylum Bacillota; class Bacilli; order Bacillales; family Bacillaceae_I; genus Sutcliffiella_A. The sequence goes on along the minus strand of JBNJJQ010000012.1, from coordinate 129,405 downwards.
GGTGGATTCCGGCGTAAGTGCACAGCCATTATCAGATGAGGAAACGGTTAAGGGGGCAATCCAGCGCGCCAGAAATACAATGAAAGAAAGTGAAGCGGACATAGCCATTGGACTTGAAGGGGGAGTTGTATTTGATGAAGGCTCCAATGTGATGGTCTGCAATTGGGGGGCATTGGTGGATAGTGCCGGAAGAGAGTTTATTGCCGGCGGGGCAAGAATACCGCTTCCCGATTATTTTAGGGTCCCCATAGAACAGGGTGTGGAGCTGGGAGACCTGATGGAACAGTATTGCAACAGAGAGGGAATTCGGAAGCATGAAGGGGCACTCGGGATATTTACAAACGGTGCGGTCTCGCGGGTGGAAATGTTCAAGCATGTTAGTTTGATCCTAATTGGTCAATGGCAGTACAACATGAATACAAAAAATTAAGAGAGCAATACTCCCTTTATAGGTTATGCTCTCTTATGAGTATATTATAGTTTTTTTATTCGTTATTCAAAAATATAAGCCAAAACCTTCAATGCCTGATTCACTGTTTCGACTGTCACATTCGCTTTATTGGATAGCTCTTTTAATGGGTGATGCAAGGCTTCCGGTCTGATAAGAATTAATGGCTTTTGCAGGGAAATCGCCGCGCTTGCGTCCATTGCCGTATTCCACTGCTTATATTTTTCTCCAAATAAAGCAATCACCATATCAGAGTTTTTCATGAGAAGCTGTGTTCTCAGGTTGTTAATCTGGGATGCAGCTTCATCTTTGGCTATTGCATTCACTTGAGCTCCAAGTACGATTTCACCGATATTATCCGACTTATCATGGTCTGTCATTGGACCAACAAAATCGATTGGAAGGTCCAGTGCGCGGACCTTATCCATAATCTCCTCGCGCCAAGGTGTGTGAATTTCTCCTGCTAGATAAACTGTCAGTTTCATCCTTATCCCTCCAAATAGTACCTCTTGTAGTTTTCCTGCTTTTTAGTCTATCATAAATGGAGGAATAAAGTGATAATTCGAAAATATCCTTGTCAACACAAAACAATTATAGGTATGATAGATGAAGTGGTATTTTCTAGTCTAATTGTACTAAAGGAGTGGAAGAGTTGTATTTGGGAAGAGCATTTATTTCTATTTTTATTTTTTCGATTCTAGTATTAAGCGGATGTTCCATATCCTTTGAGGATGCATCAAAGGAAACGATGAAAGCGGTTGAAGAATCTTTGAACGAAGAGAAAAAAGAAGCAAACGAGGATAGCGATCAATTCAGCTATTATCTGCCTCTTGAGTATGAAGTGGATAGTGCTGCTACCAACAATATTGTCCTGACTCATAAAGAACAAACCTATATACTTTTTATCAATCCTTTTGAGCCGGATGATTCAAAAGTTATTTATGAATCTACTCTTGAAGGTTATGATAGCCCTGAAGTGGCTGAGACATTTACCAAAAATGGAGAATTTGGTTATGTGATAATTGATAGATTGGACGATGAAAAGGAAGAGTTCTATGAGATTACGGTTGGAGTAGGCGGAGTCAAAATGACGACTGTGACCGACCCTGATTCTATGGAAAAGAGTGCGGATACGATGATGGAGATTGTATCATCTGTGGAAGTGCAAGGAGAAGAGAGCTAATTATAATATATTACAGCTAACCATTCGATGGTTGGCTTTTTTTATGGGGAAATCCTTCGGGAGCAAATAATAGAGCAGCTGGACCCTGGGTCAGCTGCTCTATTGTTATATTACTTTTTGTAATGTTGTTCTTCTTCTTCTTCGAGGCCAATTGCCGCCTCATTATACGCTTTTTGTTTTTCATGCAACTCTTCAAACTGCTCCATGTCGACACTTTCGTCTTCATAGTCCTCAACAGAATCCAGGTATGCCGATTGTGTAGCTTCGTCTTCGCCAGCTTCATCCACCACAACAAACTGACTCACTTCTTCTTGAAGCTCAGTAGCTATATCAGATAGGGAAAGTGCCGCCTCATTCACTTGCTCAATGGCTAAGATCTGATGTTCACTTGATGCACTTACTTGCTCTGAGGCCGCTGCCGCTTCCTCTGAAATATAATGTACCTCTGATAATTTTTCTTCCAGCAACACGTTTGAGTGAGTAACCTGTGCGATAGCTTGTTGGACATCATTCACTTTATGGTTGATTTCCAGGACATTATGCGCAATTTTTTCGAACGATGACTTTGTCTGAGTAACGGATTGCTGCTGGAGCTCCCTGTATTCATTAAATTGGAGAGCATCATTGGATAATTTGCTCATCTGGCTGCCCATTTCCGCTACCAGCTTTTTGATGGATAGTGCTTCATGTTTGGATCGTTCTGCAAGCTTACGGACTTCCTGGGCAACTACTGCAAAGCCTCTTCCGGCTTCACCTGCTCTTGCGGATTCAATAGCTGCATTAAGAGCAAGAAGGTCGGTGTTTTCGGCTATTTCCTGTATGGTTGCTACGATTGTATGAATCTGCTGTGATTGTTTGGTAGCCTGCTGCACACGCTCTGTCAAATGATTGGCAAGGGATAGGAATTGCTCGGATGACTGGTGAAGGTCTTGAACGACTGTCAACCCTTCTTCACCAACTACCTTGGCACTATCAGCCTGCAGTTTGATTTCTTTGCTGAAGCGGTCAGTTTTTCCAACGGCTTCTTTGACATGATGCAAAATTTCTGTACTTTCATCCAAATGCCTTGCTTGCTCGCTCGATCCCATTGCGACCTGTTTGATTGCTTCGTTCACTTCTGTTGATTGTGCAGTAGTTTCCTCTGAAATAGCTGCTAAATTCTGAGAAGAGGAATGAAGCTTGTCAGTTGCTTCCATTACCTTTAACAAGGAAACTTGCATTCTCTCAGCCATTGCATTGAAGGTTTGAGCCAGGTCGGCCATCTCATCTTTTGTAGTGATGGAAACACGATACGCGAAATTCCCTTCCCCGATCTTCGATGCCCCATCCTTAAGGGAACGGATCGAACCTGCTATTTTACGGTTCAGGAAATAGCCGGTGGTGCTCAGGAATAGAAGCAGTAGAACACTGATAATAAGTGATAAAAGCATAATTGTTTGAAGGTTGGAATTCAGTTCCTTTTGGAGCTCCGTTTGCAGAGAGGAGACATTGGACTCCACCTCGTTGACACTTGACTCCACTTCATTGCTGATCTCTTCAAAGTTCCGAATATACGTAACGGACATGGTATAGTTTTCATAAAGGGTATTCATCGTTTCCGTATATGGATTGAAAAGGTTGATAATATCAGCCTTTTGAGAATCGGTAAGATCTGTCTCCTCTAGGGTAGTACGGAAGGTTTCGGCTGTTTTCTTGAAATCCCTGTAGCGAATCTCCTGTTTGGACGCAAGGTATTGCTGTTCATATAGCCTTAGATCTAGCAGAACCTCTTCAAGCTCCACCTGATTTGAACCTTGGATATTGATGGTCAGGTTCCGGACCATATTCCCCATCTGTCCCTGAAGTCCTGTTGATTCTGTAAATCCGATTTCAGTATAGGCTTCTTCTAACGGCTGGAATTCATTTAAATAGTTCGTGGACGAAGCCTGGATTTGTGAAAATAAAGCTACAAGATCTTTATACTCTGAAAACTGTTTTTGAAGCTTCTCGGATTCAGCTGCAATTCCAGCGAGATTCTCTTTGATCTTCTCCGCCGTTTCCGTACTTGGTACTCGCAGGAACTCCTGCTCATTTTTACGTGTATCGGCAAATGAATATTTGATGTCCTTACTTCCGTTCACCGCTTCAAAAAGTGCTGTTTCTTGTTCCTTGGCATTAGACTGAGTTAAATAGAATAAGAAGTTGAAAAGTAAAACTACAATAAGTCCCAAAATCGCTGTTAGTAAAATAAATCTGACTCTTCCTCTGATTGTTTTCATGGTACCCCCCTAAATCTTTATATCTTTTCGAATTTTATATGTTTTAATAAAAATCAGATATTTTAAAGTAATTATAGACATAATTCAACAAAATTCACAATAAGGTTTTGAAAAATTATGAAAATAAGAATAGAATTATCTATTGCGCTGAAACTAAATTTGACTATGATTAGTTTGAGGGTATGAATATTTAGTAGGAATGAGGCGATTGAATGAAGTCCTTTTTACATAAGAAGGGTGTGACATTGTCACCAAGGGTATATTTGATTGATGGGCTGAGCTACATGGCCCTAGGGTTATTTTCATCTTTGATTATCGGGCTTATCATTAAAACGATGGGGGACCAGCTGGGGTGGACTTGGTTTACGGAGATGGGTGTCCTCGCGATGGGGCTGATGGGTCCGGCCATAGGAGCCGCAGTTGCCTATGGATTGAAGGCACCTCCATTGGTATTATTTGCAACCGTCATTACCGGTGCTGCTGGGGCGCAGCTGGGGGGGCCTGCAGGAAGTTTTATTGCAGCCCTTTTTGCAACTGAAATAGGAAAAGTGGTCTCAAAGGAAACGAAGGTGGACATTCTGGTCACCCCGTTTGTCACGATTCTTGTAGGATTTTTCGTAGCAACCTTTATCGGTCCGCCGATTAATTATGGAATGACCAGCCTTGGATCTGTCATCATGTGGGCAACAGAGCAACAGCCAATCATCATGGGTATGTTGGTAGCCGTTTTGATGGGCTGGGCTTTAACGGCTCCCATTTCCAGTGCGGCAATTGCATTCATGCTTGGACTAGAGGGGATCGCAGCTGGTGCGGCAACCATTGGATGTGCCGCCCAAATGGTCGGATTTGCAGTCAGTAGTTACAGGGAAAATAAAGTTTCAGGGCTTTTGGCGATTGGTATAGGAACCTCCATGCTTCAGGTCCCGAATATTATCAGAAATCCGTGGATTATCATTCCTCCGACTATTGCTGGTATTATTTTCGCTCCGATTGGAACAACGATTTTTAATATGACCAACGTGAAAGAGGGAGCAGGTATGGGCACGAGTGGGTTTGTCGGACAGATCATGACATTTGCCTCCATGGGCTTCTCGGTTTCCGTCCTGCTCAAAGTCTTGCTGCTTCACATTATTGGACCGGCTGTGGTAAGTTTAGCAATATCGGAATGGATGAGGAAAAAATCCTATATCAAAGATGGCGATATGAAAATTAACATTGGAGGGTAATGAAAATGGAGAAATTACAATCGTTGGAACAATTTAATGAATTAAAGGAAAGCCGAGATGTGGTTTTCATGTTTTCCGCAGACTGGTGTCCGGACTGCAGAGTAATTGAACCGGTACTGCCTGAGATTATGGAAAAGTTTAATGAGTATACATTCATCTATGTGGACCGCGATGAGTACATCGATTTATGTGCCGAGTTAAGTGTTTTTGGAATTCCTAGCTTTGTTGCCTTCAAAAATGGCCAGGAAGCTGGGCGCTTTGTCAGCAAGGATAGAAAAACTCAGGAAGAGATTGAACGTTTTTTAACTTCATTATAATTAAAAAGGATGCGGGAAAATTTCTCCCGCATCCTTTTTTCATTCATTTTAGTTCTTTTTCCCTTTCCCTTTTCCAGGTTTTCCTGGCTTGCCAGGCTTTCCATCGTCTTCGCCAGCTTCATTGATATACAATTTACCTTCTGCTAGCGCACGTGTCACATTATTATATTCATCAGTAGCTTTTACCTCAATTTCGGCACCGCTGGCAACAACGCTGGAAGTTGCTGTCCAATAACCAACATAGTACCCAGGAGATTGCTCCATCATTGGCAGCTCCACTGCGTTGCTTGGTTCATTGTTCTGCAACATAACCGAAGCATTGGTTAAAGGCATACGGATCGAGAAGGTTGCACGTAATCCAGGTTCACTGTTGAATTCAATCTTCACAGATTCTCCAGATTTCAAGTGCTTATCTTCTGTAGGCTGCAAGTTCTCGATCACAGGTGCATCATAATCAGCAAAGACCGTGATGTCTTGTGCAGTACTGTTTCCTGCAAGATCCTGTGCGATGACCTGGATGTTATTCTCGCCGCTTTCAAGTAGAATTCGGTGGGAGAACGCTCCGTCTGTCACCGCAATCTCCGCTCCATTCACCTTTACAAAGTCGAGATTTTCATCTGCAACCGTTCCAGTGACAGTCGTTGTTTCACGGTTTGTCTTGGACCCATTTTCAGGACCCGTGATTACAAGCTCCGGTGCTGCTTGATCGAGCACGACTGTTACAGGCTCTGAAGGATCTGTCGTTCCATTGTCAGTGGAAGCTTTCGCTGTTAAGACATTGTCGCCATCATTCAGGCTGATATCAACAGCGAATGTTCCTTCATCTGTAGCAGTAGTAGTGGCTACTTCTTCGCCATTATTCAAAACATGTACTGTTGTGGTAGGAGCTGCATTCCCTTCTACTGTAACAGTCTCTTCGTTTGTATACGATCCGTCCGCAGGGGAAGTGATGCTAGGCGCTGTCACTTCGAAGTTCACTCTTGCGCGGATCATGTAGTTACCTTCTTCTTCAGGTACTGGAGACCATGCGCCTCCAACCAATTGCCAGCTGCGAGCAGCATTTTCGCCATCTTCATCAGTACCAAGACCAGGTGTATTCGGATTCGGATGGGATTGGATGTATACCATGTAGAAGTCCTGCTCTACAATGATACCGTGTTCAGATAGATCAACATCTGTCCATTCCCCATTTCGAAGTGCTGTAGCATCGAATGGACCAGCCAGCTTCTGACCTGGCGCTCCATCTGCCCCTGATGCATCATATACTTCGACTTGGAATGCCGTACCACCAGGAACCGGCCATTCCGTATCCCAGAAGCGGAACAAACCGCCAGTTACAAGGGCACTGTTTTGGCCTTCAGGAAGTGACATTTTTACTGCCCAACCATTGCCGGCATCGTAGAATGCACGTGCGTTTTCTGCAGTGCCATCATCATAGCCGATTTCGCCAGGGTAGCCGATGAACGGACGAAGCTCCACATCAATGGCTGTTTCGCCGTTCGGCTCTACACTGACTTGAATATTTTCACTGTAGAAGGAAGGAGCCATAACTCGTAAAGTGTAATCTCCCTCATAAGCAGTGATAGCATAGTTGCCGTTCTCATCTGTTGTAACAGGTGCAACAGCTGCGTCCTCAACAAGCATTAATGTAGCATTTGCAATAGGTTCACCTGTAGCACTGTTTGTAACAGTACCTGTAAGTGTACCTTGAGGGATTTCCTCTAGGACGAAGTTTGCTACCGCTTCCCCATCAGCCGGGATATCAACTGTTTGCTCAGCAGGGTAATATCCATAGCTCTCCGCTTTAACGGTATAGCTTCCTGCTGCATGCAGCAATTCATATTGACCATTTGCAGGGTTCGTATTTACCGTTCTGTCGGTCTCGATAACTGTTACCTGTGCACTTAAAGGAAGTGCTGCAGGATTGAATTCTTCTTTTGATTCATCCTTTTGTACAGGTGTTGCTGCAGGATGGATCTTATCTGGGTTCACTTGTACTTCCTTCAGTTCTACGGAACTTTCTTTTTGTAAGCCAAGCTGAGATTTGATAGCAGCTTCAGCGGCATTTGATTCAGCTGAAAGTACTACATCATCAATATACCAGCCAGCTCGTACCACGCTGCCATCGGTTGTGACGTTAAAGCCGATATAGATGCGTTGTCCTGCATAAGCGGACAGGTCGACTTCCCTTGCTTGCCACTCAGTAGTCACGCCATCAAAACGAAGTAGCTGTGTCCAGTTTTCCTGATCAGTGGAAACAAAAACATGGGCAAAGTCATAACGTGTTTCAAGGTTATGCCAGTTCATGAACTGCAGATAGGCTTCACTGTCTGCCGGAAGGTCCACAGGAGGCATCACAAGTGTCATGTTAGCACTGTTCCCGTAATTTCCTTCAAGATTAGTAGCATAGACCTTTTCTCCGGAATTGGCAGCACCAGGTCCGCTCGTTGGAGCACCCCACTGCCAAGAATTTTCTGCCCCGAAGGAATACCAGCCAATCGGATCTAATTCAAAGTCCTCGGAATATCCGAGTGAAATACCTGGTTGAACACTGACTTCATACGTATCGGAAGTAACTTCATTTCCTCCGAAATCGACAATTAACCATTTGTAGGATACAGATGGTTCTGCAATTGCTTCACCTGGAATGGAAGCTGTGTAGACGGCATCATTATAGGTCCCGGATGCACGTTCAGCTTCGACATTCACCCAACTGCCATCCTGTGCGAGATATTGAAGTGTAACAGAAGAAATACTGACGTTATCCTGAACATTGATGCTTAGTGGTAAATTCATTCCAGCATATGTTTCTGCAGGTGCAGTATGTTCAAAAGTTGGAGCTACATCGTCTTCTCCATCTTTTGCAACCTGCCCTTTAATTTTCCCTAAGCCAGAGATGATGGAGGATACAGCATCGAATGCATTCACAATTCCATGCCCATATCCGTTGTTTGGAGTTTCAGGGAATGCGGAGTCGGTTCTAGGTGTCGCTGTGGTCATCAAAATTTCCTCAATGTCACTGATAGTCAAGGAGGAATTGACTTGTTTAAGTAAGGCTACCACACCGGCAACATGCGGGCTTGCCATGGATGTTCCGCTGGCGGCACCATATTGATTGCCTGGGAATGAAGATCTAATACCTACACCTGGAGCTGAAACTTCAGGTTTAATTTCTTCATAAGGAGATGGCCCCTGAAGAGAGAAGCTTGCTAGATTCATATTTACATCTGTTGCTCCAGTAGCAAAGGACTCAGGGTAGTTACCAGGATTGGAAACAGAACCTGGCCCTCCAGGATTTCCTGCACGAGTATTCCCTGCAGCAAATGCCGGGAAGATTTCAGCAGCTGTCCATGCCTGAACCATAGGTCGGTACCACTCGTCCAGACCTGCTCCGCCACCCCATGAGTTGTTGACAACATCAGGTGCCATTGCAGGATTCGGAACGCCATTTGCATCCTTTGGTGCCAGGATCCATTCCCCTGCAGAAAGCAAGGCAACATCGGTTCCGCCTGAAGGAGTGAACGCTTTAACTGCAATCCATTTTGCTCCAGGTGCCACACCGATCTGGTTGGAACCGTTCGGCTCAGAACCAGTCATCGTACCGGTAACATGCGTACCATGCCCATCATCATCATAAGGAGTCGATTGGTTGGCAGGAGTTGCATCAAACCAGTTATACTCATGACTAGGGCTGGTTGGGTTGTTGGCATCATATCCACGATATTTCTCTACCAACGCTGGGTGATTCCACTGGACACCTGTGTCGATACTTGCGACAACAGTTCCGGTGCCATCCACTCCCATTTCCCAAGCCTGTGGAGCTCCAATTTGAGCCACACCCCACTCGATATTTTCCAAACCGGCTGCTGGCTTTTGGTTCTCTACAGCTAATCCGACGCTGTTTGATTTTTGAGCTTCGATTTGTGGATCAAGCTGTCTGGTTTCGTTAGGAAGAAGTTTATCCACCTCTGGAAATTGAGCAAGCATTTCCATTACTTCTTTTGTAGCGGTGACAGCCATTCCGTTCACCACATAGAAGGATTGGATGTCCTTGGCATTTCCAGCTTCCACTTCTTTTTCAAGAAATTCTATTACATTCACTTGAGTTTCGATTGCAGTTGCTCTCAGTTCAGAAACAACCGCATTTCTTTTCATCAGCTTTTCCTGGTTTGCAGTAGCAGCCTTGGCTTGTGCTGATTCAGCCGCTTTGTTTGCTACCGCCATTGTGTCAACCTGCTCCTTGAACTTGATTAGGAAGGTGACTTTTTCACCGTCCTTGGAAAACTGTGTCGACAGGCGATCAGGAATTTTGCTGGCAGTGTTGTTTTTCGACTCTCCCGATAAGGAGACCGTGGCACCTTTTCCTTGTGCCGCCGCTTTGTTAAACGTGAAACTTGGGACAATCAAAAGTAAACACATAATGATACTGAACACTCTAGCAATATTACGTTTCCTTCTCATTAAACATCCCCCTCAAATTGGTTTTGAATAACCGTACAGCATGCATCCCCCTTTCTTTGGCAAAATCCTTCTACCATTTAATTTGCGAGAATGGTAGAATCCGGCCTTTTTACCAGAAAACTCCGGTATATGTAGGTTTTTCTAAGTTGACAATTTAAGAGTAAATAAGAATGTAGAAGAAGAATGTCGAAATAAGAAGAAAAAAATCAGAATATTCCAAAAATGATTCTTTTGATATGGTTGGATTATTTTGGATGGTAAAATAGTACATGAGTGCACAGATATCCAAAACGAAGAAATAATGTAAAAATATTCTAATGAACCTAGGTTTAATAGGATATCTTCCATACTACTTAGGTAGTAGAAGTGATAGGTACTAATCACTAGGTTTACAAAACTTGAAAGAATTGAAATAAAATCGAGCTATTATTACTAATGCAAGTATTCCTACAAGAATAAAGCAACATTCTATAAGTGGAAGGAACTAGGGAAAGGATGAAATGAAAGCGGCTTTACTACTAGTTTTCAGATAAAGGGGGTATTATTTGCCTAGCTAACGGAAAAGGTAGAAATGGAAAAATTCAAATCTACATAGAAAAAAGGGGAAAAGGGGCTTTCCCGTTACACGCTGTCTATTTTTGTTGTACAATAAAGGTTGACCTAAATGAGAGAAGGGAATGTTCCTCATGGAGAAAATGACCGTCCAAAAAATCAGGCGGATGTTGGAAGACAAACTGTCCAATCCTAATTGGACTTTTATATATGAAAGAGAACAAGAGTCACTTCGAGTAGAGGATAAGGAAACCAAAAAAGGGATCAATGTTGCTCTTCAAGGTGTTCTTGCAAAATACGAACAGAATGATGACCAAAAAGCCATCGATGAGTACGTATATTATGTTAAGGAAGCACTAACGAGCATGAAGGTACCAATTCAATTGAATGGAGCGGAACGCCACATCTATCCTGTTATAAGGTCCACTTCCTTCCCGACTTCAAGCAATGATATTCCACTTGTATTCGATGAGCATACCGCTGAAACGCGCATCTATTATGCTGTGGATCTTGGGAAATCCTATAAACTGATTGATGAGAAGCTGCTACAAAAAGAGAACCTGGAAAAGAAAACTATCAAAGAGATGGCAATGTTCAATGTTCGCTCCCTCCCAACGAACATGAAAGAGGATACAGTTGCAGGCAACACTTTTTATTTCGTCCGCTCTAATGACGGATACGATGCGAGCAGAATCCTGAATGAAAGCTTTCTGGATTCCTTTAAAAAGCAGATTACAGGAACCATGACGGTGGCTGTACCCCATCAGGATGTACTAATTGTTGCTGACATTCAAAATGAGGTAGGGTATGATGTACTTGCTGAATTGACCATGAGCTTCTTTGTGAATGGCAAAATCCCGATAACGGCTCTTTCTTTCCTATATGAAGAAGGGGAACTGGAACCGATTTTCATTCTGGGGAAAAATAATAAGGATACAAATAGGAGAGAAGGGGATTACACATGAATGTATTCTATAATAAAGAAGGTATAGGAGATACGCTTCTTATTTACATAAAAGACATGGATTTGAAAAATAGGACCTTTGAAAAAAAGGGAGACGTAGCAACCATCCTGGACAGCGAAACGAAAGAAGTGGCCGGCTACAATCTTTTTGAAGCTTCCAAGTATGTCGAAGTGGTGCAGTTTAATGGCCAAGTGGAACTTACAGAAGAATTGGTCGAAAAAATCAATGACGCTTTTAAAGAAAACGGAGTGCAGAAAAGCTTTTCTCCTGATCTGAGCCCCAAGTTTGTGGTAGGCCATGTGGTGGAAAAGGAAAAGCATCCAAACGCAGACAAGCTGAGTGTATGCAAGGTGGACGTTGGCACTGAAGTGCTGCAGATCGTTTGTGGCGCACCTAACATAGACAAGGGACAGCATGTCGTAGTAGCGAAGGTCGGGGCAGTTATGCCAAGCGGCCCGAGTATCAAGGATGCAGAATTGCGTGGGGTTGCTTCCTCCGGAATGATCTGTTCCGCCAAAGAATTGGACATGCCGAATGCACCTGCCGAAAAAGGGATTTTAGTTCTTGATTCCGATGAGTACAAAGCCGGACAACCTTTCGGGAAGTAAAAATCAAAGAAAATACCACTAGACCGTTCTAGTGGTATTTTTGGCTAGGCTCTTTTCGTAAAGTTTGTTGCTTATGTCCTAGAAAAATCGGCTTTTGGATTTTTCACAGCATTTCTCCCTATAGTATTCAACGAGAAAATAAATCTACCACCAGGGAAAAGAGCACGAGAGCAAGTAATATAACGTGTTTAAGTTGTATACGTCAAAAGCAACAATGTATGCGAAAGCCGTCTCTGGCTAAAATAATGTACGAAAGAGTGTGATAGATGTGAACTGGTTTAAAAAGCTGTTTGCTCAGCTAAATGATGATGTCGAGCAGGAGAGAATTGAGCAGAGTTATGCTAAGAAACCGGAACAGAAGAATATCCATGCGAAGAATATGCAGGCGAGAATTTCCTATCAGTATCCCAATGGCAAGTTTCGCTTTCCATTAATTCCTGATGGAGAGAAGGCTGTGACGGAACCACCTCCGCAAGTGGCAGCAAGAAAGAAGAAGGAAACTGCGTCTTCAAACACGAAGCAGGTTTCAGAGCCAGCGATAAAAGAACAGATCAAAAAAGAAGCTGCACCTTCCAAAAAGGTTATTCAAAAGAAAGTGGAACCGAACTGGAAAGAGAAGAAGCCGTTTCACCCAACTGAAGTGGTGTCCCCGGTATATGGCTATAGCCTTCGTCCACCTGCAAGTAAAAAAGTGGCGGAAGAAATTCCGGAATTAGAATTGGAAAGTCTCAGCTTCGCAGGACAGAACAATCCAGTAAACGTAGATCCTATTATGGAAGAGACATTGACTATTAAAGAGGATTCTTTTGGCATATCGGAGACGGAGAAGGAAAAAGTGCAAGCCTTCAGTTTTGGCCTGTTAAAAGAAGAGCCGGAAAATAACAGGCATATCGAAGAGGAAGAAACGTATTTCGTGGAACAAACTCCGAAAAGTGAAAAGTTTAAGAGCAATGCCGAACTTGAAGTGGATCACTACCGCAAAGAACAAGAAACACCTATTGAGGTATCGCAGGAGAATGGGGGCAACTACGAGTTGTATCCTATTGTAGAAGAGACGGTTTCAAAACTAGAAGAAGAGACTGCACCTGAGTTGGAAGAACAGGCGGAAACCATGGAACCAATCGAAGAAAAAGGTTTGAACGAGACCACGATGGAACCTGAAGAGCCGAAACGTCCTCAAATGCAACAGGCCGAACCTGTCAGAAGCCCAAGACGAGAGTCAGAGAATGATAGAAAGAAAGAATATAACAGCCAGCATATTCCCTATAATGTGATTATGCTAAAGCAGGATAAACGTACCTTGGAAAAACAAAAAACCGAAGAGGTACAGCCTGAATACTATCGAAAGCCGCCTATCCACCTACTTAATATTCCCCCGCAGCATTCAGAGAATGATCGTGAATGGGTGGAGGATCAAAAAAGGCTGCTTGATGAGACCCTGCACCATTTCCGAGTAGGGGCAAAGGTTGTAAAAGCAACACAGGGGCCGTCTGTGACACAATTCGAAGTACAGCCTGAACCTGGAGTAAAGGTGAATAAAATTACAAATCTCAGTGATGATATCAAGCTGAGCCTATCTGCAAGGGATATCAGGATGGAAGCGCCGATCCCAGGGAAAAACACAATCGGAATAGAGGTTCCAAACCGTGTGAGTAAACCGGTTCTTATCAGGGAGATACTCAGACACCCATCATTCATACAGAATGCTTCACCATTAACGGTTGCCATGGGGCTGGATATTTCCGGCCAGCCGGTTGTGCTGGACTTGCAGAAGATGCCACATGGACTGATTGCAGGGGCCACTGGTTCCGGAAAAAGCGTATGTGTGAATTCCATTATCATGAGCTTGCTCTATAAGAGTACTCCAGATGAAGTGAAGCTTTTACTAATCGATCCGAAAATGGTCGAGTTGACGCCATATAATCATATTCCTCATCTGGTCAGCCCGGTGATCACAGATGTAAAGGCTGCGACCGCTGCATTGAAGTGGGCGGTGGAGGAGATGGAAAGACGATATGCCCTGTTCGTTCATGCAGGCGTAAGGGATATTGCCAAATATAATGAAGGCGCCAAAAAGCATAAACAGGAAACCTTGCCATACATGGTCATCATCATTGATGAGCTTGCGGACTTGATGATGATGGCGCCGAGTGATGTCGAAGATTCCATCTGCCGCATTGCCCAAAAAGCGAGAGCGTGCGGAATGCACCTTCTTATTGCGACTCAGAGACCTTCTGTTGATGTCATTACCGGTTTAATCAAAGCGAATATTCCAACTCGTATCGCCTTTTCTGTATCGTCCCAAGTGGATTCCAGAACGATCATCGATATTGGCGGGGCGGAAAGACTTCTTGGCAGAGGCGATATGCTCTTGTTGGAAAATGGAGCTCCAAAGCCGATTCGTGTGCAAGGAAACTTTGTTTCAGATGAAGAAATCGAAAAAGCGGTATCACACGTCAGAAAAGAGCAAAAACCCACCTATCTGTTTGAACAGACGGAATTGCTGAAAGAGAGCTATGTTCAGGAGGAAGATGAATTGTTCCTCGAGGCGTGTCAGTTTGTGGTGGATCAGAACGTCGCTTCCACATCCAGCCTTCAGCGCAGATTTAGAATCGGCTACAACCGCGCTGCCAGATTGATGGAACTGATGGAGGATCAGGGAGTCATATCCGGTCCGAAAGGAAGTAAGCCTCGTGATGTATTAGTTTCCGAGGAAGAACTGGTAACAAGGCAAGAAGCGGAGTATTAATGAATTCATGCAGGAAAAGTTGTAAATGGATATAAACTTCTTATAATATAGATAATAGTCAATAAGACAAGTATTGGCGGGTTGGGAAATTTGTCTCGGCCACCTATGCTTTTAGTAACCATTCTTTATTATTTAACAGCTGTTAAATAGGGGACGTAAGGAGCTTTTTGGATGAAAGAAATAGAGTTAAAGCTACAAGGAAAAATCAAAAGGTTGACTAATCGTACATTCAAATTTGATGAACGTGTGAAAGAGGGCTGGTTTTCCGCAGTATATTTCCTAAAAACGCGTGAAATTGTACGTGCCTATAAACCTGACAATAATGTTACCATGCAATTTTTCCAAAAAGAGCACGCAGTACTTTGTGGAACGGATGAAGTAATCGCCCTGATAAAAACATTTGCAGATGATCCTGATTCCCTGGAAATATACTCACTGAAGGATGGAGATAAAATAAGTCCTTTTGAGACGGTACTTACAATTACAGGGCCTTATCAGAACTTTGGGTTCCTGGAGGGTGTCATCGATGGAATACTGGCAAGGCGTACTTCAGTTTCGACAAATGTGTATAATGTGGTCAAGGCTGCAGGGCAGAAGCCAGTCATTTTTATGGGCGACCGCGACGACCATTTCACTCAGCAAGCTGGGGATGGATATGCTGCACATATCGGCGGTTCGACAGCCCAGGCTACACACGCTATGAACGAGTGGTGGGGAAAAAAGGGAATGGGGACAATGCCGCATGCCCTTATCCAGCTTTTTAATGGTGATGTAGTGGAAGCATCCAAGGCATATCATGAAAAGTTTCCAGAGGACGACCTGCTTGTTCTGGTTGATTACAACAACGATGTTATTACTGATGCACTAAAGGTAGCTAGAGTCTTTGGAGACAAACTCAAAGGTGTTCGCATTGATACATCAAGAACGATGATTGATCAGCACTTCATACGTAACCAGGATGTATTGGGCACTTTTGATCCACGTGGAGTGAATGGCCCATTGGTATTTGCATTACGGGAAGCCCTCGATAAAGAAGGCTTTCAGCATGTGAAAATTGTGGTTAGTGGAGGCTTCAATCAAAAGAGGATCATGGAATTCGAAGAACAGAAGGTTCCGGTGGACATCTATGGCATCGGAGGCAGTCTACTTAAGATCAATATTGGATTTACAGGGGACAATGTCATGCTGAACGGGGAGCCTCAAGCGAAAGCTGGAAGGAAATGTCGTTTAAATGAACGTTTGGAAAAAGTGGATTAATATCTTCATAAAGCCTTTTTGAAAACTGATGGAACGGTGATTCTATCAGTTTTTCTCCCCTAATGGATCATGGGTACTTTACTGCACTCCTTTGATAAAGTGGAGCATAACTGAATTTCATGCTATAATAACAAGTTGTTGGGCAAAAAATTAGTATACATATGGTTTGATGGCTTTCGAATGAGGGAATTATCACTTTGAGATGTAAATCATATACTGTAACTATCGAAGTTACGGAGGCATTGCCTACAAATAAAAAACTACTATTCGATTCGACTGCAAGGAAGTGTTGCAGACGGATTATATATAGATAAATGTTGGAGGTTTTTTCATGACCATTTATCATTTTGTTGGTATTAAAGGTACAGGAATGAGTGCTTTAGCTGGTATTCTTCACGATATGAAATTCGAAGTTCAAGGTTCGGATATTGAAAAGAAATTCTTTACCCAAAAAGGTCTGGAAGAAAAAGGTATTACTATCCTTCCTTTTGACAAGAACAATGTACAAGATAACATGACAGTAATAGCAGGGAATGCTTTTCCTGATACTCATGAAGAAATTGTGGCGGCGCATGAATTGAACATTCCTGTGATCCGGTACCCACAATTTCTTGGTCAGTTCATGGAGAAATTCACAAGTGTTGCCGTAACCGGCGCTCATGGGAAAACATCCACTACAGGATTACTGGCCCATGTTATCCAAGGAGCAAAGCCGACTTCCTTCCTGATCGGGGACGGTACTGGCCGAGGTGCAGAGGACAGCGAATATTTCGTATTCGAGGCATGTGAATACAAAAGGCACTTCCTATCCTATCACCCTGATTACACAATCATGACAAACATTGATTTCGACCACCCGGACTATTTCGGAAGCGTTGATGATGTATTCAATGCATTCCAGGAAATGGCCCTTCAAGTTAAGAAAGGGATCATCGCTTGTGGAGATGACGAGTATCTGCAGAAGATCCAAGCAAAGGTTCCGGTAATCTATTATGGCTTAGGGGAAGAGAACGACTTCCAGGCAAGACATATCGAGAAGTCCACAGAAGGAACAACCTTCGATGTATTTGTCCGCAACAATCATTATGCTACTTTCAAGATTAATGGTTATGGCGATCATAATATTATGAACTCTTTGGCTGTTATTGCTCTATGCCATTATGAAGGAGTTCCTGCTGACGTAATCCAGAGCCAATTGCTCACGTTCGGTGGCGTAAAACGCAGATTTTCCGAAAAAGTGGTCGGTTCCCAGGTACTAATCGATGATTACGCCCATCATCCAACAGAAATTCGCGCAACCATTGAAGCGGCGAATCAAAAGTACCCAGATCGAGATGTAATCGCAGTTTTCCAACCACACACATTCACGAGAACTCAGACGTTCCTGAATGAGTTTGCTGATAGTCTTGGCGGTGCAGACTTTGTCTACCTATGTGACATCTTCGGTTCTGCAAGGGAAAACCAAGGCAAGCTGACAATTAACGATCTGAAAGAAAAAATCGAGCAGGCAGAAATCCTCAGTGAAGAAGGAACAGAGATATTGACACGCCATGAAAATGCCGTCATCATTTTCATGGGTGCAGGGGATATCACTAAATTCCAGGAAGCTTATGAGAAGCTGCAGGCTACGGAATCGAATTAAATGCCTAAGAGCAAATATACTTTTGAGAGAGGATGAGGTAGTAATAATGCCTTGTTCTCTTTTTTTATGTTTTTTGGGGATGGAAGCGCAGGGTGGCAGATTTTGTGGAGGTTGTGGATTCGAAATGGCGGGATTGAGACCACGATACGGCTGAAAGCAGGGAATGGTGGTCTCAAAAGCCACGGTTGGGACCAAGATACGGCCGAAAGCAGGGAATGGTGGTCTCAAAGGCAACGGTTGAGACCACGATACGGCCGAAAGCAGGGAATGGTGGTCTCAAAAGCCACGGTTGAGACCAAGATCCGGCCGAAAGCAGGGAATGGTGGTCTCAAAAGCCACGGTTGAGACCACGATACGGCCGAAAGCAGGGAATGGTGGTCTCAAAAGCCACGGTTGAGACCACGTTACGGCCGAAAGTAGGGAATGGTGGTCTCAAAAGCCACGGTTGAGACCACGATACGGCCGAAAGCAGGGGATGGTGGTCTCAAAATTAACGGTTGAGACCACGACCCAACCAACGTTGGTCGCTAACGGAAAAATGCCATGAACCAGTCTTCGCAACAACTAAAAAAATGGACCTGGCCTCAACGCTTAATGCGTTAAGGCCAGGTCCATTTAATCAAGGAACGAAATTATTTCAAATTCTCCGGATTCAAGCTTTCCAACTCAGGAATGACAAAACGGCCATCTTTACGGATCAGTACATCATCAAAGTAGATTTCACCACCGCCATATTCAGGGCGCTGGATCATTACCATATCCCAGTGGATATCGGAGTCGTTTCCATTATAGGCATCCTCATATGCCTGACCTGGAGTGAAGTGGAAGCTCCCGTCAATTTTCTCGTCAAACAGGATATCCTGCATCGGGTGCTGAATATAAGGGTTCACACCGATGGCAAATTCACCGATATAGCGTGCACCTTCGTCCGTGTCAAAGATTTTGTTGATGCGGTCGGAATCATTTGCAGATGCTTCTACGATTTTCCCGTCTCTGAAAGTCAATTTGACATTTTCATAAGTGAATCCCTGATAAGGTGAAGGAGTGTTGTAGGTGATGGTTCCATTTACTGAATCTCTTACTGGACAAGTATAGACTTCACCGTCAGGAATATTCATTTCCCCTGCACATTTAATTGCCGGGATATCCTTGATCGAGAAGCTTAGATCTGTGCCTTCGCCTGTAATGCGCACTTTATCCGTCTTATTCATAAGGGAAACCAGTGCATCCATTGCATCGCTCATTTTTCCGTAATCAAGGTTACAAACGTCAAAGTAGAAGTTCTCAAAGCCTTCAGTACTCATTTTTGCAAGCTGTGCCATAGATGCATTAGGGTATCTTAGCACAACCCACCTTGTTTTCGGTACCCGGATGTCACGGTGAACCTTTTTGCCAACTGTGCTTCCTTGAATTTTTTGCTTTTCATCCGGTACATCGGAAAGTTCACTGATGTTATCGCCGGAACGCAGTCCAATATATGCGTCCATATTTTTCATGACACTTGCTTCAAAATCAGCCTTCATGTTAAATTGTTCTTCCTGGGCACCCATAAGCAAGGCACGATCTACTTGTACATCTTTTAAGGATACGAACGGGTAGCCACCAGCTTTGTATGCCTCTTCCACCAAGGCCACAACGAGCTCTCGTTGAAGGCCGAAGTTTTCAATAAGCACTTTTTCACCTTTTTGCAATTTAACCGAGTAATTTATCAGGTTTTTGGCTAAAGTTTGAATGCGAGGATCTTTCACATGTATTGCCCCCTAATTAATGAAGTTTAGTATGTAACCATTATATTGTAACCGAATTCACGGAGTTTGTTTAATTTTTTTGATTTTCCTGCAGCTGAAATTTTTTTATAAAATGTACAATTTGCGCATTTTCTAGCAGGGATTTTGTCTTTCTCATAGAATAAGAAGTGGTATAAGATGTTTAAACTTTGTCATGTGGGGTAAACAACTAGTATGCAAATATTCAGCAGGAGGTGTCAGA
Source organism: Bacillota bacterium (assembly GCA_051750385.1). Lineage (GTDB taxonomy): Bacteria > Bacillota > Bacilli > Bacillales > Bacillaceae_I > Sutcliffiella_A. The sequence goes on along the minus strand of JBNJJQ010000012.1, from coordinate 109,750 downwards.
TTTGATCGACTTGCTCTACGTGAGTGCCATTATCGTAGCAATTGCATTTTTAGTATTAGTAATTTTTGTTTCGAAAACTCTTCGGTCTGTGCAGGGCACATTGGATCAAGTTGCAGGTACTCTTGGAAGTATCGAAAAGCAGATGCAGGGAATCACGACAGAGACGGAGCAGATATTACATAAAACCAACGTTTTGATGGATGACATTCAAGATAAATCGCAGCAGCTTAATACGGTTGTAACAGCCGTAAAGGATGTTGGTACTTCCATTCAAGGGTTTAATCATTCCGTATCACGGTTATCAAATAATGTAGCACATCAATTGGATCAGAATCAGGATAAGGTTTCCCAGGTGGTTCAATGGTCCAATGTTGCAATGGAGCTTGTGGAAAAATGGAATGAGAAAAAACAGAAAAACAAAATCAACAAATTATGAGGAGGAATCGGAAATGAGTAACGAAGAAATGAATAAAAACAATGATGGAATCAACACAAAGGACTTTTTAATCGGTACATTGATTGGTGGAATCGTTGGAGCGACAACTGCACTTTTCCTAGCGCCTAAATCAGGTAGAGAGCTTCGTGAAGACATTACCGATCAAGCTACTCAACTAAAGGAAAGAACAGATAACTGGAAACAGCAAGCAACTGATTTTTCAACAGACTTAGCTGAGCAGGCACGTGAGAAGTCCAATCAATTAACAAAGGCTATCACAGACCAGACACAGCAAGTAATGGATAAAGTGAAGCAATTGAAAGATAGAAACGGTGATGTTTCTTCAGATCTTCAGGATCAGGTTCAGGAAATCATCTCCGAGGCGGCCACTGCAATTGAGAGCGGCTCTGATGAAATGACGGACGAAGTGAAAAAGAAGCTTGAAGATACAAAAGCTGCATTGGAAGATGTAGAGAAGCAATTGACTGAAACTAAATAACTTGAGTATAATGCGGCGAAGTGATATGATAACTTCGCCGTTTTTAATTCGGGACAATTTAGAGGATGGTGTAATTCTATGAGTAAAACGTTGGTTCAATCTGTTGAACAATTCGAAGAGCTGGCAAAGGAAAATGGTACGTTTCTATTGTTTAAGAACAGTACAACCTGCCCAATAAGCCATGCAGCATATGAGGAATTTGAGAACTTTGCTGCCGACCACAATGAGATTCCTTTGTACTATTTGCATGTACAGGAAGCAAGATCCTTATCAAACTATATTGCAGAGACATATGCCATCAAACATGAATCTCCACAGGCTCTTCTTTTCAAAGACGGAAAAGTTGTATGGGATGCTTCCCATTGGAATATCACTTACTCTTCTCTTGGGGAAAATGTAAAATAAAAACGAACGGGCCCATGCTGCTCGTTCGTTTTTTGTATTATTGGTACACCTTTTTCCCCCACTTGATATCCAGAACATCCCCTTGTTGAATGAAATCATAGAAAGAAGAATCCGCTCCATTTTTTTGAAGTATAAATGAACCTGCTCCGTGTGGTTTATCAATTTCTACAAATCGGAAAATATCCTGGAAGATAAAAGGCTCTTTTCGTCTCACCATTAGCTGAAGGTGATCTCCGTTGGATAGTATATCATCTTCCGACAACATTACACCATTCCGATAAAATTCAAGCAGCGTTTTGTAAAGGATTACCTTTTGCTCATTATATATGACAGTTATCTCCTGCCTTGTTTCATAGTTTTGAATCATGGACACCATTTTCACTGTCGCTTGTGAACCTTCTTTCCATTCAATCTCATCGCCTGGTGAAAAGCTGTCCTGCAGGGAGGCTTTTTTTCCATTTACATAAAGGTTCTTGGAGAAATGCTCGAACTTCGTTTTTTCATCGTTCAAATAAAGTACAAAAGGAGAAAAATCCGATTCTTCACGTTGATCAAGATATGTCAATAACTCTTTAATGCTAGAAGGGTAATGGAATACAATTCTATCCCGGTCTCTTAAGTCACTGTCAAAAGAAGCAGATTCACCATTGATGAGAAGAGTTGGCTCTATGACCAGTGTGGTTCCATTAAGTTTTACCGGATAGCTCGGCAGGTCCTCCCCTATGACATCTCTGACTGTAGCGGCAGCGGATACGCCGTCAACGCCTTTTATCACCTCAATGGAATCACCGTTTTTGATGGTATCAAAGCTTTGGGCGAGCAGCCCGTTTTTGTATATTTCAGGGGCTGTCCCAAGGCTGCCAGGCAGTGTGATGGTTTTCTCGTTAACGGTAACCATCAAGGCAAGACCTGGTTTACCTACCAGTTTGTTGATGGAAACGCCAGCAGCCAACAGACTGTCGCCTATTGTCAGCTTTTTCACATCAAAAAGTCGCACCTGCAGATCATTTACAGTGATAGAGACATATTCGATCGGTTTTTGCTTTGCGGCTATTGCAATGCCGATAGGAGTGACAAATTCAGGACCAGTGATGGAAATGTCTGATTTTTGAAGCTGAGGGATGGCATCCACCCCACGAATTGCCACGCGGTTCTCAGGAAGATCCAGGTAATGGGCAATCATGGAGGTTAGGCTTGGCGTTAAGCTTCCTCCGCCAACAAGCATGACAGCCTTTGGTGATTGACTATTATTCTGATGCTTGATTTCATCTGTAATGGCTTTTGCCAGTTTATCAATGAAAGGCTTAATGGAATCAATCATGGAATCTTTCGTAAGAGTATGTTCAAATCCTAGAATGTCGGTGAAGGTAATCATGTCTTTATGTATCATATCTCTTTTCGCCAGTTCCGCTTGAGGGAAATCCAATAAGAATTGATCGCTTAATCCCTCTGTAATCTCATCTCCAGCAACAGGGACCATTCCATAGGCAGTAACGGTGCCATCCCTTGTAATGGCAACATCCGACGTTCCTGCACCGATATCTACAAGTGCAACGTTCAGGCGGCGCATGCTAGGTGGGATCAGCACATTGATTGCCGCTATCGGTTCCAGGGTCAATGCTTCCAACTGTAGGTTTGCCCGCTGTAAGGCAGAGATAAGGGACTCCACCACTATTTTCGGTAAGAAGGTGGCGATGACCTCTGTTGAAGCAATCTCGCCTCTTTGATCAAGAAGGCTTCCGATTTCCTCGCCATCCAAGTAATAGCGGAGAATCGAATATCCTACACAGAAATATTGATTGGCGGAATCCTGCTGATCGTTCAATAGCTGCGCTTGAGCTTCTTGTACAGCTGCCAGCTCCAATAGGAAAATATCATTTTCTGTAAAAAGTGATTTCCCTTTAATGTTCTGGATTGAATGGGCGGTCTGCGTTTTTAGTGCTCTACCCGCAGCTGCCACACAAACTTTCGTAAGCGGACCATGTTTTTTTTTCAGCTCCATTTTTACATATTCTATCACCTTGGAAACTGCTAATATATCGTGTATCTGCCCATCCAGCATGGCGCGTTCCTCATGCTCTTTTGTCACCATATCAAGAACCTTGAACTGCTCGTTCTGCTGTTCTAGTAATAGGCCGACGACTGATCTTGTCCCAATATCCAATGCAAAGACTTTCGAGTTACCCTTCAAAATAGGTACACCATCCTCTATATAAGGTCATATAATACTTTATCGCTTAAAAGCGTTTAATTATTAAAGAGATTTTTCGTGACAATCACTGATTGTTCGTTTATAATAACTAATTAATAGAAATGTACCATAACTTGGTGCTGTAATAAATAAGCTCTTTTCGTAAAGTTCGTTGCTTCTGACCGTAAAAAATCGGCTTTTGGATTTTTTACTTAGATTAACTTCGGATTATGTAGATTATCTAATACACCGAAAAGAGCACGATGGTAAATATATTTACGTGTTTATGTTGTATTCGTCAAAAGCAACAATTTCTGCGAGAAAGTCTTAAATAAGGAAAGGATGAATTATAATGAGTCATAACGAACTAGACGCCTTGCGAAAACAAGTAGAAGAACTTAACTTACAACTATTAGAGGTCATCAATAAGCGCGGTGAGCTTGTACAAGAAATTGGGAAGCTCAAGGAAGCGCAAGGTGTAAATCGATATGACCCTGTGCGAGAAAGAAAGATGCTCGATTTGATTACGGAACATAATGATGGTCCATTCGAGACATCTACCTTGCAGCATCTTTTCAAGGAAATTTTCAAAGCTGGTCTTGAACTCCAAAAGGATGATCATAGAAAAGCTCTATTGGTATCCAGAAAGAAAAAGCCTGAAGATACCATTGTGGATGTGAAGGGTGTGAAGATCGGTGACGGTTCCCAGCACTTCATCATCGGACCATGCGCAGTAGAAAGCTACGAGCAGGTGGCACAAGTGGCACAGGCTGCAAAAGCACAAGGAATCAAGCTTTTACGAGGTGGAGCATTCAAACCTAGAACCTCCCCTTACGATTTCCAAGGTCTTGGCCTTGAGGGCTTGAAAATCCTGAAGCGGGTCGGCGATGAATTTGATATGGCGATCATCAGTGAAATCATCAACCCTGCAGATATTGAAACTGCTTGTGATTATGTAGACGTGATCCAAATCGGGGCACGTAACATGCAGAACTTCGAATTATTGAAGGCTGCTGGTGCGGTAAGAAAGCCTGTACTATTAAAACGCGGGCTAGCTGCAACTATTGATGAATTCATCAATGCAGCAGAATACATCATCTCGCAAGGAAACGATCAAATCATCCTTTGTGAACGCGGTATCAGAACGTACGAGCGTGCAACCAGAAACACCTTGGATATTTCCGCAGTACCTATTCTGAAAAAGGAAACACATTTACCGGTATTTGTGGACGTGACACATTCCACAGGACGAAGAGATCTACTATTGCCTACAGCTAAAGCTGCACTGGCAATTGGAGCAGACGGAGTCATGGCAGAGGTTCACCCGGATCCGGCAGTTGCACTATCCGACTCAGCACAGCAGATGGACATCGATATGTTCAATGAATTCATTACAGAGCTCCGCAGCCATTATGCTTATAAATCATAATAGATAACCATCCAAGACGAGTACAGAGCTGCTCGTCTTTTTAATGGTGAATAAAGCATATTTTCAGGATAATAGCTGTTGATTGGAGCAATAGGCGAAGACTCCTGCGGGAGGTAGCGATTAGTGGAGACCCCACAGGCGAAGCCGAGGAGGCTCCACAATCGCCCCGCGGAAAGCGAAGCCTAGTGCGGAAATCAACAGCGGTGTTTTAGAGAGCCCTTGATTAAAGCAGCTTTTATCATGAAAAAACAAATAATTTATCCCTGATAGGGCAAGATGAACAAAAAGGCAGTAAATTCGTTGCTTGTCCCACCATAATAACGTATGATAATAAAATAAATGCGCTGAAATTGCCATTATTATCTTATATAAAACTGTTTTACCTACATAGATGCATGTAAATGAAGGAGTGTGTGTTTGAATGAACGTAACAATTTATGATGTTGCCAGAGAAGCGAATGTGTCCATGGCAACGGTTTCCCGTGTAGTAAATGGAAACCCGAATGTAAAACCGACCACAAGAAAGAAAGTGCTCGAAGCGATTGAGCGCCTGGGATATCGTCCAAATGCAGTTGCTCGTGGATTGGCAAGCAAGAAGACGACTACTGTCGGTGTAATCATCCCTGATATCTCGAATATCTTCTATGCAGAACTGGCACGTGGAATTGAAGATATTGCGACAATGTATAAGTACAATATTATCCTGAGCAACTCTGATCAAAACGTGGATAAGGAATTGCATCTTTTAAATACAATGCTTGGCAAGCAAGTAGATGGAATCGTATTCATGAGCGGAAATATTACAGAGGACCTTGCAGCAGAATTCGAAAAATCCCCTGTACCGATCGTACTTGCAGCCTCTATTGAAAGAGACAACAAAGTACCGTCCGTTACCATTGATTATGTACAAGCTTCCTTTGATGCAGTTACTGCTCTCGTGGAAAAAGGCCATAAGCGTGTTGGATATGTTTCCGGACTTTTTGATGAACCAATCAACGGGGAAAAGAAATTGACTGGATATAAAAATGCGCTTAAAGAAGCAGGCATTTCCTATGATGAAGAAATCGTGATCGAAGGGGATTATAGCTACGACTCAGGAATTGAAGCTGTAGAGAAGCTCATCAGCTTGGATGATAGACCAACAGCAATCTTTGTAGGTACAGACGAAATGGCGCTTGGTGTGATTCACGGTGCACAGGATCAGGGTCTTCACATTCCTAATGATATAGAAGTGCTCGGTTTTGATAATACCCGTCTGGCTACGATGGTACGCCCAACGCTTACGACCGTTGTACAGCCGATGTATGATATCGGTGCTGTTGCAATGCGTTTATTGACCAAATTCATGAACAAGGAAAAAGTCGAAGAACAAACTGTCGTACTTCCTCACCGAATTGAATTTAGGCGCTCAACAAAATAAAAAAACTGTCGATATAGATAGTAAAAGAGGACAAAATGCATTAAAATTTGTCCTCTTTTTATATCGAAAATTTTAAAAAGCGCTTTAAGGTCAGGAGAGAAAGTATGAAAAAGCTTGATATGTTAACACCTATTGGACTAGTTCTTGGATTTGCGATGATTGCCTTTGGAATATTAAGCAACTCTGGATTTGCCGGAGCTGCAAGCTTCTTGGACCCTGCGTCCTTGTTTATTGTTCTTGGAGGCACAACAGGCGCACTTTTCATTACCTTTAACTTGAAAGAAATGAAGCTGATGCCCAAAGTGCTGAAGGCGACATTTTCCCGAGAGGAAACGGAGCTGCCTACTCTCATTGAAACATTTGTCCGTCTTTCTGACCGTGCAAGAAGAGAAGGTTTATTAGCATTGGAAGCAGAGCTCGAAGATGTGGAAGATGATTTTATAAAAAAAGGGATACTGCTGGCGGTGGATGGAGTGGATCCGGAAGTCATTCATGATATTATGAACGCAGAAACAAGCGCGATGGAAGAACGCCACCTAAAAGGCAAAAACATTTTGGAAAAAGCGGGTGAATATGCACCTGCATGGGGAATGATCGGTACATTGATCGGTCTTGTCCTTATGTTGAACAATCTAAACGATCCTACTACGTTGGGTCCAAACATGGCCATTGCCATTCTGACTACTCTTTATGGTTCCTTGCTGGCCAATCTTGTTTTCTTGCCGATGGCGAATAAATTAGGGAATAAGACAGAAAAAGAAGTATTTATGAAGCAAATCATCATCGAAGGTGTCATCGGAGTTCAATCCGGACAGAACCCGAAAATCCTGGAAGAGAAATTATCAGCATTTCTTACTGCACAGGATCGTGAAAAAGAAGAAGTGGAAGTGATGGAGGGGATGGAGGAAACCGTCCGATGATCAGGAAGAGAAAATCGTCAAAGGCACCAGGTGCACCACTATGGATGGTGACATTTTCCGACCTTTTCATGCTTGTACTCGTATTCTTTATTCTGTTATTTTCCATGTCACAGATAGATTTGGTCAAATTCAAGGCGGTAGCGGAATCCTTCAAAGAGACGAACATTTTGGATTATTATCCTTCCGCCGTTCCATTTGATCATCCTACCGATTTTACGGTGGAGACAGAATCAACGAACAATAAGGAAGAAGATCAGACGAATCCACAGGAAAGTGAGCAAAATCTCGAGGAGTTGTTGTATGAAGTACAGAAATTCCTCGATGAGAACGACCTGGAAGATGTCGTAATTGCAAACCGCACTGAACGTGGGATTGTGCTCGTCCTGGAAGAAAAGGTACTCTATGAAACTGCGGAAGCAAGAATCCTTTCAACAGCCTATCCATTCCTGGATAAAGTCGGTACACTGCTGACGAAAATACCAAATCTGGTGAAGGTGGAAGGGCATACGGATAATAGGCCGATTTCCACTGAAAAGTTCCCTTCCAATTGGGAATTGTCTGCAGCCCGGGCAAGCAGTGTTATCCGTTACCTTGTTGCTGAGCATGATCTCGACTCCGAGCGCTTTGTAGCAGTAGGGTATGGGGATACAAGACCAATCGTACCAAATACATCAAGTGAAAATTTTCAAAAGAATAGAAGGGTAGAAATAGTCATTTCGGACCCGCAGTATGAAGAAAAGATCAATTAATATTGGTCTTTTTTTTCTTTACGGAAGCTGTTTTCGCATTCATTGTTGTTAATTAGATAAAATGTACACAACAAATGTAGCCCGTTGATTGCAGCGAGAGACACAAGATTCGCCGGGGAGGGATGGGGGTGCCTCCTCGGCTTCGCCTGTGGGGTCTCCCATGCCCTCTAATCTCCCGCAGGAGTCAAGTGTCCTCCGCTACAATCAACTCACGTGTTAAACATTATTTGCTAAAATGAAGAGCCTTAATGTCAATCAAATTCGCTACTGAAATAAAAAATTGAGACAAAATCCAATTTTTCCACCATTAGTATGGTGAAATTTTTACTATGAGTCACCCCTGTTGGTTGGAGTGCAAGGCGTGAGACTCCTGCGGGAGCAGCGTGTCAAGGGAGACCCCGCAGGCACAAAGTGCCGAGGAGGCTCCCGAGGCCGCCCGCGATCGCTGCCGCCTGGAACGGAGACCAACAGGGTGTTTAATGTTGACACCAATCTTTAGCCCAGCACGATTTTTAAAGCAACAATCTTGACGAAAACAGTTTTTCGGAAAAAGCTTCCTGGGAATAAAAAACGCCAATCCTCATTCTGGATGGCGTCAGTTTCTTGGAAGTATTAATATTTCAACTCGTCTATTCTGTGCTCTTCCTTCTGCAGTTTCATTAGAAGCGATAGGTTCGTATTCTCCAAAACCTTTGGCGCTGAACCAGCTGGGATCAAGCCTATCGTTTTCAATTATAATCTTCATAAAATTGACAGCTCTCATTACGCTTAATTCCCAGTTTGATGCAAATTGGGAATTATTGATTGGAACATTATCTGTGTGACCGCTGATAATAATGTTTCTCGGCGGGTTTATCACTAATAGATCTGAAATTTCTTTTGCCATCTCCAAATCATCTGTTCTTACCCTGTCACTTCCAGATGAGAATAATACATTATCCCGGATCAAGACCAATAGCCCTTCATCTGTTAAGGAAGTGTCCAGCATATTACTTAGTTCCTTCTCTATGATATAAGAGTCAATCTTCTTTTGAAGGGATTCAAGTTCTTGCATATCAGCCTTTTTCTCCAACTGCTCTTCAACCTCATCCTGTTCATCCAAAACTGCTGCGTTCTCCTGTGGAACTGGATTTGGGAATTCCATAATACCTGAGCCTTTAGAAAAAACTTCATTAAAAACCTCAGAAAGTGCTTGGAACTTTTTTGCATCGATGGAAGTCATGGAGAACAATACGATAAACAACGCTAAGAGCAGTGTTAATAGGTCAGCATACGGAATTAACCAGGACTCATCAATATGTTCTTCTTCGTCATGTCGTTTTCGCCTTCTACTCATCCTTGTTTCCATCACTTCCTTCAAGAATTTTCTTTCTTTCACTTGCAGGCAGATAGGAGGATAGCTTTTGTTCAATTACTTTAGGAGATTCACCTTCATGAATAGATAATATTCCTTCAATCATCATATATTTCAATTTGGCTTCTTGTTTTGATTTCCTCTTCAGCTTATTTGCAAATGGATGCCAAAGCACATATCCTGTAAAAATTCCAAGTAATGTCGCAATGAATGCTGCACTGATCGCCTGGCCCAGACCATCGATATCATTCATATATTTTAATGCAGCAACCAATCCGATAACTGCACCGAGTACTCCTAATGTGGGAGCGTATGTACCGGCTTGTGAGAATATTAAAGCTCCGGATTGGTGTCTTTCTTCCATCGCTTCAATTTCCTCTGATAATACATCTCTGATGAATTCGGCACTTTGACCATCAACAGCCAATGTTAAGCCGTTCTTTAAAAATTCATCGTCAATATCGACAGTTGTTGATTCAAGTGCCAACAAACCTTCTTTTCTTGCCACTAGAGCTAACCCGGAAAAAGTTTTGATCAATTCTATCGGATCCATTAACTTTCTTTCTGTAAATAAAATGCCAAATAGCTTTGGCACTCTCTTGATTTCAGAGGTTGGAAAGGCGATCGTTACAGCAGCTACTGTACCCAATAAAATAATTAAGAGAGCGGCTGGATTGATTAACGCAGCTGGAGTGACACCTTTAAAAAACATTCCGACTCCAACAGCTATTAATCCTAAAATTAGACCTACTACCGACGTTTTATCCATGAAATACCCACCTGTTCCTATTCTACAAACTTTTGCAAATACAAGATTTAACTTCTCTTTCTAATTACTTCGACATAATCTTTCATTTTTTTATAGAGCATCGTTTTTATTTTATAAAATTGTGCGACCGGATAGTCAAAAGAAAAACACCTTTCCAATAATAGGAAAAGTGTTTTATAGGGTGGATCAGCCGATGTTGTGGTTGTCTTTTTTGAGATGGCTAATCGGATATAGGGCTTTTAAGAGAATCTGTTTGTTTTTCTCGGTTATTTCCTGCTTTCGTGGAATAGCCTTGTACATGTCTATTGGATCTTCCCAGTTTGGAGGGAGAGCTACAGGAGATTGCACTTCCCATTCCTTCATCCATTCCTCTGAGATAGCTCCAGTGACAGTGTTTTTATCAATCATCTCAGCCCAAAGATGCGACCAGGCCCTTGGTACCACTCTCCATATATCATAGCCGCCCCCGCCAACAGCAATCCAGCGTCCGCTGCAGTATTGATGGGCAATTTTATGGGCGAGCTTCGGGATTTCCCGGTAAACCTTCATCGTGGTGGAGAGATGGGTCAGGGGATCAAGATAGTGGGCATCGACGCCATTCTGCGTCAAGATGATATCCGGTTTAAAAAAGGCCGCAATTTCGGTCAATGCCTGCTCATACACTTCAAGGAAGGAATCATCCTCCGTAAAGGCGTCGACTGGAATATTGAAGGAGTAGCCATAGCCATCCCCTTGCCCGCGCTCATTCACATTCCCGGTTCCGGGAAACAAGTACCGACCTGTTTCATGGATGGACAAGGTGCAAACATCAGGATCCTCGTAAAAGGTCCACTGCACACCGTCGCCATGATGGGCATCGGTATCCACATACAACACTCTCGCATTATATTTCTTCTGTAAATATTTGATTGCCACAGCACTATCATTATAAATGCAAAATCCGGAAGCCTTTCCACGGAATCCGTGGTGCAGCCCGCCGCCCAAATTCAGTGCGTGCTCCGATTTTCCAGTCATCACATAGTCCACAGCGGTCAAGGTACCTCCGACTAAAAGGGCACTTGCCTCATGCATATTTGGAAAGATTGGGGTGTCTTCTGTTCCAAGTCCATAATTGTTTGCTTTTTCTTTCGGCAATAGTCCCTTGCCAGCCAGTTTTACAGCTTCGATGTAATTTGGATCGTGGACCAAAGCCAATTCCGCGTCCGTGGCCATCCGTGGAGGGACCACATCCTGAAAGGATAGGAGATTGCTTTTTTGAAGCAAATCATAGGTGAGCCTTACTCTAAGCTGGTTGAAAGGATGATTCTCACTGAATTTATAGGTTTGAAAATCATCCGAATAGACGAAAACCGCTTTTTTCATGAGGTCACACCCGGAAGATTGGGCCATAGCACATCATAGCCTTCCTCTTGGAGATCCTTGATTACCCCGGTAGGATTCATGGTATGCACACGTAAAACCAGAATTTTATACTGTTCGTCCTCATGTGGATACACCAGGACACTTAGAATATTGAGCTTCCGTTTACGTAAGATCGATGTGACTTCTGCAAGTTTTCCTGAGATGTTCTCCACCTTGACTTCGAACTGCGATGCCGGCTGGTTGGCACCTGTCAGCTGGATAAAGGTATACAGCAGATCTGATTCTGTTACAATACCAACCAATTTAGAATCACTTACAATCGGCAGGCAGCTTATTTTATATTCGTAAAATAATGCTGCAACCTCTTCCACGAAATCAAGCGGATGCCCGGTGAGAAGGTTGGTCTTCATCACTTTGGAAAGTGGCTGATTCAAATCATCCTTGCCTGCATGTTCAGATAGCGAGGAATGCAGCACGTCCCGCACATCCCTGTCCGAAATGATCCCGACCAGCTGCTGTTTTGGATTGATGATCGGAATATGACGGATACTCTTTTTCTCCATCAACTGAAGTGCCTGTTCCACCGTATCGGTAGGCAAAAGCGTAAAAACGTCTTTCTTCATTATACGTTCAATGATCAAAAGTATCTCCCCCTTGTAAAACAAGTTCCCTTAATACATCATATGCTAGTACATGAAGCGGTTGTGAAAGCGTAGCTGATCAAATTTCTGTACAGACTCTGAATCAATGTTTTTCCCGATCCTTGCCATCAGACAGTTGGCAGGATGCGAGCTGATTTCCGGATCGTCGGTTGCGTAATATTCCAAGCCACCGGCATTCATCATTTTTTCCATCACTTTCCGGTATTCCCAGACATTCAGCCCAGTCCCTTTTAAATCCCAGTGCCAATAATATTCAGTCGTTATGACAATATAATTTTCCATCATTTTATCCATCATCGATACCTGTAGAAGGGTCTTACCGACGGAACTTCCCCGGACCTCTGGCACAACCTCAATGGCACCGAGTTCTATCAGGTTCTCCATCTTTCCTTCCGACCATCTTTCCATCGGATCAGGATATAAATAAGTCACATATCCTACGATCGTATCATGTGTCCGTGCAATCAGGATTCTTCCCTCAGGAAGTCCCGCTATCTCAATCAATGCCTTTCGCTGCTGTGCAGGCGGCCTGAAAGCAATCAGATCTTCATGGAACTCATAGCTTGCGAGTTTCTCGGGCGTTACCGGCCCTTCAATGATTAAGCGGCTATTTTTCGTTTTGATTTCTTTTGCATTGTACGTTTTTCTATGTTCCATCCTGTCATTCACCCACTTTTGCCTACGATAGTATAAAACTATTTTCTCATTTTACTGAAAAAAAACAAGAGAAATAAAACGCTTTCATGCCTGCTACTCTTTAAGTCTACTAGAAAACAGGAAATAATTCATGTGATTACACCGATTTTTTAAAAAATTGAGAAAAAATAAAAACTATACTATAATAGAGGGTATATTTTACATAAGGGGGAGTTGTAGATGAAAGTGGAAGCGCTACCAGTAATAAAGGGGAACTATAATCTCGAAGACTATCAACAAACCTACCATAATTTCGATTGGGCAGAAGTGGAAAAGAGCTTCAGTTTTGCCGAAACAGGAAGAGTGAATGTGGCATATGAAGCAATTGACCGCCATGCCTTGACTCACAGAAAGAACAAAGTGGCACTTTACTACCGCGACCCGGAACGTGATGAAAAGTACACGTTCAAGGAAATGAAGGAAATGTCCAACAAAGCGGGGAATATTCTTCGACAAACGTGTGATGTTGAAAAAGGGGACCGCGTATTCATTTTCATGCCTCGTTCACCGGAGCTATATTTTGCCGCACTCGGGGCGATTAAATTAGGTGCCATCGTAGGGCCTTTATTCGAAGCTTTTATGGAAGGTGCCGTAAAAGACCGCCTGGAGGATAGTGAAGCGAAGGTGATTGTAACGACTCCTGAACTTTATAAGCGTATTCCGTTTGATGACCTGCCAGCTTTAAAGCATGTCGTGCTAGTAGGGGAAAATGTAAAAGAGGAAGGACCGTTTATAGATTTTAACGGACGCATGAAGGATGCGAGCAAAAAGCTGCAGATTGAATGGGTGGATAAGACTGACGGACTTGTTCTTCATTATACAAGCGGATCCACTGGAAAGCCTAAGGGGGTGCTGCACGTCCATAATGCGATGGTACAGCACTATCAAACAGCTAAATGGGTATTGGATCTAAATGAAGAGGATGTATACTGGTGTACGGCCGACCCGGGTTGGGTAACAGGAACCGCATACGGTATTTTCGGCCCTTGGCTTGCTGGTGCATCCAACGTCATCGTGGGGGGGCGCTTCCGACCAGAGGCTTGGTATCAGACAATCGAGGACTTTGGCGTTTCTGTATGGTATAGCGCCCCGACTGCGTTCCGTATGCTGATGGGAGCTGGGGATGAAGTTGTGAAGAAGTTTGACCTGTCTTCGCTCCGCCACATACTGAGTGTAGGTGAGCCTCTGAACCCAGAAGTAATTCGTTGGGGAGTAAAAGTGTTCAACCTGCGTGTACATGATACATGGTGGATGACGGAAACAGGAGCACAGCTGATTTGCAACTACCCTTGTATGGAAATCAAGCCGGGCTCCATGGGCAAACCGATTCCAGGTATCGAAGCAGCGATAGTTGATGATCAAGGGAACGAGCTGCCTCCATACCGCATGGGCAACCTTGCCATCAAAAAAGGCTGGCCATCCATGATGCACACTATCTGGAACAACAAAGAGAAATACGAATCCTATTTCATGCCAGGCGACTGGTATGTATCAGGCGACTCCGCCTACATGGACGAGGAAGGCTACTTCTGGTTCCAGGGTCGAATCGATGATGTCATCATGACCTCTGGTGAACGCGTAGGACCATTTGAAGTGGAGAGCAAGCTTCTCGAGCATCCGGCTGTAGCAGAAGCGGGAGTAATCGGAAAACCGGATCCTATTCGAGGGGAAATCATCAAGGCATTCGTTGCGCTGCGTGATGGTCATGAAGCGACAGATGAACTGAAAGAGGAGATCCGCCAGTTCGTGAAACGTGGGCTAGCTGCCCATGCAGCACCTCGTGAAATCGAGTTCCGTGATAAGCTCCCTAAGACACGAAGCGGGAAGATCATGCGCCGCGTGCTGAAAGCATGGGAGCTAGATTTGCCGACGGGTGATTTGTCGACGATGGAGGATTGATTTTTTCGAAGTTTTAAGTTTCTGCTTTGGAAGTTGACGAAGTCGTTGAAATAGTAAGTTGGAGCAGCCATCCCCTTTGGAGGGGGTGGCTGTTTTATGTACCACATGGAAGTGAAATTCAGGGTATCGCTAGAAGTTTTTTTAGAATCGCTAGAAGATTACTTATAATCGCTAGAACCTTCAGAATAATCGCTAGAAGTTTCTCCGAAATCGCTAGAACTCCAACAAAAATCGCTAGAAGTTTAATTCTGCTTCTAAAATAAATAAGGAACCACAAAGATGTTTGTCCAACTTAATAGCAAATTTACGTATATATGCAGGAACTCCACTGGCAATTGACGTATTATAGGGAGAGAAATTAAAAAGGAGTGATTTTTTGATATTGAAACCAGGAGATATGCCCAGCTTTTTATTAACTTTTTTTGCATTGCTAAATAGGCTCTGTGAAGAGCATCAAAAATACCTTGTTGTAAAAAATGATTACGAGAGAAGAAAAGCCGGTTACTACGGTGAAAAGTCGATTAATTACTACTTATCTTTAATCCCTGATATAACTTCTGATTTCAAAGTCTTCCATAATCTCCGTTTACCGTATAAAGATAGCTACTTCCAAATTGATCTCCTTTTACTGTTTCCATCATTTTTTATCATCCTTGAAGTGAAAAACCTCACTGGGACTTTAATATTCGATCCGGCACACCAACAATTATTACAAATAAAATCTATTGAGGGTGTGAATACTGAAAAATCTATTATGGATCCTGTCTTACAAGCAAAAAGACAATTCACACAGTTTCAATCTTGGTTAAAAACTAATAAGTTTTCTCCATTGCCTGGAGAGTTTCTGGCAGTTCTAACAAATCCAAATGCTATTATTAAAACATTATCAAATCCGGAATTGATTAATGAGAGAGTGATTAGAAGTGTTGGATTATCGTTTAAAGTAGAAAAGTATATTCAGAAATATAATGACTCAACTACCAACAAAAAAGAATGGAAAAAGCTATCTTCGCAAATTCAAAAAGGAAATGTTCCTATAGAAACTAACTTGCTTTCACTCTATGAAATTGATAAGTCAGAGTTGCTTACTGGTGTACAATGTAGCAAATGTAATCGCCTAGGAATGAATAGATGTAAAGGAAGGTGGAATTGTCCACAATGTTATCACACCTCCAAAGACGCTCATTTACAAGCTTTAAGAGACTATTCAACTTTAGTTAGTAAAATAATCTCAATCAAAGAGTTTTGTCGCTTTCTAAAAATCGATAGTATCCATACTGCACGACGTATCATACGATCCATGAACCTCCCATCCAAAGGTAATACCTCTGATAGAAAATACATCCTCCCCTAAACAATTTTATTTCCCAACACATAAATTTCGTATTGCGAAACACTTCCCGCCAGCTTACAATAAATACAAGAACTTGAGAGTGGGGAAGCAGCATTGAGAAATCATAAGTTATTTTTATACACTAAGGCGTTATCTGATTTTGGTTCGTTTATGGACCTGATTGTTTTGAATGTCGTTGTTTATGCAGCTACGGGCAGTCCTGTATGGTTGGCTGCAACGATGATAGCCAGGACGGTTGGGGGAGTGCTGGCAAGCTTGGTCTCGGGTGTGGCTGCAGATAAATGGAACCGTAAATCGATTATGCTTGTTACGGATATTGCCAGGGCTGGGTTGATACTGTTGCTTATCCCTTTTCCAGATCCGGTTGTCATTATCGCTGTATCGTGCCTGATCGGGTTTATTAACAGCTTCTTTATGGTAAGTTTCAGTGCGGAGATTCCTCAGATTTTCGGTCAGGATAAGATTATTGAGACCAATTCACTTATCGCAAGGCTTACCTCTGTCAGCCTAGTAACCGGTTTTATAGGAGCAGGTGTGATAACGGAAATGCTCGGATATAAATTTACGCTGATGATTGATGCGGGTACCTATCTTTTATCAGCACTTGTACTTTGGCGCCTGAAATGGAACATGGCACTACCTGAAACACGTGAAGCCGTAAAAGGGTTCAAACAAAACATCTATTCTATAGGGAAGGACATTTCCGAAGTGCTCGGTTATCTGAAAAGGGCGCCGATGCTTCTGAAGATTAATGTTGTCTTTCTGGTTGGCGCCTTTGCCGGAAGCTCCCATAACCTTGGTATTCCGTTACTGGCGGAGGATATAAGTCCTGAGCGCCAAAGCTTTTATTACGGTTTGATCTGGGGTGTTTGGGGAATAGGGTCAGTGCTTGCCACTTATACCATACCTCGTCTAAGCATCATCAGAAGTGAAAAGATATATATGGTGTTTTTTGTATGCGCCATGTTCATGTCACTTGGATTTATCTCGTTTCTTTCCAGCACGGTGGTTCCTGTTGTGCTAGGCTTTGCTTTCCTAACAGGTATTTTCGATGCAGGATTTACTACGCTTCATGCAAGCCTGCTGCAGAAAGCGGACAATTACATTCGGGGCAGGGTGTTCGCTGTGGGGATGCTCCTCAAGTCACTTGGCTTTGCACTTGGTTTTTTTGCTGCTACTATTTTGATAAGTAAAATGATTATGCCGCATATGGTGTGGGTCCTGCACGGAACATTAATTACTACATGTCTGATTGCCACAGGTACTTCATTGTTTCATGCGGCAAAGAAAAAGCAGGTACAGGTAGCAAGGGAAAGTTCATAATAAACGGAAAAAGAGCCCCGAGACAAATTTTCGTCTCGGGGCTCTTTTTTACATTAATCATCACCGTTGGAATCAGGTGGAGGATCGGTGGAGTTGTCGTCTCCGTTACCATTGCCATTGCCGTTCCCTCCGCCATTATTACCGCCTCCAGGTGGTGGGGTAGTCGGTGGCTTCGGATCAGGTTTTGGTTTCGGTTCTTCTTTCTTATCTGGATCTCCAAGTTTTGCTGAACTAGATGGAGAGGAAGTTTTTCCACTGGCATTTATCGCTACAACATAATAGAATCCAGTTCCTTGTGATATGTTTGTACTTGTTGACTTGCCTGCAGGAACTGAAGCAATTTTTTTAGCAGAGCTTGAACTGTTTGCAGAATGATATACATAATAGCCAATCACATCTTTTTCCGGACTTGCAGACCAGGAAAGTGTCGAGCCGGAGATGCTTACTCCGCCAACTTGCTTTGGAGCCTGGTTGTTTACTGGAAGCGGGTCTGGAGAAAGAACGGTAAGACCTTCAAAGATGGAACTGTTTGGCATATATTTTGCAAGTTCCTCCACATCTTTAATCTGTAGTTTCTTTAGGAAATCAGGTTTCAGCATCGGTCCTTGTTTAACAAATTCGGAAGGAGTCGACCCGAGTGGTGCATAGGCAACATCTCCAATTTGTACATACTTTCCGACTGTCAAGCTGTCATCCACTTTGGTCGGTGCAAATGCAGCGTTGAAGAGATCCTCACCAACAAGTCCGGCTTGACGGCAAAGGTCGGATGGTAGCATACCTGACAACTTACAATAGCTACGTTTTACAATTCCGCCTGGCATTTCGAATCGTTGTGTTGGTGCAATATATTCCGGATTTACTTCGTGGGCTGCATTAAGTAGCTGCGCCCATAGCACTTGGCTTCGTTGAGTTGGAGTATAGCCTTTGACCGTCTTTAATACTCTTCTTTCATCATAGCCCATCCATAATCCAAAGGTTACATTAGGATTTGATCCCATCATCCAAATATCCTGAGTATCTTGTGTGGTACCAGTTTTTCCAGCCCAGTCAGCACTAAACTGCAGATGTTTTGGAGCAACGTTAGCGGTACCTCTTGTAAATACATCACGCATTGTATCTATCATTAGGTAAGCTGTTTGTGGAGAATAGATTTGAACAGGTTCCACTTTATGTTCATAGACCATTTCTCCGTCACTTGTTTCAATTCTCTCAATTATATAAGGTTCCACATAGTTACCGCCATTGGCGAATGTCACATAGCCGCCTGTATTCTCTTCAACAGTGACTCCGTAAGTTAGACCCCCAAGGACAGCTGAGTAGTTTTCAGCATCCCCTTGAGTTAAACCGGTAAACCCTTGTTTAAATAAGTAATCCATAGGTCTTTGCTGTACAATCTCCATATAGCCTCGAATAGCTGCCAGGTTATGGGACAGTCTGACCGCATCACGTACTGTTACTAATCCATTAAATTTGTTGTTCCAGTTGAATGGTTCCCAAACCTTTCCACCTGCAGTTACCTTTAATGGTGTATCGGCCAATATACTTCCAGGCTGCAAAGTTCCCAATTCATAGGCTGGAGCGTATCCAAGCAAAGGCTTCATCGTAGAACCGTTGTGACGGTATGTGCTTGTTGCAAAATTGACGGAAGATAAGTCAAAGTCACGGCCACCAACAAAGCTCTTAATGGCACCAGTCTTGTTATCAATCATGACAGCAGCCACTTGTTCTGCATTATTCTTCATCAATTCCCCGGTTTCAGGGTCCGTCTTTTCCTGATAATCATAGGTCGCATCGAAATACTCAAAATTATCTTTCACTACTTGCATCTTGTCATAAATATCCTTATCAATCGTGGTATAGATTCGGTATCCATTCTGTCTTAAAGCAGTATCAGCAAGCGTTCGATATTGTCCCTTCAAGTCCGGATTGTTCTCCAGGTCAGTTACTTCATATCCATCCTGAACAGCCAGCTGTTCCGAAATGATGTTCCTTGCTCTCTTTTCCAATTCAAACGTCACATGCGGATATTGCTCTATCGCTGAATTAGTTGCTGCAGTAAAATCCTTTGTGATGTCGTAGGCAATAGCTTCCTCGTACTGCTCATCTGTTATCTTGCCCATCGCATTCATCCGGTGAAGCACATAGCGCATTCTTTCTAGGCCCGGAGCCAATCCATCTACGTCCTTCACTTCTGCAGATCTTGTAAATGGTGTATAGGCGAATGGGCTTTGCGGAAGTCCGGCAATAAAGGCTGCTTGCGGAATCGTAAGCTCGCTGATATCGACGCCGAAGATTCCTTCTGCCGCCGTTTGTGCCCCTGCGATGTTTCTACCGGAAGAATCTCTTCCAAATGGGGAAACATTCAGGTAAGCTTCGAGTATTTCTTCTTTGCTGAAGTAGTTTTCAAGACGAAGGGCTAAAAGGATTTCCTTAGCTTTACGGTCGAAGGATACCTCGTTGCTCAGCACCTGGTTCTTGATAAGCTGCTGTGTTAAAGTACTTCCCCCTGTCTGGTTGGCGGAGTTCGTCACTTCCTGGACAATGGCTCGGACAATCGCTTTAGGCACGACGCCTTCATGTTCAAAAAAGTACTCATCCTCGGTCGACACAAGGGCATTAATTAAATGCTCGGATACGTTCTCCAGGTCCACTTCCTCACGGAGGAGATCCGCGCGGTATTTCCCTAGATACACATCATTTGCAAAAAACATCTCTGTTGATTCCTCGTAGTTGTAAATGTTTTTCCTCATATCTTCATAGGAACGGACTTCTTCATCTTTTACGAGTGCCGCAAAGTATCCTGCACCTGCACCACCTGCAAAGGATGCCCCGATCAATCCGATGACAAGGAAAATCAGGATTAGATTCCACACTACTAAATATGTAATGTTTGCGCCCTTTTTCGTGTATTTATTGACGAAAATTTGATAAAAGAACTGCGTTTTTTCTTTGAACTTGTCGTAGTTTGACATAATTTATCTACCCCCCGGCAAATCATACTAATTATAGCATATAGCAGATTTCAAGCGACAAACTTTTTACTTTTTCCAGGATTTTGTTGACAGTGGGCTTGCTCTTATGATAAAAAGACTGTATATTATTTTTAACATAAGAGCGTAGACAGGAAAGAGTAGTGTATATGGGCTTGCTTAAAGAGAGCTGATGGTTGGTGCGAATCAGTACACCCCTATAGATGAATTACCTCCTTGAGCATCTTTTGGGAACGGCGAGTTACGGGCCTAGTAGCAAAAGACGGTGAGAACCGTTACATTTTTGAGTGGGAAAGCATATTGCTTTTCAATTAGGGTGGTACCGCGTATAAACTCGTCCCTTCTGTAATGGAGGGATGGGTTTTTTTGTATTTATTTTTAACAAAAGGAGCAAAAAACATGAATTTATTAGAGGATTTACAATTTAGAGGCTTAGTGAATCAGGTTACAGATGAAGAGGGATTGGTGAAGCTTTTATCCGAGGAAAAGGTGAAATTGTACTCTGGATTCGATCCGACAGGTGACAGCTTGCATATCGGGCACTTGCTACCCATCTTGACGTTAAAAAGATTCCAGCAGGCAGGTCACCATCCGATTGCACTGGTTGGTGGAGCAACGGGATTGATTGGGGATCCAAGCGGGAAGAAAGCGGAACGTACGTTGAATACATCCGATATAGTGGTGGAGTGGTCCAACCGTATCAAAAATCAGCTTTCACAATTCCTGGATTTCAAAGCTGCTGAAAACCCTGCGGTAATCGCGAACAATCACGACTGGATCGGCGAAATGAATGTCATCACCTTCCTGCGTGATGTCGGGAAAAATTTCGGCCTGAATTACATGCTGGCAAAAGATTCCGTCCAATCGCGTATTGAGTCTGGAATCTCCTACACGGAATTCAGCTACATGATTCTTCAATCATTGGACTTTTTACATTTATACAAACAGGAAAATTGTAAGATTCAGATCGGTGGAAGTGACCAATGGGGGAACATCACTGCCGGCCTTGAGTTGATTCGTAAGTCTGAAGAGAATGCAAAAGCGTTCGGATTGACGATTCCTCTGGTAACGAAAGCGGATGGTACGAAATTCGGCAAAACGGAAGGCGGCGCGGTCTGGTTGGATCGTGAAAAGACTTCTCCATACGAGTTCTACCAGTTCTGGATCAACACCGATGATCGTGATGTAGTGAAATACTTGAAGTTCTTCACATTCTTATCTCACGAAGAAATCGTGGAGCTGGAAAAGGAATTGCAGGAAGCACCTGAAAAACGCTCTGCGCATAAACGCTTGGCGGAAGAAGTGACGAAATTGGTACACGGGGAGGCATCCCTTGAGCAGGCGATCCGTATTTCCAAAGCGCTGTTCAGCGGAAGCATCTCCGAACTGACAGCTGACGAAATCAAGCAGGGATTTGCGGATGTTCCTTCCTTTACTGTTGAAAATGAAGAGCAGCTGCAACTCGTGGAACTGCTTGTTGCAAGTAAAATCGCACCATCCAAGCGCCAGGCCCGTGAAGATATCACAAACGGTGCCATCTCCATCAATGGCGAAAAGGTTCAGGACCTTGCCTATGTACTAGAAGACACCGATCGAATCGAAGGCCAGTTTACCGTAATCAGAAGAGGGAAGAAGAAGTACTTCCTAATTAAATACTAAATTAGTGGAAAGAGGTGGACTAAAATGTCCGCCTCTTTTTTTAAAAAATGTTTTTGTATCTAGCTGTTGATTGGAGCAATAGGCGAAGACTCCTGCGGAAAGCGCAGCCTAATGCGGAAATCAACAGCGGTGTTTAAAGGGGCCATAAAATTAACCAAAACAAAAAAACACCACCGAAATGCGGTGGTGTTTCTTATCATTAACGAGAGTAGAACTCAACGATTAGAGCTTCGTTAATTTCAGCAGCTAACTCGGAACGCTCAGGTAAACGAGTGAAAGTTCCTTCTAAAGCGTCAGCATTGAAAGTCAGGTATTCTGGAACGAAGTTGTTCACTTCGATAGATTCCTTGATAGTGCTTAGGTTACGTGATTTTTCACGAACACCGATTGTTTGACCAGCTTTCACGCGGAAAGATGGGATGTCTACGCGAGCTCCATCAACCGTGATGTGACCGTGGTTAACTAATTGGCGAGCTCCACGACGAGTGCGAGCTAGACCTAAACGGTAAACTACGTTGTCTAAACGAGATTCTAAAAGAACCATGAAGTTTTCACCGTGCTTACCTTGTAACTTGCCAGCAGCATCGAAAAGGCTACGGAATTGACGCTCATTTACACCGTACATGTGGCGTAATTTTTGTTTTTCTTGTAATTGTAAACCGTACTCAGAAATCTTTCTGCGTTGGTTTGGACCATGCTGTCCAGGAGCGTAAGGACGCTTTTCTAATTCCTTACCTGTTCCGCTTAATGAAATGCCTAGACGGCGAGAAAGTTTCCAACTTGGACCTGTATAACGAGCCATGAATGACTCCTCCTTCGTGTTATTATTTGTTGTAAAATAATAACAGATGCGACTAATCTACCCGACCATTTTGTTTTCATGTATCCTCGCTCTGCAGCAAAGAGTTACACGATACACCTCCGTTTTTATCGAACGGGGAACAAAATGAATCAACATAGCATACCACATAGGCTGCAATATTTTACACAAAGGCTATTATATCGGAAAAATGTATGGGAAGTCAAGGATAGAATCGAATAGTTTTGGGGAAAGGATGTTTGCAGTACATTTATTATACCACAACCAGGAGGCAAGCAATAATTTCGCTAAACGTACGTGTCCGTATTTATAGCTCCTATGGTATAATTTTCTATACAAACGCGTCGAGGAGAAATAGACATGTATAAAGAATCGAAAAAAGAAAAAATTATTCGCTTTCTTATTATAGGAGTTATCGGGATTACAACCTTGTATTTGTTTTCCATACAATATGGTAATGAAGAAGAAAAAGAAAAGGCGAAACCTCCAAAACCTTTCCACCCGATGGCTGTTGTCGTCCAGGAGAAAGATCAACAAAATCAGACTCCCGTCATTGCAATTGTAAAGGAACATGAAGAGAAGCCAATTCTTGTTACCTATAAGATAGATGAAAAAGATAATTACAAGTTTGACACGATAAATGCCATCGAGCTGGAGACTCAGCCGACTCAACTTGAAAAGGACACAAACTCCAAAGGTGTATGGCTGAAAACCGATGAGGAATGGATGTTCTATAATGAAGAGTTAATAGTGGAAAAAGGTGTAATTAAAGAGGAGAATAAGGAAGAGAAAGATTATCAAGTCTCAATAGAAGAAACAGATACGGAACAGTATGTGGTGAAACTCTCCAATGAATCGGGTTTTATCATTCAGAAATCCTTTGATGAAAAGCCCATCTCGGTTCATAAGCTTTCGGATAAGCATGATCTGTGGCTTGTCTTGTTTGAAAAAGATACTGTTTTGTTAATTCCTTAAAATAATACTAGGAAAATTTAACCTATTACCGTTATAATATAGGTAAATAGTAATGTAAAAGGTGAAAAAAATGGAATCGACTAAAAAAATTCTTGAAATAAAAAGCAGAATATTAGATTTTCTTCTTTCGTCCTCTAATCTTACACAAGCTACATTTCTCACCATGTTGCAATCCATCCTAAAAGAAGAGCTGAAGGCGAATTCGGTCACCGTTACAATGGAAGAGTTTTCACCCATCTACGATCAGCTCAGAGTAAGGGAAATGGGTGCAGTTTACCATAAAACTCTTGAAACAGGGGGAAGTGACTGGAGAAATGTCAACCTGCCTCTCTATGGGGACAAGGATTTTTTGGGTGCAGTAGAATTGCAATTTACCTCTCCATTACCTCTCTCATTAGAAAGTTTTGACGAGTTATCAAAAGAACTTTCCACAATCTTTCAACAATACAACCAATACATACATACTAGATTTGAAGAGAAGCAATACGAAGAATTGTATAAAGTGACTTCCAAATTCCATTCTTCCATGAGGGTGGAAGGCATATTATCTGAAATTATCGAAATATTACGAAATACGTATGAGGATTTTTCCTATTTACTGCTGCTTACATCGGATAATGATGATCTGCAGCATCTGCCGGTAAAAAAATTGGATTTTGATGACTCTAACATGAGCGCAATGAATGCCTATGTGACTGGGAAAGTTCAGCTCGAGAACTGTATCAGGGATAGAAGAACCTATATTTATGTTCCGATAAAAGGGGAGCAGGGGATCTATGGCGTATTGCAGATTATCTCCCTGGATTCATTCTATCTGCCTGAAAAAGAGCTGAAATTTATCACTTTGCTTGCCAACGCTACCGGAACTGCCCTTGAAAATGCACAACTGTATGAGCAATCGAAGCAGGTCATTTCCGATCTGCAGTTGATCAATGAGACCTCCCATCAGTTGAATTCCAACCTGAGGCTTCAGGAAGTTACGGCATATATGATTAAGAAAATCATGCATTTCTTCGAGGCAAAGGAAGCGGCATTCGTCCTATATAAAGCTGGAGGGGCAGAGGTGTTGCCAGGGTCCACCGAATTTTTCCAGCAGGAGGATATAGGAGTCTATCTATCCCATATGCAGGATTATGTATATTCAGATGGAGAGCCGCTTTTTATCGGGGATTTACGTGTACATGAGCGACTTTCCAATCTGCCGTTTTGTTCCTGTATGATTATTCCTATGCATGCCTCCAACGGCATTAAAGGAGCATGTGTCGTTACGCACACACTGCCCTACTTTTTCAGCTTTGAGCAATTTAAGCTGCTTCAATCGCTTATTCACCATTCGACGCTTGCATTCAGCAATTCGATGCTGCGTGAGGAATTGGAGAAGTACGTCATCACGGACTATTTGACAAAGCTTTATTCAAGAAAATATTTGGACGAAAAAATAAAGAAATCGATGCAGCACGATTCCTATGGAACCTTTATCCTATTGGATATTGATGATTTCAAAAGGGTCAATGATACATTCGGCCACCAGATAGGGGATACCATCTTGATGCAGGTCGCCGCGATCATCAACGCAAGCATACGAGAAACGGATATTGGTGCTAGGTGGGGTGGGGAGGAGTTGGCCATTTACCTTCCGAAAATTGATTTGGCATTAGGTGAGCAGATTGCCGGGCGCATCATCAAGAAAATTGAAGAACAGACTTCGCCTGCCGTGACGGTTTCCTGCGGACTATCCTTCTGGAAAAAAGGGCTGAACGATTCCGCGCGCCACCTCTTTCACAGGGCTGATTTTGCCCTTTTGAAAGCAAAAGATTTAGGTAAAAACCAGCTATGCATCGAGTCAGAGGAATATTGTGGATAGCATTAGCGGCCGGCTTAATCGGCCGCTTTTTTTAATGAATTCCGTCAATTGAAATTTTCCACGGAAAAATACTCAAAGAAAAGAAAACGCTTTCATTTTTCGGCATTTTGCCATATGCTAATTATGGATGTGATATTTGAAGGGAGAAATTTTTATGGAAAAGAAAAATGCAAGGTTTGAGACAGAAGTCGTCCATCATGGTTATGACAGCTCCATTTATCACGGAAGCTTGGCACCACCAATCTTTCAAACTTCTACTTTTTCCTTTCAAACGGCAGAACAAGGGGAAAAACGGTTTGCAGGCGAAGAGGAAGGGTACATCTATTCAAGACTCGGAAATCCGACAGTGAAGATGCTCGAGGACAGAATTGCTGCGCTTGAAAATGGGGAAGCGGGATTGGCTTTTGGTTCCGGAATGGCGGCAGTTTCTGCAGTACTGATTGCCCTAACGAGAAGCAATGGGCATATTTTGTGTTCTCAGGGAATTTATGGCTGTACATTTGGATTATTGCAGCTTCTTAAAAACAAATATGAGGTGGAGCACAGCTTCTGCAGCATGCAAACAGAAGAGGAAATCAGGGATGGTATTCGTCCTGAAACCACCTGCATCTATATAGAAACACCGATAAACCCTACGATGGCGCTGATCGATATCGAACTGGTGGTGTCGATTGCTAAGGAATATGGTATCAAAGTGGTGGTGGACAATACATTCTGTTCTCCATATTTGCAGCAACCTTTGGACATCGGCTGCGATATCATCATCCATAGTGCCACCAAATATATTGGCGGGCATGGAGATGTCATCGCCGGTTTGATTGTAGGCTCCAAGGAAATGATTCAGGAGATATCCATGACCACACTGAAGGATATTGGCGGTGTCATGTCACCATTTGATGCGTGGCTGTTGATCAGAGGATTAAAAACTCTGCATGTGCGGATGGACCGCCATTGCGACAATGCAGAGTACGTCATAGAACAATTGAAGGGTCATGAGGCAATTGAAAGCGTCTATTATCCAGGAGATCAAAACAATCCATCCTACTCCATCATGAAAAAGCAGATGAAGCGTGGCGGCGGACTTATTTCTTTTACCATAAGAGGTGGAAAAGTAGAGTCGCAGAAACTGCTGAATGAATTGAGTCTGATAAAGATTGCGGTTAGTCTGGGTGATGCCGAAACATTGATTCAGCACCCTGCCACCATGACGCATGCCGTTGTTCCAAAGGAGAACAGGGAACAAATGGGAATAACAGACAGTCTGATCCGTCTTTCCGTGGGTCTCGAAGCAAAGGAAGATATCTGGAACGACCTGAAACAGGCATTAGATAAAATCGTATAAAACAGAAAAGTGCCAAGCCCTATGTTAATAAAACAGGAGCTTGGCACTTTTTTTAATTTGCCAGAAGTACCTCAACGAACTTCTCGAGGTATTTTCGGTCCACTTCATCAAAGCGTTCTTTGATGGGGCTGTCGATATCGAGTACCCCAATGACTTTGCCATCTTTGACCATGGGTACCACTATTTCCGATTGGGACGCTGAGTCACAGGCAATATGTCCCGGAAAAGCGTGAACGTCTGCAACAAGCTCCGTTTTTGCATTTGCTGCTGCTGTTCCGCAAACTCCACGGCCGAAAGGAATTCGTACACATGCAGGGAGACCTTGGAATGGACCAAGTACCAGCATGCTTTCGCCTTCAGTCAGGTAGAATCCTACCCAGTTGATCTGATCCAGGAAGACATTTAACAGCGCGGAGGCGTTGGAAAGGTTGGCGATGAAACTTGGCTCATCTGCAATCAAAGCCTGCAGCTGTTTGATCACCAGTTCGTAATTTTCTTCTCGAGTTCCTTTGTAGTTTTCGACTTGAAACATCATAATCCCCTCACTTTTCCATAATATAATGCGGAATTACCAAACTATAAGTAGAATTCCTATGTACTTTGTCGACATTTAATAAAAGGATATACGCTCAACGGCTAGAAATCAATAAAAGAGAATCACCAAAAGGGGTGAAAAGGATGGAATCGACGAAAGAAAGAATAATAGATGCCGCTGTTCATCTATTTAATACAAATGGTTATTCAGGTACCTCAATTCGAGAAATCGCTAAAAAGGCAAAGGTCAATGTTGCACATATATCCTATTATTTTACAAACAAGGCAGGACTGCAGGAATATCTCATTTCAGCTTTTCTGGAAGAATATCTGTCCGTTCTGGAGCAAATCTATAAAAAGATGAACATTCTATCAGCGCAGGAATGTGTCATTCTTACAGTGAATAATGTGATGAGTTTTCATCGTGAAAATCGCCAGCTCGCAAGATATGTGTACAGGGAAATTACGCTGGATACCACATTGGTACGGGAAGTGATGACCACCTACTTGATGAAGGAGAAATATTATTTGCAATTGTTTTTTGAAAAAGGCAAGAAGAACAAAGAATTTCAGCCTATTTCCATTCCTCTTGCGGTGATGCAGTTGAAAAGTATGATCAGTATGCCATTTTTACACGCTCAGTATTTGGCTGAAGTCTGGCATGTGATGCCGTATGAAACACAAACGGTTGATTTGTACCGGAAGAAGATCATTGAATGGCTCGAGCATTCCGTCTTCTCAAGCAGGGGTATAGACAAAATTGCCCTCTAATCGAGGAGATTGAGCTCTAGCTGTTGGTATCCCTGCATTAATCCCTTTGTACTGTGGGCGTCCGATCCATAGACTAGAGGGATTTTTCTTTTATATGCCTCCAATGCGATTGACGCCGGTGGATAGGAATCCAAACAAAGAGGCTTAGTGAAGCCTGCGCCATTATAGTCAAGTTCGTATCCTTTGTCAGCAATGATGTCCAAAATTGGCAGCACATAGCCAGAAAGATCCTGTTTATTTGGGAATTTGCGCTTAAACTTTTCAACTAGTGTGATATGACCGATCCGACCTGGTTTATATTTTCCGAGATCTGTAACAATGGATTTTTTCAGAGTGGAGAAATATGCTACATAAACCTTGCTTAATCCTCCAAATATCTGAATCATCTCCTCAAAGGTTCCCTCACTATAATCCATGCAGTAATACGCTTCCCCACTCAATAAAAAATGAACGGATAGGATGCTGTCATCCAACAAGGGACCATATTCATCGAGAAAAGCGGCTGTTTCTTTTTCATAGCCCTCAATAAAGTCCACTTCCAAACCGATATTAACCTTTAGTGCTGAAGAATAGTAAGTTTTCAACCTACACAACTCCTCCAGATAAGCAGTCATTTGGTCAAGTGACATCGCACTGTCTTTTTCAGGTGTTGGATCAATAAAATTCTTGGGTAATGGAGCATGTTCCGTAAAGGAAATTTCCCGGTAATTCAAGGCAATAGCCTGTTCGATATACCTCTCAAGAGAATCTGTGCTACCATGGGGACAATAGGGGGTATGAACGTGTTTATCGCTAATCATCATTCTTGCCTCCAATACTTGAAGAAATATGTAAAAAATTTTAAAATATTGGTCAAAAAATGTCGTTTACATGGTATCATAAATACATTGAAATATAAATAGAATGGGCATGTTTTATACTTGTTTACCATCACGGACAAAAATTTTGAAAAAAGAATGGAAACAATGGCCGAATTAGTTTCGAACAATATATAAATTAGCATGTGTTCAAAAGGAAGAACACCTTTTGATCATCTTACATAATAAAAGTTCAGTTAATCGTTACAACCATCCAGGCCAAAGGGGATTAGGTATGAAAATAATCATTGGAGTACTAGTAGCAGTAATTATATTTGTCACTTTCAGTTATCTACGAAGAAAGAAGATTTATGCGGAAGTAGATCGGTTGGAAACGTGGAAGGTATCGATTATGAATAAGCCCGTTTCTGAAGAGCTGTCAAAAGTGAAAGATCTTAACATGACCGGGCAGACAGAGGAGCTCTTCGAGAACTGGCGCTATCAATGGGATGATATCCTGTCCTCCGAATTACAGAGCATTGAAGAGTATCTGTTCGATGCAGAGGACCTTGTCGATAAATACCGTTTCAAAAAGGCGAAAAATGTGCTTGCTATCGCAAATCAGAAGCTTGAAGGCATTGAGGATAAAATCAAGTCCATCTTTGATGAACTCGATGAGCTGATCGGCAGCCAAGCGAAAAGCGTGGAACAGATCGACATGTTGGAAGTCACTTATACTGAATTAAAAAAGAAGCTGTTAAACCAGCGCCATCAATACGGGAGTACGACAGCCCTATTGGAAAAGGAAGTCGATGATCTTCAGCAAACCTTCCTTGAATTCCATGATAGCATGAACAATGGGAACTATATGGAAGCGAGAGGGTTAGTACAAAAGCTGGAAAAGGAAATCGAAGCATTTGAATTTAAAATAGCAAATATCCCTAGTCTATTGGTTGATTGTCAATCCGTCCTACCAAGCCAGCTGGCCGAGGTGGAAACAGGCTATAAAGAAATGCTGCAAGAGGGATACATACTTGATCATGTTAAATTGGAAGAAAATGTAGAAATCCTGAAAGAAAAGACAAAGCACATCACCAATCTTCTTTTTGAAACAAAAGTGGCAGAAGCAAAAGAAGGCATAGAGCTTATGAAAGAGGAAATGGATAAGCTCTATGACAACATTGAAAATGAAGTGATTGCCAAACACTACATTGTGAAGGAATTGCCTGTTGTCGAAACGGTGCTGCATACCCTATCCGAGGCAAGCGCAAAATCCAAGGAAGAAACCTACGTTGTACAGGAGAGCTATCACCTGCAGGAAGAAGACATTCAAACCCAACGTAAAATAGAACATTCCATGCTGGCGCTTGTCGATCGTTATGAAAAACTCAGTTCTCATCTGGAAAACCAGACGATAGCTTTCTCCATCCTCAAAGAAGAGCTGGAAGATATTTGCGAGCAAATCAACTCCCTGCAAGATATACATCAACAGTACACAGAGATATTGCAGGCTTTGAGAAAAGATGAAATGGCCGCAAGAGACCAATTGGCAACCTTGCGCAAAATGCTATTGGAAGTGAAAAGGGAAATCGAAAAGAGCAACATGCCTGGACTTCCGGAAACCGTTTATCAGGAACTGACAACAGCCAGTGAGCAGTTGAAGGCAGTCAAGGAAAAGCTGGAAGAAAAGCCGTTGAACATTATTGAAGTGAATGCCATCTTGCATCAGGCTGTCACTTCAGTGGAAAAATGCTATGAGGATTGTACGGACATATTGGACCACGCTTTCCTTGCTGAGAATATCATACAATACGGCAACAGATATAGAAGCAAGCATGCTTTCGTCCATGAAAGCTTGATAGAAGCGGAACAGCTATTCAGAAACTATGAATACAAAAACGCATTGGAAGAAGCGGCTACTGCGCTTGAGAAAGTGGAACCAGGCGTATTGAAGAAAATAGAGCAGATCTTGGAAAAGGAGAGCTAAGATCGTGACGACCTTAAGGTTCTTGCTTATCGGGCTACTGGTTGTAAGTGGAGCGGCTACATGGTTTTTGGTATATAATTCTTTGGAAACCATTAGGGACCAGCCCTTGACCGTGCAGACGCATTCAATGAAAAAGAATATAGAAGCAGAACCACTTTCCCTTATTATTCAGGACTCCAAAGATGTTCAAACGTTTCATTCCGGCGTCTTTGGCTTAACTGATAAAGACGCCTCTGAACTCCAGGCAGAAAACCAGCGTGTATCCATAGATGAGTTGCTTGCCTATGTAGAAAGAAAACAGAATGACAGATAAAAAAACTCCGCTTGGCAACCCAAGTGGAGTTTTTCTTTTATGCAATACTTTCCGAACGTTTGCTTCTTGGCATCAGGTTTCCAATTGCCATTCCAATTAAAGCACCAATGATGGCAGGAACTAGCCAGCCTACGCCAACACTGTAAAATGGAAGAACACTAAAAATATCTTGAAGGAATGTAATATTGATATTCGCAATGGCCAATCCATCGACAAAGCTTATTATTCCCGTAAACAATAGTGCAAAGCTATATACATACGATTCATTTTTCCAACGATAGAAGGATAAGAGAATCAATACAATTGCTAGTGGGTAAATCATGATCAGCACAGGCAATGAGAATGCGATAAGTTGATTTAATCCGAAATTCGCCACAATCAGGCTGAAAATGCTTAATAGCGCTACAAATGTTTTATAGGAAATGGAAGGGAGCACTTTTACGAAAAACTGGCTTGTTGCAGAAACTAATCCAACAGATGTGGTCAGGCAAGCAAAGGTAATGGCAAGCGCAAGAATAACAGTACCTAAGGAACCGAACAGATAGTTTGCAGAACCCGATAAAATTTGCCCTCCATTATCCGCTGCTCCTACAACATTCGTACTGGTTGCTCCCAGATAGGAAAGTCCGCCGTATACCAGGGTCAATCCGATTGCTGCAATGAATCCGGCTTTCATACAAAGGGAGGTAATGGTTTTTTTATCGGTAACCCCTTTGTCCTTGATGGCCGAAATCACGACAATTCCGAAAACTAATGCTGCAATGGTATCCATCGTAAGATATCCTTCCAAAAATCCTTTGAAAAATGGAGAATTCGCATAAGCTTCCGAGGGCTTTTGCAGCTCTCCCATCGGAGTCACGATGCTTTTAATAACCAATATTCCAATTACCCCTAATAGAAGGGGTGTCAGTATTTTACCGATTCGATCGACAAGCTTTGTTGGGTTCAGTGCTAGAAAATACGTGATAGCAAAAAATCCAATCGTATAGAAGAATAAAGGCCAGCCCACCGGATTAACGGATTCCGGTAAAAATGGAGTAGCACCAATTTCAAAAGCTACCGTACCAGTTCGGGGAATTCCGAAGAATGGTCCAATCGCCAAGTACATAATGATAGTAAAAATAATTCCGAAAATTGGGTTTACACGATTAGCAAGTGTCTGCAGGTCTCCACCGGTATATGCTATCGCCATGACACCGAGTAATGGCAATCCGACTCCGGTAATTAAAAATCCTATAACCGCCGTACCTACACTAGTCCCAGCTGCCTGCCCCATCAATGGCGGGAAAATCATGTTTCCGGCTCCAAGGAATAGTGCAAAAAGCATTAAACCTAATATGAGAATATCCTTATTGGAATATAGTTTATGTTGCATATGTGAACCTCCTGATAACAAGAAATAATGAATACGTTTACATACTATCATAGTTTTGCTGAAATTTGTCGAATGACTTAAAAGTTAGATAATTCGATATATTAGAAAAACATCCAATAATCGTAACATAGATAATGATGTATGAAAAGTGAGAACGATTTCCAGTAGAAAATGTCTGTTTTCACGAATGGATAAGACCGAATCTTTTCCCTGTTTGTAAAGTGTGCTAACATTAATATTTGCTTAGATGAAAAAATTATCAGTGAAATACTTGCATCCCAAGCTGGAGGCTTAATGATGATCTATTTGGATAATAGTGCGACAACAAAACCATATAAAGAAGTGTTAGATTCCTATATAGCTGTATCCACCAATTATTTTGGCAACCCTTCTTCTCTTCATTCCCTGGGGGGAGAAGCGGAAAAGCTGCTTCATCATTCCCGTGAGGTGATAGCATCCCTACTGAAAGTGGAGCATAAGGAAATCATCTTCACATCTGGTGGAACAGAGAGCAATAACCTGGCAATAAAAGGGTCTGCCCTCAGCAAAAAACATCTCGGTAACCATATCATAACAACCTCAGTCGAACATCCATCTGTCGCGAGTGCGGTAGAGGACCTAAGGAAAGAAGGCTTTGAGGTAACGATCCTGCCGGTAAATGAGGAAGGAAGAGTTTCCCCGGAACAAGTGGAAAAAGCGATGAAGAAGGAAACGATTCTTGTTTCCATCATCCATGTGAATAATGAAACGGGAGTCATCCAGCCCATTGAGAAAATAAAAAAAGTGGTTAAACTGTTTCCTCTCGCAAGTCTCCATGTGGATAATGTGCAGGGGATAGGAAAAGTTCAACTAAATATGGAGGGAATCGATCTATGTTCCATCTCCTCCCATAAATTTCATGGACTGAAGGGTACCGGGGTGCTGGTTGTCAAGCAGGGGGTAAAGTTACATCCCCTCTTTAGTGGAGGAAATCAGGAATGGACGCTCCGCTCCGGGACAGAAAATGTTGCCGGGATTGTTGCGATGACCAAGGCTTTTAGAATGACCTTGGAACTCAGTGAAAAGCGTTTGGATTCCATTCTAAGCCTGAAAGAGTATTTGTTGAACAAACTGTATGAGATGAAAGAGCTTGCAGTCAATACACCTTCTCATGACTCAGCCCCGCATATCGTCAATTTTTCCGTTCCGAAAGTGAAATCGGAAGTGTTGGTGCATGCACTTGGTGAAAAAGGGATATTCGTATCAACAACTTCCGCCTGTTCCTCCAAGCGAAAGGCACCAAGTAAAACACTTTCTGCAATGGGGCTCTCGAAGGACCGCTCCGAGACGGCAATCCGTATCAGTATGACCTTCGAATCCACGAAAGAAGAGCTTGATATATTTTTAAACGAAGTAGCCAAAGCAATTGCCACAATAAAACAGGTAACGAGGTAGAAAATGATGAATTATGACCACATTTTGATCAGGTATGGAGAAATGTCCACCAAAGGTAGAAACAGAAAACAGTTTGTTCAAAAGCTCAGCTCGAACATCCAGGATAAGGTAAAAGATTTCCCTAAAGTTGGAATCGAAAAAAGCAGAGACAGAATGTTTATCAAACTAAACGGGGAACCGCCAGAACCAATCATTGAAAAGCTTCAACGTGTTTTCGGAATCTACTCTTTCAGTCTTGCAGTAAAAACAGCAACGGAGCTTGAAGAAATGAAAAAAGGGGCGCTCTTTGCCTTAAAAGCATTGCCTTATGAAGGTAAGACTTTTAAAGTTACTGCCAGAAGAGCGTACAAAAAGTTTGAACTTGATACAAACGGGTTGAACCATGCGATTGGATCTCATCTATTGATAAACACAGAAAATCTGAAGGTGAATGTCAAAGAACCAGATATTAATGTTAGGGTGGAAGTACGCGAGGATGCGACTTATATTACCTGTAAAGACATTTTAGGTGCAGGTGGCCTGCCGGTTGGTTCGAGTGGAAAAGGCGTATTGATGCTCTCAGGAGGGATTGATAGTCCGGTTGCGGGATATCTCGCGATGAAGAGGGGAATCGAGCTGCAGGTTGTACACTTTTTCAGCCCGCCCTACACAAGTGAACGCGCAAAGCAAAAGGTGATCGATCTAGCTGAAAAACTGACGGAATTCGGTTCTTCCATCAATCTGCATATCGTTCCATTCACTGACATCCAAGTTGCCATCCAAAAGCAGGTTCCTGAAAACTACACCATGACATCCACGAGAAGATTCATGCTGTTGATAGCAGATAAGCTGCGTGAGCAAGAAAAAGGACTGGCAATCATAACTGGTGAAAGCCTTGGTCAGGTTGCAAGCCAGACCCTGCAGAGCATGGTGGCCATCAATGAAGTCACAAGTACACCGATTATCCGTCCTTTGATTACGATGGATAAAACGGAAATTATGGAGATTGCGGATAAAATAGACACATTGGAAATTTCCAATCGTCCATACGAAGACTGCTGCACCATTTTCACTCCCGCTTCACCGAAAACGAAGCCGAAAGCAGAAAAAATCAACTTCTATGAAAGCTTTTTTGACGTGGAACTGATGGTAAAAGATGCGGTTGAAAACACAGAAAAGCGTAAAATAACGGGAAAATCCGATAAAGAAGACAGTTTTTTCAAGGAACTATTTTAACGTCTATAAATCTGTGAACAATTACCATTTTTAAAACATGAATGATGCCATGTGTTTTTACACATTCTATATTCACAAGGAGGTGAAAACACATGGCAAACAACAGTTCAAACCAACTAGTTGTACCTGGTGTACAACAAGCTCTTGACCAAATGAAATACGAAATCGCTTCTGAATTCGGAGTTCAACTTGGTCCTGATGCAACTGCTCGCGCTAACGGTTCCGTTGGTGGAGAAATCACTAAGCGCTTAGTTCAAATGGCTGAGCAAAGCTTTGGTGGCGGTTACCAAAAATAATAAATATTAATGGCTACGAGGTGGGGGCGACCCCACCTTTCTTATATTCACGGAGGTGTTTGTTTATGAAGGAGCAGAACCAGGTGGAAAAGCAGCAAAAGAAGCAAGGCCGTAAACGTCAGAGTGAACCGAAACACGCCAAAAAATCGAATGAGCAGTAATAGGATCATGGCGCCTTCTAAGGAGGGCGCTGTTTTTTATGAAAGCTCTATTCGTATTCATTGATGTTACTTAGATTAAAATTTACACATCAGATGTAGTCCGTTGATTTCCACTCCTGACACAAGATTCCCCGGGGACGGATGGGAGCCTCCTCGGCTTCGCCTGTGGGGTCTCCCATGCCCTCAACTATCCCGCAGGAGTCAAGTGTCCTCCGCTACAATCAACTCAGTTTTTTAACATTATTTGCTATATGGAAGAGCTGAAAAAAATTTATTCGCTACTGAAATGAAAAATGAGACAAAATCTAATTCTATTGCCGCCTTTAGTAAGGTGAATTTTTTCTTTGAGTCATCCCCTTTTGGTTGGAGTGCAAGGGGTGAGACTCCTTGAAAATGCAAGCATTTTCTGCGTGCGATGTATCGCTGCCGGAGCCTTCCTTGTCCTGCGGGAGGAGGCTCCCGAGGCCGCCCGCGGAAAGCGAACCCCTGGAACGGAGACCAAAAGGGTGTTTAATGTTGACTCTTCATTTTTAGACAACAATCTTTTCGTAAAGAACCTTTGTGAAAGAGAAAATTGCCCGACCACACCGAAACAATATTACAAAATGATAAAATTCCAACAAAATAATTCAAATTATTTAAAAAATTTTGTAAGATAGAGGTAGTACTAATACAAAGGGGATGACTTCTTATGTTGAGAGAGGAATTATTGGCACCAGAAAAGTACAACCTTGTTCAGGAAGTGGAGAAGTACGCACAAGTTGGGGAGAGGCTCGCACTTATCTGGGAAAGCGAGCAAGGGGAAAAAGATCAGGTTACATATCAGGAATTAATGAAAGCTGCAAATAAAATTGGAAACGCTTTACTTGCCGAGGGACTGAAAAAAGGGGATGTAGTCCTTGTGATGATGCCGAGGCTGATTGATTCTTATAGAATCTACCTTGGTGCACTGAAAGCCGGCCTAGTTGTGATTCCATGCTCTGAAATGCTGAGGGAAAAGGACTTATCCTATCGTATTGAGCATGGGGATGTGAAAGGAATCATTACATACCATCCTTATGTGGAACAGGCTAATAAACTGGAGGAAGTGGGCAGCTTGATCCGCTTCAGTGTAGGGGGATTCAATGATGCAGGCTGGAAGGATCTCCAAGACGAAATGGAGAAGCAATCCGACACCATGCCTTTCGCTGAAACATCCAAAGACGACATGGCTTTCCTTTCCTATACATCAGGGACAACAGGGAACCCGAAAGGAGTCGTCCATACACATGGCTGGGCCTATGCGCACCTTCGCACTACATCCAAACATTGGCTGGGAATCGAGGAGAATGACGTGGTTTGGGCAACGGCGAGCCCGGGCTGGCAAAAATGGATCTGGAGTCCATTCCTTTCTACACTTGGTTCAGGTGCGACAGGGTTTGTATATCATGGGAAATTTGATCCAAACACTTATTTAAAGCTCCTCGAAAAGTACGAAGTGAATGTCCTTTGTTGCACACCTACAGAGTACCGGATCATGGCGAAAGTGGATAATCTGGAAGCCTATTCCCTGCCGCATCTCCATAGTGCCGTTTCAGCAGGGGAACCTCTTAATAGAGAAGTTATCGACACGTTCAGAAGGCATTTTGAAATTGATGTAAGGGACGGTTATGGACAAACTGAGAATACCCTCTTGATCGGTGTACTCAAAGGGATGGAAATCAAATCCGGTTCCATGGGAAAACCGACTCCAGGAAACAGAGTTACCATCATTAATGAAAATGCCGAAGAGTGTGAAGTTGGCGAAGTAGGGGATATCGCGGTGCATATCGAGACCCCTGCACTATTCAAGCATTACTACAAAGATCCAGAGCGAACTTCCAGGCAGTTTAGAGGGGACTATTACATTACTGGGGATCGGGCGAAAAAGGATGAAGAAGGCTACTTCTGGTTCGAAGGGCGCAGCGACGATATCATCATCAGCTCGGGGTATACCATTGGCCCATTTGAAGTGGAGGATGCACTCGTGAAGCATCCATTTGTCCGTGAATGTGCGGTGGTTGCAAGTCCTGATGAAATCAGGGGAAGTGTCGTCAAGGCATTTGTCGTTCTGCAGGATGGGGCAGAAAAAGAGGAGACTAAATTGACCAAACTTTTGCAGGAGCACGTCAAAGAGCTCACTGCACCATATAAGTATCCTCGTAAAATCGAGTATGTGGCGGAATTGCCGAAAACGACATCAGGTAAAATAAGAAGAATCGAATTGAGACAAAAGGAATTGGCTTCAAAGGCAAAATAAATATGGTTGGCGGGTAATGAAACCATTACCCGCCTTTGTTCTGCATGCAGTTTTTTTTGTATAGGACCCATACAAATGATAATCTGAAAGTAATACCTTAATAACTTACATAAGAAACGGGGCAATATTATATGGGAGAAATATGGTTTGGGGGCAGGATCTACACCTTGCAGGAAGAAGGGCAAACGGTGGAAGCCATCTATACGGCAGATGGGCTGATAAAGGACTTGGGAAGTGAAAAGGAGCTGTTTGAGAAATTTCCGCAGGCGGAGAAAAGGAATCTTAAAGGTGCTGTGATGTATCCTGGTTTTACAGACAGTCATATGCATCTGATTGGCCATGGGGAAAAGCTTCTGCGCCTGGATTTATCAAATTTCACCTCTGCCCAGTACATGAAAATGACCTTGCTTGAGAAGGTGGCGGAAACAGCCGAGGGTGAATGGATTTTTGGGGAAGGCTGGAATGAGAATAACTTTTTGGATAGAAAGATTTTTCATCGTGTGGAGTTGGATGAAATTACTTCCGACCATCCAATGATTCTATCGAGAGTCTGCCGTCATGCCGTCCTTGTCAATTCTAAAGCGCTTGAACTTGCTGGGATTACGAAGGATACTGAAAATCCCCCAGGCGGCGTGATTGTTAAGGATGTGAATGGCGAACCGACAGGGTACTTGCTTGATCAAGCACAAGAGCTTGTTAAAGCGGTAATACCGAAAGCTTCAGAAGAGTACCTCTATGCAGCATTGAAAAAATCGGTGCAGGATTGCTTGAGACTTGGTCTTGTCGGCAGCCACAGTGAGGATTTGAGCTATTATGGAAGCTTCCATAAAACCTATCATGCGTTTCTTCATCTGATAGAAAGAGAAAATTGCAAATATCGTGCCCACCTCCTTGTCCATCATGAAGTAGTGGATGATATGCAAAATGAGGGTCTGCGCTACAAGGATACTACGGGGTTTGTAACGCTTGGCGCGATGAAAATATTCGCTGATGGAGCCCTTGGTGGTAGAACAGCATTATTGAGTCTTCCATACAACGATGCGCCGGAAACATCGGGTGTTGAAATTCACTCCAAGGGTCAACTGGAAGCTCTTGTCAAGAAAGCAAGAAGCTACGGGATGGCAGTAGCAGTTCACACAATCGGGGATCTGGCTTTTGAAAACATGCTGGATGTTATGGAACTTCATCCAGCACCAACAGGTGAAAAAGACCGTCTGATACATGCACAGATATTAAGAGAAGACCTGATTGAACGTGCAAAAAAACTGCCGATTATCCTTGATATTCAGCCGCGTTTTGTCGCGACGGATTTCCCTTGGATTATCGAACGTCTTGGTGAAGAGCGTTTGAAGTATAGCTATGCTTGGAAGACCCTTTTGGAGGAAGGATTCATTTGTGCCGGGGGTTCCGATGCACCGATTGAACCAGTGGACCCGCTCCTCGGAATTCATGCAGCGGTTACCAGACAGGCGCCTCATGACCCCGAGCATACAATCTATCAGCCGGAACAATGCTTAACTGTGTATGATGCGGTCAAATTGTTCACAAAAGGAAGTGCCCAGGCAATCGGTGAGGAAGATAGGCAAGGACTGATCCAGGAAGGCTATTATGCAGATTTCACGGTATTGGATAAAGATTTATTCCAGATTGCACCGCATGAAATTCTAGAGACCAAGGTAAGAATGACCGTCGTGGACGGAACTGTAATGTATGAAAATTAGCATGGCAATAATACAGCCCACTCCAGATCAGCGGAATGGGCTGTTTTTCTTATAGGAATGTCCGTTTTACTTTTTCCCAGAAGGAATTGTCTTTCAGTTTTACCGTTTTGATTTTCTGGTCGGTCAATTGAATATCGAGTTTTTCGACATGACGGATACTCAAGGCTTCGTTGTCGATACCGATAGTCGGGTAGTCATTGCCGTCCTGGATCACTTTTAGAGTCAGCTTTCTTGCGCCTGCCATAATGAATGGAGAGCCAAGTGTACGATAGCTGTTATTGTTGATGGAAGCTAGCTCGCTTACCTGGAAGCATGGCAGCATCGGGTCCACAACTGCTCCATGTACGGATTTATTGTACGCGGTGCTTCCAGTCGGTGTGGATACGATCATGCCATCTCCACGGAATGTTTCGAAATGCAGGTCGTCTATGTATACATCGATTGCAAAGGTTTTGATGATGGCAGATC
Organism: Bacillota bacterium; assembly: GCA_051750385.1. Taxonomy (GTDB): domain Bacteria; phylum Bacillota; class Bacilli; order Bacillales; family Bacillaceae_I; genus Sutcliffiella_A. Next base: position 69,282 of record JBNJJQ010000012.1, on the reverse strand, counting down.
GAATCGAGCATTCATTCAGGCAGTAAAACTTGGACAAATCATCCACCGTCACTTGAATAGTAGGGTATTTTCTTACTTCAATCTGTTCATTTGTCATAGCTTCCACCATTTTATCGGTTTCGTCTATATGAAAATCGCAATAGAAGCTGGACGTATATTCCGTAGAAATACCTGCGTAGAGGCAATCCTCCTTGAAGCCTGTTTTTTGGACAGCCTGCAGGAACGTCCCATCACCTCCGACAGCAACAATAATGTTGGCTGTTCGGTAGTCTTTTACCACCTCAAAGTTATTGGCTTCCGCTAACAGCTGCAAGTTGTTCACTTTTGTTTCAAGGTCCTGCTCTTTTTTATAAAAGAAATACATTTTACGGCGCTCTGTCATCTTTTTTCCTCCTCTGATTAATAAATAATGGTAGAAAATCAAAAGATAACCAATAATCATTATCCTTTTTGTCTTATTTTTAGTACAATTCTATATTGTGACTAGTTTATCATTTTCATGAAACTTTTTGAAAGAATTTAACGTAGTAGTACTGTACACACACTTTAGGAGGTTTTAGCATGAGCGGAAAGAGGTGGGCAGCTTTAGGAATAGCTGCATTGTTATTTTTGGTATCAATCGTGACGAATATGACTGTTAGGGCAACGGAAAGCAGTGAGTCACTGGCAGATATTTTTGGAACAGACACAGGGTTTGTTGAAAAAGTGGTGGAAGAGGGCAACCCGAACCGTAAGCTTCTAGTATTGGAAGTGAATGGCGCCATTCAAGACCTGGGGGAAGATGTCACATCCATTTTTCAATCAGCAGGCTATAATCATCGCCAATTCTTGAGAATGCTCGATCAGGCAAAAGAAGATGATTCTGTTAAGGGAATCGTACTTCGAGTGAACACGCCTGGTGGCGGGGTGTCGGAAAGTGCGGAAATACATAAAAGATTGATGGAAATCAAAGAAGAGACGAAAAAGCCGATTTATGTTTCCATGGGAGCGATGGCAGCTTCCGGTGGTTATTACATCGCAGCGCCTGCAGATAAAATATTCGCAACCAATGAAACGATTACCGGCTCCATCGGGGTCATTATGCAAGGTGTGAACTACAAGGAGCTTGCAGAAAAGTATGGTGTGAAATTCGAGACCTTCAAAAGTGGTCCCTACAAGGATATTATGTCCCCAACCAAGGATATGACGGATGAAGAGCGCCAAATTCTGCAAACGATGGTCGACAATATGTACGACCGCTTTGTCAACGTTATTGTCGAGGGCCGTGGTATGAGTGAGGCGGAGGTGCGCAACATTGCCGATGGACGCATCTACGACGGCCAGCAGGCCAAAGACATCAATATTGTTGATGAAATCGGCTATTTCGAGGATGTAGTGGACGCCATCAAAAAGGATCATAATCTAGGAAGTGTCCAAGTGATTCAATATGAAGAAAATTTAGGGCTAGGCTCCCTGTTTAGTATGAATGCTAGCTCTCTCCTTAAACCGGATTCAGAGATGCAGATGCTTGCGAAGCTCATCAACCAGCCTAATTCCCCAAGACTGATGTACTTGTATGCGGACTAGGAGGGTGGAAGAATGAGAGAAGAATCTAATAGAACAGAGCCCGAAATGAATATGTTAGCTGATAACAAGAATGAGAATGTAGAAAAGGTCCATGTGGAGAGCGTCGAAGAAGAGTTTGTGCACGATTCCTATCCAGGTGCAGGCTTAAATAACACCATTTTTAAGTCTCCGCCGGAAAGACCTGTATATCGATTTGCAGGTTTCTGGATGAGACTGTGGGCATTTCTTTTGGATGGAATCATTATTTGGAGTATCGGGTCCATTTTAATTGTTCCGCTATTTAGGGCGGTTGGACTTTCTACGGGAGAGAGCTCCATGTTTTCGCCGGCCACTATTGCGACGACCATCGTCTTTTATGCCTACTTTATCCTGATGACCAAATACTTTAAGCAGACGCTAGGTAAAATGGTATTTGGACTGAGAGTAGTCGACCTTGCGGAGGAAAGGCTATCCTGGAAGACGGTCTTGTTCCGTGAAGGGATTGGACGTTATATTGCAGGTGTTTTTGCGCCTATAACCTTTATAGTCTATCTGGTTGCCGCTTTTACGAAAAAGAAGCAAGGAGTGCATGACCTCTTTGCTGATACTAGTGTTGTTCATGAAAATTGATGATAAACCTGCAGGCTTGAAGCTTGCAGGTTTATTTTTTTTGCCCAAGGAGATAATGGTTGTTGACGGAAAGGGCGTGAGTATATTGATTTGGATTGGTATTTTAGCTGGAATCGTCCTTCTACTATTTTTATTGATTTTTTTCACTAAAATTACGGTCCATTTTTATTATCATCACCAGCAGGATGATGATGAAATGATAATCCGCTTAAGCGCCTGGTTTGGACTTATTCGTTATACGATAGATGTTCCCTTAATAAAAGTGGACAAGGAAACGGCCTCCATTGAAGTGAAGGAAGAGACTCATATGGGCAAGGGTGGAAAGACGAAGGAGAAGGATAAAAAGTATTCTCCTGAGGAAATACTCAATAGCTTTCGTGACACCTATGAACTGGTGGGACATGTGGTGGGAATGCATAAAATAGTAAGAAGGTTTTTATCAAAAATGGAAATCAAGGAATTGGAATGGCATAGTAATATCGGCCTTGGGGATGCTGCCCATACCGGAATGGTTGTTGGTGCGGGGTGGACGCTAAAGGGTGGTATAGTCGGCTTTATGAGCCATTATACCAAATTGCAGACACAGCCGGTTCTCACCATTACCCCATACTTTCAAATGATGGTCTCCCAAACTCTGATTAAGTGTATGATTCGTTTTCAAATCGGGTATGCTATTCTAGCAGGAATAAGAACCGTTAAATATTGGAAGGGCGGAAGGCCGAAATTCAAGACTCGTCCTTTATCCATGTTGTCTAAAGAAGAAGATAGACAAGAATCTATGTAAGTGTAAAGCTCTTTTCGTAAAGTTTGTTGCTTATGTTCGTAAAAAATCGGCTTTTGGATTTTTTACAGCATTTCTCTCCATATTATTAAAGAGAAAATAAATCTATTACGCGGGAAAAGAGCACGAAAGCAAGTAATATTACGTGTTTACACTGGATACGTCAAAAGCATCAATATATGCGAAAACAGCCAAGTGTAAAGAAGGAGGATCTATATGTCTGAACATCCTATTAAAAGTCTGATGACGACCGCAATGGAAAACTTGAAAGATATGATTGATGTGAATACCATTATAGGTGATCCCGTTGAGACACCTGATGGAAGTGTCATCCTTACCGTGTCGAAGGTGGGATTTGGATTCGCAGCAGGTGGAAGTGAATTTCAAGGAGGTTCTTCTGCAGGCCAGGAAAAGCATGACGGCGGCAATGGTCAGCAACAGCAGTCTAAGCTTCCTTTCGGTGGAGGTAGCGGTGGAGGAGTTTCCATCACGCCAATCGCCTTCTTGATTGTCAGCTCTTCAGGTGTGAAAATGCTCCATCTTGATGAAAGCACACATCTCTATGAGCGCATTCTGGATTTGGCTCCACAAGCGGTGGAAAAAGTGCAGCAGATGATGAACAGCAATAAAAAGAACCAAAACCAGCATTCCAATCATAACTCCTATTCAGATCACAAACAGGATCTGGACTTTTAAAAAGTCAGCTGCTTAGCAGTTGACTTCTTTTTGATTGGAGCGTATCCCCTGCTTAAGTATAGACGTGAAAAAACAATCTTGGAGGGTGATTAATTGCAAAACACCCCTAACAGGGCTATTATTAACTTTGTACATAACTTTAAAGGAGTGAACATTTCATGGCAAACGTTACATTCAAAGGGAACAAAATGACTTTAGTTGGAAGCGAAGTTAAAGTTGGGGATAAGGCACCTAATTTTTCCGTACTTGCAAACGATCTAACTGCAGTGACTCTTGAAGATTCTAAAGGTTTCAAGCGATTAATCAGTGTAGTTCCTTCTATCGACACAGGTGTATGTGATGCACAGACCCGCCGTTTCAATGAAGAGGCTTCTAAATTGGATAATGTAAAAGTAATCACTGTCAGCATGGATCTGCCTTTCGCTCAAAAGCGTTGGTGTGCTGCTAGCGGACTTGATAACGTACAAGTTGTTTCCGATCACCGTGATGCATCATTTGGTGAAGCGTATGGCGTGTTAATGCAAGAACTTCGTTTATTGGCTCGTTCTACTTTCGTAGTTGATTCGAATGATACTGTAACGTATGTGGAATATGTAGGTGAAGGAACAGATCACCCTGACTATGATGCAGCTATCGAAGCTTTAAAAGCTGCTGAATAATTAATCGTCTTACTTGGCATCGATTGGAGCAGACTGTGGAACATACAGTCTGCTTTATTTTTTTGGCTCTTTTGGTAAAGATTGTTGATTTAAGAATAGGGCTGGGCTAAAGATAAGATGTCAACATTAAACACCCTGATGGTCTCCGTTCCAGGCATTCGCTTTCCGCGGGCGGCCTCGGGAGCCTCCTCGGCGCTTTGCGCCTGCGGGGTCTCCCTTGACACGCTGCTCCCGCAGGACAAGGAAGGCTCCGGCAGCGATACATCGCACGCAGAAAATGCTTGCATTTTCAAGGAGTCTCACGCCTTGCACTCCAACCAACAGGGGTGACTCATAGTAAAAAATTTGCCTTACTAAAGGTACAAAAATTGCATTTTATCTCAATTTTTCATTTCAATAGCGAATTTAATTTGTTTTAAGGCTCTTTCTAATAGCAAATAATGTTTAACCCGTGAGTTGATTGTAGCGGAGGACACTTGACTCCTGCGGGAGAGTAGAGGGCATGGGAGACCCCACAGGCGAAGCCGAGGAGGCTCCCATCCGTCCCCGCGGAAAGCAAGTGTCCGGAGCGGAAATCACCGGACTACATTTGATGTGTACATTTTATCTAAATAGCAACAATGAATGCGAAAACAACCATTTTTTTTGCTTGTCGGAGCTGACCGAGCCACTTGCACTTTTCGTGCCACGCTAGTTAAAATAAGTATACTCATTAAGGAAAAAAGAATAGGAGTGTCAGGAATGTCCATTACCAAATTGGAAAACACATTTAGTTTATTTGATACAACCGCGCAGATTTTGCAGGAGGAATTGGGGTGCACGTACTTGGAGGCACTTGCGGAAACGGCCGAGAATATGTTTCACGGGGACGTGATCCAGGAAGAAGTATCGGAAGTGACGAAGCGCCGCCTCACAAAGGAGTATGTCAAGTTGAAGCTGCAGTCGCTAAGTAAGGAAGAAATCCGTAAAGGATTCCAGCTTGCCATTCTAAAAGGCATGAAGGATGCGGCTCAGGTTCATCATCAGATGACTCCCGATGCCATTGCCATATTTATGGGCTATCTTGTAGGGAAATTCACCTCCCAAGAGCAGCAGCTGACACTTCTTGATCCTGCAGTGGGTACAGGAAACCTGTTGACCGCTGTACTTAACCATCTGCAAGGGAAGAAGCTTGAAGGTTTCGGGTTTGATGTAGATGATCTTCTAGTAAAGCTTGCTTATAATAATGCTAATCTGCAGGAGCAGTCCATCAATCTTTTCAACCAGGATAGCTTGGGTAATTTATATCTGGAGCCTGTGAATGTCGTGGTAAGTGACCTGCCAGTTGGATACTATCCGAACGCAGTGAATGCTTCCAACTTCCAGCTGAAAGCAACGGATGGCCATTCCTATGCGCACTATCTATTTATTGAACAGAGCTTGAAGTATACGAAATCAGGTGGATACCTCTTCTTCCTTATTCCCAACTCCATGTTCGAGGACGAGGATGCACCAAGACTGAATACGCTTATCAAGGAAGAGGCATATATCCAAGGAATGCTGCAGCTGCCCGAATCCATGTTCCAGAACAATAAGCACGGAAAAAGCATCCTGATCCTCCAGAAAAAAGGCATAGGAGTGGAAAAGCCGAAAGAGGCCCTGCTTGCTAGTCTTCCTAGCTTCTCCAACGTTCAGGCAATGGAGCGAATGATGGGGCAGATCAATCAGTGGTTTAAGGAGAAAAATACCTCCCAATAAAGGTGCCTCAATTCAGAAAATAACGAATATATAAGGAAAGCGTTACCATTAAGGGAAGGCTCTTGCAATTGAATTATGACGGTGTTTAAATGAAAAAGGTATATATAATGAACGTGCATTGCACAAGCTAGGATTAGTATGGTCACCCGATTTTTCAAAGGAAGTGTGACAATATAAAAGGAGTTGTACGTAACGTCATGTCAAAAGTTATTGCGATAAATGCAGGTAGTTCTTCTCTTAAGTTCCAACTTTTCGAAATGCCAAGTGAGAATGTTATTACAAAAGGGCTAGTGGAACGTATCGGATTAAATGATGCAGTATTCACTATTTCCGTGAACGGTGAAAAAGTAACAGAAATCACAGACATTCCGGAACATGGAGTAGCGGTTAAAATATTATTAAGCAAACTGATAGATTTGGGTATCATTCAAAGCTTTGACGAAATTACAGGAATTGGCCACCGCGTCGTGCATGGTGGAGAGAAATTCAATGATTCCGTCCTGATTACGGATGAAGTGCTAGGTCAGCTTGAAGAGCTTTCCGAATTGGCGCCACTTCATAACCCTGCAAACATCGTCGGGATTAAAGCCTTCAAAGAAATCCTGCCAAACATTCCGGCTGTTGCTGTGTTTGATACGGCATTCCATCAGACGATGCCTGAGAAATCTTTCTTGTACAGCTTGCCATACGAGTACTATGAAGATTATGGTGTACGTAAATATGGTTTCCACGGAACTTCCCATAAGTATGTATCAGAGCGTGCAGCGGAGCTTCTTGGCAGACCGGTAGAACAGCTTCGTCTAATCTCTTGCCATTTAGGTAATGGTGCGAGTATCGCAGCTATCGAGGGCGGTAAATCAATCGATACTTCCATGGGCTTCACACCATTGGCGGGTGTAGCGATGGGAACTCGTTCCGGTAATATCGATCCCGCTTTAATTCCATTCATCATGGAGAAGACAGGAAAAACGGCTGACGAAGTCTTGGATGTATTAAATAAACGCAGTGGTATCTTAGGGGTATCCGGTTTCTCCAGTGACCTGCGTGATATCGAGTCTTCTGCCAAAGAAGGAAATGAGCGTGCGGAACTTGCTCTTGAAGTGTTTGCGAGCCGTATCCATAAATACATCGGTTCTTATGCGGCAAGAATGTTCGGTGTGGACGCCATCATCTTCACAGCTGGTATCGGGGAGAACAGTGATGTAATCCGTGCTCGAGTACTCCAGGGCCTTGAATTTATGGGCGTATACTGGGATCCGGCACTCAACAAGGTACGTGGTAAAGAAGCATTCATCAACTACCCACATTCACCGGTAAAAGTAATGGTCATTCCAACAAATGAAGAAGTAATGATCGCAAGAGATGTTGTGAAAATAGCACTATAAAAAAGCTCTGGTAATGACTAAAGAATAATTCTTAAGTCTGTAGCTGTTGATTGGAGCAATAGGCGAAGACTCCTGCGGGAGGTAGCGATTAGTGGAGACCCCACAGGCGAAACCGAGGAGGCTCCACAATCGCTCCGCGGAAAGCGAAGCCTAGTGCGGAAATCAACAGCGGTGTTTAACAGCACAAAAAAACGAAAGCCTGATTCTGGAATTTCCCCGGACTCAGGCTTTTTTTTATAGCCTACTTCTATGCTATAATGAAACTAATCATACTAATCAGAATAGAGAGTGAGGGGAAGACAGTGTCTGTCATATCCAGTGAAGAACAATGGAAAAAAAGAATAGCAAATTGGGAGCATACCCTTTATTCATATGAACCATCACAATTCAGCACCACAGTGGATTATTGGTTGGATCTGGCATTTGAATACCTGCCTGCTGATACCAAAGATATGTTCTTTTCTCAAATTGACACCTGGCTATTCCACTTACATGGCTTTATTCAACAATCTTCCTTTCAGCAGCAGGCCGAAGAACGGATCTTGAAAATGGCCCAGAGCTATAAGGAGGATGTGGAAACTATCGAAGACATCCAGACATTGACACTAAGCCAAAAAGCTTTTATTGCAGAGCAGCAGATTGCCAAGCAAAAGCTGTACTCCGTTGTCCAGGGAGGGATGACCGGTACTGGTAAGCTTTCTACACTTGCCGTGGATATTCCGGCATTCGCAGCATTGAATATTCGAACAACCCAGCTGATCTCTTTGTCCTTCGGATATCGTGCCAGCACACCGTATGAGATGGTGAAAGCGCTGCAGCTGTTCTACTGTGCTACCATTCCGAAAAAATATCAATTTGATCGATGGCAGTCACTGACAAAAGACCTGGGAGAGGAAGAGGATCTTTATTTTGACACTCTCTCGGAAAAGGACCATCCGACCATCTGGCTCCAACAGCCGTTATTTCACCTTGTAAAACTATTATTTGTCGTGGTGCTTGGCCGGAGAAAAGTGAATGGCATTCCTATTATAGGCATGGTGGCGGCTGCGGGTTCCAATTATTATTGGACAAAAGAAGTCTCTCGATTTGCCCATCATTATTATGTGATGCGCCATCTTTCAGCAAACAAATAATTCAAAAAAGGACCGACACTCAAACTGAAATTGAGTGCCGGTCCTTTTTTTACGCGTGCAGACGATCTTGTGAAACGTGCTGGTTCATCCGATACCAGAGCCACAGATCATTGATTACACTTGCTAGTTCTGCAATATCTGAATTCAATTGGCAGGATCGTTCAAAATTGAATTCGTTATTCAACCTTTCCTGCTTTTCGTTGATTTCATTTTCCAATTCCTTAATTCGGTCCGGGATCTTCCCTCTGATTTTTTCCCATTCCAACAGAATTTTCTGCTGGGTTTCTTTGCTGTATTGATTCCAATCCATCTCCAATTCCGGCAAGGAAATCCCTAATCGTTTATTTTGTCTAAAAGAAAACATGACCACAACATCCTTTTTCTCCTCGTTTTCTTTATTGTATAACAAGCGAGTTCAACAATCTATGAAAAGGAAATAACTGCTTACCGCTTTTAACGCCGGACGACGAGTACATCGCAATTTGCATGGCGGACAATCTTTTCAGAGACACTGCCACTGACCAGTCTTTCAGCAAAATTCATATCCGAGGATCCACAAACCATTAGATCTATTTGATGATCTTCTGCAATTTCATTGGGTAGCGTCTGTTTGGGAGAGCCAAATTCCATGATGGTTTTCACGGTGTGGATTCCTTTTTCTTTTGCCTCCAGACCATATTCATGCAATAGCTCCCTTGCATGTGCTTCCGCCTCTTCTGTCATTGAAACATCATAGGCCTCCATCGTTGCAATGGACCTGATATCAATGACATGTGCAATGAAGAGTGATGCATTATTTTGCAGACAGAGGTGAATAGCCTTATGAAAAGCCGATTTTCCCTCTTCCGAACCGTCTATTGCCACCAGAATATTTCGATACGATTCATCCATCTTGATCATCTCCATTCTCCTTTATACTATTTTTACCACATTTAAAAGAATGGTAAACGAGGAAAGCTATCATGGAAAAAAGAGATGAGAAAGGTGGATGAACTATTATGAAAGAAAAAGATCCAAAAGAGATATTTTCTTATGACGACGAAGCGGTAAATCAAGTGCACAATCAAATTACGGATGCTTATTCTAGTGGTGTGGTAGGGGACCAGTACAGCCAGAATGCTTATCAGCCGACTGAGGAAGAGCCGAACAAGCAAGAGGGGCAATAAATTCTCTACAAAAAAGGTGCCGTCAATTAAGTCGGCACCTTTTTGAATAATTTCTTTAATGATATATATAAGCAGCCTGTAAACACAAATGATAGAAAACCTGGAGAGAAGGCATCAGGCAGCAGGAAATAGAGAAGGATACCTGCAGCAATACAATAAAATGCGGTCTTATTATAGGCGGGTAGTGTAAACTCCTCGTCTATTTTTGATTTTTTGATGAACAGAAAATCTGTCACAATGACAGCGGACAAAGGAATGACAAAGGCACCAATCAGTGATATGTAGTCTTTTGCTTGTTCCACGAGTGCAGGTGTCAGGGAAAGAAGAATGCCTGCCACCCCGAAGATCAAGGAACTCTTTATTCTTCCCAGCTTCGGGAGAGAATTAAGCAGGCTGAAGCCTCCTGTATAGGCGTTGCTTAGGTTGATGGAAATCATCGACACCATGGCTGCCCCAAGGATAATGGAGCCGGATAGGGCAGAACCGGTCATATCGCTTGTGGCAATAAAGGGGTTCAAAGAGCCGTTCAAACTGGCAGTAAATGCCCCGAAAAACGCCGTGAGGATAAATCCTGAAACATTACCGGCATAGAGTCCCCAGAAACCCTGTTTAGCAGTGATGGCATATCTGGTCATATCCGAAGAAGCAGATACACCAGAAACGTACTGCACAAATGCCAGGCTTGCGAAGAAAATCATCATCGATAGATCCCATGTCCCGTCACTGGCATCTAGAATAGGTTTGTCAGACAGTCCTGTTATTAATAGAAAGAACATTAGAATCTGTCCTGTTAGTAATAATGGCATGAAGTATTTAGTCGCTTTCTTCACCGCTTCGAACCCGACAAGTGCCAAGAGCGTCATTATGGATGCGAGGACCATGGCAATGACAGCAAAGGGGATGGAAACCTTAAGGAATCGTTCCAACAGGAATTGCACTACCAATGCGCCTCCAATGGTTTGTACCGAAAACCAGTAAAGCGATGTGATCGTTCTTAATGGGGAAGAGACAAATCGTGCCCCTTTTACGCCGATAATCGATCTGATCGCAAACTGTGAAGGTATGCCTCGTTCTGCTCCAGGCAATGATAGGAAGGACACAAATAGGAAAGCAAGTGCGGCCCCGACAATTGTGGACAGAAATGCAGCTGTAAAGCTCAAGCCGCCCTCAATGACCGCCAATGCCGGGACGAGAAAGTTTCCTGCATTAACGGAAAATGCTATTTGAATGATCATATACTCATACCATTTGGTTTTTCTTAGTTCCTGGGGCACTGCTTCCAGTCCGAATTTTTCAACTCTTGTGTGACGAAGAGGTACGGTGTTTTCTAAATTTGCCACGATGATGTTCCCTTCTTCCAGCTTAAATAAGTATTAGTTCCATTTTATCGCATGATGACAGCTTAAATGTTGTAAATTTTTTTATTCTGCATGAAAATAGAGAGAGACATCAGTTTAAGGGGGAATCCTGTTTTGCGTCATGCTTTGATAACAGCTGGTTCCAAAGGGCTAGGAAAGAAAGTGTCTGAAATTCTTCTAGAGAAAGGCTGTACTGTTTCCATCAACTTCCGCAGTGACATGGATGCGGTAGAAAAACTAAAAGAGAAATGGGCTCATTATGGAGAAGACCGACTTCATTTCTTCCAAGGGGATGTGACGAAAAAAAAAGACATGGAACGATTCGTTACAGAAGCTGTCCTCAGATTCGGTCGCATCGATTATTTGATAAATAATGCAGGGCCATATATTTTTGAACGGAAAAAGCTCGCAGATTATTCCGAAGATGAGTGGTATGAGATGCTAGAAGGCAACTTGAGTTCCGTATTCCATTTATTCCGCCATGCCATTCCGATTATGAGAGAGCAGAAGTTTGGGAGAATTGTGACTTACGGGTTCCAAGGAGCGGAGTCCTCACCAGGTTGGATCTACCGTTCCGCGTTTGCTGCTTCGAAGGTGGGATTGGTCTCCCTGACAAAATCAATCGCAATTGAAGAGGCGGAGAATGGAATAACCGCTAATATGATATGTCCAGGAAATATTTTAGGGGAAATGAAAGAGGCCGATATAGCGTATTCACGGGGCATTGCAGATGAACAAACCCCAGTGGGACGTTCGGGAACCGGGGAAGATATTGCACGAGCCATTCTTTTCTTATGTGACGATAATTCCGATATGATCACAGGAACCGTAATGGAAGTTACAGGGGGAGTGGATGTCATCAATCGGTACCGCTAGAGAGCCTATGATCACACTTATTGGTTTGTCGGAATTATTTGTCAATACTGATAATTCCGAGTTCAGTAAAGCGCTTACATAAAGTTGCAGAAAATGGTTTTACATTTTCTTTTTTAATGTTATATTAATTACGTCTTTGTGATTATATGAAGGAGGTATTTGATCCATGCGTATTGGAGTACCTAGAGAAATAAAGAACAATGAAAACCGTGTAGCGATGACTCCAGCAGGTGTTGTGAACCTTGTTGGGTTTGGACACGAAGTATACATAGAAAAAGAAGCGGGTATGGGCTCGGGTTTTATGGACGAGCAGTACGTGCAGGCTGGAGCTAAAATAGTCGAAACAGCTGAAGAGGCATGGTCCATGGATATGGTCATGAAAGTAAAGGAGCCGCTTCCGTCCGAATACAGATATTTCCGTGAAGGATTGATTCTTTTCACTTATCTACACCTTGCTCCTGAGCCTGAATTGACAAAAGCGCTTATCGACAACAAAGTGGTTGGGATTGCGTATGAAACGGTTCAGCTTCCAAACGGTTCCCTGCCGCTATTGACTCCAATGAGTGAGGTTGCAGGACGTATGGCAACGCAGATCGGGGCACAGTTCCTTGAGAAAATCAAAGGCGGTAAAGGAATCCTTCTCGGTGGTGTTCCAGGTGTTCGCCGCGGTAAAGTAACCATCATTGGTGGTGGTGTTGCCGGTACGAATGCTGCAAAAATGGCTATCGGTCTTGGAGCGGATGTCACGATCCTTGATTTGAACCCGGACCGTCTTCGTCAGTTGGATGACATCTTTGGAAAAGACATTCAGACTTTAATGAGTAACCCGTTGAACCTGGAAATAGCTGTGAAGGAATCCGATCTTGTTATCGGTGCCGTTCTTATTCCAGGAGCTAAAGCACCAAAGCTTGTATCAGAAGAAATGATTCAATCCATGGGTGCCGGTTCTGTTGTAGTCGATATCGCTATCGACCAAGGCGGAATCTTTGAGACAACGGATCGCATTACAACGCATGATGATCCCACTTATGTGAAGCATGATGTTGTACATTACGCAGTAGCGAACATGCCAGGAGCAGTTCCACGTACTTCGACTATTGCATTGACCAACGTAACAGTGCCGTATGCAGTGCAAATCGCCAACAAAGGATATAAGCAGGCATGCTTGGACAACGAAGCTCTATTGAAAGGTATCAATACCTTGAATGGTTTTGTTACCTATGCAGCAGTTGCCGATTCTCATGGTTTGGCTTACGAGAGCGCAAGCACATTATTATCAAAAGCTTGATATAGAAGACCGGACAAGGTGGAACCCCACTTGTTCGGTCTTATTTTATATAGCAAGGATGAATAAAAATGAACCTTTTTACAGAACGAGCTATTACGATTATGAAACAGATTCCTGCTGGTAAAGTGATGAGCTATGGGCAGGTTGCGGCTTTGGCGGGGAGTCCAAGAGGCGCTCGCCAGATTGTCCGGATTCTTCACTCCATGAGCAGGAAATATGATATTCCCTGGCATCGTGTCATTAATGCTATGGGTGAGATTGGATTCAAGGATGAGGAACAGTTGATTGAACAGAAAAGAAGATTGGAAATGGAGCAAATTGTTGTGGATAAAAATAACAGTATCGATTTAGCTAAATACCGTTACCTGCCAGATGGACTGTTTTTCTAAAATAGTTAGAATAGTTAAAATAGTGGATCATTATAAAACATATTAACCTCATTCATTTAGTGGCCGATATAAGTTAGGTACACTAGTTGAAGGAGTTTTTTTATGAAAAATAGTCGATTTTTTATTCTTTTTATTACTATATTACTATTATTGGGAGGCTGCTCCAAGCCTGAGATTACCGTTGATATGAAGGATACGGTAAGTGTAGGAATCATGCTTTCGGATGTGGGGTTGGGTGATCAGTCCTTCAGTGATGCAGCATTTACGGGGCTTGTCCGTTCCAGGGATGAATTGGGGATTGTTTTTTCCTATAAGGAGCTTTCGGAAACAGGCTCCTATGAGAAAGGACTGCTGGAATTGGTGGAAGAAGATCATGATCTGATAGTCGGATTAGGCTTCATGGTACAGGAAGATCTGGAAAAGGTCGCCTCTGATTATCCAAAACAGAACTTTATATTGGTTGATTCGGTTTCCGAGCTCCCAAATATCACATCCATCACGTTCAAAGAAAATGAAGGAAGCTTTCTGGCAGGTGTTTTGGCTGCCCAAACTACTACCACCAAGAAATTGGGATTCGTAGGGGGAGCTGATGTACCGCTTATCCGAAAATTCCTTTCCGGATTCGAGCAAGGAGCGAAAGCGATCGACCCTAGTATCGAAGTGGTATCCCATTTTGCCAATGATTTCGGCAATAGTGAATTAGGGTCACAGCTTGCAAAAAAGTTAATGGATGAAAATGTAGACGTTCTCTATGCAGCTGCTGGCTTAACCGGTGTAGGTGTCCTCCAAGAAGCCCAAACACAAGGTAAGCTTGCTATTGGAGTGGACAGCGATCAGTTCTTTTTTGCTGAAAAGGCCGTTGTATCCTCTATGATGAAGAATGTAGACATCGCATTATACAATGTCATAGATGAGTATACAAAAAGCTCAGAGATACCGAAGGGCACCATTGAATTAGGCTTGGCGGAAGGTGGAGTCGGGCTTGCACCGATCAGGGTCATTCCATACTCCACTATCGATCAGGAAGAGCTGGATGAATGGAAAGAAAATATCATGGACGGAACGGTTACCGTAAAGTGAGGAGAATAAGATGACGATCAAAAGAAAACTAATACTCAATTCCACTGCGGTTCTTATCGTTGCGCTCCTCATGGTCGCCACTATCATTTTTCAGATGATTTCCATGCAGACAAGTAACCGCGATGTTGTAGATGTTCTGGTGAACGTTCAAAAGCTGGAATCAAGTACGCTGACATTGAAGCAGAGCTTGAATAATGCATCGATTTTAAACAATGACGCAAGTAAGCATGAGGTTAAGGTAGCGAGGGATCACACACTCTCCTGGTTCAAGAAGTTGGAGGAAACGTTATTCGACAAGGAGAGCAGAGGATACTTGGAAAACGCTGCAATGAAGCTGGAATTGTTGAACAATTCGACCGTTTCAGCATTGAATGCCAATGACAATGCAGAACTTAAACGCCAGTCTGTCCGTGTAGATGGTATTTCCAATGATATTTACATGCTCAATATGTATGTAACCGAATATTACGATCAAGTGCAGACAAATCTGGAAAAGCAGCTAAAGTCCATAGTCGTGTCAGCCATTATCGGAGCTGCAATACTCATCATCTTTTCCGTCGCTTCTTCCTTAAGGATGACATATGCCATTACCCGCCCGTTGGATCGCATTGCTGAGCAGGCAAGGGAAATTGCTGACGGAAACCTTCAGGTGGAGCCGTTTGTCTATAATAAAAAAGATGAGCTTGGTCAATTGAACCATTCCTTCCAGCAAATGACCGAACAGCTGCATCATTTGATAAAAGAAGTTCAAGTGGCAAGTGATCAGGTCAACAGCTTCGCATCGCAGGTGGAAGCGGAAAATGCCACCTTGAGTGAAATTACAAAGCAGATTGCGGTCTCTACAGATGAATTGTCTGCAGGAGCCCAGTCCATTTCAAGTGAGCTCCAGGACTCTGTGCATATGATTTCTGATATGGATGAGCATTTCTCCTCCAATGTTGTGATTACAAAAGAGAGCAAGGAGCTTGCCCAAAAAGCAAAGGCTGCAGTTAATACCGGCTTGGAGACGCTTCAGTCCCAAGAAAAAAATGTGGAGGAAACACAGCTTGCGACCCAATCCATTGAACGGGCAACCAAACAGTTCCAATCCTACGCCGAGAAAATTGAAGATGTTGCGGCTTCGGTATCGTCCATTTCAGAGCATACCAACCTGTTGGCATTAAATGCTGCCATAGAGGCGGCAAGAGCAGGTGAAGCTGGAAAAGGCTTTGCGGTTGTAGCGACAGAGGTGAGAAAGCTTGCTGATGAATCCAAAAACCTGATGACAGAAGTGTTCTCGGTTATAGGGGAATTGAAATTGGGGCTTGAGGAAGTAGTGGTTTCCGTTGGGCATGGTGTGACGATGTCCATAGAGCAAAAAGAGACGATGACGCTAACTTCCAAGTCTTTTCACGTGATACAGGAAAGCATGGAACAAATGGACGCGCAAATCTCCAACCTGGTCCAGGGAGTTTCCAAATCAAAGGAACTCGGAGAACATGTCCTCTCCAATGTCGATAACATCAGCGCAGTAGTAGAAGAGACGGCAGCAGGCAGCGAAGAGATCAGCGCAGCCACCACAGAACAAGTTCATGCTTTCACCAACCTAAGTGAAAAAGTACTTGAACTAAAAGAACTCACAGTAAGCCTGCAGCAATCAATCTCAAGATTTAAAGTTTAATAAATCCTGTAAGCACTCCGTTTGGGGTGCTTCTTTCTTTGCTTCCAAAAAATAAAATAATAGATATTCCCCAAATCAAGGTGTAAAATTATTAAAAATAACTAATTTTCAAAGTATACTAGCAGTTGATTGGAGCAATAGGCGAAGACTCCAGCACCGCCCCGCGGAAAGCGCAGCCTAGTGCGGAAATCAACTGCGGTCTTTAAAGAAGCCAAATAACTTATCACTCCTAGCAGTCGAAAAATCAGAATATTAAAAACTATCTAAAGAGGTCGATGAATTTGACACAAGAAATAACTGTTAAAGAACAAACCATTTTTCATCACACAGGAAATAAAATAATCACAGAAGATAGAGAAATCAACATAATTGCCAGACTGGAAGAACCCTTAATAGTAGTCCTGGGAAATGTATTGAGTCATGAAGAATGTGACGAACTGATTAAACTGTCAAAAGATAGGATGCAACGTTCGAAGATTGGTAACGCACGTGAAGTAGATGATCTCAGAACAAGCAGCAGTATGTTTTTTCAAGAAGGCGAAAATGACATCATTACCAGAATTGAAAAAAGAACCTCACAGATTATGAACATTCCAGTTGAACATGGAGAAGGCCTACAAATTCTCAACTATAAAATTGGTCAAGAATATAAAGCTCATTTCGATTTTTTCTCATCAGCCAATAGACCGGTAAACAATCCGAGAGTAAGTACCCTGGTCATGTATTTGAATGATGTAGATGAGGGTGGAGAAACATATTTTCCTAAACTGAATTTTTCAGTAACTCCGAAAAAGGGGACCGCGGTGTATTTCGAATATTTCTATGACAATCATCATTTGAACGAGCTGACCTTGCATGGTGGTTCCCCAATTATTAATGGGGAAAAGTGGGCAGCAACACAGTGGATGAGAAGAAAAAGATATAAATAGATTAATAAAAGGGAAAATGGTCAGCGTTCGTATGAAGAACGCTGACCATATTTTCTATTAAGCTTTAATAATCTGCAGGTCTTTCGGATAGCTTGTCAAAATCTCAATTCCACTATCTGTCACCAGGATGTCATCCTCGATTCTCACTCCACCTACAGATGGTTTGTAGATGCCGGGCTCGACTGTGAAGGCCATCCCTTTTTGAAGCTTCATCGTGTTTGTTGCATTCATCGACGGGTATTCATGTACCTCAATACCAAGACCATGACCGATGCGGTGCGTGAAATACTCGCCATATCCTTTTTCAGTGATGATGGAGCGGGCAGTACGGTCAATCAGTCCAATCTCAATGCCAGGCTTACAGATTTCAAGTGCCGAGGTTTGGGCTTTCAGAACTGTTTCGTAAATATCCTGCTGCTTTTCGCCTACATCCCCGAAAGCGACAGTTCTAGTAATGTCTGAACAATAACCATTCAGGACAACGCCGAGATCGAATAGTACAAGGTCGCCATGCTGGATAGTCTCAAGTCCCGGTTTGCCATGTGGGGAAGCCGTCTTTTCCCCAGCAAGTGCCATGGTGGAGAAGGACATCTGGCTGATCCCCTTTTTCTTTAGCTCGTATTCAATAATGGCGACAAGCTCCTGCTCCGTGCGCCCTTTTTTGATGTTATGTACGCCTACTTCCACTCCGTAGTCAGCAAGCTTTGCCGCCTCACGCAAAATGGAAATTTCATCTTCATCCTTGGTCAAGCGAAGTTCATACATCTTCACTTCCGCAGAAGTAAATGCAGCTTGAGGGAAGATTTCCTGAAGCTTTTGAAAACGTGAAACCGTCATATGCTCTTGTTCGATCGCAAGCTTTTCGATTGTAACATTACGCTTTTCTACATCTTCCTTCACTTTAGCCCATGGATCGTCCGTGTCGTCATATCCTATGATTCCATACGTCCAACCGCTTTTCTTCACTTGCTCCCTTTCCATATTCGGGCAGACAATTGCGGGCTCGCTATCAGGAAAAACGAGAAGCCCTAATAGACGCTCGTGTGGATCTGTGTAGAATCCTGTTAGGTAAAAAACGTTAGGTGTGGAAGTTAAAAAGCATGCGGAAAGGTTTTCTTCTTTTACCCAATGTGCGAGCTGTTCCAGTCGTTGTTCTTTCATTTCTATCACTCCTTCTATATCATTCCACTTACAAAGTATGTGTGTTTTACATTTAGATTAGCAGGGAATCATACATCTGTAAAATTAAAAGGAGGATTTCTCTCTTTTGAAAGAGAAGCTATGGGAGAAAACGATCGATTGGAGAGGATAAATATGAAAGTTTCATTTCATGGTCACTCAGTTGTGAAAGTGGAGACGAACGGGAAAACAATATTGTTTGACCCATTCATTACAGGAAACGGCAATACAGATTTAAAGGTGGAGGATGTAAAAGTGGATGTTATCCTCCTCACGCATGGGCACAATGACCATGTAGGGGATACTGTAGACCTTGCGCTGAAAAATGATGCCCTGGTCATTGCGCCATTTGAGCTTGCAGAATACTTGGAATGGCAAGGATTGAGAACACATGGGATGAGCATTGGCGGTTCCCACACCTTTGATTTTGGTACGGTAAAGCTGACCCAGGCTTTTCACAGCTCAAGCTATACGGATTATGAAACAAAAACTATCGTCTATACTGGAATGCCAAGTGGAATCTTGCTGACGATAGAGGACAAAACGATATATCACGCTGGCGATACGGGCCTATTCTCTGACATGAAAATGATCGGAGAACACAACGATATTGATCTGGCCTTCCTGCCGATTGGGGACAACTATACCATGGGACCTGAGGATGCATTGAAGGCTGCAAAATGGTTGGATGCCAAGCAGGTGGTTCCTATCCATTACAATACTTTCCCGGTAATCGAACAGAATCCGGACGAATTTGTTGCAAGACTGTCGAAGAAGACAGGGCTTTTGATGAAGGTTGGAGACACGATAAATTTGTAACGTGAAGAGAAGCAGAATTCCCTGCTTCTTTTTTTTGGCCTTTAGAATATATATAGAACAAGCTGTGAATAGAGTGGGAGGGACTGTAGATGAAGAATAGAATTCTGCTAAGCTTGCTTTGTATCGGGGCATTGTTGTATGTGGCGGTGCCAAGACTTCCGATGGGAGAGGATGGACTTGCCGGCTGGTTTGCGCTCGCATGGCTTGTGGTATGTTTGATGGCGGTCGGGGGAAATATTGCAGCACTTATGTATCTTCCAAAAAGAAAGCGAATCGTCAGCAAAGTGAAATTCGAGCAGGAAAAAAGGGTGCGTTTGCGCCAATATTAGTAAACTCATTGAATCCACCACCTTTCCACCGTATAATAAAGGGATAAACTATTAGTTGGACGGGTGAAGAGTGTGACAAAGCATGAACAAATTATCCATTTTATTGAAGAATTGCCAATCGGAGAGAAGATTTCTGTTCGTCAAATCGCGAAAGAGCTGACTGTGAGTGAAGGGACAGCTTATCGGGCAATCAAGGATGCGGAAAACAAAGGCTACGTCAGTACCATTGAACGTGTAGGTACGATCCGTATCGAACGAAAAAAGAAAGAGAACTTCGAAAAGCTGACATTTGCTGAGGTTGTCAATATCGTGGATGGACAAGTGTTGGGCGGCAAAGAAGGGTTACATAAAACCTTGAATAAATTCGTCATCGGCGCCATGAAACTTGAGGCAATGATGCGTTATACGGAAGCGGGCAACCTTTTGATTGTCGGTAACCGGACGAATGCCCATCAGCTTGCAATTGAAGCAGGGGCCGCTGTGCTTATTACAGGCGGATTTGATACGGATGAACATGTAAAAAAGCTCGCAGATGAAATGAAGCTTCCGATCATTTCCAGTAGCTATGATACATTTACAGTGGCAACGCTGATTAACCGTGCCATCTATGACCAGCTCATCAAAAAAGAAATTGTACTGGTAGAGGACATATTGACTCCTATTGAAGCGACGACCTATCTGACGACCGAGGATACAATCAAGGACTGGTATAAATATAACGAGGAAATCAAGCATAGCCGTTTTCCGATTATTGATAAGAACCTGAAAGTCCAGGGTGTCGTCACCTCCAAGGACGTACTCGGAAAAGATAATGGTCTCCTGATTGAAAAAGTGATGACGAAAAATCCGATTACCGTTAACGGAAAAACATCCGTGGCATCCGCAGCACATATCATGGTGTGGGAAGGCATTGAGATGCTGCCGGTTGTCGATCCAAACCATCGACTGCTTGGCATCATCAGCCGTCAGGATGTTCTGAAGGCGCTGCAGATGATCCAAAGGCAGCCACAGGTCGGGGAAACGCTGGACGACATCGTAACCAATCAATTCGTGGATGTAACAGAGACTAAGGGAGAGGAACACTACCAAAGCGAAGTGACTCCTCAGATGACGAACTCTGTTGGGACCATTTCGTATGGAGTATTTACAACAATCGTCACGGAAGCGGCAAAGCGGGCAATCCGTAACCTGAAAAAGGGTGATATGGTTGTGGAGAATATCACCATCTACTTTATCAAGCCTGTCCAGATTGATAGCATGATCGAGATTAAACCGAAGATACTCGAAGTCGGCCGTAAGTTCGGAAAAGTGGACGTAGAAGTCTACCATGAGGGATCCGTTGTCGGAAAAGCGATGATGATGGTGCAGTTGATGCAATAAAATATGAGAACCGGATCCCCAGTAGTGGGAATCCGGTTCTTTTTGCAATTCTTTCCTTTAGACAAAAGCTCTGTTTAACATCGCTGTTGATTTCCGCACTAGGCTTCGCTTTCCGCGGGGCTTGCGTGAGCCTCCTCGGCTTTCGCCTGTGGGGTCTCCACTAAACGCTTCCTCCCGCAGGAGTCTTCGCCTATTGCTCCAATCAACAGCTAGCATACACTTAACAACGCTTTTGTTGAGCGAAGACCTTCATTAAAAAATTCACACAACGAGAAAAGAAAATATAGTGCGGACGTTATGCGTCACCTGCCTCCCCTGTTGATTGGACTGCAAGGTGTGAGACTCCTGCGGGAGGTAGCGGTAGACTTGAGACCCCGCAGGCAAAGCCGAGGAGGCTCAAGCACCGCCCCGCGATTGCTGCCACCTGGAACGGAAATCAACAGGGAGTTAAACAGAACAACTTATTTTCAGGGTAGTCTATACAAAAAAGCTGCCATTTAACAGGCAGCTCTCCTAGACATAATCTATCAATTCGTAACAGTCTTTTCTTTCATTTCCTGTTCTTTTACATATTCCGCTTCCTTGATTGCATGTGGCAGATAGAACTTGTAAGATTTAAGACCAGCCCAGAAGCTGGCTGCACCTACCAAGATCAGTACGACTCCGACCACAATTGCCACAGTCGACAACGGATTAATAATCGTATTCAAACCAAAGAAAAAGACGAAGCTGCCCAGAGCCATACTGGATTTCGCGCTTAGCCATTTCTTTTCTGCAGGCAGTTGGGTGCGGAAGTATTTCACTTTATAGAACAAGTAGAAGATGAACGAGAAAATGATCAAAAATACAAAAATAGGCATGCAGGAACACTCCTTATATGTGAACTAGTTTCATTTTATCAAAAGGTTGCTTCCTTATTGTAACGTGTTCGTGACAAAAATTCTACTTTTGCTCCGAGTCAGAAAAGTTGAATGCAGCGGACCCCTCTATATCACTTTGATATTGAGAGAAACTATGATTAAATAAAAGTAATGAAACAGATAAATGAGGGATAGTATGAAGCAGCAAATAATAGATGAAATCAAGGCCCATGACACCATAATTGTTCACCGCCATGTTCGCCCGGATCCAGATGCGTATGGATCCCAATGTGGATTGGCTGAAATTATTAAAGAGTCGTATCCCGAGAAAATGGTATACAGAGTCGGCTTGGAAGAGGAATCATTGCGTTTCCTAAGTAAATTGGATGAAATACCTGATTCCAGCTATGAAGGGGCACTCGTCATTGTCTGTGATACGGCCAATGCGGAACGAATCTGTGATGAGCGCTATAAGCTGGCAAGCAAGCTGATAAAAATCGACCATCATCCGAACGATGACAAATATGGAGACCTGGTCTGGGTGGATACGGATGCAAGCTCAACAAGCGAGATGATCTATGAACTTTATCTTGCAGGGGAGCATCAGGGCTACCGGATGACAAAAGAAGCGGCAAGACTGATCTATGCCGGGATTGTCGGGGATACAGGACGATTCCTATTCAAAAGCACCAACACCAAAACCTTTCAGTATGCAGGCGAGCTATTAAGCTATGGTTTCTCCATGACCGACCTTTACAATGAGCTTTATAAAATGAAGCTTCATGTTGCAAAGCTGAGTGGGTATGTGCTGGAAAACTTCACCCTGCATGAGGAGGGGGTCGCTTCCATGAGAATCACAAAAGAGATTCTTCAACGTTATAACGCATTGCCTTCCGAAGCGTCTCAACTGGTGGGAATGCTTGGCAACCTCGAAGGAATAAAAGCATGGGTTTTCTTTATCGAGGAAAGTGATCAAATCAGAGTTCGACTCCGTTCAAAGGGTCCGATTGTAAACAAGGTCGCAAAGCGCTACAACGGCGGTGGCCATCCACTGGCATCCGGAGCTTCGATCTATCAGTGGGATGAGGCGGAGAATGTGTTGAGGGATTTGATTGAAACGTGCAGAGCACAAATGCAGGGAGAATAAAAGATAGAGGCTGTTGTCATCCGACTCCAGCCTCTCATCACTCCATCTTCACGATCACAAGACCAATTTCAATGGTCGTATCGATATAAAGGTCTTCCACATGAAAATAGTATTTCGTTTCATCCAGTTCGTAGCTTTTGTTTTCTATCGTTTTCTTCAAGAGCTCCTTATTGTCCTTGATTCCTTTGACTTCCTTTGCGATGAGATGATTCAAATCCTTCTTGATTCCTTCAATGATGGAAAAGCGACTTAAGGGACTAAGCTGATATTTATCGTGGTTGATAATGGCAATTTCAATATCCTGCACCTTCAACTTGTCTTTTTCCTCTTTCAGCTTTTCGTTGTCCTCAGTCAGAATATCAAACCTATCTTCATATAGCTCCAACTGTTTTTTGTATTTTACTAGAGCTCCTACCTGCCTTTCCTGCATTGCACCATACAATATCAAGAACACTACCCAACCAATGACTGCACCAAGCACGACTCCTGAAAAGAACAGCTGCCAGCTCGGCTCTTTATGATAAGGGGGCACCCGCATCTCAAAGTTCTTCCTGTGTCAGCCAGCTGATGATCAAAGCACCTGTCTGAGCGCCGCCAGTTGCGGAAATGATCAGGAGGAGCTGTTTGACAAGGAATTTTGTCTCCCCGTTAAACAGTCCTTTTTCAAGATTGTAAAAAGTATCAAATGTTCCACCGATGGCCGCCACAATGGCCCATATCTTCAAACTGTTCGCAAGCCGGAAAATCCTTGTCAATGGTGCATCCCCCACTAAAAAGGCGGCAATACCACCTATGATCGCCCCGCCGATAATGACTCCGATCGCTATAAAGAAGCTGAATAGCATCGTTGCTACAAATGGATCCTTTACATCCATGCTCATCATCCTTTCTGTCATTATTTATATATATGGACAGGGAGTAGGAAGTATGATGTGTTAGACTTAGGTTATCAGGATTGTTTTTTCATAAAAGGAAAATTTATAATAAATTCAGGATTAGTTAGTAAGGTGTGATAAAAATGAGTGTCGTCCATCTACATATAATGAGCTCTTTCAGTTTGTTGAACAGTTCGGTTCGATTCAGCCAGCTGATTGATAGAGCAAAGCAACTTGGATTAACCTCTCTCGCGTTAACGGATGAAAATGTTATGTATGGAGCGGTTGATTTTTATAAAGCATGCAAAAAAGCGGATATCAAGCCGATTATCGGATTGAAACTATCTGTTTTGAATGCCGAGGAGGATGCAGAAAGCAGTTCGATTGTATTGCTTGCAGAAAACATGCAGGGCTATACAAATCTAATGAAGCTCTCGAGCATTGTACAAACAAAGTCACCTCAAGGTGTTCCGAAAAAATGGCTCAAGCACTATGCTGCAGGTTTGACCGCAATACTTTCTGCAACAGAATCTGAATTGGCTTTGGTGGAAGAGTCGGAAGCGGTAGAAGGCACCGCCAAGCAGTATACAGAAATGTTTGGCGAACAGCATGTATTTCTCGGTATCGATCGAAACACCAAAGAAGCTTATGAACAATCGGAAGCTCTCCGTAAAAAACTGACATTGCCTATCGTAGCATTAAGTAAAGTCCAATACATGCTGCAGGAGGATGCTTTTGTCTATGAATGTCTCCGCTCGATCAAAGAGGGAGTGAAGCTTGAATCCATGCCGAAAAACGCTCCCCATTATTTGCGAAATGTCAAAGAGATGGTGGAGCTGTTTCAGGATATCCCCCAAGCGCTGGAAAATACCTACCTCATCAGCCAGAGATGCCAGGTTGACATTAAGTTTAACCAGAATGCATTGCCGAGCTATCCTGTTGAAGATGGTCTTTCCGCTGATGAGTATCTTGAAGAACGGTGCTGGATCGGGCTTCAGGAACGCTTGGGTGAGGTGGATGAAACCTATAAAGAACGTCTTCGTTATGAATTGAAAGTGATAAAGGGCATGAAGTTCAGCGATTATTTCCTGATCGTTTGGGACTTTATGTATTTTGCCAGAAAAGAAGGCATTCTCACTGGACCGGGGCGTGGTTCAGCTGCCGGTTCACTTGTAGCTTACAGTCTATATATTACGAATGTCGATCCGATCGAGCATCAGCTCCTGTTTGAACGGTTCCTGAACCCCGAGAGGATAACGATGCCTGATATCGATATCGATTTTCAGGACAATAGGCGTGACGATGTCATCCATTATGTAGCCAAGAAGTACGGGGAACTGCATGTAGCCCAGATCATCACCTTTGGGACCCTTGCTGCCAAGGCTGCCTGGAGGGATGTCAGCAAAGTGCTGAACCTGTCCGGTAAAGAGATCGAGATGATATCCAAAATGATTCCATCGAGACCAGGCATCACCCTTGATGCGGCTTATCAGGAAAATGAGCAGATAAGAAGAGCAATCAATGAAACAGAGGAGCGGAAACGGGCATTTGCCGCTGCGAAGAAAATAGAAGGTCTTCCAAGGCACAGCTCTACTCATGCTGCAGGCGTGATTATCAGCCACAAGCCGTTAACGGAAATCATTCCGATCCAGTCAGGTCACGAGGATATTTACCTTACCCAGTTTACAATGGAGACGCTCGAGGAACTCGGACTTTTAAAGATGGATTTTCTCGGTCTGCGCAACTTGACAATGATCCAGAACATTCAAAATCAGTTAAAAAAATCAAAGCAGTCCTACAAAAGCATGGAAGAACTGCCAGCTGACGATCTCTCTACCTTTAAACTGCTTAGTGATGGGGACACATCAGGCATCTTCCAATTGGAGTCTCCAGGAATGAAAAAGGTGTTAACAAGACTGAAGCCGACGTCCCTCGAAGACATTGTTGCTGTCAATGCGCTCTATCGTCCTGGCCCAATGGAGCAGATTCCACTCTTTATTGACAGAAAGCACGGAAAGAAGAAAGTGGAATACCTGCATCCTGACCTTGAGCCGATTCTTAAAAATACGTACGGTGTCATCGTGTATCAGGAGCAGATCATGAAGATAGCTGCGGTAATGGCAGGGTTTTCGCTTGGGGAAGCGGATCAGCTTAGAAGGGCTGTCAGCAAGAAGAAAAAAGAAGTACTGGATGAGGAGCGGAACCATTTCGTAAGCGGTTGCTTGAAAAAGGGCTATGACGAGACTACCGCCAATCAGGTGTATGATTTGATCGTCCGTTTTGCTGATTACGGATTCAACAGAAGCCATGCCGTGGCATACAGTATGATTTCCTATGAATTGGCTTACCTTAAAGCAAATTATCCTACCATTTTTATGTCAACTTTGATGAGTGGTGCGGTAGGCAGTGAACAGAAGGTGGCTCAATACATCAGTGAGGCAAAAAGGAAAGGAATCACTGTATTGCCTCCTTCGGTCAACAGGAGCGGATACTACTTCCAGGTGGAAAATGAAAAAATCAGGTTCAGCCTGCTTACCTTAAAGGGTGTCGGCGGCCAGGTCATCAAAGCCATCGTGGAAGAGCGCAGGAAAAAAGAATTTGAAGACCTCTTTGATTTTTGCACACGGCTTTCCAATAAGGTTAGCAGAAAAGCAATGGAAACCCTCATCTATGGTGGAGCACTTGACGAGTTCAAGGAAGATCGGGCCACTCTGCTCGCCACCCTGGATGTAGCCCTTCAGCATGCAGAATTGATGATGCCCGCAAACGATGATCAAATCGACTTCTTTATAGAAGAGGAATTTTCCCTGAAACCTAAATATGTGAAGGTGGAGCCTCTTCAACTGACAGAACAGCTTCAACTTGAAAAAGAAGCGCTGGGATTCTATTTATCCAAGCATCCTACAGAACCTTTTGCAGCCTATTTCCAACTGGGGGGAACGGCCTTTATCCAGGATATCATGAAAAGGGCCAAGGTTGGTGTATTCGTAACAGCCGAGCGTGTTATTCGTACTAAGAAAGGTGATCTGATGGCCTTCCTGACTTTGTCCGACCAGACGGGAGATCTAGAGGCGGTTGCCTTTCCGGATTTATATAGAAAGTTCTCCTCTGTCCTGAAAACCGGTCAAACCATTCTTGCTGAAGGGAACCTGGAGCTCAGGGACGGCAAGGAGCAGCTGATTCTGAAAAATGTGATGGACATGGATACCTTAAGAGAAACATATGCACACTTGGTAGGAACGATCTATTTGCAGATTGAAGAGCATCTGCAAGGGGGAGATGTCCTGCAAAAGGTGCAGCAGGTGCTAAAAGAGCATCACGGCCCATCTCCTGTATACCTTCACTATATCAAAGAGAAAAAAACGATCAGACTTCAGCCTGCTTACCATGTAACGCCAACAGATGCTTGTTTGGATGCACTGAAGGAATTGCTTGGTGAGGCGAATGTGGTCTTCAAAAAATCTTTACAATAATTAATATTATGCTATAGTTAACAGGAAGGTGGTCTGACCACCTTCCTGATTTAGTTTACTACTTCCGCTTTTCTTCTACTCCTAGTAAAATAAAAGCATATGAGAATGGTAGCTCCTTTCGAGTATAGACGGACTATCATTATAATATTTTCTAGCAATAGCACTTATCATGGTGCGCAAGCCATTTAATCAAGGGGGACCAAAAAGTGTCACTAAAAGAAGAAGCGTTACATATGCACAAGATTCACCAAGGGAAGTTGGAATCAAAGTCAAAAGTACCTGTCAGAAATGCAAAAGATCTGAGTTTGGCATATTCACCTGGTGTAGCTGAGCCTTGTAAAGCGATCTATGATGATAAAAATAAAGTATATGACTATACAATGAAGGGCAATATGGTAGCGGTCGTATCAGATGGTACAGCGGTATTGGGACTTGGAAACATCGGACCGGAAGCGGCACTGCCGGTTATGGAGGGAAAAGCTGTATTGTTCAAGAGCTTTGCCGGGGTGGATGCGTTCCCGATCTGCTTGAACACGACGGATGTAGATAAAATCGTGGAAACTGTCAAGCTGTTGGAGCCGACATTCGGTGGAGTGAACCTTGAGGACATCGCAGCACCTAACTGTTTTGTGATTGAAGAGCGCTTGAAGAAAGAAACGAATATCCCAATTTTCCATGACGACCAGCATGGCACGGCAATTGTAACAGTCGCTGGACTTGTTAATGCATTGAAGCTTGTAGGGAAAAATATCGGGGAAATCAAAGTGGTTGCCAATGGTGCTGGTGCGGCAGGAATCGCCATCATCAAGCTTTTATACCGCTATGGTGTCCGTGATATCACCATGTGTGATTCCAAGGGTGCCATCTATGAAGGGCGTCCTTTTGGGATGAACAGTGTGAAAGCGGAAGTGGCAAAATACACTAACCGTAATAGGGTGGAAGGTACGCTTGCTGATGTGATGCAGGCTGCAGATGTCTTTATTGGGGTGTCCGTTGAAGGCGCCCTTACTCAAGCGATGGTAGAAAGTATGAACGAAAAGTCCATCATTTTTGCAATGGCAAACCCGAACCCGGAAATCATGCCGGCAGAGGCGAAGCTTGCTGGGGCGAGTGTCATTGGAACGGGACGCTCCGATTTTCCTAACCAGGTTAACAATGTTCTTGCATTTCCTGGTATTTTCCGCGGGGCATTGGATGTCAGAGCGACACATATCAATGAGCAGATGAAGATTGCGGCGGTTGAAGCGATTGCCAGTCTTGTTGCTACCGACGAATTAAGTGCAGATTATGTCATCCCTGCTCCTTTTGATCCAAGAGTAGCCCCAGCAGTAGCAGCAGCCGTTGCCAAAGCTGCAATGGAAACGGGAGTTGCGAGAATTCAGGTGGATCCCGAAGAAGTAGCGGAAAAAACAAGAAAAGCTGCGATTATCGGAAAAAGTGAATAGTCCATGACAACCACACCTACAAAAATGTATCTAGAGATCGTCAAAAAAATCCGTTCCATTATTGTGGAGGATGGATTAAGCAGCGGTGATAAGATCCCTTCAGAACGAGAGCTGTCCGACAGATTGAATGTCGGGCGGTCTTCTGTTCGTGAGGCGCTCCGTGCTTTGGAGCTATTGGGTCTTATAGAAACGAAACGCGGCGAAGGGACATTCATCAAGGATTTCAAAGAACACCACCTGGTTGAACTGCTTGGCACTTTTATCCTTGAGCAGGATAAGACGAAAACAGACCTTCTGGAAACAAAAATGGAAATTGAAAAGACCTGTATCCAGCTCTTTGCTAAAAAAGCCGGTGCGAAGGAATTTACTCTTTTAAAAGAGATGATAGAGTCAGCCGGATTTTCAAGGACCGACTTTTTCAAACAGATGGTTACACTTATCGATAATAGTCTCATGTTGAGAATATGGAATATTGTCAATAGTTATGCACTAATTATCACCAAAGATAATAGAATAGAGAGTGACTTGTTCAAATCTCTTATTCATTTGCTAGAAGCGAAAAATACCAATGAGGCAATATTACTATATGAAAAACATTTTGCGGAATTTGTCGTGAGCAAGTAGACAAATTTCTACAACATCATTCAACACATTTCCGTTACATTAATAGTACAAGTATATTGGTAAGTAGAGGATTTTGTTTATTACTATAATTTTAACAACCTTACTTGCCAATATTTTCACCTATTATTAGGACCAAATCCCAAAGGCAGATGATAAAGGATTGGGACAATCATACAAGTGGACGTAAACTAGTAGAAATGTCATTTTGCAGCTTCTCTCTCCTATGTGAGGAATGGAGAGATAGGAATGCAAGTAGATAAGGGAGGTTCTGTTGTTTTGTTAAAGGATTTATTTACGAAAAAGAAGAAATACGCTTCTATTCCATCTGAAGTAGCGAACCAAGATGTTCCAGAAGGAATCATGACGAAGTGTCCCAACTGTAAAAAGATCATGTACACAAAAGAATTGATGAAAAACCTGAAGGTATGCCTGCATTGTCATCATCATCATCCTTTGAATGCAAAGGAAAGAATTCAAAGTCTGCTCGATAAAGGAAGCTTTGTTGCTTATGATGCAGACATGATTTCTGAAAATCCTCTACAGTTTCCAAACTATCTGGAGAAATTGGAAGGCGACATAAAGAAGACAGGCATTAATGAAGCGGTTGTTACCGGGGAAGGGACATTGAACAATTTCCCTCTCGTCATTGCAGTCATGGATTCTACCTTCCGTATGGGAAGCATGGGGTCTGTAGTTGGGGAGAAAATTACCAGAGCCATTGAAAAAGCAAAGGAAAAAGGAGTTCCATTCATCATTTTCACTGCTTCAGGCGGTGCGAGAATGCAGGAGGGTGTTCTAAGTCTGATGCAAATGGCAAAAACGAGCAGTGCGTTAAAACTCCATAGCGAAAGCGGAGGGTTAATTATTTCCATTATGACCCATCCTACTACTGGTGGAGTTTCAGCTAGTTTTGCTTCTCTAGGAGACTATAATTTTGCTGAACCGAAAGCACTTATTGGATTTGCAGGGCGAAGAATCATCGAGCAGACGATCAGGGAAGAGCTTCCGGAAGATTTCCAGACAGCAGAATTTCTATTGAAGTGCGGTCAGTTGGACGCAGTAATCTCCCGTCTAGACTTAAAGGAAACCTTATCCAACGTATTAGATATTCACGCTCCTGGAGGTGATACCAAATGGTAGGGGAACTGGAATTTGAAAAACCGGTTGTGGAATTGCGGAAAAAAATCGGTGAACTGAGAGAATTTACGAAAAACAGTGATATGGATCTTTCCAACGAAATTGAAAAGCTTGAGGTAAGATTGGAAAAGCTGGAAAGCGATATCTACGGAAACCTGAACCCGTGGGATCGTGTACAGATTGCAAGACATCCGGAGAGACCGACCACGTTGGATTATATAGAAAGAGTCATCACGAACTTTTTGGAATGCCATGGTGACAGATACTTTGGTGACGATGAGGCAATTGTTGCTGGTATCGGCAAGTTTGAAGGGATTCCGGTTACAGTTATCGGGCATCAGCGCGGGAAGGACACGAAGGAGAATATCCGCCGCAACTTCGGAATGCCACATCCTGAAGGGTACCGAAAAGCTTTACGCCTCATGTATCAGGCTGAGAAATTTAATCGCCCAATCATCTGCTTTATCGATACGAAGGGTGCATACCCTGGTAAGGCTGCTGAAGAGAGAGGCCAAAGTGAAGCGATCGCAAAGAACCTTTTTGAAATGGCTGGTTTGAAGGTTCCGGTCATCTGTATTGTAATCGGTGAAGGCGGCAGCGGAGGAGCACTGGCTTTAGGAGTGGGAAATCACTTGCATATGCTTGAGAATTCCACATACTCTGTTATCTCACCAGAAGGCGCGGCTGCTATTCTTTGGAAGGATGCATCACTTGCCAAAAAAGCGGCTGAATCCATGAGAATCACAGCACCGGATCTTTTTGAACTTGGTATCATTGATAAAATCATTCCGGAAGCCAAGGGTGGCGCCCACAAGAATGTGGATTTCCAGGCAAAAGGAATCAGGGAGATCATCAAGGAATCTCTTCAGGATTTAATGCCGTTAACACCTGAGGAACTTATCGAGCATCGCTATGCGAAATATAAGCGAATCGGGGAATATTCCTTTAAGGAAAACCTGGAGAAAATCAAACAATAGTATTTCAAAAAAGAGGCGGAGTGAGAGAAAACTCTTCCTCTTTTTTGATATTACTTTGAGAAAATAATGGTAAATTGCGGATGCTTTGATTCTAAAGGATTGCAAAAGTTTCTTGTTCTGCAACAATTATTCGACTGTTTTCTATTGTTTTCGACATACCTTCGTGTTAATTTTTAATAAAACAGCTTTGCAATCTAGGCAGATTTCTAATAAAATATATGTTTGGATGAAAGTTAATAAGCAAAAATGCCTAAGAGGTGATTGAGATATGAAACGAATTGGCGTACTGACGAGTGGTGGAGATGCACCAGGTATGAATGCAGCGGTACGAGCGGTTGTTCGGAAAGCTATTTTTCACAATATGGAGGTATTCGGGATTTATCGCGGATACGCAGGCTTGATAGATGGGGATATTAAGAAACTGGAAGTAGGTTCAGTTGGAGATATTATTCATCGTGGAGGTACCATGCTCTACTCTGCTCGATGTGAGGAATTCAAAACATCGGAAGGCCAGTTAAAGGGTATTGAAAACCTGAAAAAGCATGGAATAGAAGCGTTGGTTGTTATTGGTGGAGACGGATCTTATCAAGGTGCGAAGAAATTGACAGAGCACGGTTTTCCATGTATCGGTGTTCCGGGAACCATTGATAATGACATTCCAGGTACGGACTTTACCATTGGGTTTGATACAGCTTTAAACACAGTTATTGATGCAATTGATAAAATTCGCGATACGGCAACTTCCCACGAACGTACATATGTAATTGAAGTTATGGGTAGACATGCAGGGGATATTGCATTATGGGCAGGGCTTGCTGGAGGAGCGGAAACGATTCTTATTCCCGAAGCGGAAGATGATATGGATGAGGTTATATCAAGGCTTAAACGTGGATCGGATCGCGGCAAAAAGCACAGTATTATTATTGTTGCTGAAGGCGTTGGCAGCGGTGTGGATTTCGGTAAGAAAATCCAGGAAGAAACAAAATTCGAAACTCGTGTCAGCGTATTGGGTCATATTCAGCGTGGCGGTTCGCCGACAGCCCATGATCGTGTACTTGCAAGTCGTCTCGGTGCTCGTGCAGTAGAACTTTTACTTGATGGCAAGGGCGGAAGATGTGTTGGTATTCAAAGTAATGAATTAGTGGACCATGATATTATTGAAGCTTTATCCAGAACTCATACCATCGATCGCAAAATGTATGACCTTTCAAAAGAACTTTCCATTTAACGATGTGGAGATTTTGGAATCGTTTTCATAACTAGGTTATACCCTTAAGAATGTTAATTTTGGCAGGGTTGGCTTATAATAAGGTATATAAAAAGAACGGGTAATTTATAGGAGGAAATTTTACATGAGAAAAACCAAGATTGTTTGTACGATAGGACCGGCAAGTGAAAGTGTCGAAAAGTTAATCCAGCTTATTGACGCAGGAATGAATGTTTCAAGACTTAACTTCTCCCATGGAGATTTCGAAGAGCATGGTGCACGAATCCTCAATATCCGCGAAGCTTCCGAGCGTACAGGCAAAAATGTGGCAATCCTATTGGATACAAAAGGTCCGGAAATCCGTACACATACAATGCAGGACGGAGCTATTGAGCTTGAGGCAGGAAAAGAAATCATCCTTTCCATGGAAGAAGTGATTGGAACGACTGAAAAGTTCTCCATCTCTTATCCAGGACTTATGGAAGATGTAGAAATCGGATCAAGAATCCTGCTTGATGATGGTTTGATCGGTCTTGAGGTAATCGGTTTCGGTAACAATGAAATCAATACGAAAATCCTGAACAGTGGTACACTGAAGAACAAAAAAGGTGTTAACGTGCCTGGAGTGAAAGTGAAGCTGCCTGGTATGACAGAAAAAGATGCAAATGACATCCGTTTCGGTATTGAACAGGGCGTAGACTTCATTGCAGCCTCTTTCGTTCGCCGTGCATCCGATGTATTGGAAATCCGCGAGTTATTGGAAGCCCATAATGCAGGTGATATCCAAATCATCCCTAAAATCGAGAACCAAGAGGGTGTGGATAACATTGACGAAATCCTTGAGGTTTCTGATGGCTTGATGGTTGCACGTGGAGACCTTGGTGTGGAAATTCCTGCAGAGGAAGTACCTCTTGTTCAAAAGGAATTGATCAAGAAATGCAACCTGGTTGGGAAACCGGTCATCACTGCAACACAAATGCTGGATTCCATGCAGCGTAATCCGCGTCCGACACGTGCGGAGGCAAGTGACGTAGCGAATGCAATCTTTGATGGTACGGATGCAATCATGCTTTCCGGTGAAACAGCTGCAGGAAGCTATCCGGTCGAAGCGGTACAAACGATGCACAATATTGCATCCCGTGCAGAAACGGCTTTATCCTATGAAGAGCTATTAAGTAAGAGAAGCAAGCAATCAAGAGCATCAGTAACAGATTCTATTGGACAATCTGTCGCTTACACAGCGATCAACCTGGATGTATCTGCTATTGTAACTCCGACGGAAAGCGGTCATACTGCACGCATGATTTCCAAATACCGTCCAAAAGCGCCGATCGTTGCTGTCACTTCTTGTGAAGCGGTGTCCCGCAAGCTTGCTTTAGTATGGGGCGTATACCCTCGTATCGGCCGTCAAGCTACAACAACGGATGAAATGCTGGATGTAGCGGTGGAAGAATCCATCAACACAGGTATTGTTTCTCATGGTGATTTGATTGTAATTACTGCAGGTGTACCGGTTGGCGAAAAAGGAACAACAAACCTGATGAAAATCCATGTGGTGGGCGACGTTCTTGCGAGTGGACAAGGAATCGGAAGAAAATCTGCATACGGTAGAGTGGTTGTAGCGAAAACAGCAGAAGAAGCTCAATCCAAAATGACCCATGGTGCAATCTTTGTTACAAATGGTACGGATAAAGACATGATGCCATCACTTGAAAAAGCATCTGCCCTGATCACAGAAGAAGGCGGATTGACAAGCCATGCAGCAGTGGTAGGATTAAGCCTTGGAATTCCTGTCATTGTTGGGGTGGAAGGTGCGACCTCCATTCTGAAGGATGGCCAGGAAATCACAGTGGATTCCTCCAGAGGAACCATCTACACTGGACATGCTAGCGTACTTTAATAAGTAAAACGGGGCAGCCCTTTTCTAACTTTGATGTTAGGAGAGGGCTGTTTTTTTATTTTTCTGATTATGTAAGATTGTTGCTATATACAATTTTCTTTTCTGGAAATTCAAAAATATCAGAGCTTAAATGGACTATTATGGTGAAATTAGATGCTAGTATTTAGGGGATTAACCATTCTCTAAGTCAACCTGCTACACCAATAAACGAAGCTTTGAGTCGAATTGTCGGTCAATTATCCCAAACAGGAAATTGAGTCTAATCAAAAACGACCTTCTCTTATGTAATGGAGTCGGCTGGGCTTTTTACAGTTGGATGTGCAATATAACACTTAAAAAAAGTTCAAATTATCGGCCAAAGTGACACACAACCTAATTTTACTGGACCTTACATTTGGAGTCAAAACTTAGAAGTTATGATTCTTTTCGTGAGAATCAAGTCAATGGATTCTACTTCTAAAAGGCCCGACACGACCCAAAAAGGAAAATTGTACGTTAAGAAATCAGTTGTTTTTAAGGGGTGTATTCTATACGATATATAAGAACAAATGTTTGTGATAAACTAAGATATGAATAAAAGAGGAATCCGCATGAATAATTTTAACAATACAATCAAAAATTTAGATAATATAGTTTATAAACCAAATACCTTAATAATCACTAATCTAAAAGAAGAAAAACAAAATTCCCAATATGCAGGAGGAATATTCCAGTTAAATAACAAAACCATACGTTTTAGGGTATCAAAAATTACTCCTAATAAAATTGGACAATTTGTTTCTTTTTGGGAAAAAAATGAAAACATGCAAAATCAGGCCTTTTCTTATGACTCGGCTCCTGACTTATTAGTTATTACTTGTATTGATGATAATAAACTAGGACAATTTATTTTTCCCAAAGAGATTCTTCTAAAAGAAAAAATATTGAAAACTCAGAGTCAAAAAGGCAAGATGGCTATGAGAATTTATCCTATTTGGGATAACCCTGTTAGCGATCAAGCTAAGAAGAGCCAAATGTGGCAACTTCAATATTTTGTTGATTTAAGTGATACTAATAATTTATCCTTAGGTAAATTATTTAATTTATATTCGTAGTTTCTTGTTTTAGTTTTGTAAGTGGCTCAAAAAAACATTTTTATATTAACTATCTGTACATTGACAAAGAGTATCACAAACAAGGAACTGGACAAGAAGTTGTTAATGGAATTGTTAGGTATATTGAAACGGTATAAATTTAATGAAGTTCGGGCAAATGTGGCATTAAAGAATTGGAGAGCTCTTAGATTTTGGACAAAACTTGGACTAAATTCAATAAATGGAATTCTGCATTTTCTGATTATGATGGTCCAGAAAGATAGGGTATTGTTTGTAAAAAGGTTAAATTAAATCCTATTATTGTTGTACTAAAGGGAGCAATTCTGGAACAAGGGTTAAGCGCAAAATAGGAGAAAATAAGAATGAAATGAAATAAAATAAGGAGGACGAAACGATGGAGATTAATGGAACACTACATGAATCGAATGGCCGTTATGCTTTAAAGTTTGAACGTTTTTTTCCTTTTCCTCAAGATGCTGTTTTCCGTATAATTACGAATCCTACTTACTTCTCTAAATGGTATCCTTTCGCAACAGGAGAGTTGGATCTTCGACTTGGCGGTAAGATTGCCTTCGATGACGGTGAAGGGTCAACATATGAAGCTGTCATCACAGAATTCGAAAATCCTCATACATTTGGCTTCCGTGAAATTAATGATCTGATACGAATTTCAATAATAGAAGAGGATCAGGGAGGCCGAATGATATTCACCCATACCTTCGACGATAAAACAATGGCGGTTAATACTGCAGCAGGATGGCATCGATGTCTTGATGTACTTGGCCATATTGTAAAAGGTAATCCAATTGAGTGGAAAGATAACTCAGCTAAGTTACGCAAGTATTATAGTGAGGCATTTAGTACAGATTAAACTGTATTAATTTTCGTTAATTGGAAAAAATATAGGTGAAAACAAAAAGGAGGGATTAAGTGGAAACGAGTATGAGTGTGGAAGAAGTTATGAACCAAATCTCTAAACTTACGCAAAAGGAAGGACAGCCACTTCGTAAGAAGCAAGTTAAGAAGTCAGATCCAGAGCTAATGAAAAATGCGTTATATTATTTTCCAAGTTGGGAAACTGCTATAGAAAAAAGCGTTGGATTTTAACCTTCAACCGTACATAAAACATTTACTTTTCAAAGCTGTTTTTGT
Organism: Bacillota bacterium; assembly: GCA_051750385.1. GTDB lineage: Bacteria > Bacillota > Bacilli > Bacillales > Bacillaceae_I > Sutcliffiella_A. Next base: position 32,372 of record JBNJJQ010000012.1, on the reverse strand, counting down.
GAAAATTAAAAATGTAATGATTGAACCACAGAAGTTGCCTGACGGGAAAGGGCGTTTTTTGTGGTTTTTTATTTTTTGGTAATCAATGACTTATTTTAATTAGATACTGGAAGATAGTTCAATAAATGAGAGCCTAATTCTACAGCTTTATATGTTAAGAGAGTGCCGTACCTAATAACCTATCGCTATGTTAATATAATTATTACAAAATGAATATCAGCATTTAATTGAAATAAAAAGATATCCTATCAGATTTAGAGCTCGTATTAGGTTATTACAACTACAATTAAGGCGGAAAAATGCTTAGCTTAACCACCAACTTAATAATATGCACCATTGGAAGTATTGAGGGGAGTCGGTAGTCAAGGTGATATGTCAATTTTAATCGAGGTTCACTCGGAAAGATTAAAGCATACACATTTGATAATTTAGATAAAACCTGCACTCATCTGCACTTTTACTCCTAAAATTAGAGTTATCCTGCTCCATTTGGTATAATTGTAAAATAGGAGCCTGCGGTTTCTATGATTAAATCGAGCTTTTTTACGATTGGGGATGACCTCTGTGTTCAGATTACTTTTGGCTTTAATAATAGTTGTGCCTGCACTCGAAATCTGGTTGCTAATTTCAATTGGTCAATATATTGGACCGTGGCTAACCATTATTCTGATTATCCTGACAGGTATTCTTGGCGCATGGCTGGCAAAATATCAAGGACTGGAAGCATTGAGAAATGCCCAGCAAAAAATGAGTTATGGGCAAATGCCTGGTGATGTGATCATTGATGGATTATGCATATTGGTTGGTGGTGTCTTACTGCTTACTCCGGGATTTATCTCGGATTCCATTGGATTCTTTCTGCTGATTCCTGCTACCAGAAATATCGTGAAGCCATTCATCATCCGAGGAATCCGGAATAGAATGGACAAGGGGCAATTTACCATCATTAACAGAAGATAGAAGAATGAAAGGCAATGGAAAACCATTGTCTTTCTAAAAGTTCATGCTAATATATGAGACAGATAGAATTGAAAAATATGTAAAAAAACGGGGGATAAACGATGAAGCACCTATTGAAAGTCTTGCTAGTTTTTACATTAATACTGACAGGTTTGAGCTTTACTGGAACAGCCTTAGCCGCTAATGGCGACAAAGAGGAAGAAAGCATCAATGAAAAGTTCGGCTTGCCGATTGTTGTATACGGCGGGTCTCTTTCTGAGGAACAGAAGCAGGAGGTCCGGGATCTCTTAAATGTGAAGGATCCGGAAATGGTGGAGGAAATCACAGTAACAGGTGAGGACCTGGTAAAGTATATCGATGGGGAAGATCGAAATGCGAGAATGTTCTCTTCTGCTAAAATTACGAGAAAAGAAAAAGGAGAAGGCCTTGCAATCAAAAGGGAAACTCCAAAAAATATTACAGAAGTAACAAATGATATGTACGCCAATGCACTATTGACAGCGGGAATCGAGAACGCAGAGGTTATCGTAGTCTCTCCTGTAAAGGTGAGCGGCCATTCTGCCCTTGTTGGAATCTATAAAGCATATGAAGTAAGCGGCGAAGTTCTGGACAAGGATCGCATGGAGGTCGCCAATGAGGAGCTTAGCCTTGCTACCAATCTTGCAGAAAAAGAAGGAATGGATCAGGAAAAAGTAAGTGAACTGCTGACAGAAATCAAAAAGCAGATTGCAGAACAAAATCCGGCTACAAGAGAAGATATTGAACAGATCGTTGAAGATCAATTAAAAAAGCTTGAAATTCAGTTGAGTGAGGAAGATCGACAGCTGCTTATCGACTTGTTTGATAAAATGCGGGAGCTTGACATCAACTTTGACGGTGTCAAGCAGCAGCTTGAGGACATTTCAAAGCAAATCAAAGATCGAGTGGAAAATGTAATAGGCGATCCGGGATTCTGGCAGGGAGTTGCAGATTTCTTCAGAGAGCTTTTTCAATCCATCGCTAATTTATTTAAATAATGGAAAAGAGGCTGCCCCGAATTATTTCGGTGACAGCCTCTTTTTTTCTTTTTCAAATGGTTCGATTTCTGCCAATGATAAATGTAAAGATTTCATGGAATACTCCCGCTTTGTACAAGGTATTGAAAATCACCACTGTGACAGGGCCTACAAGAAGTCCAAGGAACCCGATCAGCTGAAATCCGATAAATAATGATACCAAGGTAGCCAAAGGATCCAATCCGATACTGGATGAAAGGATTTTCGGCTCCATCAGCTGTCGCTGCACAATCACAATAAGGTAAAGAACGCCAAGTCCAATGGCAAGCGGAAGATTGCCGCTTATGGCTAAGAATATAATCCAAGGTACAAAGATCAATCCGGTTCCAAGGTATGGTATAAGATCCACCAATCCTATAATCAATGCTACTGTAATGGCGTATTCCACCCGCAGAATCAATAATCCTATCAGCACAATAACTGTAGTAATGGAAATTAGTGTCGCTTGAGCACGGAGAAATCCAATGAATGCTTTTTGCAGGCTCAGAAAAACTTTTGTAAGGCTTTCTTGTCCTTTTGCAGGAATGATTCTTTTTAATCGTTGTTGATGACGGTACCAGTCCTTGCTGATAAAAAATGTGGCGAGGAGGGAAAAGATAAGCACGGTAGCAAAGCTTGGAATCCATGTAATCAATTTCGGGAGGTTTTGCAAGAATGACTGGATGAATTCCCCGACAGTAGTAGCAATGCTTGCACCCATATTCTCTATGTTTGTAAGGACGGACTGTTGCTGCCCTTCTTCAAGACTGTGAAACATCGTAGTTATTTCATTGAAAAAAGGAAGAACCTTGGTTACGATGAATTGCTCGACAAATACAACCAAAGTTTCAAAATGGCCAGGTACCACCTTTGCCAAATATTCAGTGCCGGAAACAATCTCCACAATCAACAATGTGACAATACCGGCGACGCTGGCAAAGACGGCCATCAATGAAATGAATACGGCGAAGCTTCTTGGGATCTTTCCTCTTTTTTCGATGATATTCACTAGGGGGTTAATAAGGAAAGCTAAAGCTAAAGCGATGATGAATGGATAGGCAATGGAAAAAAAATAATAAAAGGAAAGTAATCCTAAAATGGCAATTAGGATGACAAGCAAGCTTCTAAATACAATATGAACGTAATTCCAATTCAACCGCAACACTCCTTTATTTACCAACACTCTCTTAAACCATATTTTACAGCCTTTGAAATTCTTTGGAAAGATAAATGTTTTCTAATATTAGTCATAGACCGGTTTCAAATCTTTTTCAATCGGATTTTATTATGTTACGATGGAATTAGGCTCTGGTCTTTTGGAAGGATGGAACAGAATGTTTAGTCAAGCTACTTTGTTTTTGGTCATTCTACTTGCAATTGGATTTATTGCGAAAAATCCCTCGCTTATGTTTGCAGTCGGTGTACTGCTGGTTATAAAAGTTATTGGCTTGGATAATAAAATATTCCCCTATCTTCAATCAAAGGGCATCAATTGGGGAGTAACGATCATTACGATAGCTGTACTTGTACCGATTGCTACTGGTGATATAGGATTCAAACAGCTGCAGGAGGCCGTCAAATCCTCCTATGCATGGATTGCCCTTGGAGCTGGGATAGCAGTGGCATTGATTGCGAAAAGCGGATTAACGCTGCTTGCAAATGATCCCCACATCACAACTGCTCTTGTTTTTGGAACCATTCTCGCAGTGGCACTATTCCAGGGGGTTGCAGTAGGTCCATTGATAGGTGCAGGAATTGCCTATTTGGCCATGAAGGTGGTAGAGTACTTTACATAAGGATAATTTTCACAAATTGTTTTTTCGTAATAATATTTTTTTGAGTAGTTTTGTTCTTTTCATTCACAAAGTTCAGATAATTGTTTATAATAGGGACAAGGACACATCCTACCTATGGGTTACTCTTATTTTGTTCGCCTGGAAGTGCGCGCACATCCCATGATTGAAATGGTTATGCGCTTATTTTTATGATTGGAAATGTAAGCATTTTCTTATTCTGATAGAATTATATAGGCTTGTTAATCTAGTGCAGCATGAATGTGTATTTATTAACAAGGATGTTTACAATCATTATGGTGAGCAAGCGTTCAATAGGCGGAAGTAGATAAGGATATGGGGAAACTTTACGTAAAGGAGAGGTTTTATATGACAACCACAAAAGGTCTAGAGGGAGTTGTAGCAACAACATCAGCAATCAGTTCTATCATTGATGATACGCTGACTTATGTTGGATACAATATTGATGATTTAGCAGACCACGCCAGTTTTGAAGAGGTAATCTACCTTTTATGGCACCAGAGATTGCCGAAAAAAGAGGAGTTGGACGCTCTTAAAAAGGAACTGGCGGAAGAAGCTGCCCTTCCACAAGAGGTTATCAACCACTTCAAAACATACCCGATCGAGAAAGTACATCCAATGGCTGCATTACGCACAGCCGTTTCACTATTAGGTTTATATGACGAAGAAGCAGATAATATGGACCAGGACGCTAACTACCACAAAGCGGTACGCCTACAGGCTAAAATGCCGACAATTGTGACAGCGTTCTCAAGAATCCGTAAAGGATTGGATCCTATTGCTCCAAGAACCGATTTAGGTTTTGCGGCAAACTTCCTATACATGCTAACTGGCGATGAGCCATCCGAGATTGCGGTAGAAGCATTCAATAAAGCGCTTGTACTTCATGCGGATCATGAGTTGAATGCTTCCACTTTTACAGCACGTGTTTGTGTAGCCACTCTATCTGATGTGTATTCAGGAGTTACTGCAGCAATCGGCGCTTTAAAAGGACCACTTCATGGTGGGGCCAACGAAGCAGTTATGAAAATGCTTTCCGAAATCGGGGAAGTGAAAAATGCAGAAAGCTATATTCGTGAAAAATTGGCAAACAAAGAAAAGATTATGGGCTTCGGTCACCGCGTATATCGTCAGGGCGATCCGCGTGCCAAGCATCTTCGTGCCATGTCTGAAAAGCTTGCTGGATTGACCGGGGAACCGAAATGGTATGAAATGTCTGTAAAGGTGGAAGAAGTGGTAACTTCAGAAAAACCGCTTCCACCAAACGTGGACTTCTATTCTGCATCCATGTACCACTCTTTAGGTATCGATCATGATCTTTTCACACCGATTTTTGCAGTTAGCCGTGTATCCGGCTGGTTGGCGCATATCCTGGAGCAGTATTCCAACAACCGCCTAATTCGTCCTCGTGCGGATTATACTGGACCTGGAAAGCAAGATTATGTACCATTAGAGCAAAGATAATTTATTACTTTCAAGGTAAGGGAGGGCCTCATAACTTCCTCCCAAAATTTCAACTATCATAGGAGGTATTTTACCGTGACTCAAGGAACTAAAATTACAGTAACAAATGGTGTACTTAATGTACCAAACAATCCGGTTATCCCATTTATCGAAGGTGACGGAATCGGTCCTGATATCTGGTCAGCGGCATCCAAGGTTTTAGAAGCGGCTGTGCAAAAAGCATACAATGGTGAAAAAGAAATCGTATGGAAAGAAGTGTTGGCAGGTGAAAAAGCATTCAACCAAACTGGTGAGTGGTTACCTGCAGAAACTTTGGATGTAATCCGTGAATACATAATTGCGATCAAGGGACCTTTAACAACTCCTGTTGGTGGAGGAATCCGTTCTCTAAACGTAGCATTGCGTCAAGAATTGGATCTTTTCACATGCCTTCGCCCAGTTCGCTATTTCCAAGGGGTGCCTTCACCTGTAAAACGCCCTGAAGATACGGATATGGTCATCTTCCGTGAAAATACAGAAGACATCTACGCTGGCATCGAGTATGCAAAAGGATCTGCAGAAGTGGAAAAGCTTATCAACTTCCTACAAAATGAAATGGGAGTAAACAAAATCCGCTTCCCTGAAACTTCCGGTATCGGAATCAAGCCTGTTTCTCAGGAAGGGACATCCCGCCTGGTTCGTGCTGCAATCAACTATGCAATTGAGCATGGCCGTAAATCTTTAACTTTGGTACACAAAGGAAACATCATGAAGTATACAGAGGGTGCTTTCAAGAACTGGGGTTATGAACTGGCTGAAAAAGAATTCGGCGATAAAGTATTCACTTGGGCTCAATACGACCGTATTGCTGAAGCGGAAGGAAAAGACGCTGCAAATAAAGCACAGGAAGCTGCAGAAGCAGAAGGCAAAATTCTTGTGAAGGATTCAATTGCAGATATCTTCTTGCAACAAATCCTTACTCGTCCAAAAGAATTTGATGTAGTTGCTACCATGAACCTGAACGGAGACTATATCTCTGATGCATTGGCTGCACAGGTTGGTGGAATCGGTATTGCTCCTGGAGCAAACATCAACTATGAAACAGGACATGCGATTTTCGAAGCTACTCATGGAACGGCTCCTAAATATGCTGGACTGGACAAAGTGAACCCATCTTCCGTTATCCTTTCAGGTGTACTGATGCTTGAGCACCTTGGCTGGACAGAAGCTGCGAAATTGGTAATGGATGCAATGGAAAAATCCATCTCTTCCAAAGTGGTAACATATGACTTTGCACGTCTGATGGATGGCGCAACAGAAGTTAAATGCTCTGAGTTCGGAGAAGAACTAATTAAAAATATGTAATAGACTTTGAAGCTGGCTTCGTGCTTAGCTTCAACTTAAACACTTTGGGCTGGGAGGAATAGTTCATGACAATGAGGCGTAAAAAGGTTTCCGTAATCGGTGGAGGTTTCACAGGTGCCACTACAGCGTTTTTACTAGCACAAAAAGAGCTTGCAGATGTGGTATTAGTAGATATTCCACAAATGGAGAACCCTACTAAAGGTAAAGCTCTGGATATGCTGGAAGCGGGTCCCGTACAAGGATTTGATGCAAATATCACAGGTACATCCAACTACGCAGACACTGCAGACTCCGATATTGTTGTCATTACTGCAGGTATTGCGCGTAAGCCTGGGATGAGCCGTGATGACCTAGTTACAACAAACCAAAACATCATGAAAAGTGTAACGAGAGAAATCGTAAAGTATTCACCAGAATGCTTTATCATCGTGTTGACCAATCCTGTTGATGCAATGACTTACACAGTATTCCAAGAGTCCGGCTTCCCGAAAAACCGTGTAATCGGTCAATCGGGTGTGCTTGATACAGCCCGTTTCCGTACATTCGTTTCCCAGGAGCTTAACTTGTCTGTGAAAGACATTACAGGTTTTGTTCTAGGCGGACATGGGGATGACATGGTGCCTTTGGTGCGCTATTCCTATGCTGGAGGCATCCCGCTTCAAACGCTGCTTCCGCAAGATCGTCTGGATGCCATCGTGGAAAGAACAAGAAAAGGCGGCGGAGAGATTGTTAACCTTTTAGGTAACGGTAGTGCATACTACGCCCCAGCTGCATCCATGGTGGAAATGGTGGAAGCCATTCTCAAAGACCAGCGTCGTGTACTTCCTTCCATCGCATACCTTGAAGGAGAATATGGACATGAAGGTATCTACCTTGGAGTTCCTACCATCCTTGGTGCTGGTGGAATAGAGAAGATCATCGAGCTTGAGTTGACTGAGGAAGAAAGCTCTGCACTTGCGAAATCAGTAGAATCTGTCAAAAGCGTAATGAACGTATTATCATAATAGTGAGTGGATTCGGGGAGAATATCCCCGAATTTTTTAAAAGATGATGTAATCGCTTTCACAACCGGAGGTGTCACAATGTTACTTGGTAAAAAGAGAAAACTTGGAAGAAGACTAGAAGAGATTCAAGTTGGTGAAAAGCTCGCTCTAACCGAAAAGATTGAAGACAAGGATCTGCTTCTGTATCTGGGATTGACCAATGATGCCAATCCATTGTACATTCAGCATGACTATGCGTCTCAGACACCATTTAAGAAGCCGATTGTTCCTAGTATCATGTTAACTGGAATTATTACTTCTGCAGTTTCAAAGTATTTGCCAGGCCCGGGAAGCCATGTTGTAGAACAACAGCTATCCTTCCCAAAGCCTGTTTACCATTATGCAACGATTCAATTTCTGTTTGAGATTGTTGATGTGAACGAGGATAAGCACACCATTGAAATGACGGTCCTTGGAACAAACGAAAAGGAAGAAACAGTAGCAAAAGGAACAATAACCGTCTGTCCTCCTCATCGATTGGAACCTATGGAAAGCAGCGCAATGGATAACTTCTAAAAAGAGCTCATTTTGGGCTCTTTTTATTTTTTTGCATGTTTGTAGCTCAGAAAATGAAGTGTCACCATTAAACACCCCTGTTGGTTGCAGCGAGAGGGGTTCGCTTTCCGCGGGCGGTCTCGGGAGCCTCCTCGGCGCTTTTGCGCCTGCGGGGTCTCCCGAGACACGCTCCTCCCGCAGGAGTCTCACCCCTTGCGCTCCAACCAACAGGGGGAGAATGATTCAATAATGTGTTTCCTAAATAAGCCAGTAAGATAACAATTTAATAGTAAAAGAAGCAAAAATATTCAAAACCGTGAGTGGATTGTAGCGGAAGGCACTTGACTCCTGCGGGAAGGTAGAGGGCATGGGAGACCCCACAGGCGACGCCGAGGAGGCTCCCATCCCTCCCCGCGGAAAGCAAGTGCCTGCAGCGGAAATCCACGGGTCAAATTTTCAAACTATAACAACAATCAATGAGTTAGTGGCTCTTTTTTCTATTTATTGTGAAGAAATAATTTAAGGTGTATGATGGAATTGTAAATACATAGATAGATATTCATGGATGAATAGGGGCTTTCCAAAACAATTGGTGGAGGAAAAAAGATGAGTAAAAAGATATTGATCGTTGACGATGAGCAGTCCATTGTAACTTTATTACAATATAACTTGCAGCAGGCAGGATTTGATGTGTCAGTTGCCATGGATGGGGAGAAAGGACTTAATAAAGCAGCAGATGAGCAATTTGATATGATTGTTCTGGACTTGATGCTTCCAAAAATGGATGGTATCGAAGTGTGCAAGGAACTTAGGCAGCGAAAAATAAACACTCCCATTTTGATGCTTACCGCAAAAGATGATGAATTTGATAAGGTGTTGGGTCTCGAACTAGGTGCTGATGATTATATGACAAAACCTTTCAGCCCAAGAGAAGTGGTCGCGCGTGTAAAGGCTATCCTGAGACGGACACAGCTTTTGTCAGGCCATGAGGACAACATTAAGGATGAGAATCCTTCCGAAAAGATTATCATCGGGGATATAAAGATATTGCCAGAGCATTATGAAGCGTACTTTCAAAATGAACGTATTGAATTGACTCCAAAGGAATTTGAGCTTCTTGTCTATTTATCAAAAAATAAAGGCAGAGTATTGACCCGTGATCAGCTGTTAAGTGCAGTTTGGAACTACGATTTTGCCGGAGACACCAGGATTGTAGACGTGCATATCAGCCACTTGCGGGAGAAAATAGAAAAAGATACAAAAAAACCTACATATATAAAGACAATAAGAGGGTTAGGTTACAAGCTTGAGGAACCGAAAATAGATGAGTAGGTTTCGTTCCCGTCTGCTTTTTGCTTTAATTACGCTCATCATTGTCGTTCTTGTCGGGTTGGGGCTTTTATTGGGACAGCTTTTTAAGAGCTTTTATCTTAATACATTCAATCAGCGCCTCGAGAAAGAAACCAACCTTGTCACGCTATTAGTGGAAGAGGAAGAAACCATCACGCCTTCGCTGCAAAAATACCTCGAGGATATCGGAAAGACGTTATCTGCGAGAATCAGTATTACAGATCTGGATGGCACCCTTCAGTATGATACGGATGGCAGTGTGCAACCTGAAGAGGATTCCCATCAGGATGTGCTGCAGCAGATCATAGAAAAAAACAAAGATAAGCAACGAGTCTATTATGAACGAAATGATGAAATGTACTATTATGGTGCCTCCTTGATGAGAGATGGTGAACGCGCTGGTTTTGTGGTTTTAAGCACGCCTGTAGAATCCCTCCACAGGGTCAATCAACAAATCTGGGGGCTATTGATTGCAAGTCTCGGTGCTGCACTTGTTGTCATTCTTTTACTGGGAGTCAGAATTACTGCCCAGTATACGAGACCGATTGAATCGGCAACAAAAGTGGCAATGGAGCTTGCCAAAGGGAATTATAAAGCGAGGACCTACGAGGAGCACGTGGACGAGACAGGGATGCTCAGCCAATCAATCAATGTGCTTGCAAGAAACCTCCAGGACATGACAAAAGCGCAGGAAATGCAACAGGATCGACTTAGCACTTTAATTGAAAATATGGGAAGCGGCTTGATTTTGATAGATGGAAGAGGTTATGTGAATCTGATCAATCGTGCTTATAAGGAAACCTTTCATGTTGAGCAATCCGACTATTTATACCGCTTATACTATGAAGCATTGGAGCATAAAGAAGTAGTAGAGCTGGTGGAAGAAATTTTCATGACGGAAGTCCGTGTAAGAAAGCAGCTTGTGCTTCCTCTTAATATTGAACGAAGGCATTTTGAGGTTTACGGGGCACCAATCATCGGCACTAATGATGAATGGAAAGGGATTGTACTCGTTTTCCATGATATCACAGAGCTGAAAAAGCTGGAGCAGATGAGAAAGGACTTCGTAGCTAACGTATCTCATGAATTGAAGACACCTATCACTTCCATCAAGGGGTTTTCGGAGACGCTTCTGGATGGAGCCATGAACGACAAAGAGACACTGGAGTACTTCCTTTCCATCATCTTAAAGGAGAGTGAGAGACTTCAATCGTTGATAGAAGACTTGTTGGATCTTTCCAAAATAGAAAGACAAGGTTTCAAACTCAATATGGATTATGTGGATATCCATGAATTATTGGAAGATATCCTTATCATTCTTGAAGCAAAAGCCAAAGAGAAAGAAATTGACCTGGAGCTGTTGAAAGCGAAAAGAGACCTGTTTATTTTCGGGGATAACCCCCGGGTGAAACAGATCTTCATTAATCTTATCAATAATGCATTAGCCTACACCCCTTCCGGCGGCAAAGTGAGCGTAACAGTCCAGGATGCAGAGGACAAGGTGGAAATAACCGTTTCAGATACAGGAATTGGTATGGATGAAGAGGAGATACCCCGAATTTTCGAGCGTTTCTATCGTGTAGATAAAGCGAGGAGCAGAAATTCCGGTGGTACAGGGTTAGGACTGGCAATCGTCAAACACCTGGTGGAAGCGCATCACGGAAGTATTACAGTTGCGAGTAAAGTGAACAGCGGGACAACATTTAAGGTGAAATTGTCCAAAGAAAACAAAGATTTACAATAGCTTTACATTTCTTCCATTGCTGCTTAACAAACCTCTGTTACTATTACTATTGAAAACCCCTTCATCCAAGGAGCCAATTTTGGCAGGCGAGAACACCTCTGTTCTCGCCTTCTTTTTTTATGAATAGGATGTTTTCGCAATCATTGTTGCTATTTAGATAAGGTGCAATCTTTAAATGAAGCCGTTGATTTCCGCTACAGACACAAGATTCGCCGAGGAGGCTCAAGCATCGCCCCGCGGAAAGCGAACGTCTGGAACGGAGACCAACAGGGTGTTTATTGTCCACATTTCATCTTTAGTCCAGCTACCTATGCTTAAAACAACAATCTTTACGAAAAGAGCCTATGAAAATGAAAAACTTCTGTAAAAAAAGAAACTTTCCTGTAACTTGAACGTATTAATCACTGAGAACAAAAAAAGGGGAGAAGACAACAGTGATGAGTTTAAAGCGAATATATACAACTGTTTTTCTAGTGGTGCTGGCAGTCCTGCTTGGAATAGTGGCCTTCAGTTCCTGGTACACAGTGGACCAATCCGAACAGGCTGTTATCCAGACCTTCGGGAAAGTGGAAGAGGGAATAAGTGAACCGGGTCTGCAATTCAAGATGCCTTGGCCGATCCAGACTGTGGAAAAGCTGTCAAAAGAGACATTCAGCTTACAGTTCGGCTATGAGGAAAAGAATGGAGAAGTTGTAGAATTCACCAGTGATACAAAAATGATAACCGGAGATGAGAATATCGTCCTGGCAGACATGGTCGTCATGTGGAAGATAACCAACCCGGGTAAATACCTATATAATTCAGACGATCCGCAAGCGGTTCTTTATAATGCAACATCTGCATCTTTAAGAAGTATCATCGGAAGCTCGCAAATCGATGAGGCATTAACATCAGGAAAAGGGCAGATCGAAGTGGAGGTATTTGATCTATTAACCTCACTTATGGAAAAGTATGACGTTGGTATATCAGTAACTGCGGTTAAACTGCAGGATGTGGAGCTTCCAAATGCAGAGGTTCGTAAAGCATTCACCAACGTTACTGATGCTAGAGAAACGATGAATACCAAGAGAAATGAAGCCGACCGCTACCGCAACCAAAAAATGAATGAAGCGGAAGGAGAAATGAAGGCAATCATTTCTAGGGCAGAAGGGGAAAAGGCAGCCCGAGTCGAACAGGCACGTGGAGATGTCGCAAGATTCAATTCCTTGTACGCAGAATATGTGAATGCACCTGAACTGACTAGAAAACGATTGATTCTTGAGACAATGGAAGAAGTCCTTCCGTACGCAGAAATCTATATCATGAATGATGATGGCAATACGATGAAGTACTTCCCGATTCGTCCAATGGAGCGATCAGAAACGACGATTCCGAAGCCGCCTACCAATCAGGAAGGGAGTGGGACAAATGAGTAATCAGAACATCATAGATTTAGAGGGGCGCAAACCTACCTATGAGTGGAAGAAGATGGTCAGAGGCGGGATAATTGCAGTCCTGCTAATCGTCCTGCTGGGTGTTGGTCTTGCCAATGTGTTTGTGGTAAAAGAAGGGGAATACAAGGTAGTCAGACAGTTTGGGGAAGTAGTTAATATAATTGATGAACCAGGACTTAACTTCAAAGTGCCATTCGTCCAGACTGTAACGACCGTTCCAAAATACCAGATGCTCTATGATGAAGCTGGAGCGGAAATCAATACAAAAGATAAGAAACGGATGCTGATTGATAATTATGTGATATGGCGAGTGGAAGATCCTCGAATGATGATTGACAGCCTTGCCAATATTATTAATGCAGAGACTAAAATGTCCGAGTTTGTCTTTTCCGTCGTCCGAACGGAGCTTGGTCAATTAAACTATGATGAGATTGTCAATGATGAGAAGTCCTCAAGGGGAAGCCTGAATGACCGTGTAACGGAAAGAGTCAATGAGCTTCTTGCAAAGGATGGATACGGGATTGTTGTAACAGATGTAAGAATGAGACAAACGGATCTGCCTCCGGAAAATGAACAATCCGTCTTTACCCGCATGATTTCCGAGCGTGAGTCAACTGCTCAGGACTATCTCTCCAAAGGGGATGCCGATAAAAACATCATTATTGCCAACACAGATAAAGAGGTTCGTGAAATCCTTGCAAAAGCCGAAGCGGACGCAGATGTCATCCGTGGAACAGGAGAAGGGGAAGCAGCGAAAATATACAATGACACCTTCTCGAAGGAGCCCGAGTTCTACGAGCTGTACCGTACACTTGAGTCCTATAAAAAAACCATCAACGGAGAAACGGTGATCGTACTACCGTCCAGTTCCCCATATGCCCAATTATTAATGGGTAATTTGGAATAACAAAAATCAATCATGCCGCAATTTTTCTTTCTCATCTTATCCATGATAAAATAGAGAGGGAGATTGCGGCTTTTTATATGTGTTTATTTAAAGAGAAGTGTTGATTTTCAAGTGTACTAGCTGTTGATTGGAGCAATAGGCGAAGACTCCGGCGGGTGTTGCGTTTAGTTGAGACCCCACAGGCGAAGCCGAGGAGGCTCTCGCAAGCCCCTTGGGTCGCTGCGCCTAGTGCGGAAATCAACAGCGGTGTTAAGAGAGTCTGAATTAATTACATAGATCATAAAACGAAGAAGGAGGAAGTAACATGGTAAACAAATTAGTCCTAATCGATGGGAACAGCATTGCATATCGCGCATTTTTCGCGCTGCCCCTATTAAGCAATGAAAAGGGTATACATACAAATGCGATTTACGGATTCACGATGATGCTGATGAGGATCCTGGAGGAAGAAAAACCGACACATATGCTTGTGGCCTTTGATGCAGGAAAAACAACCTTCCGTCATAAAACGTTCGGAGAATATAAAGGGGGAAGACAAAAGACCCCACCTGAGCTTTCCGAGCAATTCTCCTTTTTAAGAGAGTTATTGGACGCCTATAACATCAAACGCTATGAACTGCCGGAATATGAGGCGGATGATATTATAGGGACACTGGCCCGACAGGCTGCTAAAGATGATTTTACCGTGAAGATCATTTCCGGGGACAAGGATTTGACTCAACTTGCAACCGATAAAATAACGGTGGATATCACGAAAAAGGGGATCACGGATGTTGACTCCTATACACCAGCCTTCATTGAAGAGAAGTATGGCTTGAATGTGGATCAGATTATTGATATGAAAGGCTTGATGGGTGATTCCTCCGATAACATTCCTGGGGTCCCGGGAGTCGGGGAAAAGACGGCAATCAAGCTGTTGAAGGAATTCGGCACCATTGAAAAGCTCCTGGAATCCATCGATCAGGTCAGCGGGAAAAAGCTGAAGGAGAAGCTTGAGGAGAACAAGGAGCAGGCAATCATGAGCAAGGAGCTTGCGACGATCATGACGGAAGCGCCTGTTGAAATGCAGGTGGATGAACTTATCTATGAAGGCTTTGATAAGAAGAAAGTCATCTCGATATTCAAAGAACTGAGCTTCAACTCCTTATTGGAAAAGATGGGGGACGAAGGGGAAACAGTAACAGAGGATTTAACGGACATTACGTTTGATGTAGTGGAAGTGCTGACTACCGACCATTTTGCAAAAGAGAACTTTTTCATGGTAGAGGTCCTGGAAGAAAATTACCATTGGGCAGACATTCAAGGATTTGCGCTTGTGAATGAAAAGGGAAACTTCTTCATTCCGACTGATGTGGCACTGAAGTCAGAGGAGTTTAAGGACTTTGCAGCAGATTCCACAAAAAAGAAGACCGTCTTTGATGCCAAACGGGCAATCGTGGCACTGAAATGGCAGGGAATCGAGCTGAATGGGATAGATTTTGATTTTATTATCGCTTCCTACATCGTGAACCCGTCTGATACGTCCACGGATCTTGCGGAGATCGCACGGAAGAAAGGGTATCATCAGATTGAAACGGATGAAGCGGTCTATGGCAAAGGTGCCAAAAGGGCAGTGCCGGATCAAGAGACAGTATCTCAGCATCTTGTTCGCAAAACCTTCGCGATGCAGGAGATGAAGGAGTCCTTTATCCATGAATTGAAGGATAACGAACAGCTTGAGTTGTTTGAGGAGCTCGAGATGCCATTGACGCTTGTACTTGCGGAAATGGAAGCGCTAGGTATTAAAGTTGATAAAACCCGCCTGGAGGATATGGGAAAAGACTTATCCGAAAAGCTAGAGAAGATTGAAGAGGACATTTTTGAGCTTGCCGGTGAAAAATTCAACATCAACTCGCCAAAGCAGCTTGGTGTCATTCTATTTGAAAAGCTCGGTCTTCCGCCGGTGAAGAAAACGAAAACAGGATACTCCACTTCGGCCGATGTACTCGATAAGCTTGCGGACAAGCATGAGGTCATTCGTCAGATTCTCCTTTACCGTCAATTGGGGAAATTGAAATCAACCTATATCGAAGGCTTGTTGAAGGTTGTGCATGAAGACACCAATAAAATCCATACACGCTTCAACCAGGCGCTAACCCAAACTGGCAGATTAAGCTCCATTGATCCAAACCTTCAAAACATCCCGGTCCGTCTGGAGGAAGGTAGAAGAATCAGGGAGGCATTCATTCCATCGCATAAAGATTGGGTCATTTTTGCGGCGGACTATTCCCAGATCGAGTTAAGGGTCCTTGCCCATATTGCCAATGATGAAAAGCTGATTGAAGCATTCAGGGAGGACGCAGATATTCATACGAAAACCGCCATGGATGTGTTTCATGTTACAGAGGATAAGGTAACTTCCAACATGAGACGTCAGGCGAAGGCGGTCAACTTCGGTATTGTCTATGGAATCAGCGACTATGGTTTATCGCAAAGTCTGGATATCACCCGGAAAGACGCAAAGCTGTTCATTGACCGCTATCTGGAGAGTTTCCCGGGAGTCAAGCAGTATATGGATGACGTGGTACTCGAAGCGAAGGGTAAGGGCTATGTAACAACACTGCTTCACCGTCGCCGCTATTTGCCGGAGATTACAAGCAGCAACTTCAATCTGAGAAGCTTTGCCGAGAGAACGGCGATGAACACCCCAATCCAGGGCAGTGCAGCCGACATCATCAAGAAGGCGATGATTGAAATGTCGATGAGATTGGAAAAAGAAAACATGCAGGCGAAAGTGCTGCTTCAGGTGCATGATGAACTTGTCTTTGAAGCTCCGAAAGAAGAAATAGAAAAATTGAAGAAAATCGTGCCAGAAGTAATGGAGCAGGCACTGGAGCTGACAGTGCCGTTGAAGGTCGACTACTCTTACGGCTCCACCTGGTATGATGCGAAATAATGTGAGGGAGGTGTTTTTATGCCAGAGCTTCCAGAGGTTGAAACCGTCAGAAAAACACTTCTACAGCTTGTGCAAGGAAAGAAGATTGAAGCGGTAAGGGTTCTTTGGCCAAAAATGGTGAAGGAGCCGGATGATGTCGCCATGTTTGAACATATGCTCGTGGGGCAAACCATTCTGACTATAGGCCGCAGAGGGAAATTCCTTCTTTTCTATCTGGATGACTATTGCATGGTTTCCCATCTTCGTATGGAAGGGAAATACGGACTTTTTCAAAAGGATGAACCTTTCAATAAACATACCCATGTATTCTTCCATCTTGAGGACGGAACAGAGCTCCGCTACCAGGATGTCAGGAAGTTCGGAACACTCCACCTTTACAGAAAAGGGGAGGAACTGAAGGCTAAGTCGATTGCAAGCCTTGGACCGGAACCATTTGACGAGGAATTCAGCCTCGCCGGCTTCAAGGAAAGCCTCTCCAAGAAGAAGAGAAACATCAAAGCCGTCCTGCTTGACCAGACCGTTGTGGTGGGGCTTGGCAATATCTATGTGGATGAAGCACTTTTTCGTGCAGGGATACATCCGGAACGGTTTGCCAACAGCCTGTCCGATCAGGAACTGGAGATATTGCAGAAGGAAATTGTCCTCACGCTTAAGGAAGCGGTGGATAAGGGCGGAAGTACAATCCGATCCTACATCAATTCTCAAGGGCAAATCGGCATGTTCCAGCTAGAACTGTTTGTGTACGGCAGAAAAGGGGAACCTTGCAAAAAATGCGGAACGGAAATAGAGAAATCAGTGGTGGCAGGAAGAGGAACCCATACGTGTCCGATCTGTCAGCCGAAAGAAAGATAATTCTCTTTTCCGTAAAACACATCGAATGGGCTCCTGCCATATACTATCTCAGTGATAGTTAGGGAGGAGCTCTTTATGATTCCATACATCTCACTTGTTCTTTTAGCATTTGCTGTCAGTCTGGACAGTTTCAGTGTCGGTTTGACATATGGCCTTAGAAAAATGCATATGCCGCTGAAATCGATCACTATCATTGCATGCTGCTCTGCTGTTTCACTTTTGCTGGCGATGTTTGTTGGCACGATACTTACAACGTTCCTTTCTCCTGTCTATGCAGAGAGTATAGGAGGAGCGATCCTCATTCTTCTTGGAGTATGGGTGCTGTATCAGTTTTTCAAGTCGAATGCGTCTGAGGATCCAACACTGATTGGAGAGAAAATCCTATTCAATCTGGAAATCAAGTCTTTGGGAGTCGTCATCAATATTTTGAGGAAACCGACAGAAGCCGATTTTGACAAATCAGGCTCCATCACTGGACTGGAGGCATTCTTCCTTGGGATTGCGTTATCGCTTGATGCATTCGGAGCCGGGATAGGTGCCGCATTACTGGGATATTCCCCTTGGATGATGGCTGTTTCTGTTGCGATGATGAGTTCCCTATTTGTTATCACTGGTATAAAGCTTGGAAGAGTGTTTTCCGGAGTATCTTGGATGAACAAATTTTCCTTTCTGCCTGGTGTATTACTTATTATTATTGGAATTATCAAGATCTGAGGCTATCTGTTCCCACAGAAGCCTCTTCCATTAGAGAGGAGTTGGACTGGCTGATGATTATTGGATTGACTGGCGGTATAGCCAGTGGCAAAAGTACGGTAGCTGCAATACTGAAGGAATACGGACTGCCGATTGTGGATGCAGATTTAGTAGCCCGCGAGGTAGTGGAAGTTGGTGAGGAAACCTATGGAAAATTGGTTTCTGAGTTTGGAGAAGGGATATTACAGGAGGACAAATCTCTGGACCGGGCAAAGCTTGGGAAACTCATTTTTGAAAACAAAGAAAAAAGAGAGCTCTTAAATTCCATCATGCATCCGAGTATACGTAACCGAATGAAGGAAGAGACAATGGAGTATATAAATAAAGGACATCAAACGGTTGTCATGGATATTCCACTGCTGTTTGAAAGCAAGCTCACCCATCTGGTCGAAAAGACTTTGCTTGTCTATGTGGATGAAGAGGTGCAACTCGATAGGCTGATGAGAAGAAATGATTTATCCCGCGAGGATGCCATGGCCAGAATCTCCTCACAAATGCCGCTCCGGGAAAAAGTGGATCTAGCTGATGAAGTTATACAAAACAACGGATCAATAGAAGAAACAAAAGAACAGCTACATACTATATTGAAGAAATGGGCTATCCAAAAATAGGGATATGCCCTTTTTTTAATTTTTTCATGACATATTCAAATTAAATATGTTATACTAATTGCAGGTAATCATAACATAAGTATAACATATATACAGAAATGGGGAATTTGCATGAAGGCAAGGGTTGCAATTAATGGTTTTGGACGTATTGGAAGAATGGTATTTAGACGTGCCATCCAAGAGGAAGGTTTGAATATTGTTGCAATCAATGCGAGCTATCCAGCCGAAACGTTAGCTCATTTAATTAAGTATGACACAAATCATGGGCGTTTCGATGCTGATGTCTACGCGGAGGACAACGCTCTTATTGTAAATGGTAAGCGCATTCAAATGGTCAATAATCGTAATCCCGAAGAATTGCCTTGGAAGGAAATGAATATTGATATCGTGATTGAAGCGACAGGGAAATTCAATGCACGTGATAAAGCGGCTCTTCATCTGAATGCAGGTGCAAAACGAGTGATTCTGACTGCGCCTGGTAAAGATGAGGATGTAACCATCGTAATGGGTGTAAATGAAGAAGCCTTGGATTTAGATCAGCATTATGTCATTTCGAATGCATCTTGTACAACCAACTGCTTGGCGCCGGTTGTGAAAGTCCTCGATGAGCAGTTCGGAATCGAAAATGGACTGATGACGACGGTTCATGCATATACAAATGATCAGAAAAACATCGATAATCCGCATAAGGACCTGAGACGTGCGAGAGCGTGCGGTCAGTCCATCATCCCGACATCGACTGGTGCAGCGAAAGCGTTGTCCCTTGTATTGCCGCATCTGAAGGGCAAGCTGCATGGTATGGCATTACGAGTACCTACACCGAATGTCTCTCTGGTAGACTTGGTTGTGGACTTAAAGCAGCCTGTAACAGTGGATGATATAAACAATGCATTCCAAACAGCTGCAGTCGGATCAATGGACGGCATCCTGGGTATAACCATGGAGCCTCTTGTGTCAGTCGACTTCAACACGAATCCACACTCTGCAGTGATCGATGGTCTATCCACCATGGTAATGGGGGAAACTAAGGTGAAAGTATTGGCTTGGTATGACAACGAGTGGGGCTACTCCTGCCGTGTTGTGGACCTGGTTCATTATGTAGCGGAGAAAATGGTGGAAGCGAAAGAAGTAATGGCTGGATAATATTTCCCATAGTATGTACGAGAAAAATATGAAAGCGGTTAACATACCATGTTAGCCGCTTTTTTGCGTTGGAAGAAAAGGGAGGATGAATTCTTTCTTTTACTGATAACAAGAAAAATATGAAATGTATGTTGCAAAACTAATATAAAAACAGTATACTATTTTTCGTGAACTTCTTGAAACGGTTATGTGGCTACTTAAAGGGTTAGGACCTCTCTGGACTAACTTTCCCCCGTGGTAGTAATACAATAATCAATCTTCACCTTTGAGGAATTCATGTATTCTAAAAAATGTTAAAGGGGGAACGTGAGATGGAAACAGTAGGTCGTCACGTTATTTCAGAATTATGGGGTTGCGATTTTGATAAGTTGAATGATATGGATTACATTGAAAAAACTTTTGTTGATGCTGCGTTGAAATCCGGAGCTGAGGTTCGCGAGGTTGCATTCCATAAGTTTGCACCACAAGGAGTTAGCGGAGTTGTCATCATCTCTGAATCACATTTAACTATTCATAGCTTCCCGGAACACGGATATGCAAGCATTGACGTTTATACATGCGGTGAGTTGGATCCTAACATTTCTGCAGATTACATTGCTGAAGCTTTAAATGCTCAGACTCGTGAAACAATCGAACTTCCACGTGGAATGGGTCCTGTTCAAGTAAACAAAGCGAAAGCACTTTAAAATTATAACTAAATCGATTAAAATGGTAAGAGGTGTATAATATGCACCTCTTTTTATTATAATTTTTTTCCTACATATCATTTCTTTTACATAGAACGAAGTAAATTTAAGGGGTTGTCAAATTATCGTGGGAGCTATTCAAAAATTAAAAAACCTACTATCCACTCATACGGAAACAAGAGAAAACCATATGGATGCAGCATTGCGAAGCCATTATTACAAGGTATCCAACAAGAATGCCATGAAAGCTCTCCAGGAAATGTTCCAAAAGATGGACGGGTTTACAGTCAAATCCGTTTCAGAGGAACACGGTGAAATAGCGGTGCAGGTGAACAAAGGAAAAAAGGCCTTTATGGTCGTGACAGTGATTTCGGTGAGGCCATTTGAAACGGCGATAGACTTTTCCGTTACAACGGATACTAGCATACTTCCGACAGATTTCGGCTTCAGTCGCAAGCTTGTTCTGCATATGTACCAGGAACTTAATAAATCTCTCAATTATACAGGTTCGGGTTTAAATTCGGAAAGATAAAAAACGATAAGGAAATGGAGCTGAAACCCTTATGAAATGTCCAGCTTGTCAACATAATGGCACCAAGGTATTGGATTCCAGACCAGTGGAGGAAGGGCGCTCTATTCGTAGACGAAGAGAGTGTGAGTCCTGCTCCTATCGCTTTACCACATTTGAAAAGGTGGAAGAGATGCCTTTGATCGTGGTGAAAAAAGAAGGAATTAGAGAAGAATTCAGTAGAGAAAAGGTGCTGCGTGGCCTGATAAAAGCTTGCGAAAAAAGACCTGTAGCGCTAAAAGTCCTGGAGGACATAGTCATCGAAGTGGAAAAGGAACTTCGCAACATTGGCATATCCGAAGTGAAGAGCGATATTGTCGGCGAGATGGTGATGGAGCGGCTTTCCAAAATTGACGAGGTCGCCTATGTGAGATTTGCCTCGGTATACCGTCAATTTAAGGATATCAATGTTTTCCTTGATGAATTAAAAGAGATAATAGAAAAAGAGCGGAAATAATATCGCATTATTAGCAGAACAGAGAGGAGACTTATCAGCCTCTCTGTTTTATCATTGATCACTTATAGTTACAGAAAGGTTTGAATGTGTTATGTCTGAACGGCATTGGAAAGAACTGGTCCCTGTTGACCGCTATATGGTACGTGCAAGCGGGGTTCTTCAATCATTTGATCGGAAAATATTGACCATGCTCTATCAGCCTCTTCTCGGCTACAGGGGGTTCAGCCTGTTCATGACGCTTTGGAGTGAACTGGACCAGGATCGGCTATGGGGGGAAGTGACTACCCATCATGGCATCATGACGACGATGCAATGCAATTTAAAGGACATCCATCAGGAACGGATCAAGCTGGAAGGTATCGGACTGTTGAAGACCTGGGTGAAGGAGGACGAGCATTCCCGAACGTTCATCTATGAGCTTCAGCCTCCCCTTTCTCCTGATGCCTTCTTTTCCGAACCCATGCTGACCATTTATCTTTATAATCGACTCGGGAAAACAAAATACTTGAACGTAAAGAAGTATTTTTCAGATGAGGCGATTCCAGATGCGGAATATACCCAGATTACCCGGCAATTCAGTGACGTCTTCCAATCTGTCCAGGCAGAAAATATCGCCTATGCCGCAAATGAAGAAACGATGGAAGGGCTGCAGCTGTCGGAGGATAAAGAATGGATAGGGCGTAAAGCCGGTCAGGAGCCTGAAGTCGGAAAAAGTGAATTTGATTTCGAGTTGTTCTATGCCGGTCTCTCGGATGTGGTAATTCCAAAGAAAGCAATCACAGCAAAAGTGAAGCAAGCCATCCAGAAGCTTGCCTTTATCTATCAGATCGATCCAATAACCATGAAGGATCTGATGATGAATGTAATTGATGAAGACGATATGATCAATCTGGAGAAATTAAGAAAAGCGGCACGTGACTGGTACCAATTGGAGTACCACAATACCCTTCCCTCCTTGGTGGAGAAAACGCAGCCTGCTAATCTTAAACAGTTTACCGATAAAAATCCTTCGTCCAAGGAGGAGCAGCTGATCCAGCAGCTTGAAAATGTATCGCCTAAAGCGATGCTCACTGATCTCTCGGGAGGGGCGGAGCCGTCAGTATCGGATTTGCGCATTGTCGAGGACGTCATGTTCAAGCAACAGCTCACCCCTGGGGTTACAAACGTATTGCTGTACTACGTTCTACTGAAAACAGACATGAAGCTAAACCGCAAGTATGTGGAGAAAATAGCAAGCCACTGGGCCCGTAAGCAGGTCAAAACAGTGAGCGCAGCGATGGAGCTTGCAAAAGAGGAGCATCGCCAGTATCAAAACTGGGCCGATACGAAAACGACGAAGAAATCTGCCTCTGTTTCGAAAGAGAAGCAGGTACGAAACCGCTTTGTAAGCGAGCCGGACCCTGCAGAGGAGAATGCCGAAAGCTTCCAGGAGGTACAGGAACAGGACAAACAGAAGCTCGCAGAACGTCTTGCGAAGTTGAAAAACAGGAAGTTGAAGCTTGATAACTAAAATGAAAGGCCGCGTCCCGGTTAAGTGGACACGGCCTTTTTTTCTGGTGATGGTCCCCATTTTCACGTTAATCCTTCAATTAATGGGTATGGTAAAGTAAATGCATGAAAATTACATGGTGAAAGGGGGAACAATGGTGAGAAAAGTGACACTAATATTAAATCCGAATGCGGGGAAGCGGAAGTTGGTGGAGTCGATCGATGTTATAAAGGAAAAGCTTGAGGAAGGCTTTGAGGAAGTCGAGATCATGGTGACAAAAGAAAAAGGGGATGGTGCGAAACTGGTTTCCGACCTCGAAGGCAAAGTGGACCTTATTATTGGCGCTGGTGGGGACGGAACCATCTATGAGCTGATCAATGCCATTTGCAAGCTGAAGGATCGTCCTGCTTTTGCCATTATTCCAGGTGGCACTTGCAATGATTTTTCCAGGACAATCGGGATGAACCAAAACCCGCTCCTTGCGGCAAGGCAGATTGTGGAGAAAAGAATGGAGCTTGTTGATGTAGGGAAGTGTGACAAGCAATACTTTCTTAATTTCTGGGGAATCGGACTGATTTCCAAGGTATCGGATAATATGGATACCCAGGATAAGCAGTTGCTTGGAAAGCTTTCGTATTATATTAGTGCCGGCCAGACGATTATGGAGAGTGAACCCTTTAAACTGAAAGTCAAGAGCGACACTACGGACTTTGATGGTCCGGCCATGATGTTTCTGATCGGCAACGGCTCCTATGTGGGGGGATTCCAGTCCTTCTTCCCGGAAAGCCATGTCCAGGACGGGGTGCTTGATGTCCTGATTGTCAAACGGACCTCCCTCACCCACTTATGGACGTGGATGCAATCCAAGATCCAGCAGCAATTTCCTGCTGAAGCGAACGAAGACCTGATTTACTTCCAGGCACGGGAGATTGAAATTGAGACTACCCCAAAACAGGAAATAGATTGTGACGGGGAATGCAATTTTAGCACCCCATCCAAAATAAAGATTTTACCCAAGCATTTGAAAGTGCTGGTTGGAGACTTTGAATCAATAAAATAATCCCTCTTCTTTCTGAAATTTATCATTTTTTTTTGCGTCCTCCCATATACATAGAATCAGGTGTACCAAAGGGGGGACAAACTTGTTTGAGATTTCCTTTCGCGATGAATTGGATGCAAAAACAGTGTTTTTACGTATACTTGAGACTAATCCAGAAGGTGATTCAATCCTTTCTTTACATAAAGAAAAAATTGTAGTGGAGTCAAAGGATCTCGATTTTTACCAACATGCAATCATACCCGCATTAAAGATCTTCATTACAAAGGTGAAGGAAAAAGCGTATATTGTATCTACCTTGGAAAATACATTTTACTTTAAGGATGAAGAAGAGCACGAACAGATTCTATGTATCTTGCAATCTATCCTTCAAGGGGAAAGAAGCGATATACCCAATCTCCCTCCCATACAGGAACGGGAAAAGCAGCTTGACTCCATCATCCATGGCTTTTTTTTGAAGCCTGTTTCCTTTTCTTTTGATTCCTTTTTGACTTTTCGACTTAAAGAATATTATGATACCCTGCAGATCTATCTGGAGGCGGCCATAGATGAATACAAGCTGGAACAAGAATACCAGACCTTCATCCATCAGCTGCGGGAGCTATTGAACGCTACGGATTCCAAATTGAATGAGGTCCATCTCGTTTACCAATACCAATTTGATTTCTACGATGAAAGCCTGAATCATATTACGAAGAACCAACTGATAAAATACATGAATCGAACGCATTTCAACAACTATTCCTACTATATCGATTCAGTCGTATTGGCGCCATTGGTATCCATTGCACCAAGGAAACTCTTCCTTTATACAGACAATACCGATCATCAGCTGGTGGAAACCATCCGCAATATTTTCGAGGAAAGAACGGAAATTCTTCCTTATCACTATTTTGGGCAAAAAAAAAGCAAAATTGATTAAGATGTGTACTTGATTTTCCTTGATATGGAGAATATAATAACAAACATAATCAATTTTAAACCTTATAGCCTACAAGTAATGATGAGGACATGAGTACGTTTAACACGAATTCAAGAGAGGGAAGTCACCGGCTGAAAGCTTCCTATTACGGTTAAAGTATTTACCACCTCTAAACTTCAGCAGCGAAAATCACAGTAGCTGTTGACGGGGAAATCCCCCGTTATCGAAAACGAAGCCGTCTTTTATGCATTTTAAAAAGATGGGAACTTGGGTGGAAACACGGATATTAAACTCGTCCCTTATTTATAGGGAACGGGTTTTTTTATTTTTTTACAAAAATCTAAAGAAGAGGTGACAGGGATGTCGGAATTATTGAAAATCACATTTCCAGACGGAGCGGTAAAGGAGTTTGAACGTGGCACGACAACAGAAGATATCGCTGCATCCATTAGCCCGGGTCTGAAAAAGAAAGCTATTGCAGGTAGACTTAACGGAGAGCTCATTGACCTTCGTTCCCCGATAGAAGCAGATGGAGAAATCAGCATTGTTGTCCAGGATACTGAGGAAGCCCTTGGAATCATGCGTCACAGCACTGCCCACTTGATGGCACAAGCGGTAAAGCGTCTATATGGGAATGTGAAGCTTGGGATTGGACCAGTAATCGAAAATGGATTCTACTATGACATTGATATGGAAGAGTCCTTGACTCCGGATGATCTGCAAAGAATCGAAAAGGAAATGAAGAAGCTTGTAAGTGAAAACCTGGATGTAGTACGGGTGGAAGTCAGCAGGGAAGAAGCGCTGCGCCGCTACGCAGAATTGAATGACGAACTGAAGCTTGAATTGATAGCTGAGCTTCCGGAAGGTGAAACAATCTCCATCTACGAGCAAGGTGAATTCTTTGACCTATGCCGCGGAATTCACGTGCCATCCACTGGCAAAATCAAAGAGTTCAAGCTCCTAAGCATCGCAGGAGCGTACTGGAGAGGCGACAGCAAAAACAAGATGCTGCAGCGTATCTACGGAACTGCTTTCTTCAAAAAAGCGGAACTGGAAGAGCATCTACGTCTGTTGGAAGAAGCAAAAGAGCGTGACCACCGTAAAATCGGAAAAGAGCTTGACCTGTTTTTCAACTCCCAGAAGGTTGGGCAAGGGTTGCCACTTTGGTTGCCAAAAGGTGCTACAATCCGCCGCGTAATTGAGCGCTATATTGTGGATAAAGAAGTTTCTCTTGGCTATGACCATGTCTACACTCCTATAATGGGAAGCGTAGACCTTTATAAAACTTCCGGTCACTGGGATCACTATCAGGACGGCATGTTCCCTCCGATGGAGATGGATAATGAGCAGCTGGTGCTTCGTCCAATGAACTGTCCGCACCATATGATGGTCTACAAAAACAGTATTCACAGCTACCGCCAGTTGCCAGTCCGCATTGCGGAGCTTGGAACAATGCACCGCTATGAAATGTCCGGAGCGTTGGCAGGACTTCAGCGTGTGCGTGGAATGACTTTGAATGACGCGCACATCTTCGTTCGCCCTGACCAGATCAAGGATGAATTGAAGCGTGTAGTGAACCTGGTTCTCGAAGTATACAAAGATTTCGGCCTGGATGACTATTCTTTCCGTCTTTCCTACCGTGATCCGGAAAACAAAGAAAAGTACTTTGACGACGATGCAATGTGGGAAAAAGCGCAAAGCATGCTGAAAGAAGCAATGGACGATCTAGGCTTGAACTACTTCGAAGCGATCGACGAAGCGGCATTCTACGGTCCTAAATTGGACGTACAGGTCCGTACTGCCCTCGGAAAAGAGGAAACTCTTTCCACAGTACAGCTTGACTTCCTATTGCCTGAGAAATTCGATCTGACTTATGTTGGAGAAGACGGCAAACAGCACCGTCCGGTCGTTATCCACCGCGGGGTTGTTTCCACAATGGAACGCTTTGTTGCCTTCCTGATCGAGGAGTATAAGGGCGCATTCCCTACTTGGCTCGCGCCAGTCCAAGTACAAGTGATCCCGGTATCCCCTGACGCACACTTCGACTATGCAAAAGAAGTGCAGGACCTCCTGAAATCCAAAGGACTACGTGTCGAAATGGACGAAAGAAACGAGAAAATCGGCTACAAAATCCGTGAAGCGCAAATGCAGAAGATCCCTTACATGCTCGTAATCGGGGACAACGAAATCCAAGAGCGCGACGTCAATGTCCGCAAGTACGGAGAACAAAAATCCGAAACAATCTCCTTGGAGAAATTTGTGGATGATATTGTGAAAGAAGCGAAGAGATAAGGAAAATTTGAATTTTGATTTCAGGCATTCTCCAGCTGTTGATTGGAGCAATAGGCGAAGACTCCTGCGGGAAGATAGCGCTGGTGGAGACCCCACAGGCGCAGCCGAGGAGGCTCCACCAGCGCCCCTTGGGTCGCTGCGCCTAGTGCGGAAATCAACAGCGGTTTTTAATGTGAATTTCCAATTTTTAAATATCCCAAAAAAAAGTATTGCATAACTACAATTTATCTGATATCATTTAAAACGTTGTTTCATTTGATACGAATTCTTGACAATCAATCATCATTAATGATATATTATACAAGGTCAAATTGAATACTTGTTTGAGAACAAGAAGAAGCACCCGCTTCTCACCTGATCGGCGCAAATTGTGCAGTTGGCAGGTTTTACGAGAAAGATTTCAATCTTTTACTTAATCGTAAAGTGTGGGTGTCATGTGCACCCACACTTTTTTGTTTGCAGAGTAATTGTTCGTCAAACGGTGTTCGTAAAAAACCTTGGAGGTGGCTAATTATTAGCAAAGATATGATGGTAAACGATGGCATTCGTGCCCGTGAAGTTCGTCTAATCGGACAAAATGGAGATCAGCTTGGAATTAAATCAAAGGTGGAAGCGCTGGAAATTGCAACTCGTGCAAACCTTGACTTAGTAATGGTGGCGCCAACTGCTAAACCTCCTGTATGTCGAATCATGGACTACGGAAAGTTCCGTTTCGAACAACAGAAGAAAGACAAAGAAGCGCGCAAAAACCAAAAAGTAATTAGCATTAAGGAAGTTCGATTAAGTCCTTCTATTGATGAGCATGATTTCAATACGAAACTTCGAAATGCAATTAAGTTCCTTGAAAAAGGGGACAAAGTGAAAGCTTCGATCCGATTCAAAGGCCGTGCAATCACTCATAAGGAAATTGGTCAGCGAGTGCTGGACCGTTTCTCAGCAGCTTGTGCAGAAGTGGCAACCATCGAATCACATCCGAAAATGGATGGTCGTAGCATGTTCTTAGTACTAGCACCTAAAAACGAAAAGTAATGATATGAGGAGGAACTCCAATGCCTAAAATGAAAACTCATCGTGGATCAGCGAAAAGATTCAAGAAAACTGGATCTGGAAGCCTGAAGCGTTCTCATGCTTACACAAGTCACTTATTCGCTAACAAATCTCAGAAGCAAAAACGTAAACTACGTAAAGCTGCTGTAGTTAGCAAAGGCGATTTCAAGCGCATCCGTCACATGTTAGACAACATCAAGTAATAAATAATTAGGAGGTATTTATAATGCCAAGAGTTAAAGGCGGTACAGTAACACGTCAACGTCGTAAAAAAGTCATTAAATTAGCTAAAGGTTATTATGGTTCTAAACACACTTTATATAAAGTAGCAAACCAACAAGTAATGAAATCCCTAATGTACGCTTATCGCGATCGTCGCCAAAAGAAACGCGACTTCCGTAAGCTTTGGATCGCTCGTATCAACGCAGCGGCTCGCATGAACGGTCTTTCTTACAGCCGTCTAATGCACGGTCTTAAATTAGCTGGTATCGAAGTTAACCGTAAAATGTTAGCTGAGCTGGCAGTTACTGACGAAAAAGCATTTGCTGAATTTGCATCAGCTGCAAAAAACAGCTTAAACAAATAATTTTTCTGATTGAGGCTATCGCTTTAGATAGCCTCTTTTCTTTATTTTCTGCAAGAGTCGGTGTAGTATAAAGAAATCAAGAAGAAGAGGTGCGGAGGTCGAACATGGAACTATTTATCACTATTTACATACTAATAAATATCCTTGCTTTTCTACTGATGAAAGTGGATAAAAAAAGGGCGGTCAATCACGAATGGAGAATCGCGGAATCCAAGCTCTGGACCGTTTCATTCATTGGGGGGGCAATGGGAGCGTGGATGGGGATGAGAACCTATCGTCATAAAACGAAGCATTTTCCCTTCAAGTACGGTCTGCCTTTAATTACGATTCTGCAGGTGGCGCTGATAAGCTATATTCTCATCGTGTTAACATAATGGATTCTTTTTTGAATAAGCTATATTATTCCTTGTCTATCCAAGATCGGAGAAGTGAAGCCTTATGGATGAAAAGTTGAACGTATTATTTGTCATCATCGAAACTCATTGGTGGCTGGCTTCACTCGGTTTTATTATCTTTCATATAGTAAGACAAGTCCTTTTCATTCCGGTAGTCATCATCTGTATAGCAGGCGGAGCCCTATTTGGAGGCTTGATCGGCAGCATCTACTCCATAGTGGGATTGACGCTCTCCAGTCTTTTTTTCTATTTTCTTTACCACCAGATGCCAAGAGTATTTGGAAAGGTTCTTGCCATGAAGGAACGATGGTTCGGCAACAGAGGAAACCTTTCAGTGGGGCAGGTCACCGTTCTGCGCCTCATCCCCTTCATCCATTTCCATCTTCTCTCCCTATGTCTGATTGAAACTACCAAGACATTTTCCAAATACGCCAGAGCTTCTCTTGTCACCAATATCCCGCTTGCCATCATTTATACGGTTTTTGGTCAATTTATCACTGAATTCTCTCCAACTGCCATGGTGGGTGTACTGATATTCCTTACAGCGATGCTCCTAATCATGAGGCAGAAGGTAGTAGTCATGAAATGGGAGCAATTTTTTCAAAAAGAAAAGCAATATAAAAGAGGATAGCAGTGGATGCTGATTACGATCAGGCAGCCATGCTATCCTATTTTTTTAATCTTCCGTCAAAAACTCTTTTATTGGACTTTTCCAATCAATGATCGCGTCCGGGTACTGCTTTCGGACTTCCTTTTGAATAAAAGAAAAATCCTGCTTCTTCAAACCCTCCAGCTTCTCCGGATTTTTCGGCCAGATGAAAATCGAAATGACCTCAAAGGATTTCTCCGTTGTCCCCAAATACTTTTCACCCTCAAACAAGACTCCTTTATAGGTGAGCAGAAAATTCTTGCGTACATTGTTTTTCAGATCAAGCAGATAAAAGTTCTTCTGCTCATGGGCAAGCTCCAGTTTCCGTTTCGGATTGAGCAAATACTTGAAAATCGAATAAATAATAAAAATAATCAGTGCAAGCAATGCCAATCGGATGAGGATAATAAAAAACATATTCGCTTCTCCTTCGCAAAAACATAAAATTTATTATAAAATACCTTTTATACGGGTTAAGGCTTAAGAAGGTTTCAATTTTTATAAATTTTTTTTGAAAAGGCGGTACAAATGGGACTAACAGAGCTATATAAAATGCAGAAGGAACTCGATTCGAAAATTGAAGAGCAACACGGATTGGAAAATATGGATTTAGTGGACCAAAAAATTTTGGCGCTCCTTGTTGAACTGGGAGAACTGGCCAACGAAACAAGATGCTTCAAGTTCTGGAGCGTCAAGCCTGCCTCTGAGCGAAGTGTCATACTCGAGGAATATGTGGATGGGGTCCACTTTTTGCTGTCCGTTGGATTGACGTTAGGCTACACCGATGAAATTCCAAGTGAAGTGGGGACCAGAACTGAATCTCTGACTGATCAATTTATGATTTTATACGACTTGGTAAGCATGTTCCGAGTCGAAAAGCAGGAGGAACCGTTTCAGGTGCTGTTTGCAACCTACGTGGAGCTTGGGGAGATGCTCGGATTTTCTTGGAAAGAAGTAGAAGAGGCGTATATGGAGAAGAATCTGGTGAACCATAAGAGGCAGCAGCAGGGCTACTAATGTTTTTTACATTAGTATGAGTTTTCTGTATAATATTCTTTGAGAGAAATTAAGGGGGTCGAAATAATTGGCTAAATTAGATGAAACATTAACCATGCTAAAAGATTTAACAGATGCAAAGGGTATTCCGGGCAATGAAAAAGAACCACGCGATGTAATGAGAAAATACATAACTCCTTTTGCAGATGAAGTCATGACAGACGGATTAGGAAGCTTGATCGCGAAGAAAATCGGGAAAGCGGACGGACCGAAAGTAATGGTAGCCGGCCACTTGGATGAAGTCGGCTTCATGGTAACTAACATTGATGACCGAGGATTCCTGCGCTTCCAAACAGTTGGTGGCTGGTGGTCCCAGGTTATGCTTGCACAGCGTGTCACAATCGTAACAAGCAAAGGGGACGTAACAGGTGTCATTGGTTCCAAGCCGCCGCACATCCTACCTGCAGAAGCGCGCAAGAAGCCGGTTGATATCAAGGACATGTTCATCGATATCGGTGCATCCAGCCGTGAAGAAGCACAGGAATGGGGCGTTCGTCCTGGCGACCAAGTGGTTCCTTACTTCGAATTTACCGTCATGAACAACGAAAAAATGCTTCTTGCAAAAGCATGGGATAACCGTATCGGCTGTGCCATCGCTATTGACGTATTGAAGCATTTGAAAGATGCAGACCATCCAAACGTGGTATACGGCGTAGGAACGGTGCAAGAGGAAGTGGGACTTCGCGGTGCGAAAACATCCGCCAACCTGATCCAGCCTGACATCGGCTTCGGCGTTGACGTTGGAATCGCTGGGGATACTCCAGGCGTAACCGAAAAAGAAGCACTCAGCAAAATGGGCAAAGGTCCGCAAATCATCCTTTATGATGCGAGCATGATCTCCCACAAAGGCTTGCGCGACTTTGTAACAGGAGTAGCGGACGAAATGGACATTCCATATCAATTCGACTCCGTGGCAGGAGGCGGTACGGACTCCGGTGCGATCCACATGACTGCACAGGGAGTACCATCCTTGTCCATTACGATTGCAACCCGTTACATCCACTCTCATGCAGCAATGCTGCATCGTGATGACTACGAGAACGCAGTGAAGCTGATTGCGGAAGTGATCAAGCGTTTGGATAGTGAGACGGTTGAGAGATTGACTTTTGATTGATTAGATTGATGCTTGGGAAACCTGTCGCTCGTTTGGGCGGTGGGTTTTCTTTTTTTGTTGAGTTTGTTCTGGGCGGGGGTTTCGGTTTGAGGTTTGGATTTTGGGGTTCGGCATCAACTTGGTGCTGTTTGGCACGAACTCGGTGGTTTTTGGCACGAACTTTTGCTGTTTT
>JBNJJQ010000011.1:0-157087 GCA_051750385.1 Bacillota bacterium | reverse complement strand
TCTTTAGTGCTTACTCCGCATATAAAAGACAGTTGTGAGACCTGCAATCAAAATAGCTGCACAAAAGGTAATTCAAGAGACTTCTAATAAATCTTTCTTTCAGGAATAGGAGATCAATTCATGACTAACAAAAAAAATAGAAAAAGATTGTTAAATGGAATCACTGCTATTGCTTTGTTGATCGGTGGGATGGGCGCGACAGTTTCGAACGTACTTCCAAAGTGGAATGTACATGCAGAAGAAAACCTATCTTCAGAAACAATAGTAAAAAGTTTATCGGACAAGCAGCTGGCTGCACTCCATACTTTACAGACATCAGAACAAAAAGGGTTGCATTTGGATCCAACAATAAATCTTGAAAGTAGTGAACCAGTCAATATAATTGTCCAGTTTCTTGAATTACCGGCAAAAACTGCAGTTGCTCAAAGTAAAGCTAGTGGGAAAACTATATCTCTATCAGAAGCAAAAGAGAAAGTGAATGCTTCTCATCATCAGTTCCAAAAAGAGGTGGGTGCACTCATAAAAAAACAAAAAAGCGCAAAAAGCACCATTAACATAAAACATACATTTAAGCAGTCCTTAAACGGTGTCTCTATGACTCTACCAGCAAACGAAATAGAGATGTTGCTAGAATCTCAGACAGTCAAAGCAATATGGAGCGATTTAGAAATACAAGGTGTTCTACCTATTGAAGAAAAGAATGAGAAAACAAGAATAGCGACAAATCCTTCACGTGGGACGGAAAAACTACATACAGAAGGACATAATGGTGAGGGAATAAAGGTAGCTGTTATAGATACAGGAATTGATTATAACCATCCAGATTTGAAAGATGCATATAAAGGTGGATATGATTTTGTAGATAACGATGCTGATCCAATGGAAACAACATACGATGAATGGAGAAATTCAGGATGGCCCGAATATAATAATTCAAGCACCTATTACACATCCCACGGAACACATGTAGCAGGCATTATTGCGGGTCAAGGAACAAATGATAGGGATTATGCTGTCAAGGGAGTTTCACCAGGAGTTGACCTTTATGGTTATCGAGTTCTTGGTCCATACGGAAGTGGGGTGTCAAGTCACATTATAGCCGCTATTGAAAAGGCGGTGAGTGAAGAAATGGACATCATGAATTTATCACTTGGTGCAAATATCAATGATCCTTTTTATCCAACCTCCATTGCTATTAACAATGCTGTTTTGGCAGGTGTAACAGCTGTTGTAGCAGCTGGAAACAGCGGTAATGGGATGAAAACCCTAGGGTCTCCAGGAACTTCAACATTAGCACTTACTGTAGGGGCAAATGATGTGTCTGTTATTGTTCCGACTTTTACTGGTGATTTAGAAGGAGAAGATGATAGTACCGAAGTAGATCTACGTTTACTGGGTAGAAATTTAACCGATGACATTTCTTTGCTTGAAGGAAAAACACTTCCAATTGTTGACGTTGGATTAGGACAATTTTCAGACTATGTGGAAAAAGATGTAAAAGGTAAGTCGGTACTTGTTTCGCGTGGGGAAAGCTCATTTGATGCTAAAATAAAATTGGCGAAAGAAAAAGGAGCTGCAGCAGTTCTTCTTTATAATAACAATGAGAGCGAAGGGCATATCCCATATTATATAGGTGAAACCGTAAACTATATCCCGGCATTCTCCTTAACGAAAGTGGATGGGTTATCAGTAAGGGAGTATTTAGCATTAGGTGAGGCAAAAGTGACATTCTCTGGGTTAGAGAATGATACTATCGAAGGAGGCAATCTCGCTGACTTCAGTTCACGTGGACCTTCTAGATTTCAATACGAGATTAAGCCAGAAGTAACGGCACCAGGAGTACAAGTGCTTTCAACTGTTCCATCATATGCGAATGGAGCCTCTTATATAGGAAACTATGACCTGGCATATCAGCAACTTTCTGGGACGTCAATGGCTTCACCATATGTTGCTGGGATAGCTGCTTTATTATTGCAACAAAATCCTGACCTAACACCAGATGATATAAGGGTCATAATAATGAATACAGCTGATCCACTTAACAAAAAATATAGTGTATTTGAAGCAGGGAGTGGTCAAGTAGATGCCGTTGAAGCTCTTCATTCACAATTAGAGATAAAGGTGGAAAATCCATCCTTAACGATTATGGATGGCGAAGAAAAAGAAATAATGTCAAAATCAGGGGCACTAAACTTTGGTGCATCCCTTCATACAGGGAACACAATAATTGAAAGCCGTTCCATCACATTTAGAAATAATGCTAAAAAACCAAAAACGTTAGAAGTAACAGCAGAATTTCAAGTTGGAATTGGTGGGTCAAAGGACGCAAAGAAGAATGGCGTATCTTTGCAATTAGACAAAAAAATACTGACAGTACCAGGTAATAAAGAAAAAGTATCGAATGTCTCCATGGTTGTACCTCCTAATGCAGAAGTTGGTACGTATGAAGGATTTGTTACTTATCAAAACAAAACAGACAAAAATGAAGTTTATAGAATACCATTTGCTTTTGTTGTAACAGAAGAAGGGTTCCGCGAAATGAAGACAGATCCAAAGGTCATGACATCGAGTTATACGTTTTTTTATCCATATGTTACCTATCATGCAGGAGTTACCTTTACTTCAAAATCAGTTATGGAAACAATTGATTTCGTATTACTTGATGGCGAAACTGAAGAAGTACTTGGCTTTTTAGGACGACTTGAAGCTACTAGTCTTATAGAAGATAAAGAGTACTATGTTAGTAGTGTGTTTCAGGGGTCATATTTCCCATTCACAGGAAATCCAGATCAACCAATTTCAGAAAGCAGGGTTAAAGTACCCTATGGTCCAGGCCATTATAAAGTGAAGATGGTTGGTACCAATAAAGAAGGAAGAACATTCGTAAAAACTGACCATGTAATGATTGATATAACAGGTCCTTCATTTACTACGGATTTGGTAGAAGGATTTGTTGAGTATAAGCCTGGTACGACATCCTATCCAATTAAGGGAACACTCATTGACAAAAATTATAAAGACTATAAAAATCAAGGCATCGCCATTGATCAATCAGGCAATTTTGTAATGGAAAAGAGTAATAGTTTCATGTTTACAAATCGCTACTTCGTTGATGCAGAAGGAAAATTTGTAAATAATATTCCGATTGATCAATCTGCTAAAAGTGTAAATGTTGAACTTCAAGGATTCAACTCTGCTGGCATCGGAAAAGAAATCAAATCCTTTACATTTATTCAGGAAGGAACTCCCTATGTATATGGAAGTCTAGAAAATAAATATTTAAAAATGGGAGATCATGTAAAGGTAACTTTAACAGCAAATAACATTTCAGAGGCTAAAAAACTAGCTACTAGTTTTTCATTTAATAAGAATCTATTAGAAGTTGTTGAAATAAAGATACATCCAGAGATAAAGCAATTCGGTAATGCGGATATCACATCAGAATTGGTTCCTGACGGAAATTATGACACAAAATTGAATGTAAATGTGGCGTTAACGGATGGAAAAGTTACGGGAGATATAACATTTGCTGAAGTTATCCTAAATGTAAAAAATGATTCTCACGAGATAATAGCATACTTTAACAATCCAATCGCATCCTATATAAATGAAAATAATGAAGCAACTTCTATGATTGCAGGAATTGCACCAATTCTTGTTCTGCCGACATATTCAAAAATTTCAGGAAGCCTTGATGCACCACAACCTTTTCAAAGAGAAAATAGTGATTCTTGGAAACTAAATCTTGACCCATCTCAAATCGGTGCTGTTCTTACTGTTAAAGATCATATTGGCAATGAATACACAGGAGGAATCAACAGATATGCCCAGATGGAGGTAGAAGGATTACCGCCAACACTTGAAGAAATGGAATTATCAGTAGATATTCCTGGTCATTTCACTATGTATAAATCTTTTCATGTAGGGTATTTAGAGGATGATGGCAAAATCGCTGCCCATTGGAACCCTGAAGTAAATGTAGGAGCTGCTATCCCAGGAGATGTTAATAAAGATGAAGTAATCGATGTTCTAGATGCAATTTATTTAGAACAACATTGGGGCACAAATGAACGTAGTGCAGATATTAACTTTGATAATATTGTAGATGCAAAAGATATGAAATATATTCAAGACCATTACTTGATGAAAAATCAAACTTCAAGTTCATCACCTCAACCAAAGGAAAGTTATGAGGGAAGGACTTTAATAGACATTCTAACTAAATTAGGTTTGAATTAAGTACAAAGGACTGACGATATTCATCGTCAGTCCTTTGTAGTGGAAAAGAGTGTACAAGATCATTTAATTTGCCTCCCCAAAAATCTCTTCATTAAACTAAGCTATCATTATTTCGTAGTTTTTCCACGAGCGACTTTGCGTAATGAATTACTTTTTCGTTATTTCCTTTTTCTATATGATAGTCGAATAGCTTGATCGAATAATATTCAGTCAGGAGACCATTACCAATTTTTTTGAAGTAAGGGGTAGCATTTGTTTCTAAGTAATCGTAATATTTTTCTTTCTCGTTTTGAAGATTATAAATATGAAGCTGGAAGAAGTGTTTATATGTAATGTCTTTTAATTTCTCAGATAGAGTTTTCCCCTTTTCTGCCAACTGGAGTAGCTCTTTGATTGATTTAACTCCTTGTTTAGTTGATGCGTTTAAATAACCTTCCAATGAAACTAAATAATACTTTGAGAGAGGATCTCGTGAGTCAATGGATTGTTTATAGTACTCACATGCTTTTTCATAATTTCCATGTCGAAGGTGCTGGTATGCAAGATTATGGGCCAGCAATGCTCTTTGATGTTCTAATCCAGAGTTCTCGGATATATCAATTAATCGTTGGTATCCTGATTCAAAAAATTGCTCCTGTTCGACTTGAATCAACATAAGCATCTCTACCTCTATCATTAAAGGAAAGTTGCGTGTTGCTGTAAAAAAGTGAAGTGATTTATCAAAATAATAGTAGGCTAGTACTCGCAATTTAAGAGAATGATAGGCTATTGCTAAATGGTAATAGTATTCGGGATTATTATAATAGGTCAAATCAATCTCTTGTAAATGAGAAATTGCCTTATCATATTGTTCCTTATATAACAAGTCAATTCCTTTAATATGAAGCAGCATGTTTTTTTCGTACGGAGAAAGAGATGACCAGCAATCCATTTCCTTAATTAGAGAATTTACAAGGTGAAATTCACCTGTTAATAAATAATATCTGGTAAGTAGAAGTGTATAGGAACGATAGATACTTGGCATTTTTAATAGTGCAACGTTCTCCAATTGCTTCTTTATGCTCTCAGCCTTTGTGTTTAGCTTCATAATAATGGATTCATGCCATTCTTTAAAAAGCTTATCTAAGCTTAAGTAAGCTTCAATTTCTGACTTCATATCTATGCCGAGCCGATCTGATAATAAATCGATGGTTTCCTTTGAAACTTCTGTTAATCCTCGTTCAATCTTGCTTATATGACTCATTGAACATATCCCATAACCTAACACACTTTGCTTCATATTTTGAAGTTCGCGATAGAATTTAATAATCTTCCCCTCTACCATGATGATTATCTCCTCTTTTCCACTCTCTCGATTGAAATTATTTACTTCCATTTTACTTTATAAACACCTCAGCATCCCAATTTAAATAATAAAACCCCAACTCATATTACTGTAATTGAATCATCCGACATAAAAAACGGCAAAAAATCGTCTTTTCTAATGTTTTTAAGTACTTTTTTAAGAATAAAGTAGGTTCTTAGTCATGCCAGAAAGACCAAATGAAACTATTAGAAAGCATTAAGCCTTACCACTATAATTATTTTGAATATTAAGAAAGGAACAAATTATGAAATCATTTATAATCTATGAAAAGAGGGTACCTATGAAACATGTAAATCACCGATGGTTTAGCAAAACAGTAAAAAAGAGTTCAATTGCTATTACATTATCGTTCGGGCTAATTCTTTCGTCTATGCCATCTGGATTGTCGATTGCCTCTGCCCAACCACAAGTGAACTCAGAAAAAATTCTTGCATCCTTAACGGATGAACAACGTGAAGCTCTTCACAAATCGGAAGCAAAGCAGAACTATGGCCTTCAAGGATTTGACGAGAATGAGCTAAAAGATAACAAAGAGATTTCTGTTATCGTTCAGTTTAAATCGAAACCAGGAGAAGTGGCAGTCATAGACGCTGCTTTAAACGGAAAAACATTAACAAGAGAAGTAGCACAAAGTAAAGTCGATCAAGAACATAACACGTTCAAAAATGATCTCAAACAGATCTTCCCTGCATCCAGTGTGCAGCGGTCGCTTCCTTCCACTGGAAAAGGGTTGGAAATAGTGGAAACGCCTTACCAAATTAAGCGTTCCTTCAAAACGGCCTATAATGGAGTATCGATGACTCTACCAGCAAACCAATTAGAATCACTTCTCCAGTCGGAAGTCGTTCAATCCATTTACAAAGACACGACATTTACAATTGAGCCACCTTCCATTGCAGAATCTAATGGTAATCCAGGTAATCCAGGTAATCCAGGTAAACCAGGTAAACCAGGTAAACCAGAACAGCCTTATTCGCCACTGCAAGGGGACGCAGTTTCATTCTTAGGTGTGGACAAGCTTCACAAAGAAGGCATCACTGGTGAAGGCATCAAAGTAGCTGTCTTAGATACTGGGATTGACTACAATCATCCTGATCTCAAAGATGCCTACAAAGGCGGATATGACTTTGTAGATAACGATGCCGACCCGATGGAAACCACTCGTGAGGATTGGAAGGAATCAGGGAATCCTGAATTTAGCGGTAGTTCTGCCTATTACACCGATCATGGAACGCATGTATCTGGTACAATCGTTTCACAAGCAAAAAATAACAGTGAGGTTTCCGTCAAAGGGATTGCGCCAGATGCCGACTTATATGTGTACCGAGTACTTGGTCCTTATGGTTCTGGGACTTCCACCAATATTATGGCTGCTATCGATCAAGCTGTGATTTCAGGAATGGATGTCATGAATTTATCCCTTGGAGCAAATATCAATGATCCATACTTTCCAATAAGTACTTCCATTAACTATGCCGTATTAAGCGGTGTAACCGCAGTGGTAGCAGCTGGAAACGCGGGTTCTGGATTCTATTCCCTAGGATCTCCTGGAACAGCAGCATTTGCACTTACCGTTGGGGCAAGTGATATTTCGATGCCACTTACTACCATGAAGGGGAACGTAGCATCCGGGTCATCGGTCGAACTACAAACGATGGCGAGAAGTTTTTCTGATAATCTTACCACATTCAAAGGGAAAAGTTTTGAAATGGTGGATGTTGGTTTAGGAGGAGATGCCGACTACGCCAATAAAGATGTGACAGGCAAAATAGCGTTGGTTGAACGCGGTACCCATGCACTGGTAGACAAAATTAAGTTTGCAAAAAAACATGGTGCGAGTGCCGTTCTCCTCTATAACAATGAAGAAGGACATATTGGAGCTTATCTTGGTGAGGCACAGGATTTTATTCCTACTTTCTCTGTGACACAACAAGAAGGACAAGCATTAAAAGCACAAGTGACAGCTGGAAACAACAAATTTACCTTTACTGATGTAACCGTAACCGAAACAGAGGGAGATAAGCTAGCAGATTTCAGCTCCCGTGGTCCTGCATTAAAAACTTTTGATATAAAGCCAGAAGTTGTTGCACCGGGTGTGAGTATTCTCTCTACTGAACCCGCGTTTATCACCAATCCAGCAACACCTACAGATTACACAGGTGCCTATGCTCGAAAAAATGGTACATCTATGGCAACACCACATGTAGCAGGTATAGCAGCCTTAATGTTACAAGAAAATCCGAATTTGCAACCAGGAGATATTAAAACCCTCTTAATGAATACGGCTGAACCACTGAATGGAGATTACCTTGTGTTTGAGCAGGGAGCAGGACGTGTCGATCCTTATGAAGCGGTTCATCCCGGAATGAAAGTCCAAGTTCAAGACGAAACCCTCATTCCTTATGGGGAAGAAATGGTTTCTATAGAAGAAACAACGGGTGGAATGAGCTTTGGTGAACTTTATACAGGTACAGACTATTCAATCAATAAAAAAGTTTCTTTGCAAAACTTTGAAAAAGAAAACAAAAAATTTAACGCAAACGTTCATTTTCAATTGATAAAAGGAGGCACAGATCCAAAGGCCAATGGAGTAAAAGTAGCCATTAATCCGGTGATACAAATAAAGAAAAATGAAACCAAAAATGTAAACGTATCGCTCACTCTACCGAAAACAGCAAAAGAAGGCATCTATACGGGTTATATTATCCTGACAAATCAAAAAGATAAAAACGAGCAATATCGTATTCCATTTAGTGTTAAAACGATAGAGGAAGGTTTTTATGGGTTTGCACTCAATAAAGCTTCAACAACCCTGGAATATAGAATTTCGCAAACGGAGCCGATGGGAATGGCTTCTGGTAGTGTATCGCCTACACTAACTTTTAATATGAAAACACCAATGAAAAAAATGGATATCGTGTGGCAAGATGGAAAAACCGGTCAAGATCTTGGGTATGCTACATCATTGGATCTAACCAAACTCAACACAAATACGTATATTATATCAATTCTTTCTATTCTTGGTAGTTATTATCCATTTACTGGTGATCCTGATCATCCGATTTCTGCTATTGCTGAAAATGCAAAACCAGGTTATTACAAGCTGAAATTGATCTCGACTTCTGTGACAGGCAAAACTTTTACCAACTACCTTGATCATTATGTAGATATTGAACAACCAGAAGTGACAACTTCATTAGATCAGGAATCGCCATTTATCGAATACAAGCCAGATCAAGAAACATATCCATTTTCAATGCAAATTGCGGACCCACAAGTGAAGGAAATGCAAGATGCTGGGATGGAAGTAGATTTATCGGATACCTCCTTTGAATATACTTTACAAGGTTCAGGTTGGTCGATACCTTTCAATATGGATAAAGATGGAAAATTTTCTGAAGACGTTGTGATGCATCCAGAATTTCCTGTTTTAAGTTTCGCGGTAAAAGGAAGAGATATTGCAGTAAACTCTCCTGTTCCGAAACAATATTATTTTGTTAAAGAGGGTACCCCAAACGCTTATATTACCAGCCCAATAAAAGAAGTAACGATGGGTGATACCGTAACGGCAACTCTAAAATTGGACAACATCCAATCCCTATCATCCGCTAGTTGGACTTTCGCAAATCTAGATAAAAACTTTGAAATTGTCGATGCCAAACCAAATGCTGAGTTAAGTCAATATGGAGAAGCAAAGGTGACTCTTACCAATTCAGGTACACCAACCGTACAATTGGCTATGCCATCAACCACTCCTATCAATGACAAAGTGGCTGCAGTCGATCTTACCTTAAAAGTGAAAGAGTCTGTCTTTACTACTTCTGCAAAATTAGATCCTACTGTCTCGGTTACCACGCCAGAAGGAACAGTTAATTTTATCAAAGCAGGGTATACTTGGGGTCTAGTATCTAGCTTCTCTGAGCTAGAAGGTCCGCTTAATGTCGAAGGATTTTTGACCCCTGGAACTACGAATAAGTATAAAAATGTGGACTGGCCAAACTCGGGTGCATCCATTAACCTAACACAATCGAATGGTACCTTAATTGATGTAACTTCAAAATTAGTGAAGGATGTCAACCGGTTTGCCATCTCCAAGTTGCCACTGACCGGCGATTTATGGTCATATGAATTTACTTTACCAGGTCATTTTATGGTCAAAATTCCAATGATGTCCGGTTTTGATTACAAAGGCACGGTCTATGGTCAACAAAAGAAACTTATAAGTAACTACTTTATTAAAAAGGCAGTTGCTGGAGATGTGAATCAAGATGGAGTGATTGATATCTTTGATGCACTTGAGATTCAAAAAACTTGGGGAACGGACAATCGTGCAGCAGATATCAACTGGGATGGAAATGTGGATGCAACAGACCTCAAGTTTGTCCAAATTAATTACCTCAAAGTGAATCCATATGTGAGCAATGCACCTACACCTGTAGATCAAGTGGATGGAAAAACATTGGAAGACATTCTAAATGATTTAGGTATAGCTAACTAAATACTAATTAAAATGGGTACCATAAAAAACTGCATAAACAATGCTATTTCAATTTGAACTAGGGAATATATATCAATTTAATATTTATTGAAACAACACTCTTTACTTTGGTAGAGAGTGTTTTTACTTGTATCAGACTTTTTGTCGAAAAAACAAAATATTTAAAAAATAATAGATTTAGGCATATTGTCCTTGTATAATTATGGGGAATAGAGTAAAAGTATGAAGAAATTTGGGACTTCTTAGCGGATTGCACAAAAGCAATATTTCTGTTTCATGATGGCTGTTTTCGCAGAAAAAGTTGTTTTTGACGAATACAACATAAGCACGTAAATTTACTCACCATCGTTCTCTTTTCGGTGTTTTAGTTAACTTACATATTATATGATGCGAAGTTTATCTCAGTAAAAAATCCAAAAGCCGATTTTTTACGGTCCTAAGCAACAAACTTTACGAAAAGAGCCTTCATGATAGACCTTTTTAGAGATCAGAAAAAAGAGGGGGAAAGGAACATGAAGAAGATAATTGCGCTTATTTTTACTGCAATATTAATGTTAGGGATATCGTCTCCTGTATTTGCCTCAGAAGAAAAAGATATAGCAAAGGCTTTGGAGATGATTGAACAGACGAATCTCGAGATTGAGAAAAAGATTGAAAAGGGAGTCACAAAGTCGGATAAACTTTATGCTGAATATCTGCTGGATATTCAGAAGCTTGAAGAAGACAAGAAACTGGAAAAGGATCTGAAGAAAAAAACAGAGCTTAACGATGAGATAACAGCGAAATACAATAAGAAACTGGATAAAATTATCGTAAAAGTGTATGACGAAAC
Source organism: Bacillota bacterium (assembly GCA_051750385.1). GTDB lineage: Bacteria > Bacillota > Bacilli > Bacillales > Bacillaceae_I > Sutcliffiella_A. The sequence continues at coordinate 146,152 of JBNJJQ010000011.1, read as the reverse complement.
ATTAGAGATGTCAGCAAAAACAATCAAAAAGGCTGCTGAACTGGGTGTAGAAGCGGAGTGCAGCTGGGTATTGGTACGTTTTGCTGATCGGTGGGAATGGATTGATCCTGTTCGGGTGGTAGGGTTAAAGAAATAGAAAAATGGTACATATTTTCGGTAAGTGAAAGCGAGTCTAATAGTTAATTCGACTCGTTTTTTCATAATATTTGAGGTGAATAGAGTGGGTTTTTCCATAGGCAGAAAAGGAACTAGCTTAGAAAACGTTAAATTGGATAATTTTGATATAAGCCTGCTATCAAGAGGTAATGGTGCTGAAGTGATGATTCAGTCTATTACCAAAGATAATTTATTTTATATCTACCCAGGTGAATCACCGGAAGTGATGGAGTTTTTTTATATACTTCAAGGTAAAGTAGTTTGTGAGTTGAATGGAGAAAAGGTTACACTTGGCCCGCATGATTATTATACTGCTAGTAATCTGCAGGAGCCAATACATTTTACTGCATTAACAGACGTTTCATACTTGTGGTTCATTACTGAGCCGACATTCTACCATATAAGCGAAAATGTAACGGAATTAAAGAAAATGGTAGAAAAAGTAGAGGAAAGAGACCCATATACAAGCAAGCATAGTGATAGGGTATCAAAATACTCCATAAAGATTTCGAGGAAAATGAAACTTGTAAAAGAGAAACTCGAAAACTTATATATCGCTTCCTATCTGCATGATATTGGGAAGATAAATATACCAACAGAGATATTAAATAAACCAGGAAAACTAACTGAAGAAGAGTATGCCATTGTTAAATTGCATCCTTTAGATGGAGCGAATATGGTAAAGGGATTTTATAATGAAGAAATTCCCAAAATAATTGAACAGCATCATGAAAGATTGAATGGTAGCGGATACCCGAATGGATTAAAAGGAGAGGATATTCTTCTTGAGGCCAGGATAATATCTGTAAGCGACTCTTTTGATGCGATGACAGAAGACCGCGCCTATCGGAAAGCATATTCAGCAGCCTATGCGATGGCGGAAATAAAAAGACTTACACCAACTCTATATGACCAAACAGTGGTAAATGCATTAGAAGAAATATTAAAAGAAGAGGGACACCTCACCTAGTGTCCTTCAGGTTGTTATTCTCTGCGCACTTTCTCTCACTTCATCTTCAAGAAAAAATACACCTACATTACTTAATCTCTTTTCTTCTTCTCTTTAATGATGGCATGTTTGTCTGCGGTGAATTCTTGTTTGTATTCGACTAAATCGATTTCGCAGCCTGGGCCCAATGTGACAAAGTTTCCTCTTACGACTTTTGCCTTAGTGTATTCCAGATGTATGTGGTCGCCTTCTATTAGGTCAGACTTCAGGTTTTTGCTGAAGGTTTTAATGAATTTATCGAATAAGGTGCGGCTATTTCTTTTCTTCACCGTGATGGTTTCTCCACCGATTTCTTTTGCATAGGAATTTCCATGCAGCGTAATGTTAATTGTATCAGCATTAAGCAGGCCTTGGATTTTAAAGGAGCCTTCTGCTTGGAAATGTTCGCAATCGCAATCTTCTCCTATATTAATTGAACCTTCGAGTGTCAATTGTTCGCCTTTGACACTTTTGCCTACTGTGGTAGCGCCCTTAACTTCTAATTGCTGAAAGTGAATATGTCCTTTGACAGATGCATGTCCGTGAATCTGTACTCTTTCGGATAATAGTTTCCCGGTTATGGTAGAACTACCCTTGATGATCGTGTTCTTGGCGTGTACGTTTCCAGTAATTTTTCCCGCACCATTACATTCCAAATCCACACACTCAAGATCATGGACAATGGTTCCACTGCCATTAATGACTACCTTGTTAAATGTTCCTCCTCCAACACTGCCACTTCCATTAATAACTAAATCTTCTATTTTAGCATTTTGCATCACGTCATCTCCTTTAGTGTTGATTCACTTTGTGGGCATTTGCAGTTTTATGGGATTTATAGCTGGTCTGATACTCTACAAGTTCTATATTACAATCCGGGCCAAGGGAAACGTTGTTGCCCCGCACTACTTTTGCTGTGGTATGTTCGAGATAGATGTTGTTCCCTTCGATGCTTTCAACCATAAGCCGGTTTTGTCCGCCGAAAAAATTTAGCCATTTGCCTTTGATACGGATAGTATCTCCGCCAATTTCTCTTATACGGCTTGTGCTATGCCCCAATGTTACGGTTAATTTCCCTACATTCAGAAGCCCTTCGATATCCAATCCACCTTTGACAGACAAAGTATCAAGTTCCACTGACTCTTTGGATGACAGCCAGCCTCTCACAAGGCAGGCATCCCCGGTCATCTTTTTTATCAATTCAAGGTTGCCGAAAATCTTAAAGTTATTGCCTTTGATTTCGTCATAGACTTTGCTATTTCCGAAGAGCTTAAACGTGTCAACAGTTGCTTTGCCGTTCATATTAAAATCCCCGAAAATTTTGATCGTGTCACATTGCAGATTACCACGGATACGCCCTTGCCCATGGATGCTCACTTTATGATAAATACCACCTGTGGATGTGCCTTCTCCAAAAATCCGTATGTTTCTTTTATGAGTGATAGCGGTCATCTGTTACCCTCCCAATACCAACTTGTTTTTTAATACTTCTATAACGGCTCCCATTTGCTGCTCTACAATAACCTTCGCTTGGGTCTCAGCAAAAACATCATGGGATGAACCAAGGAGGAGTACAAATGCCACCCCCATTTTTCTTACAACAAGCAGCTTTGCATTAATCTGATCTGTTTTTGAATAATGTTCATGTAACGTATGAAGAATCTGTTTCGCTTCTTCCAACACAATCTGACCTTCTTGAAGCAGGTTGTTCACAAGAAAGAGATGTAAAATTGCTTCAAAATCGAAAGTATCCTGCTGGCTGACTTGCTCAGAGTAAAGAGTAAGGATAGACTCTGTAACAATGTTCTGTTTAATTAACTCATCTTTAGTCAGAGTAATCTGTTTAGCATTGGGAGAGAACATTTCAGCTAACTCATCAAGAGAAACGTCCGTCTTCATATGTTTGATTTTATTGATCCGGTCCAATATTTTTACTCGTGGAAAAAAGGTTTCCTGACCGGTATAAGTGGATTTGCGAACAAACCAGTCTTCAGGTATCAGGTCTTTACGTTTCCAGCGATACAATTGGCCATAGGAAATACTGGCCTCATCCAATAAATCCTTTTTGGAGATCAACTCTTCTTCCATGTCTATTCCTCCGTCATTGTTTTATTGTGTGAATTCAGTGTAACATAACATTGTTACGTTTGTAAACGGTGTAATGAATCCGCTTAAAAAGAAGGAAAATAACTGTGGGGTGAAGAAGTAGGTCTTTCATTAAAACGAAATTAAAGGGGTATTTTATGCAACTCAATACTCAAATTGAACCATTATTACATGATTTGAAAATTTACTGCTATTCCATTACAGGGAGTCGCTGGGATGGGGACGACCTGTTCCAGGATACCGTGATGAACCTGATGCGGAGAGTTTCTGAACTGGAACTTCATCCAAATCCAAAGGGATATCTTATTAAAGTCGCTACCAATCAGTGGTGGGATATCCGCTTTAATGAGGAAGGGGAAGAAGTGAAAACGGCATTAACGATTTTCAAAACCGACATGCTGCCGGAACGCATTCACAGTCCATTCAATTTCTATATCGAGGAGGTCGATGGGTTCCATACCTTTCTGGTGGAAAACGGTTATAACGTAGGGGAAATCCACTCGGCGGATGGAATGCGATTCTTCGACTTCTACGATCCGGACGGTAATGTTCTGGGTGTGGTGGAGTTTTAAGAGTAACAAGGAGGATATCTTATGATAAAAAGAGTGGGGACGACCTATATACCAGTTTCGAATCCGGAGAATGCCTCGAACTGGTATCAGGAGACTTTGGGTGCAGTGGAAAATTTCCGCAATGAGGACAAGGCGATTATGGATGTTGCCGACCAAAGCTTTTTTCTTGTTAAAGCTAAGCCAGGGGATAGATTGGGTTTTGAGGACATTCATGGGAACCTTCATTTTGCCATGACATTTGAAGTGGATGGATTAGAAGAACTTGCTGCCTTACATACGTTCTTAAAAGGAAAAGGAGTCGAAGTCGGGAAGATTGAAGACCGCGGCCACGCGGGCAACAACTTTGTTTTCTATGATTTGGATGGAAATCTGTTTGATGTGTGGAGTGAATTGAGTCCGAAGTTTAAAAATTGATAGAAGTTATTCATAATAAGAATTCTGTATCTATCTTCCTTTAGCGGAAAGAAATGAAAAAAGCACGGAAACTCTCTCCGTGCTTTTACTGTTATTCCTATCAGTGGGGAAGATTAATTTGCCACGAAACACCAAACCGATCATTCAGCCAGCCGAACTTCTTACTGAACCCGTAATCCCCTATTGGCATAAGTGCTTGACCATCCACGCTGAGCTTCTCGAACAGGGTATCGATTTCCTCTTCAGTATCACATGTGACAAAAATGGAGAAGGAGGGAGTAAAGGAAAACGCGTGCTTTACATTACTATCAATGCACATAAACTCCTGGCCCTTCAAGGAGAATATCGCATGCATCACGGTTCCTTCATCCCCTGATTCATTGGGACCGTAACGAACGATGCTTTTTATCTCAGAATCCTCTATTAAAGATGTGTAATAATTCATCGCTTCCTCTGCATCGGCATTTTGAAACATTAAGAAAGGTGTAACTTTTTCCATTGTTATCGACTCCTTAGCTATTATTCATTCGACTCCGATCGTCCTGCTTCTTCTCTCCAATAACACCACATCACGCCAGACTCCATCGAGTTTACCTACTTTTTCCCGTACACCGATTTCCCTGAAATGAAATTTTTTATGTAAACCAATGCTCGAAAGGTTCTCGGGAAAAATGCCTGATTGCAGGGTCCAGTAACCGTGCTGTTCACTTAATTCAATCAATGCATGCAGAAGCATACTGCCGACGCCTAAGTTTATACTTTTACTTCCCACATAGACGCTTACTTCCGCAACCCCGTTATAGACACATCTACTGGAAACGGGACTCAAGGCAGCCCATCCCATAACAGTATCTCCTGAACGGGCTACCACACGGCATTCCGAAATGTGATCCCTGTCCCAAAGCTCCCAGCTTGGTGCCTCTTGTTGAAAGGTAGCATTCCCGGTTGCAATGCCCTCCAGATAAATTTGGCGAACTTGATTCCAATCTTCCGCTTTCATGGTATCTATTAGAATAGTATGTTCCATTTAATCACCTTCATTATATTATTCTGCTCAGCATCTAAAATACATCTATTTCATCTCATCTATATATTCAACAAAAAGAACATAATTCCTCCCGATTGATGCTCCTGAGTCTTCCTGATTCTCCGTTACCTTGAGTATAAAATCTGGATACAGTGCTTTGAATCATAAGAATCATGTATACTAGGGAGAATAGAAGTTGGATTGAAAGGAGTTACTCCCTATGCAATATATGAAATCGCAAATGAAACAGCTCATCAAGGACAATGACCACCTGCAGCAGCGCCTAAGAGACCTGATGGACCAGCACGGGCTGGAAAAGAACTTCGCCCTAAAAGCGTTATATCATTCCGAGGTTGCAGAAGGTGGAAGATATCAATTGGATTATCAGGCGCTTGATCCTAGGGATTAATCCGAGAAACAGTCGTCGACAATATTGTAAGCAGCTCTATTTTGGGCAGTGTGATTTCAGTTCTGAAATCACACTGCTTTTTATATTTCTAGATATATATATAACAGTAATAACATTGTAAAGTTCAATAATAATTTATTGTAAAACGATAAATGAAATGTTAAAATCAAATTATTATTAAGTAGGTGAGGTGCATTCTATGAAACGGGAAACATTCTTTTTAAAGTTCGTTGTGGTTCTTATGGGACTGCCTGTTCTTGCTTTGTGTATATTTGTGTTACCTGAGATAGCTGAATTTTTTGCGGAATTAAATCCAAAGCTAGATTTTTTGCAATATCCCTTTTTAATCGGGCTGTATGTAACGGCAATCGTATTTTTTGCTGCATTGTACCAGACTTTAAAGCTTTTGAGCTATATTGACAAAAACGAGGCGTTCTCGGAATTATCGGTTCGTGCATTAAAGATTATCAAATACTGCGCCATCACGATCAGTGCCTTTTATGTGGTATTTATGCCAATCATCTATCTCATGGCAGAGGTGGACGATGCCCCGGGGATGATACTAATCGGAATGGTGATAATCTTTGGTTGCATGGTCATTGCAGTCTTTGCCGCAGTTCTTCAAAAGCTATTAAAAAATGCGATCGACATAAAATCTGAAAATGATTTAACGGTCTGAGGTGAAACCATGGCGATTATAATCAATATTGATGTAATGTTGGCTAAAAGGAAAATGAGCGTAACCGAACTTTCCGAGAGAGTCGGAATCACAATGGCCAACCTTTCCATACTGAAAAATGGAAAGGCAAAAGCGGTCCGATTATCAACCTTAGAGGCGATCTGCAAGGCGTTAGAATGCCAGCCTGGAGATATTTTAGAATATAAAGGTGACGAAGAATGAGTGGGGACAGGTCCCTTGACCCCATGAGTTTTAGATTATCAGGCGCTTGATCCTAAAGACTGAGCAGTGTTAGAGCAAGATAATAAAAAGAACAGAGCAAATCCTATAATTAGGGTTTGCTCTGTTTCTTTCTTGAAAAGTGATGGAGTAGAGTGTGAAGTAGGTTTACAGTTGTTGGATTTTATGCCTTTGTCAGACTTGATTCAAACAAATCAATGATTTCCAAAAACCTTTCAGCTTCTCTAAAAGTATGATCAGCTAATAATGGATGTATGTTACTCTTTATTCGACATGCTTCTATTAGCTCTCTTGCAGTTTTCTTAAAATCCCTTAAAGAAGCAACGGATACTCTATTTTGATCTAAGAATTGATGGAGTAATGGTTTTGTTTCTGATTGTGGTCGCATTGAATCCAAATCAATCGCTTGAAAAAGAAGCTGGTCAAAATCATGACTAAACTCTCGGGCCTGGTCAACTAATTTTCTTTCAGAAGGATCTAATAGGTGTCCGATAAACTTAGCATGATCTGCCATGATTTTTAGAAAGAATACATTCTCTTCAATAACGGCATTGAGTGTGGGGGCCAATTTTCCTTCATTCAGTTCTTTTAATCGATTAGCAAAGTAGGCAGCTTCTCTGCTAATATGGTCAACTAATAAAGGGAAGTTGTTTGTACGGATTTGGCAATTGAGAGTTAAGCCTAATACCTTCCGTTTGTAGCTCCATATTGCAACTACCGCTTGGTATACCTCGGAATTAAAAGCTTTAACTTGACGGAGATCCGAATTTACCGTGAATTTAGACAGCTTTTCTTCTATTCTTTCAAACAAAGCTATAAATTGTTGGGCTTCATCGATTAGTTGCTTTTGTTCATAAGTAAATCCCAAGCTTAAAAATAAAGCATGCTCTTTCATTATCCTAGTCCAAAATTTAATTTCGTCTAATGACCTGGCAACAATAGGATCGGTCATTGTAATTCCTCCCTTATATGCACTTCCTTTCTAAACATATTTTTGAATGGTTGTCCATATTCTCAGTAATAATGCATGAAACGGTGTTTGCTTCTACTACAGCAATAAAAAAGTCGCCAACAATAATGATGGCGACTCGTTTAATGGGAATTTAAGGATTCGTTGAAAATAAACCAGCAGATTTTAAGAAGACTCTAGGATTCAGTTTTAATCCTGCTACAATGATTTCTGCCAAATCTTCCGGCTGCATCACTTTTTCTTCATCTCCAGTAATGAGATTTGTTTCATGTGCAAGATCTGTTGCAACTGTACTTGGTGTCAAGGCTGTTACACGGATATTATGCTTTCTTACTTCTAACATAAGGGATTCAGTCAGCCCTAGAACCGCAAATTTGGAAGCACTGTAAGCACTTGTTACAGGTCCCCCTTTTTCCCCTGCAGTAGAGGAGATGTTTACAATGTCACCTGATTTTCGTTCGATCATTTCAGGTAAAACCACTCTTGTCACATTATAGACACCCATCAAGTTGATGCGGATGATGTTTTCCCATTCGTCTGGTGTCAATTCAAGAAAGCCGCCAAACTTAGCTACTCCCGCATTGTTAATCAATATATCGATGGAACCTAGGTCAGTTTGGATATGTTCCACCGCATGTTTTACTGCCTCAAGATCAGATACATCTGCCGTAGCTGCAGAAATCTGTACGTCATATTGCGCCAGTTCCGCAGCAACCTTCTCAAGATTGGCCATCGTTAATCCGATTAACCCAAGATTAACCCCTTCCTTCGCCAAAGCGATGGCAGTAGCGCGGCCAATCCCTCTCCCAGCACCCGTAATTAAAGCTGTTTTTCCATTTAATGAAACCATGCCGACATTCCTCTTTCTTATTTAAGATTTACATAAAGTATAATCTAAACGAAAGAACTCAACATTTCAAATAAGCTGATTTTGGAACTCGGGGGACAGGTCCCTTGTCCCACACAAAAATTCAGGGGGACAAGGGACCTGTCCCCATTATCTCATCTTGTAGTACGTGATCCCAAGTGCCAGTGCCAGTACGCCGCCTTTGACGATGTCCATGGCGTAATAGGGGACGGACATCATGACGAGGCCGTTTTGGAGGACGCCGATGAGTACGGCTCCGATGAAGGTTCCGAAGGCGTTGGGTTTGCCTGCGCCTAATACGGAGAATCCGATGAAGGCTGCGGCAACGGAATCCATGAGATAGGGTGCGCCTGCATTAATTTCAGCCGTCATGATTCTCGATGCCAGGACGATTCCGCCAATGGAAGCAAAGAGGGCAGACAACAGGTAGGCGATCGTTTTGTATTTGTTCACGGGAATCCCTGAGAGCTTGGCGGCTTCCGCATTCCCGCCGATGACATACATGTACCTGCCGTGCTTCGTGTACGTTAAAAAGACATGTACGAAAAGAACGACGATACCCATGATAAGAATAATCCAGGGAACTTGGCCGATTTTACTGAAAAGCGGGCTGATCAGTCCTTCGGAGAAGTTCCCATCAGGCATGATCATGTTTTGAGAGATGGCCGCGCCTCTTGTATATGTAAGGGCAATTCCTTGAATGATGAACATCATTGCAAGCGTGAGGAGCATATCCGGAATCTTCACTTTTACGATCAGCAGGGAATTCAATAGCCCTACAATCAAAGAAGCCGCGATGGCTGCCATAATTGCAATGAAAGTATTCTGTGAAAACCATACAAACATGGAAATCACGATCGCGTTTGAAAGGGAGGCGACAGAGCCAACCGATAGATCGAATCCATTCACAGCGAGTGAAACGGTAATGCCGATGGCGATGATCGTGACGATCGAAATAGATCGCAAAATACTGATGATGTTGTTTCCTTGGATAAATGACGGATTGGCCATGGTAAAGACGGCAATCAACACGAAAATGGTCAGGATGGTTCCATATTTATATAAAAATTGAAACAAAGAGTTCGAACTGAGTGATGTGGTACCCTGCATGTTACTTTCCTCCTGCTGAGTAATATAGGATTTCTTCTTCATTAGTCTCTGATGTAATAAGCTCCCGTGAAACCTCGCCATCATACAATACATACATACGGCTCGTGATACCCATTATCTCGGATGTTTCCGAGGATGCGTAAAGAACCGCTTTTCCGCGCCTTGCCAGATCGGCAATCAATTCATATATATCCTTTTTTGCCCCAACATCGACACCCTTTGTCGGTTCATCGAAAATGTAAACATCGGCGTCTGTGATGAGCCACTTTCCGATCGCTATTTTCTGCTGATTTCCGCCGGAAAGATGCTGCGCAAGGGCATCTGGGGAGGGAGTTTTGATTCCTAGACTCGTAATAAGTTCGGTGGTTATTTTCCTTTCCTTTTTCCGATCTAAAAAGCTGAAAAAGGACGTGAATGTGTTCAAGGAAGCAGCCGTTAGGTTCGTCGTAACCGTTTCAGCCACAAGGATCCCTTCTTTTCTTCTTTCTTCCGGCACGAGTGCTATTCCCTTTTTCACCGCTTCATGAGGGCTCTTTAGCTGAACCTTTTGCCCCTTGATGAAAATGTCACCGGATGTAACGTCCGTCAGACCGAACAATGTCTTGCAGAGTTCTGTTTTCCCAGCGCCAACAAGGCCGGCAATCCCTATGATTTCGCCCTCTGAGGCTCTGATGGAAAGGTTTTTCAGTTTTGCGGAGTCGGAGAGATTGCTTACTTCTAGCACGGTCTGCCCTAGCATGGCTGGATGTTCCGGGAATTGCTCCTCCAGCTTCTTGCCCAGCATCTGTTCCACCACTCTATTTTGAGAAGTAGCCGATGTCACTTCCTTGGACACGAGCTTTCCGTTACGCATCACGGTAATCTCCTCGCAGAGCTCGAAAATTTCAGGCAGCCTATGAGAAATAAAGATAATGCCAACGTTTTGATTCTTTAAGTCTTCTATTATACGGAAAAGCTCCTTCGTCTCCGTCTGGCTTAACGGGGCAGTAGGTTCATCCAGAATCAAGAACCGGCAATCCGTTGCAATGGACTTTGCGATCAGCACCATTTGTTTTTCCGCGAGTGTCAGTTCGCTGACCAGCTTCTTGGATGATAGACTGATATTCAGCCTTGCCAGCACAATGGATGCTTCCTTATGCAAAGCCCGCCAATCGATGAACTGCCTATTCTCACGGACTGTTTTTCCAAGCATGATATTTTCACCGACCGTCAAATAGGAAACGAGTGCGGTATCCACTTCCTGATAGACCGTCTGGATGCCAAAGTCCTGTGCATCCTTTGGCGTGCGGATGGGGAGGAGGTTTCCGTCAAGCGCAATTTGGCCGGTATAGTGACTGTAGGCTCCGGAGAGAACCTTCATCAGTGTGGACTTTCCAGCACCATTGGCTCCGATAAGCGCATGTACCTTACCGGTTTCCGCTGTGAAATCGACCTGACTTAACGCTTTCACTCCCGGAAATTCGATCGAGATACTGGTCATTTGAAGGATCTGGGTTAGCATGTTGTGTCCTCCTTTCATTAAAGTAGTAAGTGAATAACGGTAGTTGTTAGAATGATTGGTAATTGTGTTAGAATGTTTGACGAAGTTGTTAGAATGGTGGCTAACTGTGTTAGAATGATTGGATTTTCTGTTAGAATGATAAAAAAAACTGTTAGAATGACCCGATTTTTCTTGTTTATACTGCTACCGTTAAGTTGGAATTCTACCAAACTACCTAATTTTCTACCATACACAAAGTTTTTTATACCAAACCCTTCTAATCTCCAAGAAAAGCTGCCCAAAAGTCAGATGATGACTATACGGACAGCCCCTTCACTATGCTACTTCTGATAATGCTCCTTCAGCACCTTCATCCAGTCCTCTTCGAATGCGGAGGAAGTTCCCCAGCCTTCAATGATATCTGCGAGGTTCACCATATTGACGGCTTGATTTGATTTGCCAAGCTCCTCCTGGGAGATGAGGGATGCCTCGAGGTCATAGGTTTTCGGCGTTTCCTCCCCAGCCAGCTTTTTTGCAAGCAGACGCAGATTGACGGCACCAATCAGTTTCGGATCTACTGCCGCTGTATATTTCCAGGGGCTTTTATCCGCTTGGATTTCCTGAAGATCGGCATTGGATACATCGATTCCGTAGATTTTGATCTCGTCGCGGCCAGCTTCCTGGACCGCACGTGCCGCACCGATTGCGAAGGCATCCCATGTTGCAAAGATGGCGTCGATTTCACCTTTTTTATGTTTATTAAGCATCGCCGCCACGGCATTCTGGGTCTGAACGGAAGTATCAGCAGCCGCTACACCGAATCGCTCCACTTCCTTGATGCCGGGATTGCCGGAAAGCGTATCCTTATAAACTGCGTTCCGTCTTACCATCGGAGGAAAACCATCCACCCAAAGGTACACAATATTTGCTTCCCCATTAAAATCCTTCACCAGCTGATCAAGCGCCAATTTTGCAAGTGCTTCATCGTCTTGAGATGTCTGTGTCACACCTGCTACAGTTCCGACATCCGGATTGGAGTCAAACGTTACGACGCTTTTGCCTGCTTCGACCAGCTTCTTGACTCCTTCTACAGTAGCGGCATCATCCCCGTGGGAAAGGATGACCCCATCATAATCCTGAGTAACAGCCTGTTCGATCGCATCGTGGAACTTGGCGCTGTCCCCGTTTGCGGTGAATACATCCACTTCAAATCCGAGTGCTTCCCCTTCCTGCTTGGCACCTGCCAGGAATTGTGCAGTATGATCATCGCCCCCGATTTTACGGATGACCTTGATCTTCGCACCTTCCCCTTCCGCAAATCGATTCGGTACATTTTCAAAGGACACCTTTTCCTTGGCTCCTGCAGTTTGTCCGGAATTCCCTGAGGAACATCCTGTTAAAAGTAGTGATAAGGATAGTGTTGCGGCAAATACTGATTTCACAATTGATTTCTTCATGCTCATGACTCCCCTTTAGGTTTTTTCTATTTTTAGCCAGGGAGGAATCATACAAAATAAAAAAACCTCCCTGAAAAGAGAGGTTTCACCGCAATATATATATCGGGATGCTCCTCTCTCATCTTTCAGAACACAGATATGTCCTGCAGGATTTAGCACCAATTCCATATGGAACGGTTGCCGGGCATCATAGGGCCAGTCCCTCCGCCACTCTCGATAAGAGAATACGTATTAATTTCTTTTTAAAAATTTATAATTATCACTTTAATAGGTTGAAGAGGTAATGTCAAGAAGTGATTTTTTCGAAATTTTGGAGAAACCGAGGAAATTCAGCATCTAAATTGCAAACTAAAAACAGAAATTACTGGAACTGATCAGGGAAGAAGTTTAAAATCAATATAAATGAGTGGGGACAAGGGACCTGTCCCCTGAAAGGAATGGTGAACATGGACGCTAAATCCTATTTCTCCAATAATATAAAAGCTGCACTGAAGAACAGTCCGCCTGGTGAATGGATGCCAAACATTCCGGAAAACTGTATTCGCCTCAATTCCGGCTATCCTGCCCCAGAGCTTGTTCCGGATCAGGAGCTGAAGGCAGCAGTGGCGCGCCTTCTGGACGAGGAGCGGGATTTGCCTCTTCACTATCTTGGGAGTCCGCGTATCGATAAGCTGAAAGAGCAGATTCAAGTTAGACTGGCGCATCGTGGCATGCATGTATCCGGAGAAGAACTGCTGATCACTTCCGGTGCATGCCAGGCGATCGATCTGATTGCCCGGATCCTCCTTGATGAGGAAGCGGTCGTTGCAATCGAAGCGCCGACTTATATGGAGGCTTTGGAAATCTTCCGGAACTACACGGATCATTACATCTCCATTCCTGTCGATGAACATGGACTCCAGACTGATCTATTGGAAAAAGAGCTGTCAGAAAGAAAGCGCAGCGGACTCACTTTGCCACGTTTCCTATACACCATCCCGACCTTTCAAAATCCTACTGGGACCACCCTGACTTTAGAGCGGAGGAAGCATCTGCTGGAGCTTGCCTCCACCTACAACTTTCTCATAGTCGAGGACGATGCCTATGGGGAGCTTGCCTTCAACGAAAGCCCCGAGACGTTGAAGGCGATGGACAAAGAGGGAAGGGTGCTGCATATCGGTTCCCTCTCCAAGGTCGTGGCACCCGGCATGCGGATCGGCTGGGTAGCAGCAACGCGTGATTTCATTACAGCACAATGGTGGTTCAAAAAAGACCTCGATCATCCGTTTGCCCATGCCACAATGGCAACTTTTCTGGAAAACATCGACTACGAGGCAAGGCTCGTGATGCTGAAGAAGTCCTATCGTGAAAAGTGTGCGGCCATGCTCTTAGCCTTGCAGGAAAGCATGCCAGAATCCGTTACTTGGTTTGTGCCCGAAGGAGGATATTTTGCCTGGGTGAGGATTCGGGGAGTCGATACCGCAGAACTGCTGTCAGAGGCTATGTCAGAAGGGGTAGCCTACATTCCTGGAAAACACTTTTTTCTGGACCAGGTAGAAGGAAAAGAGTACCTGCGACTGTCGTTCAGCTATGCTGGGGAGAAGGAGATAGTGGAAGGAATAAGGAAACTCGGGAAGTTAGTTGTTGCAAAATAAAGAAGAGGCCGTTCGAGAAGTTTGTTTGTTGACTTTTCGAACGGCATTTTTGCTGGCTTGGTCGAGATTGGTAGAATAATAGAGGTGTTTGGTAGAATAAATGGCCAACTTGCTAGAAAAAATCCGCAGTTTGCTAGAATAAATGAGAAAGTTGACAACTTCTGAGACGGTATTTTGCAGTCTAATCTCCTGCATACAAACCGATTTCTGTATCATTCTAACAGAATGTCCAAACATTCTAACACATATCAACAACATTCTAACAACTTCAGCAAGCATTCTAACAAACACCCCCAATTGAGTAGGGACAAGTCCTGTGTCCCCACTGACTTTATGTGAGGGACATGGGACCTGTCCCCCTCTTACTTGTTAAGCCTTTGTAAATGTATGTTATTACAAATAAAATCCTGACTTTTCAGGTTTTTATAGTATTGGAAAATTCCCTCCATTTACATAGTAATCCTATTGAAATATCATCTATGTCACTCTTACTAGTAAATCGTTTACCACCTCCTCCATTTGTCACTGATAATAAAATGAGAGGAAATTGGAATAGGGCGATTAGCCTTAATTTTTTCACTGCCCATTAATGGTAGGTTCATACTCCTTTTACAAGAGCTTGTTATCATTTTCTTGTAGCTAAATATGAGGGAGGAATTACCATGTTGAAAAAAACTTCAAGTATTGTGATTGCGGCAGGTGTTCTATTATCCGGACTGGGCGTCAATATCGGTTTGGAGGAAACAGAGGCAAAAAAACCAGAAATAGTAGCTAATCAAAAGCAAGGAAAGGTAAAGAACGTCATTTACATGATTCCTGACGGATATAATGCCGCCTATGCCACAAACTATCGCTGGTACAAAGGAGAAGATTCTTCATTTGATTCACATGTGAAAGGCCTGATCAAAACCCATTCTGCTGATACAGAGGTGACAGATTCCGCTGCAGCAGGTACTGCAATGGCTACAGGGGTGAAAACGAATAATGGGATGGTTGGTGTGACACCTGATGGGAAAGAAGTGGACTCCATTCTCGATGCTGCAGAGAAATCCAAAAAATCCACAGGGCTTGTGGCGACGTCCACGATTACCCATGCAACCCCGGCTGTCTTCGGAGCTAGTGTCTCCTCACGCGGTGATGAAGCGCTCATTGCCCCACAATATTTTGAAAATGGAGTGGACGTCCTCTTCGGTGGCGGACGTGATTACTTTACCACAGTAGCTGAAGGTGGCAAACAGCCTTCCACGAATCTTATTGAACAGGCAAAAGAAAATGGATACGAATATGTATCAGATCGTGAACAATTGGCTGCTGCAAAAAGCGGAAAGGTTCTTGGACTTTTCGCAGAGGATGCAATGGCAACGGAAATGGGGCGGAAAGAGACAAACGAACCAAGCCTCGCGGAAATGACGAACGCAGCCATCGGTGCCCTTAAACAAAACAAACATGGTTTCTTTCTGATGGTGGAAGGTTCTCAGATTGATTGGGCAGGTCACGCTCACGATGCTGCATGGGCCATGAATGATACAAAAGCGTTTGATGAAGCAGTCGAGGCTGCCCTTGAATTTGCGAAAAAGGATGGCAACACCCTTGTCGTGATTGCTGGTGATCATGAAACAGGAGGAATGTCCGTCGGGTCAAACGGCCAATATGACTTGAATATTGATATTCTCCATCAAGTAGAGGCAACTGGCGATATGATGGCAGAACAATTGAATGATGATCGAAGTAATGTGAAGGAAATAGTGAAAGAATATACAAAGCTGGAGCTTTTCGATAAGGAAGTGGCTGCTATAAGGAATGCGGAAAAACCGGCACTCGCCATAAATGAAGTGATAAGTGACAGGGCGTTGGTGGGGTGGACAAGCAGCGCACATACAGGAACTGATTTACCAGTCTACGCTTATGGTCCACAATCAGATAGATTCATAGGAATGCATGATAACACAGATCTCCCGAAAATCATGGCTGAAGCAATGAAAATTAAATTTGGCAAATAAGCTTATATCGGCTCTCCGAAAAGTTATTCAACTGGCTTTCGGAGGGCCTTTCTTTGGGGACCTGTCCCCATAAATAGAGGAGCCACCTTTCATAAAAAAGGTGACTCCTCTTTTGAGTATCTTACTCATTTAGGGGGAGGGAACTACAACAACGGGATTACGCCCAAACATTACATAATCTGTGGAGATTGGTAGGATATCGATTATACTATTCGTGTTCAATAGGTTGTCCAATTGAGTTTGAGCTACTGTTACGATTTGGGTTTTCGAATAAATATCTCCATTGAAATTCGTAGAGATGACAACCCCATTCAGGAATTCATTTAGCACACTTCCGTAGGTGATCGTTCTCGTTTGTCCCGGTGCAAGTGTAAACACCACTTCACCAGCATAGTTTGCTGGGTTTGTACCTTGACGGACAAGAAGAGCAATTTGCAAAGAAGCTGCGCTACGGTTATTAAACGTTTTTACTGCCATATATTTCACCCCCCTTCTTTGCAAGTTAATACATACTATTCTAGTAATCTCAGAAGGATAGGGCCGATATAATAGTTTTGAAAAAATAAGTATATTGCTGAGAGAAATGTTCAATAGAAATCGTAGAAGAGCCACCCTATCAAAAAGGTGGCTTTTGTTTATCAAGAATATATTATTGAAAGGAAAAATTGTCGTTTTGTATCACAATATCGTGTTGCATGGAGTATTTTATAAGAAGGGAGTTGTACAAGCGACAAAATTAATCGAGGTGACCTTATGTTTGTTTCAGATTTGGATGAAAATTGTTTAACTGATAATCAAATAACAAGCCTCCTGTTCAAAGGCATGGAGGATGATGGGAAAAGCGGCGAATGTATTCTGGTGGTTGGGAGCAGTAAGGCAGTGCAATACCGTTTGCCAATGGCGGTCAAGCTGTACCAGAAGGGCCGAGCCGGAAAGATCCTGTGCTCCGGTGGCGTGACTTGGGAGGGACAATCGGATCCAGAGGCAGTTGCTTTGAAGAACGAAGCAATCAAACTTGGAGTTCCTGAACATGATATTTTAGTAGAGGACATATCTCTTCACACAAAAGAAAATGTGCTGGCGTCCATGCTTGTGCTAGATCGGGCATTTTTCCTCCAGAATATAGACAGGCTGATCATTGTCACCACGGCATTCCATATGAAAAGACTCCACCTGACGCTGAAAACCTATATGCCGCCATGGATCACCTATACCCTCTGCCCGGTGAATGACCTCACAACACGTGAGGATAACTGGTTTGAGAGTGAAATGGGGAGAAAGCGGGCGGAGGCAGAGGCAAGGAAAATCATCATGTATGTCAAACAAAGGGCATTGGTGGATGAAGAATTTTCCATGTAAGTCACTTTTTTTAGTGGAAAAGTGACTTATGCTTTACTTCATTCCACAATACCAGCTTCCTTTATCCTGCAATCCACTTTTACTTCAAACTTGAGGTTAGCATAAAATTGATTTAAATCTTTATGTTGAAAATTGCTCGAGTTGAATTTTAGGCCAAGCCCCATGGGATCCAGCTTTGTTTTCTGTATAGTATCAAGGAGGGAATAGACCTCTGTTTTTATTGTTTTTTCAGTTTCGTCCTGTATTTTCTTTACTTGATCGTTATTGAGCTTTAGTTGATCATCCATTTTCTCTTCGACGGTTGCATCCAGTTTAATATGAAAAACGGTTGAAATGATGTTGTTTTTCTCCGCTATCATTCTGGTTTTTGTTTTCCCCTTTGAAATGCTGATTGTATAAGCACCATCTTTAGTATGAATGAGTGTACTGCCGTTCTTCATTCCTGCAGTCAAAAGGTTATAAATTTCCGTTTCTTTTGGGTTAAGTTTTGATGCCATTCCCGTTTGGCTGAATAAGGCAATGGTATCAACTTGAATTTTTTCGCCTTGCACTTCAATGATTGGCATTGCAATATTCATCCCCTCTTCTGTCTCTCTCCTGAAAGCGTCAAATAGTGGTAATGCATGTACATAAGGGGAGTCCGCACTAGTTTCCTCAAACAGGGAGTATAAATAACTGCCCGCTACTTGCTCTACATCAGGTTTAAACTCCAGGACCTGTTTGGAAGACGGGACAGCGACACCTAAATAGGCAGTCCTTTGTATGTCAGCTCTTCTTACGAAGTAATCCAAAATGGGGCGAATATCTTTTTCAGCAACTTTTTCACCGATAAGGATGGTTTTGGTCTGTCCGTAGAATAGTTCCTTATCTGTCATGGATATCATGCTTTTTAAGGCTTCAGAAATAGAATCATCATCGGTAGATAGGAGAGTGAACTCAGCTCCGGTTGTCGCTGGATCTCCTTTTGAAAGTGAAATTTTGAGTGTCACTTTATATTTTTTTTCCATGCTGTCAGACTCATCAATGCCAATTGCAGTGACAAAGGCGCGTTTATCAATATCCATAAAAGAGCACCCAGAAAGGAGAAAAGGAAATAATATCAACGTAGCAAATAGTGCTTTTACATTGCCTTTCTTGAAGCAAAAAATAGAAGAACGATTAAGATTAGGTCCATAAAAATTCGGAAAACGAAGAAGTAAAAGAAAAACCTCAAAAGGTTTATTTCGTCTGTATAATACTGAGTTATGAAAGCTGAGATAACGATGATAAATATACCGACCCACTTTGTTTTTCCTCCGTAATCTTCTGTCATCATCTGAAGAAATTTAATTGACGAGTGATAAGTTAGTATTAGATACATCAATGTAACGCCAATCAGGACAAGAATGAAAACTAACACGATTCTTTCCAGAAAAAAGTAGTTGATATGCATGCTGTCTATGGTGGTTATCCATACATGGTTTTCGAGTCCTGCACCTTTAAGTCCGAAGTATCCTATTGGTATGAAATAGGAAGAAAAAAGAACACCGCAAGAGATTAGCCATATGATGAATAGATGTTTCTTCGTAAAAGGGAGAATATGTTCCCGATAGACCAATAAATTTGTAAATCCCGTAAATACAAATAATCCGGCTACAACTGATTGCCACTTTGGAAAATGCATGAAGTAAGTCAACGATTCTTTCATGGAATCCACTAGTACCAAGTCGTCTGTAAAAAACCTCAGCAGTATAAGGAGGAATAAGGGTGTAACAAATAAAATAGTGATTTCCAGCATGAACAAGATGGAATTTGTTTCACTCAGTATAGAAAATACGATTAATAGGAGAAGAAAATAATAGATAATAGTTGAGTTCAGGGTCAGAAATTCCCCGATGATTTGCATAATGGAGGTAAGAAACAAGACGCCAGTAAAAATGCTGAGAATGTAATTCAAAGAAAGAAACGATCTTTTTAACACGCCTGGCAAGACTCTATTCAACATCCCTGAAATGTTTTGTCCCGGGAATTTTTTGAATTGGGCTTGATATAAAAATAGTAGCAGCGTTCCAGCCAGGGTGGATATGACAAGACTAGATAAACTGCCATTGTAGCGGTTTTTATATAGAAACTGAGGGATAAAAGCTGCTAAGCATACTAGTGCATTGATAGAAAACAAGTATATGTAATAGCGTTGCCTTAGCATGAATATCCACCTACAATCAGTTATTAGCAAATAGCTGCATATACGGTCTACCTAGACTGCGTAAATTGCATAGATATGCGATAAGTGCAAAAGCGCCTATCAATACGCCGATCGATCCAAATAAACTTCCGAGAATAATTAAAGGATATCTGATGATCCTGATTGCTTGATGCATCGAGTTTATCGGAATAACAAAAATCGAAAGTGCAACCGCAGCAATCACCACAATCATCACATTGCCAATCAAGCCAGCCTGTGATGCTGACTGACCAAGAATCAAGCCACCTACCGTTGTGGCGGAAGAGCTGATTGTTCTCGGTAAACGAATACTAGCTTCACTTAAAAATTCAGCCATAAGCATCATAAAGATAATTTCCGAGTAGGAAGGGAAAGGCACCGATATTCTGCTCCCAGCAATCAAGAGCGCAAATTGGACTTTCAGAATTTCCGGAGAGTAGGAAATCACTGCTACGTATAAAGCAGGAAAGAAAAGCGTAATCATTAGTGCGATATATCGAATCGTAATAAAAAACTTTCCTACGATTGGCAATTCTACGGGATCATCCATCGATTTGAAAAAATCAAAGAAGCTGGCTGGACCCAGTAAAGCCCATGAAGAACCTTCAATCAGAAAGACAATTTTCCCTTGCGACAGGTTCGTAACTACTCTGTCTGGGCGTTCCGTTGTCAAAAATAGCGGGAATGGGCACCACTTACTATCGATCAATAATTTCTGCAACTGACCCGCTGATTGCAATACATCCACTTCGATGTTTTCGAGTTTATTATTCAGGTGGTGAAGAATATCCTGGTCACAGAGGTGTTTATCATACAGAATCATAAGTTTTGTCTTTGAATTTTGCCCCAATGTGTGGTTTTTCGCTATCAACGTTTCTTTCCTGTACCGGTTGCGAATAACGTTTAAGGATGTACCTACTTTCTCACTTAATCCATCTTTGGGTCCTTGAAGAACACTTTCTTCTGTTGATTCTCCTAGAGAACGGACTTCAAAATTATCCAGGTTAATAGCGTATATTTCATTCTCCTGCGAGATTATGACAAATCCGCTGAAAATCTTTTCAACCGCACTTTTTTCTTCTTCAATCAAAGCCCATTCTTCAAACGACTTTACATAATCTATAAATTCATTTATTCCATCTATTTCATAAAAAGGTGAGATAACATGATTCGTAATCCTTTTTTCATCACAAAGTGATTTAAGATAATAAAGAGTGATTGTTGAAAATCCTTTTTTCACTTCTCTCTGAACAAAATCATCATTTTCTTGCAAGTCCTTCAGTTTCATTAAATCACCTCTCGAAAATTTTTTCCTTATTATGAAAAAATATGCATTCTACATTCGGTGGTGCGTTAGCAAAAGAGGTAATAGTCGAAGACGCGAAACAGAGTATTTTGGAGATAGAAAACATGTAGGTGATTAAAGTTGTATACGAGGACCTTCCTCCAATCTTATGGAGAAAGGTCCTCGTTTTGTGTATAAGTGGAATTAATTGCAATATTAAAAAAATTGGTAATGTCCAAGTCCCAAAAAAGCACGGGTAAAAATACTTCAAAGGGATCTAATGTGGGTTCTATTATTTAGTTAGTTTATTTCGATCCTCAATTTGCGGAGGTTCTTCCAGCCAGCCTTTTTTAATCATAATCTTTCCACCATCTTGAGTAAAAGTGAAAATATCTTTTGCAAGCAAGGCCATTTTTGCCGGTAAGTCACTTCGTAAACTAAAGGCACCTCCTAAAGCATTACTTCCAAGCCCAAATGAAGATAACAAACTGGTGTTGTACATCATCAATTTATCAGAGAATGGCGCGATTTTTGACGTCGTTGCTTTACCTGCATGAGTAGCAGGGGGTTCAATAAAACTTTGGCGTAAAAATTCACCTAACTCGATTTCGATTTTTTTTGATAATTTCATTCCTTGGGCAAAATAGTGTTGCACTTCTTTATCAGCAGCAACTTGAGCAAATCCAATCATTAATTGCATCCCTATTAGGTTTGTTTCAATGGCATGATGGATGAGAGAAACTTCAACTGTATTCAGGGATCTTGTTTCACTAAACATTTTAAACCCATCCATATAATTATCATCCTGTACAAAATGAACCTCTTTTGGCATTGTTACAAAAGCTGGACGTACAAGTACCCCTTTTTCTAAAAGGAATTGAGTTGATTGGCTGTTCATCGCTTGGGATTCTGCGGTCAACCCTATAAATAAATCTTCAATATCTTTTCGATAGGACATGCCTGTAAAAAGTGCATATAAGCTCATTTCTACTTTAGTCATCATATGCAAATACATGATATCGTACAGGTAATCAAACAACTTTGGAACGCTTTTATGTACATCGCTTTCTGTAAAACCAATAGGAATGACTGCGCCTTCTTGTTGGAAAATACTTGTAATGATTTCTACGGTTTTGGCAGCGTTAGTATAATGAGACTGTAACAGTTGTTTTTCATCATTATCGGCATGCTCAATAAAATGCTCCAATATTCTGAGGATCATGGTTTTTTCTTGATAAGCCATCCACAAATTAGCTAGTTCTGATGATGTGATAGGCGTTTTACTGGAAGTCATCCTGATATATCCCCCTAGTTTTATTTTTTAATGTAACCATATGGAAATCTTTTTATGAATAAAAATCTTCTACAAGGTAGGACTATGTGAAACAAGAATGGGGATTGGACATGAAAGATGCTTAAGGCTGCTGAGAGATTGACGGATGGAGGGGAACGGTGTCTACGGTATCTAAACACCGCTTTAATTTTAGGAGTTCTTTAAAGTAGAAGTGAGAGAAATTAAGCAGTATAACTAGCTTAAAAAGAGAAGCATTACTTTCAACTTGAGGTAATGCTTCCTTTTTAACTAAAAGGTGGCTCATTTTAAATAAATTTCATCTCTCCCCAATTCTCTACATCACTGATCAATTTGTGAAGTAATGTAAAGCCTTGCTCGAAGTCACGTAGGTGAGCAACTTCAACTGGAGAATGGGAATAGCGTCGTGCAAATGTTACCGCACCTGCGAGCACACCTTCTCGTTCTAGGTGAACGGCTGCCAAATCAGTGGTAGCTCCTGTCATAACAGCTAATTGATAGGGAATATCTAAGTCATTAGCATACTTCGTTAACAGCTTCTTAAACGATGGAGACATAATATTTCCACGAACAGAGCCACCAGCTAAAGCAGGGAATACGGGTCCTCTTCCAATTCCTACAGGATAGCCACTATTTAAGCTGTCTGGCGTATCTGCACAAGGAATGGTATCCAGCACAATCGCAAAATCTGGGTTAACTTTATAGGTCGCAACCTTTGCGCCACGTAATCCTACTTCCTCTTGAACGGCAATCACACCAACTAAAGTCCCGGAGAAATTTTTCTCCTCATATAGAGATTTAAATAGCTGAAGTAATAGTACACAGCATGAACGGTTATCTATGGCTTTTCCGCATATTAAGTCAGGATTAGAAAATTGTTCAATTTCACTAATATATGTAATAGGATCACCGATTTCAATGCCCATTTCACGAGCCTCTACTTTAGAACCCGCACCTACATCAACATATAACTCATAAATAGAAGGGATTGTTTTTCTTTCTTCAGGTGTTTGCAAGTGACCGGCTTTTACACCAACTACTCCAAAGTGCCCATTTACGTTTACTTTTCGGCCAATCAGGAGCGATTCAATCACACCACCTGTCCGCTCCACTCGAATAAAGCCTCTTTCATCTATATCACGGACAACAAGTCCAATTTCATCGGAATGTGCAGAAACCATGACAGTTGGTCCTGGATTTGCTCCATGTAAATAAGCATAAATATTTCCCATGTGATCCACTTCTACCTCATCAGCAAACTCGTTAAACCAATCTGCTAATACCTTAACAACCTTCATTTCCTGTCCGGGAGTCCCTTGAATCTCAGCTAGCTCTTTTAATTGATCTAGAAATTCTTGTTTTTCCACAAATTCATCTCCCTTCAAAATAATATCCATTATATCATAATACTGAATATTTAGATTTGGCAGAAAAATAGGACAAATAATGCATTCTTCTACTTCGGATAACGCCAAATCGTTTTATATGCGGATCTACTGGTACTAAATTTATTTCTTGGTGGTCATGCACAGTGTTTTCACTCGCTTGACACAAAACGACAATATTCTATTCCAGGACATTCTATAATATGGGAAAATAGCTGGTGTAGAAGGAGTGAATTAGATAACCATGATAAGCAAAGAGTTCCAAGACTCTTTTGATTCTATTTTGGCAAAAGCCATCAACGATCCAGCCAGCCGCTATCATTTTTACAAAGCCTTGCTGGATCAGGAGGTAGTTGTCATCGGGACGGTTTCAGATGGCGAAGAGACACTGAATCTAAAATATATCGAGATGGAAGAGGAACTCATTCTCCCCGTATTTACTAGCGTCGACAAGTTTCAAGCCATACTGAAGTCAAACTACCCATACATACAAATACCGGCGAACATGCTTCTCGAAATGGTAGAGACAGATACCCATTGGGTGCTGAATCCGGGATTCGAACCCAGCAAGAAAATGATCCAAGAAGAACTGGAAACGCTGAGGGACGGCAGGATATTACACTACTTCTTTGATCAGCTTCCTGAAAAAGAAAGAGAAAGCCTACTGACGGAACAGATGATAGACCTTCCGGAGCAATCGATGGAAGTTTTGTGTGCAAATCTAAAAGACTACAACGCTATCAAAAAAGCATATCTTACCCATTTGTTTCATCCTTCCTCCGCTGAGCAGTCCTTCCCGCTGCTGGCACTGGAGCTAGATGAGCAAAGTCAAGGGAGTACAGAGCTTGTTCAGACCCTATATCGTCTCATAAATCAGCAGCTCCAGCTCCCTATAAAAATAGAACTGATTGTCCTGGATGAAATGTCCCCACTGGCAAGCTCCATAGTTCAACACAACAGGCCGTTTTATATCCGGGAAACACTACAAGATCTCAAGTGCATGTTTGACTAGATGGAGGTAATGCCGTGTCAAAAATAGAAATAAAGATCAATCACACGAAATCTGTTAATAAACAAATCAAGCAGCTATCCTCCAAGCTGACCGACTCAAAGGTTTCCCTATCGATGCTCCTGAATCACGTGGATAGCCAGGTGGCAAATCGCAGGAACATAGGGCAGCAGCTGAACGATGCAGTAACGAGGATAAATGCTTCTGAAAAAAGGATGCAGGACCTTTATCAATGTATCGACCACTCGATGGACCTTTATATTAAAGCCGAAAAGAGAGTACAGTCGCTGAAGCTTGAAGAGATTGAAAAGAAATCAATTTGGGATACTGTAAAAGATTCGGTTAAAGGATTTGGCAAAGGCCTCGGTACTGCCGTGGTCTCCACAGTCGAAGGGATCTGGCACGCCGTCACCCACCCAGTCGAAACCATCAAAGGCACCATCCACGTCATCACTCATCCGGTAGAAACCGGCAAAGCCATATGGAAATCGATCTCCGACTCCTGGAAAAAGGACGTTGTACATGGAGATGCCGAAAGTCGCTCGGAATGGTTCGGCCGGGGGTTTGGGGAAGTGGCGCTTGCCATTGTTGGGACGAAGGGTGTGGATAAGGGTGTAAAGCTTTTGAAGGGTTCGGAGGTTTTGAGTAATGAGGTTGGGGGAGTAAGGATAGGTAGGTCGAGTGTTGATAGTTTTAAAAAGGCGGCTAATTTAGAACAAGTTGATAGAATTCCATCCTATGAAGGTATTAAGGAAGCATCTGAATTTTTAAAAACTGAAGGCGTTCCTAGACCATTTAGAAAACAGGTTCTCCAGTCTTTTGATGCCGGAACGATTAGATTGGATATTGCCGACAATAGTACCTATGGATTAAGGTTTTATGATAACGTAAATGCAAGTGCCAAAGGTAGATATTTATATGAGACATTTACAGATTTAACTAATCGCAAAAATTTGGCTCTTCCACCTGAATGGAATGGGATGACTGGTATTCAACAATGGCAGATTAGACCTGGTACAATAATAATAAAAGGGAATGCAGGGCCACAATTTCAGTATGGTTCTGAATATATAGGAGGAATGGAACAATGGTATATAAACAATCTGGACAATCTAATAAAACCTCGAAATTTTTAGACGTAGCAAATAGAGTTATAGCGAAGATTGATAAAGAGATTGAGGTATGTAAAACGAACAACGATGAGAAATACTACTTGTCTCAATTAACAAAGATACATCTTGAAGTAAAGGAAATGATCTCAGTTCTATCTCCAGATAAATTCCTGCCTTCATATCCGCGAATAATAATAGATTCATGGCCGTATGATAATAGATTAGGAGAGGAATTGCTCAATCTTTTTGAATTATATAAAAAACTGGATTGAATTAGAAATCTATCAAAGTTAAATAGGGGAAAAATGGCAAAGAAGTTCAATTTATTACTATTGTTTGAAAGATTTCAAGGTTGAGAACAGGACTTAGGAAGAATAGTCTTAATTTTAGGAGAGGAATTATTATTTCTATGGAGTTAAAGAAATTATTAAACAATCTGGACACCAAGGACAGAGCAGAGTTAGTAAATCATGATTTGGACAACAGAATTAATGAAATGCTAGTCAATATCGGAACAACAGATGAAGATCTCAGAGAAGGAATATATGAGATCTTTCATAGGCTAATAATTGGGGAGTATCTCACTAAGTTGCAAATAACTAAGCTTCTGGATAACTGCCTGGACAAGCTATTCTACAGAATCGGAGAGTCAAATGAGGATTCTGTTTTTACAAGGTCATTCTCTTCTTTGGTAATAGCCTCCATCCTCAACAAGGACAAGGAATTATCGTTTCTTTCAGTGGAACAGGTGAGGGATGTAGTGGACAAGTGTGAATCATATTTTCGGTTAGAGAAAGATTACCGTGGCTATGTGGAAGAGAAAGGCTGGGCACATAGCATTGCACATGCTGCAGATCTTCTATGTGCTGTTATCCATCATCCTAGCTATAACTTGAATGACACAAAAAGGTTATTGGATTCTTTAATGCCAAGTCTGTTCAGTGTTGTGGTGTTTGTGGATGATGAAGATGAAAGGCTTATTTGCGCTTTTGAGGGATTATTGGAACGAGGTCTTGATGAAATGCTAGTTGAAGAGTGGATTTTACAGGTCTTTGCTAAACTTAAGGAAAGCTGGGGTGGGACCTCCCTCTTACATTATAAAATCAGAACGAATGTTAAGAACTTCATGAAGACACTTTACTTCAGGCTGGCTTTCAAAAAAATGGCCACCTCAGCGAGAAACGTTATTATGGTGCATCTAAAAGAGTTTTAATCCATCTGTATACAAAAAAGTCACCTTCCATTTAAAAGGTGACTTTCTTTCATCTATTAAGACTGCCACACAAGCGCACTCTTCTTCTGCTTCGCATAACGCCAAGCATAATCAAACCCCAACGTCACAACGCAGTTAATATCTATGAAACTAACAAGCCCGTATTCCCTCGTCAAGAAGCGGTTGCGCTCAATGGTATGGCCGACAAGTTCCTTGTTATTCTGCACATCCTTGATAATCACCTTACTATCACCAAGCTCCACCTCGTAGGATTCGGTACCATCACTGTACGTCCCGATAAAGTCCTGCCAGTCAGAAGGATTTGGTGTTTACGCCAGTTCCTTCGTTATTGAATAGCTAGGTTACATCAAGTTTCAATTTATTATTGCTATAATCCCTTCCCAAAACTCACCAGCTTTCTTAGGTCCGATACCCTCAATTTCTAATAAAGCTTTTATAGTACGAGGCTTTCGCTCCAGAATAGCTTCCAATGTTTTGTTAGTGTAGATATAGTATGGCTTTACATCAAGCTCCTGGGCGCGAGTTTTACGATATTCCATTAAAAGAGATCGTAGGTCATCCGTTTTTACTTTTGCAGGCTCTACTTTGGGGGATTCTTGGAATCTATCATTATTCTTTGTCTGTAAAATTGTTAAAATATCATGTCCGTAATCATCTGCTTTTTTCTGACCAATGCCTTCAATTTCTAGTAACTGTTCAATGGTTTGCGGCATTTTCTCAAGAAGGATATCCAAGGATCTATTGCTGAAAATATGATAGGGCATTACTTTTAATTGTTTTGCTTTTTTGGTGCGATATTCAGTCAGCAAAATTTTAGTATTGCTATTGTCTTTAGGCATAGTAGATTTTTCTTTCTCTATAGTGGCTGCGACAAAGTGGGATGCTCCAACTTCCACGTTATCCAACAGATATTCCTGATCATTAAATGGTTTCTCTTGACTACCCTCAAAGATACCATCCGCAATCTTATAAACGAGTGAAGCATGTATTTCAACTGGAGAGCTCTTCTTCACTTCAGCCTTTAAAAATGCACTAATTTGGTTATGACGGATGACACAGTTCTGAATATGCGATGGAGCGCTTTTAGAAATTGGCAAATTCAATCACTTCCAGAAAAAGTGAAAAGTCGAGCGGCTAAGATTTTAAAGAAACATCAAGATCAGAAACATTAGGGGGAAATTTAAATACTGAATCCACAATAGGACGAGTGTTTTACTTTTTAAAAAACTGAAAAAACTCGAAGGGAAATACCAACTTCGAGTTTTTTATATCTATTATTCTTCAACCAAATAATGATATATATCATACTGAACCGGCTGCTCTAAAACCAAATTCATCGTAACTACAGGTAGGTATTTTCCTTTCCCATCAGGCATAGTTTCATTCTTTGCGCTTTCGAGAGAAACGTCAACTTGACCTAGATAATAAAAATCAGTACCTTCTCCGTCATCCTTTTTTGAAAATAGGTGAAGTTCTGTTCCGGTATCTTTATATGTTAAGATCTTTTTAACTTCTGGTGAATCAAGTGTCAACCGGTTACGGGTGAACCATCTAAATAATTCAGGTGCTAAAAACTCATCACCATAAGCTTGGCTAGTTTCTACTTCATCCTTTTTATGATACGTAACAAAAATCGGACATGTGTTATGTTTTACACGGTAACCATAAATGGTAGAAGAATCATCATGTGGCCAATTTAACAACCTGCAGGCATCTCTACGTGAATATTTTTCGAACAATGTTAGTGCCCTTGTTTTGTCGTACTTTCCGTTTTTAACATAGGCACACTTAACAATATCTTCAATATAATTTTTAAAATTCAAATCACGTAAACTCTCCTGTATATGTTGGTTGAATTGATAGCTTCCATTTTGAATATCAATAATTGGCTTGTTATGATACTTCTTTACATCGTTTTGCACATGGAAGCTTAGTGAAAAGATGTTTTCAACAGATTGGATGGTCGCGTCATCCACATAGGTACCGATCTCTTTTAACCTTTGTTTAAATGCTTCTTTTGAGACAGTTTCTTCAGAAAGCAGCATCTCAATTAATAGAATTTCGTGGATGCGTTTACCATTTAAAAACTCTTTTGAAATCATGTTTAAGATGGCTTGTTCATATTCAGTAAGTGATGCAACAGGCTCTCTCATTTTCAGTAAGAACTGATAGTAGCTACCTGAATACCCTATAATAACTTCTGGATCTATTGAATTTTGCAGAATAAAGTCATAGAGAGTGGGGATATGCCCCAGGCGATTTTTCATTTCTGTATATATATCACGTAATGTTTTTAGTGTAGATAGATTGGTATTGTTAATAGCATCAAAGATCTTCTTTTTAGCGATTTCCTCAAAATTTATGGTAGATACACCTTGAATATAATCTGTGTTGACTGTTTTGCGGCGGATGTTATCTTTGTTTAGTGTTTGATCACCTGATAGAGCAATTGGAATTAGATAGTTATTTTTATAGTTTCCAATAAAATCGATAATTGTCACATAGTCCTTACAATCGTGTTTACGCAAACCACGCCCAAGCTGCTGGATAAAAATAATGCTAGATTGTGTTTGGCGAAGCATAACAATTTGGTTTAGGAAAGGTATATCAATTCCTTCATTAAATATATCTACCGTTAATATGTATTCCAGTTCACCATTGTCTAGTTTACGAATGGCTTCTTCACGCTCTTCTTGTGAGTTGTCCCCGGTTAACGCAATTGTTTTTAATCCTTCGACATTTAATGAAACAGAAAGGTTTCGAGCTTCTTCCTTTGAACTGCAAAACATTAACCCTCGAACGCGGTCACCTGAAAATCCATAGTAATTAATTTTTTCTATTATATGTGCCACACGCTCTGAAGAAACTAATTTTCGCAATTCCGTTGCATCATCAATTGTTTGTCCATTTTGTTCATAGTCCAACACACCAAAGTAATGGAAGGGACAAAGCATATCTTCCTCTAAGGCTGCTTGTAGTCGAATCTCATATGCGATGTTGTAATCAAATAACTCATAAATGTTGAAGTTATCTGTTCTCTCAGGTGTTGCTGTCATACCGAGCAAAAACTGTGGTGTAAAGTGATTGATTATTTTTAGGTAAGATTGAGCTCCTGCTTTATGTACTTCGTCTATCAGAACGTAATCAAATTGATCTTTTGCAAATCGCTGTAAATAGCTATCTTTAGAGATAGTTTGGACTGTTGCAAACAAGTATTTTGCATGGATGTCTTTTGTGTTTCCAGACAGGATCCCATAATCATCTTCATGTCCACCAAGAATCTTCCGATAATCTTGCATAGCTTTCTTTAATATCTGCTCACGGTGTACGATAAACAGCATCTTTTGAGGAGAAAAGTTTCTTACATCAAAAGCAGAAAGAAATGTTTTACCTGTACCAGTAGCTGAGATAATAAGTCCTTTTTGTGCACCTTTTGCACGAAGAGCTTTTAATTGCTCAAGTGCAGCGGTTTGCATTTTATTAGGTTGGATCAACAGGCTGTGTGCAAGTGCATTTGTTAAATAGGCAGCATTTAGCTCTAAAGAATTAGGACCAACACTTTTTACAAAAGGTTGTAACTCATAATGTTGTTTGTAATTAGCTATCCATTCATCCGTTAAAGGAATAGACTCAGCCCAAGCTTCTTCAAATTGATTCTTGAAATGGTTTATTATTTCTCCGCTTTCTAGAGAAGTTAGAAAGACATTCCACTCATAGTTAGCCTTTAATGCACTATCTGTTAAATTGGAGCTACCGACAATTAATGAGTAATAGTCATCATGTTCAAAAATATAGCCCTTAGAATGAAAGCCCTTTTCACTTGTCAAACGGACTTCAACGTTATCCAATTTGAGAAGTTCCTTAAACATTTTTGGTTGGTTAAAGTTTAGGAAAGTTGAAGTTAATATGCGACCTGTTATCCCTTTTCTTTTTAAGTCATACAACATCGTTTTTAAAGTTGCCAAACCGCCTTCGGTAATAAAAGCAACAGAAAAAGTAAACGTGATACAATTTTTCAATTCTTGGAGAAATGTAGATAATACATTTTCATGATGTTTATTTGTTAAAAGCTTCGGTTTAAATTGTGCAGACACTGGTCTGCTTTGATCAATAAATCCTTTATAAAGAGAATTCTCGATCTTTTGAATTAATTGCAGTTGCTCCATTAAACCTCACATCATTTCATTTAGATTTGTTCATTAACAAGCTTCTCTACTGCTGGGATATCGGCAGGAGCAAAATCCAACTTTAAAAGTTCTTGTCTTGGTACCCACTTTGTTTCAGCATGTTCCAAAGCAGTAGGTTGTCCATCAACTAGTTTTGCTTCATATGTTTCAAGTCGCACAATCACTTTGTCATATTCATAAGTGGTATCTTCGACTTTTGACCCCACTCGAATTTTGCAAGCAAATTCTTCATCAAATTCACGAACTAACGCCTGTTCTGGAGACTCTCCAACTTCAATCTTCCCACCTGGAAATTCCCAGTAGTTAGGTAAAGACATTTCCGGACTTCTTAAAGCACAGAAGAATTCATCTTTTTCATTTTCAATAATTGCCCCAACAACATGTACTGTTTTTTTCATGATAGAACCACCTTTATTCCATTTCTTTGACTAATTTTAGCTTATTTTAGTGGAGGGGATAAGTAAAGGGGAAAAGCATTAAATATCCAGCATTCTTCCTGTTGGAGAAGGAAAATGCTGGTTATTTGTCGAAATATATTACTTAAAGAAGAAACAAGGAGGCACACAAAATGTCTTACTGGATTTTCCAAGGAAACCCGCAAAGGTTTACGATAGATAAGGAGAAGTACCCGCATCTTCATGATATTAATGAGTATGTGAAAAAGGGAAATGTGATTGATTGGAGTATAAGGCAGAAACACTTTAGTGATGACATCAAAATTGGTGACAGGGTATTTATTTGGCGTTCCGATGGGGAGGAGAAAAATAGCGGTGGTATTATTGCGCTAACAGAGGTTGTGACGGAATCATTTGTTGGAGAGGACGATTACAATTCTGTGGAGCTAAAAGTGCTAGATTGCAGGTTAACGAAAGAAGAGGGTATGCTTTTACGCCAAAAGCTTAAGGAAGTCCCGGAAACTAGCCAACTATTAATTATTCGTGCACCGCAAATGACGAATTATAAATTGACAGATGAAGAGTTTGGTTACTTAGATCGGTTCTGGAACAATCCAAGTACGCTAGAAGAAAAGATGAATATGGATTTAGTAGCAAGTTACCTTCATTATTACAAGCAAGAGGCAGATTGCTTTTTGACGGAAGTAGAGTACATAACAAAGGCATATCACTACTTCCAACAGTATAAAGATCCAGAATTTATATTGAAGATGGAGTGGGAGGATTTTCAAAAGATCGGTGCGCATGTAAATAGTTATCGAATGGCCATTGCACGTAGCAGGGCTTTTGGATTTATGAATGCTCCGATTGAGAAATATCGTAGCAGCTTCCATTACCTCGTTCATGGGCAAGATCCTCTTGAATCAAGAATGGATAAGTTTTTGCATCATGAGGATTATAAATTGTTTGGTATTGGTGCCAACGCTCTTAGTGAGATCATCGGAAACATTTTTCCTGAAGAATACTGCTTCTATAACCAAAGAGACCGTGTAGCAGTAGAAAATGTCTTAGGCCTTGATCCTGGGTATAGACGTGGAGATACTTTTGCACGGAAATTCATGAAATTCCAACAAGTGTTGAAGGAAAATCAACTTGCAAGGAAGTACGAAGCCTTAGTTGGACGATTTACGGACTTGCCAGTTTATTATGAAGTAGACCAATTTCTTAGCTTTGTTTTTGAAAAGAGTAAAGTGAAAGTAGAAGATGAAGAAGAATTTGCATCACCAAGATATTGGTTAATGTCTGCGGGTGAAAATAATAAATTCTGGGTCAATTTCGTTAGTAAAGGCAACATCTCGATTGGCTGGAACAAGCTAGGTGATTTGAGAAAGTATAAAAACAAGCGAGAGATTACTGAAAAGCTAAGGGAGCTTTATAACACAGAGCATACACCGACAAATGATGCTCTGGCTAATGAACAGTTTGTTCGTGAGATGAAGGAAGGAGATATTGTCCTAATAAAACGTGGTGTAGGTAAAATCATTGCTTTAGGTGAAATTACCTCTGATTATCACTATGATCCTGAGAATGGATACCACCAATCTGTTCGCGAGGTGGAGTGGAAAAAGCAAGGGGAATGGGATGTATCCGATTTAGCGGTTAATATGAAGACACTAACTGATATTACAGACTATGAAGAGTTTTTAGAAACAATATTGAAACGGATTGAAGGAAAAAACGACTACGGAGTACCGTCAACTGGTGTAAGCACGGTAAATGAGCCAGAGGTAAAACCATACACCGTAGAAGATATCTCTAAAGATGTGTTTATGGATTTAGAGAAAATTGAAGATGCCATAGAGTCGCTAGATTATAAGAAAAACATCATACTTCAAGGACCACCTGGCGTGGGGAAAACGTTTGTGGCAAAGCGACTTGCTTATTTGCATATGCAGAAAAAGCAGCTAGAAAACATAGAGATGGTGCAATTTCATCAGTCTTACTCTTACGAGGAGTTTATTAGAGGATTTAAGCCGAATGAAGAAGGTCATTTCAAACTGCAAGATGGGTTGTTTTATGCATTTTGTAAAAAAGCAAAAGAGAAGCCTGAAGAGAATTTCTATTTTATTATTGATGAAATTAACCGTGGAAACCTCTCCAAGATATTTGGAGAAGTGATGATGCTTATTGAAGCAGATAAGCGAGGAAGTAACTATGCCATTAAGCTTGCTTATAGCAAGGGGGAAGAAACCTTCTATATTCCTGAAAATGTTTATGTAATAGCCACAATGAATACAGCGGATCGATCGTTAGCACTTGTTGATTATGCCCTTAGAAGACGCTTTGCTTTTATAGATATCGTACCTGGTTTTACCACACCTGCTTTTACGGAATTCTTGAAAACAAAAGGGGTCAGTCAAGGCTTTATTGAGAAAATCATTACATTTATGCAAGAAGTGAATGAAGAAATAGCCGGTGATGTGGTGAATTTAGGGAAGGGCTTTGAGATTGGCCACAGCTATTTCTCACCGGATGGAAAAATAACAGATGAACAAGCTTGGTATGAACGAGTAGTACGGTTGGAAATCAAACCACTGCTTGCAGAATATTGGTTTGACCAGGAGGATAAGGTCGATGATCTCATCAGAAAATCATAGCCGTATTCCGATAAAAAACATCTATTACATGCTTGCCTATGCCTGGAATCATCCGCAAGAAAAAGATTTTATTTCTGTTTTTGGGGAAGATGAGAATGACCTAGTAAATCTGCTAAGTAAAGTATTGCTGATTAAAGTAAAAGCCCTGATAAAAAAGGGCTTTTACAAAGAGTATACCCAAACAAGGGATGAGTCCGGTATTATTCGAGGGAAAGTTCTCTTCAAAGAATCAATGGAAACCTTCTCTTATAGAAGAGGCAAACTGCATATTCTTGAAGATGAAATGACCCACAACATTCTACACAATCAAATAATTAAGACTACCTTGTACCATCTCTCGAAGTTGGATCAATTAGAGAGAGGATGTAAAGAAGAACTCACTAAAATCCTTCCTTATTTTAATGATGTTTCATTGATAAAGGTTTCTAGTAGGTTATTTAATGAGATTAACTTACACCGTAACAATCAGCATTATCAATTTTTGCTAGATATCTGCCAGTTTATCTGGGAAAACTCCTTACTCCATGAAGGCCAAGCGGAGCAGCAATTCCAAGACTATTCCCGAGAACACCGAAAACTAGCCAAACTCTTTGAGGATTTCGTGAAGAACTTTTATCGTAAAGAAATTCGAGGATCCAAAGCCAAAAGTGAATCATTGTATTGGCCAGCAGAAGGAGAAGAGACAACACTGCTTCCTAAAATGACCACAGATATTTCGTTGGAATATGATAACAAGAAATTAATCATAGATACAAAGTTTTATAAGAATATCTTCTCGGAACAATGGGAAAAAGAAACCGTGAGAAGCGCTCATCTCTATCAGCTTTTTGCTTACTTGAAGAATGAAGAATACTACTCAGGTAGAAAAGCATATGGCGTGCTTTTGTATCCGGAGGTTCATAAGAAAATTGACTTAAAATATAGGATGCACGGGTTTGAAGTTAGGGTTTGTACGGTGGATTTGAATGGGCATTGGCAGGGGATACATGAGAGGTTGATGGAGATAGTGGGAAAGTAGGACAATGAAGCAATAAAAGAGAAATTAACCATATGGACCTTAAGCTAGAAAAGTTTGTAATGCAAGAAAGCATAAAGAAATCCACAAAGAAATTATTAGATGCTGAAAATGAGGTTGTTGCATATAACGTATTGAAAGAAATAAGATCCATTGGAGAGTTGAAGAAAATAAAGATTTATCTCCAATGCCAGAGGAAAGATATTAGCAATAATTTTACTGCATTGGCTATATTCATTACAACTTTTGCTCTCTTTTTACCCGGATTAGATAAATCATTTGCAAATTTGCAAATTTATTATATAGTAATAAGTTTAAGTTTCTCATTAGTAATAAGTTTGATTTATGGAACTTTTAAAACTAGTATACCTTTTATTAATATAATGAATGAACGAAACAGCAAAATTGAGTATCTTCTTTGGATGATAGACAAAGAAATTATTTTGAGAGCGTAATTAATTTTACGGAGGTATTATGTATGCCAATTTACAATAAACTAGTTCGAGACAAAATACCACAAGTTATCGAAGCAACAGGAAAGAATTACACAACAGAAATCTTGAATGACCAAGACTACATAAAATACCTCAAAGAAAAAAGCTATGAAGAACTGGACGAGTACTGTGCATCCCAATCAAACGAGGAAGCTGTAGAGGAACTTGATGATTTACTAGAAATCATCCATGCGTTAGCAAACTATCACGGATTTTCTATGGAAGAAGTAGAGAAAGTTCGTTACGAAAAAGCTGAGAAGCGTGGAGGATTCCAGGAGGGGATATTCCTAATAGAGGTTAAGGATGCTAAGCAATATGTATCTTGAGGAAATAAAAAACTCAATAAGTAACTTAACCATTTGGAAAAAAGGGAATCAGAGAGCTCCTCATAAGCCTTTGTTGTTATTATATGCATTAGCACAGCTGCAAAGGAATAATCCTAGATTATTACCATATGAGCAAGCTCGCCAGGACTTAAAGCGGCTGTTAATAGACTTTGGACCAATCAGGAAATCCTATCACCCAGAAGAGCCATTTGTCAGACTTTCAAGAGATGGCATTTGGGAGCTGGATAAGGAAGTCAATCTGTCAAATCCGAATAATAGAAAGCTGTTGGAGGAGAATGTATCAGGAGGTTTTACCCCTGAAGTGTACAAAAGTATTAAAGAAAATATGGAGCACGTCCCTGAAATAGCTCAAATAATTCTTGATCAACATTTTCCTGCTTCGATTCATGATGATATTTTAAGTACAGTTGGATTGGACTTCTCCTTCACATATTCAAAAAAGAGAAAGAGAGATTCGAAGTTTCGAGATAAGATTCTTAGAGCATATGGATATAGTTGTGCAGTTTGCGGTTTTAATGTCCGTCTGGCCCATACATTGGTGGGAGTGGAAGCAGCACATATCAAATGGCACCAGGCAGGTGGACCAGACGTAGAAGAGAATGGGATAGCGTTATGTTCCCTGCACCATAAGCTTTTTGATAGAGGGGTTTTTACTATCAATAATGATCGCCGAATGATTGTATCTCAGGATGCGCATGGGACCAATGGATTTGATGAGTGGCTGATGAGATATCACGGGAATGAGATTCTTAACCCGATTGAAACAAGCTATTACCCTAATGATGCTTTTATTTATTGGCACGTGAAGGAAGTCTTCAAGGGTCCCGAGAGATACTTAGTATATTAATTAAACAATATAATGCATTAATTCTACTTGCAGGGAGAGCAACATGTTATTCTTACTAAACCTTTTTAAAGAGAAGCAAAAACAGAATAAGGTAATAGCAAAAACATCTCCATCTGTCCCAGAAAAAAAGAGTGCTCTAGAAACTGCAGCGCGGAAAGGAGAAATTGGGGAGTACAAGATAGATATTCAACTAGATCAACTCTCCAAAGAATATAAGTACATAAGTGACATGATGGTAGAGAATCCGAAAGCAAAGTCTGGTTATTCACAGATTGATCATGTGGTTATTTCTCCTTATGGTATTTTTGTTATTGAGACAAAGAATTATCAAGGTACTGTGTATGGTGGGAAAGCAAGAAAACTGTGGTCAATGAATGGTAAATTCAAATTTATGAATCCGTTTATACAGAATTATGGACACGTTGCGGCCCTGAAAAGAATTCTGGATAAGAAGTATCATCCTTTGTTTATTTCTATTGTATCTTTTACAAAACGTTGTACATTTAAGCTGGATGAACTAGACTTCAGAAAAATTGCTTCGAATGAACTAATTGTTTATGATATCGAGCTCTCTGATTTTATTCATCGGAAAGTCTCTGTTCTCAAATTGGTGAATCAAGAGCCTTTGCTATCGAGCGTTGAAATAGCTAGTATTTTCGAGAGTCTGGGAAGCAATAATATCAAAGATCCTTCTGCAAGGGAACAACATTTAAAAGCATTGAAAGAAAAAACAGCCAAACGATTTGAAGAGGCAGACCCGTACTCTATGTGTGTTACATGTGGAGTCAAAGTATCTGAGAAGGTACGAACTTATAGTATGAACAATAAAAAGTTTAATGGAAAAATTTATTGTTTTGAACATCAAGAAGCGTATAAATAAATTCAACAAATTGAAAAGCCGCCTCCCATCCGGGAACGCGGCTTCTCTCATCTTTTCAAACTACTATAAACCACCAACCGATCCGAATACTCCCTCACACTCCGATCAAACGTCCCAATACATGTTATGAGGTTTAAATTACTCTGAAACGAATAATCAAATATCGCATCAACCGGCGCTTCGCCTTCTCCATAGGTTTCAATCCGATCAACTACATAAGTAAGCGATTCTTCTTCTTTGTTGAACACTTGAATCTCATCTCCAGGCTCCAAGTTCTTTAGCTCAAAGAAAGCAGCCGGGCCGTTTCTGCTGTCGACGTGGCCGGAGATGACGGTGTTGCCGCGCACGCCTGGCATGGGGCCTTGGTTGTACCAGCCGACTGTTTCGAAGGATTCGGGTACGCCCATTTGGCCGTTTTCGATGACGCCGACTTGTTCGACGGTTGCATCGACGCCTATGCTAGAGATGACGATGCGGTGTGGTTCGTTGGTGGTGCGTTCTTCTTTGACTACTTTCCCGTTCTCATTGGTGGAGGGGGTGCGGGTGGGGATGGCTGTTTTTTCTTTTAGCCGGGGCTGCTGCTTCTGTGGTGGCAGTTTCGGTTTTTTGGGATTCTTTTTGATTCGCGTTGTTCGCAGTATAGTTTGCGGATGAGCATCCGGCAAGTAGCAGAAGTATGGTGGATACGATGATAAGATGCTTCATGGTTAGCGACTCCTTTGACGAGTTTTTTTAGTGGACTTAAATCAATCAATATCTCAAATGACGAGTAGTCGTTTCGTTCTGTCATTCCTTTTATATGGGTTTATAAGTGTGAAAAAAGATAGGGTATTATTGTCAATTAAAAAACCGAATCGATTCAATCAAAAATCCTGTATTGTTAATATATCTGAATAATAATACTATTTAGACTAGAAAACAAAGGAGGGATTTTAACCAAATTGTAAACTATGAAACTTTAGTAGATTTAACAAAGTGAAAATTGAGAGGAGATCAACCATCTTGGCCAAAAAGATTAACTTGTTTCATCTTAAATTACGGTTACTAGTATCCTTCATGTTATTAATCAGCATAGTCGTTCCGTATACTACTATCGCATATGGTAATTCATTAGAGAGTAAGCCAATCTCAGCTATTAAAAACACTTCGGTTGAAAATAAGATAGATTCTAAGCTTCATAAACAATTTAAGGATCAGGATCAGATCACATTTTTATTAAAGTTTGAAGATCAGGTTGATACAACTAGAGTAGCAATCGAAGCGGCAGAAAAAGCAAAAGAACAGAAACTCACGGAAGTAAGTGCAAAACTTCAGGTCCGTTCTGCTGTAGTTTCAACATTACGAAATACTGCAATAGAGACTCAAACTGGAGTAATTGAATATTTAGAGCAAGCAAAGTTAAAAGGCAAAGTGGAAAAAATCCAATCTTTCTATGTTGTAAATGCAATAGCAGTAACAGCAACAAAAGATGTGATGGACAAATTGGCAACATATCCGGAAGTTGCAAAGATACTGCCGAATGAAACGCGGCAATTAATTACACCTACTCATAATGAAAAAACAACATCTGCTGCAAATTCATCATCGGTGGAATGGGGAGTTGAACGAGTAGGTGCCCCTCAAGTATGGGATATGGGAATCGATGGAGCAGGGATCGTGGTAGCCAGTATTGATACAGGTGTTCAGTGGGACCATCCTGCTTTAATGGAAAAATACCGTGGTTACAATCCAACGAATCCAAATCAAGCAGATCATCAATTAAACTGGTTTGATGCCGTCGGGGGAAGGGAAACTCCATATGATGATTTATCTCATGGTACTCATACGGTTGGGACCATGGTTGGCTCAGAGTCTGATGGAAGTAACCAAATTGGTGTGGCCCCAGGTGCAAAATGGATCGCAGTTAAAGCATTTACTGCACGCGGTGGAGTGGATGTTGACTTGCTCGAAGCTGGAGAGTGGATATTGGCGCCAAAAGATGCTGAAGGTAATCCCCATCCTGAACTGGCTCCAGATGTAGTAAATAATTCCTGGGGCGGCGGGCCAGGTCTGGACGAATGGTATCGCCCAATGGTTCAAAATTGGCGCGCAGCCAATATTTTCCCTGTTTTTGCAGCAGGCAATAACGGTGCTAAGGGAGGGATTGCTTCTCCTGCAAACTATCCTGAATCGTTCGCAGTAGCAGCAACGGATGATAACAATAACTTAGCATATTTCTCATCCCGTGGACCAGGACCATATGATGAGACGAAACCGGATGTTTCAGCACCTGGTGTAGACATTCGTTCAGCTGTACCAACCAATGATTATGACCTTATGAGTGGTACATCAATGGCTACGCCTCATATTACAGGAATTGTTGCGTTGTTAAAGCAAGCAAATGCATCCTTGACAATTGACCAAATTGAGGACATTCTGACAGTTGCTGCCATCCCGTTGACAGACTCAGAATATCCAGCTTCACCAAATTACGGTTATGGGCATGGGTTTGTTAATGCTTATAACGCGATAAAAACATTAAATAATGGAACAGGAAAGGTTAAAGGTGTGGTTGTCCATGACGGGATAGACACGACCAACCCAACCTACCAGCATACCTCTCCTGATTTTGTATACGACCAGGTAGTGCTGCCATTAACAGTGGAAGTACAAGATAACATCAGCGTAGATACTGTAGAAATACAGTATTTAGTTGATCAACAATGGAAGACTGTACAAGCAACTCGAACTGCCGGAGACTTTAGAAACGGGACATATCAAGCTGTAGTTCCAGGAGAGGATATAAGGAAAGGCAGTACATTTATGTATAAGTGGAATATCGTAGATTATAGTCAAAATCAAGTAACATCTTCCACTTATGATGTTGAAGTGAAGCCTGCAATAACGATTGGTTATTTTCAAGATTTAGAAACTGTTCCTGAAGGCTGGTATTCAGAAGGATGGAATAACGATTGGGAATGGGGTAGCCCAGTAGGGGGACCTGGACAAGCTTATTCAGGACAAAAAGTATATGGAACCAATGTGGATGGTCCTCACGCAGATGATTCGTATTCTTATCTCGATATGCCTCCTATCGACCTTCCAGAAAGTGGTGATTCCTACCTGCAGTTTAAGCAGTGGTATAACATTAGTCCAGATGGAGTCGACGGATCAACCGATTTTGGAGCGGTCATAGTCTCTACGGATCGTCAAAACTGGAAAATTCTATCGAAAACGGAAGCCACTAAATTTCATGAAAATGGGGTACCTATTGAGTATACTACTGATGATTGGGTGGATGCAGAAGTTGATCTTTCTGATTATGCTGGAAAGCGGATTTATATCAGCTTCTTTATGAAAACAGTACTAACAGGATTTGATTGGGATCCTTTTGATGGCTGGTACTTGGATGACATAGCATTAACTGATAAATCTCAAGTAGATAGTAAAGAAAAAA
This sequence comes from Bacillota bacterium, assembly GCA_051750385.1. Taxonomy (GTDB): domain Bacteria; phylum Bacillota; class Bacilli; order Bacillales; family Bacillaceae_I; genus Sutcliffiella_A. Next base: position 104,885 of record JBNJJQ010000011.1, on the reverse strand, counting down.
ATACTGAAAAGACAACAGGAGAAATCCATACGAAAAAACAATCTAAAAATAGTATATTAGCGCCAACGGCTACAATGGTTCAACATACATCAAGTCATCCAAATGTATTGCCAATCGGTGCAAAGGTAACGCTTGTAGACTCTGGATACTCAGTCGCAACTAATCCGGCAAATGGAAGTTTCTCCATCACACATAACGCAGGGGAATTCACTCTTCGTGCTGAGGCCTATGGTTTTCATTCTTCAGACCAAGCTGTTTCGATCCCAAAAGACGGAATCGTCGAAGCGGACTTTAATCTTAAACCTTTGGGGGAAGGGACAGTAGAAGGGGTAGTCAAGGATCAAACGACAGGGAAACCAATATCAGATGCTATCATCTCATTAGTAGAGGATGCAGCAATTACACCTGTGAAAACGGATAGTAAGGGGAGATTTACGCTCACTGCCTATGAAGGTACCTATACGTTACATGTGTTCAAGAAAGATTATGTTTATAAAGAATACTCTATAACACTCCGGTCGAAAAAGAATACAAAACGAAATGTCGAATTGAATAGATTTATCGGGTTTCCAGGAGAAATCGGCTATGATGATGGAACATCAGAAAATTCATGGCATTGGTTCGATGCAAACAACGGCCTTGCGATTCGAATGTCTTTGGAAGAAGGAGTCACGAAATCTTGGTTGACAGGCGGACTCTTTAAGGTGAATACAGAATGGCCAGACCCAGGCTCAACTAGATTTCAAGTAGAGGTTTATGATTCAACTGGAGTTAACGGAGCACCAGGTAAAAGAATCGCAGGTCCGATTGAAGCAACTGCCCAGACTGATGGGGAATGGACTCATGTCGATTTAGCGGATAAAAACATTTTTGTCACTGGAGATTTCTATCTAGTTTATGTACAGCCTGAATCTTATGGCACAGGTTCATTACCAAGTCTCTATAGTGATAATGATAGCCCGTTCCATGACCGAAATTGGTTTTTGGAAAATTCAAATTGGGTACAAAATACGGAACCAGTATATGGAAATATGATGATTCGAGCAGTCATGAATAATGCAATCTCTGCACCTGTTATTGAAACACCACAGGATAATACGTATATGAATAAAGAAAAGATTAATATAGAGGGGACATCGATTCCTGCAAGCACGGTTACGATTCAAAGTAACGGCAAAAAGGTAGGAACCGGCAAAAGCAAACAGGACGGTACCTTCAACATCTCGATTAAATTGAAAAATGGATTGAATACGTTAACCGCTACTGCCTTAACGAAAGAAGGAAGTACGGATCCATCTTCTCCAGTCAATATTATTTTAGATCAGAAGAAACCTAAGTTAACGATAGACAAGGTAAAAGGCCATTTTGAAGAAGGGGATGAGGTCACCGTACGTGGTACGGCAAAAGACGAATATTTGGATAAGGTTTTCATTCATGGAGCAGAAGCAGAAGTGGATTCAAAAGGAGCTTTCCTCCATCGAGTTGTGCTTAAAAAGGGGATCAATACTATTACCGTACAGGCGACTGATAAAGCTGGGAACATAGAGAGAAAAACGATTCAAGTTCAAGCCAAATAAATTGGTGTGCAGTTTGAAATTTATTAAGTCAAAGGGAAAGAAATAGTTTGATTTGAGACAGTTCACTGATTTAAAGAGAGGTGAACTGTCTCTTAAATTTGAAATCATATTGTTAGTATTAGTCTGTTAGAACTATTTTGTTAAATATTTTACTTTTAATGAAGTACATAAACTCTTTATCCTTGATATATTAAAGAAGAGAATTTTATAATAGCTTTGTAAAATATTTCGAATAGTATATTATATGAGTTTTGCTTTAAAATGGATTTACATACATCAAAAGAGCGGGTGTGAAATATTGGAATTTAGACAATTAGAACATTTTATGGCTCTTTGTGAAGAAATGCACTTTACAAAGACTGCTGAAAAACTAAGAATTGGGCAACCTACTTTAAGTTACCAAATGAAAGCATTAGAAGACGAACTTGGAGTTCGTTTATTTGATCGCTTAGGGAAGAAAATAGGTATTACAGAATCTGGTAAAATTCTCCTTGAACACAGCAAAATGGTATTCGCTAATTTAGAAAGTGCTAAAGAACAAATAGGAGAGCTTCAACATGTCAAAAGAGGAAAACTAGTAATCGGAACCTTGTCAGGAGATCTAAATCATATTGCATCAACGGTATTGTTAGAATTTCATTCCCTATACCCAGATGTACAAATACAGATTTTCTCTTTAGATGATGTGGTTGAAAAGGTTATACAAAATGAATTTGATTTGGCCTTGACGCTTATGCCAGGAAAAGATGAAAGGTTAACCAATATTTCATTATACGAAGAAGAATTTTTCTTAGCTGTACGAAGGGATCATGTTTGGTCAGATAGAAATGCCATAGATTTTAAAGAGATTCAGCACATACCCTTGATATTAAATCCTAAAGGTCACTGTTTTAGGCAATTACTAGAAGCTGAGTGTAGTGCATCAGGAATTCAAATCCGACCAATCATTGAATCAACAGATTCAATGTCAATTTTGAATCTAGTTAAAGAAGGGATAGGGGCTACTATAATATCTAATACACTTTTTTCTCTGGAAAATAAAGGGGAATTGAAGGCGATACGGATTATGAATCCAGCTATTATTAGGGAAGTCACTATCGTGCACCATAAACAAAAACACATTGGGAAAGCAGCAAAAGGTTTTATTGATTTATTGATTTCACATGTAAATAGATTTAATGTAGGTGTTTATAATCATTTACTAGGTATTAAATAAAAGAAATTTAGTATGTATTTTTAAAAAAACTATATATAAATTCCGTTTTTCGAACAATTCAAGTCAGTTTCAATTCATGCTTTTAATGCAAGAAAATTAATCTCGCCTTAGGACTGTAAGTTCGTAACTTACCTATTAGTAAGTTAATATATGGAAGTGGATAACAGAAATAAAATAGCATAAATGATTCTATAGACCTTCAGTTTTTAGTTGTCACTATATTATCTAGCATTAAGGGAGCGATGTTATATCGACGGGTTCTGGGTGACGATGTAAATGTCGGTGTAATAAACCAACATTTACAATCTACTATGCATACAACTATAAAATAATAAAAGATGAATACACTAAATTAACAATTACTATGGGAAAAACGACATACGTATTTCAGGATAATAAAAAGATTAGTGAAGTGATCGATAAGATAAATAATAGTCCAAGGGAGTTTCAATTTCCGCCTAGTTCAGGTTTTAAGTATGATTATTTACATCATGGACTTCTAGTGTTAGAGAATGAATTGGAAAAGAAAGTGTTTGGGATTGTTTATAGTAAAAATGATCAAGTAAACGTATTAACGGACCATTGGGAGTTCAAAACAGGTTTTAACTTTAGTCAGCCCTTAGAGTAAAGGGAGCGTTTCTCTAATAAGAAGGAACGCCTTTGTAATAGAGTAAGATGGCATTAAATCTTGATATAAAAAAATTGGTAGAGGAGAACAGAATGAAGAGGATTGATCCAGTTGAAGCAGCGAAACAATTTATTGATAAGCACTTTTCAAATTGCCAAGGGGCTTTATTAGCAGGAAGCGTAGTTAGGGGAGAGGCAACAGAAACTTCAGATCTTGATATTGTCATTTTTGATAAAAGACTTACTTCATCATATAGAGAGTCTATGTTTGACTTTGGATGGGCAATAGAGGTATTTGTCCATAATTTAACTTCATACAAATATTTTATCGAAATGGACTGCAAAGCTGCAAAGCCTTCTATGCCAAGAATGATTTCTGAAGGGATTATTTTAAGAGATGAAGGAATATTAGAATCTATTAAAAATGAAGCGAAAGACATATTAGAGAAGGGACCTGAAATATGGTCTGAAGAAACTGTTAGAACAAAGCAATATTTTATAACCGATGCTCTTGATGATTTTTTAGGCAGTAATAACAGAGCTGAAGAAATATTTATAGCTAATACATTAGCTGATCTTGTTCACGAATTTGTTTTAAGAACCAATCGTCAGTGGATTGGAACTTCGAAATGGATTATCCGTGCTTTAAATCGATATGATGAGAAATTTACCGTAGAGTTCGTAGAAGCCTTTGATGTTTTTTATAAAACAGGCGAGAAAAATAAGGTTGTTCGATTAGTAGATAAGGTGTTGGATCCTTATGGGGGGCGTTTATTTGAAGGGTTTTCTCTGGGAAAAGGGTAAGATATCCCATAAAACCTTTTTAAGCAATCGGGCAGTTTTCTGGAGGAAGCGATTTGAAGATTTGTTAAATGACAGGAAAGTGTAAGAGCTGTTTGAAAGTTTCCTTAATGGTAGCAATGGACAAAAATCGTGTAATAGGTAAAGACAATGATATACCCTGGAGGTTGCCGAAAGATTGGGACATCCAATTATATTAGGAAGAAGAAACTTCGAATCAATTGGGAAGACTGTATGTAAAAAAAGAAATATTGTTTTGACAAGAGATAAATACCTTTCATATGAAGGTTGTGAAATGACTAATTCAGTAAAAGAGGTTTTTGAATTATGTAAAGGTGAAGAAGATATTTTTATTTTTGGTGGAGAAGAAATATATAAGTTATTCTTACCTATGGTAGAAAAGATGTATATAACAAAAATCCACGAAGAATTTGAAGGTGATACGTTTTTTCCAGAAGTTAACTTAAGTGAATGGAATGAAGTGTCTGTAAAAAAAGGAATAACAGACGAGAAGAACCCATATAAATATGAATTCTACGTTTATGAGAGGGCAATTTAATTATATGGCAATCGGGGGCTTCGTATTATAAGGTCAATCAGAAGTTATATCTGGTTGGTCTATTTTTTATAGGTTATATTTTATCTGGAGCCGGGGTAGAACGTACGGGGGCATGGGACATTTGATCCCTTCCGATAAACTGTTCATCCCCTACTTGTTGAAGCATGTTTGAGGCTGGTTAGGACACTATTGTGATCTCGAATAACAAGCGAAGATATGAAACTAACCTTAAGCTTGAATTCTACAGAATAGTATTGTTTGGCCATATAAATAAACTCCCCAGGTAAACAGATTTTATATTTGATCTGTCTACCTTTAGGGGAGCATATCACTATCAATGGGTATGCCATTTATTCAATAGCAACAATCTTTTAGAGACAGCTTTTAATATAATATTCATGAAATTGCCTAGTTTGAACCCACTGTACAACCCATAGTTCCGGCAGTGTTCAGTTTTTTTACCAGACAGTCGAAAAGTAAACATAGAAAAAACTTTTGAATTACTTAAACACCAGATTCTTCAAAGTAGCTATTTTCTAGGTTTTCATTGAACTTAATACTCAGAGCTTTTAAATTTGCTTTTACGTAGGGAATAAATGATAAATAAAAGTGGAATGTAGCTATATATAAAATAGAAACCTACCTCTGAGGTGAATTTCCCTAGTGCATCTACTTTCAGACGGTCATCAATAAAGATGCTACAAAGTAATATGAATAGCATAATCGTATATAATGATTTCCTTGGTTTAATTTTCGTAATTTTCTTTAGGATCATCGTACAACACCAGATAGGAATACAGACGGCAGGAAGTATAACCAAAAGCCAGGTAAAGATAAAAATATATTCAAACCGCATGATAAAAGGCATTTCAACAATCTTAGTCATTACCAGTGTCGGCCATAATGTATGCTTAAGTTGACCTTGGCTAAAATAAACCAAGGTTATCAATGTAACCAAAAGATATATGAAAGTTGTATAGGCTAATGCCCCATGTGCCCATTTTGCAGATTTAGAAGGGTGCTTAATAAATGGGAAGTAAATCAACAAGGACTCAAACCCAATAAATATAAGGGAAGATGCTTTAGAGGATTGAGCTATTTCCAGAATTGAATGGTTAAAAACCGGCATTAGGTTTCTAAAATTAGCATATTGTAAAGGAAAATATAACGTTAACAGAAGAATAGAAGGTAGAACCACTCCTAGGAAGCTTATTCCCGTCAATGTTCGGAATCCTCCGGTAATGATATAAATGATTAGACAAGCTAACCCTAGGCTAAGCTCCCAAGTTTTGATCATTGGGAATACCCATACCTGTATAGCTTCTATATAAGTACGAAAAACGGTAAGAGCCAAAAGTAAAAAGTATCCTATAACAATAACCGATAAAAAATTCCCGGTCTTTTCACCAAACGAAATTTGATGGATTTTTAACAAATCTTTGGTAGGGTTACTTACCATTTGTAGTATCATCCATAATATAATATGAAGGCTTAGACCAGTGATAATAACTGAAATCCATGAATCATGTCCAGCATTTTCAATAATCGTATTCTGAAAGCTTAGGAGACCAATCCCTGTTTGAGAGGAGTGAATCAAAAAGAAAACAAAAAAAGTAGAAACTAAATATTTTTCTTTATTTTTTTGCTCCACTATCCTTCCACTCCCGTCTGTAGAAAGTTCACCTTCGTTTCAATTTCAAATTCTAAATTTGGGTATTGATCATTAAAGCTATCTTGCGTCCAATCCCGTTTTTCACTTCTAACTAAATCTCCAAATCCCACAGGATCTACTTGTTCCATTTTAAACTCTTCCAATAATTTTTCGATTTTTGTGCTTAATTCTTTTTCGATCTTTTTAGATAATTTATCTACATCTTTCTTTTTAGAAAGATCAAGAGACCTTGGGTAATCTTCAATATGAGCAAATAAATCAAGTATAATTTTCACCTGTGGCTTTTGATGAGTATTTTTAATGGAGACTTTTCGTTTTCCATACATAATTTTTAGAAAGATTTTCTCTTTCTGTTCGCTGATGAATTCATAAGTACCACTAATATTTTTGTCTTTAATGATCTTAAAGAGGAACGCTTCCCTATCCTGAAGGAGCATCATCAATTTGTCACCCTTAAAAATTCCTAATCCATCAACCATTATCTTCTCAGATTCATAAATGGTTAAGACCGGCAAGTAAACATCTTTCCCAGCACCATAGTATTGATTTAATACTGTATGAATGTTCGTTTGTGGCGTATTCCCGTATGTTATATTTTGTTCAATTACATCAGAGAGATAAAAAGGTGGATATCTCATAGCAAGATTAAGAACTTCAGCAGCATCCTGCTTTGATATTACCACTGTTGCAATGTTTTCCATCATTGGGTCTCTGACAAGAGTACCCATTAAATCTTTAATGCCTTCTTTTGCAAAAGGTTCTCCCATTAATATTGTTCTTGTTTTTCCTATTGCAACAGGGTGTGGTACTTGTTGCGTAAACGTCGTAAATATTCCATTTACAGTTTCGGATTTTGCTGTAAGAAGTTTTACTGGTGCCTCTGCTGGTTTTTCATAATGAACATGGAAAGAGGCGCTTCCTTTTATTTTATCATCTTCAAGATCATAGCCTAATGATTCAATTATTTTTAAATCCTCGACTATTTTATTCCTAGAGCATCCTACTATTAACAACAGGACACATAGGATTTTTAAAAATTTCATCATGGCCCACAACCTCTTGAAAAAGAAATAAGTTATTCGTTATTATAGTCATCCTCGATATCTTTATGCTTTTTGACATTGTACCTATGCAACTTTAGAGGTCTAATGAAGGTATACCGTTTAGTCGTGACACTTAAAGAAGACCGAATAAAACTATCGTTTAGATCTCTGTACCTGAATGGGTATAGAGGTGCCAAATAGGGTGTGCCAAGAGATTTTAACCTTATTAGATGGCACAGGATAAAAGTAAGACCCAGGGTTACCCCAAAACCTCCCCATATTGCAGCTAAGAGAATAAGTGGGAATCTTAATATCCGAATCGTATTAGACATCTTGAAAGTAGGAGTAGTAAAAGAAGCAAGTGCTGAAAGAGCTACGATGATTAATAAAATGTTACTTGTAAGTGCAGCTTGAACAGCAGCTTGCCCAATTACAATACCTCCAACAATTCCCAGAGTTTGGCCTACTTTTGTCGGAAGTCTGGCTCCTGCTTCTCTCAAGAGTTCTATTGTAATTTCTAAAAATAAAGCTTCCAGTAAAGGAGGAAACGGGACATTTGCCCTTGACATGATTAACGGAGTTAACAGATCTTCCGGAATGATTGCATAATGGTGTGTTAATACTGCGACATATAATGGTGTTGCAAAAATTGAAAAAAGTACACCTACAAATCGTATTAATCGAAAGAAAGACCCTACTGGCCACGGTGAGTAATAATCCTCTGGTGATAAAAAAAAGTTAAATATACTGGTAGGTCCTGCGATAACATAAGGTGAACCGTCACTAATAACGATTACTTGTCCACTTAAAAGCATAAACTTTGTACGATCCAAACGTTCTGTAGACATAAATAGCGGAAAAGGTGTATTTGAGTTATCAGAAATAATCTGATCTAGAACTGAACTATCGAATATAACATCCATATCTAAATCCTCGATACGTTGTTTCATTGTTTGAATGTGCTGTGGATTTGCAATTCCATCAATATATCCAATCATAACCCGAGTATTTGAAAGAGATCCTTTAGTTAATTCTTTAAAAACAAGATCGTCGGATGTAATTTGCCTTCTCAATAGGCTGAGGTTTGTATCAAGATCTTCGACAAAGCCCACATTTGGTCCGATTACACTATATTCATTTTCAGCATCATTAAAATCTCTATAACCCTTCGTTCCATTCGAAAGATTAACCAAAATACCATTCTCAGGAGTTTTCGTTAAATGAATAAAAATGTAGCCTTTTGTCAGTTTGTTTATGAATACTTTAGCATCGGAAGTGATTTCTCGATCTTCTATAGGTATGGCATTCATTACATCCGTAAGTTCTGTAAATACTTCCTCTGCAGATTGAATATATGGAAGGAGATGATGATGTATTTTTTTTTCATCAATAAGGCTCTTATAATAGGAAAAATATATGGGTGACTCATTGACGCTTTTAGTGGAAAATTGGTAAAAATCATCAGATTTAGAAACCTTTTTAAACAAATCATGTATTGAATTGTTTTTTTGTTTTATGAAATTCCGCAAGGAACCAAAACCTCCATATAAAAACAGTCAAGTATTATTCTTAGCTAGTTTAGGCAATTTCTGGTGTTTTCATGTATTTGTGTTCGATGAATACTCATGCTGGTCGGAGCAGGGATCGGTTCCGGTATGGTGAAGGAAAAGTATAAGGAAGATTAATGATAAACAATATTTCAATTGCACCGGATCTAAATTTGGATCACTTATTTTGATAAAAGTATTTTTTTACTATGTTTGTGAAGTAGTCTAAATATATTGTGGCGTTAGCTTAATAAGACAAGTCAAAAAAATCGGTTCCTAAACGTTGTTAGGAACCGATTTCTCTATGTTTTTCATTTTGTTTGATGTTGTAAATGCTGTTTTCTTACGCTCGCCTTATTAAGTCATGACTTTATAGATGTTGAAAACTTAATCGTATATAACAGCTTTTCCTTGTTCACGTAACTTTTTTAAGGATGCAAGCATATGATTTATTTCTTCATCGGAATGTCTTTCCCATGAACTTAATTCAGCTACTATTTTCAAAGGCGATTTAGACCTATAAGAACGTGTTGGGTTTCCAGGGAATTTTTTGTCAGTTAAGTTCGGATCATTTTCAAATTCACCTAAAGGTTCTACAATGTAAATTCGTTCTTTTGAATTAGATAATGCTAATTCAGCACCCCATTTAGCTGCATTTAGTGTTGCAGTGAAATATATGTAGTTAGATTTTTTGTCTTGGTAATTGGATAAGTGTTGCGGTTCTAAAAGATCTCCAATTTTTAGTTCTGCTTTAGTACCATGAAAGAAAGGACCATTATCTAAGGCATCTTTTTTGTAATTCATCCTAATACACCTCTTATATTTGATTTGTATATAACAGTATATGACAGGAAATTAAGAAAGTGTAGTCTAAAAAAAATTCATAATTAGTAGTATGATTTAAGTAGAGAGAAGGATTTCGAACAGCATTTACCTGTTATGTACGTTTTTTGTAGCAATCAAAGTTTATGGTTGCTGGGGGTTTTATGGACTTACATATGGATATTTTTAAAAATAGTGATTTACAATCGGCGCGACTGCAGAATAACCACACATAAAAAAGCTCAGCATGCTGAGCTTTTTTATGTGTGATTTAACCTGTAAATTCAACTGCTATTTATCTTTTCTTATTAAGCTCTCCCTATAGAAAATCAATTATTCCAACCATGATTTTTTTAGGACTTATCTGACCGGCAATTCCACAACAAAAGATGTTCCATCGTCCACTTTACTTGTTACATAGATCTGCCCATCATGCAGCCTCACAATCTTTGCCGCAATGGATAGACCAAGACCCGTTCCTTCGGTTGTTCGGGTTCGCGCCGAATCCGCCCGATAGAAGCGGTCAAATATCCGTTCCAATTCAGCAGCGCTCAATCCCATGCCTGTATCTTTAAAGGTGATGTATAGCGAATCTCCGCTTTCCTCCATCGATAGATCGATACTTCCACCAGGCTTGTTGTACTTGATCGCATTGGAGAGCAGATTATCCCAAACTGTATGGAGCAGGGAGGAATCACCGATGATTTCCGTATCCGGCAGGGAGTAGCTTAGCATCATACCTTTATCACTGACGAGCCATTGATAGTTCCGTACTAGATCCCGCAGCTGCTGCCCAACATTGAACGGACTCTTTTTCACAATTGAATCATCGCGATCCAAAGAGGCAAGAAGCAATAACTGTTTGGTCAGGATGGAAAGTCTGGTGGTTTCGTCTTGGATGATGGATACATACTGGCTTCGCTCTTCCGGACTGATCGTTTCCTTTTCCAGCAGCTTGGTATAGCCTTTTATATTGGAAAGCGGGGACTGTATATCATGGGAAATGTTCGAAATGAACTCCTTCCGCATGTCCTCGACCTGCTCCAATTGATTGGCCATCCGCACAAAGCTTCGGGAAAGCTCACCCAGCTCATCATGTCGATTGCTATCGAGCTTCACGTGGAAATCACCTTTAGAGAGGGAGGTGGTGGCTTTTGTCAGTTTGGAAATGGGTTTTACCAGATATTTTGCACTGAATACGACCATCACGATGCTCAGCACAATCGTGAGGAGAAGCAGCCACGCAAATAAATAATGCATCTCATTAAATAGAAATTTAATATCGGGCCGGAGGAAAAGTGCATAATTTTCTCCGTTATGAGTTATCGGAACCCCGATGGTATTCTTCAAGTCATTGGCAAAAAAGCCTGTTACAAACAATTCGTGCGGAAATTGAAGAATACCATGATAGATATTCCCCGCGATTACCGCTTCCTTGGTGGATACTGAAAGATTTTTCTCTTTGAATACTGCACCAAAAGGAACTTCCTCTCCGTTACTGTCCACAAGATAAAGCTGGTATCCGGTGGAAGAAACGTTTTCCAAGTACTCATTCAAGTTAATATCCGGATGTTCTTCCGCAAACTTAGCGATGGATAGGGCGATCCTGGTGGTTTTTGCATCATTTTCGGGTTTTAATTTTTGCTGATAATAGGCATTGGAGATGAAGAAGGCCAGAACACTACTGGCTACCATGATTCCGATCGTCGTAAAGACAAACTTAGTGTAGAGAGATTTCATTCGCGTTTTGCCTCCAATGAATACCCGATGCCCCGTACGGTTTTTATCTGAAAATCATTCGTACATGTTAACAAGCGTTCTCTTAATCTTTTTACATGAACATCAACGGTTCGTTCATCCCCTTCATAATCAAAGCCCCAAATCTGTTCAATCAGATGATCCCGCGTGAAAACCTGCATGGGGTTTGCCATCAGAAAATACAACAATTCGAATTCCTTCAAGGGTAATAGGATGGTTTTGTCCTCGATGGTCACTTCATAGCACTTTTTATTTATCATGGTATTCCCTATGCGTAGCACGGACTCCCCCGGCTGCTTATCATACCGTCGCAGCAGTGCTCTTATCCGAAAACTCAGCTCTTTCGGTTCGAACGGCTTCACAAGATAATCGTCCGTTCCCGCCTCGAATCCCTGCTCCTTATCCTCAATCTGATTTTTGGCTGTCAACAGGATAACGGGGATATGATAGCGGCGTCTAATTTCCTTCGTTAAGGTAAAGCCATCCATAAAAGGCATCATCACATCGACCACCGCCAAATGACAAATCTGCTTATGGAGGATTTCCAGTGCCTCCATTCCATCCTTTGCCTGGAACACTTGATAGCCCTGCTCGGAAAGATGGATCCTTACAAGGTTTAGAATATGGATATCGTCATCAACAATCAGTATATTGGTCATTCTGTAAACTCCTATAAGATAAAATCACTTCCATTAAACTGTATCTTTAAAAGTGGTCCGGTGCAAACAGGGGAGAAGGAAATGTAGATGTTTCCTCCTGCAAAATGAGACCGTCGCTCATTCTGATGATACGATCTGCAAACGGAAGCATCGCTTCGTCATGGGTGACCATCAAGGTAGCAATGTTCAGTGTATCCGTCAGATTACGGATCAATGAAAGCACATCTTTGGATTTTTTGGAATCCAGGCTTGCGGTTGGTTCATCGGCGAAAAGAATTTTAGGCTTATGAATGATGGCGCGTGCAATGGCCACCCGCTGTTTTTCCCCGCCAGACAAGGAGGCAGGATAGGCACTTCTCCGGTGGTCCATTTCAACCAGTTTCAGAATCCTGGCTATTTCTTTTCTTTGTGCCATTTTGGTTAATTTCGATTCCGATACATTCAGCATCAGCTGCAATTGCTCTTCCACGGAAAGAAACGGAACGAGATGGGCCGATTGAAAGACGAAGCCGAATTTTTCTGCCCGTATTTTCCTGATCTCCTCTTGATTCATCTCATGCAAGCTTTTCCCTTCCATAAGGATTTCACCGGCTGAAGCGGGTTGAAGTCCGGCTGCGATGGTAAGAAGGGTACTTTTACCGGATCCTGAAGCCCCCACCAATGCGGTTAACTCGCCTTTTTTCAGAGAAAGATGGACGCCTTTCAATATCTCCTCCTGCACATCTCCCTGAAGGAACGATTTTTTAACAGTATCCATTGTAAAGAATGCCATGTTACACCTCTCCTTGCTGAATAGCTTGTAGTACTTCGGATTTTTTAATCTGAATTCCGGAAATGGAAGCTCCGAAAAATCCGATGAGGAGAAAAACGATCGACAGTTGCATGGTTGCTTTAAGGGACAGATGAAACGGCATTCCTTCCGGGGCAACTAGCTGGAAGCCTTGGCTCATTGCCGCCGCCAGACACAGTGCCATTGCCGTTATACAAATCATCTGCGTCCACATCATCTTAAATAAGGCGCTTGTTTTTAATCCGAGCGCTTTTAATATGCCATACAAGCCGATCTTTTGGACATTCATCATATAGAAGAAGATGGCAAACAGCATGCCACTGATCACGACCAAAAACCAGACAATCATCGTAAGGGTCATTTGTTCCGCGTTGTAACTTGGAATCGTTTGGAGAAATTCCTTTTTTGTGAATGTTTCCAGGCCGGCTATTTCTTCAGCCATCTCCATTCCTGGGATGAAAATCAATTGTATTTCCTCCACCCTATGCATGTCCTTGTAGTCTTCCATGTTAATAAAAGCAACTGGTGCATGACTGAATTTCTTCTGATCCACAAACCCTTTTACGGTAAACTCTCCACTTAATGGAGGAACAGTCAGGTTGTCTCCTTCTTTTATCCCCTTACTTTCCATCGAACGATCGAGCATAATATCCCCAGGTTGAACATCCATAAAATGTGGTGAAGCAGTCGAGGTGACAAACGCAACGCTTAGTGGCTTGTCGCTCTTATCATTCACAAACCCCATTTGAATAGAAAGTGCCACCGCGTTTGTCTGATCGGTTAACACTTCCTCCTGAATAGTGCTCTCAATTCTCGACAGATTATAAGATTCATCTGCGTCCTCCGCCATGTAGAATTGCCCCTCCGGTAAATCCTTGATTAATGCAGCATTATCCTGGGATAATCCGTTTGCCAAACCAGAAATGATAAACGTCAAAAAACTGATGAGAAACACAATTGAACCAAAAATCAGAAACCTTATTTTATTTTTCCTCATTTCTTTCCATGCAAGATTCATTCTGTTACCTCCTTTATTTATGGGTTTTTGACATGAGCCTCACTTGTAAACTTAGAATATATCTTCTATATGAACGGAAGATGAACGGATTTTTACAAAGAAGGACTTTGTAATAAAAGATAATTTGGATGTATCATTAAGGAAATATATAGAAAATAAAGTGCGGAAATTGGAAACTAGATCAGCTGGTTGTTTTTTGAGAAGGGGGATAATGGAATGAAGAAGCTAATGGGTAGTGTTTCTTGTAATGTTCTTGGAGTTTAATTGAACAGACTTGAATTCATGAACAAGGAAAATGGCTTTTGTCGCGCAGAACTCTTTTGCTTCAATAAGCGTTTCAGCAATTGCGTGCAGAAGTTGATATCTGAGGAAGATATACATGCATTTTTGTCTGATTTGTTCGAGCAGCCAATTAATCTTGAACGGTCGCAGTGAACGGGGGAGTTTGTTCCTGAAGGGATACCGTTGTATGTGGGGAAGGTAGTGACGCATTTAGGGAATGATGGATCAATATAAAAAATTTAATGAGCTTTTGACTTAAGGGAATTGAAAAGAAATCTATAGCCTCCCTATCAAAATGACTTTCAATTTATAGATAATGTGTGATAGAAATCCCCATTGACGGTACTATTGCATTAGAAGCAGAGAACCGTCCCTATGCTTCCCAAAAATAAAAAGCCAGGGGTTATGCCCCTGACCTGGTTATAGACTATTGCTTTTTCATAATACCTGCTGCTTGAAGCTTAGCTAATAGTTCGTTAAAGTCTGCTACTAACTCAGGTAGGGTAGCTGCAGTAGAATCGGCTTGGTGCTCTATCTGAAAACTAACCTCATCGGGTTGTATCTTAACTAGTGTTCCTAATCCTGGTATAAGCTTTTTAGCCTCGTGTGTCATAGTTGCCACCTCCTTCTTATAGTCTTCTAGCTTAATCCTCACCGCTTCTTTCAGGAGTCAATGCAAATATTAACCCAATGGTATTTGGTGGAACGCTGGCAAGCAGGAACCACCAGTTGCCGGTAGTAATAGATAGGATTGCAAAACAAATAACTGACACGGCCACAATGAAAATGCCGAATATGACTCTGGAAGGTTTCAAAGGCTCTGCCATATTCATATTGATGGACAAAATCATGCCTGTAAAGCCCCAGCTCGTCATGTGAACAACCATAATGACGGCAAGAACTATGGGTGCTCTTAGTTCCATACCGAACATGATTAAAGTAAGTAATAAATAAATGGAAGCAAGGGTGAAGAACCAAGAAATGGCTCTAGCCTTTTGCCAAATATGGGCATGTAGTTCATCCAAACCACGCTCCTTTTTGGCCATACGCCTTCCAAACCACCAGCTTAATATACCAATTACAGCACCTCCATATAATCCAATCAACCCACCTATTTGTACCTCCATTATTCCTCGCCCCCTTCTTCTAAAATAAAGACCTCTTCAATGATGCAATCGAATACCTTTGAAATGTTATATGCTAGTTCGAGTGATGGATTATACTTTCCCGATTCAATCGCAATGATGGATTGTCTCGAGACGCCTACCTGTACTGCTAAATCCTCTTGCGTCATCTTCGTAGCTTTGCGCAGATCTTTAATCCGATTTTTCAACTTTTCCACACCTCCGATTATTTTTGTAAAGCTTGCTTTACAATCGGTTGTAAGTAAAGCTTACTTTACATTTTTTATGATGTCAAGTACGCTTTACAATTTTTTTGAAGGGGAGAAACCATCGGTAAAGAAATACCGAGGGTTAATATTAAATTTCCTAACTGTACTCGCCGTCTTTTTTATTGCAAATACAACAAAGTTGCGTTAAATTAAACACATGGACCTTTTATTGCATTTACAACAAAAAGTACTAGGGAGGGGCATAATGACGGAAATACTTCGTGAAATAGGAATGATAGCTAGGGCATTGGACTCTATAAGTAATATCGAATTTAAGGAATATGACCTGACAAAAGGACAGTATTTGTACCTTGTGCGAATATGTGAAAACGCAGGAATCATTCAAGAAAAATTAGCTGAGACGATTAAAGTAGACCGAACAACAGCAGCTCGTGCGGTAAAAAAACTTGAAATTCATGGCTTTATTGAAAAAAGAGATGATCCCCATAACCAAAAAATAAAAAAACTCTTTCCCACTGATAAGGGGAAAACGGTTTATCCTTTTATTAAAAGAGAAAATGATTATTCAAATAGTGTCGCATTAGCGGGATTTTCCGAAAAAGAAGCAGAAAACCTTTTCCATCTTCTTCAAATTGTAAGGAAAAATGTAGAAAAGGACTGGGAATATGTAAAAAGGGGAAACAAGCGAAATTATTGATTGATGAAGGAGCGTGGGTAGTACATGACTGTAAAAATAGAAAAGTGCAACCGTGAAGATTTACAAATACTCCAAGAAATAAGTATAGAAACATTTAACGATACATTTAAAGGTCAGAATTCACCTGAAAATATGAAAAACTATCTGGAAAGCGCATTTAATTCTAAACAGTTGAAAAATGAATTGGACAATTCTTTTTCGGAATTCTTTTTTGTTTATTATAACAATGAAGTTGCTGGCTATTTGAAAGTCAATACCAATGATGCTCAGTCTGAAGAGATGGGTGATGAATCACTAGAAATCGAGAGGATTTATATAAAGAATCAATTTCAAAAACATGGGCTTGGTAAATATCTGTTAAATCAAGCTATGGATATGGCGAGGGAACAAAATAAAAAGGAAATGTGGCTAGGTGTATGGGAAAAAAATGAAACCGCAATTGCTTTTTATAAGAAAATGGGGTTTGTCCAAACTGGAGCTCATTCTTTTTATATGGGTGACGAAGAACAAACCGACTTTATCATGACCAAAACACTCCTCTAACTATTATCGATGTGAAAGATGATCGGAAAAGCATCCTCATTGGCGAAAAATTCCCTCTGAATCGGGAAAAGGGGAAGGTATACAACTTGGAAATCAGTGGGGATGAGCAAAGTAATCTTGTTGTGGCTGCTCTTAATGAATAAAGTCTGAAGGCATGGGAAGATTCCCAGCCTTTTTTTGCGCTTCGGGGCATATTTTAAATGGTGATGTGTCAAAAGGTAAGCAGGAATATGCCCAGTTGAACGCTAAATATAGTTAGGTAAGAAGGTCTTCAAGGAGGAGAGTATTTTGCAGATTAGAAATGCAAGAATGGCCGACTCAAAGGAGATTGCCAGATTGTCTTTTCAACTTGGTTATGAAGTTTCCGAGTCGCATGTGGAAAAGCAATTAGAGAAACTCTTGCAGTGGGAGGATCATCAAGTATATGTAATTGAGGAAAGCGAGACCGAAATTGCCGGTTGGGTCCACGTCCACGGTAGACATGTGATTGAATCTCATTCCTATGCAGAAATAGGAGGCTTAATAGTAAATAATAAACATAGAAGAAAAGGCGTTGGAGAAACCCTCATGCGAAATTGCGAAGAGTGGGCAAGGAACAAAGGGTATCAAGAGGTACGTTTAAGATCCGGTGGCCAAAGAAAGGAGGCCCACGAATTTTACCGGAAAATCGGGTATCAAAATGTTAAATGGCAAGAAGTGTTTTCCTTGAGAATAGAGGAGTAGTTTTTACATGAGGGGTATCGATTGGAGGGGTTATTATGGCATATTTATTCATCGCATTTCTAGTACTTGCAGTCGGGTATTCTATATTTAAAGCCATAAGAAAGAGAAAGTTACCGAGTAACAACTATACTCCGTTCGATGATATAACAATGGGTAAATCAGATAAAAATTAGTATCTATCCGTCTGGTCACTACGAAAGGTCCTTCATGGCGCTTATGAAGGACCAAACTATTGATCTGACGCTGAGAGTTCGATCTACAATCTGAGCCTCCTAAAATCCGGAGGCTCTTTCTACTATTCTTTCCTTTTCTTCATTTCCTCTTTCAACTGTTGTTTCGCTTCCTTTTGATCGGGCTTTTTATCCGGGGAAGTTTGTCCTTCCTCGTTATAGGCTTCATTAATCTTTTCAATGGGGTTTTCTGCATATTTATCGCGGATGATTTTCTCTTTATTTTTCATGATACCCCTCCTAGTTATAGTACTATCTAGGTACTATTCCCGAATTAGAATCCCATCAATCATTTTCGGGCTATAGTGGTTCCAGGTAATTTTGGAATAAACAAATAATAAATTTCTTATTGACTGCATGTGGGGGTATTCTGTATAGTTAATCCGTAAATAAGAATAATTACGATTAGAAAACATGGTTAAAACTGAAAAGATGAATTATTTTTTTGTGCATTAAATCGTAATGATTACTTTTTATGCGGTTGGTAGTGCGGCCATCGCACTTTCAATAAAACGGATACCGGCAGTTCCTCAACATGCTGCCGCACAAATAAAATAGTTAACTAGAAACAAGGAGTGAAAACAATGTTAAATAAGCAATTTTTTCTATCTATCCTATTGATCGTTCTGCTTACATTTACTGCAGGATGCACGGATTCAAAGGAGAATGTGGAGTCATCAGGAGGGAAAGGGGCAGATCCCGGTGATAAATCTGTCACGATGCTGTTCAGCTTTGCTTCCGAAACGATAGATCCTCATCAGGACTGGATGGGTGTACGTGCAGGAATAGCGGAAACCTTGGTCCGGATTGATGAGGATCTCCAGATTCAACCGTGGCTCGCGGAATCCTGGGAACAGAAGGACGAGAAAACCTGGACCTTCAAGATTAAAGACGGTATAACCTTCCATGATGGGACGGCAGTGGATGCTGAAGCGGTCAAAGCCTCCTTTGAACGGGTGTTGGCAACTAATGAAGCCATTGCCTCTAGCTTGAAGCTCGAATCAATGGAAGCAGACGGACAGGAAATTACGTTTGTTAATAAGGAGCCATACCCTGCATTTCTATCTGAATTGGTACATACCAACGCTTCTGTCATCAAGGCGGATGCGGAAAATATCAGTAAAAAGCCAATCGCAACCGGTCCATTCCAGGTAATGGATTTCACCCCGGAAGCGGAAATCAAACTCGAAAGATATGAAGATTATTGGGACGGAGCAGCGAAACTGGATCATGTAACCATCAAGTTTAACTCAGACGGAAATGTTCGCTCCCTTGCACTGCAATCAGGAGAAGCGGATATTGCGTATCATTTGCCGCCGGAAACATTGGAGCCGATCGAAAGCAGTGAAAACCTTCGTGTTGAATCTGTATCAAGCTTGCGTACGCATTTCTTCTTATATAATCATGCAAAGCCGAAATTACAGGATGTAAAGGTGAGAAAAGCACTTGACCTGCTAGTGAACCGTCCAGTTGCAGTAGAGGAGATCATGAATGGCCATGCAACCGAAGCAAGTGGGCCATTCAATCCCGACTTTGAATTTGCAAATGATGCAGAAACTGTAAGCTATGATCCTGCCCAAGCGGCAGCGTTGCTTCAAGAAGCAGGATACACAAAAAATGCAGATGGGAAATTGGAAAAAGACGGAGAGGTTCTATCCTTGAAGCTCGCCACCTATCAAGGAAGGCCAGAGCTACCGTTACTCGCTCAATACCTGCAAGCAGAGGCTGCCGGTATAGGGATTGATATGGAAATTATCACGGTGGAGAGCATTGACAGCTATTTATGGGAGCAGCAGGATGAGTGGGATCTAGTGACGTATTCCAACTTGACAGCACCGCGTGGAGATGGCGGATACTTCTTTAATGTTGCTTATTTACCGAATGGTTCCGTGAATCCGGGTCAGATCAATATTCTAGAACTGAATGACGTCATAGAGCAACTAAATGGAAGAGCAGAAACGGAAGCACGAATCGAGTTGCAGAAGAAAGCTGCAGCCATCATTCAGAACGAGGTACCTCAATCCTTCATTTTGCATCCCCACATAATCGTAGGGGTGAATGAAAGAGTGATAGATTGGAAACCTGGGGCTGAAGAGTACTACTTAATTACCAACACAATGGATGTGAAATAAAGGATGGGAGGCAGTCCGAAAAGTCCTGTTATGATGCGGGCTTTCGAAGGCCTCTTTTCTTTGATGCAGGAACGGATTTGTTAGAATGTTTTCGGATTCTGTTAGAATGATGAGTTGATTTGTTAGAATGACGGAGAAAGTTGTTAGAATATTTATTCTTCCTGTTAGAATGCTTAAAAAATCTGTTAGAATGCCCGGAAATACACTGAAGGATCCCTCTCTGAATGGTCAATTCTACCAACTTCCTTATTTTTTCTAACAAATGGGCTATTTTTTCTACTAATCTTCTTCACTATTCTACCAAACGGCTCGTTTTTTCTACCCAATCCTGCAAACGAAGGAAATTGGCCGTCCGAAAAGTAGGAAAACATTCTTTTTGGACATCTCTTTCTATTAGAAAAAATAGGCAGGTGATAGTATGCGCAAGGCGCTTTCCATAATAGGCTCAAGACTGATTCAACTCCTCATCATGGTATTGGTCCTGTCCTTTGCAACCTTTCTTTTGATGAAAATAACGCCGGGTGATCCGATTCGGGCTGTTTTGAAGGTGGATGATGTCATTTCAACCACAGAGGATAAAGAGAGAGTGATGAAAGAGTACGGATTTGACCAACCGATACTGGTGCAATACAGCCAATGGATTTGGAATGTTGCACAATTTGATTTGGGAGAATCCATCATATCCAAGCAGCCGGTGTTGGATATGATATGGAGTAAATTGCCTGCCACGGCAGCATTATCCGCCGGTGGATTACTTGTGCTCTTTTTCCTGGCTGTCCCGCTTGGAATCATAGGTGCCGTATATGAAGGAAGATGGCCGGACTATCTCAGTAGATGGTTTGCCATGCTTGGTGCTTCTATCCCGAGTTTCTGGCTGGGCCTACTCTTCATTTCTTTTTTCTCATTAAAGCTGAACTTATTGCCGGTAATGGGAAAAGGGACGCTCGCCCATTTTGTTTTACCTTCCCTTACGCTCGGAATCGCAATGGCTCCCATGTATATCAAATTATTGCGGGAAAGGCTCATTGCCATTTTGCAAAGCTCCTACATGGAGTCTGCAAAAGCGAGAGGATTGTCTAATTGGCGTATCCTTTTCGTTCATGCTCTAAGAGGGAGTCTAATTCCGATTGTGACGATGTTTGGCCTAAGTATGGGAAGTTTACTCGGTGGCGTGACCGTTATCGAGATACTCTTCTCCTGGCCGGGAATGGGTGAATTGATTGTGAATGCGGTGATGCAGCGCGATTACCCAGTTATCCAGGGTTATATTATGGTAGTTGGGTTTCTTGTTGTGATGAGCAATTTGATGGTAGATCTATTGTATCTCGTGATGGATCCAAGGATAATGCATGGAAAGGAGCTGGGATAATGGAATCTGCATGGAATCCCCCTTATCGGCTCATTCAAAATCCTGCAATGCTAGTGGGCATGCTCCTTTTACTATTTTTAATTGGAATTACTAGTTTAGGAGGATTTCTCCTTCCTCATGACCCATTTCAAATCGATATGGCAAATAGATTGCAAGAGCCATCCTCCATTCATTGGCTTGGAACGGATCAGCTGGGAAGGGATGTTTTTTCAAGAATTATATATGGTGCCAAGCTGACAATCGGACTGGGTCTGCTTGCCATCGGGCTTGCAGTACTCATTGGTGTTCCCATTGGACTCTTTTCCGGTTATATCGGGGGAAGGATGGATGCCTTCTTTATGAGATTGATTGATGGCATTCTCGCATTCCCTGATTTTATTCTTGCGATTGCCATTGCCGGGATTCTTGGTCCCAACCTGACCAACATCGTGATAGCCATCGTGCTGGTGAGGTGGATCGTTTACGCCAGAGTGGTCAGAAGTATCGTGCTTGTGGAGAAAGAAAAAGAATATGTATTGGTTTCCAGGATTTCTGATTCGAGCAGTTTCAAAACGATTCGCATGCACTTATTGCCACAAGTATTACCGGACATCATTGTTATGGCTGCTATTGATATAGGTAAAGTAATACTCTTGATTTCGGCTCTTTCCTATATCGGACTCGGGGCCCAGCCTCCCATTCCGGAATGGGGTGCCATGCTTAATGATGGACGGGCATACTTCCAGGTGGTGCCTACTTTGATGATTTTTCCGGGAGTTGCCATTATGCTGACGGTCCTCAGCTGTAATTTAATCGGTGATGGATTGAAAAGTTTCTTTGATATTCGAAAAGGGAGCGGTCTTTAATGGGTGATACGCTAGTTTCTATACAGGATTTACAGATAAATTCAAGGCAGAAACCAATTTTATCTGGGGTAAATGTAGAAATTGCAGCAGGTGAAATAGTGGGAATAATTGGAGAGAGCGGCAGCGGCAAGAGTATGACGACTAAAGCGATGATGAATCTTATTCCTGGCAATTTGACTGTGCAGGGGAAAATCCTCTTTCAAAATCAGGATCTCCTATCGATGCCACAGAATGAACACCGTAAACTGCTCGGAAAAGAAATCGGACTGATCTTTCAAGACTACCGTGGAAGCTTTACTCCGTATTTCTCCATAGGGAAGCAGATAGTGGAAACCATCTGTACACATACTAAAATCCGGAAAAAAGATGCGAAAGAGATGACGCTTGAGGTGCTTAAGGAGATGGGGCTAGAAGCGGAGAGGGTCTATCGAAGCTATCCGTTTCAGTTAAGCGGCGGTCAGGTTCAACGAGCTGCGATAGCCATGTCGCTTGCATTGAAGCCGTCCTTGCTCATCTGTGACGAAATAACAAGTGCACTCGATGTGGTGAGCGGGGAACTGGTGCTGGATTACATCAGCAAAATTCGTAAAGAAACAGGCTGTGCCGTTTTGATGGTAACGCATGACCTTGCCCAGGCATATAGGCGTACAGACCGCATCTATGTCATGCAGGAAGGGGAAATAGTGGAAGAAGGTCTCCCCGAGCAGATTCGCTGTCATCATAAGCACCCCTATACCAAAAAATTATGCGCTTGCTTACTTTCTCTTCCGGAAAAAGAAGCATTGGCAACAAGAAAACAGGTGATATCGGTATGAATCAATTAGTGGTGGATGGCCTATCCGTCAAATATCCAACAGGAGTCCAAGCATTGGACAACGTTTCCTTTTGTGTAGGAAAAGGTCAATGCATGGGGATTGTCGGAGAAAGCGGCAGCGGGAAAAGTACGTTGGCGAGGGTGCTGGTCGGCCTCGAACGTTATAAAGAGGGGGTTATCACTTTTGAAGATAAACCGATAGCTCCTAAAAACAAATCGCTTCTTCGATCCTACAGGAAAAATGTGCAAATGATCTTCCAAGACGCAAACAGTACACTGAATCCGAAACTCCCGATATGGAGAAGCTTATTGGAGCCTTTAGATAATTTCAAGGAAATGACCCCTCCCTTTTTAGAAGGGGAAGATCTATCACGAAAAGAAATTGAATCAAGGCTTCTTGAAATGGTCGGCCTCGAAGAACACTTGCTGGACCGGTTCCCCGGAGAATTAAGTGGAGGGCAAAAGCAGCGGGTTAGTATTGCAAGAGCATTAAGTATCGAACCATCCCTTCTTATCTGTGACGAACCGACAGCAAGCCTGGATGTTACCGTGCAGATCCAAATACTGCAACTTTTGCAGGAGCTGCAGAAAAAAACGAACATGACCATCCTATTTATCTCTCATGATATAAGGGCGGTCACATTTTTATGTGAAAAAATGATGGTTCTAAAAAACGGGACGGTGGTCGATCAATTTCCATTGGAAGAACTCTATCATCGTGAACGTCATCCTTATACCAGGGACCTGATTCAAGCAGCTTCAATGGAGTAAGGAACTTATTATGAATTAGAGGAGGAGAAGCTATGAAGCTAGCAGCATCTTCTTATGGGTTGTCAGATCCAGTTGCGTTTAGTCATCGGAAGTACTGGGCACTGGCATTCCCACTTATTATTTCAGGCATCTCCACTCCGATAATAGGGGCGGTTGATACGGCTGTTGTCGGGAGATTACCTGATCCGTCCGCTATTGGAGGAGTGGCAATTGGTGCTGTCATATTTAATACGATGTACTGGCTGTTGGGATTTCTCCGTGTGAGTACCAGTGGATTTACAGCGCAGGCAGAAGGTGCGAACAATGAAAAGGAAACGATGCTCTCCTTATTGCGGCCAATGTTAATTGCCCTTATTTTCGGTTTGTTCTTTATTATGTTTCAAAAGCCTATTTTACAAGTCGCATTGTCTCTATTTGGAGGTGGGGAGGCCGTTTCCTCCTTTGCAGCAAGCTACTTTACCATCCGGATTTGGGGTGCTCCCTTTATTCTATTAAGCTATGTGTTTATTGGCTGGCTGATGGGAATGGGAAAAGTCGGACTGACCCTGGCTACGCAAATAACCATGAATCTATTGAATATCCTCTTAAGCATCCTCTTTGTTTTAGGATTCGAAATGGGGGTAGAAGGGGTTGCCTATGCCACGCTGATAGCGGAGGTCAGTGCTGTTCTATTTGGAGGATGGTTCATTTATCGAACAAACAGGGGCCGTGTGTCACCTATTACATGGCGTATGGTGGTCGAGTCGAAGGCGCTAATAAGAATGTTAAGGATCAATCGGGACTTTTTTCTGCGGACCGTATGTTTGCTTATCATGACAGGTATATTTACTGCACAAGGTGCTAAAATGGGCGAGGTGACGCTGGCAGCTAACGCGATACTGTTGCAGATCCACTACATCATGGCCTACCTGATCGGTGGGTTTGCCAATGCATCCAGTATTATCGTCGGCAAGTCGATAGGAGGTAATAATCCCTTTCTTTTTAAACGTGCCTGCCAATTATCAGCACAATGGGGCTTTTGCTCCGCGGTTCTCTTATCCATGGGAATGCTCCTATTCGGCGAAGCGGCGGTAGGACTATTTACTACGATTGATGAAGTAAGAGTTACAGTGAATGACTATTTACAGTGGATGGTGCTTTTTCCACTTGCAGGATTTTGGGGGCTGCAATTGGAAGGGATCTTTTCAGGAGCTACAGATGCAAAATCGGTCAGAGATTCGATCAGTTTAGCATTGCTCCTATTTTTACTAGCTATTTGGCTTCTCGTACCAGCTTTCCAAAACCACGGTATATGGATGGCATTTCTATTATTCAGTTTGGCACGTTCCCTATTTTTATCGTTATATATTCCACAATTGAACCGATTAAGTTTTTCGCTAAGCAAATAGTTTATATGAAGACCGGGCGGTTTATGCCCGGTTTTTCTTATTTTAAGAAACCGCTTTACATATTTTTATGAAATTTCGAAAAAATATATTGATATTATCTGAAAATAAGCATAGTATTAATTAATGAAAGCGGTTTCTATGAATATAATGTTCGATTTATTTGTATTTTTTTGTCATTCATGTAAACCGGTTTCGATAAATTTTTAAATGGATAATCTATTACTTTTAAACAGCATGAATCTGCGTAGAAAACCAATTTTAGGGTGTTGTATTTAATAACAGAAATTTTTAGTGGGGAGGTAGTGGATAACAGAAGGTGAAGGGGATTATTTATTTAAATGTGAATCATTACAATTTCATTCATTGAGGGGGATATGAAAATGAAAAGACTAAAAAAATGGCTTGGTTTGGGGTTGTCAGCAGCATTGCTAACCTTTTCATTGGCTGCATGCAGTGGAGACGACTCGTCGACAGAAACAAATGGGAAAGTAAACTTGAACTTCTGGGTTTTTGGAAGTGCTGGATATGATGTTTTAGTAGAAGAGTATATGAAAGATAATCCGGATGTAAATATTAAAGTCAATTTTACAGAAATGGGAGATTTGCATAACAATCTGTTTACTTCTATTGCTGCGGGAAGTGGCGCCCCGGATTTAACGATGATTGAAGTTAGTCAGATTTCCAAGTTTTTAGATGCGAAGGATAGCTTTTACAATCTAAATGATTATGGGGCAAAGGATGTACAGGGAAACTACCTGGATTGGGTTTGGAACAATGCACAAACACCAGATGGTGAATTCATGCTTGGTCTCCCTACTGATATTGGGCCGACGACCATGTATTATCGTACAGATGTATTTGAAGAGGCTGGATTGCCGACTGATCCGCAAGAGGTTGCTGCCTTAGCGGATACGTGGGAAGAGTTTCATCAATTAGCAAAAACGATAAAAGAAAAAACAGGTAAAAATATCGTCGATGGCCCGGAATTGCTGTTCAACGCTGTGCGTGACCAGGCACCAGAACAGTATTTCAACGAAGAAGATGAATTGATTATTGAAGATTCTCCATACGTAAAAGAAGCTTATGATTTTACAACAAAACTAATTCAAGAAGGGTTAGTTGGTCAGAATGCTCTTTGGTCTCCTGAGTGGGGCGGTGCGATGGCCGAAGGAAGCTATGGTACATTGCTTGCTCCATCGTGGATGGTAGCTGTTATCAAAGGTAATGCTCCAGATGCAGGTGGAAACTGGAGTGTAACAACAATGCCGGAAGGAGCAGGAAACTGGGGCGGATCCTTTATTGCGATTCCAAAAGAAACAAAGCATCCAAAAGAAGCTTACGAGTTTATTGAATGGCTAACAGCGCCTGAGCAGCAGCTGAAATCATTCTCCAATAATGGGTTATTCCCATCTGCTCCATCCGTATACACACAGGATGAGTTTACAGGCTTTACAGATGATTATTTCAACGATCTTCCAACTGCCAATATTTTTGCAGAAGCTGCAGAATCAGTGAAACCTGTCTACATGGGCAAATATTATCCAATTGTAAATGCTGAGCTAATAACTGCATTAACGAATGTGGCTGTAAACAAAGCGGATCCGCAAAAGGAATGGGATGAAGCAATTAAAAGAATTGAAGCCCAGCTAGAAAGGCAGTAATTGTCAGAAAAAGGCTACCTAGGCAATAATCTGCCTAGGTAGTCCATATTAATGAAAGGAGAGGATGAAGATGGCAATACTTCAAACAGAGCCGGCACATGAAAAACTCCCGCCTCCAAAAAGAAAAGTAACAGAGAAGACAAAAGATGCGATATCTGCTTACTTATATATCTCCCCCTTTTTTATACTTTTTGCCATATTTGGCTTATTTCCAATTTTATTCAGCTTTTATCTAGGTTTTCAACGTTGGAATGGATTTGGGGAAATGGAATTTGTCGGGCTACGCAACTTTGAGCTCGTTCTGGGAGACGCTTTATTTTGGAAGTCTTTAGCTAATACAATCATGATCGGTGTTCTTGGAACAGTGCCGCAATTGATTGTTGCCATTTTATTGGCATTCGCACTGAATTCAGCTGTTGTACGCTTCAAAAACTTGTTTCGCGTTTCTATCTTTTTGCCATATGTAACCTCTACTGTTGCTGTAGCGATTGTTTTTGGAATTATGTTCAATAATCAAGACTTTGGCTTAGTTAATATTATCGTTGGGTGGTTCGGAATAGATCCTGTTTCCTGGGGGACAACGGAATGGGGAGTAAAAATAGCGATAGCAACGATGATTTTTTGGCGCTGGGTCGGCTATAACACGATCATCTATTTGGCAGGATTGCAAAGTATCCCTAATGATTTGTATGAGGCGGCAAAAATAGATGGAGCTACCGTTTATCAGCAAATTCGGTATATTACCGTTCCGATGCTGAAGCCGGTGATTATATTCACCGTTTTTTTATCAACGATCGGATCCTTGCAAATATTCGCTGAACCACTCGTTTTCTTAGGAAGAACATTCAGGGAAGAGGGAATGACAGTAGTTCTGTATTTATGGAGAGAAGCTTTTGTAAATATGGCTTTTGGTCCAGCATCGGCAACCGCACTGATTTTGTTCGTCATTATTATTATCTTCTCTTCCATTAACATGTTCATTGCAAACAGAATTGGTAAATAGGGGGTGGATGTGATGAAAAAGTTCTCTATGTCAAAACTATTTCTATATTTTCTTTTATTTGCATCGGCCATCCTTTCGGTATTTCCGTTTTATTGGATGTTTGTCATGGCAACCAACCATAATAGTGCCATTAATAAAGTTCCGCCTGCTATTGTTCCAGGAAGTGAGCTCGTCACAAACTTTACGAATGTCTTGGCGAACATCGACTTTTTTGGCGCAATCCTGAATACGCTGATAGTCGCATCTGTTACAACAATCGGCGTGTTGTTCCTTTGCTCTTTAGCTGGCTTTGCCTTTGCGAAATTTCATTTTAAAGGGAAGAATGTCCTGTTTGTGGCTATACTTGTCACGATGATGATCCCGCCACAATTAGGGTTGATTCCTACTTATTATATTATTACAAAACTGGGCTGGCTGAACGATCTGAAGGCGTTAATCGTCCCAGGGCTGATTGATGCATTCGGAATCTTCTGGATGAGACAATACATTAAAAGTGCTGTTCCCGATGATTTATTAGAAGCTGCCAAAATAGATGGTTGTTCTAATTTCAGAACCTATTGGAACATTGTCGTTCCGGTTATTCTGCCTGCCTTTGCGACTTTGGCGATAATAAAATTCATGTATATGTGGAATGACTTTTTATGGCCGCTTGTCGTCCTGCGCGAGGAATCGTCCCATACCATTCAAATTGCGATCCGTACGCTTATTGACAACTATGTTCGTGACAATGGTATGATTATCTCTGGAACATTCTGGGCAACAGTGCCTCTTGTCATTGTATTTTTATTGTTTAATAGAATGTTCATATCGAGCTTGACACAGGGAGCTGTGAAAAGTTAATCAATCGGGAAAGAAGATAAGAGGGATATTCATGAATTTAACGATACGAGATATTGCAAAGATGGCGGGGGTTTCTCCTGCCACTGTTTCAAAAATAATGAATAACTATCAAGGTGTCAATGAACAAACAAAACGAAAAGTCCTTGATATCATTGAAAATACCGGTTATCAGCCAACATATTCTGCAAAGGCGTTGGCAACGAAAAAATCGAACTTGATCGGCCTGATCTATGCCGGAAAAATCAACGTGGATTTTAATCACCCTTTTTTTAATGAAGTGGTAGCTGCCTTCAAAAGGGCGGTTGGGTCACTTGGATATGACATCCTTATTTTTTCCAATGAAAAATTTCAGCAGGACAATGGGAGCTATTTGGCGAGATGCCGGCACTTCCATGTGGATGGTTGTCTAATCATTGCAGGGGAAGAAATAGAATCTGCTGTTCATGAGCTGGTTCAAAGTGAAATTCCGTGTGTTGGGGTTGATATAACGATAACTGGACCTAATTCCAGTTATGTGATGACAGATAATACGAAGGTTTCGGCCAAAGTCATAGAATACTTTTATTTACAATCCATTAGAGAAATAGCTTATATTGGCGGTAAAAAAGATTCAGTCATAGCAGAATTAAGAAGAGAAGGCTTTCTCCAAGCTATGAATCAGTTTGGCTTGCCTGTAATAGAAGAGTGGATCCAATATGGGAACTTTTATGAAGAGAGCGGCTATAAAGCAATGAAAAGTATTCTGCAATCGGATTCACTTCCAAAAGCTGTCTTTGCAGCATCAGACATGATGGCATTAGGAGCTTTAAGAGCGATAAGAGAAACGGATGCTACTGTACCAAACGATATAAGATTAATCGGCTGTGATGATATTGAAGCATGTCGCTATAGTGACCCGCAATTATCCACAGTAAGGCAGGATAAAGAGAAAATCGGGAAATTGGCAGCGTATATGCTGAATGATTTAATCAATGGACTTGCGGGAATAAAGTCGGCACTTGTAGAACCGGAATTGGTTATTAGGAAATCGTAGCAACAAGCTCAGAAGGATATGGGGGGGTTAAAGAATGATAGAAACGGCGAGGAACAGTCTTTATCGAGTACTGGAAATATTTACAGCGTTTCTACTGTTAAACATTGTTTGGCTGTTATTTTGTCTTCTCATTATCCCGATCTATCCAGCTACTGTAGCAATGTTTGGAGTGGTAAGAAAATGGAAGACGGAAGGAATTGATTACGGTTCTGTAAAGCCTTTCCTGAAAATGTTGAAAGAGAATTGGCAGAAAAGCTTTCTTGTAGGGGGAATTTGGAGTTTAATCGGTATGGTGTTGTTAATAGATTTCTATTTTTTAAATCAGGTGCAATTTGAAGGGAAACTGCTTTTCATGTCTCTGCTTTTGTTCTGTGGAATGATATATCTGTTTACTACCATCTACCTCTTTCCTATTTTAGCAAACTATGAATTACCGATAAACGCGGTCTTGAAGAATAGTTTACTTCTTTCTATAGGAAGGATGGGAACCACCCTTCTTTGCTCAATCACCATAGCAGCTATGATAGTCGCAGTTTATTTCATACCGCTTCTTTTCCTGGTTTCGGGGAGTCTTCTTGCTTTTCTTACGTACTCCATGTGCAGCAAGTCTTTTGAAAATTGAAAAATAAATATTTAAAATGACAATCGTATAAGTAAAACGGAGGTAATGTAAATGGCAATCATTCAATTCCCCGCAGATATGAAATGGGGAACAGCAACTGCTTCCTATCAAATTGAAGGTGCTTATAATGAAGGTGGAAGAGGTCCATCCATCTGGGATACCTTCTCCAAGACGCCTGGTAAAATAGTAAATGGTGATAACGGAGATGTAGCCTGCGACAGCTATCACCGATATGAAGAGGATATTCAAATAATGAAGGATCTTGGCATCAATATGTACCGGTTTTCGGTTTCGTGGCCAAGAATATTCCCAAATGGTACAGGTGAAGTGAATCAGGAAGGGTTGAATTTCTATCACCGTTTTGTAGATGAGCTGTTAGCCAATGACATTGAACCGATGTGTACGCTTTACCATTGGGACTTGCCTCAGGCGCTGCAAGATCAAGGCGGCTGGGATAACCGTGCAACTATCGATGCCTTTGAAGCCTATGCAGAAGTAATGTTTAAAGAGTTCAACGGTAAAATAAAGCATTGGATTACCTTCAATGAACCTTGGTGTGTGTCTTTTCTCTCCAATTATATTGGGGCTCATGCACCTGGAAATCGTGACTTGCAGCTGGCGGTCAATGTCGCGCATCACCTACATGTTGCACATGGAAGAGCAGTCAAACGCTTTCGGGAGCTTGAGACGGAAGGGCAGATAGGATATGCACCAAATGTGGAATGGAACGAACCTTATACAAATAGCCAAAAAGATGTGGATGCGTGCAGAAGAGCTGGTGGCTGGTTTATTGAATGGTTCTTTGATCCCGTATTTAAAGGGACCTATCCGGATTTTATGGTCGAGTGGCTGGAGAAAAAAGGTGTGCACGTCAATATAGAAGAAGGCGATATGGAAATTATTAATCAGCCGATTGATTTCTTGGGAATCAACTATTATACCGGAAGTGTCGGCCGCTATAAAGAAAATGAAGGGCTGTTCGATCATGAAAGAGTCGATCAAGGCTATCAAAAGACCGATATCGGATGGAATGTGTATCCGGAAGGGTTTTACAAAGTCCTAACATACATCGGTGAAAAATACGGGGCGATCCCTATTTATATAACGGAAAATGGTTCCTGCTATAATGAGGGACCTGTAGATGGACGGGTGAAAGATGAAGGAAGAATAGACTACTTGAAACAGCATCTTGTCGCTTTGAATAGAAGCATAGAGAACGGCGTAAATATTAAAGGCTACCTTACTTGGTCCCTTTTAGATAATTTTGAATGGGCGGAAGGGTATAGCATGCACTTCGGTATTGTCCATGTGGACTACCGGACATTGGAGAGAACAAAGAAAGACAGCTTCTATTGGTATAAACAAACGATCGATAACAATTGGTTTGAGGTATAAGAATTCGGATTGGGGCAGGTAGAAAAATTTTTTCTACTTGCTTATTAAATAGAAGGAAAAGAAAGTGGATTTTGATATTTTTGGAGGAGGCTGTAAATATGGGGAAATTGGCAGGTAAAATAGCACTGGTAACTGGTGGTTCGAGGGGTCTTGGGAAAACAATAAGTGCTGTTTTGGCCGAAGCTGGAGCTACTGTCATAGTCAATTATGCCAATAATTCTCTGCATGCAGAGGAAACGGTTCGAAATATCCGAGGGTCTGGAGGAAAAGCTGTTGCCATTCAAGCAGACATCACGGATGAGAAGATGGTGAGGAAGCTTATTCAGAAAGCGGAAGAATTTAGCGGTAACACCATTGATATATTAGTAAACAACGCAACCGGCCCACAGCCTGAGCTCTCTATTGAGGAAAGTACATGGGATGATTATTTGGATCAGTTGGCATTTTTCGTCAAAGCGCCACTCCTTCTCACAAAAGCAGTGCTGCCTGGGATGAAGAAAAAAAAGGAAGGTAGAATTATCAATATTGGAAGTGAAGTTGTCCAAATCGGTAATCCGAATTTCTCCAGCTATGTAACAGCAAAATCCTCCCAGCTTGGAATGACCAGATCATGGGCGAGCGAGCTTGGGCCTCATGGGATTACAGTAAACCTCATCCATCCTGGGTTTATCCCAGTGGAAAGACATGAAGGTATCGATCCAAAGGACTATGTTAAAAGAGTACCCCTCCAAAGAATCGGCCTACCTCAGGATATCGGATCAGCCGTCCTCTTTTTAGCATCCCAAGATTCTAGCTTCATCACAGGCCAAACCCTCTCCGTAAATGGAGGCAACACATATGGAATTTAAAAGGGGATAATGAGGAAGTTACACGTCAGAATATATTTATGATTACTTTGTTTCTGTCCTTCGTTATAGTGTATGGTGTGCCTATGTGGGATTTGGCAAAAAAATAAAGTTAATTATTTCTCCAAATCAAATCAAATTAAAGTGTTTACAAGAGTTATATTGAGCGAACATTTTTCATTTTTTTAAACTATACACCAGGAAAACAATCCATTTTTATCTTTTGCAAAATGGATTGTTTTCCTGTGTTATTAAGTACGGTTCGTTACTGTTCTTTAATCAAACTATATTTCAAAGCTATAGGTGAATATGTTAAAAACCTCTTCGGAATCTCCACTTTTTCTTTATTTTATATAAAAGGTTTGGTTAATTTGTAACATCCTTATCTTTGTTTTCAGTCTATTACGATAAGCTACCTTTCAATATCATCAACATTTGTTGCATTTCTTGACATATCTTCATCAAGAATGATGGTATCCTTTGGTAAGGAAGGGTCAAAGTATGGAGGATGTTGTTCGGAATGCTTACTCTCTTCTTGGTTGTGAAATTGGTTCTTTTCCTTATGATCTCGTTGGCTTGTCATGGCCATCACCTCATATTATTATTTACATCTTAATTTCTCCAATTCGTTTCTTTCTATGTGAAAAATATACCAAAATTAAAAAAGAGTTTATGAATGAATAAAACATTCAGGTGCGATAGCTTTTGAATGGAACTGGATAAAGTCAGTCATTCTTGGGACTGAAGGTAATATCGAAGAGTCAAATGATAGAGTCACGTATTGATGACCGTTTAAAACAAATTACTATTATATATAATAAAGTTTGAACAAATAAAATAAAGATTATAAAAATCTTGTTGTATCATATACAACAGGATTTTTTCTTATTCAATTAAAGGGCCAAATTGCTGAACAACGCAGTTGGCCAATCATGTCCTTGGATTCCGAAGCCAACGATAAAATTAAAAGGTGTCTAACAGATGAATATTTATTGATACACAGATGAATAATATGGAAAAAAGGAATCTGGAAAAATGCAGAATAAGTTAAGATTTATATCCATTGTGTACATGATTTTACTTTCTGTTGGTCTTTTTGCTCATGTTGAAATCATACCCATCCTTTTAAATGAAGTGAAAAGAAGTGCTTGGATTAGTATCCTATTAACAATCATCTTTCTTCCGTTATGGATTTATGTGATCTATAGGATTGTATCTATTCTAAACGACCGGTCGATTATTCATTTATTAAGAGATCATGGGAGCAAAATAAGTTATTACATCCTTCTTTTTCCGTTGGCTATATATATGTTGATAAATGCTTTTATTACGGCAAAGGAAATTATTTATTGGTCACAATTGAGCTATATGCAAGGGTTTAATAGTATTACGCTTGCAATTGTGCTGCTTATTTTCTGTTTAATTTGCACTGAGTCGGGGTTGTTTTCCATGGGACTCCTAAGCATTATTCTATGTCCACTTGTTCTCTTATTAGGGTTTTTTATTTCTTTCGCTAATTTCAACAAGAAACATTATGAACTCTTATTCCCGTTGTTTACTGAAGGGTATTTCCCCATCACTAAGGGTATTTTATTTACTTCTTTACCGATATTAGAGCTATTTATTATTATTTTCTTAACACCTTTATTAACGAAAGCAATTACAAAAAAACAGTTATTCATTATTGGATTTCTTATTATCGGCTTAACGTTAGGACCTACCATGGCAGCACTTGCAGAGTTTGGACCAACAGTGGCTGCTGAGTATCGTTACCCTGCTTATGAACAGTGGCGTTTGATTTCTATTGGCCGTTATTTTTCTCATACGGATTTTTTTGCGATTTATCAATGGCTTTCCGGCGGAGTAATCAGGATTAGTTTATTTGTTTTCATCTCAAGTAGAATTCTTTCCAAAGGGATTGCGAATGTAAAAGTAGTAAGGATTATATACGGACTCCTTTTTATTGCCTGTATTTATCCATTCGACCAAAGCCCATTGACAACCATTATCGATAGCTATTTTAGACCTATCTCGTTCTTTTTCTTAATCCTGCAAATTTCCGGTTTGACTTTATACATCGTAAAAAGTAATCAGAAGTGGAAAAGGGGGAGAACGGAATCATGAATGAGCATCTTTTCTCAATTGAAAACATTCAACGGATTTTCAACCACTCATCAGATATAGAAATTAAAGCGGACAATAGGAATTCCGTCTTTGTGTATTGTAAACCTTTAACGGATTCTGGTCTGATTCAATCTTTGATGATGCCTGAAATAGAAACATCCACATCCATCTATCAATCTTTGCGAATGGAAGTAATCAGTAAAGAGGAAATCAATCCTGGAAAAATAGAGGAGGCAATTTTTTCGGGGAAACTAATGATTATTCCTTGCGGAGAAAACGTTTATTTTTATGATATCAGTAAATCTCCCTCCAGACAGCCAGATGAGTCTGTAATGGAGGTTTCGATTCAAGGACCAAAGGATGGTTTTGTCGAGGACATTGCGACCAATCTTGGTTTAATTCGTAAAAGGCTGCGATCTTCATCGTTAGTTATTGAAGATTACACGATCGGCAGAAGAACGAATACAAAAATATCTCTTCTCTATATAAAAGATATTATATACGAAGACATATTGAGTGAAATAAAAGGTCGACTTGCTTCTTTAGACGTTGATATCTTAACAAGTACTCACATGTTGTCCGAGTATATCATAGATCGTAAATTTTCACTCATACCATTGATTAACTATTCAGGCAGACCTGATTTCGTCGCTGAAGGTCTCAATCAAGGCAGGTTTGCCATTATTGTAGATGGAGCTCCAACTGCCTTAATTGCACCGGCAGATCTTTCTTTTTTATTTAAGACGCCTGAAGATGAAAACATCAGTTTTTATTATGCATCAATGGAACGGACAATCCGTTGGGCAGGGCTGGCTACGACAACTTTTCTGCCAGGCTTTTATTTAGCTTTAATCACACATAATGTCGGACATTTACCACTTCCACTTATTGCCACTATTACCTTAACCAGAATCGGATTACCATTTTCAGCATTTATAGAGATTTTACTAATGCTACTTATGTTTGAGCTATTTAAAGAAGGCGGTGCGCGCTTACCTAAAGGGATTGGACAAACGATTGCTGTTATTGGTGCCTTGATTATTGGGGATGCGGCTATTCGAGGGGGAATAACATCCCCGACTACGCTAGTTGTTATTGGGGTAACAGCTATTTCCAGCTTTACACTAATCAATCAATCTTTAACAGGTAATATTATTTTCTTCAGATTGTTTGTTCTAACCTTAAGCTACTTCATGGGGATTTATGGTTTTATCATTGGTTACATGTTCATTTTCCTCTATTTAACAAGGTTAAAATCGTTTGGTGTCCCTTTATTAGCGGACATTGCTTCGCCAGATGGAAAAGATATTCTATATACTTTTTTCAGGATCCCTTTTTCTTTCATGAAAAAACGATATGCATCCTTACATACAAAAGATGATACAAGAAAAGGTGAGTAAATGAGGAAATTTATATTCATAACCTATGCTCTAACACTTCTTATTACAGGTTGTTCCAATATTAGAGAAGTCCAATTTCAAGCATATGCTGTGGCGTTAGGAATTGACTATATAGATCATGAATATCATGTTGTATTACAGTTCTTAGACTTTACGAATGTAGCTAAAACCGAGCAAGGGAAACCTGCTCAACCTCTTCCAGT
Organism: Bacillota bacterium; assembly: GCA_051750385.1. Lineage (GTDB taxonomy): Bacteria > Bacillota > Bacilli > Bacillales > Bacillaceae_I > Sutcliffiella_A. The sequence goes on along the minus strand of JBNJJQ010000011.1, from coordinate 68,522 downwards.
CTGGCTAGGAGTTGGAAGGGGGAAAACGGTGGAAGATGCTTTTGTTGATGTCTATCATGGTGTTCAGATTCCAATCGATTATGATCAGATAAATTTGTTGATCTTTGGTAAGGAATTATTGGAACAGCGATTAGGGAACACAATTAAGGCTTTAAATTCGAATTTAAATATTCGTTTAACCGGTTATACCTACGGTACGGAGGAAAAGATTGAAGAAATTTTTACAACAAAGGTCCCTTTTTATTATCCTTTCAGTGATTCCAGGATTAATAAACCTGAATTTATGCTGCACCAAAATCCTGCTATTCCGGCGATTATGCTGCAGGATCTTATTTATCAATTTAATGAAGAAACAAAAACAATACTATTGCCAAGAGTATCCATTAATAAAGAGATCATGAAAGAAGAAAAAGAGAAATTGCCTGTCTCCATATTTGATGGAGCGTTTATTATAAAAGGGAAGAAAATGAAAGGCTTCTTAAGCAATAAAGACCTTGAGGGATTCATTAATATTAACAACGAGTCAGTTAGTTCTCCTGTTATCGTCAGTGAAGAAGGGGAAGACAAACATGTTCAAATCGAATTATTTAAACCAAAAGTCAAAAGAATCGTTAAAAAAGATAAAAATGAGACAAAAATTGGACTAAATATTAACATATCAGCTGTTATAAGAGAATCGAGCTATGAGATAAATGAATCAAAAATCAAGAAACAGATTAAAGACAAAATTAAAAATGACGTATATTCAGCCTACATGAACAGCCAAAATATCGGAGGGGATGTTTATCAATTTGAGGACTATATGTATCGATTTATGCACGACGATTGGAAGGAATTTCAGAACAACGGGGAATTTCCAGTATTAAATAAAGATGATATTCGTGTAAAAATAGCACCATTAAAAAGTATGAACAAAATTAATGCGGGGATTTGACAGCCTTTTGAATAGCAAACCAAAGGGACGGATCTTATGGTTAGTTACAACCATAAGATCCGTCCCTTTAGTCATCCATGAACTTAACCTGTAAAACTCCCTAATTAAATATCGGGGAGTTTTAGCTTATTTAAGTTTATACTAATTCATTCTTTAATAAGTTCTTAAAAGACAAAATTGCATATTCAAAGTAATCTTCTGGGGATTTATCACTATGCATCCTCCAATCAACTGTAGCTGCATAAATCATCCAACTTAGAAGGGTGGCTGTAATTCTTAGCTTTTCATTACCTTCATCCTGATATTTTTTTAATAGTGATTTAAAGAAAATATCTTCAAGTTCTTTTTTTATTAGGGCTTCTATATTTACACTCATATCATCATAACTTCGTTGACAGCGTCCAGATAAACTCATATGAAATTTGGTGATGGCTAAAAATACGCTTTCAAGCATTTCATCATTGAACTCTTCAATATTCTCAAGTTCTTTAAGAACATTCGAGGTTAATTCTTCTTTAATAACTTTTTCAAGTAAATCAAATTTATCGACGAAATGGTGATAAAAGGTTGCCCGATTAATCATGGCTCCTGATGTAATATCACTAATCCTGATACTATTGAAATCCTTTTTTTCCAAGAGTTGTATAAAGGAATCAATAATGAATTTCCTTGTTCGGATCATCCGTAGATCTGTGTTTCCCTTAACCATAAGAAACCTCCATTTTTCAGAATATTTTAGTTATTTTATATAATCTGTTGCTTAAGCAACATACTGAAGATTTTATCGCTTGAGTGGTGATATAAAGATACCTATAATTTAATTATACAACAAATGTTTCCTATACGACATGAGTTATATTCTAAGTTAGGAGGTTTAAATGTCAAACAGAACAAATTGTCAAAGAGATGTAAAAGTGTATTGAGATGCAAAATACACCACAAATGGTTACTCTCATTTCCAACAAGGGATTATTCTTAATCCTGGAAGAAAAAGAATTGATTCCTTTATTTTAATGGCTGAAGACTGGTTTAACGTGGAACCTTTCCTGACCATCCTCACCACTGCTTTCAAAATGTAACTTATGTCATTGATGGACGACTTTAGATTTTATATAAAAAAGTCTGATACAGACCTACAATGACGGATTATCTTAACTATTAAAGACAGGGAGTTTGGAACAATGGAAGACATGGAAACTATGATTGACAAAATGATTGAACTGTATCGTTTAAAATTAAATTATACCGCCATGCGCTGCGGATTTACAGCTCAGGAAACAGTCGCCTGCAGTCAAGAATTAGATAATTGGATTTTACTGGCCATAGGAAAGTGTCACCACGAACTGCCTAAAAAAATAAAGCGACAAACTAGTATTGCTACATATACTCATATTTAATGAGAAGATTCTAATTTGCTAGCTGGTGAATTGGAATTCGGAAGTATGACTAAGATAGATAAAACTGGCACAGTCATAACATGAGGTGCACGTCTTATACATTAAGAAAGTGGGGCGCTTCTCTTATTGGGAAGGGAATATGAAATAGGTTTGTCAAAGGTGTGAGATGGTGAAGGAGGGAACTACATGAGTTTATCTGTTGAAGGACCAGTTTTATGGAAACCAACCGAAGAACAGATTGCCAATAGTAATATAACCCGTTTTCAAAATTGGTTAGAACAAAATAAAAATATCAGCATTTCAAATATCCAGGACTTGTGGAAATGGTCTGTAGACGAACTTGAGACATTTTGGGGCTTTGTTTGGGAGTATGGTGAAGTACAATCCATTACACCTTACCATCAAGTACTTAGTTCACGGAGAATGCCTGGAGCTAAATGGTTTGAAGGTGCACGTCTAAATTATGCACAACATTGTTTTTGTAATATTGTTCCAAATAAAACGGCAATTATATTTCAATCTGAACATAAGGGATATCAAGAAATAACCTGGGAAGAATTACTTCGCAAAACAGCCTCTGTTGCTAATTACTTGAAAGAGCAAGGCGTGCAAAAAGGGGACCGGGTCGTTTCATATATGCCAAATATTCCGGAAACAGTCATTGCTTTTCTTGCATGTGCCAGTATAGGCGCTATTTGGTCTAGCTGCTCACCGGATTTCGGCACCAATAGTGTTATAGATCGTTTTAGGCAAATCGATCCAGTATTTCTTTTTGCTGTAGATGGATACCAATATAATGGAAAAAAATTTAATAAAAAAGAAGTGATTGAGCGTATCCAACAGGCAGTACCATGTATAAAAAAAACCATCCTAGTTTCATATATTGATAGTTTTGAACCAACAGAACTGCAAGATACAGAAAAATGGGAAGATATACTGCATTTCGGTGTGGAATTAACATTTGAACAATTACCTTTTGACCATCCCTTATGGATTTTGTATTCCTCTGGAACGACTGGCCTGCCAAAGCCAATTGTCCATGGTCATGGGGGGATTTTAATAGAGCAAATAAAAACATCAAGTATTGAACAAAATTTCACTTCGGAAGATTGTATATTCTGGTTCACTACAACAGGTTGGATGATGTGGAATTCACTCATTGGGGGACTCGTTTCAGGTGCAACGATCGCATTATATGATGGGAGTCCAACACATCCCAACTTAGGAGTATTATGGGATTTTGCCAATAAATCCAAGGTTACTATTTTTGGTACAAGTGCAGCCTATATTGATCTTTGCATGAAATATAATTTTAGGCCCAAAGATTATTTTCCTTTAAAGGAGTTAAAAGCCATTTTTGCGACTGCTTCACCACTTACAGAAAATGCCTATAAATGGGTGTATGAAAATGTAAAAGAGGATATTTTGTTATCTTCAACAAGTGGAGGTACGGATGTATGTTCTGCCTTTGTTGGTGGTACACCTGTTTTACCAGTTCGTTCAGGCATTATTCCAACACGTACACTAGGTGTTAAAGTGGAGTCCTTCGATGATGATGGTAATTCCATCAAAGGTAGTGTAGGTGAGCTAGTTATAACAGCCCCCATGCCGTCTATGCCTCTTTATTTTTGGAATGATAAAGACAACGTTCGTTATTTGGAAAGCTATTTTGAAACATTTAAGAATGTATGGAGACATGGTGACTGGATTCAAATTAATAATGATGGTAGTTGTGTGATTTATGGACGTTCTGATTCAACCATAAATCGATCCGGTATTCGTATGGGCACAAGCGAAATTTATAAAATAGTCGATGCAATTCCAGAGATTCTTGAAAGTTTAATTATTGACTTAGAATACAGTGGTAAAGATTCCTTTATGTCTTTATTTGTTGTACTTCACCCAAGTGTGAAATTAACTGATGAATTGAAACAAGAAATTAATAAGCAGATTATACAGAACTTATCTCCTCGAATTGTTCCGGATGCAATATTTGCGATTGAAGAAGTTCCTAAAACATTAAATGGGAAAAAGCTCGAGGTCCCTATTAGAAAAATCTTACTTGGAATGCCTATTGAAAAATCAATTAATCCTGATTCAATGGCCAATCCAAAATCACTTCAATATTTTGTAGATTTGGCGTCTAAAATAAGTAAATAAGAGATTTGCCTATTATCTTCGAGGTCATTTTAAATATTTAGTTATCATTTAGGAGTCTTATACAAGCAAGGTAGATAGAAAGTTCCATCATGCTACATCTTTGGTAAACACATCGAATAAAATGAAAGCGCTTAAAATGCACAGAACATCCGGGTTCACCTTAATTAATTTTTCCAAGAAATTGAATGAGCAAAAACACAAAGGAGGTATTTGCAGTGGGTGTAAATGTTATCCGCTACAGTGAGAACAATGAAGTGAAATGGGGTGTAGTGCAAGGGGAACGGGTGGCTCCAATTCAGGGCACATATGATTCACTTTCTGAATTTTTAAAGTATGGAGCCCCTTTGGCAAGACAAGTTATAAAGACCTCAATTGATACGGTATACCTAAAAGACTTAGCAATTTTAAGCCCGGTGACAGAGCCAGCGCGTATTGTCTGCCAAGGGGCAAACTATATGAGCCATCGCCAGGAAAGTGGATTAGATGGAAGCCGTCCGCCTTATAACCTTATCTTTACAAAAGCCGACAGCTCTTTGACAGGAGCTTATGACGACATCATTTGTCCATCACATGTACAATTGCTGGATTATGAAATTGAGCTGGGGCTTGTGATAGGGACTGCCATAAATGAACCAGTAGAGGTAACCGAACAGAATATCCATCAATATGTCGCAGGAATAGTAATCGCAAACGATGTTTCAGCACGGGATACGCAAATTATGGAGATGCAATGGTATAAAGGAAAAAGCTATCGAACCTTTTGCCCGGTCGGACCTTATCTATACCTTTTAGATGAAGGAGAGACTTCATTATTGGGACAGCTAAGCTTGAATCTATGGGTGAATGGGGAGCTGCGGCAAGCAGCTGATACAAGCCAGCTGCTATACAAGCCGGCTGAAACTCTTACCGAACTTGCTGGCTTAATGAATCTTTCTCCTGGTGATTTAATCTTGACCGGAACAACAGGCGGGGTTTGTCTTAAAATGAATGGAGAAATTATCCAAAATATCATCAATCCTTCCTTATCGCATGAAGAAAAGGTTCAGTTCTTTGTTGGGAGTCAGCAAGGCAATGGATATCTGGAAAACGGTGATATTGTTCGCTGTGAAATTAAAAGTCTCGATGGCTCTATTGATTTAGGTGTGCAGGAAAACCGAGTTGTTGTTCCCACAGTAGTTAAAACAACAGTCAAATAAAGGGGGAAAAAGGAATGGTGAATGTTTTTAAATTAGGTTATGCAGAATTTATCACAAAAGATGTCGAGGCACTATTGCATTATTACACGGAAGTAATGGGACTTTCGTTAGTAGAAAGGGCAGGGGATGGAACGGCTTATATTAGCAGCGGACTGGATCATCATACTATAATTTTAAGAGAATCAGATAATAACAGACTGCAATCGATAGGCTGGCAGGTAGATCGTAATTTATCTTTGAAGGAAGTGCAAGCTCATTTAAAAACACATGGAATTACCAGTGAAATAAAAAGCGATACCCAGCCTGGAGTTCCTGAATTACTTGAATTGTCTGATCCGGACGAAAATACCGTTCATCTCTATCAAACAATGGAAATGCCTGCACCCAGATTTAGGAATAGAGGGATTGTACCGAACAAATTAGGTCATATTGCATTGTGTTCAAGAAATGCCAATAGGGTTGTTGGATTTTACAAAGAGGTGTTGGGATTCGCCATAACAGACAGATTGTTCGATGTTGCCAACTTTATGACATGTAACCATGATCATCATACGTTGAATGTTGTCTCTGCACCGAAATCTCTGATGCATCACATTGCCTTTGAATTGCGGGGAGCTAGTCATCAATACGACAGTTCTGATCTGCTAGCTCAAAATAATATTCCAATTTTATGGGGGCCTTCGCGCCACACAGCAGGTCATAATATAGCTTCTTATCATCATGATCCGGATAAACACATTATTGAATTGTTTACTAGCATGGATATATATCAGCCGGAGCTTGGTTACATGGAACCTCGCCCATGGCATAAGGATTTACCTCAAGAACCAAGGAAATGGGATACTTTAAGTTACTGGGGAACAGAGTATGGTTATAATCTTGCTACAGTGGGACAGGAATAAACTCTCTCCCGTTCCAAAAAAAATGAAGTTCTATTCTAGGCTTTCACCGGAGCCTGGAATAGAACTTTTTAGAAGAAAGGTGGATTCTATGAAGCTGGATTTTGATGTTACGATCGTCGGCTATGGTCCAGTCGGAAGTATGCTGGCCATCTTACTTGGAAAAAAAGGCTACAATGTCGGGGTTTTTGAACGCTGGCCAAGCCAATACCCGCTTCCAAGGGCGATTGTGTATAATGATGAGATTGCAAGAATGATCAGGTTAATATGTGGTCAGGAAGTATCAGAAAAGATCTCGGAAAATTTAACAGGTGCCTATGAATGGCGGAATGCGTCCGGAGACATTCTTCTAAGTATCAAACATCCTGATAAAGGTCCCTCCGGCCTGCCTATCCATAACTTTTTTAATCAGCCGGATTTAGAACTCGTTCTAAATGAGGTTTGTCAAAACATACCTTCAGTCCGTCTTTTTAGAGGATATGAATCGGTCGATTTTATTGAAAAAGACGATTCTGTTGAACTTGTGGTGGTGAATCAAAAAGGTGAGCAACAAAGCTTTTCCTCATCTTATCTAGTTGGATGTGATGGGGCAAATAGTATAATTCGCAAAAAAATGAATGTTGAGTATACAGATATAGGATTTGCCTATACGTGGCTGGTCGTAGACATTATTCCACACAAACTGAAAAAAATGGAACCAAGTTTCTGGCAGCTTTGTGACCCTAAACGACCCACTACTATTGTTCCTGGCGGGCCAGGAAGAAGAAGATGGGAATTTATGATGATGCCGGGTGAGACTGTAGAAGAGCTTAATAATGAGAAAACCGCATGGAAATTTTTGAAGCCATGGGGATATACAAAGGAAAACTGTCAGCTTGTACGTCATGCAGTGTACACCTTCCGGGGAGCGTGGGCAGAAAACTGGCGTAAAGGCAGGGTCATGATTGCTGGTGACGCCGCCCATTTGACGCCGCCATTTATAGGCCAAGGGATGTGTTCAGGGTTAAGAGATGCTTGGAACATAGCTTGGAAACTGGACTTAGTACTTAGAAATATAAGTCATGACAGAATACTAGATTCTTATACAGTAGAAAGAAATCCTAATGTTCAGGGATATATTCATATGGCAGTTGACCTTGGAAAGATGATCTGTGTAACCAACCCAGTGGAGGCAGCCATCAGAGATAAATTCTTTTTATCAGGCAATGTTGAACCATTTCCGCCATTCCCCCACTTAACATCTGGAATTCTATATAACTATTCTGAGCAGCCTGACTGTTTAAATGGGAGACTATCCGTACAGGGAATAGTAAAGCATGATGGGAAAGTTGGTTTATTAGATGATTTAGTCGGAAGAGGATGGGCAATAATCAGAATCAAGGGCAATCCGAAGGAAATTTTTAATAAGGAACAAATTCAATTTCTTGACGCTATAGGAACCCATTTTATCGAAGTAACAATTGACGCTTCAAATGAAAACGGTTACTACGATATGGAAGGTACTTATCAGGAGTATTTTAAAGAAAATCAACTTGAAGCTATTATCATCCGTCCGGACTTTTATGTTTTCGGGGCAGTTGCAAGTAAGCAGGAATTAACAACAATGGTAGATGAGCTGAAAAAACAAATACATTATCAATCACCTGTAAGCTTTTCGAGTTAGTCCCTGTTCTTTTTGAAGAGCACAATAGAAAAATAATTTAATAATTACGTTGGCTCAATCATTAATAATTTCGGAATTGATCGTATTTTTCTTTTAAAGACTTATTCGAACGGGGGATTGATTTCAAGAAGGAGTGTTCCTGCAATCCTTTTTTATTGAACTATTACTCATGGCATTGATAAACTATTCATGCAGAGCTGATTTCGTCGTTATATCGCTCAATCAAGGGAGTTTGGCCATTGATGTGGATGGATATCCAACTGTCTTGATTGCAGATTGCACTTGCCGTCTTTCTTTTCTAATGCCAAGGTGTCCATTAAGGCGGTCTTTTGAATAGAAGTTCTCGTGCCTGTCACCACCCGAAATCGTAGGTAAAAAGATACCTATCGAATTTACGATATCCAAATCCTAAAAAGAGGCTGACCCAAAAGAGTCGTTATTCGACGAGCTTTTTGGTCAGCCTCTCTCGGCTTAGCTAAAGTTATACTATTTCATTCTTTAATGATTGATTTAGACATTTTACACAAACTGTAGCTTATGCAACATAATTAAAATTTTGTTGGTTGAGTGGTGATAGAACTGAATCTATAATCTAACTAGACAACAAATGTTGTATACACAACAGAAGTTATTAGTATCTTTTTACAATTTTTAAAGAAGAGCTGATAAATGTCAAATAAAACAAACTATGTGGAGGAGATTTTTATGGAATTTGTATTTCTTATTGGGAGAGTTTTATATGCCCTTATTTTCATTTTAGCGGGAATTAACCATCTAAAAGATTTCAATCATACAGTAGAGATGACGAAGAAGTTTAGAGCTCCTTTTCCAAGATTGTCTGCAGCCGTTATGAGTCTTTTTGCGGTTATAGGTGGAATAAGCATCGCTTTTGGGATCTATGCAAAAATCGGAGCTCTTCTCCTGATTATTTTTCTAATCCCAACAACATTTATTGTACACCGTTTTTGGGGTTTATCAGATAAACAGCAAAAAGCAATGCAGCTTGTGCATTTCAATAAGAACTTGTCTCTCTTGGGTGTAGCCTTAATGATTCTGTATTTAGGATCAGGTCCTTTCAGTTTGTAATAGTGTTCATACAAGAGTTCCCACAAAATCTTTAATACATTGTAATTAAGTTAAAGGCGGCTTATTCAAAATATAGGTCGCCTTTTTATAATTTCACACCTAAGATTGTGAAGAATTGTACTTAAACAAAACGAACGGGCGCAATCCAGTAATAAGGATTGTGTCCATTTTTTAAAGGTGTCCAACTTCTGGAAATACTGATTGTGCAAAAATTAAAAATTTGAAATAATTGTTACTAAGGGAAATGGCAGAATTGAACAGTTGAAATGTCCACAAAAGGTAACTATTGCTGCATTTGTTCCCTCAATCTATGTTTAAGTATTTGTGCAGATTTATAGAGGAAATGAAATTAGATGGTTTATTGGTCGTTTTTTTAGCTTTAATAGTAACAACATCAATTATTATATTTTTTATGTTGTTAAATGATTTATATAATTCCAATTAAGAAATTAGTAATTTCTTATTATACATTTTCACTTTAGAAATAAAATTAAAGAAGGGAACTCCGAAATATCGGAGTTCCCTTCTTGATATTAATAAAAACAATATTCTTTGATTTAGGAAGCTTTGAAAATAGTTCTAATAATTTTGCTGCTGATCCGCACTTTCTGAAGGAAAGCTAACTCCCATCGACTGTAAAGCATTCTTTGCTTGTTTTAAATATGATTCTGCCTGGTCTTGCCACTGAATTAACATTCTCATCTTTGGTCTATATTGATCTTCGGAGTTATTCTCCATTACTTGCAACCACTCACGAACTCCCTTGTCTTGATTTTCTGCATTCACGATACAGGTTGCCATAGTTACTATAATGGTATTCTGCTGTTCTCCACTGACAAGCCTCCTGGCTGATCCTACCGAGGTAACTCGGTGGTAGGAGGCGGGAACCAGATGGCTATGCATCTCGTTATTTCCTTTCAGATCCTGGGTCTCTGGAATATGATAGAGTTCACTACTTATCGCGCATAGCATTTCTTCGGCATATAGGCTTTGTTGTAATAGGCTCAAAATTGGTTCCCAGCCGTTTCCCCTAAAGTAATATGGATACAAAGTTAACACTCCTTATAAATAAAATAAAATAAAACACCTATTTCATCAATATGAGGTTAATCATGTAAACATGATAAGAAGGAATCAGCCAGAGAGAATGTCCCTCTGGCTTTGTTTCATATTACCGATGATGATTCCTCCTAAAATAAGGACAACTCCCAACCATTGTAATGATGCTATTTCTTCCGATAGGACTAGTGCTGACATGATAATGGCAACGGGAAGCTCAGACGCTGTAAGGATCGTGCCAAGTCCTGGTCCGACATGCGGCATCCCGATTGAAAATAATAGCGGGGGAAACACCACACCAAATATACCGAGAAACAATCCGTAAGGCATTACACCTGTAAGGGTCGGTACATCAAGTAGGAATACGGGTGGAAATAATAAAAAAGTGACAATCAAGCCTCCGGTTGAAAGGAGAGCACTTTTTTGAATAGCAGGAACATGTTTACCGATGATACTGCTCAAAAAAATGAAGATGGAAAAAGTCACCGCAGAAAGCATTCCCCATACAGCCCCCTGTAAGGATACAGATTGTATATTCTCTACAAAAAGTCCAGCTGCCAAAATCGATCCGGCAAGGAGAATCGCTATCGAGAGAACTTTTCCTGATGATGGCCTTCTTTTATAAACAATCCATTCGATCAAGGAGCCGATCCAGATGAATTGGAATAAAAAGATGATGGCCAATGAAGCATCGAGCGTCTGTAGAGATTGATAGTAAAGCAGCCCGGTTAATCCCATTGGTATTCCGGCCAACATTATTATCCCGGCTTGCCTGAAGCTTATGTTGGTTTTCTTGGCGAACATAGTCACCAGCCAAATAATCAAGGTTCCAAACAGTACTTGACTCCCAGTAACCTCCACCATGGAAAACCCTGCGGAATAGGCAAGCTTCACAAACGTAGATAATATCCCCAGGCAACAGCCTCCAATAAATACAAGTAATGCATAATGCCAAGTCTTCATGATAAATCCCCTCTTTCCTATTTTTGAAAAAACAAAAAGCCACACGACTGTCCTAAGACAGTCGTGTGGCGAAAATAGAGTTACCTCTAGAAAAATCCACAGTTAAGATTTTATTATTGAGTTTATAAATGGAATTATAATAGATAATATTGTTTTTTACAATAGAAAATATTTTAGGTAGAACAGTAGAGGATATGCCTGTGTTTTAGTCTGTATTGCGAGTAAAACCGAACATTAAAATAGGTATATTTAATTAATATTCGTATTTTTGTTGATAATCCATTGAGTGTTTGTTATATTAGGAAAGTAGTAAAATTAAATATTTTTACTCGTATATACTCGGTAATATGGTCTGAGTGTCTCTACCCGGTTCCCATGGAAGAACTGGACTACGATGTATAAGTATATGGCAGATTGGCTTATTTGCTGATTCTAGCTTTTGATGAAGGACTATATGTCTGCTTCATTATTTATACTTGAACTCGTCGGTGTAGAGGATAGATATTGTACTATTTTCTAGACCTTTTTCTTTTGACCAGAGCAGCAAGAAAATACTACTTAGGAGAGATAACGTATGAAAAACACCATGGTAAAAAAACTAGTTTCATTATCAATGATTGCAGTACTGCTAGTATCGATATTTGCAGGATGCAGTTCACCGTCCCAATCAGAAGCTAAGGAAGAGGAAACGCAAAGGCCAATCATGGTTCAAGGACCGATGCCGATTGAAGCTGAAAAATTCGCAGATAGACTTGAGAACGTGAAAGAAGAAAAATCAGGATCGTTTGTATTCTACATAGGGACTTTAGATAACTACCCAGTCATTGTTGCAAAAACCGGCAAGGGGATGGAAAATACTGCAGCAGCTACTGCGGTGGCTATTGAGAGATACAATCCAATTGCCATCATCAACCAAGGAACATCAGGCGGGCATGATCCGGATCTGAACGTATTTGATATTGTCTTAGGAGAAAGAACGACCAACCTAGGTTCATTAAAGACAGCGGATAAGGATGAAAACCAAGGAATCGATCCAACTGTATGGAAACCGATGGACTTAATGGCTTCTGAAGGAAGTGCAGGCGAAGACCCTAATGCCGAAAAGATCCGTTATTATGAGGGAGACAAAGAGTTGCTCGCAGCTGCCAATGCAGTTATAGATACATATAAAGAGGGGAAAATTGTTCAGGGGACAATCGGTTCTGCAGACGTCTGGAATAATGAAGTGGATCGAATTAAATGGTTCCATGAAAAATACGGCACATCCGTAGAAGAAATGGAAGGTGCCGCAGCAGCACAAATCGCCGGCGCGTATGATATAGCTTTCTTAGGCATCCGTGTATTGTCCAATAACAAAGTCAACGGTGGCAAGTACAACCCGGAAACAGCAGCAGCCAACCAGGGATATGTGTATGAAGTGGTGAAAGAATACATCTCCACTTTGCAATGATGCAGTTGAGTTACTTCGATTATTAATAATAAGAAAGAATAAGTATGATAGAACTAGAGTGAACTAAAAATGAATATTTCTATAAAGCATGTTCAAGAATGGGCATGCTTTTTTAATTTTTGTGAAATTTGCGATACTAAAAGAAAATGGAGTATGGAGTAACTAACTATAAAGGAATCAAGCACTCTCTATTTGGAAAATGAATTTCAGGCATTTTTGCTCCACATATCTTAAATTAGCTGAGGTAACCGCATTTTCCTCTACAAACTTAATATTATAACCCATGAAACTGTATGGTAAAATTATGTTATTATTCTGCTAACATAGTAGATTAATGAAATAAGGAAGATTATTTGGAGGTATATTTTGGCTGTTTATGAGGATCATCAAATGAATGTTCTATATGATAGACTTAAGTCTAAAAAAATGAAGATAACTGAAATGCCAAAGTGGGGAACTTACTTAAGAAAGCAATGGGAAGAAAATTTTGCTAGTCATTTAAACGATAAAGAAAAGAAATCTATCTACTTATTTGATAAAGGCCATTATTCTGGTTATTTATGGCACTTATTTAGTTATGAGAAAAAGGATTGTTTGATTGGAAAAAATGCTGATGATGCATTTAATAACCAAATCAAGAATAAATGTTATGTTTTTTTTCAGCATTCAGATTATGTGCTTTTTCTAGATAATTCCTCTTTGTTACATACTGATGACCTAAAAAACGAAACGGATATTTATATTGTTGACAAAGGATTCAACTGGACATATGTTCAAACGCATGAAACCGGAATGTGCGGTCCATACTTCAGCAGGAAAAGAAATTAGTTTTTATTAGTTTTGTTTGGAACAAGAGGACTCCATACAAAGGTCTGCTTAAAACTATTGAGTATGTAAGATAAACCAACAAACGATGAGCTTTAATAGAATAAAAAAAGGAATCTTCAAAAATCAAGATTCCCATATTAGAGTCGAGACTATTCATTAATTAATCGGAACTTTGCTACTTCATCCATCCCGTCAAATAAAATCAATGTACCATCTCTTGCATGTTTTTTTACTATGTCTAGATTAGCACCCTTTTTAATTTGATACTCCAGGCTGTATAAAACTTTCCCCTGAGTTCTTAAGTCACCTTGAATCGAACTTCCGGCCAACTGCATCATAGGGACATCTGATTCATAGGATTCTTTCATTACTTCAGATAATTTTTTGCCCGGAACAATAGCAATGTCAATTGGAGGATAGTGATGAGGGCTTCTATATTTGGACCTTTTGAGTGCTTTTTTAGGGTTGTCATTGGTAATTTCAAAATCATATCGAAGAACATTAGGGACTTTTAAAACTGTTACATCAAAATTTGATACACTATATTGGTATTCTGCAGCATCATTTTTAGGCGTACCAAAGGGAGAGATAAGAAATAGTGCACAGACTAAAATTATTATCCTTTTCATGAAAGCCTCCTAAAACTTTTTTATTTATTTTGACCTATTGGGGCGGTATTATCCCATAAAGTTTACTATAGCAAAATAGGGAAAGACTTATATAGGCGTTGACGATTTTTATGATTCTGGCGGTATTTCATAAGTCTTAAGGTGCGTGTGATTTATCAATTTAACACTAGGTCCAAAAGAAATTTCATAGGTCATCCGGTCCTTCCCTATTGGAACCCAATGACCACCATCTGTAGGCTCGATTTCAAATGTAATTTCCAATAAAAAACCTCGGAAGCCATTTACCCTCCTTGTTTCAATCACTTCAATTTTCCATGGAGCAACAGCAGGTGAAAAATCCTTTAAAATCTTCGGAGTATAATAGTTATTCAGATCTTTTTCAATATAAGGAGTTAGCATGTTCATAAGCATATCTTGTAACCTAAGCTCCTCAGAGTCTTCAGTTGGTTTATCTGATGAAACGGTTGCTGTTTGAAAAGAAGTCATAAGAACAAAAGATAATATGATAGCTATTAGCATCCTTTTCAATCTCATTCATACACCTCTTTTCGACTTTGTGTAGATAATTCTATTGTTACCTTTTCTGATGTAGGTATGTAAATTAAGATCTTCTGGATGCAATAGCGAAAGGCCGGTGTTAAATGACTTTACAGGGATAGGGGGAGTATAACCTGGAACTTTTACTTTTAATAATGATGTTAATTCCAACATTCTTTAGTTGGAAAGATTACAGATCCCAGGTTAAGAAAGCAGAAACAGAAGAAGATGTAAGAAAAGTATTTGTTCGTTTTCTGCTATCTTTCATTCTATTAATTTTAGCAATTATAGTATTTGTTTTTTAGCTACATTGTGCGATGTTTTATGGCGTTATTTCATATACGCGGTTTTTGCTTGTCATTCAAAGCAGGATATATTAACTTTTAAATAGAAAATAACTTATATAATGTGCTACTTCACTTAGTAGAATATTATATGTTGGCTAGGTTCTAGGTAGATAATCAGGAATAAGCAAAAAGATATTTGTACATAAATATGAGGAAAAAATTATATGAGGGGGAACAAACAAGTCAGAGATAACTAATATCAGCAATAAAAAGGAATTGTCACAAGAAGAAAGTGAAGAATTGCTCAGAGTTTTAAAAGCCCGTATTGAGAAAAACATGAACCGCCATGAAGGTCTTGAATGGGCAAACGTCCAAATAAAGCTGGATGCCAATACTGAAAAACTGTGGTCGCTCCATGAAATGGAAGTAACCGGTGGTGAGCCGGATGTGATCGGTTTTGAAGGAAAAGGACGCATACATGTTTTGTGATTGTTCAGTGGAAAGTCCTAAAGGCCGCAGAAGTGTTTGTTACGACCGTGAAGCACTGGAGGCTAGAAAAAAACACCTGAAAATAGCGCTATTGATATGGCAGCTTCCATGGGCATTGAACTACTGACGGAAGAACAATATCGAGCCTTGCAGGAGCTTGGAAATTTCGATATGAAAACGTCGAGTTGGGTGCAAACACCAGCTGATATCAGGAAGCTCGGCGGTGCACTTTTTTGCGATTATCGCTTTGGTCATGTCTTTGTGTATCACAATGGAGAAGATTCCTATTATGGTGCCAGGGGGTTTCGTGGATCGTTGATGGTCTAGAATTTGCACGGACAACTAAATTTATATTTAGAACGGATCGTTCATTTCGTTCTTTAACTTTGGGGCGCTTTTCTGTAATTATGAATAGCGTCCTTCTTCATGAATTTGAGTAAAGTAGGGTATTGACAAATGACGCTATTCTGCATTACTATATACTAGTAATAAGTAATACTAAATATCTGTATCACAAGGTACCTGTGTTACAGAGTACTGAAAAAATAAAGCGAAATATAAATGAGGTAGGGAAATTTGGAAAATATTACGGAAATGCTGAAAGGTGTGCTTGAGGGGTGTGTGCTTGAGATCATCAGCCGTGGCGAAACTTACGGCTATGAAATCACGCAGCAGCTGCGAGAACTTGGCTTCACTGATGTGGTTGAAGGGACAGTTTATACGATTACCATGCGACTTGAGAAAAACAATCTGGTGGACATCGAGAAAAAGCCATCCACTATGGGACCGCCGAGAAAATTTTACACACTCAACGAAGCAGGACATGAGCAACTTGAAACTTTTTGGAGAAAATGGGAATTCGTTTCAAGCAAAATTAACGAACTCAAATCAAAAATAAAATCAAAAGGAGAAGTAATATGATGAGTATTTTAGAAAAAATATTTGGGAATTTTAACGAAAAGAAAGCATGGCGTGAAATGGAAAACCGCGCAAAAGCCTTACCTGAAGACTACTACAAGGCCTACAAAGCGATGCAAAAATATCTCTGGAACACTGGCAGCGTGATGGATTGGCAAGAAACGAAATTCGTCTTTAATCACATCATCGACCTTCTTGAAGAAGCAGCAGCCGATGGTAAGCGCGTTAAAGAAGTTACTGGCAACGACGTAGCAGCCTTCTGTGATGATCTCGTCATTGATGCAAAATCGTGGGTTGATAAGCAACGACAAAAACTCAACGATGCGATTAAATAATAGAACTTTGCTGAACAGCTTCGTATCTTAAAGGAGGAACTATAATGACCTTTCTAGAAAAAATAACCGGCAGCGATATGACTAAAGAAATGAAAGGTTTTGAAGCACGAGCAAAAGTCCTGCCAGCTGAATACCAAACTGCTTGGAAAGAAATTACAAGTAATCTCTGGATTCACGGAGATTTCACCGGTCGTAATCTGATGCCGATTCTTGACAGTGCTCTTGAACTGCTAGAAGTTACATCAGCAGACGGCCAGAGCGTTGAAGAAGTGCTAGGAGATGATATCGAAGGCTTCTGTGCAGGGCTTGTTGGTGATGATGGCACAAAAACTTATAGAGATAAATGGCGGGACCAACTCAACAAGAACGTAGCAAGAAAATTAGGAGGACATAAATGAGTATCAAAAAAATTATACAAGGTAAAAAAGAATGGAGAGCCCATGTTTCGCGTGTCAAAGCGCTTCCACAAGATTACCAAATTGTCTATAAAGAGATTCAAAAATATCTCTTCAAAGTAGGTCCAGTTGAGCTAAACGAAGGTATCGGACTGCTCTCGGAAATTATCAGCTTCTTTGAAGAAGGTGCAGCAGCTGGGAAAGGTGTGCTTGAAGTCACAGGGACAGACGTTGCTGCTTTTTGCGATGCGCTGATTGAAGATTCAAAAACTTACGCAGATCTCTACCAAGAATCGGTCAATCAAAAAGTGGATAAGGCTATGAAAAATGAATAGCATGAAGTGATTGAAAAATAAGTAAATTCAATAGATAATTCCGACTGAATAGCTGGTTACAAATTTGAATGTGCCACCTCATATTCAGTAATTTTTTTACCAAAGTAGTAAGTATTACTTATTATCAGTCAGACTAAGTAGAGAAGGATAGGAATCTAGCGCCTTGTTGCGCTTTTTATAAGGAGGAAAAAGTTATGAACAATGCAGCGATTTCTGTAAAAGGGTTAAAAAAATCCTTTAAAGATAAGGAAGTATTAAAAGGGGTGGACTTTGAGGTGCGGTGTGGCGAAATCTTCGCACTGTTGGGGTCAAATGGAGCGGGGAAGACGACGATTGTCAACATCCTCTCGACACTGATTAAGCCCGATGGCGGTGAAATAGATATTTGCAACTTTGACGTTCTGCGTCAACCGGATCATGTTCGCCAGAGCATCAGCCTGACGGGTCAGTTCGCAGCGCTAGACAGCATGCTAACCGGACGGGAAAACCTGATGATGATAGCCAAGTTGAGGGGAGTTTCCAATCCTGCTCAAGTAGCCGACAATCTGCTAGCAAAATTCAGTCTGACCGATGCGGCCGACCGCAGGGCCGACAAGTATTCCGGCGGGATGAAGCGACGGCTTGACATTGCTATGAGCCTGATCGGGACACCAGCAGTCATTTTTCTCGACGAACCGACGACAGGGCTTGACCCCGAAGCGCGGATTGAAGTATGGGATACCGTCAAGGAGCTTGCCAGCGGCGGCACGACCATCTTGCTGACGACCCAGTATCTGGAGGAAGCCGAACAGCTTGCAGATCGCATCGCCATTCTGCATAGCGGTAAAATTATCACGACCGGTACCCTTGCCGAACTCAAGGAGATGTTCCCACCAGCAAAAGTGGAGTACATCGAGAAGCAGCCGACATTGGAGGAAATTTTCCTCGCGATCATCGGCAAAAAGGAGGGGATATAAATGAAAAGTAAAACAGGAGTATTACTAGGACGTTTAATGCGCAACTTCATGCGCAGCCCGGATACGATTATCACAGTGGCGATTACGCCGATTATGATGATGTTGCTGTTTGTCTACGTATTTGGTGGTGCCATAGAGACAGGGACGGACAACTACGTCAACTATTTATTACCGGGAATCTTGCTGATGGCAATCGCATCCGGCGTCGCTTACACTTCCTTGCGGTTGTTTACGGATGTAAAGAGCGGGCTGATGGCACGTTTCATTACCATGCCCATCAAGCGCTCATCGGTTTTATGGGCTCACGTGTTGACCTCGCTTATTTCCAATGCGCTTACTGTTGTTGTGGTTATCCTAGTCGCGCTCTTGATGGGCTTCCGTTCAGGCGCTGATATCCTGGATTGGCTCGTGGTAGCTGGGATACTCGGGCTGTTTACGCTAGCGCTGACATGGCTGGCGATCATTCCCGGATTGACAGCAGGGTCCATGGAAGGGGCGACAGCCTACTCGTATCCACTGATTTTCCTGCCGTTTATCAGTTCGGCTTTTGTCCCCACCGAAACCATGCCTAAAATTGTCCGTGCGTTCGCTGAGAATCAGCCCGTGACTTCAATCGTGAATGCGATTCGTGCCCTCTTGTATGAAGGGGCTGTTGGTAACGATATCTGGACCGCGCTTGCCTGGTGCGTCGGGATCATGGTCATCGCTTACTTCTTCGCCACTAAAGCTTTTAAACGTCAGTTAGGATAAGATTTAGGAACTGAAATTTGTGAATGGCGTGTATTAGTTGTCTAAATGAATTATGTTATAGAACGATACTTACTATAAAGTATCGTTCTATCTTTCACTAAAATTGCTAATATAAGTTACTGGTGTCCATCATTCTTGCTTATTCTTTGCAGAGAGGAGACCTAGAAGAATAGTATCGAATTAATAAGCGTATATCTAGCTTAAGTAGGAGAAATATGGGAAATGTCCTTCCTCATGAAAACTATATGTACCATTAAATAAAGGAATTTTTCATTAAGTAAAGAAAGAATAATAAAGAGAAAATGTGAGGAGATGAAAAAGATTTTAGAACGAAGCAACCATACCATTCAGATTAAGCGTTGGGAAGATAAGGACATTGATTTACTTTTTCGTATAAACGGTTCAGAGATGATGCAGCATCTTGGTGGTCCCGAAAGTAAAGTGCAAATTTTGAATAGACACAAACGGTATCCTGAGCTTGATAATAAAGGATGTATGTTCAGCATAATATTGTTACCAGAGTTAGAACCAGTAGGATCAGTTGGTTATTGGCAAACTACTTGGAACGATGAAAATATATACGAAATTGGATGGAGCGTCCTACCCTCTTATCAGGGAAAAGGAATAGCTACCATTGCAGTGAATTTAGCAATAGAAGAGGCATCAGCCGAGAACAAGTATACATACATTCACGCTTTCCCTTCAATTGATAATTCTGCTTCCAATGCAATTTGTCGGAAGCTTAACTTTCAATTTATCTCCGAATGCGAATTCGAATACCCTCCAGGGAACTTTATGAGATGCAATAATTGGCGTTTGAATTTAATTCCTAATTAATAGTTTATTTACTAGTTAATTTAAAATAAATTTGCTTAATACAAAAGCTTATTAAATTTGGGCGCTTTCGTTGAAAATCGCTGAGCTGTTTATGCAGCTCCTTTTTATTAAATATACGTGCAGGATTGAGGAAAAAGATATGTAGAATTAGATATTTATGAGTAAATACAATAATACTAGGAAGTGCTATATATGGAAAACACTATACGTTATACAATTGAGCCGCCTGGAGATTTTAAACAATTACTGACCTTATACGAATCATTAGGATGGAATTCCCTTGAATTAACAGTTAGTGATTTAAAACAAATGTGCAATCAAAGTTGGTATACAATATATGCATTTGATAAACAACAATTAGTGGGTATGGGACGTGTTATATCGGATGGTGTGGTTACTGGTATTATTTGTGGAGTCGGTGTGCTACCAAAATATCAATCTAAGGGTATCGGCAAAGAAATGTTAAATCGAATAATTCAACATTGTGAGCAGTATCGAGTTATTTTCTAAAATTGGACACAGGGGTGGAGCTTATATGATTTTAGAAGCTGTCATGCTTCAAGTTAAAAAAGGGATGGAACAGGAATATTAAGAAGCTTTTCGTAAGGCATCTGTAATTATTTCATCGATGAAGGGCTATATATCCCACGAACTACAGCGTTGTATGGAAGCTGAGGGAAAGTATTTATTATTAGTAAATTGGGAGACTTTAGAAGATCATACAGTTGGATTTAGACAATCATATGAATATCAAGAATGGAAAAATCAATTCCATCATTTTTATGACCCATTCCCGACAGTTGAACACTTTCAAAAAGTTGATCTTTCGTAAAAGTATTACTGTACAAACGGTTGGCGTAAGTTGAGCATCTTGAAGAAGTAAATAACTACTTTATGTAGGAAATATACATTTAATTAAGAACCTAATTTAAAATATCCCCCTCACTAATGAGGGGGATATCTTATTTATCTTGTGCAAGTTCTTTTCTATTGGGAGCAAGTGGTGGCTGTTCTAACCACTTGTTTTTCACCATAATATCAAACCAGTTTTTGGTGATTGCTAATGTTTTTAGAATTGCTTTTTCATAAGCTACAGCTAGGTCTGTTCGCATAGATCCTGCTAGACCTGCACCGTAATATACTTGTGCAGTTTGAGTCAAGAAACCCATATGATACAACATTAATTTATCTGAAAAAGGTGAGTCTTTTGACGTTGTAACCTCTGATTCCCACGACATTGGAACTGGCAAATTATCTTTGTGCATAATTTTTGAAAGGGCTTGTAAGTTTTCATCAGCTGCATTTTCTAATTCCTCAAAAAATTTTCTTGCTTCTTTCGATTCAGTGACTTGACTGAATCCGATTGAAAGTGCTTTTGCCATAATGCCCTTTTTAATGTTAAGAGAAATACTGATTATTTCTGTAGCAGATAAAAGTCTCCCTTTTCCGAAGAATCCATCAGTAAAATCTTTGGTAGTAATAATTTCAGGGCTCTCATTAGGATAGAAATAAGGGTCTCTTTGGAATTTTCCTTTTTTAAGCAATAACTCAATGGTTAGATCGTACATACTTTTTGCATCATTAACACATGAATTGTAAAATTCACGTATGTCCTTTCTGACAGATACACTTAAAGCGGTTGTATGACCCAACAAACCATGAATAGTCATAATATGTAAATAATTTAAGCAGAATGTGTCAGAAAACAATCTCTCTGCACTTTTATTAAGGTCGGAGTCAGTAAATCCATTGGGAACTGGAAATCCCTCTTTCTCAATAAAGGAAACAAGCTGCTTCTTTTGCTTTTCCCATGTCTCAATGGCTATTTCAAAAACTTTTTTTATTGATTCGTCTTCCAAAATAGAAATCATATACCTATTTACTATCTCGGCCATTGTTCCGTTTACATACTCCCCCCATAGTGTTCCTATTTCGGAAGATGTAAGTTTTAAATTGTCTTTTTCCATTTGTTCTCACCTCATCCGTATTTTTTACTAATACAGAAATAGATATGCATTTCTTTGGACTTAAACCTTTTAAATGAAAACAGCTGAACGTCTATTTTTGAAATAATTGGTATTAAGCAATCGGTGCAGTTTTATTAATTTTAGCAATTATAGTATTTGTTTTTTAGCAAATCGGTTCGTGGTTTTTGGTAGTTTATTCGTATACAGGAGTTTTCCTTGTTATTCAAAGCAGGATATATTAACTTTTAAATAGAAAATAACTTATAGAATGAATTCTAATTGTAAAGGAATATTTTAAGTAGAATAATTTATGGTGGCTGAGTTCCAGGTAGAAAATCAGGAATAAGCAAAAAGATATCTGTACATAAATATGAGGAAAAAATTATATGAGGGGGAACGAACATGTCAGAGATAACTAATATCAGCAATAAAAAGGAATTGTCACAAGAAGAAAGAGAAGAATTACTCAGAGTTTTGAAAGCCCGTTTTGAGAAAAACTTGAATCGCCATGAAGGCCTTGAATGGGCAAACGTCCAAGCAAAGCTAAATGCCAATACAGAAAAACTGTGGTCGCTCAATGAAATGGAAGTAACCGGTGGTGAGCCGGATGTTGTCGGGTTTGATAAAGAAAAGAACGAATACATGTTTTGTGATTGTTCAGTGGAAAGTCCTAAAGGTCGCAGAAGTGTGTGTTACGACCGTGAAGCACTGGAGTCTAGAAAAAAACATAAACCTGAAAATAGCGCTATTGATATGGCAACTGCCATGGGCATTGAACTTTTGACTGAAGAACAATACCGAGCGTTGCAGGAACTTGGAAATTTCGATATGAAATCGTCGAGTTGGGTGCAAACACCAACAGATATTAGAGGGCTCGGCGGTGCACTTTTTTGCGATTACCGATTCGGTCACGTCTTCGTGTATCACAATGGAGCAGATTCCTACTATGCTGCCAGGGGTTTTCGTGGATCCTTGATGGTCTAAATTTTGGAGAGACAACTAAATTAGAATTTAAGAACGGATCGATCATCTAAGGGGAAGTTTTAATTTCGTTCTTTTACTATAGGGCGTCCTTCTTCATGAAAAAGCACTTACGGTTTTTGCATCTGTGTTCTTAATTATGAATTTTCTTTATTGGGGAACAGTTTTAGTAACTTAGTTGTTAAGCCAACAGTTGCAAAAATTATGGAGGCGTATAATCATGTTTGAAAAATTCAATTTAGATGACCTGATTTATAGTGAACGAGACGATTTTACCCCTTTAGTGGTAATGATGTGCGGTGTAGCAGGTTCGGGAAAAACTACATTTGCACAGCAACTAGAAAAAGAAGGTTTTGTACGTCTTTCAATTGATGAAGAAATTTGGGCTACTAATGGTCGTTATGGAATTGATTTCCCGGTTGAAAAGTATGAGAAATACAAGGAAGACGCAGAAAGAAAATTACGGAATCAACTAATAAAGTTAATTCAGGATAAACAACAGGTAGTAGTTGACTTCAGTTTTTGGCAACGTTCAAGAAGGAATCAATATAAACAGCTTATTGAAGAGGCTGGAGGTAAATGGAATCTTATTTATTTGAAAGTTCATCCTAATGATTTGCGTGAACGACTTAAGATACGGAGCCAACGTTTTGATGCAAATGCTGCCTTCACTATTACAGAAGAAATTTTAACTTCATTCCTTAATGGTTTCGAAGCACCAACAGGTGAAGGAGAAATTGTAATTGAAAATTAGAGAAAGTTCCTTTTTAAAAAAGCTAACAGGGACATATTTCAATAGGGGAAAACCTTTAATCGCTGGCTGTATATGCAGCTCTTTTTTATTTTATATACGTGCAGGATTGTGGTAGAAGATAAGTAGAATTAGATATTAATGAGTACATACATTCATAATAGGAAGTGCTCTATATGGAAAACACTATATGTTATACAATTGAACCCCCTGAAAATTTTAAACAATTACTGACCTTATACGAATCATTAGGATGGAATTCACTTGAATTAACAGTTAATGATTTAAAACAAATGTGCATTCAAAGTTGGTATGCAATATATGCTTTTGATAAACAACAATTAGTGGGTATAGGACGGGTTATATCGGATGGTGTAGTTACTGGTATTATTTGTGGAGTCAGTGTGCTACCACAATATCAATCTAAGGGTATCGGCAAAGAAATGTTGAATCGAATCATTCAACATTGTGAGCAAAATCGAGTTATTACTCAACTTATGTGTGTAGAAAATTTGGAGACCTATTATGAATCTTTTGGATTTAAGAAATTTTCAATTGGAATGTCAAGAAATATAAAACGATAAATGATTAACACCAATCATGAGCTTCACTTAGTTAATATATCAAAGTAGTTGCTCTAAAACCCTATTGATTCTCAGCAACGGGCCATATTCTTGAATAACAGCAGGTAATTTAATGATTATATAGAATTTAAACCATACGTAAATAACCGAGTTATATAAGGGTGGTAGTTAGTGTGTTAATAAAACCAAAGAAATTGCAGCCAGGAGATATTGTTGCGACAGTAAGTCCTTCATGGGGAGGGGCAGGCGAACCGGAACTTCGATGGCGTTATGAGCAAGGAGTAAAGAGATTAGAAGAAGTTTTAGGTCTTAAGGTTGTCCCAATGCCGAATAGTTTGAAAGGTGGAGACTATCTTTATCAGAATCCACAAGCTCGTGCGGAAGATTTGATGACAGCATTTAAGGATGAGTGTATAAAGGGGATCATTGCTAATATTGGTGGGGAAGATAGTATTCGCTTACTTCCTTATATAGATTTTGATGTTATTCGTGAAAACCCGAAAATCTTTATGGGTTACTCTGATGTGACCGTTTCGCATTTATTTTGTCATAAAGCAGGCATTTCTTCTTTTTACGGTCCAGCCATTTTAACTGACTTTGCTGAAAATGTTGAGATGGATCCATATACGGTTGAAATGGTAAATCGAACCCTCTTTTCAAATGATACTATTGGTGAAATTCAACCGGCTAAAGAATGGACGAGTGAGCGTTTAAAATGGATAGAAGTGAATAAGAACCGCCGACGAACAATGAGGAAAAACTCAGGTTACGAGGTACTACAAGGCTCAGGTGTAGCACAAGGACGTTTGATAGGTGGTTGCGTTGAAGTCCTTGAGTTTGCAAAAGGAACAGAACTTTGGCCTGAGGAAAAATATTGGCAGAATAGCATTCTTTTCTTTGAAACTTCTGAAGAAAAGCCGGAACCAGAATTTATCAAATATTGGTTACGTAATTATGCTGCACAAGGGATTCTGCAAAAAGCGAATGGCATCATTTTTGGTAAACCACAAGATGAGAAGTATTACGATGAGTATAAAGAAGAAATTCAAAAAGTAATGAAGGAATATGATTTGGAGGATCTGCCAATTCTTTATAACTTGAATTTTGGTCATACCGAACCGAAATTTATTATACCTTATGGCGCAATGGCAGAAATTAATTGTGATAAGGGGACTTTCAAGATTCTAGAAAGTGGAGTGGAATAAATTTTTAAAAAGAGAGAAATCGAGTGGAGGTTCTATATGCTAAAAGAGGCGACATTAGAGGAAGTAAAAGAAGCTACTCACCTTGCTTTACTGCTTTGGCCAGATCACACTATAGAGGGTTTTATACAAGAAATAATGGATCTTATTGCTCAGCCTGACGCAACGGTTATTTTAGCTTTTCATGACAGTGAAGCAATTGGGTTTGCACAATGCCAACTGCGATATGATTATGTAGAAGGGACAAGCTCAAGTCCCGTAGGATATTTAGAAGGACTTTACGTAAAAGAAGCCTTTCGTAAACAAGGCTTTGCTAGAAAACTAGTTAATGCTTGTGAGACCTGGGCTAAGAAAAAAGGGTGTCACGAGTTTGCTAGTGACTGTAAGTTAGAAAATGAAGAAAGCTTAGCCATGCATCTTAAATTGGGATTTAGTGAAGCAAATCGTATTATTTGTTTTAAAAAGATGTTATAAGACGGAAGTAATTTATTGTCTATTCTTTAATAGGACGCATTTCTTGAATAGAGAAGGGCGTCTTTTTATCCTATAATTCACAGAGGGGGAGCTGTTATGATTTTAGAAGCTGTCATGCTTCAAGTAAAAAAAGATATGGAACTGGAATTTGAGGAAGCTTTTCGTAAGGCATCTAACATTATTTCATCGATGAAGGGCTATATATCCCACGAACTACAGCGTTGTATGGAAGCTGAGGGAAAGTATTTATTATTAGTACGTTGGGAAACGTTAGAAGATCATACAATTGGATTTAGACAATCACACGAATATCAAGAATGGAAAAATCAACTCCATCATTTTTATGACCCATTCCCGACAGTTGAACACTTTCAAAAAGTGGATCTTTCGTAAAGGGTTACTTTACAAACCGTTGGCGAGAACTTTCCTTTAAATTAGATTGTTCCTGTAAAGAGATGGTTATAGAAAAATGCAAAAAGAAAAATCATGTGGAGTAATTATATATCAAGACAAACCAGACACTCGATATCTAGTTGTAAAAAGTAAAGCTAATGGTCACTGGGGCTTTCCAAAAGGACATATAGAAGAGGACGAAACAGAGATTGATGCAGCAAAAAGAGAAGTTAAAGAAGAGACAGGGCTAGATGTTGAAATTCATGAAGATTTTAGGTTAAGTATGGAATATATGATACCAGAAACAGCTATTAGAAAAGAGGTAATCTTATTCTTAGGGACACCAACGCAACGAGTACCACTGTAACCATTCAAGAGAGTGAAATCGTAATGTATAAATGGGTTACATTTACAGATACAATAAAGATGTTTGTGTATGAAAATCAAAAACAGATTTTAAAACAAGCCCATGAATTTTTAAATCAGAAATTATATTAAGTTATGTTGACTATTCAAGACTGTTAGAAATGCGTCTAATATAGGGAGGATATTTTCTGAGGCATTGCTACTTAAAGCAATGCCTTTCCGTAATTAGTATTAATTTATTCTTCAATAGATTTTATAATGAATTACTAAATCCTGTTAATTCATGAGAAGGATTAACTCATCTTGGATTCCTGAAATGAATGGGACAAAGGGGGAGAAATTTATGAACCATGATTTAGATATAGCCATTGAGTTACGAAAAAGTGGAAAACACAAAGAATCTAACCAATTACTACTGAGACTAGTACAAGATTTTCCTGAGGATGCTTCGATTAACTATCATTGTGCCTGGAGTTTTGATCTATTAGGAGAAGAATCAAAAGCAGTGTCTTTTTATGAAAAAGCAATCAAATTTGGTTTACCTGCAAACGAGTTGGAAGGAGCATTTTTAGGGTTAGGAAGCACCTATAGAACTCTGGGAGAATATGAAAAATCAAAGAATACATTTCAACGTGGGATGGAAGCATTTCCAAATAATAGAGCAATCCAAGTGTTCAATTCCATGACATTATACAATTTGAAAGAACATAGCAGTGCAATGGAGATTCTTCTGAAATGCTTGATAGATACAACATCAGACAATGAAATATTAAGGTACAAAAGAGCGATTGAATTCTATTCCGATAGATTGGATGAGACGTGGGAATAGCATAAAAGGGAGAGATACGGGATGGATTTATTTTTTATGTCACTATCGGATTAATTATACTGTTTATTATTATTATGCACGCCGTTCGTGCCGGAATTGATAACTCACAGAATATGAAGGCTCTTCGTTCTGAACTGGCGGGAATTAAAAGGAAGCTTAAAGATATTGAAAGTAAGGACATTAACTAGTAAGAAGCGAATCATTCCTATAATGAAATGGTTGATTTTATATTAATAATGCATCACACGAAGAAAATGCTCCCATTTTCGAGGAGGCTGCGCCTATTGTTCCATCATAAGCCAGATGAAGACCCAAACTTCAGGCAACTGCGAGAGAAAAGGTCATCATAAGCGGTATGAAGACCAAAATTTCAGGCAACAGCCAGGGAAAAGGTCATCATAAGCCGTATGAAGACCCAAACTTCAGGCAGCAGCGAGAGAAAAGGTCATCATAAGCCGTATGAAGACCCAAACTTCAGGCAACGGCGAGAGAAAAGGTCATCATAAGCCGTATGAAGACCCAAACTTCAGGCAGCAGCGAGAGAAAAGGTCATCATAAGCCAGATGAAGACCAAAATTTCAGGCAACAGCCAGAGAAAAGGTCATCATAAGCCGTATGAAGACCCAAACTTCAGGCAGCAGCGAGAGAAAAGGTCATCATAAGCCGTATGAAGAACCAAACTTCAGGCAGCAGCGAGAGAAAAGGTCATCATAAGCCGTATGAAGACCCAAACTTCAGGCAACTGCGAGAGAAAAGGTCATCATAGCCAGATGAAGACCCAAACTTCTGGGTGTAAAAATCGAGATTCATCAACATTCTTCTTTTCACATTCAGAAGCTTATCTTCAACTAGTTAAGCTTCTTTTTATGTGATTGTATTGTGCTGGGTGTTAAGTTTTGAAATAATTGTTATTAGGGAAAATAGACAGATTCTTAATTTTATCAATTCAAAAAATCACGAAAAATCCATTTTAAATTGTGCCAATATGGCAATACTAGATTTAGAGAGAAGAGAGTGGAGAGGGTATCTGATGAAAATAAATCAATTAATTGCCAACAATATTAACCGTTTGGATGCGGTCTTGCCGGAAGATCAGTCGCTCGGAATTGCTGGTTTGTCCGGATCGGGGAAAACAACTTTTTGTCAAACGATTGGTGAAGAGTCCAAGAAGCGGCTTGTATCCTTATTGCCAAAGGCTGAATATCAGTATTTATTCTCTAATATTATGGAAACGAATTTCAGTGCCATCAAGATGAAACAAATGCCTTTGGTCCTTTTTCTTGGAAGGTCTTCGATATCTTCCAATCCACGTTCTACAATTGGCACACATACCGGCGTGTTTAAAGAGATTCGGGAAAGGCTTGCAGAAAAATTCAATCTTTCTCCAGAGGTTTTCTCCTTTAATAATGCACTGGGCTGGTGTCCGGATTGTAAAGGCCGTGGCACTACCAAAAACGTCGAATGTAAAAAGTGTGAGGGCAGGCGGTTTAGTCCGGAGGTTGAGCAATATAAGATAGAGTTAAAGAATCAAGCCCATAGTATTTCGGATATCAACAATTTAAGTGTTGAATCGATTCTTTCGCTTTCAGAGGAATTACATATCAGTGAAGCAAAGCAGCATATTCTCCAGAATATCATCAATATGAATATAGGTTACCTACACTTAAACCGAATTATGGGTACATTGTCAGGAGGGGAATTAACAAGACTTTACTTGGCGGAATTCATGGCAACAAGTGAAAATACCGTGATCATTATTGATGAAATCTCTGTAGGGCTCGACCACCAAACACTATTGAAAATTTTAGAACAGATCAAGCAGCTGGGATATAAGAATCAAATTTGGCTCATTGATCATTCTGACACAGTACTCGACATAACAGATGAGCAATTTTTCTTTGGACCTGGCAGTGGGAAATACGGTGGCAGAATTGTGGAAGAATCACCACGTCCTAAACCGATCAATGGGGAACGAAATCAGGCAATTCCAACAGACTATTATCAATTTCAGGACCTCTATTGCCGAAATATTCAAATGGCAGAAATACAGATTCCGAAAAATAGACTTGTAACTTTTACGGGTGAGAGTGGCTGTGGTAAATCGACCCTTGTCAATGAGTGTATCGCCAAGGATTTCCTGAAGCGCTATCCAAAAGATAAACTCGTTATCGTAGGACAGGATCGAAATCAATCGATTACAAGTCGGTCAACGGTTGCAACTTTCCTTGATATTAAAAAGAAGCTCACTAAATACAGCGAAGATATTGATGATATTTTTCAGCGTTCGATTGAAGACATCATTGATGAATTGCCAAATGAAGACATCGCGCGTAAACGCTTGAGCTTATTGATCAAGCTCGGTCTTGGTTACTTGACGTTGGAGAGAAAAACACAAACATTATCGACTGGTGAATTCCAATGTGTGCATTTAGTTTCGGAGCTGTTTGCCAACTCAAGAAATCCCCATACGCTATTTATTTTTGATGAGCCTTCTAAAGGTTTATCACAAAATATCTTAAACCAATTCATTGATAGTGTCAGAGGGATTCTGCAGGATGAATCAGTCTCTATCATGATGATTGAGCATAATGCCTATATGATGGAAAACTCTGATTTCATCGTTGATTTTGGTAAAAGGCAGCTTGCAGCTGTAGAACATCTTGATGTTGTCAGTCACGATGATTATTATCGTCTTCAAAATAGGGAAGATAGTGCTGCTCCAGCACCTATAACGTCAACACTTAAGCAGCAAAATGGCATTACCGATTTAGAAGAAAATCATATCGACTATTATAGACATGCAGAGAACGTCTATAAGGGCGGCATCTTAAAAAGCTTATCGTCCATGGCACGCCTGATATATGGGGAATACGAATCTGAAACCATAGCACCCGTCATTGCCATTGACTTTGAAAGACATTTATATAGCCAATATAGTTTCCTCTATGAAATTGGCGGCCTGATCAACCACATTGTAGCGGCGCATCCAACCAATAAAGATACGAGAAGCTTCGATTTCTACTATCAGGAAAATCATTGCCCATGCTGCTCCGGACGCCGGGTGATTGAAAAATTTGATATCGATGTAGTGATTCAGAACAAAACCGTTCCGTTCTGGGATGGACTATTGCACCCAGATGTGATGGAGGTACTGAAATATTATCAATATCCAAAATTGCAATTCCTTTTTGATGAGATTAAGAATGAGCTCGGTCATGATCTTGGTAAAAGCTATAATGAGATGACAGATGCAGAAAAGCACACCTTTTTATATGGATATTGGGAAAAGTCATTCTATGATAAAGCAGGAAAGGCTTCGAGAACTTGGGAAGGATTTAATATCATCATCGGGCGTTATATGTTCATTTCGAAATCCATCATTAAAGAGCATATGAAAGAGTCAAAAGAGATGATCACGTGTCCGATCTGCCAAGGAACCGTGCTAAACCATCATAAAAAGCTCCAATTTGGCGACACGGATATTCGTGAGATCATTGATCAGCCGCTTGATCAAGTGATGCAAACAGTAGGAAAGCTACCGGAACTGGAAAAATTGAAAGCCATTGTTGGTGGCGAGATGACTTTGACGGAAGATGTCTCCTTGTTCCCTAGGGAAACACAGGTAGCGCTGAAAATGCTTGAGCTGGAGCTGGCAAGCTTTGCCCACTATGAGATGGTACTACAAAACGTTCTACCATTCTGGGGCAGCATTAGCGGGAATATCGAATCCATAAGTGGCCATAATCGGATTACAGTCTGTGATTTTGCCAATATCACCGAAACAAGAGAAACCATCATTGATAAGTATTTCACCAATGGCAAATACAAAAAACTGACCTATGTGTATGAAGCATTCGGCTACAAAAAAATAGTCACCCAAATCAATAAGATCAAAGCGAGTCATCCATGTCCATTCTGTAAAGGGAAAAAAGTGATATCAGAAGATAATCTACATGATGGCGTGTTTAAATTAACTATTCCATGTGTAAGTTGTTATGCAAGTGGTATTAATGAAGAAGGGCGTAAGGAGATAGTCGATGGCGTAGACGTGCAAACATGGCTGACCGGCAAAGTAAGTGATATTGTGTCGGATAGCTTAACTATCGAGGCTGTTGCGGATATTCCAATTTTCAACCGTATCCGTGAGTTAAATAAACGAGACATGATGGCGGTTTATCAATGCCTGGAGCAAAATAATTAAATAATGAGTTAGATGTTCGAAAACCTGAAAAACACCATTCTTCATGGTGTTTTTTTGTCTATATCATAGAGCCACGTCTATTGCGAATTTGGGTTGCCTGGAGGATTGTATTTGGGAGGTACTCTTAGCCATCCTCTTTCTTTCATCAGATTTTTTAAAGGTGCTCCAAACTTCATTAATTCAATTTGTATTTCAAAAAAAATCATTCCCACATCAGTCCTAACCGTTTTGGACATCGCCTGAGCACAAAAGATGATAGAGGATGCAATTTTCACAGCAATTAGATTTGCTATTTCATCATCATTTAACTTTACCCCTTCTGGAACGGAAATCGGGTCAGATATTGGTTTGTATGGATTAACTAAAGGCAGGGGAACTCCTTCTTTTAACAAAAAGTCCTCCACTAATTTAGTATCACTTTTACTACCCTCAAAAGCATTCATAAGGACATGCCTTAATTCAGGATCAGTTGTTGTGTTCAAAGCAACCTGGTAAAGTGCCTGTGCCTCGTGGAAGGCTGTAAAAGCTGTCCACAGGTCCATAACTTCGCCCACATGAAGCAATGGCTTTGGTTCTTTATCGACAAAATTCTTGAAAATCGCAGCTAAACTCTCAATCGCTCTAGTCATATTCCACCTCAGCGTTTTTTATTAGATGATTCCCATATTCTTCTAAAATTATTCGATTTTTTAGCGAAATGACCTCAGGTATTCTAGTGTATAGGTTTATGGTCAGCTACTAGAATTTGATAAAGTTCATCAAAAATTAGTGAATGATTATCCGTTAATTTGTAAGTGTTTCTTTCAACAACCATATATCCTTGGTCGTTTATTTCTAAGATGTAATTATTAAAGTCTTCCCCATAAAAAACTACCATGGATAAATATCTTCCGTCATTTGCTATGTTTTTATATCCAGGAATTCTTGTGTAATTGGAATTATTGAATTTTCCAAAGATTTTTTTGACCTCTTCGGATTCATCAATCTTTACATCATATACCTTCATGGATTCCTTTTTATAAAATCCGAAATGAATCTTATCGATATTATCCATCTAGATTATTACATTTTCTGCCTTTAAAGGAAACTTAAAATACCCGATTGTATAAGTTAGAATAATCCCAATTACACTTACTACTAACAAGTTCCTCTTAGAAAATATTTTCAAAGACAATCCCCTTTGGAAGAATTTTTTCTTTTATTCCAGAATCTCATTGCATTTCCTCTTCAAAAAAGGCTGATGATGCGAACCAAACTTCAAATTGATTAAACTCCATTTATTTTCATAATAACTTATTTACCAGAAAATTTGTAATTAATGTTATAATAGCTTAATAATGGAAAAATATCTCTAAGAATATCATATAAAGATAAGGTGATAATAGAAAGCTCTATATGTTTGATTTTCAAATCCCGAGCAAGTGGATTGATGGTTGGGGAGGAACTATGAAGTTAAAGGTATCGTTCATGTATTGCCTATGTATCATATTTTTAGTTTCTTGTTATGAACGAGGATATGATAAAAACAAGGTCATCGCTATCCTCAAAGGGGAACGAGTGCGTGATTCAGACTGAGTTGATAATAGGGGAATTGCTTAGTTATCCATCTAATTGAAATAGATTGATTAACCTGCCCCAAATGTATTCTATTGCTCATCCGAAATTCTGATTGGCGAAATATTCAAAAATGAATCAAAAAAAATTTGAAGCAGGTGAGCAACAATGATTGAAAAATTCCCTATCTATATTCCCTCATTGGAAAATGAACGATTGGTCCGTGTCCATCTGCCTGAGGATTACTCCGTTCATGACGAAAAGAAATTTCCGGTACTATACATGCATGACGGCCAAAATGTATTCCAGGACGAAGGTGCTATCGGAGGAGTATCTTTGGGTCTGGAAGATTACCTAAATACAAAAAAGCTGGAGGTGATTCTCGTAGCAATAGACCAGGTCAGTGCGGAAAGATTGAATGAGTATTGTCCTTGGGTAAACGGAAAATTCAACAAGGAATTAAGAGGAAACGAATCGTATGGAGGGAAAGGGAAACAATACATAGATTTTATTGTAAATGAACTGAAACCATTGATAGATGAAAAGTATCGAACGATTTCAGATAATACTTCCATCGCCGGTTTTTCACTGGGAGGACTCATCTCCACTTACGCAGCATGTATGTATCCTCAAGTTTTTCAACATATTATTCTTCTATCCCCTTCATTTTTAGCTAACCAGGAAGAAATGGAGAAGCTAATTAATCAAAGCGATTTGTCTACAATCAAAAGCCTTTACCTTGATTTTGGAGCT
Source organism: Bacillota bacterium (assembly GCA_051750385.1). GTDB lineage: Bacteria > Bacillota > Bacilli > Bacillales > Bacillaceae_I > Sutcliffiella_A. Next base: position 34,364 of record JBNJJQ010000011.1, on the reverse strand, counting down.
ATAGAGGCTGGTTTAGGATCACCTATAAACAAAGCATTCGTAGCCTCCAATCAGACAATCTATCAGCTTTTAAAAGAAAAAATAGCAAACTCCAGATTGGTAATGATCGATGATGGGGAACATAACTATGAATCTTTCAGAAAGAGAAGGGCAGAATTGTTTGCTTCCATAATAGGGTAGGAGGTACTTTTATGGAACGAGAAAAGTAAAAGACGATAACCCCCAAAAAACTGGGGGTCTCCTCATTCCCTTGTTTAAGGAGGGTTAAAGTCAAATCCTTATCGTTCCATTCTGAAATTAATGCTGGGCTTTTTCCATTGCAAGTTTAATTCCAAATCCGATCAGAACAGCGCCTGTGATGGATTCAATAACGGTCGTGGTTTTTGGCCGTTTCATAAATGCACTGATCTGGTCGACAAGAAGGATATACATGATAAACCAAACAGCTGTTAGGATGGCATAAGTAAGTCCCATAAGGATGAATGGTACAAGAGTGTCGCTTCCTGGATGAACGAACTGAGGCAAAAATGTCAGGAAGAAAACTGCAACTTTAGGATTTAACATGTTTGTTAGAAACCCCTGTTTGAAATGAGACTGATTGTTATATTTTCTTATGGAACCTGTGTCTTCGGGGCCAGTAGCATGTTTGCTCTTTAGCGCCCATAACGTTTTGATGCCCAAATACACAAGGTACACTGCACCTATATATTTGAAGATCGAAAACAGAAGGGCTGATTTCACAATGATAGCAGAAAGGCCGATTACAGCAGCAAGAGTATGAATGAGTAACGCACAAAATGTCCCCGCTAGCGTTTTAAATCCCCCATACCTTCCAGCTGAAAGAGTATTCCTTGTGGCGATTGCAGTATCAGGACCGGGCAGAATGATTAGCAGAATACTCATAATCACAAACAAATAGAAATTCTCCATGTTGATGATCCCCAATCTAATGAAATTTGTTAAGCATCATTTTATCAGAAAACGGAATGTTTTGAATACTAATTTTGAAAAGTTATTAGTGAAATCAATCAGAGTTAAGATTGGATTTTTTTGTATTCCGCAATGATAGAGAAAACTCTTTATTTTTCGATTTTCCACTATACAATAAAATTATGATTAGTTTAATAGGTGTTGTTAACAGAAAAGCAGAGTAAAACTCACTCTGCTTTTTTGTGTGAAAAATTCTTGTAACCTTTCAAAGCGTTCAAACGATTAATAATAGAATACATAATCGAGGGGGGAATAGTTTGATTGGCTCAGACAACTTGGAAGATAGCATCAGTAAAATCTATCGCAAACATTATTTAGACGTTTACAGGTTTCTTGTCTGTTTTTCAGGAAATCAAAACGATGCAGAAGACCTGACTCAGGAAGTTTTTATTAGAGTTCTTAACCATTTATCAACCTTCAACAATGAAAACAAATTGAAGACCTGGATTTTTTCGATTGCAAAACATGTAGCCGTCGATCACTACAGGAAGAAAAGATTTACTGCCATCTTCAGTGACGGCTTCTTCAAACGAATGGAATCACCCAATCATGGCCCTAATGAAGTGATCGAACAAAATGAAATGAAGATGTTAGTTCATGATGCTATCTCTAAATTAAAGCCTAATTATAGGGCTGTTGTAATTTTCAGGGGAATCAATGAATTGTCAGTAAAAGAAACATCCGAGATTCTTAACTGCAGTGAGTCAAAGGTGAAAGTGGATTATCACCGAGCAATCAAAGACCTCAAAAAGAAGTTGAATTTAAATGTGGAGGAGGTGATTCGACATGCAAAATGACAAGGATTTGTTTGATTTGATCAGGGACACATATCCCCAAAATCCGAGTGATGAGTTTGTTGTCTCCACGGCAAAAAAACTAAGAGAGTCAGCAAGAAAAATGGATAAAAGAGGTCCCATAAAAAGATTTGCATTTGCTTCGAGCGGATGGGTAGTAACGAAACTAATCCCTTCTGTAGCTCTTTTCATTACTCTAAGCATTGGTGCTTATAGTTATTTCAACTCGCAAAATACTACAAACGGTTCTCAACAGAACTCATCTAGTATGAAAGATCAATCAATTAATTCAGGAGTTGCCATACCTGCAATCGAATTACCGGAGCATGGTTCAGCTAAGATGATGCCACTTATTGTTTATAAAGGGAAAATTTACACCCAATCACCAACAACCATTGATAATAATAAAGTTTCAGAGATAAAAGGTGAAAAGCTGGGAAAAACAAAAGCTGGTATAGATGAATGGAGTAAACAGGATAACTATGCGGAAGAGTTTGCATCGACAATAGGGGAAACCGATGTCTACTCTGTAAAAGGGTATAAAGAGGACTTTCGGATTATGACCTATTACGAAATAAATGGAGAAGGTTATGCAGAATTTTACGAAAGTCTAACTGGAATTACTGTAAATGATGGAAGCGAAATTTTCGGTGATTTGCATTTAGTGAATCATGTACAAGCTGTAAAATCTAGAACGTATGAGGATTCGTTAAGCAATACGAATAAATTCATGGACATAAATAATTTAAAGGTAATTAATGCATTTTTAGAAGAATTAAACAAAGCCAAGCCTTATTTAATACAAGATATAGAAGCAGAAATAGGCGATTTTCGTAACAATGATCAGTATAAAGAATTAACCTTACATCTAAATGATGGAACGACTGTCACACTAGGTGTAATCAAGGGAGGATATATCAGTTACGGGCAATCCCTATATTTTAAAATGAATGATCAAGTATTTGAGGAACTTTGGAATCTATAAATCTATTCAATAAAAGTAGTGGAGGAGTTTATTTGAAAACTAATGAAAAAAGAGTGAAGGCCACTCTAAGCATCATATTAATTTTCGCTTTAATAACTAACTTTTTCATCATGCCGAACATCGCATGGGCAACGAAAAACCAAATGCCGATATCTACTAGTGGGAATGAAGTCCAAATAAATAAGGCAGATGCTACACTTATTGAACAATTTAATGAGCAGGAAGTAGTAACATTTTTAGTGAAATTTAAGGAGCAAGTAGATACGCACCAAGTTTCATTAGAAGCAGCAGAAAGAGCAAAGAAGCAAAAATCGACAATTAATACGGAAATTTATGTCCGTTCCGCTATCGTTTCAACGCTAAGGAATACAGCAATGGAGTCTCAAGATAAAGTGATGGATTACCTTGAAGATGCAAAGAAAAAAGGCGAAGTGAGAGATATTCAATCGTTCTACGTGGTCAATGCCATTGCAGTGACTGGTACAAAGGAAGTGATGGATAAGATTGCGGCATATCAGGAGGTTGAAAAAATCCTACCCAATGAGACACGGCAATTGATCGCCCCTACATCAAGTATGGAAACTACATCTGTTAGTGATCAGTCAACAGTTGAGTGGGGAGTGGAACGCGTTGGTGCACCACAGGTTTGGGACATGGGAATCGATGGATCTGGTATCGTAGTGGCCAGTATTGATACAGGAGTGCAATGGGATCATCCTGCGTTAATAGAAAAATATCGCGGATATAATCCAGCAAATCCAAACCAACCAGACCATCAGTATAACTGGTTTGATGCTATCGGGGATAAGGAAGCACCATATGACGATTTAAAACATGGTACTCACACAGTGGGAACGATGGTTGGTTCAGAGTCCGATGGCAGCAATCAAATTGGAGTTGCTCCTGGTGCAAAGTGGATTGCCGTTAAAGCTTTCGGAGGTAATGGTGGGACCGATGTTGATCTCCTTAGAGCAGGGGAGTGGGTATTAGCACCAAAAGATTCTGCAGGAAATCCTCACCCTGAGATGGCTCCTGATGTGGTAAACAACTCATGGGGTGGTGGGCCAGGCTTAGATGAATGGTATCGACCAATGGTTGAAAACTGGCGAGCTGCTGGAATTTTCCCTGTATTTGCTGCTGGCAATTCCGGTTCTGGCGGTGAAGGGCGGATTTCTTCTCCAGCGAATTATCCAGAATCTCTTGCAGTTGCAGCAACTGATCATAACAATGCTCTAGCTGGTTTCTCATCTCGCGGACCTGGGCCATATAATGACATGAAACCTGATGTGTCTGCACCTGGAGTTAATATCCGTTCAGCTGTTCAAACCAATGAATATGAGCTTATGAGTGGTACATCCATGGCAACACCTCATATCTCAGGAGTTATTGCACTGATTATGCAAGCAAATGCATCATTGACTATTGATCAAATTGAGGAGATATTACTTGACACAGCGATTCCATTGACAGATACAGAGTATACTACTTCTCCGAATTATGGTTATGGACATGGATTCGTAAACGCTTACAACGCTATAGAATCATTTCAAAAAGGAAATGGAACAATTCAAGGACAAGTTGGACAAGATGGGAAGGATACTTCAGAACCAACTTTCCTGCATACACCACCAAACTTCGTATATGACCAAGTAGTATTGCCTTTAACCGTGGAAGTACAAGATAATATCAGTGTAGAGACGGTTGAACTTCAGTATTTAGTAGATAATGAATGGAAGACTATAGAAGCAACAAGGACAGCAGGTGACTTCAGAAACGGTACCTACCAAGCTGTAATACCGGAAGAAGATGTAAAGAACAGCATATTTTCATATAAATGGATCATAGTAGATTACGGGAAAAATAATGTAACTTCACAGTATGAAGTGGAAGTGAAGCCTGCAATCTCGATTGGTTATTTCCAAGATTTCGAAAGTGGTGTGGAAGGATGGTATTCAGAAGGAGTGAATAATGAATGGCAATGGGGCAGCCCGCTAGCGGGGCCAGGTAAAGCTTTTTCTGGGAAAAATGTATATGGGACATACCTTAATGGCCCACATGCTTTTAATACTTATTCCTATCTGAATATGCCACCTATACAGGTTCCAGAAAGCGGAAATGCATACTTGCAATTTAAGCAATGGTATGACTTTAGTCCAGATGGGATTATGGGTTCAACAGATTTCGGGGCAGTACTTGTCTCAACTGACCGAGTAAACTGGGAAATGTTTGCTAGAACGGAAGCCACTGGGGTCGATGAGTATACTACTGATGAATGGATAGATGCAGAAGTAGATCTTTCTGCTTACGCCGGAAATAAAATTTATATCAGTTTCTATATGAATGCTTTTGCAACAGGTTATGAGTTACGCCTTCATGATGGCTGGTACGTGGATGACATAGCATTAACAGATCAACCTTTAATAGGTGTTCAGCAATATATGAAGCAAGACACTGAAGGATTAAATCATACGAAACAACAATCAGAAGATAGTGTATTAGCTCCAAATGCTACACATGTTGAGGGTGATACTAACCACCCTAATGTATTACCGATCGGTGGTAAGGTAACTATTTTAGATTCTGGATTTTCCAGTACAACCGATCCAGCTAATGGAATTTTTTCTATGAAATATAAAGCCGGTGAGTTCACTCTTCGTGCCGAGGCTTATGGATTTCACTCCAAAGACCAACGCGTTTCTGTTCCAAAAGATGGAATCGTTGAATCGGACTTTACGCTTGAGCCTTTAGGTAAGGGAACGGTAAAAGGTGTAATGAAGGATGAAAAGACAGGGAAACCACTAGCTGATGCTATTATTTCTATAGTAGAGGATGCAGCCATTACTCCAGTAAAAACCGATAGCAAGGGAAGATTTACACTTACAGCTTATGAAGGTACCTATACGTTACATGTCTTTAAGAGAGATTATGTAATTAGTGAACACACGGTAACGCTTCAATCGGGTAAGAAAATCACACAGAACATAGATTTGAAAAGGTTTATTGGGGTCCCTGGAGAGATTGGTTATGATGATGGGACATCAGAAGAATCATGGTTTTTTGGCTTTGCCAATAATGGCTTTGCTATTAAAATGTCCTTGGAAGAAGGAGTTACGAAGTCTTGGTTGACAGGTGGACTATTTAAGATAAATACAGAAGCTCCTATCCCTGGAGCAACTAGATTTCAAGTGGCGGTCTATGATTCCACAGGTGTGAACGGTGCTCCAGGAAAGCAAATTGCGGGGCCATTTGATGCTAATGCCAGGACTGATGGGGAATGGACGCATGTAGATTTAATGGATAAAAACATTTTTGTTACAGGAGATTTTTATTTGGTATATATACAACCTGATTATTTAGAGGACCGTATATCACCAAGTCTCTACAGTGATAACAGCAGTACTTTCCATGATCGAAACTGGTTTCTCATAAATGGGGTTTGGGAGCAGAATACTAATGCCTATTTTGGAAACATGATGATCCGGGCAGTTGTAAATAATTCCTTGCCAGTACCGGTGATTGAATCACCCTTAAATAATTCGTTCACAAAAGAATCCAAAGTTATTGTGAAGGGGAAGGCAACACCATCAAGTACTGTTATCATTCAAAATAACGGGAAAGATAAAGCAAAAGGAAAATCAAAAGACGACGGTTCGTTTACAGTTACTGTAGATTTGAAAAAAGGTGAAAACAGCTTAACGGCAGTTACAGAAACGAAGGATGGTAGAACAGAACCATCGGAAGCAGTAAATATAATATTCGACCAAAAGAAACCAGAGATTTCGATACACAAAATTGAAAAAATCAAAGGAAAGAATAATGAAGTAATGGTTTATGGAAAAGTAAAAGATGACTATGTGGATAGCGTATTTATTAATGAAAAACAAATTTCTGTTGATTCAAAAGGATCATTCAAAGAGCAGATAAAATTAGATAAAAACGAATCTAAGATAGTCATATATGCAAAGGATAAGGCTGGTAATAGTGAAAGAAAGACAATCAATATCAGATAATCTTGCTTGAGTGAACATCAGTCGTAATGATTTAATATCGTGATTGTGCAACAACATATTCTTAATCCATCCACCCACCCAAAAAGCAAAACTGAATACAAAAGTATTGCTACAAAAAACATGTAAGTATGATGAAGAACCCAACACTGTAATATTTGGTTTTGGGTTCTTTGTTTTAGATTTCAATATCTTGTATTAATATAATAATTAGAATGCATCTTGATACCAATGGACTATGACATCAGAGAGATTTAGTAAAACCAAAAAGAGGTGTGGCTTTGAAAAAGCGGAGAAAGAAGAGATTGTTAATATTTTTTGCTACAATAATTTCACTGATTTTCTTTTTTTATTTTCAAAATAATTCGATTGAGACTACAGATATCACGATTAGTACAGATAGAGTTCCAGCAAGTTTCGATGGATATAAGATTGTTCAATTATCAGACCTTCATAGTAAATCCTACGGGGAAAATCAAGAAGCGATAGTTCAAAAAGTCAGTGAAGTTAATCCTGATCTGATTGTATTTACAGGTGATCTAGTGGATTCGAAGAAATATAATAAGGAAACCAGTCTGACATTGATGAAGGAATTGATTCAAATCGCTCCGGTTTATTTTGTCACTGGTAATCACGAATGGTGGTCTGGGAAATTCAGCTCATTGGAAAAGAGCTTACTTGATATAGGTGTAAAAGTAATGCGAAATACTGCAGATTCCATTACCTTAGGTAACGACAGCATTCAAATCATAGGAATTGATGATCCTGCACTTGCCGGAGATGGAATTGATGAAAAAAGTTTCACAGAGGAAGCTATCATACATGCAATGGAAGGGGTGGAAGAAGGAGGATATAACATCCTTTTATCCCATCGGCCAGAATTGTTTAGCCTTTATTCTGAACACAGCTTTGATGTAGTTTTATCTGGACACGCTCACGGCGGACAGTTTAGAATTCCTTTTGTCGGGGGATTGATTGCTCCCAACCAGGGTTTGTTTCCGAAATATACTGCAGGTAAGCACATTTCTGATAACACAGCTATGATTGTTAACAGAGGACTCGGCAATAGTATCATTCCTTTGAGAATCTTTAATCGACCTGAAATAGTTGTATTAACTTTAAAGACATCATGAATAACTAATGAACCTTTGAAATCAGAAAATCACATCCGAAAATGGATGTGATTTTTTATTGAATTATTTTAAGAAATTCTTGTCTAGATATTTCGGATTTGGATATTTATAGAATCCTTCACCAGATTGCTTTCCTAATTTTCCTTTATCGATAAATTCTCTTTTCAAATAATCCGCTACTCTATCGCTTTCGTTATTACCTTGTTCTCCCATTGTAATAGCAACATTATAGACAGTATTAATTCCAATAATATCTAGCCATGCGAAAGGTCCAAAAGGCGCTCCTGAAGTAAGCATCCATGTTTTGTCAATCGACTCAGGATCAGAAACCCCGTTTACAAGTAAATTTTGGGCTGCGAATAAAAACGGAATGATAAGTGAATTCATTACATATCCTGGTTGTTCTTTATGGATCGGAATTGGCACCATTCCAATTGCTTTTGCAAAATCAATCACATCATGAAAGATTTCTTCTTTTGTTCCAGGGTGTTTCATAATTTCTGCAACATTGAATTTCCAAATTTCATTAGCAAAATGCAAGGCTAAGAATTTTTCAGGTCTACCTGTAAATTCAGCGAACTGACTTGGCAGCAAGGTTGAGGTGTTAGAAGCAAAAATAGTCTTTTCAGGTGCAACCTTCGCTAATTTTTGATAAAAATCTTTTTTTATTTCTACCAATTCAGGAACCGCTTCAATCATTAAATCTGCATTTTCAACTGCCTTCCCCAAGTCAGTATACAGCGTTAAACGGTTGTATGCAGCTTCCAATTCTTCCTGTGTAGCTCCGATATCCTCTTTGTACCGTTCCATGTAATTTTTGAAGCGGGTATCCGTCATTTTTATTGCATTTTCGTTGATATCGTATAAAGATACTTCAAATCCTTTAAAAGCAGCTTGGAATGCAATTTGACTTCCTAAAACTCCGCCACCAGCAACAGTAATGTTTTTGAAATTCATAAATTAATTTCCCCCTATATGTTAGTAACGTGATTTTCTTCTATATATTTTTCCCCAAACTATCTTGTACTATGTTTTTCTTTATTAGCTCAATCAAGTATAGATCTTTATGCCCGATAAGCTAATTTGGATGGTTAAGCCTTAAGAACTGCTGAAATACCCATTTATTATTTATAAAGATGACTTTACACAGGAAGTATGTGAAGTCATTGCAACAGGGACTGATTCCGTAAAAAAGTATAGTATTTTGACATTTCCTAATACTACCTTTAAGGGAGGTAGTTTAATGCCTAACATAGAAAAATGCCTTGAAGAAAATATCAAAAATATAAAAAATACTTTTCACGATACATCCGATCTTATTGTCCGAAATATAAAGGTGGGCTTCAAAGGTTCTGCCGAAATGGCTATTGTCTATCTGGACGGAATCATTGATTTAGATCTAATTCAGGAACATGTGGTCAAGCCTTTATTGGAACCCTTCAAGACTGTAGGTATGAAGGAATCACTCATAGATCAGATAATGGGAAGAATCATTGAATCTGCAGATGTGAAAACCACTGCCCAGTATAAAGAATTGACCGATGCCATCGTACAGGGGAGTACAGTTTTACTGATTAACGAGTATCAAAAAGGAATTATTATCCCATCACCTAAGTGGGCGGAAAGAAGCATCGAAGCAACATTAGGAGAACGTACAGCAAGAGGTCCCCAAATTGGATTAACTGAAAAAATGAAAACAAATATCAATTTGATTAGAAGCTCATTAAAAACTCCTGATTTTTGTGTAGATACAATAGAGTTGGGTTCGATTTCCCCAACATCAGTTTCTATATTATACATAGAAGGTATTGTCGATAAAGGAATTTTAAAAGAAGTGAAAAAGAGATTAAATAGTCTTACGATAAAGTATGTCCTAAGTGAAAGAGTATTGGAGGATGTGCTAGAGGGAAAACCAAGGTCTATTTTTCCTCGAATAAGACATTCAGAAAGAATTGACGGGGTAGTATCTTCCTTATTTGAAGGAAGGGTGGCTATTATTGTTGATGGCTACCCTTTCGCCATCTTAACTCCTGCTCTATTTGTCGAATTTCTTCAGGCACCTGATGAATATCACATTTCATTGGGCAGGCTTACTAGCCGAGCAATGAGATTGTTCTCATTTTTTATAGGAGTATATCTGCCTGGTGTTTATATTGCGATAGCAAATTTTCATAAAGATGATTTGCCAAAAAAGATTTCAGAAGCAATCATTTCTAAGGATGAGCTGTTGCCGACCTTTTGGGAAATTATCATTCTAATATTTTTGATAAGAATACTAGTTGATGTTTCGTTCCGGCTTCCGCAAACGGCAGTGATTTTGGTATCATTAATCGGAACAATCGTAATTGGCGAAACAGCGGTTACGGCAAAATTAATCCACCCAGTCAGTCTAATCGTTATTGGGATAACAACTCTTTCAAGTTTCTTAGGAGCAAACAGAGGATTGGTAGTAGTTGATAACATTCTAAGAATTATTTTTTTGTTTACTGCTAATTTTTTTGGATTTACCGGGTTAATTATTGCTACAACCATTCAAATAATTTATATGGTGAGCCTTAAATCACTTGGTGTTCCCTATCTTTCACCTTTAATTCCATTTAAGATGCAGGAACTGAAAGATACAATATATAGAGAAGATTTACAGAAACTTACGAACAGCAAGCATACGTATACTGAAGATAATAACTAGCATGGTGAAATAGACACGAAGACTCCAACACCGAGCCCTTATAAGTGCTCGGTTTTTCGTGTGCAAAACTCTCTAAAATTTCGGCACTTTACTAGGAATACAAATAAAGTGAAGTTTGGAACCTTATGTATGGATCCTCCGTATGTATATTTGGGGGGATTTTCATGAATAAGGACAAAGATGAGAAGAGTGTTTTCGATAGAGACGATACTTATGACAGAATGTATTTTGGCAAAGGTGGATGTGGACTGTTTTTAGCTGTTGTTGCAATCAGCTATATCATCATTAATATTATTGTTAATTCTTAATTAAAATTATGTAGGTTAAGAATTTTCCCTTATCAGTAACGATAAATATATGGTGTAATAGTGGGAGAGAGGGAGAAAAATGAGAAAACGCAGCTTTATAGCTATTACCGTTTTATTAATTTCAATTGGAGGAATCACGATTGGATGGTCTAGTTGGAGCGGGAAGATGTATGATTATAACCACTCAGATTTTGCTAAACAAATAGAAGACTTGCCATTTGAATCTAAGGTTCCCACAAAAGTCCCGTTAAAAGAAATGAATGTATCTACTTCGAATATTGATATCAACCAACAACAAATAGTCGTCACTTTATCAAATATCCATAAAGAGACTTTGGACGTTAGAATAACTGATAATAAAATCGAATATAAAGATGGTTTGGAAAAAGAAAGTGTCCGTTTAGGTGGTGGGTTACAAGGTATATTTCTCCCAGATTATTCCGGAAAAAGAATTCTTACCTGGCAAGAAAATGATATATACTTTGAGATAACTTATTATTATAAATTTACACCGATTGAAGTGAGTAAAAAGCAATTAATCAAAATGGCAGAGTCTTTTGAATAAGGTCTGTTGTTATAGGGATTATCTATATTATCTTGGCGGAAACCCAGGAGCATGCTAAAAATTATTTAATGACAATTTATGAAGAAATACATCGTAAACTTGGTACAAAATGAAACAGTTTATCCAACAATAGGGTTGCTTATCTGAAACGAGGTAAGCTTCCTTTTTTTATGAAATTATATGTTGAGTTAATGGTTGATATTTGAAATAATTGGTATTAGATGATCGCTCAAGTTGCTAAGGGGGCTGTTGTATGAAAGTAAGTAAATCACTCAGTTTTATCTTGTTAATCGCCATTATTTGTTGTTTTTTATCACCAAGTATCAAGTTTGCTAGTTGGGCATATTCATTTGTGGTCTATGAAGGAGATATTTATGTGATCAGCGATGAATATTTAACAGAGATTGATAAAGAAATAGGACATGTAACAAAGTATTCAGATAAGGAAGGCACTTATTATGGGAATTTTTCTAATACCTATAAAAAAGGTACAAAGTATTTTTCCATAAAAAATGTTAGTACAGAGACTGCAATAGCTGTTGAAGACGATGGTAAATACATAAAGGCTGACAGGGAAGGTGAGTATGCTGGAGGAAAATACAACCCTCTTCAAATGGTTATAGGTGGGGGAATAACTATTGTCATATTATCTCTCCTAATTTTTATTGTTAAAAAGAAAATAACGAGTCGGAATGCTTCTTTATCAAAAAAATGAATGTATCCATTGACCTTAAGCTAGGTTTAACCTTTATCCTGAAAATGTAAATAGAAAATGAAGGAGTGGTTAGAATGTTTCGATGGGATGGGGGATTTATTATGGTGGATCCCGATAAGTATGAGGAAAGTGTTCAATGGTATCAGAAAGTGCTGGGGTGGGAGTGTGTGGATCAAATAACCACCTGGGTCGGTCGAAAGAGCTTCATGAAGATGCCGCGAACCGGGATGGTTACGATCAAGTCATTTGAAGGGGCTTATGATCACTTGCAATCGCATGAAACAGAGAGGAACGTTAAGCTAGTGTTTGTTACATATAATCTAGATGAGACAATTCATTATCTATCAGGTCAACATTTAAAATCATCGGATATCCATGTTTTGCCGAATGGTCAAAAATACTGTGACATCCTTGCCTTTGACAATACGAAGTTGACGATAGTGGAGGAAGAGCGAGCTGGGGACATTAGAGAATACCCGGCTTCCGGAATCATTGGCTTCGGAAGTGTTAATACGATCATTCATGTGAAGGATCCAAAAGTCTCCGCTGAATGGTATGAAAGGAACCTCGGGTTTGAATTAGTTGAGGTGGATGAAGAGAATAGTTTTGCCCACTTGCGGACTGAGGATGCCTATGATAGAAATGTGCTGGATGAACAATTCTGGGATCATATTTGGCTCGTCAAGGGTACAGATGCCCCTGTGGAAAAGCCGAACGATAATAAAGCCAGAATCTATTATGATATTAGGCCGGAAGTTTTCTATGACGAATACAATAAACTGATTGAAAACGAGATCAAGCCTTCGGAAATTGCTGGAGATCCCTTTAATGGCTGGGCAGGATTCCATATTTATGATCCTGATAATAACCGGATTAATGTTTGGTCGTATGTAGCTAGATAAACAAAATAGAGCGGTGGTATATATGGATCTTACCATACAGGAATTTTCAAAAAGGACAGGATTGCCTCCAAGTAAACTAAGATTCTATGATAAAAAAGGGCTGCTGCAGCCGTCAACCCGTTCCGAAAATGGTTACAGGGTCTATTCGGTAGAGCAGATTCACTTGGCGAAGATGATTGATTCACTGAGAAAAGCTGATATCTCGATCCAGGATATAAGACACTTTACGGAAGCCGATGAGCAAGAGAAAAGAGTGTTTCTAGATAGTTGGAAAAAGGATCTGGATAAAAGAATGGAATCCCTCCTTGCTGCAAGAAAATATGTCGGTGGGATAAGTGTAGAAAACACTCAAACTCTTATGCTATCAAAATGGGAGAAGGATAAGTATTTTATTTGGCAGAAGTTTAAATCAGAAAGATGTCCGTATCCTTTCCGGGAGCATTTTTTAACCGCGAAACGCATATTAGAGGAACAAGGTATTCCGTGTTCAGAGCAGGTATATCTCAGAACTGAGAAGGTTACCGAGGAAAAGATAATCGGGGAGGTAGGATTTGAGGTGAGAAACAACATTCAAGTGAAGAACAATGAAATCTTCTATTTTGAAAAAGTCCCTCCCACCTTGTTTGCTGTCATGCAGGATTGCCGGGCAGACGATGCCTTTCTTTGCTTTTCCTACATCCAGGTAGTCATCCGGTACGGCTTTCAACCTGCTGGGAACAAGATGGAGCGGTACTCGAATCTTGATTCAGAGACCTTTGATTATTTAATTCCATTAAGTTAATTAACTATTATATTGTTCACAGAATGTTCACTTATGTGGCACTTCCCATTATCGCTATAATAACAAAGTGTTAAAAGAAGGGATGATGAAAGTTGCCAACAACGAAGAAGGAAAGTTTCTATTTTGGGTTGATGATGTGTACAGGGATGGTGATCGTCATGACATTTTATAATTTGTACATTCATGGCTTGATCGGTACCATACCGCTGAAAGGGATACTTATTCAATTGATCCTGACCTTTATGATTGCTTTTATACTAGAATTATTTATTGTCGGCCCCGTGGCGCATAAAATTGCTTTTTCCTTGCCATATGACAAGTCAAACAGTGTTTATATGATGCTATGCCTTTCATTTTTTATGGTGGTTGGAATGGTTCTCACCATGTCTCTTTATGGGTTGGGGACTGCCTACTATTTTAACAGTCTAGGGGAAGGATCATTTTTACAACATTACGTTTCAATAGCTGGGAAGAATTTTATTTTTGCACTTCCGCTCCAACTTATAGTTATGGGACCGTTCATCCGGTATGTTTTTAAAAGAATGTTTGGAAGTCAAAAAATCAGGCTGGTAGTGTAAGCAAGGAGTCAATATTAGAAATAACCATGCAGTTTGTTCTGCGTGGTTATTTTTAGTTGGTGTGCCAGTTCGTCTGCACATTCTTCTAAAATGGATAAACGCACATAAGTTATACTAACAAACCCATTTTGGAGGAATATATGAAAACAATGGATATCGTCAATAAAAAAATAAGTACGATGACTAATTATTTGCTAAGTAAACAGTCTCATACCGGAGCTTGGAACTTTTGTTTCGAGGGAAGTATCATGACGGATGCTTATATGATCATTCTTATCAGAGTTTTAGAGATGAAGGATGAAGAGGAATTGGTGAAGAGGCTGGTTGAACGAATAAAGGGGAAACAGACAGAAAACGGATCCTGGAAAGTGTACGATGATGAAGCCCATGGAAATCTAAGTGCGACGATAGAGGGTTACTTTTCCTTGTTGTACTCCGGCTACGCAAATCGGAATGAAAGCAATATGCGTAAGGCGGAGAACTTTATAAAGAATAAGGGTGGACTGTTACAAAGTGATTGGCTCACCAAGATGATGCTATCTCTGACTGGTCAGATAGAGTGGCCAAGTATGGTAAAAAGTATTCCGATTGAAATCATGTTGCTGCCTAAATGGTTTCCAATCAATATCTATCATTTGGTTGGGTATGCAAGGGCTCACTGGGTACCCATTATCATTTGCTGCAACAAGAATGCCTCCTTTCAAACACCACAGACTCCAAACATATCCTACCTCCTTGAAGATGTTGGTGATTCACGACCTTTAGAGGGAATGGAAGTGCTTCAACATTTTGTGACGCATGCAATGAAAAAGCTGGCTGACACACCTGATGTCCTAAGAAAAAAATCCTACACAAAAGCGGAAAACTACATAATAGATAGAATAGAAGAAAATGGGACGTTAAGTAGCTACTTCAGTTCAAGCTTCTTTATGGTTTTCGCATTTCTTGCACTGGGATACAGCAAAAATCATTCCTATATCTTGAATGCACTTCAAGGGATGAAATCCTATATTTGCAATGTATCTACAGAACGTACTATTTTTGTGCAAAATTCTCCATCAACTGTATGGGATACGGTCTTATTGACAGCAGCGTTGTCCAATGCAGGTGTTCCTCTCCAACACAGATCACTTCAAAAAGCCAGCCACTACATCCTATCAAGACAACAACAAAAGTATGGGGACTGGTCCGTAAAAAATCCAGGGGTTGAGCCGGGTGGATGGGGCTTTTCAGATATCAACACGTTAATCCCGGATATTGATGACACAACTGCTGCCTTACGAGTAATCACCCCCTACGCACATTCGAATGAACGTTTCCGGGATGCCTGGAACAAAGGGATGGAGTGGGTTTTATCCATGCAGAATGAAGA
Organism: Bacillota bacterium; assembly: GCA_051750385.1. GTDB lineage: Bacteria > Bacillota > Bacilli > Bacillales > Bacillaceae_I > Sutcliffiella_A. The sequence goes on along the minus strand of JBNJJQ010000011.1, from coordinate 18,545 downwards.
TGGCGGCTGGTCGGCTTTTGAAAAAAATACGGATAATTACCTTTTGCCCCTGATTCCTTTTCGATACGAGGATAGAGTGCTTTTTGATCCATCAACTGCGGATTTGACTGGAAGGACCTTATACTTCCTTGGTGAATATACAACGGTACCGCATGACTCAAAACCGCTTCATCAAGCAAAGGAATGGCTCAAACACAACCAAGAAACGAATGGCTCCTGGTATGGCCGTTGGGGGATTTGTTATATCTATGGCACTTGGGCAGCCATAACCGGTCTTAAAGCGATTAGAGTCCCCTCCACAGATTCCATCATAAGCCGTGCTGTCAACTGGTTGCTTTCCATCCAGAATCCAGATGGAGGATGGGGCGAGTCCTGTGAGAGTGACATAAAGAAACGGTATATTCCTTTGCAGCATAGCACACCTTCTCAAACTGCCTGGGCACTGGATGCGCTTATCTCAGTGTCTGATCAACCCACGCCTCAAATAGAAAAGGGAATCCGGACCCTTATACACCTATTGGAACAAAACGATTGGACTTCCAAGTATCCGACAGGCGCAGGTATTCCAGGAAGCTACTATATTCACTACCACAGTTATAAGCATATTTGGCCGTTGCAGGCACTTAGCCATTACAGGAATAAATATGGGCGGGAGAAATAATGTTGGAAAATAAAGGGATTGTTGGATTTGTGTTGAAAAATATGTATAGGTAGTGAAGGGTTAGGTAAGATTTCTTTCAGATAGGAGACGACTAATATCGATAACTTAGAAATAATAAATCTCGTTCCCAAGTTCTTGGATTTCTATGAAAAGGCGAGTCAGGATGGAGTGGATGTGGAAGAACGATGGAAGCTGTGGGAAGAGCACTATCATTTTGCAGCAGTGCCACCAGGTGAAGAGGGGAAAGTAATAGCCAGGACCCTGCTGGATGGGGCGTGGAATCGCTATGCTGAATCAATGGAAACTCTCCTTAAATGGCAACCGGATTTCTCCGCATTAAATAAGTATGTTAGTAAAGTAAAGCACCTTTTAGGCTGTGAGGAAAGCATTCAATTTGTTGTGGTTTATTTTGTAGGAGGCTTTGAGGGGAATCCGTTTGTCGCACCTTTTGATAGCGAACGGTCAGCCCTATGTTTGCCCGTCGAAAACGGAAACTACGATATCTTGCTGGCACATGAACTTACCCATATTGTTCATGCCAAAACTGCCGGCTTTTCCGTCAACTGGGAAAGGACGATAGCAGCAGTGATCTTGCAGGAAGGGCTTGCTACTCGAGTAAGCAAGCACCTGGTACCTGGTGAACCGGATGAAGCGTATATTGAATTTACAGTTGATTGGCTGGAATACTGTGAAAGAAAAAAAGCAGATATATTCAACGGAATCTTCCCTTACCTGAGTGATTCCTCATCCGAAAAGGTGTATCAATTTACCATGGGCAATGGAACCACCGGCCTTGAGAGAGAAGCATATTTTGTTGGCTGGAAAGTGGTGGGGCGCCTGTTAGAAAATGGAGTCTCTTTTAAAGAGATTGCCAGAACAAAAGAAGAGAACATGCCAGAATTTTTGCGATCAATCATAAACAAAGCTATTATGATGTAACTTGGTTTTAGGATGAGAACACATTCTTTGCAGAGTGTGTTTTTTTGTTATCTCGAACAGAAAAAGATTGAGAATATTTGGTTATTTTGAAATAATTGGTATTAAGGATTGAAATGTTATTGAAAAGCCTAATAGGGAGGTGTCCATGAAACGAAATCTTGTATTACTTGTTCTTCTCCCAATATTTTTCATTGGCTGTAATTCAAGTCCGACGTTGAAAGGTTTTGAAAAAATTTCCGTGCAAGAGGTGCAGGAAAATATGCTTCTTGTAGACTGTTCTGCTGCATTCGAACAGCCTTTTTGGGCGAGCAGCCAGGAAGCCATTATGTATCTATGTGAAGTAACAGTCAGCGAGCAGACCAAACTGACCGATGAGGATGGGAACAATTTAGCACTAGAGAGCTTTCAAGAAAATACAGTAGTTAACGTCCTATTCAATAAAGAAACGAAGATAGGGAAAAATAATCAAAGACAAGTAGAAGCGAAGGAAATCATTCTTTTGAAGAACAAGGACAATTACGTAATCTGGGCTGAAAGAATGGACAATATCCAACTAAGAGAATCCCTGATTACACGACTGGAAAAGGCAGGGATCAGTTATAAATTGGATGACGAAAACAATGTGCTGATTAAAGAAAAGGATATGACAGCAGCGGCGGCGTGTTTAGTTTGAATGATGTAAGTGATAATCTTATAGCTTTAGCATGGGGGAATTCGAGTGAGATTAAGAGGCTGGGTGATGTCGTTGATTTTACTGATCGGATGTATGTTTTTATTTGTAGGTCTTTTTTATAAGGGAAACTTTCCTGAAGAGCATGAGAAATACCTTGAGTCGTATGGCTGGCATATAAGAGCTATGGAAAACGAGAAAACAATCAATCTGAAGGATTATTTGCCAGAAACTCTCCAAATGTACAAACAGGCAGGGTTGGACCTAGAAGAATATAAGAACAAGGAAGTAATGGTAACAGGATATTTGTTGAAAGAAAAACAAAGAAAAGGAGAGAATGCCTCGATCTTTGATGGAAACAACATGTACATTTTCATCTATGAGGTGGAAGGAAACATCATCGGCGGCCACGGTCACCTGGAAGGTTGGTCCCCAGGAATATTCTCCTTGGATGATAAGGAGCGGTTGAGAAGCGAGGGGATTCTTTATTAATCATGGGGTAAAGCGGCTATTTAAACGTGAACAAAGCAAGCGGATATCTTAAAGGATATACTGAGCTGAATTCAAAAAGATTGGCTATATCATAATTGCGGGAGCTAAATGGGGGAAAGTGAATGTTTGTTAAAGTTTATCAGTATCATGTTCAACAGGATAATGTGAAAGAGTATTTTGAGATTCAGAAAAAAACATCAGAGATTTATCGCAAGTACATCACCTCTCAGACAACGTACCTCAATAGCAAATCGGATCCTACAAAATGGCTGGAGATCTCCAGATACGAGAACGAAGAGGAATACTATAAAAGTATGAAACTAGTGAATGAAGAGGCAGAGATACAGGGTTTATTTAAAAGATTCCAGTCACTTCTTGTTTCAGATAACAAAGAAATCATGGAAGAGGATTTTATACAGAAACCAGGCGAGTATCATGATTTGGATGTGGATATATGATGGTTGAATATCACACCAAATACCGTTACCTTCCCTATATAGCAACAATATTTATGTACTTTCATCTGTTATACCGGTATATTTTTGATTTTATTTCTGGATTTTCACTTTTTTCCGGATTGCTATCGATGACCTGCTTTTTATTGGTTTTTTTATTGGTGGTCAGAAAAATGCGTATTATCAGACGTGCTTTCCTTTGTTCTGCACTCCTATCCTTTCTGTTACTTGTATATGATCTGCCGAGTGTCGTTGCAGATGATTATCTTTATTACGTTACTGGATATCATCCACCGGAAGAACTAATAGGAGGTACCGATATTTATATAATTGGTGTATCTAAAGAGATTATAGGTGGCGTAGAGAATGAACAAGTTTTACGTGACATGTTTATAACTGAAGGAAAAAAGTTCTATGAAATAATCCCGATAACCAATGGTATCCGTTATCGAAACAAGAACCAATCCATTTTAATGTGGATAGGCCTGGACAAAAATCATGTGGAACGGATGTCAGAGGATGTATCTGGCTTTTTGATGGAAAGAGAAGTAATGAGCAGTAAGCTTGTTGTTGACGATTTTCTGCAAAGGGACAATATAGATGGCGATAGTGCCGGTCTAGCATTGGTGCTGGCAAGTATGGCTTCGGAAGGAGTTATTGATAACAAAGTAAAGATTGCTGTTACAGGTGCCATCAGTCGAAGCGGAAAGGTGAAGGAAGTAGGAGCAATAAAAGAAAAATTAATGATAGCAGTTGAAAATGATTTCCCCTACATCGTTACTCCAGAAGAAAATCTTGCAGAAGCCAACCGCATAAAGGAAAAGTATGATCTCGATATTAAAATAATTGGTGTCACGGATGTTGTAGAGGCGATTAATGAGATTGAAAAAGTTAATAATCTGTCCAATAAATATTAGAATATGGCTATTTTGAATTTGAGACAGGGGTGGTGTAGGGGAATGAGCAAAGAAAAGGAAACACCTGAAAGATTAAGAGAGCGATTAAGACAGGAAGAATTAAAGAGGAGTCCTGGAGGGAATTTAAACGATTCTCTTAACAGGGCTAGCACTGGGGGACTTGTGGATCTAGTGGGAAGCTTGGGCTGGAGGTTCACCGGAATTCTTATAGTACTGATAATAGTAGTATATGTAATAGCATCCTATTTAATGGACTGAAGGGGTAAGTCTTTACAATAAAAAAGTCGAAACTCGAAAAGGTGAAAACCGTATATTTTGAAGGGGAATCTTTTAACCTGGAATAGAAGCCAAGCGCAGTAGAGGGTACTAATCTTTAAATGTTTGTATTTTTTACAAGTTTTTGTTAACCTGTTTCTGAATTATCAAATTTTTCGAAGGATATGGTACGACTATGACCAATATGACAAGAAGTCAAAGAAAGGGCAGTAATAAGAAGAAATATATCATTCTGTCCCTGATTTTTGTTCCTCTGTTACTTATTGCAGCGGTTTTTACTTATGGATATCTGCAGTATAAAAGCGCGTTTGAAAATTCGAAGGACGATTCGATTCTAGACGATGAACCGATCGAGTTCAATCCGGTAGAGGTGACGGAGGAGAAGTATAATGTCCTTATATTGGGAATTGATGCGAGGGGAGAGGAACAGTCCAGAACGGATACGATCATGATTGCTCAGTATGATGAAAAGACAAAGGATACGAAGCTTGTCTCCATCATGCGCGATACCTATGTGGAAATACCGGGTCATGACTCCAACAAAATCAATGCCGCCCATGCTATTGGTGGAGTAGAATTGTTAAGAAAAACAATCAAGCACAATTTTGATGTGGACCTGCACTACTATGCAATCGTGGATTTTCAAAGCTTTCCAAAGGTTGTGGATGTGGCATTTCCGAGCGGCGTAGAAATTGATGTGGAAAAAGATATGTCCAAAGGAATCGACCATGCCCTCACGGCTGGAAAGCAAACATTGAATGGCGACCAGCTTCTGGATTATGTCCGCTTCAGGCAGGATTCGGAAAGTGATTTCGGGAGAGTGCGGAGGCAACAGGAAGTGCTGAAGGTATTAAGCAGCGAGTTTTCGGAGTTGAACACTTTGGTGAAGCTGCCAAAAATAATGGGAACTGCCATGCCTTATATCAAAACAAATATGGAAAACTCCCTTCTCTTTAAAATTGGACCAAGCGTACTTTTTGAAAATAAGAGTGAGATGGAATCGCTGAGAATACCAATGGACGGCACATACACTGATGAGCGCTATGACCATGCCGGGCTGGTGCTGGCGGCTGATATTGAAACGAATAAAAAAGCGATTCAGGATTTTTTAGGGGAATAGATCGAATATAGACCAGAAAGAGCAGGATTCCCAATTGGGATGCCTGCTTCTTTATGGTTTCATTTAAAATAAAGGCAGGCAAAGCATGTCAGCACAATAATTTACAGGAAATCCAAAAATCTTCGTAAGTCGAAAGATTTCCGTTGCAATATTCATGAAGCCCCTCTAAACTAGGAACAAATACAATGAGAAAAAGAGGTAGCTTCCATGAATCAAACAGCAAATAAAGAGCTTGGTCTTGGGATTGCTTTTGCAGCATTATCCTATATGTTATGGGGAATCCTCCCGTTATTTTGGAAATTGGTCGATGATGTACCGGCCAGTGAGATATTGGCGCATCGTATTGTGTGGTCACTGGTCTTCATGGTAATAATTCTGCTTCTGTTAAAGAAGTTTTCGAGCTTTTTCACGGAACTTAAGGCACTCGTAAGGAACCGGAAACGGTTTATCGGTGTGGCCTGTGCATCCGTATTCATCAGCATCAACTGGGGATTGTATATATGGGCCGTGAATGAGGATCGCATTATCGAGGCGAGCTTAGGGTATTACATCAATCCGTTGGTGAGCATTCTTTTGGCTGTCATCGTGCTAAAAGAAAAACTGTCCGTGCTGCAGACCCTTTCTATTATTCTAGCCGGAATTGGTGTACTGGTATTGACCGTAAACTTTGGTTCGTTCCCATGGGTTGCCATCATGCTTGCGGTAAGTTTTGCTTTTTACGGCTTGATTAAAAAGATGGTTCAGCTTGGAGCGTTGGTCGGCCTTGCAATTGAGACGCTTCTTATCACCCCTTTTGCCCTCCTGTTTTTAACGGTTGTCCACGGAAATGGCGGGGGAGCTTTAGGAGAAAGTGTAAGTGTCACGTTTTTGCTGCTAGGAGCCGGCGTGGTGACAGCCATTCCATTACTACTTTTTGCTAGCGGAGCAAGGCGGATCCCACTTTCCATGATCGGCCTGCTACAATACATCGCACCGACCATCAAACTGATCATCGGTGTCTACCTGTTTCAAGAACCATTTACTGTTGTGCACCTCGTTGCCTTTGCATGTATCTGGATGGCATTGGTTTTATATACGGTGACGTTAACGAAGGGACTGCGGATGAAAAGGGCTGTTGTGGCGAGTAAGAGTGCGTAAAATGTGGATTCTGGTTGAGTAAAAACATTGAAGTAAGGTTTCAGTTTAATCAAGTTTAACTCCCTTACTCCAATAAGGGAGACCTTTTCTATTTGAATCGTTTGATACCTTACACAATCAATTCTTGTAAATTTCATTAGAAGCCAGCCACTCCATAAACTGTTGATACGGAAAATAGGTAGTTCCGTTCAACTCGATTCTAGGGGCACTGGGATGCTTTGACAGCAAGTCTTCCACTTCACCCTTTGTAAGATTTAAGTATAGGTGCAGGTCACCCTTTTTTATCAAGGTTGGGTTACTTGGTGCATTTTTTGTGTTTTTAAAGTTTTTTAAACCATCCCCAATAAAGAAGCCTAATGCTGCCAGACCAATCCCTAACCAGAAAAAACTTATGTCCATTGATTTATCCCTCCCATTTCATTCCTATTAAATACGAGCGAGTATGGAAAACGTTTCAAAATCTTTAATATGTTGGAGATAACAGGACAGGATAATAATGAAAAGAGGAGTGTTACATTAAATGCCATGAATAAGATTTAACGATGAAATATAAAGTAGAGGGGCAGTAGTATGAAGAAATTACTTTCTATCCTAATAATCAGTCTACCTATCCTGTTAATGGGCTGTTCCATAGATGACCAGGGGAGTGACGAAGGGGGTCTGGGCGTAGACAATGTCATTCATACCTCTGTTGATTGGGCGGATATGGTGGTTTGGAATGACGTGAAATATCAACTGGATGAAAAAAAGACAGCTGAAATTTCAGGGGAAGATCTGGATGAGGAACTAGGGACCATCTCTTTTACGGTGGTTGGAAGTGAGGAAAGTAATAATCCAGAATATCAGTTGAAAAATGGAGAAGCTACGATAGCAAGAAAAGGATTTGCTGTTTATTCTATAAAGGATTTGGACGTAGAAGACTATATCTTTGTGCAGGACCGGGTATATAGCGCGCATTGACATTTTACTCCATTAATTCTACGCTGAAGATGATAAATGATTCTTGCGTTGATCCAGAGGGGTTGGCGCTTTTTTAATTGGAGAGTGCATGCAATGGTAATAAAAGCTGCTTTGTTCGACTTAGATGGAACGCTTCTTAATAGAGATGCGTCCGTAAAAATGTTCATTGATAGGCAATATGACCGCTTATATGAATGGCTGGGTCATATCCTGAAAGAAAAGTATATGGATAGATTTATAGAATTGGATAGCCGCGGGTATGTGTGGAAGGATAAGGTGTACCAGCAGTTGGTGGAGGAATTTACGATTAATTTGGCGTGGGAAGAAATGCTCGAGGATTACATTCAAGAATTTAAAAACCATTGCGTCCCTTTTCCACATTTAATCAGTATGTTGGAGGAATTGAAACGCAACAATCTTCTTCTTGGTATCATCACAAATGGTTATGTGCAGTTTCAGATGGATAACGTGAAGGCGTTGGGGATCGAAAAGTATATGGACCTTATTTTAGTTTCCGAATGGGAAGGGATAAAAAAGCCAGATCCGCAAATATTCCAACGAGCATTAAAGAAGCTCCAACTTTTACCCGAAGAAAGTATATTTATCGGAGACCATCCTGATAACGATGTGAAAGCTGCTCAACAGGTTGGGATGAAAGGGATTTGGAAAAGGAATGCTCAATGGAACGATGTTGAAGCGGATGATATCGTGGCCGATCTGGCGGAGGTATCTTTTATAATTGAAGAATTAAATAAAAAAAATTGATCTATACATAAAATTACATTTGACTTCTCATACTGTAACTATTAAAATTACAGTATGAGAGTGGTTATCTTGTAAATGAACAATCATGGTAATCAATATTTTTTTGTTCAAACTGTAATTTTTTTTATTTCATTTTAATGACAGAATCATAAAAATATGTATAGGGAGCGTGTAAATGTATGGTCACTTTATATACTACACCAAGCTGTACTTCTTGCCGAAAAGCAAAAGCTTGGTTGGAAGAGCATCATATCGAATATGTGGAAAGAAACATATTGTCCAATCCGCTTACAGTCGATGAGATCAAATCAATTCTTAGAATGACAGAAGACGGAACAGATGAGATCATTTCCACTAAATCAAAAACTTTTCAGGCTTTGAATGTGAATATTGAAGCTCTTCCACTTAAAGAATTGTATGAGTTAATTAAGAACAATCCGCAAATGCTGCGCAGACCGATCATCCAGGACGAAAAAAGATTGCAGGTTGGCTACAACGAGGAAGAAATTCGCAGTTTTCTGCCACGTAAGCTTCGTACATTTGTCAGCATTAGTCCGGATGGATCCCTGAAAAACGTGGTCAATAATTAGAGAATAGGACTATCCATGGCTACGCCCATTTTTCTTGACACGATTTTTTGTAGCATATAATCTTAGAAAATACAGTAAAGTTTTCAATTAATAGGAGGCAGGTCATGAACAGTGATTTTACCCTTGCCATTCACAGTTTAACTCTTCTGGCGCTGCAGCCGGACCGGATGTCAACAAGCGACGCCATAGCTGAGAGTGCAGGAGTCCACCCAGTCCGCATTCGTAAAGTATTAAGCTTGTTAAAAAGACATGGAATTATCAAATCAAAAGAAGGGACTGGTGGTGGATTTATCTTTGCATTAGAATTATGTGAAGTGAATCTCTTTGACATATATAACATTACTTCTGAAGGTGCGCTGCAGCCGAAATGCCCTGAATCAAATGAACAATGCATTGTAGGTGCAAATATGCATAAAGTCTTGTTTTCCATATTCATAGGTGCGGAAAAATACCTTGGGGAATATTTAAAGGACTATACCATTAAAGAAATAGTGAATCTTGTCAATGAAGAACAAAGCGGCTGTTAAAGAAGTGTGCTTTTTCTTACCTTAAATGTAATAAAAAAAGTTACAGAATAAAACTAATTCAAGAAGGTGAATATTATGTTGTCAAATAATACTTCCATATTAAATACAGGTGATTGGATTAAAGGAGAATCACGTGATGGGGAATTGGTAATCGGATATATAGAATCAATTATCCTTGACGGTGCAGTGAGTGTAACCGTAGTTACCAGCGACAATAAAGAAACAATAGGAAAAACCATTCACATGTTAAGCAAACGGGTTAAGAAACTGCCTGATTCCATAGTGACTAACAGAGAACAAATCCTCTTTCAAATAGACTTGGCATTATCCACTGGGGATAAAGAATGGTTCCAAGAACTCTCTTCCAAGTTAAATTCCATGCGCCAGTTGGCTGAGGGAGTTCATTAGACAAAATAGATAAAATAGGAGGGAGCATTAATCCAAAAAGGATTAATGCTCTTTTTTGTTGAATTCTTATATAAGATGTGAAGGGAGATCCATTATGGATTAAAGGGTTAAGGGGAGGAATAAAATGAATGAATTAAAGCTTATTGAAACTTACAGAAGCGACCTGCAAAACAATTCCTTGGAACAACTAAGGCATATTTCTTTAGAAGGGGTTTGGTCGGTCGGTCAAATGTACGACCATGTAATTCTCGTTGCCCATGAGTACCTGGATAATATGGAGGCTTGTGCAGCATTAGAGGAAGAGCAAACGCTCGGTAAAACGGAGTTTGGAATCCGTTTATTTGAAAATGGAGGATTTCCTCCGATTAAAATCAAACTACCGGACGAATTGAATGCTCCGCCGAACAATTCAGATACAAAGGAAGAACTAATGAGCAGGCTGGACGAGGTCATGCAAAGGATGAGACTGTGGGAAACGAAAGTAAATGACATTAACCCGAACTATAAAGTGCAACATGGTGGCTTCGGCTGGCTGAACGCTCGGGAATGGTACGATCTCGTAGGTATGCATTTTCGTCATCACTTGCGGCAGAAGGAAGAATTGGTGGAGAAGCTGGGGTTAAAAGAAGTAAAATAACCGTGTAAAACGAATCCAATAGTACAGGGAGCTACGTGTAGAGGTATTCCAGGTGTTTAACTCGTCAAAAATGGCGGGTTTTTTGTATTGTGCAGGAGCAGAAATACATATATCAATGAAAATTTTGATATATCCACGATTCAGAAGGCGATATCAACGGAAATTTCCATATATCAATGAAAATTTTCGTTTATCAATGGAAACATGGTCGATATCGATAAAACGCATATTTCGACAAAATACACCGAACCTACCACCCAGGGCAGCTGAAAATAATTGAATTCTGCAAAGGAAATATATGTTAGAATTGCTCTATAAACCCTTTTTATACCAACAAGAAAGTAACATACGTTCATCAGCGACGATATTTAAAGATAGGAAGAAGGAGAAACAGAATGTATTCATTGTACAAAAAAACGATTGCCCTCCTCTTCTGCTTTCTGGTTCTCGCCATCCCCCAAGCAAATGCCGCCTTATATGAAGATATCCCTTACGAAACAATGGTCGAGCGGGCCGACCTGATAATTGTCGGGAAAATTAACGGCGCTTTTGAAGAGAGAACGGAGAAAGTGGAAGAACCTGAAGTCAAAGAAGAATTTAATTTGGGTTTTACGGATTGGAAGATTGATGTTACCTCCTACCTGAAAGGCGAGTCCCAAGGTGATTTTGTGCTAGTAACCACACCAGGTATGAAAGGGGAAACCGATGTTTCCGACTCTGATTTCCGTTACCGTTCATCTGATTTTCTATTGGATGAAATGATCGAGTCAATGGAAGAGGAACTAATTACCGAAGTCGAGGATATCCTGTTTTTCCTGGAAGAGCGAGATGGCTATTATCATCCCATCACTCCAAAAGCGATTGTGCCACTGAATATCATCTATTGGGAAGGGAACATTGATCCTAAAGAGGTAATTGCCCCCGAAGTATTCGAGGAAATGGAATACTTGCAAGACTATTTGAAGAATCACCCGGCCTACTCTTCCGCAACCTTAGGGCAAAGCTGGTATCCCTATGCTGTTGCAGTTTTACCTTTGGGGTTACTTGTTTGGTATTTTATGAGGAAAAGAGGGAAGCACTAAATGATTAAATATTTAAAGACGAATTGGTGTAAGGCTACATGGTTAATCGGGAACAGTGGTGTCAGCTAGCCTGGTTAGGAGAATAATATGAACATAAGAAAACATAAACAAGGCGAACAACCTCCCATGGAATTACTGCTTTTGGCCGATCCATCAGAAGCGATTGTAAAAGAATACATAACAAGAGGTGAATGTTTCGTAGCGGAACTGGAAGAACGGATTATTGGTGTTTATGTACTCCTTCCAACTCGACCTGAAACAGTGGAGTTGGTAAATGTAGCAGTTTCCGAGGAGCATCATGGCAAAGGGATAGGAAGGCAACTGGTGATGGATGCAGTGAAAGTCGCCAGTTCAAAAGGTTACAAAACTATCGAAATCGGCACGGGGAATTCAAGTATCGCACAGCTGGCCCTGTATCAGAAATGTGGATTCCGGATTGTTGGTGTGGATCAGGACTTCTTCATCAAGCACTATCCCGAAGTAATCTATGAAAATGGGATACAGTGCAGGGACATGGTTCGGCTGGCTCAGGATTTATAAGTGGAAAAAGAAACGCTACTTTATCAATTTTCAGTGGTGACTGCAAATAAAGCTTTGCCTGCATTGTGAATCAGATCTGATAGAGAAAAAGAATTTCTGGGCCTTCAAAATCTTGGCCATCGTCCCTTATGGCTTCCTGATATGCTGGCTGCCTTTTATCGTCCCAGGAAACTATGCCTGCAAAAGCTGTGACAGAGAGAATCGGAAAGTTAAAGAGATGGACTGGCGGGAGTATGGAAGGTTGCGGAAGCCGAACGAGAAAGATGGTTGAATGCAACGGGATGTTTACACACTAATAGGAGGAATTTGATGAAACCCAAAGAAAATACGCTGCCAACAGGAAAAGAAACCTTCGTCACGATTGGAGAGGCCACTTTATACACAAAACTATATGGTGAAAGAAGTAACAAACCGACAGTCATCATGGATGCCGGATATGGAGACTACTCGAAAGCATGGGATCCCATCATACCTGACATCTCCAAGGTTGCACAGGTTCTCGTATATGATAAAGCAGGACTGGGCAAAAGTGCAAAAAGCCCCAACCCAAGAACAAGTATGCATATGGTGGCAGAGTTAAAGGAGCTTTTAACAAAACTGGACATTAAGCCTCCATTTATTCTGGTCGGCCATTCCTTTGGCGGTGTGAACGTCCGACTATTTGCTGAGCAATATCCACAAGATGTTGCGGGAATCATTCTGGTGGATTCTACTCCGGAGGATTACAAGGAGCGGTTTCTTCCAACCATGTCCGAGGAGTTCCAGGCAGCATATAATCAACAATTCATCCATGAAGGAAATTATGATGAATTTATGGAAAGCTTGAATCAGCTTAAAGAATGCAAAAGGAAATTTGAGGTTCCTGTCGTGGTTTTAGCTGCCGGAAAGAAAGCACATTATTCGAAGGAATCCCAGGAGCTATGGAATGTCATGCAAAGGGAACTAGTCGACATTTCTACCAAGGGAGAGCTTGTGATGGCGGAAAAAAGTGCCCATTATATACAGAACGATGAGCCTGATGTAGTGATACGAGCTATTAAGAGATTGTTAGAAGGTTTGTAAGACTAACATACCGATTCTTATAGCTATATCATTAGCAATCCTAATAAATGGATTACAGATTCAAGAAAGAGGTGCACGATGACATTTCCAATTCTAGAGACAGAAAGATTAATCTTAAGGCAAGTGACACAAGACGACGCTGGAAGTATATTAACCTACCTATCTGATCCTGATGTGATGAAGCACGTCGGACTGGATCCATTCGAGACCATAGATGATGCTTTAGGGGAGATTTCCTGGTACGACTCCATTTATAAAGAGAAAACCGGGATCAGGTGGGGGATCACCCTAAAAGATAAAGGGGAGGTCATCGGCAGTTGCGGTTTTCTAAAAATGGCTGCACAACATTTCCGTGCTGAAGTCGGAACCGAACTAAGCAAAGATTACTGGGGACAAGGCATTGCGAGCGAAGCGTTGGAGGCTGTAATACGATACGGTTTCATGGAGCTGAACCTGCAAAGAATAGAAGGCCTTATCGAACCTGCTAACCTCCAATCCCAAAAGCTGTTCGAAAAGAATGGTTTTATTCGTGAGGGACTGCTAAGGAAGTACGAATATACTTGTGGGAAATTCGACGATCTGTACATGTACTCTTTGTTGAAAGAGGAGCTTCGGGAAGTGTAAATGGGGAGGGGATTTTTTTGAAATACTTATTTGAAAAAATAACAGATCATGTTTATGGATTTCTCTTATGGGATGAGTCGTGGAATTCCTATAATAACTGCTATTTTCTTATGGGAGAGAATGGCTGCACACTTATTGATTCTGGTAAAGAGGAGCATTTCAGATATCCTGAAGCTGCCATGAAAGAACTCAATGTGGATAAAGGGGGAATTTCCGCATTCATCGCTACGCACGGTCACAAAGACCATATCGGCGGACTTTCCTTTTTAGAAAAGGTAGAGAGCTATATTCATAATGAAGATCTCAGCCTAGTGCCGGAAAAGCTGAAAGCCAATCTTGCTGGAACTCTCCCTGATAATGGCGTGGCTATCAGCAGTTTGGAGTGTATCCTCCTTGGTCATCATACGCCAGGCTCTGTCGCTCTTTTTCATCAAGAAAGTGGTGTTCTGTTTTGCGGAGACCACCTGTGTTTCTTTGGTGAGCCTTTGCCATATGAAAAAGTGACGAGCAACGGAAAAGAAATAAAAGATAAGTATGTAAAGTTCATCTCAGAGTGACTAAAAACGATGAGATGAGAGTTAAGCACAATTTTAATTTGTTTATGAATGGGTTGAAGATACTTTGGAAGTTTGATGCTAAGTATTTTTGTACAGGGCATGGGGTTGTAGTAAAGGATGATGTGGACTCATTCTTATGGGATCTGATTCAAGCCGCCGGAGAGTAAGTATAGGCTTCAACTCCATAAAAACAATGCGAGGATAGTAAGGGGGAAGGAAATGACGCTTTCAGTTGCATTACTTTTGATTTTCTTAGTAGGTTTTTTGATATTCTTTATTGGATGGATAACGGATATACAAGGAATTAAGTTTATGATATTTGGCTTAAGTATTATTCTGGTAGGTGGAATTATCATTCTAGATGACAGCACTAGGTTAGCGGGGGTTGAATATTTAATAATGATTTTCGGGTTGATTTTTGCAGTGGTTGGTCTTTCGAAAAAGAACTAATTTGCAATTTCCGGGGAAGTTCGATGGATATGCTATATTGCGACAATGTAACAAATATTACAAAGATAGATTAGAGTGAAAAACATTGCCATCCCGAAACCCTCAAAAACTTTCCATCTTTTAAAATATCTGTCTATGCTCGCTACAGGTATCCATCGCCCATAAAAGCAGAGGAGAACCCTATTTCTACTCTCAGAAAGCAAATTTATCGTTATCTCTCGCCTGTAATATTCCTCTATATAATCTAACTTTAAACCACCTGTAACATTAGAAGGACAATGAATTAGTACAATATTACATATAAAGTTTTTTTATGAAAAGGGGTTATTTTATGGGGAAAGCAATCTTAAATAATGAGGATTTGTACAGCATGCTGGACGAATTTCTCAGGGATTCCAAAGCTTTTTGGGAGGGCTTTTACGAGGATAGAAGCATGGATATCCCTTTCTTTAAAATTCAGGGGCCAGATGAGAATCTAGTATCCTATTATGAGAATGGTCTTCTGCCGGAGCGTGTACTGGAGCTGGGCTGTGGTCCTGGTAGGAATGCCATCTATATGACTCAAATGGGCAGCAGGGTGGATGCATTGGATATTTCAGAGAATGCCATAGGCTGGGCAAAGGAACGGGCGGAGGCTGAAAGAGTGGACATCAACTTCCATTGTGCATCCGTTTTTGAATTTGATTTTGAACCGCATTCCTATGATTTCATCTACGATTGCGGTCTCCTCCACCATTTGCCACCTCATCGCCGTATCACTTACCTCGAAATCGTGAAGAAAGCATTAAAGGAAGAAGGGCACTTTGGCATCGTTTGTTTCAATACGAAAGGAGCACCAGATACACCAGATTGGGAAGTGTATGCAGAAAAGAGCATGAAGGGTGGAATCGGGTACTCGGAGGAAAGATTGAAGGAGTTATTCGCAAACGATTTCCAAGGGATCGAATTAAGGGAAATGAAGAAAATGGATCAGGAGAGCGGAAGGTTTGGCGAGGATTTTCTTTGGGCCGGTCTGATGCGTGTGAAAAGGGTATGATGATGGAGGAGTTACAATGACTGAGAATCAAAATGTAGGTATGATTAACAGATTCTATCATGATATGTGGAATCAATTTGATAAAAGCATTTTTCAGGAACTGCTGACAGAGGATTTTCGATTCCGGGGGTCATTGGGAAAACATACAACAGGCTATGAAGGCTTTGGGGAGTATGTCGATTTCATTCAGGAAGTTTTTCCGGATTTCCATAACCATATCGAGGACATTATCAGTGAAGGTGAAAAGTCGTTTGCGCGACTGACCTACAAAGGTACGCATCGGGCAGAGTTGTTTGGTATAAAACCGACAAATAAACATATAGAGTACGCTGGGGCTGCAGTCTTCCATTTTAAAAATGAAAGAATTTCAGAAGTGTGGGTTTTAGGGGATATTTATGGTTTGGTGCAGCAATTGAAGGAAGATAATTGCTAGATTCAAAGGGGATCATTATGGATTACAAAATCGTATTTTTCGATGTGGACGGAACAATTACACATCATGAAGATGGCACTATTTCAGATAGAACGAAAGAGGCAATCCAGGCGCTAAAGAATAAGGGGCTGAAGGTGGTCGCTGCAACTGGAAGGCCGTTATCCATGTGCAAGGAAATCAGGGAGCTTGGGATAGATACTTTCATAACAGCGAATGGTGCGTATGTGAAGCATCAGGACCTTGTTTTACATAAAGTTCCGATGAATCAGCATTACCTAAAAGAAGTGTTTGATTTTGCAAATACTGAGAATCATGCTCTGTCCTTTTACACGGAGGATTTCAGCATGAACGGGGTTAAGGAAACGAGGGTAATGGAAGCCCTCAAGCAAACCTTGTCATTGAACGAATACCCTGCAACAAATGAACAGATTTATGAGGAAGAGGTCTATCTGACGTGCCTGTTTGCAACAGATGAAATGGTAGGGAGCTATCTTCATAGGTTTCCACATCTTTCTTTTAGGAGATGGCATCCTTATGTGTTGAACGTTTTACAGGAGGATGTATCGAAGTCATTGGCCATCCTGAAGGTATTAGAGCATTTCTGCATTGACCAGTCTGAGGCCATTGCATTTGGCGATGGGGAGAATGACATTGATATGCTGGAGTTGGTCGGTCTTGGCATTGCCATGGGAAATGGGAGCGACAACTTGAAGAGCGTAGCGGATTTTGTGACGAAGAAGTCGAGTGAAGACGGAATTGAATATGCGCTGAAAAAGTATGGGATTATCTGATTAATTTTGGGATGGGGAAAATAGATGAGAACATACTGGTTTAATGAAGCCTACATAAGTTGCGGGCTTCTTTTTTGCATTTTCCCAAAATATTTCTAGATAAAATGAAACCTAACCGCCACTTAATCGTCTTAGCATCAGAAAAAAAGGGGGTGAGAACAATTTGAGCAATCTCGAAAGAAGAGAAGATATATTCAATGATAGGAATGCTTGGTTTGAGGAAATCATGGATGAATTCGGAGAAAACCTTACAAAGTTAGCTTACACGTATGTGAAAGACTGGAAAACAGCTGAAGATGTGGTTCAGGATGTTTTTATCATTTGCTACAGGCAATATGAAAACTTGGAATCTATTACCTCATTCAAATCCTGGATCTATCGGATTACGATAAATAAATCAAAGGATGTTCTAAAAAGTTCTAGTATTAGAAGAGTAATAATGAATCCGAACCTGTTTCAATTTTTCCGGACAAAGGACCTTTCACCCGAATTGGCCATGATTAAGAGGAATGAGGAGGAGCTGCTTTCTGTGTGTGTTCTTGCTCTTCCTATCAAATACCGGGAAGTGATTTCCCTTTATTATTATGAGGAATTAGAAATTGAAGAAATTAGCAAAATACTAAAAATGAACAGGAATACGATTAAAACCAGATTGAATAGAGCGAGGGGCAAGTTGAAAAAAATGATGGAAAGGTGCGATAGTGATGGAGAATAAGCTGAAGGATTTGCGTAAAGCGATGGATGCTACGACTCATAGCGGGACGCATTTTTCAGAAGAACAGAAAAATAAAATTAGATCTGTGATAAATTCAGGGGGGCATTATTATTTTACCAACCCGAGAAGATTTCACATATTCGCAATAACTAGTGTGGTAATGGCTGTCCTGGTTTTATTCGTTTCCAGTCAATTTGGTTTAATGGATTCCATTAGCAGGGGCTCAGGTCAAGGTGACCATATGGTTAATATGCCAGAAGATATTCCCAACTTTGTTCAGGAGAGTGACATCAAACTTATTGATTGGAATAGAGTAGCGGAACCTTTTGGCAGGAATTTGGTGGGTAATGAAAATAAATCAGGTGTTATTGGGATGGATATGCCGAGTCTAGAAGAACAAAAATGGATGTGGCATCTGTGGGGGACTGCAGCGGAAGAATTGACAGTAGTAGGATTTCATCGGGAAACCAAAACCATCCATCCACTTTTAATTAATGGAAATGGCTGGACTACAGAATTAGGAAGAGAAAATAATGGTGCAGATGTGCATATACCATCCTCGGTTAAAATTCCGGAACGTGGAGAATGGGCAATCCTGCTTTACGCAGACGGGGAATTGTTTGATGTATTGGTTTATGAATTTTGGGAGTAATCATATTAGCGGGGCCTTAACAACGGAAACACAAAAAAGCAGAGCCCAC